>NZ_JAHKRN010000099.1 GCF_019396385.1 Nonomuraea harbinensis | reverse complement strand
AAAGGGTGTCGTCCCTCTCACCTGACCGTCCACCTGGACTTTACGTGTCCGTCTACCTGGAGATTTCATGGCCGCCAGCCTGGATCAGGCTGGCCGCCCACCTGGAGAAATTCCTGACCGTCCACAGGCGCTCGTCACCATGGCACTGAGCGGCCGCTTCACCAGGTCTCTCAGCACCTGGCCGGTCTCGATGCCCGCCCGTGCCGCGTATCAGGACCGGGACGCCGCGGTGAGCTTGTCGGCGTCGGGGGCGTAGACGGTCATCCAGTGCGGACGCAGCCGGTAGTAGACCACGTCGTCGTCCCAGTCGAAGGAATCGTCGCCGTAGAAGCTCTTGAGGTAGGCGAGCAGGTCCGGCCAGCCCGCGTCCCGTTCGCCGTGCCGGGGGTTGAGGATCTCCACCGTGCCGTGGGTGAACACGCCCAGATCCTCCCCGCGCATGTGCGCGGCGCTGACGGCGGGACGGGCGGCGAGGTGGCGCGCCTTGGCGGCGCCGGGCGCCGTGCCGAAGTGCCACTTTCCGTGCAGGAAGTGCCCGTCCACACCGCTGATCCGCGGCTCGCCCTTCGCCGTCACGGTCGAGAGCGCGAGGGTGCACATGCCGGTGAGGACCTGGGTGAGCTGCTCCGCCGTCAGGGTGCGCTCGGTGGTGACGATCGAGCGCAGGTGCGAGGTGGAGCGGGAGAGCGAGGCGTCCAGGAGGGCCTGAAGCTCCTTGAGATCTTCTGGTGTTTCGCGCATTGCGGTCCTTGTCTGTCCGTGGTGCCCGGCCCCCGTCGGTGCCGACCGGTGAACCCATGATCGGTCTGAAACCCGACGTCCTATGTCATGTTTTCCATCCGTCTTGAGGACGCCATCCCGGGGGCGATCACGGTGGCCGGGCCGTCCACGACCTGCGCGGCCTCAGCCGGTGAAGGTGGTCAGCGGCCGGTCCGGGGACCGGCCCGGCCGCGAGGTTGCCGCGCTCACGCATCCCGGCACGGCCGGTTCAGGCTCCGGATGGCGGGCGATGAGCGGGTCGCGCACGTCGGCGGGCCGGTCGGCGAGCATCACTCATCCATCGCGCGTACGGACTGGGTCAGGGGTGCGCGTTCCGGTCGAGGCCGAGTGTGGCGATGAGGTCTTCGTGGAGCTCGAACCAGACACGATGGCAGGAGTCGACGTCGGTGCGGTCGACCCAGGCTCCGTCCCCGGCCCGGGCGCGGGTGAGCGCGGCGGTGAAGCGGGTGTCGTATCCGCGCAGGCGCGTCAGCACGTTCCCGAGCCGGTCGGCGAGCGGCGTGAGCGCGTGGCCGACGGCGGCGAGCTCGCGCAGCACCGCGGCGTCCCAGGCGGGGTCGGAGTGGTCGTTGGTGGCGAGCCGGTCGCCGGCGGCGGGCCGGAGCTGCCAGTCAGTGCAGGCTTTGCGGAGGCGGCCGTTCAGCGGGAGGAACGCGCGGTAGACGGCCTGGACCTCCTCGGCGCCGCCGACCCGGGCGAGCTCGGCCGCGAGCAGGCGCTCGTTCTCGGCGCGGCCCCGCTCGGTCAGCGACCAGCCTCCGTCGCCGGCGAAGGAGGTGTGCGCGACCCAGCCGCGTGCCTCGGCGTCGAGCAGCGCCTCTTTCGTCTCGGCCGGGTCCAGCCCGTACCGCCGGGCGAGCACCGGCGTGTCGGCGAACCCGGTGATGCGCACGGCGTGCAGGACCAGGAGGTCCGGCGAGGAGTCTGGTGTCATGAGTCGGAGTCCTGTCGGGTCGTCAGGCGGATGTATCGCTGCTGGCACGCCTGCGGGGAGTTGAACCCCATCGCGTGCGCCATCTGCGCCCAGGTCAGCCCCGCGGCGCGGGCCGTGAACAACAGGCCGGACTCGAGTCCTTCGACCTCGGCGCGGGCGGCGGGCAGGAGGGCGAGCGCGCTCAGGATGCCCTCCGGCCCCAGGTCGGCGGAGCGCCAGAGGGCGAACTGCGCGAGGTCGACCGCCGACGGAGGGACGGGTGCGGGCCGCCACGGGCGGGCGCCGATCGCGTCCGCCCCCAGGCTCAGGAGATGCTCCCGCGCGTCCTGCTCGCGGCGCGCCTGGGCGTGGTCGTCGTGCGCGCCGCTACCGGGGTCGTGGTTGCGTGCCATGCGCCTCATGCTCCACACTCAACGAAACGTTGTCAATTTTTCGTTGAAAGGACGCGCGTGATCGTACCCCTCAAGGAGGCCGTCGCCGAGACGTGCGGGGGCAAGGCCGGCGCGCTCGGCGCGTTGCTCCGCGCGGGCCGGCCGGTTCCCGACGGCTTCGTCGTCCCGTTCGCCGTCTACCGCGCCGCCGTCCGCGACCTGGGCCTCGCAAGCCTGGACGGCGACGCGGCCCGGCGGGCGATCGAGGCGTGTCCCGTCCACGCGAGCGTGATCGACGCGCTGGGACGCGGGCTCGGCGAGCTGGGCGATCCGCCCGTGGCGGTGCGGTCGTCGGCGGCGGGCGAGGACACCGGGCAGGCGTCGGCGGCCGGTCAGCACGAGAGCTTTCTCGCCGTGCGCGGGGCCGGCGACGTCGGCGATGCCGTACGTGCCTGCTGGGCCTCGCTGTTCTCGGCCCGCGCCATCGGCTACCGGTCCGCCGCCGAGCCGCCCGGTGATCTGGCCATGGCCGTCATCGTGCAACGTCATCTGGACGCCGAGGTGGCCGGGGTCATGTTCACCCCCGCGGACCCGGACGGCGCGACCGAGATCGAGGCGGCCTTCGGCCTCGCCCCGAGCGTCGTCGGGGGCACGGTCACCCCCGACTCCTACCGCGTCGCCGCGGACGGGCCGGTCACCCGCACCGTCGCGGACAAACGCACGCGCCTCGACCGGCGCGGCGCGCGGCTCGTCACCCGCGACGTGCCCGCCCGTACGCGGGATCGACCGGCGATCGACGACGCGACCGCCACCCGGCTGGCCGGGCTCGGGAAGGACATCGCCGCCGAACTCGGCGGGCCGCAGGACATCGAGTGGGCGATCGCCGGCGGCCGCGTCTGGGTTCTGCAGGCGCGGCCGGTCACCGCGACACTCCCGCCACCGGCGCCTTCCGGCGCCCCGGCCGGCGCGCTCACCGGGACCCCGGGCAGCCACGGGACCGTGACCGGCACCGCGAGGATCGTCCGGGGCCCCGGCGACTTCGCGCGGGTGCGGCCGGGCGACATCCTCGTCTGCCCCTTCACCGACCCCGCCTGGACGCCGCTGCTGCGCATCGCCGCCGGTGTCGTCACCGAGACCGGCGGCGTGCTCTCGCACGCGGCGATCGTCGCCCGCGAGCACGCCATCCCCGCCGTCCTCGGCGTCCGGGACGCGACGGGCAGCCTGCGCGACGGCGCCGTCATCACCGTAGACGGCACCGGCGGCACCGTCACGACGACGGACACGTGACCGGACCTTCCACCACAGAGAAAGGGGAAGCGGGCCGCGCGCCCGCGCCTGAACATGCCGACACGACACCTTTATCTGGCACGCCACGGCGCGGCCGACGCGTTCGGGGAACTCACCGGCGTCGGCCGCCGGCAGGTGGAGCTGCTGGGCGAACGGCTCGCCGGCCTCCCGGTCGGCGCCGTGTGGCACTCTCCGCTGTCACGCGCCGCGGCGAGCGCGCACGAGCTCTCCCGGCATCTGCCGGACGTGCCCGTGGCCGAGGCCGCCGAACTCGTCGACCACGTGCCCTACGTGCCCGCCCCGGCCGAAACACCGCCGTCCTGGGCCGGCTTCTTCGACGGCTACGACGAGACCGAGGCGGCCTCGGGCCACCGGCTGGCCGAGGCGCTGGTCGCCCGGTTCGCGAAGGCGCCCGAGAAGGCTCAGCCCGACACCCACGAGGTCCTGGTGACGCACGCCTACCAGATCGCCTGGCTGGTGCGGCACGCGCTGGACGCGCCGCCGTCGCGGTGGCTCGGGCTCAACAGCGCCAACACCGCGCTGACGGTCATCGAGTATCGGAGCGGGCTGCCGCCCACGGTCGTGATGTTCAACGACATGAGCCATCTTCCGCCCGACCTGCGCTGGACCGGCTTTCCCGGCGGCGTGCGGCCGTGAGAGGTCCGCGCCGCTAGCGGGGGGTCAGCAGGCAGAACTCGTTGCCGTCGGGGTCGGCCATCAGCACCCGGCCGCCTTCGGGCCGGCCGGCGTCGAGCCGGGTCGCTCCGAGGGAGACGAGACGGTCGGCCTCCGCGAGCTGATCCCCGTCCGCGGGCGGAGCGAGGTCGAAGTGGAGCCTGTTCTTCCCGTTCTTCGGCGCGACCGGCGGACCACCCCAGGTGATCTTGGGGCCGCCGTGCGGCGAGCGGATCGCGGTCTCCTGGTCCTGGTCCCAGACCAGCGGCCAGTCCAGCGCCGCGCTCCAGAAGTATCCGACCTCCTGCGAGCCGTCGCACGCGAGCGCACCGATGAACCCGCAGTCGGCCAGGAACTTGTTGCCCGGCTCGATGACGCAGAACTCGTTGCCCTCGGGGTCGGCGAGCACCACGTGACCGTCGTCCGGGCTCTGCCCGATGTCGATGTGGCGGCCGCCGAGCTCGAGCGCCCTGGCCACCGTCCGCTCCTGCTCCTCGGAGGACTGGCTCGTCAGGTCGAAGTGGATCTGGTTCTCGGTGGTCTTCTTCTCCTGGGACGGAAGACACCGGATCTGGAACCCGGTGTCGTCGCTCGGCAGGAGCGTGACGCCGTCGCGCGTCTCCCAGCCCAGGATCTGGGCCCAGAAGCGGGCGAGACCTCGCGGGTCGTGCGCATCGAAGCAGAGCGCGATGAGCTGGGAAGGCATCCGGTGTCTCCAATCCGCCGACGCGTGACGGCGGCAACGCTAACCCGCCCGGCGACCGCGACGCCAACGAATATCCGGCGCGGTGGAGCCGTGCCAGAAGCCGGCGTAGCGGCCGCCGCGGCGCAGCAGTTCGTCGTGGCCGCCTTCCTCCACGATCCGGCCGCCGTCCAGGAAGACGACGCGGTCGGCCCGCTGGACGGTACGCAGCCGATGCGCCACCATCACCACCGTGCGGCCCGCCATCAGGCGTTCGACGCCCTCGTGCACGGCCGCCTCGTTGACCGGGTCCAGCGCCGAGGTCACCTCGTCCAGCAGCACGATCGGCGCGTCCTTCAGCAGGGCGCGCGCGATCGAGACCCGCTGACGCTCGCCGCCCGACAGCAGAGCGCCGCCCTCGCCGACCTTCGCCGCCCAGCCGCCGGGCAACCGCTCGATCACCTCGTCCAGCCGCGCCGCCGTCGCCGCCGCCCGCAGCTCGGCCTCGCCGGCGTCGGGACGGCCGAGCCGTACGTTCTCCTCGATCGTGCCGTCGAAGAGGTAGACGTCCTGGAAGACGATGGCGATCCGCGACGTCAGCACCTCGGTGCCGACGTCGCGCACGTCGGCGCCTCCCACCCGCACCGCGCCCCCGTCCACGTCGTGGAACCGCGCGATCAGCTGCAGCAGGGTGCTCTTGCCCGCGCCCGACGGCCCGACAACGGCGAGCCGCTGTCCTTCCGGTACGGAAAGGAACAGGTCGTCGATCACCGTGCGGCCGTCCTGGCGGAAGGTGACGGAGTCGAACTCCAGGCCATGGTGCGCCGGCCGGACCGGGTCGGAGGCCTCCGGCAGCGGCTCGGTGCTCAGCACCGCGTCGAGCCTGCCCAGTTCGGCGCGCGCCGCGCGGAGCTTGCCGCCGAGGTCCGACAGCGACAGCAGCGGATCGGCGCAGCGGGCGGCGAGCACCAGGATCGCCAGGAGCTCGGCGGCGCCGATGTCCCCGCCGAGCGCGAGGTAGGCGCCCAGGGCCAGCAGCGCGGTGAACACCGCCTGCACCGTGAGCGTCAGCCCCAGCACGCCCGGCAGCGCCGACAGCACGGTGCGGCGGGAGGCGCGCTGGAGTTCACGCAGCGAGTCGTCCAGCAGCCGGAAGCGTTCGCCGGTCCGGCCGCCGGCCCGCAGCACCGGCTGGGCCTGGAGATACTCGATGACGCGCCCGGTGGCCTCGTGGCCGCGTTCGTGCCGCTCGGCGTCGGACGCGGCCATCGAGCGTCCCGTCCAGACCTGGATCGCCGCCACGACCGGGGCGGCGGCCAGCGCGGCCAGCCCCAGCCGCCAGTCGAAGCCGAGCATCACCACGACGATCGTCAGCGGGGTCACACAGGCCGAGACGTACGGCCCCAGCAGGTGCGCGAGCACCCCCATCGCCTCCAGGACGCCGCGGCTGGCCAGCACCGACACCTCGCCGACGCGGGCGCCGCCGTACCAGCCGATGGGCAGCCGGGCCAGGTGGTCGCCGAGCCGGTGGAACATGCCGCGCAGCAGCACGGTCGCGCCGCGCATGCCGGACAGGTCGCTGAGGTAGCGCAGCACGGCGTAGACGGCGACCGCGGCCCCGAACGCGACCAGCCAGGGCCGGGCCCCGCCCGGATCGCCGCCGAACAAGGCGCGCAGCACCGGGACGAGCAGCCCGTAGGACAGGCCCTCCACCATCGCGGTCACCGTCATCAGGGCCACGGTGCGGCGCACCGGCCCGGCGTACTCGGGTCCCAGCACGCGCATCAGCATGCGGATCATCGAGGCTCTCCTCCTCGCTGCAGGGCGGTCGCCGACCGGTAGGTCCGCGAGAACGCGGCGAACTCCCCGTCCCGTGCCAGCAGCTCGGCGGGGCTTCCCCGCTCGACGATCACCCCGTCGTCCAGCATCACGATCGTGTCGGCGTCGGCGATGGTCTCCAGGCGGTGGGCGATGACCAGGATCGTCCGGTCGTCCTTCAGGGTCGCCAGGGCCCGGCGCACCGCCTGTTCGGTCCTCGGGTCGGCGAAGGCGGTCGCCTCGTCGAGCACCAGGACGGGCGCGTCGGCGAGCAGCGCGCGGGCGATCGAGATCCGCTGCGCCTCGCCGCCCGACAGCCCGGCCTCCTCGCCGATGACCGTGTCGTATCCGCGAGGCAGTTCGGCGATCCGGTCGTGGATGTCCGCCAGCCGGGCGGCGCGGACCACGTCGTTGAAGCCGGCGTGCGGCACCGCCAGTGCGATGTTGTCCATCACCGAGGCGCGCAGCAGCCGGACGTCCTGGAAGACGAAGGACACCATCCGGTAGAGGTCCCGGCTGCCGATCTCGCGCAGATCGACGCCGCCGAGGGTGACCGACCCGCCGGTCGGGTCGTAGAACCGGGGCAGCAGCTGGACCAGCGTGGACTTCCCGCTTCCTGACGGCCCGACGACCGCGGTGACCGTGCCGGGCTCCAGCACCAGGTCGATCCCGCGCAGCACCTCGCGGCCGGCTTCGTAGCCGAAGCGGACGTCACGCAGCTCCACGCGGTGCCCCCGGGGTCCGGCCGGGTGGACGGGCTCGGGCAGCGGCGGCACCGCGAGCACTTCCTTGATGCGGCCGACCGCGCGCCGGGCGGCCTGCATGTCGTCGAAACCGTGGCCCAGAGCCGCCACCGGGGCGGTCAGGCCCAGCCCGAGCAGCAGGAAGGGCAGCAGGTCTGCCGGGGGCAGGTCACCGGAGGTGATCAGGGCCGCGCCGCCGGCCAGCACGGCCAGCAGCACGAACGGCGGCGACAGCGCCAGCTGCATGCCCGCGGCGATCACCGACATGCCGCGCACCCAGCGGAAGAAGACGGCGACGAACTCGTCCACGGCCGTCACGAACCTCCGGTGGGCGCGCTCGCCCGTGCCGAACGCCTTGACCACCGCGATGCCCCGCACGAACTCGACCACCGTGTTCGCGACCCGCCCCATGGCCGCGTCGAACGCCTTCTGCTCGCGCAGCCGGGCCGGAGTCATCATCAGCGGCACCAGCGCCACCGCCAGCACCACCGGGACCAGGGTGATCAGGGTGAGCCGCCAGTCGACGGCGAACAGGTAGAGCAGCGACACCAGCGGCACCACGAAGGCGGCGACGAGTTCGCCGGGGGCGTGGGCGACGAACGGGTGCACGGCGCTCACGTCGTCGCCGACGACCTTCGCCAGCTCGCCCGTACGGCGCCGGGAGAACCAGCCGATCGGCACGCGTCCCAGCCGCTCGGCCAGCCGCCGGCGGAACGCCAGCTGCACCCGGTCGTCGAGCAGATGTCCGATGCCGGACGACGCCGCGGTGAACACCAGCCGGACGAGCAGGCCGGCCGCGCCCGCGATCACCACGATCCGGACGTGGCCGTGATCGAGCGGGCCGGGCGAGAGCAGGGCGCGGCCCAGTTCGGCGACCGCCAGCAGCGGCGCCAGGCCCGCGACCGAGCCGATCACCTGCAGGACGACCACGGCGGCGAAACTTCCCAGGTAAGGGCGTAACAGCCCCACCGGTGGTGGCGCGGACCGCTGCCTCGTTGCGAGTTCGGGAGCCATGCAGAGCATCCTCCCGGCCGCCACTCCCGCGGATCAGCCGCCATCCGTCGCACATCCCGCACGGATCACGCGCCGAACGGCGCACGGTACGGGGGGAGGGCGTGACAAAGAGGGATCACCCACCTCTTGCCACTTTCAACGTATAGCGGACAGGGGGGCTTGCGGCAAGACCCGGGTCGTACCGCAGAATCGTCGGCCGACACGCGAGCTCGACAATGGGGGATTCCATGATTGACGTGATCATCGCCGGTGGCGGGCCGACCGGCATGATGCTGGCCGCCGAACTGAGGCTGCACGGCGTGCGCGTGGTCGTGCTGGAGAAGGAGACCGAACCGACGCCGAACGTCCGTTCCCTCGGCCTGCACGTGCGCAGCATCGAGGTGATGGACCAGCGCGGCCTGCTGGAACGCTTCCTGGCGGAGGGCCGGAAGCACCCGCTCGGCGGGTTCTTCGCCGGCATCGCCAAGCCGTCGCCCGGCCTGCTGGACACCACCCACCCCTACGTCCTCGGCATCCCGCAGCCCGTCACCGACCGCCTGCTGGCCGAGCGCGCCGCCGAACTCGGCGCCGACGTCCGGCGCGGCCGCGAGCTGACCGGGCTGAGCCAGGACGAGCACGGGGTGAGCGCCGAGCTGGCCGACGGCGGGCGGCTGCGCGCGCGCTACCTCGTCGGCTGCGACGGCGGCCGCAGCACGGTGCGCAAGCTGCTCGGCGTCGGCTTCCCCGGCGAGCCTTCCAGGGCCGACACGCTGCTGGGCGAGATGGAGGTGGGGGTGCCGCAGGAGACGGTGGCCGCCGTGGTGGCCGAGGTCCGCAGGACCCAGCTGAGGTTCGGCGTCGGGCCCTTCGGCGAAGGCGGCCTGTATCGGGTCGTCGTGCCCGCCGAGGGGGTGGCCGAGGACCGCTCGGTCCCGCCTGGCCTTGAGGAGTTCAGGCGGCAGTTGCGGAAGGTCGCCGGCACCGACTTCGGCGTGCACTCACCCCGCTGGCTGTCCCGCTTCGGCGACGCCACCCGGCTGGCCGAACGGTACCGGACCGGCCGGGTGCTGCTGGCCGGCGACGCCGCGCACGTCCACCCGCCGATGGGCGGGCAGGGGCTCAACCTCGGCATCCAGGACGCGTTCAACCTCGGCTGGAAGCTGGCCGCCGAGGTCACCGGCTGGGCGCCGGAGGGGCTGCTGGACAGCTACCACGCCGAACGGCACCCGGTGGCGGCCGACGTGCTCGACAACACCCGCGCGCAGGCGGAGCTGATGTCCACCGAGCCCGGCCCGCAGGCGGTGCGCCGGCTGCTGTCGGAGCTGATGGACTTCGAGGACGTGAACCGCCACCTGATCGAGAAGATCGTCGCGATCGGGATCCGCTACGACCTCGGCGAGGGTCACGAACTGCTCGGCCGGCGGATGCGGGACGTGCCGCTGAAGAACGGCCGCCTCTACGAGCTGATGCGCGGCGGCCGCGGGCTGCTGCTCGACCGGACCGGCCGGCTCTCGGTGGAGGGGTGGGCCGATCGGGTCGACCACGTCGTCGACGGCAGCGAGGAGCTGGACGTGCCCGCAGTGCTGCTGCGGCCGGACGGCCATGTGGCGTGGGCCGGCGACGACCAGCGGGAGCTGACCAGCGGGCTGTCCCGGTGGTTCGGCGCCGCGGCCGGCTGAGCGCTACCCGCTCGTCCTCCATTCGTCCAGGTGGGCGTCGATGAACGCCCGCATCGAGGTGGGCTCACGCCCGGTTATCCGCTTCACGGCCGGCGAGAGCTCGGCGAAGCCGCCGTGCCGGACGCGGTGGTAGAGGTCGTCGAGGATGCCCGCCGTCCAGGGGTCGAGGCCGTGCAGGGTCTCCTGCGGGGGCGGGTCCTCGGCGCGGATCCGGTGGCCCAGGCGCGCGGAGAGCTCCCGCGCGACGGACGCGACCGGAACCGCCTCCGGGCCGGTGATCGTGTGCGCCCGGCCACGGTGATCCTCCGGCGCGCCGAGCGCGGCCACGGCCACGTCGGCGATGTCGCGCGCGTCCACCCACGCGATCGGGCCGCCGCCCGAGGGCAGGCTCAGGACGCGGTCGTCACGGATGGCGTCCCGGTAGAAGCGGGGGTCGGTCAGGACCTGATGGAACCAGGACGGGCGCAGCAGCGTCCAGGAGGCGGCCCGGGTGACGACCGCGTCCTCGGCCCGGCGCGCCCAGTGGTCCGGCGCGAGCGATTCGGCCCCCTGCTCGGACACCAGGACGACATGGGCGTCCGGGTTCACGTCGACCAGGCCGGCCATGAGGTCGGGAGCGGCGGGCAGGTCGGGGCGCACCAGGTAGATCGCGTCCACGTCCGCCGCCTCGCGCCAGGTGGCCGGGTCGTGCCAGTCGAAGCGGACCTGATCGGCGGCGGGCCGCGACGACCCGGCCCGGACGAGGGTCCCGGAGCGGCGCAGCCGGGCCGTCACCTCGCTCCCGGTCTTGCCCCGGGCCCCGGTCACCAGCACCGTGCGGGTCACTAGGGCACCCTCTTTCTCGCAGGCACCACTACGGTGCTTGGTGAAGGGACTCGGCGGGAGCCGGGGTGACGGTCTGGTTCGGTCGCCGCTCGACGGCCTGTATGACACCACCGCCCCCGG
>NZ_JAHKRN010000098.1 GCF_019396385.1 Nonomuraea harbinensis | reverse complement strand
CAGCGCGCACACCAGCGAGCGGGGCCGGCGGGCGGCGCAGGCGACGATCACGTGGGGCCCGCCCCCGCCGACGAAGACGGCGTCGGGGTCGGGCAGCGGTTCGAGCGCGGGCGGCGCCTGCCCCCGGGTGAGCGCCACCTTGACGCCGTGGCTCAGGACGTTCTCGCGCAGCCGGGCGCAGGCGTCGGCGTCGCGCTCGACGGCCATCACCGCGGCGCCGAACCTGGCGCACTCCACCGCGATCTCGCCGTTGCCCGCGCCCACGTCCCAGACCAGGTCGCCGAGCCGGGGCCCGAGCTTGGCGAGCACGTACGCGCGCACCTCGGCGGGCAGCCTGGACTCCAGCGGCAGCGCCCATCCGGCCGGTCCCGGCTGGGCGCCCGCCACCCAGCCGGGCTCCTTCCGGCGGTGCAGCGGGTCGATCACGAGCACCACGTCCGGGTCCTTCCACGGCCGGGTGGTGGCCTCGCCCATGCGGCTGTGGGTGACGCGCTCGTCGGGCCCGCCGAGGTCCTCGCAGACGACGAGCGCGCGCGGGGTGGTGGGGGCGAGCTCCCTGGCGATCTCGCCGGGGCCGACGCCGGGGGTGACGAGCAGCGCGACCTTGGGGTGCGCCCGGCAGGCGTTGACCACGCGGGCGAGCTGGTGGGGGCCGGCCGGGGCGACCACGAGGGCGTCGTCCCAGTCGAGCCCGGCGCAGGCGAAGGCGCGGGTGACGATCGAGGTGGCGGGCAGCACGTCGGGCTCCAGCCCGTGGCCGCGCAGCGTGCGCACCACGCCGAAGAAGCCGGGGTCGCCCTCGGCGATCACGACGGCCGGGCCCTCGCCCCGCTCCATGTGGGCGTCGAGGGCGTCGAGCAGGCCGCCGGGAGAGGCCGTGGCGGCGGACGGGGCCAGCCGCCGGGTCAGGTGGTCGGGGCCGATGACCAGCCTGGCGGCCTTCAGCCGGTCGACCGCCTTGGCCGACAGTCCCGAACCGTCCCACCCGACAACCGTGATCATGGGCCTCACCGTCCTCACCCACCAGATTGACGGTTGCACCACCGTTTCACCAAGAGGTCTCGCTCAGGAAAGGTCGGACGGGATCAGGCTGAAGACGACGAGGTCCTCGCCGCGCAGCGCGTTGCGTTCGACGCCCTCGCGGACGAAGCCCGCCTTCTCCGCGACCCGCTGGGAGGCGGGGTTGGACACCGCGGCCCGCAGCTTGAGCCGCTGGAAGCGCTGCTCGCGCAGCAGCCAGCGGGCGATGGCGGCGACGGCCTCGGTGGTGTAGCCCCGGCCGCGCGCCCACGGCGCGGCCATGTAGCCGATCTCGCACGACCGGTTGGCCCAGTCCACGTCCCTGAGGTCGACGTTGGCCGCGAACCGGCCGCCGGCCAGCTCTTCCACGGCCCAGGCGATGCCGTCGCCGCGCAGCCGCATCCGCTCGGAGGTCGCGACGAAGGCGCGGGCGTGGGCCTGGCCGTAGCGGCGCGGCACGCCGGTCATGGCCTGGGTGAGCGGGTCGGCGCCGGTGGCGGCCAGGTCCGGCACGTCCTTCTCGGCGGGCGGGCGGATGAGCAGCCGTTCGGTGCGCAGCTCGGCCCTGGGCAGGGTCTCGCCAGGGGTCCGGCCGTCGTCGCGGAGCATCCCGAAGATCACCAGATCGTGCGGCCCGTCGTCTTCGAGCACCGCGGCGCGCAGCACGCCTTCCCAGGTGAAGCCAGCTTTCCTGGCCACATGCAGGGACGGCAGGTTGTCCAAGTTGGCCGTCAGGTCGACGCGGCGCAGCGTGGTCTCGGCGAAGACGTACGCGACCAGCCCGCGCAGCGCCTCGGTGGCGAACCCGCGCCCCCGGTGGAGCGGGTGCACGCCGTAGCCGACCTCGGTGGTGCCGGCGCCCCACGCGGTCTTGAACAGGCTGATGGCGCCGACGATGAGCCCGTTCCCGTCCGTCATCGCCAGGTGGATGCCCTGGCCTGAGCGCTGGAGCTCGTGCACGCCGTTGGCGAGCCACTGGGAGACGGACGCCAGGTGACCCGGGGCGCCGGGAGGCAGGAACCGGACGCCCGACTCGACGACGGATCTGATCCGGTCCACGTCCGAGAGGCCGAACGGGCGCAGAACGAGCCGCTCGGTGGTGATGGTCAGCCGGGGATCGAACACGTCGGCAGCGTACACAATCAGCCATGTTTGCCCACGAAAGCGGGGGTAGGGGGGCGCAACGGGAGGAGCGATGATGAAAGAGCACAGCCCTCGCATGGACGAGCAGCGAAGGCACGAGCCGGACGGGTTCGACGGTCCCGACGGCAACCCACGCGGCGTCGGGACGGTGCCCGCCGAGGAGTGGCGGGAGCCCGAGCCGGGCCAGCTGGAGCGCGTGCACCGCTACACGCCCGGGCGGGGAGGCCCCGCAGGCGTCCGCGGCGACCTGGCCGCGTGGCTGAGCGACGCCGACTTCCCCGCCACCCCTTACGACCTGATGCGGCACGCCGAGCGGATGGGCGCCCCCGACGAGGTGGTCACGTTGCTGCGCGCGCTGCCGGCCCGCCGCTACATGACCGTGCCCGAGGTGTGCCGGGCCGTGGGACCCGGCGCGGCAAGGCGGAGGTGATGACACGTGCGACTCGACTTCATCCGGCCGCTCTACGAGCGCCCGGGGCCGTACGCGTCGGTGTACGTGGGCGGGCTCACCGCGCGGGACCGGTCCGCCCTGTGGACGAGCCTGTGTGACGAGCTGGAGCGGGCCGGCGGCACCGAGTCCGAGGCGCTGCGTGAGGAGGTGCTGAGCCCGGGACCGGGACGGGCGGTGTTCGCCGTGCACGGCGACGTGGTGCTGTCGGAGCCGCTGCCGGAGGCGCCCCGCCCGCTGGCGGCGTTCTCGCCGCTGCCGCTCGTCACTCCGATGCTGATGCAGCGGGGCGAGCGCGTGCCGCACCTGCGGGTGATCATCGACCACGCCGGCGCGGACGTCTCGGTGCACGGGAACGGCTCGCCGCGCAAGACGACCGTCGAGGCCGAGGAGTGGCCGCTGCAGAAGACCGCGCAGGGCGGCTTCTCCCAGCGGCACTACGAGAAGGCGGTGGAGGAGACCTGGGAGAAGAACGCCGTGGCCGTCGCCCAGGAGGTCGACGAGCAGGTGCGGCGCACCGACGCCCAGCTCGTGCTGGTGGCGGGCGAGCCGCATTCGCGCTCGCTGCTCTGCGACCACCTCGGCCCCCGGTCCACCGGCCGCATCCAGATGCTGGAACGCGGCCACCGCAACGCGACCGGCGGGTTCGAGCAGGACGTGGAGACCGCGCTCGGCGGCTGGCTGGACGACCGCAGGGCCGAGCTGCTGAACCGCCACGGCGAGCAGGACGGCCCGACCGGGGTGGCCCGGGTGGCGCAGGCGCTGCGCGAGGGCCGGGTGCACGCGCTGCTGATGCCCGGCGAGCTGCCGCGCACCGTCTGGATCGGCGAGGGGGCGACGCAGGTGTCGCGCGACGCCGGGGAGCTCCGCACGTGGGGGGTGGAGCACCCGGTGCAGGAGCGCGCCGACTCGGCCCTCGTCAGGGCGGCGGCGATGACCGACGCCGAGATCTGGTTCACCGACCAGGTGGAGGACGTCGCGGCGGTGCTCAGGTACTGACGATCACTTCCAGGGTCCTGGGGCCGTGCACGCCTTCGACCCGGTTCAGCTCGATGTCGCTGGTGGCGGACGGGCCGCTGATCCAGGTGAGCGGGCGTGACGGGTCGAGCCGGGCCACCGCCTCGGGGACGCCCGCCACGATCTGGCCGGCCAGCACCACGCACAGGTGGTAGTCGGGCACCAGCGTCTGCGCGCGGGTGCCCTGGCCGGGGCCGGTGTCGAGGACGATGGTGCCGGTCTCGGCGATGGCGACCGCGCAGCCGGTCACCACGCCGTCGGCGGCGTCCAGTTCGGCCAGCGACCCGCCGGCGGGCTCGGCGCCTTCCGACCACTCGGGCGGGAGTCCGTCGGGGATCACCATGCGGCGCCCCCGTACCAGCTCGGTGATCGCGGCGGGCACCTCGGCGGCGGGCAGCACGTGCACGATGGCGCGGTAGTCGCGCACCCGCTCGGCGAACAGGCCGGCCAGGTCGTCCACCGGCGGCGCGGTACGGTAGCCGCGCGGGATCTCCACCTCGGGCGCGCCGCGCACGGCCTGCCGGATCCGGCCGAGTATCTCCTCACGGGCGCCCATGCCGCTCCTCTCTTTCCCACCAGTCCCTGAACGGTTCTTCCGGGATGTCCGGCAGGTCGCGGGTGTCGGTCCAGGCCGACAGCGGGCCGGGCAGTCTCTTCGGCACCAGCTTGCGCAGCCGCGAGGCCAGTCGCTGGACCCCGGCCAGGCGGGCCCGGTCGCCGAACACCCAGCCGGCCAGCCGCATGCCCGCGCGCTCCGCGGCCCCGTGCGGGGCCTCGGCACGCAGGTGGACGAGCACCTCGGGGATGTCGATCGCCACCGGGCAGGCCTCGAAGCAGGCGCCGCACAGGCTGGACGCGTACGGGAGCGAGGCGTCCAGGTCGGAGCCCATGCCGCGCAGCTGCGGGGTGAGGATGGCGCCGATCGGGCCCGGGTAGACCGAGCCGTAGGCGTGACCGCCCGCCCGCTCGTACACGGGACACACGTTCAGGCAGGCCGAGCAGCGGATGCAGCGCAGCGCCTGGCGGCCCACCTCGTCGGCGAGCACGCCGGTGCGGCCGTTGTCGAGCAGCACCAGGTGGAACTCCTGGCCCTCGGCCGAGCCCGTCCAGGTGCTGGTGTAGGGGTTCATCCGCTCGCCGGTGGAGCTGCGCGGCAGCAGTTGCAGGAACACCTCGAGGTCGCGCCAGGACGGCACCAGCTTCTCGATGCCGACGACGCTGATGAGCGTCTCGGGCAGGCTCAGGCACATGCGGCCGTTGCCCTCGGACTCCAGCACCACGAGCGTGCCGGTCTCGGCGACCATGAAGTTGGCGCCGGAGATGGCGACCTTGCTCCTGAGGAACCGTTCGCGCAGGTGAAGGCGGGCGGCCTCGGTCAGCGCGGCGGGCTCGTCGGTGAGCCCTTCGGGGGCGTCGCCCATCCGGTCCAGGAAGATCTCGCGGATCTCGGCCCGGTTGCGGTGGATCGCCGGCACCAGGATGTGGCTGGGGAAGTCGTCGCCGAGCTGGACGATCAGCTCGGCCAGGTCGGTCTCGTAGGCGGCGATGCCGTGCTCGGCCAGCGCCTCGTTCAGGCCGATCTCCTGGGTGGCCATCGACTTGACCTTGACGACCTCGGTCTCGCCGGTGGCCTTGACCAGATCGGTGACGATGCGGTTGGCCTCGGCGGCGTCGCGCGCCCAGTGCACGTGGCCGCCCGCGTCCGTGACGGCCTCCTCCAGCTGGAGGAGGTAGCGGTCGAGGTGGCGCAGCGTCTCGTCCTTGATGGCCTTGCCGGCCGCGCGCAGTTCCTGCCAGTCGGGCAGCTCGCCGACGACGCTCGCGCGCCTGCCTCGGATCGTGTGGGTGGCTTTGCGGAGGTTGTAGCGAAGCTGCGAGTTCTGTACGGCTTTTTCAGCATTATTCGGGAAACTCCCGGGCATGCCGAGGAACGTGGCGCTCATCCGCCCGCCTCCGTGGCGGCCAGGATCTCCGCGATGTGCATCACCCGTACCCCCGTCTTCTGGCGGGCCAGCGTGCCGCCGATGTGCATCAGGCAGGAGTTGTCGGCCGCGCACAGCACCTCGGCGCCGGTGCCGAGCACGTTGCGCGCCTTGTCGGCGCCCATGGCGGCGGAGACGGCCGCGTTCTTCATCGCGAACGTGCCGCCGAAGCCGCAGCACTCCTCGGCGCCCGGGAGCTGGACCAGCTCCAGCCCGCGCACCCGGCCCAGCAGCCGCACGGGGCGGTCGCCGAGGTGGAGCCCGCGCAGCGAGTGGCAGGTCGGGTGGTAGGTCACCCGGTGCGGGAAGTAGGCCCCCACGTCCTCGACCTTCAGCACGTCCAGCAGGAACTCGGTCAGCTCGTGCACCCGCGGCACCACCCGCCCGACGGCCGCCGCTCCCTTGCTGCCGGGCTTGACCAGCTTGGGGTACTGCTCCCGGATCATCGCGGCGCAGGACCCGGAGGGGACGACCACCGCCTCATAGCCGGCGAAGACCTCGGTGAAGTGGCGCGCCAGCCGCACGCCCTCCTGCGGGTAACCGGTGTTGAGGTGCATCTGCCCGCAGCAGGTCTGCGCGGCCGGGAAGTCGACCTCGCAGCCCAGCCGGCGCAGCAGCGACACGACGGCCTTGCCGGTGCCGGGGAAGAGCGTGTCGTTCACGCACGTGAGAAACAGGGCGACTCGCACGCTTCTCCTTCCGGGTATGGTCTGACCACAGTATGGTCAGACCATAGAGGAACGCAATCCTCGAAGGAGGTCCCGTTGCCTGATACCCGCCCGAAGCGGACCCGCACGTTCGAGGACGTGCTCGCCCAGCTGGAGCGCCGGATCGCGGACGACGGGCTGACCGCGGGCGACCGGCTGCCCGCGGAGCGGCAGCTCGCCGAGGAGCTCGGCGTGAGCCGCTCGTCGGTGCGCGAGGCGATGCGCGTGCTGGAGACGCTCGGCGTGGTGACGTCCCAGGTCGGGCGGGGGCCGGACGCGGGCGCGGTGCTGATCTCCCGGCCCGACCACACGCTGACCGACCTGCTGAGGCTGCACCTCGGGCTGGCCAGCCTGGAGCCGCGCGAGGTGATCGACACCCGGCTGATGATCGAGCGCTGGGCGGCCGCCCGCGCCGCCTCGGCCGCCGCGGACACCTCCGCGCTCGCCGTCGCGCTGGCGGGGATGGACGCGGCGCGGTCGGCGGAGGAGTTCGTCGAGCACGACACCGCCTTCCACTGCGCGATCGCGGACGCGTCCGGCAACCGGCTGATCGCCGCGTTCATGCGCTCGCTGCGCGACTCCATGCGGCGGCACGCGGTGGAAGCCGTCGAACAGCTGGGCGACACGACGGTGCTGCGCGCCGGGCACGTGCGCATCCTCGCCGCGATCCGCGCGGCCGACCCGGAGGAAGCGGCCCGCGCGGTCGCCGACCACCTGGCGGACGCCTACCCGTCGCTGTTCTGACAGTCAGCCGGGGGTCAGGGTGTCGGCGACCCGGCAGGCCGCGCCCGAGCAGGAACGCATCGCGTCCAGCCGGGCCCGCAGGTCCTTCAGCAGCCCGGGGTTCGCGCAGGCGGCGAGGTTGTGCAGCTGGTAGGGGTCCTTGCGCAGGTCGTAGAGTTGCTCCTCCCCCGTCTCGTACGCGACGTAGAGGTGGCGGCGGGTCCGCACGGCACGGTAGCCGGGCACCGGCGTCTGCGCGGCCGACCGGCGGTTGGCCGGTCTGGCGAACTCGACGAGCACGTTCTCCCGCCACCCGGCCGGCCGCCCGCCGCGCAGCAGCGGCGTCATCGACCGGCCTTCGGCGAACGGCGGCACCCGCGCCCCGCCCAGCTCCGCGATGGTGGGGGCCAGGTCGACGGTGGCGCTGAGCTCCCCGGCCGACGCCCCGGCCGGCAAGCCGGGCCCGCGCACCACCAGCGGCACCCGGATCGCCTCCTCGAACGGCGTGGTCTTTCCCTGAGCCAGCCGGTGCGTGCCCAGGTGGAACCCGTTGTCGGAGGTGAAGAACACGTACGTGTCACGCAGCCGGCCAGTCTTCGCCAGCGCGTCCATCACCGAGCCCACGAGGTCGTCCACCCCCAGCATGGCCCGCAGCCTGGTGCGGTACAGCTGGTCGGCCCTGTCCATCTCGCTCTGGCTCAGCGGGGGCCGGTCGCGCAGCCAGGCTGGCTCCTTGCTCACGTCCTCCTGGTTGAACGACGGCGGCCTGGGCGCCGTGGCCTGGGTGAACGCCTCCGCGTGCCGTACCGGAGGGTTGGCCGGCAGGTGGGGCGCGACCGGCGCCAGGAAGAGGAAGAACGGCCGCCCGTCCGCGGCGATGAAGTCGCTCGCCTTGCCGGCCAGCACGTCGGCGAGGTGGTCATGCTCGCCCCAGCCGTACTCGACCGGCCGGCCGTCGCTGTTGAGCCGGTAGCCGTACTCGTTGTAGAGGCCGCGCACGGGCACGTGCCAGGTGTCCCAGCCGGGCGGCACGTACGTCTCGGGCATCGGGCCTGGGTAGTGGTTGAGGTACTTGCCCATGTACGCGGTGCGATACCCGGCATCCTGCATCCAAGTCCCGATAGTGGAACGTTCCAGACCCAAGCCGTTGAAGCGCTCAAATCCCCCTTCCGGGGCGGTGTTCGTCCATACGCCATGACTGTGGACGTACTGGGAGCGCAGGATGGACGAGCGCGACGGGCAGCACCAGGAGTCGGCCGTGAAGAACCGGTCGAACGACATGCCCTGCTGCACCAGATGGCGGGTGATCTGGGGAAAGTGCGCGAGGGTCCCGGCCTCCAGGTCGTCGGCCATGATGACCACGATGTTCGGCGACCTCCGGGAGGCGCCCGTGGGCTCGGCCGTGAGCGACAGCAGGAGCAGGACGCAGGCCAGACAGCGCAGGAGCACAGGGTCAGGCTTCCCCTGCCGACGACGCATTGACACCCCCGCCGCGGCCGGGGGTAATAGAACTAGATTCCGGAGGTGTCGATGAAGCTCGGCCTGAACGTCGGTTACTGGCAGCGCCACGCCGACGACGCGACCGAGTCGGTGCTGGCCGCCGAACGGCTCGGCTACGACTCGGTGTGGACCGCGGAGGCGTACGGCACCGACGTGTTCACGCCGCTGGCCTGGTACGGGGCGCGCACGTCGCGGATCAAGCTGGGCACCTCCGTCGCCCAGCTCTCCGCCCGCCCACCGGTCACCACGGCCATGACCGCCATGACGCTCGACCACCTGACGGGCGGCCGGCTGCTGCTCGGCGTGGGCGCGTCCGGGCCGCAGGTGGTCGAGGGCTGGTACGGCCAGCCGTTCGCCAAACCGCTGGCCCGTACGCGCGAGTACGTCGAGATCATGCGGAAGGTGTGGCGCCGCGAGGAGCCCGTGACCAGCGACGGCCCGCACTACCCGCTCCCCCTGCCCGGCGGCCTGGGCAAGCCGCTCAAGCTCATCACCCACCCGCTGCGCGAGGACATCCCCGTCTACCTGGGCGCCGAGGGCCCGAAGAACGTCGCACTCGCCGCCGAGGTCGCCCAGGGCTGGCTCCCGCTCTTCGCGTTCCCTTCCAAGATCGAGGAGATGTACGGCGACGCGCTCTCCTCGCGCGACCCCGACTTCGACATCGCGGCCATGGTCATGGTGATCATCTCCGACGACGTGCGGGCGGCGCTCGACGGGGTCAAGATGATGCTGACCCTGTACATCGGCGGCATGGGGGCCAGGCACCGCAACTTCCACGCCGACATCATCGGCCGGATGGGCTACGCCGAGGCCGCCGAGCACATCCAGGCGCTCTACCTGGCGGGCCGCAAGGACGAGGCGTTCCGCGCCATCCCGGACGAGCTGGCCGACGGCATCTCCCTGGTCGGCCCGCCGGGGCGGATCAAGGAACGCCTGGAGCCGTGGCACAAGTCGCCGGTCACGTCGCTGCTCGTGATGGGCCCGCGCGACGAGCCGTCCCTACGGACCGTCCGCGACCTGGTGCTCAGCTGAGCGGAGGACCCCGCCGCAGCGGGCTGAATCGTCATCGCTCAACACAGGAGTGATGACAGTATGTGATTATGCGCGCACCCCGAGCGAAATCTTTCAATACCGCGGGCCCGTGTGACCCCCGGCTCCACTACATGATCCCGCCCACGCCCCGGCTTCCCGAGGCTCGGACGCTGATCGACATGGATCGCTCCTTCGTGGTCCACGCGCCTCGGCAGACCGGCAAGACGACGGGTCTGCGCACCCTGGCGTCGGAGTTGACGGCCGAGGGGGACATCGCGGCTCTGGCGTTCTCCTGCGAGCGCGCCAAGGTGGCCGGCGACGACGTCGGCTGGGGAGAGTCGATCCTGCTGAAATCCATCCGCGAGGCCGCCGAGCGATCGGGCTGGCCGAAGAAACTGCTCCCGCCGGACCCCTGGCCGGAGGCTACGCCGGGCACCCGATTCGGTACGGGTCTGAGCGCGTGGTGCCGCCGCAGCCGGCGCCGGGTGGTGCTGTTCTTCGACGAGATCGACGCCCTGCAGGGCAGCAGCCTGGTCAGCTTCCTCTGCCAGCTCAGGGACGGTCACAACGCCCGCCCGGACGGGCACCCGTTCCCCTCTTCTGTGATCCTGTGCGGGCTGCGCGACGTCCGCGACTACAAGACCGCCGTGGGTGCCGACCCGGGCCGGTGCAACCCCACCAGCCCGTTCAACATCGTCACCGACTCGCTGCGCCTGGGCGACTTCACCGCCGGCCAGATCGGCGAGCTGTACGGCCAGCACACCGAGGCGACCGGACAGGAGTTCACCAAGGACGCGGTGGACCGAGTGTTCGAGCTGACGCAGGGGCAGCCGTGGCTGGTCAACGCTTTGGCCCACGAAATCGTCTTCAAGATGGGGGTGACCGATGCCGTCACCGTGGCACGGGTGGATGAGGCCAAGGAGCGGCTGATCCGGACACGCGCCATCCACCTGGACTCCCTGGCCGCGCGGTTGCACGAGCCCAGGGTCAAGCGGGTGATGGAACCGATCGTGGCCGGCGACCTCTACACCGACTCCGCCTTGTCCGACGATTTGTCCTACGTCCGTGACCTGGGGCTGATCAAACAGAAACCCCCGCTGGAGGTGGCCAACCCGATCTACCGGGAGGTCATCCTGCGCGTGCTGGGCGATGCATCGCAACAGAACGTGCGCGCGGATCCGCGGAGTTTCGTGCTGCCGGACGGCCGGTTCGACCTGCCCCGGCTGCTGGAGGAGTTCGTGGTCTTCTGGCGCGAGCACGGTGAGGTGCTCATCCGTCAGGAGAACTACCACGAGGCCGCCTGCCAGATCATCCTCATGGCCTTCCTGCACCGGCTGGTCAACGGCGGAGGCTATCTCGACCGGGAGTACGCCGCCGGCACCAAACGCCTGGACGTGCTCGTCCGCTGGCCCTACACCGGCCCCGGCGGCGAGCGGCTGGTGCAGCGCGAAGCGATGGAGCTGAAGGTCTGGCGAGCAGGCAAGGACGACCCGCTGACCGAAGGGCTGGCCCAGCTCGACGGATATCTGGACCGGCTCAGCCTCACCACCGGCGTCCTGGTGATCTTCGACCGGCGCCCCGAGGCCCCGC
>NZ_JAHKRN010000097.1 GCF_019396385.1 Nonomuraea harbinensis | reverse complement strand
CCCGAGGCTGGGGACCTCGCGCCCGAGCTCGACTGATGGAACACGAAGCACCACCGATGCCCGGGCGTACACCGTAGGTTGACTTCCCGGCGGTGACTACCGCGATGGTTGTAGTCAAGATTCAATCTAGCGCCGAATGGCCGAACGATCATGCCCCGTCTAGTTTCTGATCATCAGGACAGGTGTGGAGAGCGGGTCGCGATGCTGGTGATGCTCGGCGGCATAGGCCGATTAAGGCGCGTTATGGCCCAGGGCGTGGCGGTTCTCGCCGTGCTGGCGGGCCTGAGCGTGGGCGGGTCCGAGGCGGGTGCGGCCGCGGTCACGGAACCGCCCAAGGAGCCGCCCGCCGACACGGCGGTGACCGACGACGCCGCCGTCATGCTGGCGCGGAAGTCGGGGCGGCCGGTGGAGGTGCTGTCACAGCGGGGCGAGCACCGCACGGTCAGGGTCCTGCCCAATGGGCGGTTCGAGGTGACCGAGCACCTGCGGCCGGTGCGCACCCGCCACGACGGCCAGTGGGTCGGCATCGACACCACGCTGAGGCGGGACGGTTCCGGAATCGTCCCGGCCGCGACCGCTGTCGGGCTGCGGCTGTCCGGCGGCGGGCAGGAGCCGCTGGTGCGGATGTCCAGGGCGGGCCGCGAACTGTCGCTGTCGTGGCCTGGCACGTTACCCGAGCCGGTCCTGGACGAGGACAGCGCCGTCTACCAGGGTGTTCTGGGGCGCGACATCGATCTGCGCGTACGGGCGCTGTCGGACGGCTTCTCGCACACCCTCGTGGTCAAAACGGCGGCGGCGGCCAGGGATCCTCGGCTGAGCCGGCTGGCCTTCACCCTGGGTACCTCCCGGCTGTCGGTGGACCGAGACGCCGCTGGAATGCTGCGAGCCGAGGACGGCACCACCGGGGAAGCCGTGTTCGAGGCGCCCTCCCCGGTCATGTGGGACTCCTCACCGCCCGCCGCGGACGCGGCGCGCGGCATGACCACTCGCGCCCAAGACCTGAGCAAGGGGCCGGGAGAAGGATCCCGAACCGCCGACGTGCAGGTCGGCCTAGGAGAGCGCCAACTGGAGCTGACCCCGGACCAGGGGTTGCTGACCTCACCCGACACCACGTTCCCCGTCTACATCGACCCGGTGTGGCAGACCAGCGCCGCCTACTACTGGGGCATGGTGTCCTCGGGCTACCCCGACGAGAACTATCCCAAATTTAACGGCAACGCCACCGAGGGCATGGGCCGCTGCGAGGTCGCCAAGGACGGCCGGTGCGTGAAGAACCAGACCAAGCGGCTCTTCTACCGGATGAAGCTGCCCTCCATCAAAGGCAAGTACATCGAGTCGGCCGAGTTCGTCGCCTACGAAACCGCGGCCTACAACTGCGACAACCCCACCTCGGTGCAACTGTGGCGGACCAACTCTCTCACCTCCGCAGCGACCTGGAACAACACCAAGAACGCCTGGCTTGAGCATCTGACCTCGCGCGATGTGGCCTACTGCGCGCGGGCGCCGGTCGAGTTCGGCGGGTCCAAGCTCCGCACCCACGTGCAGAGCGCCGTGAACAAGGGGCATTCCACCATCACCTTCGGCCTGAAGGCCTACAGCGAGAGCTCGATGGCCTGGTGGAAGCGGTTCGCCGACGACGCCTACCTGCGCATCCAGTACAACCGGCCGCCGCACCAGCCCAACACCGGATCGATGTTCGCCAGCCCGGGCACCGATTGCGTGGATAAGGGAGGGGCCCAGTGGGTCAACGACCTGTCCACGGTTTACGCCTACCTGTGGGATCCGGACACCGAGGACGCCAATAAGGTACGAGGCCAGTTCACCCTGCACTGGGCCAACAACGCCGACGGCTCTGACTGGGGCGCCAAATGGACCTCAGCGCTGACACCGGCGCTGACCTCGGGCAGCAGGCACCAGATCAAGCTTCCCACCTCCATCCCACAGAAGAAGCTCATCGGCTGGGGCGTACGAGCATGGGACGGCGTCCAATGGGGCCCGTGGAGCTACGACGGCGCCCAGACCGGCTGTTACTTCTACTACGACCCCTCCGTACCGGCCGCGCCCTCGGTGTCGTCGGCCGAATACCCCGGTGACCAGAGCTGGCACGGCGGCGTCGGCGACGCCGGCACGTTCACCATCAGCGACCCGGCCAGGGCCGCGGCCCGCTACGAGCTGAAGCTGAACGGCGCCCCCCTCACCACCGTCACAACGAGCAACGGCGCCGCACGCCAGGTCGCCGTGGCGCCCAGCCGATCCGGCCCCAACCTGCTGACCGTTCAGGCGTTCACGCAAGCCCACCAGAACAGCGCACCGACCACCTACGAGTTCTGGGCCAGGGCAGGCGCGGAGGCCGCGGCCCGGTTCACGCTGGACGAGACCGCAGGCGCGACGAGCGTGACGGGCCGCAGCCCGGGCACGGCGGCGTACCTCCGCGGCGGCGCCACGCTGGGCGGCGCCGGCCAGGTGGGCACGTCACTCACTCTCGACGGCACCAGCGGCCACGCCGAGACGAACCTGCCCGTGCTGCGCACCGACGACAGCTTCACCGTCTCCGCGTGGGTCAGGCCGGCGAGGTACGCCATGGTCAACGCGCTGGCGCAGGACGGGGTGCACCAGAGCGGCTTCCAACTCGGCATCCTCCCCTCAGGGCAGCCGGAGATCAAAATGCCCAGCACCGACACCGCCGGCGACGGCGGGGGAGCCTGGTACAGCGCCAGGGGCGACACCCCGATATCGCTGAACGCGTGGACGCACCTTTGCGGCGTCTACGACCGGTCCTCCGGCCAGCTGCGCCTCTACGTCAACGGGCAGCTCGCCGGCACGGTGAGCGGCGTGACCGCCTGGCCGGCCAGGGGCGCCTTCCAGATCGGCCGCAGCAAGTACAACGACGCCCAGGTCAACCAGTGGCCCGGGGGCATCGACGAGGTCAAACTGTTCCAGCGGGCGCTGCCGGACCAGGAGGCCCAGCAGCTCGCGGCGGGCGGGACACCACCCGGTGCCGATCCGGTCGCGTACTGGCCCATGAACGAAGAGGCCGGGGACGGGCGCGTCTACAGCACCGCCACCACTGTCCAGGCCGCGCTGTCGGGCGGCGCGACGCTCGGGCAGGCCGGTCAGGACGGTACGGCGCTGCGGCTGGACGGGTCCACCGGCCACGCCGCCACGAACGGACCGGTCGTGGACACCACCAAGAACTTCGCGGTGTCGGCATGGGTGCGCATGGAGACCAGCCAGCTCGACAAGAACTACACAGTCGTCTCCCAGGACGGGCTGCGTAAGAGCGGCTTCTACCTGAAGTACGACGGCGGCATCAAGAAATGGGTGTTCGCCAAATCCAGGACCGACACCGACGCGAGCGGCTGGGACCAGGCGGTCTCCAAGGCCACTGCGACCGCCGGTTCCTGGACCCATCTGGTCGGCGTTCACGACGCGGTCACCCGCAAACTGCGCATCTACGTCAACGGTGAGCAGGGTACCGACAGCGGCCCGCTGGAGGCGGTGTGGCACGCGGGTGGCGGGCTGCAGATCGGCCGCAGCAGGTGGCTGGGCGCCTACGTGGACCAGTGGCCTGGCCTGATCGACGACGTGCGCCTCTACGACCGGTCCGTGGGCGCGGTCGAGGCCGAGGAACTCGTCACCCAGCACCCGGTGGTGAAGGGCCGCTGGAAGCTCAACGTCAATGGTGCGGGCGAGCCCGCCGGCGCCCAGCACCTCACCCTCGCGGCGGGCGCCGTCATCGACCCCGCCGCGGGCTTCCGCTACGTGTCCAGTGCGGGGCTGCTGCTCAACGGCACCACGGCCTACGCCGAGACGGCCACCCCTCCGGTGCATACCGACGGGAGTTTCACGGTGGCCGGCTGGGTGCGCAACATGGGCCGCCCGCAGGCGGCCAAGACCGTGTTCTCGCAGGCGGGAGCGAACGCCAACGCCTTCGCTCTGCGGTACGTGCCCGACCCGGCCGACCCTGAGGCCGGAGGCTGGCAGATCCAGATGCGCAACGCCGACTCCACCGCCACCTCCGAACTGCGTCAGGCCGACCATTCGGCCTTCACCGAGTGGGACTGGGACCACCTCGCGCTCGTCTACGACGCACTGCGCGACCGGATGAGCCTGTACGTCAACGGCCAGCTTGAGGAGAGCTCACTAGGCGTCTCCCAGGAGGACCAGGTGTTGGGGTTCACCGCAGCCAACGGTGGGCTGCAGGTCGGCCGCAACAGGTTCGGCGGTGAATTCTGGCCCGATGCCATCGACGACGTGTGGGCCTACCAGGGCGCGCTCACCCAGGAGCAGGTCCAGATACTGGCCACCGGCGGCGAACTGGACACCGCCTCCGGCCCCTGATCCCTCATCGGCCGCTCGCGCCCCGCCACGGGGCGCGAGCCTTGATCTCTTGTCGTGTCCTGCCCTGCGGAGGTCGTGATGAAGGTAAACCTCGAGCCCGCGCTCCCGCGCGCTGTCACCCGGGGGTGGGCCGGATGAGGACGAGCATTGTCCAACGGCTTGCCGGGCTGGTGGAGGGTGGCATGAGAGGCCGTGCGGTACGGACACCGCGGACGGGTCCTCTGTCCCGGGCGGTCGCCGCGGGGATGGTCGCTGTGCTGACGGCGGCGATGACGGTGGCGTTGTCCTCGGCCGCGCCTGCCGCGGCCGCCGGACCCGGCCGCCCCGAACTGGACAATCCCGAACGGACGGTCAAGGGCCGTCGTCTCGCGGCCACATCGCGCCGGCCCGGACCCGCCGGCAGGACGGCGCCGCCCACGCTGATCGACTGGCCGGCGGCCGGCACCGCGGAAGCCGATGTGCCCGGGCGAGGCGCTGCCCGGGCCGGCGCCCTCCCGATCTCTCTGCTGCCCCCCGCCGACGCGAAGGCCGGCGCGGAACGGGTACGTGTACGGCTGCTGGACCAACCGACCGGCCGCCACGCGGGAGCCGATGGGGTCGCCTTCACCGTGGCCTCCAGCGACGCGAGCACCAGCGGCAAGGTCGGTGTCCGTCTGGACTACGCCGCGTTCACCCAGGCCTTCGGCGGCTCGTACGGCTCCCGGCTACGCATGTGGCGGCTGCCGTCGTGCGCGTTGACCAGCCCCTGGCTGCCGCAGTGCGGCAAGGCCGCCCCTCTGCCGGCACGCAATGACGCGGCGGCACGCACGCTGACCACGGAGGTGGACGCCGAGCCCGGCGGCACGCTGCTGATGGCCGCCGCGGGCGAGTCTGGCTCGCAGGGCGACTACACTGCGACGTCGCTGTCGGCCTCGGCCACCTGGGAGATGGGCGACAACTCCGGTGAATTCACCTGGTCGTACCCGATGCGGGTGCCGCCCGTCCCGGGCGAGTTGGAGCCCGATCTGGCCGTCGCGTACTCCTCCGGCAGCGTGGACGGGCGGACGGGCAACACCAACGCCCAGCCGTCCTGGGTCGGCGAGGGCTTCGACCTGTGGCCCGGCTACATCGAGCGCCGCTACAAGTCGTGCGAGGACGACGGTGTCGCGAAGGACGAGTTCGGCAACTACCCGGGTGACCAGTGTTGGGGTTACGACAACGCGACGGTCACGTGGAACGGCAAGGGCGGAGAATTACTCAAGGCCACCGACGGCACCTGGCGGACCAAGTTCGACGACGGCACGGTGTTCGAGAAGCTCACCGGCGCGACCAACGGGGACGACAACGGGGAGCACTGGAAGGCCACCACGACCGACGGCACCCAGTATTTCTTCGGGCTCAACCGCATGCCCGGCTGGGCCTCCGGGAAGCCGGAGAGCGACTCGACGTGGACGGTACCGGTGTTCGGCGACGACTCCGGCGAACCGTGCCACAAGTCCAGCGGGTTCTCCTCCTCCTGGTGCCAGCAGGCCCACCGGTGGAACCTGGACTACGTCGTGGCCCCCGACGGCAACGCCATGACCTATGCGTACGTCAAGGAGACCAACCACTACGGCCGGAACCTCAAGGTCGGCGACGAGACCCCGTACACGCGCGGCGGCTACCTCAGGTCGATCTCCTACGGGCTGCGCGAGGGCAACCTGTTCGCCGCCGCTCCCGCTCGGGTGCTGTTCGGCACGTCCGAGCGCTGCCTGCCCGACGCGTCGTTCTCGTGCGACCCGGACAAGATCGGTGACAAGCCGCAGTACTGGTGGGACGTGCCTTGGGACCTCGCCTGCGCTGCCGGGCAGGAGTGCAAGGACGCCCACGGCGCGGTCACTCCCACCTTCTGGTCACGCAAACGCCTGACGAAGGTGACGACCCAGGTCGTCAAGGCCGACGGCACCGGCTACCGGGACGTGGACTCCTGGTCGTTCGGACACACCTGGGGCCTGGCCGATGTGGAGCGGGACCTGCTGCTGAGCCACATCCAGCATACGGGGCACGTCGGCGGCACCTCGGTCACTCTGCCGAAGGTCTCCTTCGACCACGTGCAGCTGCCCAACCGGCTCGACCGGACCGGCGACGACATCCTGCCCTACATCCGCTACCGGGTCGGCGCGATCTACGACGAGTCCGGCGGGCAGCTCGACATCGCCTACTCGGACGCTGACTGTTCGCTGTCGGACCTGCCCACCCCTGAGACCAACACCAGGAGATGCTTCCCCGTCATCTGGCAGCCGCCAGGGCATGAGGACGAGATCACCGACTGGTTCCACAAGTATGTGGTGACCTCCGTGACCAGAGCCGACCGCACCGGCCTCGCTCCCGACATGAGGACCAGGTACGAGTACCTCGGCGGCGCGGCCTGGCACTTCGACGACGACGACGGCCTGACCAAGGAGAAGCACAAGACCTGGTCGCAGTGGCGCGGCTACGGCCAGGTCCGCACCCTGACCGGCACGGCGGGCCAGCAGTCCGACACCTTCTACCTGCGCGGCATGCACGGCGACCGCAAGAACAGGAGCGGCGGCACCAAGTCGGTGACGGTGTCGGACGGCGAGGGAGGCACGTACACCGACCACGACGCGCTGTCGGGATTCGAGCTGAAGACCGTCCAGTACACGGGACAGGGCGGGACCGTGCACGCCAAGACTGTACGGACCCCGTGGTGGGTCAGGACCGCGACCCGCACCCGGTCGTGGGGCACCACCACGGCCGAGATGGTCGCCTCCGCCGCCGAGCGCACGTGGACGGCCAAGGACGCAGGCGGCTGGACCGAGACCAGGACGGAGACCGAGCACCAGGGCTCCGGGCCCGGCATCGGGCGGGTGACCCGGGTCAGCGATTTCGGCGACGTCACCACCTCCGCCGATGACCGGTGTACCCGTACCACTTATGCCGACAACGCCGGCGCGCACATGGTGTCCCTGCCCGCACGGGTGGAGACCGTCGCGGTCGCCTGCACGGCGAACGCCGACCGCGCCCACCAAGTCATCTCCGACATCAGGACGTACTACGACAACGCGGCTCTCGCAGCCCCTCCGAGCCGGGGCCTGCCCACCAAGGTGGAGGAGATCGCCTCCCACGACGGGACGACGGCCACGTACGTCACCGAGAAGCAGGTGACGTACGACGCCTACGGCCGTGCCGTCAAGGCGGTGAACGCGCTCGGGCAGGTCAGCACCACCGTCTATACCGACACGCGTGGCCTGACCACGAAGGTGACGACCACCAGCCCGCCTGCCGAGCCGGGCGACGCCGCCACGGCGCTGGTCACGGTCCAGGAGCTCGAACCGGCCTGGGGGCAGTCCACCGCGGAGATCGACGCCAACGGACTGCGTACCGACCTGGTCCACGACGGCCTGGGCAGGCTGCGCCAGGTATGGCTGCCGAACCGCGCCAAGGACAGCAACCCTCACCCCAACTACGAGTTCGACTACCGGGTCGCCGACGACAAGATCGTCGCGATCACGACCAGGACTCTCACCGCCACCGGCGGCCAGCGGACCGACAAGATCGAGCTGCTCGACGGCTGGCTCCGCCCCCGGCAGACCCAGATACCGGGCCCCACCGGTCGTCTGATCACCGACACCATCTACGACGACCGCGGCCTGGTCGTCCGGACCCACGAACCCTATCCCGCGTCGGGAGCCCCCGAGCCGGTGCTGTTCGGCGTTCTCACCCCCGGCAACATCGAATCCCAGACCCGGACCGAGTACGACGGACTGGGACGTAAAACCCTCGAACGGCTGATGGCCGGCAACGGCTCGCAGCCGGAACAGGAGAAATGGCGCACCACCTACAGGTACGGCGGCGGCAACCGCACCTCCGTCACACCGCCGCAGGGCGGCATCCCCACCATGGAGATCACCGACGCGCGCGGCCAGGTGATCGAGCGCCGGCAGTACAAGAGCGTCACGCAGTACGACGCCACCCGCTACACCTACACCCCGACCGGCGAGACGGCCACCGTGACCGACCCTTCAGGCAACACCTGGACCAACACCTACGACCTGCGCGGGCGCAAGATCAAGATGATCGATCCCGCCAAGGGCCCGACCTCCTACACCTACGACGAACTCGACAGGGAGACCTCGGTCACGGACGCCCGCGGCAAGAAGATCGTCACCAGTTACGACGGGCTCGGCCGCAAGACCGGCACGCGGGAAGGTTCGGCCACCGGCACCAGGCTCACCTCGTTCACCTACGACTCCGCTCCCTTCGGCAAGGGCAAGCTCACCACCGCCACCCGGCACCACGCGGGCGCCGACTACACCGCCACCATCCGCCACTACGACCAACTCGGCCGCGCCGACGTGAACGCCGTCACGATCCCCCCGGCTCAGGGCTCCCTGGCGGGCACGTACGTCTTCTCCACCTCCTACAACCTGGACGGCACCGTCCAAGGGCAAGGACTGCCCGCAGCCGGCGGCCTGGCGGCGGAGAACCTCGTCCTCACCTACGACGACTTCCTGCGGCCTGTCCGCCTGACCGGCAATCTCGGCGCCTACGTGGGCGCCACCGACTACACACCCACCGGCAAGCTCATGATGCTCGAGTTCGGCGCGACGACGGGGAAACGCGCCTGGCAGACCTTCACCTACGAGTGGGCGACCCGGCGGCTCGCGACCTCCCGCACGTCGAAGGAGAACGTCAGCGGCAGCGACCGGGACGCCACCTACCGCTATGACGACGCCGGGAACATCCGCTCCATCGCCGACGTCTCGCGGGACGGAACGGACACCCAGTGCTTCTCCTACGACGCGCTGCGCCGACTCACCGAGGCATGGACGCAGGCCACGACCTCCGCCTGCGACGACACTCCTGCGGCCACGACGGTCGGCGGCCCCGCCCCGTACTGGCAGACCTTCGCCTACGACACGGCGGGCAACCGGATCTCCGAAACGCGCCACGGCGTCGCGGGGCAGGCCGACACCGTCCGCGCCTACACCTACAGCCCAGCGGGCCAGGGCAACCGCCTGACCAGGATCGCCCAGATCGGCGGGGCCGGCAGCCGTACCGACACCTACGCCTACGACGCCACCGGCAACACCACCGCACGCGACGCCGGCAGCACGACCCGGACCTTCGCCTGGAACACCGAGGGCCAGCTTGCGGAAACCGCCGAGAACGGCACAGCGGCCGAGTTCGTCTACGACGCCGACGGCAACCGCCTGATCAGGAAGGACGCGACCGCCACCACCCTCTACCTGCCGGGCACCGAGATCCGCCTCAGCGCCGGGACGGCGACCGCCACCCGCTATTACAGCCACGCGGGCAGGACGGTCGCGCTCCGCACCCCGGCCGGCGTCACGTACGTGACGGAGGACCACCAGGGCACCGCCCAGGTCGCGATCGACGCCGGCACGCAGCAGAGCCGGGTCCGCCGGCTGACTCCCTTCGGCACCGAGCGGGGCGACGCGGTCGCCTGGCCTGGGGAGAAGGGCTTCGTCGGCGGCACCAAGGACCCTGGCGGTCTCGTACAGCTCGGCGTGCGCGAATACGACCCGGACATCGGCAGGTTCCTCTCCGTCGACCCGGTCCTGGATCTGGCCGACCAGCAGCAGATGAACGGCTACGCCTACGCCAACAGCAGCCCGGTCACCAACGCCGACCCTGACGGCAAACTGTGCCGGAGGGTCAACGGAGACATGGAGTGCTCCAACGGCGACGGAATCATCCGCGTTCCCACCAAGAACGGCTACAAGGTCATCGGGCCGGCCCCTCCGCCGTGCTATCTCGTCCCCCGGGCCTGCGGCTGGTCGCCGGGAAGCCGTCACAGGAGCGGCGCGGCCCCCCGCTCGAGCGCGAGACCCACCACGCCGCGGACCCTCCGGCCGCAGCAGCCCTACGAGAGCCCCAGCTTCTTGGGCGACCTCTTCAACATGTCGAACGTGAACAACCCCTTGGCCTTGGCCTCAGCCGGCAGCGCGGAGATCGGTGAACTGCTCAAGGCAGTCGGGCTGGGCGGCCTCCTGGTGGAGCGCAAGCTCCTGGACGGGCTCGGGCTGACCAGGGAACAGGTGGACGCCCTGAAAAGGACGTTCGCGAGGGTCCCCCAGGCGGAGCCCAAGAAGAATCTGGCATGGAAGGGAGCCAAGGGCGCACGTGGCATCGGCAGGTACGCGGACAAGGCCATGACCGTCGGGAAGTGGGCGGGCGGCACGAGCATCGCGCTCTCCGCGGCTGACGGCGGCCTCACCCAATACATGCAGGACAGGGATCGCAACGATCTGAGCGGGAAGCAGAAGACAGCCCGGATCGTGACGCGAGGCACGGTGGCGGGGGCAGGCGCCTACGTGGGTTCCAGGGTCGGCTTGCTGGGTACAGGGATGTGCGGCCCGATATGCGGCGGCGTGGGCTCAGTCGTCCTTGGAGCCGTCGGCGGATGGGGTGGCAGCGCGGCGGGAGGCTCGCTGGCACGCAAGCTGTTCGGCGGCTGACCAGGCCGACCGCGAGGCGGTCCGCAATGTTGCGGACCGCCTCTCGTGGTCGGCCTGGCGGCTACTCAACCCGGGACAACAGGTTTTGGTTCACCCATGGCTGCTACCCAACCGGTCACTTTACACTGTAGATCAGAAGTGTGTTGGAAGACGTTCGGCTGTCGGGGGCCGCGCCGCGTCGAATCCGAGCATGTCCGGACTTCCACCATGTGCCGCCACGCTCATGGCGCCGCCCTTGGGGGACCGTAGGGGGACCGGCAGTCTCGGACACTCCCGTTTCAAGTCGGTGTTACCGACACTGTCCGGCCCCGCCTACGTTGCACCTACCTGCAGTTATGTCAGGGAGCGGTAATCCCCGACATCACCCGACACGCTGATCCGCGGACTTCTAATCCGATGGTCGCAGACATCCGATCTGCGGTTCAGCGCTCCCTGGTGTGGAGCATAAGGCCGCCATAGTTCTGGGCCGGAAACTCAGTCCACGGAGCTCGGGATCGTCGATCGCCGTGACTACGCGCAGGGCACCAGCCTCGGCGACCTCGCGGACCGCAACACGCACCAGCGCCTCGCGTACCTCTGATGGGATGCCGGGCTGGACGTGCACCACGTCGAGACGGGCGATGGTGTGCCGCTTGTCCTGCCAGGATGCGACTGCATGACCGACGAAAGGTCTCCCGCGGGCGTTGTCGACGTAGGCCTGAAGCCAGCAGGCAAGCCTGGCCCCGACGATCAGCTGCCGGGGAACGGTGACATCCATCCCCGCCTCGGCCAGCCAGCGGCCCGGCTTGGCCGCATGCGGGAGAACCGACGCCGGCGGCGACCTCCGGATAGCGCAGGCGCTCTCCCAGTCGTCCTTCAACTGGCGCAGGAGGAGCACGACGTCGTCACCGCATAGGACCAGGCTGATGAAGAACCCCGCGGGCCAGGGGCCGGGAGCATCGCGGGTGTCCAACAGGACGTAGCCCTCCCGGACCGTCCGGCGGCTCCGACGGACCAGTCGGGTATCGAGTTCCTCCGCAAGGAGATATTCGACGTCTGTGGCCCATCCATCGATCGAGGACGCCAGCAGGCCAGTCCACGGGCTCTTCGACGCTGCCGGAAACTCGACCTTGATGGCGTAGACGTTCGGGTCTCGCCGCCAGCGGAAGATCACCAACATGGCGTCGGGCTCCGCCACGACATCGACGGCGGAGTACCCCTTCGTCACAGCGCCCGGACGTAGCAAGCGCGTCCTGACCGCCACCAGGACCTCCTGCCGAGACCACTCAATCGTCACATGTCCAGACGCCCACGCCCTTATCCGGAGACGTGGGTGATGGGCGCCGACCCCGCATACGCCTTCAAGTCGCGGGGCGTCGGCGAAGCGAAGCGGTCGCCGCCAAGCTCGGCGAAAACCCGGGCACCGGTCAGATCGACCAGGCCCGGGAAGCTGGTGAAGCAGCCAGCCTCTCTCTCCTGCGGCTGGCTCACACCACGATCTTGGTGAAGAGGAGCAACTGACGGGTGGCGGTCGAGAGGGACCAAGGTGCACGGCCTCAGCAGAGGACTCCAGGTGCAGTATCGACTCAGGCGTCCACTCGCTCCCCGCCGACCGCCATCCGCCAGGGCTTTGCCCCATTCGCACGGCCTGCTGTCAGGAGTCATGCTCCGGTTCGAATCGAGGCTTCTGGGGCGAGTGCCCGAGTCGGCGACCCTCGAAGATGTACGAAGTTGTATGCGGCCATCTAAAACTCCAGGTCGGCGGACAGGTGACTCCAGGTAGATGGCCAGAAGGGTCCCGGTAGACGGACATCGGAAATCCTGGTCGATGGCCACGTAATCTCTTGATCTTGCTCGTG
>NZ_JAHKRN010000096.1 GCF_019396385.1 Nonomuraea harbinensis | reverse complement strand
GACGGCCCGCACGACTTCGGCCCGCAACTCGGGCGGATATATCCTCGGCTTCTTCGCCACGTGCTTCCTTCCCGGACTGTCTCTGACCCTACTTGGGTCCGAGTCCGGAAGGTTCGGGGCACCTCAGTGCGCCTATGGTGAGCGTCCTGCTCTCTGGTTTGGTCGCCGCGTGGTCGAAGCGGTGGCTCGGGACGGTAGTGGGGCTGCTGGGAGCCCTGGTCGTGGCGGGGGTCGCGCTTCACTGGGCGTTCATGGCGTTCTCGTATTGGCTGATGCTCAGCTGTGGGGGGTGGGAGGGACGGCTCCCATGGATGATGTGGCGTTTGCTCCTGATGGTCGGTTTCGGCAGTGTGGTCGTGCTGTTGATCGGCGGAGTTCGGGTTCGTGGAGCAGCGTTGGCCACCCACGCGCGATCCTGATGATCCGCACTTAGTTGGGTTGACATATGCCGACCTGGATCTGGATAGTTCGCGCCCTGCGAGCAGGAGTTCCTCGGGGATTTGTTCAGTTGGTGCGAATCAACGGACATGACGGTCAAATGATCAAGGGGCTGGCCGCGGTTTCCAGCGATCAGGCCCTTGACCTGTACCCCACAGTGTCGGGGGTGGCGGGATTCGCGCTCGTCGGATGCGACCCGGCCCGATGGCACATCGATGGAGCCCCGCTCACGTCAGGACGCCGCAGGTGGCGAGGTGGACGAATCGGCGGTAGACCTCTTCCGGGGCAAGGTCGGGCCGGGTGTCCAGCCACCAGATGAGCAGCCCCATCAATCCGTTGACCAGGAATGCCACGGTCGGTTCGAGCTCGATTGCGTCCGTAGCCGGCCGTGCTCGCCGCAGGTGATCGGTGAAGACCTCGGTCAGCATTCCTTTCGCGATGGAGACGACCTTGGCACTACCCCGGCCTCCGATCAGGGACTGGTAGAGCTGACGGTTGGCCCCGGCCAGCCGGAAGATGAGCAGCGCAGGAAGCAGAGGATCGTCATCGGCGGCCGCAGGATCGCCTGGACTGGCAGAGGCTTTGGCGATCATCGCGCGGAGATGATCGCTGCCGCTCTCGACCAGGAGGTCGTCCTTGCTGTTGTAGTGGCTGTAGAAGGTGGATCGGCCGACATCGGCGTGGTCGAGGATGTCCTGCACGGTGACGCGTGTGTAGCCCTTGGCCATGATGAGCTCGATCAGAGACTGGTGCAGGAGTGCGCGAGTCCGGCGCACTCGCCTGTCGCCGTCTCGCTGCATGGCTTCCTCCGCCCGTTCAAGGCCAGTTCGGGAGATCTGTCCGGTAACGGACGGATCCGGCGAACTGCTTCTTGAGCTCACCTCCGAAGCACATCAATCATGAACAGTATGTTCACTAACCGTACTGATGTCCATGAAGACGCCCGCCCGTCGTCCTTCGTACCCGCCCTCGGCCACGCGGCGCTCACGCCGCTCTATGCGGCGCTGAGCGGGATGACAAGGCCGACGCTGCGCCGGTTCCTGCGTCGAACCGGCATCGAGCCGGATATGACGGTCCTCGACCTGGGCTGCGGCACCGGGACACTCGCTCTGCTGATCAAACAGGCTTATCCGACGACGAGGGTCATCGGGCTCGACGTGGACCCGGCCGTCCTCGAGGTCGCTCGCGAGGTGCTCGCACGCGCCCAGGTCGACGCCGAGCTGCATCAGGGCACAATCGAGACCGCTGAGTTCCCGCCCGGGTCCTTCGACCGGATCCTGACGACCTTCGTGCTGCATCATCTGACCACCGAGGAGAAGCGGTCGATGCTCGCCGCCTGTCAGCGCCTCCTGCGACCGGGCGGACAACTGCACGTCGCCGACCTCGGACCACCCAGCACAGCGCTGATGAAGCTCGTGTCCCTCCCTCTGCGCGCACTCGGCGGCGAACGCGTCGCGGCCAACGTCTCAGGGGCGATCCCTACGCTGATGCGCGCGGCCGGCTTCACCGAGGTGTCCCAAGTCAGCGCGTCCGGCAGCGTCCTCGGCACCATGACGCACTGGAGTGCCACGCTCCCGGCACAGGCCGACTCCGCGCGTCCCGGCGATCACCAAGGGCGCACACGATGACGACGCAGGAGACCCGGGCCTTCCGCTGGACTCCGGCGCACGTGGTCGGGCTGCTGGTGCTGTGTACGGCCCAGGTCCTCGACGGCGTCGACGTGACGGTCGTGAACGTCGCACTGCCCGCGATCGCGTCAGACCTCGGCTTCTCGGAGGCGGCCCTCCCCTGGGTGATCAATGCCTACATGGTCCCCTTCGGCGGGTTCCTCCTGCTCGGCGGACGACTCGGGGACTTGCGTGGCCGTCGCAAGGTGCTCGTCGGCGGCATCTCGCTGTTCGCTGCGGCCTCACTCGTCAGCGCTCTCGCGCAGAACCCGGAAACCCTCATCGGCGCGCGAGCGGTGCAAGGGCTCGCGGCCGCGCTGATCGCGCCGATGACTCTCGCGCTGATCGGAGTCATCTTCCCATCAGGGCCGCCGCGGAACCGCGCCTTCGCCGCCTGGGCGGCCTCCTACGGCGTCAGCAGCGCTCTCGGCCTCCTGCTCGGCGGAGCACTGACCGACGGCCCGGGCTGGCGGTGGATCTTCTTCGTCAACCTCCCGATCGGCGTCGTCCTGCTCGTGCTGACCATGCTCTTCGTGCCCGCCGACCAGCCACGCCGCCGGCACCACCGCTTCGACATCGTCGGCGCTGTGACGTCGACGGCGGGGATCGGGCTGCTCGTGTACGCGGTCCTCGACACCGCCGATCACCCCTGGGGATCGGCCAGGACCATCGGGCTCGTGCTGGTGTCGGCGGCTCTGCTCGGCTGGTTCGTGATGAACGAGCTCCGGGTGGCAGAGCCGTTGGTCTCGTTCACGCTGTTCCGGCTGCCCGGAGTGGCCGGAGCGACCATCGTCTCGGTCTTTCGCGGCTCAGCGATGTTCGCACTGTTCTACTTCGCCACGCTCTATCAGCAGCAGGTGCTGCACCTGTCCGCATTGCAGACCGGACTCAACTACCTGCCGATGACCGTGATCCTCGTCGCCGCCTCGGCACTCGGGCCGACGCTCGTGCGCTGGATCGGCATCCGCATGGCAGTGGTCCTCGGCGCTCTGCTCGCGGCGGGCGGGCTGGTGATCTTCGCCACCATCGCGCCGCAGGGATCGGTCTGGAGCAATGTGATCCTGCCGTCCCTGATCGTGTGCACCGGCCTCGCGATCGTCATCGTCCCGTCCACGATCGCCGCCCTGAACGACGTCCCGCAAGCAGACACCGGCATCGTGTCCGCGCTGCAGAACGTCAGCCTCCAACTCGGCGGGGCCCTCGGCCTCGCCGTTCTCTCCAGCGTCGTCACCGCCCGCACCACGGACCTGCTGGCCGCCGGGGAATCACCGGCGCTCGCCCTGACCTCGGGCTTCGGGGTGGGTTTCGCCATGACCGCCGGGCTCATGGTCGCCGCGGCGACCGCGGCGGCGCTCATGCTCCGCGACCACGGGCGCGGCGAGCGAGTGGACATGAGCAGGCTCAGCCAGCCCGGTTTCGACGAATGACCCAAACGTGGCTTCCTCCGGGACTCGATCGGCACCAGCGACTCGGCCTTGTCCAACGGCTATGCGATCGGCCAGGCCGTGAAGTCCGCCGCGTCAGCCGGCGCGGTCGAGACGAGAGCTGTTGTCGTACGACTCGCGGGCGTCGAGCAGTTCGTCCCAGTGTTCCTGCGTCCAGGCGCAGGCGATCGCCATCGGCCCGAGCATGCTACGGCCGAGCGGGGTCAGCCCGTACTCGACATGCCGGGCGGCGCCGGTGTAGACGGTGCGTTCGACCAGACCGTCCCGTTCGAGGGAGCGCAGCGACTGGGTGAGGACCTTGGGGGTGACGCGACTCAGCGGCACACGCAGCTCGGAGAACCGGCGCGGCCCGTGCTCGAGGCAACGGATGACGAGCGCCGCCCACTTGTCGCCGAACCGGATCGGATTGAGCGAGGACGGGCACAGCTCGTCGAACATGTCGGCGGGCAGAGGTTCCCTCATGGCCTCACGATAACCGGTATCCCCGTGGTAACCGCAGCCCTCGGTAGCGTCCGGGAAGCGGCCGGGCGAACGGAACCCGGCCCCGGTGAAAGGCGGTTCACGATGAACATTGTGGTCTTCGGCGCGGGCGGCAGAGCCGGTAGGCAGGCCGTCGCCGAGGCGTGCCGGCGGGGGCACCGGGTCACCGCCGTGGTGCGTGACCCCGCGAGCCACGGCGATCTGACCGACGTACGCGTGGTGGCGGGTGACGTCACGGACGGGACGAGCGTCGCACATGCGGCCGCGGGCCATGACGCGGCCATCAGCGCCGCCGCTGACCTGTCCGCGCCGCCTCACGAGTTCTTCACCGCGTCGGCCCGCGCCCTGACAGTTGGTCTGGCGGAGGCGAACGTGCGCCGGCTGGCGGTGGTCGGCCTGGCATCGATCATGCCCGGGGCTTCGGGTGCTCCGCTGATGGACGAGCCCGGTTACCCCAACGAATACCGCGCCTTCTACCTCGGCCACGCGGCGGGTCTCGCCGTGCTTCAGGAGTGCGACCTCGACTGGGCGTACGTCGCTCCGGCAGGCGACTTCGACCATGCCGGAACGCGCACCGGCCGGTACCGGATCGCCGACCATGCGGACCCGGCCAGCAGGATCACGTACGCGGACTTCGCGGTGGCGCTGCTCGACGAGATCGAGGCCCCGCATCCCCGCCGTGCCGCCGTCAGCATCGGGGAAGCGTGATGCCCTAGGTACATCCAGGTGGCCTCCGGCCGCGGCGCGGACCGCCATCCGGCGCGAACGGGTCAAGACGGGGACCCCGGTGGCAGGAAACCCAGCAGATCGCTCAGGCGGGTACGGGCTCCTGGTCGGCATCGTGAAAGGGCGGATAGCTCTCGCCGGCCATGCGCTCGGCCGCATCGATGTAGTCGGCAAGAGCGTCGCGGGACTGAGCGAGCCGGTCCATCTGATCGTCCAGTCGCCGCAGCCGTGACCTCATCGCGGCCAGCAGCTCGGGACATCCGAGCAGCTCGGGGGCCTCTCCGACCGCACAGGGCAGCAGGTACGCGATGTCCTCAGAGGACAATCCGGCACCGAGCAGGTGCCGGATCTGCTTCACCCGCAGTACGGCGTCCTCGTCGTACTCGCGGTAACCGTTCGCGCCCCGGTCTGCCGCCAGCAGCCCCTGGGCTTCGTAGTAGCGCAACTGATGGGCGTTCACACCCGTCCGGCGACTCAATTCCCCGATCAGCACCGAAACCTCACTTGACCTTCATACCGGTATCAACGTTGACGATGCTGCCATGGACAGCACAACCAATGCACCCGTGACAGTCATCGGACTCGGGCTGATGGGCCGGGCGCTCGCCGGCGCCTTCCTGAAAGCCGGGCATCCCACAACCGTGTGGAACCGTACAACCTCCAAGTCCGACCTGCTGGTAGCCGAGGGTGCGCGGCGGGCGCCGACGGTCGGTGACGCGCTCAAGGCAAGCTCCCTGACGATCATCTGCGTCACCGATTACCAGGCCATGCACGAGCTGCTCGGCGCGAGCGACGTCGAGCTGGACGGCACGATGGTGATCAACCTGACCTCGGGTGACTCGGCCCAGGCCCGGGCGGCCGCTCGATGGGCCGGGCAGCGCGGCGCCCGCTACCTGGACGGCGCCATCATGGCCATCCCGTCGGCGATCGGGACCGCCGAAGCGGTGATTCTGCACAGCGGGCCGCAGCCGGACTTCGACGCGCACAAGTCGACGCTCGACGCTCTCGGCACCGTCACCTACCTTGGTGCGGACCATGGGCTGGCGTCCCTGTACGACGTGGCCGGCCTCGCCATGATGTGGAGCGTCCTGAACGCCTGGCTCCAGGGCACGGCCATGCTCAGAACGGCCGGTGTCGACGCCGCGACGTACGCGCCGTTCGCGCGGCAGATCGCTGCCGGTGTGGCCGAATGGCTGCCCGGGTATGCCGAGCAGATCGACAGCGGCTCCTTCCCGGCCGAGGTGTCGGCCCTGGAGACCGACGTGCGGGCGATGGCACACCTGATCGAGGAGAGCGAGGCGGTGGGTGTCAACGCCGAGCTGCCGAAGTTGATCAAGGCTATGGCCGACCGCTCGATCGCCGCAGGACACGGCGGCGAACAGTATCCCGTGCTGATCGAGGAATTCAGCAAGCCCCGCGACTCGTGAACACCCCATCAGGTCGGAAGGTCCGGGTCCGGAATCTCTTCAGTGGTGGTGGGCGAAGCCTGTGCGGTAGGCGAGGACCACGGCTTGGACGCGGTCGCGTAGGTCCAGTTTGGACAGGATTCGGGAGACGTAGGTGCGGACGGTCTCGACGCTGATCACCAGTTCCGCGGCTATCTCGGCGTTGGACAGGCCGCGCGCGATCAGGCGCAGTACCTCGCGTTCGCGGGGGGCCAGCGCGGCCAGCGGATCCTCGGCCGGGGTGGGGGTCGCCGGGTGGACGCGCTCGGCGAAGCGGCCTATGAGGGTGCGGGTCACGGTGGGGGACAGCAGGGACTCGCCGCGGGCGACGGTGCGGACGCCGTTCACCAGCTCCAGCAGGGGGGGCGTCCTTGAGCAGGAAGCCGCTGGCTCCGGCGCGCAGGGCTTCGTAGACGTACTCGTCCACGTTGAACGTGGTCACCACCAGCACCTTCGGCGGCGCGACGACACCGGGGCCGGCGATGCGCCTCGTCACCTCGATGCCGTCCATCAGCGGCATGTGGATGTCCATGACCACCACGTCCGGTTTCAGGTTCGTGACCACCTCGAGCGCGGCTGGGCCGTCGGCGGCCACGCCGACCACTTCCATGTCCGGCTGTGCGTCGAACGCCGTCATGTAGCCGGTGCGGACGATCTCCTGGTCCTCGCAGATCGCGACGCGAATGGTCATTCGGCACCGCCTACGGGGATCGACGCGTGCAGCCGGAAGCCGCCGTCCGGTTGCTCGCCCGCGGTCAGCTCGCCGCCCAGCGCGCCCACCCGGTCGCGCAGTCCGGCCAGGCCGCGGCCGCCGGAGAGGTCGCTTCCGGCGCCTACGGAAACCGCGGCGGCGGCGTTCGTCACTTCGACCTCCACCCGGTCGTCCCGGTAGTCGACGCGCACCGTGGTCGGGCGGCCTTCGGCGTACTTGACAGCGTTCGTCAGGCCCTCCTGCACCACCCGGTACATGGCCAGCCCCACGCCGGCCGGGAGTGCGAGCCGGTCGCCGTCCCCCACCAGGTCGACCGGTTGGCCGCCGTTCCGGGTCTGTGCCACCAGATCTCGCACGGTTCCCGCGACGGGCACGGCCGGCTCTCCGGTGGCCTCCAGCACCTCCAGCAGGTACCGCAGTTCGGCCAGGGCTCGGCGGCCGGCGTGGCCGATCGTGGACAGTGCGGTGACCACGCGGTCCGGCGACGTGGCCAGGAACTGCGTGGCGTCGGCCTGCACGACGATGCCGGTGACGTGGTGGGTCACCACGTCGTGCAGTTCCCGGGCGATGCGGGCCCGCTCGGCGGCGGCCGCGGCCAGGGCGGCGCGCCTCCGTTGTTCGGCCTCGTCGAGCCGTCGCCTGCGTACGAAGACGCCGAGCACCCAGCAGGCGACGAGAACCAGGTAGAACACCAGGAACTCGCTCAGCGCGTTCGGTGAGCCGAGCAGGTGCACGGCCACGCACAGCACGACGTACGCGGCCGACGCCACGACGGCGATGACGCGCCGGAACCGCTCCTGGTGCGCGCCCACCGAGTACAGCGCGAGGTAGATGGTCACGGTGCCGAACTCGTGCGGGTAGCCGGCCGCCTCATGGACCGCGAACGACGCCCCGATGATCGCCAGGCACGCGGCGGGCCACCGGGTACGCACCGCGAGGGGCAATGTCTGTGCCAGGACGAGGACGATCGCGAACGCGTCAGCCGGGCGTCTTGGCAGGTCACCGAGCTGGGCGCTCATGACCGACAGCGCCGGGACGAACGCCAGCCCGGTGAACGCGACGGCCAGCCACGGATCCCTCACCGCGGCGTCGTGGACGCGCCACCGGTCCCGCAACCTGCGCGACAGGTCGCCGACCCTGGTCCCCCCATGGTGCTGAGCCTAGCGATCTCTGGCCTCCGGTTTTACCGCGTTTGTCCCTCAAATGAGCTACACGAAATGTTCGCAGCGCGGTGATTCGGGACATGGCCCTCAACTCCTACCTTTCTTGCCAGCGGCCGGAACCACGGTCAAACCGCGAACCAGATCGCGGCACAACGGCACTTCGGAGGACATCACCATGGGAAGCACCAACCGCGGACGAATCGTCGTCGCCGGCATCCTGGCCGGGCTCGCGGCAACGGGGGCGACGGTCGGTGGGCAGCCAAAGAGCGCCGCGGCCGAGGTGAGCGCCGGCCGCGTCCAGACCTCGATCAAGTGGGGCGGCTGTCCGGAACTCGCGCCGGGCGCCAAACGGGACCCCAGGCAGACCTGCGGCACGGTCAAGGTGCCCCTGGACTACCGCCATCCCCAGGGAGAGACCATCACCGTCGCGGTCTCCAGGATCGCCACCGCCAAGCCCGGCAAGAAGCGCGGCGCCTTGCTGTTCAACCCGGGCGGCCCGGGACTCGGGGGCCTGGACATGCCCGGCAAGATAGCACCCACGCTGCCGAAGTCGGTGCTGAACTCCTACGACCTGATCGGGTTCGACCCACGCGGCGTCGGCCACAGCACCCCGATGAGTTGCGGCCTGACCGACTCCGGCTTCCTCAACGTGTTCGCCTACCCCGGCGCCGGCGGCTCGATCGAGGGCAACGTCACCAGCGCGCGCGCCGCCGCCGAGCAGTGCGCCGCGGTCGGTGACAAGCTCCGGTTCTTCACCACCGCGAACACCGCCCGCGACATGGACCGGATCCGCCAGGCACTCGGCGCGCGGAAGATCTCCTATTGGGGCCAGTCCTTCGGCACCTACCTCGGCGCGGTCTATACCTCGCTGTTCCCCCACAACACCGACCGGATGGTGCTGGAGAGCAACGTCGACCCGAGCAAGGCGTGGGCGAAGATGCTGGACACGTGGAACCAGGGCATGAACGACCGGTTCCCGGACGCCGCCCGCGTCGCCGCCGCGAACGACACCGAGCTCGACCTGGGCGGCACCGTCGACGAGGTCACCGACACCTTCCTCACGCTGGCCGACCACCTCGACCGGAAACCGGCCGCGGTGCCGGGCACGCCGGCGGCCGTCAACGGCGCGCTGCTGCGCGCCATCACCTACCAGATGTCGCTGCACAACGAGACGCTCGCCCCGCTCACCCAGTTCTGGAAGGCGGCGGCCGACCTGTCCGCCGGCAAGGCACCGACAGACAAGGGCGTCGCCGTGCTCAAGCAGGTCTTCGCCGACGCCGCGGCCGAGCCGGGCGTGCCTGCGGACAACCAGGTCACCATGGCTCTGGCCCTGATGTGCGGGGACACCACCTGGTCGCGCGACGTGGACTCCTACGCCGGCGCCACCGCGGCCGCCCGCGCGAAGTACCCGCTGAGCGCCGGCATGCCCAACAACATCCGGTCGTGCGCGTTCTGGTCCACCAAGCCGGTCGAGCCGCTGGTCAAGGTCACCTCGCACGGTCCGCGTAACGTCCTGATCCTGCAGAACCGCCGCGACAACGCCACGCCGTGGGCCGCGGGGCGGGGAATGCGCGAGGCGCTGGGGGATCGCGCCGGCTTCGTCGGTGTCGACAACGGCGGTCACTACGTCTACGGCACCGGCTCGACCTGCGCCGACAAGGCCGCCGTCGCGTTCCTGACGAAGGGAACCCTGCCGGGCAAGGACCTCGCCTGCGACGGTCCTCGGTCCTGACCGTCAAGCCGCGGCCCTGCCCTTCAGCCTCCGGTCCACGACCGGGGGCGGCGGGAGGGGTTGGGGTGCTAAGCCCTGGTGAGCCAGGTGACCTGGGCGCCGTTGTCGAAGGACTCGCGCCGGGTGGGGGTGAACAGGGTGGGGCTGAACTGTCCGGAGAACATGGGGATGCCCGCGCCGGCCACCACGGGGTAGCTCTTGAGGATGATCTCGTCGATCTCCGGGAGCAGGGAGGCGGCGAGCTTGCCGCCGCCGCAGAGGTAGATGTCCATCCCGGTGTCCTCGGCCTTCAACCGCCGGACCAGCTCGACCGGGTCGCCGGTCTCCACCCGCACCGTGGGGTCGTCGATCGTCAGCGTGCTGGAGACGACGTACTGGCGCAGGTGGGCGTACGGGCTGGTGGTGGGGACTTCCAGGGCCGGCTCGTAGGTGCCGCGGCCCATCACCAGGGTGTCGAAGACCTTGTTGGGCGTGCCCTCCAGGCCGACGAGCTTGCGGACATGGGTCGGGAGCGTCTCGGGGTAACGGTCGTTGATCCAGGCGGCCATCTGGTCCGACACGGGGTAGAAGTCGAACTCGGCGTTGGGGCCGGCGATGTAGCCGTCGAGCGAGACGGCGATGTAGTAGACAAGCTTTCGCATATTAAATCACTCTCGATGTAGTACTCTGCTTGGAGTGGTCAGAACGTAGTACTACAAACGGAGTGGTGTCAAGTGCGGAGGAATCCCGAGCGGCGGCTGGCGCTGATCGACGCGGCCATCGAGGTGCTGGCCAAGGAGGGTGCGCGAGGGCTGACCTTCCGGGCCGTGGATGCGGAGGCGGCGGTGCCCCCGGGCACGGCGTCCAACTACTTCGCCAACCGCGACGACCTGTTCACCCAGGTCGGCGGGCGCATCTATGAGCGGCTGCTGCCCGACGAGGCCACGATGGCCCGCGGCATGGAGGGCGTCCAGGACGAGACCCGCTACACCGAGCTCATGCACGAACTCGTGGAGCGGGTCTCGGCCTTCAACTCCGGCTACCTGGCCCTGCTCGAGCTCCGGCTGGAGTCCACCCGGCGCCCTGAGCTGCGCGCCGTGCTGACCAAGCGCATCCGCCAGGACATCGACGACAACATCGGCTACCACGCGGCCTCGGGGCTGCCCGGCGACTCGACCGGGGTGGTGCTCCTCTACCTCACGCTGAACTGGCTCATCGTGGAGCGGCTGACCCTGCCCGACATCTTCACCGAGCAGGAGATGCGGGAACTGGTGGACGCCGCCGTGCGCAGGTCGATGAAGGCCTGACCTGTTCTCTGCGGCGATTCAACAGTCCGACCCGGCGGAGTGCTCTATCCCAAGACGAAACCGTGGAAAGGCGGAGCTCGTGCCTACGCAGGCGCGAGCGGCTCGACTGGGCACTTCCCGACACGGCACGGACCGATCGGCTGCCCTCGGACGACGGCCTCTGGCCGGCACTGGCCGGCCTGCCGAAGAAGCAGCGTGCCGTGCTGGTGTTGCGCTACTACGAGGACCTGTCGGACGTGGAGACCTGTGCGCGGTCCGCCGAGGGCGGGGTCAGCGGGAGCCGGTCTTCTTGCCGCACACGCCGGGAAGGCCGCATACCTTCTTCGCCATCTTTCCGGCCTGACCGGTGATCTCCTTCTTCGCTCCCCGGCCCCTGGCGTTGGCGGTGTAGAGGAACAGGGCGGCGCCTCGACGGCCGACGACAGCCAGGTCGCCGGACGGAGACAGGCGCCGGCCCTTCGCGCCGTAGTCGTAACCGGCCACCGACAGGGCCTCGTCTCCCACGCGCAACGGCCTGCCCACGTAGCCGAACCGGTCGCGCTTCACCACGGCCGGCTTCGAGCACCTGGCCAGGTCGGCGCGGAGCTTACGGAAGGCGGCCTGGGCGGCTCTGGCATTCCTGTACAGCACGAGCTGTTCGCCGGCGCTCGATGGTGCGCTGGTGAGGTGGGTGATGGTGCGCATCGCCACCCGGCCGTCGCGGGATTTCCGCTTCGAGCGGCAGGGATTGAATGCGAGCTGCCGGGACAGGCTGTCGCTGATCTTCCACCACTCCTCGTCCTCGACGACCGATCCCTCGGCGGCCGCGCGCTCGGTCAGCAGGAAGTTCTTGGGAATCTTGGTAGCGGTGGCGTGGACAGCGCTCGTTCCCGCCAGGGTCGAGCCGATCACCAACGCCACGGCCATCGTCTTTTTGATCACGAATCATGAGATGTGCGGCCTTCACGACAAGTTCGCATGATCACCGTACGCGGGAGATTCAGGGGAACCGGTACCCGCGCCCACGGCAATCACTGATGTCAGCTGAGATCCGAAAGGCATGGACATGCGACATCAGAGCGGGCACCCGGCAGGCGTGACGGTGACCGACGACGCCACGGTGATCGCCCGGTCCCGGGACGACCCGGAGCACTTCGCCGTCCTCTTCGAGCGGCACGCGCCGGTCCTCAAGCGTTACGTCATCCTGCGGCTGGGCGAGGACGTGGCCGACGACATCGTGGCGGAGACCTTCATCGCGGCGTTCCGGCAGCGTGCCACGTACGACCTGACCCGCGAGAACGCGCGGCCGTGGCTGTACGGCATCGCGACCAACTGCATCGGACGGCACCGCCGCCGAGAGATCACCCTGTACAAGGCGCTGAGCCGCAAGGGGGTGGACCCGGTGGACGAGCCGTTCACCGACCAGGTCCACGAACGGGTGGCGGCCCACCGGCTGCGAGACAAGCTCTTGCGGGCCCTCGCCGGCCTGCCGGCCGGGCACCGGGACGCGCTGCTCCTGGTGACCTGGGGCGAGCTCAGCTACGAGCATGCCGCCCAATCGCTCGGCGTGCCGGTGGGGACGGTGCGTTCGCGCGTCAACCGGGCTCGCCAGAAGCTGCGCCGCAAGCTCGGCGACATCGATCCGACACTGTGACGAGGAGTTCGCCCATGGACGAGATGACCTTGCTGAACCGGCGGCGGGACGAGGTCCCTCACCGAGATCCGCCGTACTCCTGATGCCCGGCCCAGGCGGGCCGTGCGCCTGGGG
>NZ_JAHKRN010000095.1 GCF_019396385.1 Nonomuraea harbinensis | reverse complement strand
AGCGCCACCCCGCCGGCCGCCGGGTCGCCGACCGGCAGGGCGCCCGCCTTGGCGGCCAGGCCCTCCACGAACGCGTCGTAGAGCCGGTCGGCGACCAGGTGGCGGCCGGTGGTCATGCAGATCTGCCCCTGGTGGAAGAACGACCCCCAGGCGGCCAGGTTCACGGCCTCGTCCACGTCGGCGTCGTCCAGCACGAGCAGCGCCGAGTTGCCGCCGAGTTCCAGGTGGGCGCGCTTGAGGTGCCTGCCCGCCAGCTCGCCGATGCGCCGGCCCACCGGGGTGGAGCCGGTGAAGGAGATCACCCGCACGTGCGGGTCGGCGATCAGCGCCTCGCCCACGTCCGCGCCGCCGGGCAGCATCTGCAGCACGCCCGGCGGCAGCCCGGCCTCCTCCAGCACGCGCGCCATCAGGGTGCCGCCGGTGACGGCGGTGCGCGGGTCGGGCTTGAGGATGACCGCGTTGCCCAGCGCCAGCGCCGGCGCCACGGAGCGGATGCCGAGGATGATCGGCACGTTGAACGGCGAGATCACCGCCACCACCCCGGCCGGCATGCGGCGCGCCATCGACAGGCGCGGCTGCTCCGACGGCAGCACCTCGCCGATCGCCCGGCCGGGCAGCGTGGCCGCCTCGTAGCATTCCTCGGCCGCCACGTGCAGCGCGAACCCGGCCATGCCGGGCACCGCGCCGACCTCGCGGACGTTCCAGCCGCTGATCTCCTCGGCGTGCCGCTGCCACAGGTCGCCCGCCCGGCGCAGGACGGCGGCGCGGGCGGTGTGCGGCAGCGCGGCCCACTCCCGCTGCGCGGCCGCGGCGCTCGCGGCGGCCTCGGCCACGTCAGCGGGGGTCGCCAGCCCCATCCGGCCGAGTTCGGCGCCGGTGGCCGGTTCGACGACGGCGTAGTCGCCGCCGTGCCCGGCCGTCCACACGCCGTTCTTGAAGATCTTGCCCTGCCAGTCGATGGTGTCGAGCAGTGCCACGGCCGATTCGCCTTTCTCCATGTCGTCTCTTCCGATCGTCGTCAGTGGTTCATGCGCAGGACGGGTTTGAGCACCTCCCCGCGCCGGCTGTCGTCCAATGCCCGGTCGATGTCGGCCAGGTCGTAGAAGCGGATCAGGCGGTCGAACGGGAAGCGGCCCTGCCGGTGGAGTTCGGCCAGGGCGCCGATGAGGGCGCGGCTGCGGCCGCCGCCGCCCAGGACGCCGACGACGCGCTTGCCCCACAGGGTGCTCAGATGGTCGAGCCCGAACTCGGCCCCGGCCGGGGCGCCGCCGACGAGCACGCAGGTGCCGAGCATGCCGACGCTGTCGGCGGCCTGCCGCACCACGGGGATCACGCCGGTGCATTCGAGGGCGTAGTCGGCCGGGCCGCCGCAGATCCGGTGGACCTCCGCCACCGGGTCGGCGCCCGCCCGGCCGGCGTCGACGGTGTGGGTGGCGCCCAGCTCGGTGGCCAGCGCCAGCCTGGACGGGTGCCGGTCCACGGCCACGATGGTGGTGGCGGGCGACAGGCGGGCGGCCATGACGGCCGCCAGCCCGACGGCGCCGGCCCCGTACACCACCAGGCTCGACCCCGGCCGCGGCTGGAGGGTGTGGAACACCGCGCCCGCGCCGGTGGAGATGCCGCAGGCCAGCGGCCCCAGCAGGTCCAGCGGCGCCTGGCGCGGCACCACGACCAGCGCGTCCGCCCAGGTCAGCGCGTAGGTGGAGAAGGACGACTGGCCGAAGAAATGGCTGTGCACGGGCGAGCCGCCGTCGCGGCGCAACGCGCTTCGCCCGGCGAGGGGGCCGAGCAGCCGCCCGCCGCCGCACAGCGCCTCGCCGAGGCGGGCGCAGTAGCGGGGCTCGCCGTCCAGGCAGTTGCGGCAGGCGCCGCAGGACGGCCAGCCGATGACGACGTGGTCGCCGGGCCGCACGCCGCTCACGCCCGCACCGGTGGCGGCGACCACGCCGGCGCCCTCGTGGCCGAGCACGCACGGGAACGGCATCGGCAGGTCGCCGTGGCGGGTGATCTCGTCGGTGTGGCAGACGCCGGACGCCGTCACCTTCACCAGCGCCTCGCCGGGGCCGGGCTCGTCGAGTTCCAGCTCCTCGAGACGGAAGGGGCCGCCGAGCCGGTCGACGACGGCCGCGGTCACTCTCATGCCGGGTTCCTCCAGCGGGTGGGGGCGGGACGGGGCAGCGACGGGGTCAGGGCCTCGACGAGGCGGGCCGCGCCCAGGACGGTGTCGTCGCTCATGGCGGCCCCGGCGAGCTGCAGGCCCACGGGCAGCCCGCACTCCTGGTCCAGGGCCACCGGCACCGACACGGCGGGCAGCCCGGCGGCGTTGAAGACCGAGGTGAGCCTGGTCAGGACCAGCTCGATCGGCCAGGTTTGGCCTGCGACGGTGACGGTCATGTCGCCGATCGGCGGTGCGATGATCGGCACGGTGGCGGCGGCCAGCACGTCGTGGCCGGCCAGGGCCCGGCGCAGCGCGGCCGTCATGCGGGCGATGGCGGCCTCGTCACGTTCTGCCTGCTGGGCGGTGGCGGCCGGCAGGCGCATCAGCTCGGCGATGTCGGGGCCGAACAGCTCGGGGTCGCGTTCGAAGGCGTCGCGGTGGAACCGGCTCGCCTCGGCGTGGATCCTGGCCAGCACCGCCCCGGGCATGAGCGGCTCGTCAGGGATGACCACGTCGTCCACCCGTACGCCGTGCTCCTCCAGCCGGGCGCGGGTGGCCGCCAGCGCCGCCCGCACCGGCGGGGCGAGCACGGCGTCGAACCAGCCGCCGAGCCAGCCCACCCGCAGCTCCCCCGGCTCGAACGCGGGGGCGGCGGGGCCGGTCGTGAGTGCCGCCGTCAGTGCCGCCGTCAGTGCCGCCGTCAGAGCGGCCGTCAGGGCGGCCGCGCCGTCCACCGTCGGCGCCAGGACGCCGAGATGGTCCAGGGACGGCGCCAGCGGCAGGACGCCGTCCAGGGGGATCCGCCCGCGGGTCGGCTTGAAACCGACGCAGCCGCTCAGCGCGGCCGGGATGCGCACGCTGCCCGCGGTGTCGGAGCCGACCGCGCCCAGGCAGCTGCCCGCCGCGACGGACGCCGCCGACCCGCCGGACGAGCCGCCCGGGATGCGCCCCGGCCGGTAGGGGTTGCGGGTGGGGCCGAGCAGCGGGCTGTCGGTGCGGCCGCCCCAGGCCAGCTCGTGCGTGGTGTGCTTGCCGAGGATCACCGCGCCCGCGTCCAGCAGGGCGCGCACCGCGGCGGCGTCCCGGGCCGGCACGTGCCCGGCGAACCGCGGCGACCCGTAACCGGTCGCCACGCCCGCGGTGTCGATCAGGTCCTTGACGCCGATCGGCAGGCCGTGCAGCGGGCCGCGGGCCGGCTCCCTGGCCAGGGCCGCGGCCCGCTCCCGGGCGCGGCCGGCCGTCACCGTGGCGTAGGCGTGCAGGTGAGGCTCGGTGGCCTCGATCGCGGCCAGCATCCGTTCGGTCAGCTCGACCGGGTCACGCGGGGCCATCGGACCTCCGTACCAGATAGCCGATCGGGAACAGGCTCGGGCCGGGCACCAGCCCCCACAGCCCGCGCGGCAGCCTCAGCGCGGCCACGATGCCGACGACGCCCAGCAGCACCAGATACCACGAGCCGAAGTCGGCGAGCAGCTGCTGCAGCGCGAAGAAGATCAGCGCGCCGATCAGCGGCCCCTCGATGAAGCCGATGCCGCCGATCACCACAATGAAGATCATGTACGCGGACCACTGCACACTGAAGATCGAGTCCGGGTTCACGCTGAGCGAGCTCAGCGTGATCACCCCGCCCGCGGCGCCGCACCCGGCCGCCGAGACCAGGTAGACCAGCAGCTTGGCCCGCCGCACGTCGATCCCCGCCGACGCGGCCGCCGTCTCCTCGTCGCGCACCGCCATCAGCGACAACCCCAGCCGGCCGCGCAGCAGCAGATAACAGCCCGCGATCGTGGCCAGCGCCAGCGCCAGCGCGATCCAGTACGTCAGCGCGCCGCGCAGCGTCGCGTCGATCCCCGACAACCCCGAAAGGCTCTTGCCGCTGGCGCCGCCCAGACTGTCCACCCGCACCACCAGCAGCCGGTACACCTCGGCGATCACCCAGGTGCCGACGGCGAAGTAGTCGCCGCGCAGCCGGAACGCCAGCCACGACGTCGGCAGCGCGAACACCGCGCAGGTCAGCGCCGCCAGCGGCACCGCCAGATAGGGCTGCACCCCGAGATCGGCCAGCGCCACGAGACTGTAGGCGCCGATCCCGATGTAGGCCTGCTGCCCCACCGACACCAGGCCGCCGAAACCCGCGAGCAGGTTCCACATGCTCGCCAGCGCGATCAGCACGAACAGGTTGATCAGCGTGTCGGTGACCGTGCTGAACACCAGGAACGGCAGCGCCGCCAGCACCGCCGCGGCGGCCGCCAGCACCACGGCCGACAGCTTGGCAGAACGGGTGGCGCGCACCACGTGCACGTTCCGCGCCGCCCGCGCGCTCAGAAGATGGGAGATCGTCATGCCGTCCGTCCAGCGAGCAGGCCCTGCGGCCGGAAGGCCAGCACGGCGAGGAAGATCAGATGTCCGGCCAGCAGCGTCAGCGCCGGATCGACCTGCGCGCTCACCGACTGCGTCACCCCGAGCACCATGCCGCCCAGCAGCGTCCCCCACAGCGAGCCCAGCCCGCCGATGACGACCGCCTCGAACGCGAAGATCAGCCGCGACGGGCCGATCGCCGGGTCGAACGACGAACGGATCGCGAACATCAGCCCGGCCAGCGCCACCGTCGCGAACGCGATCACCGTAGCGATCCCGTACACGTGCCGGCTGTCGGCGCCCATCAGATTCGCCGTCTCCGGATCGTCGGACGAGGCCCGCAGCATCCTGCCCAGCCCCGTACGCGACAGGAACAGCTGGATGCCTGCCAGCGCCGCGCACGCCAGCAGGAACGTGGTCAGCGACAGATAACCGACCGAGACCGCGCCGCTCACCTCGAACGACCCGGTCGCGAACGCCCCGGCGTCGAGCGTGCGCGTGTCCGCCGAGAACACCTCCAGCAGCACGTTCTGCAGCACGATCGACAACCCGAACGTGACCAGCAGCGTGGCCAGCGGCCCCGACGACAGGCTCCGCTGCAGCAGCACCCGCTGCGTCAGATAACCGAGCGCGGCGAACAACGGCACCGTCACCACGATCACCACCCACAGCGGCAGCCCCGTCCCGCTGACCAGAGCCAGCGCCAGGAACGACGCCACGACCGCCAGATCGCCGTGCGCCAGATTGACGATCCGCATCACCCCGAACATCAACGACAACCCAGTGGCGAACAGCGCATACAGGCCACCGAGCAGCAAACCCTGCACGACGGCGTTGACCCAGCCCATCAGTGACGTCCCTCCTGTGCGGGCTCCGCCGCCCCGATCCCGAAGTACGCGTGCTCGACCCGCTCCCCGGTCAGCTCCGCCGGCCGGCCCTGCAGCACCGAACGGCCTTCGAGCAGACAGTGCACCCGATCGGCGACCCGCATCGCCTGCGAGACGTCCTGCTCGACGATCAGCGCCGTCGTGCCCGCGCCGACGATGCCCGGCAGCACCTCGTAGATGCGGCGCACCACCACCGGCGCCAGCCCCAGCGACAACTCGTCGATGAGCAGCAGGTCAGGATTGGACAGCAACGCCCGGCCGATCGCCACCGCCTGCTGCTCCCCGCCCGACAACTGCCCGGCGTTCTGCCCGCGCCGCTCGGCCATCCACGGGAACAGCTCCAGAACCGCCGCCATCGTCCACGGCCCAGGCCGCCCCCGGTACGCGCCCGCCAGCAGGTTCTCCTCCACCGTCAACGAGCGGAACAGCCGCCTGCCCTCCGGCACCAGCGCGACACCCGCCACCACCCGCCTGTGCGCGGGCATCCGGGTGATGTCACGCCCCGCCAGCTCCACCGTCCCCGACGACGGCGCGTTCAGCCCGGCCAGCGCCCGCAGCAGCGTCGACTTGCCCGCGCCGTTGGCGCCGATGATCGCCAGCACCTCACCCTCGTCCACGGACAGACTCACACCGTCCACGGCGCGCAACTGCCCGTGATGGACGGTCAGATCCCGGACCGACAACAGCGTCACGACCCCTCCTCCGCACCGGCCTCGGGACCGGCGCCCAGGTAGAGCTCACGCACCCGCTGGTCGGCCAGCACCCGCAACGGCTCACCGTCGGCCACCACGTCACCCCCGGCCAGGCAGATCATCCGCCCGACCGTCTTGACCAGCGCGTGCACCACATGCTCGATCCACACCACGCCGAGCCCGCCGGCGTGCAACTCCCTGACGACCGCCACCAGCTCGGCCACCTCGGGCTCGGTCAGCCCGCCCGCGACCTCGTCCAGCAGCAGCAGCCGCGGCCCGGTGCCCACCGCCCGCGCCACCTCCAGCCGCTTACGCTGCAACAACGCCAGCCGCCCCGCCGGAGTGTTCGCCAGCTCGGCCAGGCCGACGCGCTCCAGCACGCCCATCGCGTGCGCCTGCGCCTGCCTGCCCCGCAGCCCCGCCCCCTGATGCGCGCACACCAGCACGTTCTCGAACACCGTCAGATGCCCGAACGGCCGCGGCACCTGAAAGGTACGGCCGATCCCGGCACGCGTGCGCGCATGCGGCGCCGCACCCGTGACATCCCGCCCGTCCAGCCACACCGTGCCGCCGTCCGGGCGCAGATCCCCCGAGATCATGGCGAACAGGCTCGACTTGCCGGCCCCGTTCGGGCCCACGATCCCCAGCGCCTCACCCGGCTCCACCGACAAACTCAGGTCACGGGCGACGACCACCTGACCGAAACTCTTGGCGACGCCGTCCAGACGCAGCAGCGGCGCCATCAGTCGCCCTGGTTCGTGGGCAGCAGGTCGCCGCCGACCGGCACATCCTTGTTCGGCGTGTTGTCGACGATCACCACATCCCACGGGAACTTCTCACCCTTGCGCCACTGCCCGCCCACCGGATGCTGGATCGCGATGCCCGGCTGCGGCCCCGCCGTGAAGTCGAGCTTCCCGCTCATGCACTCGATCTTCATCCCGCGCAGCTTCGACGCCACCTCGTCACGATCCTTCGGATCGCTCGCCTCCTTGAACGCCTGCACCGCGATCTCGAACAGCGAATACACCGACCCCAGCGCCTGCGTCCACTGCTTGCCCGTCGACGCCGCGAAGTCGTCGGCCAGCTGCTTGGCGCTCCTGCCGTCCAGCGTCGAGGTGTACGGATGCGCCGGGCTCCACCAGAAGTCCGTGGCGATGTTGGCCGCCAGCTGCCCCAGCGCCTCCGCCTCCGACGGGAACAACATCACCTTGGCCACCGTGGCCAGCTTCGGCCGGAAACCCTGCTGCCGCGCCTGCTTCCAGAACGTCTGGAAGTCCGGCGGGATCGGCGTGCAGGTGAACAGCTCCGCCCGCGACTCCTTGAACGTCGCGATCTGCGCCGTGAAGTCCGCCGCCCCGTTCTGATAGGCGCCACCGTCGACCGGCGTGTAACCGGACTCCTTCATCATCGCCCCCAGCCCCTGCCGGAAGGCGTTCGCATCGGTGTCGTTCGGCCACAACGCCGCCACGTTCTTGTTCGACGGATCCACCCGCTCCCACATCGGGATGAAACAGTCGGCGAACTCCCGCATGCCGAAGAAGAACAGCGTCGTGTACGTGAACCCCTCACCATCCTTGCCGCCCCGGCCGTTGAACCACGCCTCCCACGGAGCGATCGTGGTCACGTTCGGGATCCCGTTCGCCTCACACTGGTCGGCGACCGGATTCGTGGTGTCCGGAGTGGAGGAACCGACGATCAGATCCACCTTGTCACTGTTGATCAGCTGACGCGTGACCTCGGTCGCCCGGTTCGGATTCGACTGCGTGTCCTTGACGACGATCTCGATCCGGCGCTTTTGCCCACCGGCGGTGAAACCGTTACGCAACGCGTCCTGGATCTGCTGCACCACGAAATTGTCCGCGGCGGCGAACCCCGCCAGCGGACCCGTCTGCGGACTCACATAACCGATCTTCAGCACATCCGACGACGAACTACCGGCGCCCTTCAGCCCTCCGCAGGCGCCCACCAAGGACGTACCGCCGAGAGCCGCCGCCGCCTTCAGGAAAGAACGCCGGTCCAGGCCGCGTGTGGGGGTGTCACTCACGCCAAACTCCTCGTTTCGACGGCGCGCAGGCAGCACTGAACCTGGACACGCCGCAGTTGCTCTGGGGGATGTCTCACCCGGCCACCAGCTGGCCGGGGAACGGCACGGACCTCCGGTGGCGGAAGTTGAGCCGACCGTACGGTCCCGCCCACACCAGAGCAACACAGCGTTCGAACCACCCGAACGCGATTTGCCTCCCCCGAACGCCCCTACTCCGGCCGGTAACCCAACCGCCGCGAAATCTCCGCCGCCGTACGCCGCAACGGCCCCTCCAACCGCCCCGCCAGCGACTCCACCGCCGCCGGCGCCATCGTCAGATGCACCGCCACGTTCACCGCCGCCACCACCTCACCCGAACGATCACGCACCGGCGCCGCGAACGACCGCAACCCCGGCGCCAGCTCCTCGTCGTTCACCGCCCACCCGCTCTGCCGCACCTTCGCCAGCGCAGCCACCAACTGCTCCCTGTTCGTGATCGTCTTCGGACCCCGCCGCGCCATGTCGATCCGATCCAGCGTCTGCCGCAACGCCACCGGATCCCGGAAAGCCAGCAACACCTTCCCCATCGACGTGCAGTACGCCGGCAACCGCGACCCCACATGCAAATTCAGATCCATCGCCAGCGAACTCCGCCGCGCACTACGCCGCCGATCCACATACACCACGTCCGGCCCGTCACACAGCCCCATGCTCGCCGTGAACCCCGTCTCATCGGCCAGCGCCTGCAACACCGGCCCCGCCACCTTCGTCAACTCCATCGAATCGATCGCCGCGAAACCCAGATCCACCACCCGCGGCCCCAGGAAATACTTCTTCGTCTCCGGGTCCTGCCGCAGATACTCCAGCTTCACCAGCGTCGCCACATACCGATACGTCGTGCTCTTGTTCAGCCCCACCGCCCGCGCCAGATCCGCGATCCCCAGCACCGAACGATCACCACCGAACGCCGACAGCACACTCAGCCCCCGCTCCAAAGACACCGAGAACGCCGAAGAACCAGCCGCCGCACGACCACGAGAAGAACCATCATCAGCCACGCGTGCCAGAATACGACCCCAACGTTCTAACCATCCGAACCGCTGTGGACAGCCCGCCCCCACCACCGGAAAGCTAACGGCCGGCAACAACGAGCAAGAAGATCGGGGACTCGATGGCCGCGGCACAACCCTGGACCGCAAACACCACACACTTCATCGCCGGCACCTGGACACCCGCCACCACCGGCCGCACCTACCCCAACCGATCCCCCTGGTCAGGCCACATCCTCGGCCACGCCGCAGCCGGAGACGCCGAAGACACCGAACGCGCCATCACCGCCGCCCACCACGCCTTCCCCACCTGGAGCCGCACCCGCCCCGCCGAACGCCAGCGCGTCTTCCTCAACGCCGCCGACCTCCTCGAACAACGCGCCACCCACGTCCTCGCCGCCCTCGCCGCAGAAACCGGCTGCGGCCACCACTTCGGCACCGTACAACTCGACTTCGCCGTCAAACTCCTCCGCCAAGCCGCCAACCTCGCCTACCACCCCGCAGGCGAACTCCTCCCCTCCGACACCGACGGCACCCAAGCCATGGCCGTACGCAAACCCGTCGGCGTCGTCGCCGCCATCGCCCCCTGGAACGCCTCACTCACCCTCTCCGGCCGCGCCATCACCGGCCCCCTCGCCCTCGGCAACACCGTCGTACTCAAACCCTCCGAAGAAGCCCCCTACACCGGCGGCACCCTCTGGGCCGAAATCCTCCACCAAGCCGGACTCCCCGCCGGAGCACTCAACGTCATCACCCACGCACCCGGCGAAGCCGGCGCCGTCGGCGACACCCTCCTCGCCAGCCCCCTCGTCAAACGCCTCAACTTCACCGGCTCCACCCCCACCGGCAGACGCCTCGCCGAAAAAGCCGGCCGCCACCTCAAACGCGTCGTCCTGCAACTCAGCGGCCAGAACCCCCTCATCGTCGCCGCCGACGCCGACCTCACCCACGCCGTCGACGCCGCCGTCTACGGCGCCTTCATCCACCAGGGCCAGGTCTGCATGTGCGCCCGCCGCATCTACGTCGAACGCCCCCTCGCCGACGCCTTCACCGAACGCTTCGCCGCCCGCGCCGCCCGACTCCCCACCGGCGACCCCGCCGACCCCGCCACCGTCATCGGCCCCGTCATCAACGAATGGGCCCTCGCCCTGCTCGACCGGCGCGTCAAAGAAGCCGTCGGACTCGGCGCCCGCGTCCTGGCCGGCGGCGAACCCGCACCCCCCTGCTACCCCGCCACCGTCCTCACCGACGTCCCCGACGAAGCCGAGATCGCCCAGAGCGAGACCTTCGGCGCCGTCGTCGTCGTGGAAACCGTCGACTCCGCCGAAGAAGCCGTCGCCCGCGCCAACCACACCGACCTCGGACTCGCCGCCTCCATCATCACCGGCGACAGCCGGCGCGGACTACGCCTGGCCGCCACCCTGGAAGCCGGCATCGTCCACATCAACGACCAGCCCGTCAACGACGAACCGCAGATGCCCTTCGGCGGCGTCAAGGACAGCGGCTGGGGACGGTTCGGCCTCGGCTTCGCCGCCGAGGAGTTCTGCGAGACCCAGTGGGTCACCGTACGGGACGAACCCCGCACCTACCCCTTCTGACCGTCGCAGGGTTGAAGGGTTGGTGATGTGCGGTTTCCGCACCCGCCCACGCCCTTTACTTTGTAGATTTCATGTACGAGGACAGCACCGGCCTGATCCGATACCCGAGCCGCTCGTACACGGCGATGGCCGTGGCGTTGTCGTCGTCCACCATCAGCGCCGCCCGCCCGTACGACGCCACCAGCTCCCCCGACACCCACCCGCACACCCGCTCGGCCAGCCCCCGCCCCCGGAACGCGGCCGCCGTCGCCACCCCCGCCAGCACGCCCACCGACGGAGCCGGCCAGGCGTCGGCCGCCACCGACGCCAGCACCCCGTCCACCCGCGCCCCCGCCCACCGGCGCACCCCCGGCATCCCGGGAGCCGCGTAGGAGTCCGGCGCGTCCACCGCCAGCAGCGCGGCAACCTCCCCCTCGGCCTCTGCCGGCAACCAGCCCACCTCCGTCGCGAAGGGCGGACCGGACGGAAAACCCGGCCCAGGCCGGTCGGCCAGGCTCATCCAGGAGAACGCGCCGCCCACCTCCAGCCCGTCCAGCTTCGCCACCACCTGCGCCAGCAGCTCCCGCTCGCCCCACGGCCGGTAGGAGGGCCCCAGCTCGGCCAGCGCGTGCCGGACCAGCTCCACCGCGTCGGCGGCCTCCCCCCACACCGCCAGCCGGTCGTGGCGCGACACCCCGGGCGCGGCGGACACCACCGCGCCGCCCGACGCCCACGCCCGCGCCGGCCCGCCACCGCCGAGGTCCTGCGCGTTCCACACCACCAGGTCGTCGTCACCGCACGCGGCCCGCAACCCGGCGAGCGAGGCCAGCTCGTGGATCACAGGATGGCGCCCGGACGGTACGCGGCCGCCTCCGGGTGCTCGGCCACCACGCGGCCCACCTGCTCGACGACCTCCCGCACCTGGCCGGCGGCCGCGCCGGTGAACGACACCCGGTCGGCCAGCAGCGCATCCAGCGCCGCCCGGTCCAGCGGGAACCGCTCGTCCGCCGCCAGCCGGTCGAGCAGCTCGTTGGCGCCGCCGCTCCGGCGCATCGCCAGCGCGGACGCCACCGCGTGCTCCTTGATCAGCTCGTGCGCCCGCTCGCGCCCCATCCCGGCCCGGACCGCCGCCATGAGCATCTTGGTCGTCGCCAGGAACGGCAGGTAGCGGTCGAGCTCGGCGGAGATCACGGCCGGGAAGGCTCCGAACTCCTCCAGCACCGTCAGCATCGTCTCCACCAGGCCGTCGAAGGCGAAGAACGCGTCCGGCAGCGCCACCCGGCGCACCACCGAGCAGGACACGTCGCCCTCGTTCCACTGGTCGCCGGCCAGCTCCCCCACCATGGAGGCGTAACCCCGCAGCACCACGGCCAGGCCGTTGACCCGCTCGCACGAGCGGGTGTTCATCTTGTGCGGCATCGCCGACGAGCCGACCTGGCCCTCCTTGAAGCCCTCGGTGACCAGCTCGTGGCCGGCCATCAGCCGGATCGTCCTGGCCAGCGAGGACGGCGCGGCGGCCAGCTGGACGAGCGCGGTGACGACCTCGAAGTCCAGCGAGCGCGGGTAGACCTGGCCGACGCTGGTCAGCCGGCGCTCGAAGCCCAGATGGGCCGAGACGCGCTCCTCCAGCTCCGCCAGCTTGGCGTGGTCGCCGCCGAGCAGGTCGAGCATGTCCTGGGCGGTGCCGACCGGACCCTTGATGCCGCGCAGCGGATAGCGGGCGATCAGCTCCTCCAGCCGCCGGTAGGCCACCATCAGCTCGTCGGCGGCGCCCGCGAAACGCTTGCCGAGGGTGGTGGCCTGGGCGGCGACGTTGTGGGACCGGCCGGCCAGCACGGTCGCCTCGTGACGGGCGGCGAGCCCGGCCAGGCGGGCCAGCAGCGCCACCACGCGGCCGCGCACCAGCAGGAGGCTGTCGCGGACCTGCAACTGCTCGACGTTCTCGGTCAGGTCGCGGGAGGTCATGCCCTTGTGGACCTGCTCGTGCCCGGCCAGCGCGTTGAACTCCTCGATGCGCGCCTTGACGTCGTGGCGGCTCACCCGCTCGCGCGCCGCGATCGACTCCAGGTCGACCCGGTCGACGACCTTCTCGTAGTCGGCGACCGCGCCCTCGGGCACCGCCACGCCGAGCTCGGCCTGCGCGCGCAGCACCGCCAGCCACAGCCGCCGCTCGGCGATCACCTTGTGCTCGGGAGACCACAGGCGGGCCAGCTCCGGCGAGGCGTAACGGGCTGCCAGGACGTCAGGGATGCGAGGCTTGGAAGTCACGTTGGACAAGTGTATGGCCAGGTGCGCGGCCCGTACCGCACAGGCCGGTATCAGCGATCACACCCTCACGGTAGCGCCGATTAATTATCGGTGATACCGTCAATTTTGTTAACAGTGAAAACATCTCGGGGAGACACCTCATGAACACGCGCACCCTCGGCGTCACCGGGCCGGTCGTATCCGAGCTCGGGCTCGGCCTGATGGGCATGTCCGACCTCTACGGCCCCGCCGACGAGAAGGAGTCGCTGGCCACCATCCACGCCGCCCTCGAAGCGGGCGTCACACTGCTGGACACCGGCGACTTCTACGGCATGGGCCACAACGAGCTGCTGCTGCGCGACGCCCTGCGCGGCGCCGGCCGCGACCGCGTCGTGATCAGCGTCAAGTTCGGCGCGCTGCGCGGCCCCGACGGCGGCTGGCTCGGCTACGACACCAGCCCGGCCGCGACCAAGACCTTCCTCGCCTACAGCCTGCGGCGGCTCGGCACCGACCACATCGACGTCTACCGGCCCGCCCGGCTCGACCCCGAAGTGCCCATCGAGGAGACCGTCGGCGCGCTCGCCGAGCTGGTCCAGGCCGGATACATCCGCCACATCGGCCTGTCCGAGGTCGGCGCCGACACCCTGCGCAGGGCCGCCGCCGTGCACCCGATCAGCGACCTGCAGATCGAGTACTCACTGCTGTCACGCGGCATCGAGGCCGAGATCCTGCCCACCGCGCGGGAGCTCGGCATCGGCGTCACGGCCTACGGCGTGCTGTCGCGCGGCCTGCTGAGCGGCCACTGGACCCCGGACAGAAACCTCGCCGCCGGCGACTTCCGCACCGCCAGCCCGCGCTTCCAGGGCGGCAACCTGGAGCGCAACCTGGCACTGGCGGAGGCCCTGCGCGGCGTCGCCGAACGCAAGGGCGTGACCGCCGCCCAGGCCGCGATCGCCTGGGTGAGCCGGCAGGGCCAGGACATCGTGCCGCTCGTCGGCGCCCGCACCCGGGCCCGGCTGGCCGAATCCCTCGCCGCGACCGGCGTCCACCTCACCGAGCAGGACCTGGCGGACATCGAGCGCGCGGTGCCCGCCGGCGCCGCCTCCGGCGCGCGCTACGCCGCCCCGGCGATGGCCCACCTGGACAGCGAACGATGACCGGCACGGGCCAAATCGATAACATCATCCTGTTACCATCGGAAACATGGCGAAGACGCACCGGGACCGCATCATCGAAGCCGCCTCGGCCCTGCTCACCGAGGGCGGGCGCGACGCGGTCTCGACCCGCGCCGTGAGCGCCGCCGCCGGGGTGCAGGCCCCGGCGATCTACCGCGTCTTCGGCGACAAACAGGGCCTGCTCGACGCCGTGGCCGGCCACGGCTTCCAGACCTACCTGCGCAGCAAGAAGGACAACCCCGTCACCGACGACCCGGTCGCCGACCTGCGCCGCGGCTGGGACCTGCACGTCGGCTTCGGCCTGGCGCACCCCGCCCTCTACAGCCTCATCTACGGTGACCCGCGCCCCGGCGAGTCACCCGCCGCCCGCCAGGCGTCGGAGATCCTCTCCGGCATGATCCACCGCATCGCCGAGGCGGGCCGGCTCGCCATGACCGAGGAACGCGCCGCCCTCCTCGTGCACGCCGCCGGCCGCGGGATCACCCTCACCCTCATCTCCATGCCCGAGGAGCAGCGCGACCCGGCCCTGTCGGCCACCGCCCGCGACGCGGTCATCGCCACCATCACCACCGGGCCCCCGGGGCACCGGCCCGCCGCCACAGGACCCG
>NZ_JAHKRN010000094.1 GCF_019396385.1 Nonomuraea harbinensis | reverse complement strand
GGAAACACCCGGTTACATTCCGAACCCGGAAGTTAAGCTTCTCTGCGCCGATGGTACTGCACTCGGGAGGGTGTGGGAGAGTAGGTCACCGCCGGACAATTTTCATATGGGAAAGGCCCCGACAGTTAGTGTCGGGGCCTTTCCTTGTTTCGTGAGGGCCCTGGGGCTGGGGCTTCGGGGCCTTCTCTGTTTCGTCGAGGGCTTCGAGGCTGCGGCTTCGGGACTTTTCTTGTTTCTGGCTCCCGTCCTGCTTCGTGGGAGGCTTCGGTCATCACGCCGGGGCCCGTGTAGAGACCGGCGACGCCTCTGTCAGCTGTTGTCGACGTACTCGTCCCGCAGCTTGCGGCGCTGGAGCTTGCCCGCCTCCGTCCGCGGGAAGTCCTCGCGGAACTCGAACCTGCGCGGGCGCTTGTACGAGGCGAGCCCTTCGGCACAGTAGGCCCGGAGTTTCTCGGCCAGCGCCTCGCCGGCCTCCACGCCCGGTGACGGCTGGACGATGGCGAGCACGCTCTGGCCCCAGTCGGGGTCCGGCACGCCGATCACGGCGATGTCCTGGACAGACGGGTGGGTGATCAGGAACTGCTCGATCTCGGCCGGGTAGATGTTCACGCCGCCGGAGATGATCAGGTCGGTCCTGCGGTCGAGGAGGAACAGGTAGCCGTCCTCGTCCAGGTAGCCGAAGTCGCCGACCGTGGACATGCCGTCGAGCCGGGCGGCCGCGGTCTTCCCCGGGTCGTTGTAGTACTCGAATGCCTGGCCGGCGTTGCTGAAGTAGATCGTTCCAGGCTCGCCGTCCGGCACCTCTTCGCCGTTCTCGCCGACGATGCGGAGCGTGGTGCCCGGCTGCGGCCGGCCGACCGTGCCGGGCTTGGCCAGCCACTCCTCCGGGGTGACCTGGGACATGCCGCCTTCGGTGGCCGCCAGATACTCGTAGAGCTTGGGGCCGACCCACTCCATCATCTGCTTCTTGACCTCGACGGGGCAGGGCGCCGCGGCGTGGATCAGGCTGTCCAGGCTGGAGACGTCGTAGCGGAGGCGGACCTCCTCGGGTAGGCGGAGCATCCGGTGGAAGTGGGTGGGCACCATGTGGCTGGTGGTCACCTTGTAGCGCTCGATGGCGCGCAGCACCGCCTCGGCGTTGAACTTGAGGTGGCAGACCACGGTGTGGCCCAGGTGCAGCGCGTTGATGGCGAACGCGCCGGGGGCGGCGTGGTACAGCGGCGAGCAGGCGAGGTGGACACCCTGCTTCCGGAAGCCGAGCGTGTAGAAGTGCTTCGAGGCGAGCGGGGCTTCCTGTTCGGGGCTGAGGCCCGACAGCGGCCGGCGCACGCCCTTGGGGCGGCCGGTGGTGCCCGAGGTGTAGTTCATGATGGCGCCCATGACCCGGTCGCCCGGTTGTTCCTCGGGCCGGCCGCTCCACAGCTCGGGGTAGGGCTGCCAGCCCTCGACCTCGCCGCCGATGGCGTAGCGGTGCGCCGGCAGCCCGCCGACCTCGCTGCGCAGGTGTCCGGCCAGGTCGGAGTGGGCGACGAGCACCTTGGCGGTGCTGTCCTTGACGATGTAGGCGACCTCGGGCGGGGCGAGATGGGTGTTGATCGGCACGATGTAGGCGCCGAGCTGGATGGTGGCGAGTGCCAGCTCTATGTACTCCCGGCCGTTGTGCACCAGGATGGCGACCATGTCTTCCTTGCCCACGCCCAGCGCCCGGAGGCCATGGGAGATGCGGTTGACCTGGGCTCCCAGCTCACCGAAGGTGGTCTCTTCGCCCTGCGGGCCGATGAAGGCCAGTCGCTGTGGGTCCTGGAGCGCCAGCGCGTAGAAACCGGGATTCTCGGACGTCGTGTCAGGGTTGGTAGCCGGCATTCGTTCCTCCAGACCTGTCGCCTTGCGGCGATCGCCCAAGGACGCACGACCCCTGATTTCAGACATCAAGTGTCCGAAATTGGTCAGGGGATTGGTGTGCGACTTTCGTACCGTGAAATTCAGACGAAATGCGTCCGCAACACAGAAGCTAAGACCGGGCCCCGTCGGTGTCAAGGGCGGCTTCGGCGGGGCGGTAGCCGATGGAGGAGAGCACGAAATCGACGACCCACTCGGCGTAGCGGGGGGCGTCCTCCAGGAGGGCGGGCATCCTGTCGATCGGCGTGGAGAGCACGTGGTTGACGATGATGCCGTTCACCGCGTCCAGCACCAGGGCCGGCGAGGTGCCCTGGGGGATCTCGCCCCGGTCGATGGCGAGCAGCACGAGCCGCCTGGACAGGGTTCGCCACTGCTTCCCGAGGTCCTCCATGGCCTGGCCGAACAGCTCGGGATAGAACTTGGCCTCGATCTGCGCCCGCAGCCCGACCAGGCCGTCGCGGCTCTGCTGCGCCTTCAGCGTGCGGACGCACATGGCCAGGAGGTCCTCGCGCAGCGAGCCGGTGGTCTCGGCCATGACGGGCATGGTGATCGAGGCCAGGGCCTCGACGATCAGCTTCTCCTTGCTCTCCCAGCGGCGGTAGAGGGCGGCCTTGCCCACGCGTGCCCGGCGCGCGACGGCGTCCATGGTGAACCCGGCCCAGCCGACCTCCGCGTAGATCTGCAGCGTCGCGTCGAGGACTCGGGGCTCGATGCCGGGGTCGGGTGGTCGTCCGGGGCGGGAGGTGGTCGAAGCGGTTTTCATATTTTCTCAGTCTGCCAGGTCTCGGGAGGTTCGCCACCGGTTCCGCGGTATTTACAGACGAACTTTGTCCGGATTATGGTGCTGGCAGGACCCTTACGGAAGGAGCGCTCCCTTGGCGCTGAATCTGGACCTGGTGGGCAAGGAGTGGGAGGGCGGGGGCCGGCGATGGACCTCGGCCGACGCCATCCTCTACGCGCTCGGCGTCGGGGCGGGGGCCGAGGATCCGCTGACGGAGCTGCCGTTCACGACGGAGAACTCGCACGACGTCGCCCAGCAGGTGTTGCCCACCTTCGCGGTCATGATCGGCGGCACCGGAGGGTCGATGCCCCCGCTGGGTGACTTCCACCTCGCCCAGGTGCTGCACGCCGAGCAGTCGATCACGCTGCACGGCGCGCTGCCTCCCGAGGGCTCCACCGTGACCAGGAGCCGCGTGGCCGCCTTCTACGACAAGGGGCCGAACGCCATCGCCGTCCTGGAGTCGACGGTCATGGACGCGGACTCGGGCAAGGTGCTCGCCGAGTCCAGCACCGGCACCTTCATCCGGGGCGAGGGCGGTTTCGGCGGCGAGCGGGGCTCCGCCGCGCCGTGGGAACGGCCGGAGCGCGCGCCCGACCACGTGGTGACCTACCGGACGCGGCCCGACCAGGCCCTGCTCTACCGGCTGAGCGGCGACCGCAACCCGCTGCACTCCGACCCGTGGCTCGCCGGGAAGGCCGGGTTCGACCGTCCGATCCTGCACGGCCTGTGCACCTTCGGGTTCACCGGCAGGGCGTTGCTGCACACCGCGTGCGGCTCGGACCCGGAGCTGTTCGGCACCATGTCGGCGCGCTTCGCCTCCCCGGTCTTCCCGGGGCAGGAGCTGGCGGTGGCCCTCTGGGACGACGGCGAGACCTGGCGCTTCCAGACCACGGTGGCCGGCCAGGTCGTGCTGGATCGCGGCACGTTCGTCCGGAGGAACGGGTGATCGAGGACTTCATGCCCAGGCCGACGCCCGAGACCGCCCCGTACTGGGAGGCCGCGAAGGCGGGCGAGCTGCGCATTCAGAAGTGCGGCGCTTGCGGCCGGCACTACTTCTACCCGCGGCCGTTCTGCCGCTACTGCGCCTCGCCTGACGTCGCCTGGGTGACGGTGTCCGGCCGTGCGCGGCTCGTCTCGTACGTGATCAACAGACGGCCGATGCCCGGCTTCGAATCCGTCTCGCCGGTGATCGCCCTGGTGGAGCTTGACGAGGGCCCGCGGCTCATGACGAACGTGGTCGGCGTCGAGCCGGCGCCCGAGAACCTGCCCCTGGACCTGCGGCTCCGGGTGACGTTCGAGGAGCGCGGCGGGACCGTGCTGCCGGTCTTCCAGCCTGAAGAGGAGAGCGCGTGACCAGCATGCACGGCGGCCGGATCGCGATCGTCGGCGCGGCCGAGACCGACGAGATCGGGGTCCTGCCGAACACCTCGATGCTGCAGTTGCACGCCGAGGCGGGGCTGAACGCCCTGCGGGACGCCGGGCTCACCCCCGCCGACGTGGACGGCGTGGCGACCGCCGGGCCGCTGGCCCTGGACGTGGCGCACCACCTGGGCATCAACCCGCGCTGGGCCGACGGCACCATGGTCGGCGGCTGCAGCTTCCTGCTGCACGTCCGGCACGCGGCGGCGGCCGTCGCGGCCGGCGCGGCCGACGTCGTCCTCATCACCCACGGCGAGTCCGGGCGGTCGCGGGTGGGCGCGCCGCGGTGGGGCGGGGCCAACGCGACCCCCGCCGGACAGTTCGAGGCGCCGTACGGGGCCATCACCCCGTACGCCACGTTCACCGTCCCCGCGCTGCGCTTCCTGCACGAGCGCGGCATGGACCGGGAGGACCTGGCCCGGGTGGTCGTCGCCCAGCGGGAGTGGGCGAGCAAGAACCCGCGGGCCCTGCGGCGTGACATCGTCACGGTGGACGAGGTGCTCCAGGCTCCGGAGATCGCCTACCCGTTCACCAGGGACATGTGCTGTGTGGTCACCGACGGCGGCGGCGCCCTGGTGCTGACCAGCGCGGAACGCGCCGCCGACCTGCCCGGGGGGAGCCGGGCCGTCTACCTGCTGGGCTCGGGCGAGGCCACCGAGAGCGCGATGGTGTCCCAGATGGAGGATCCGGGGTCGTTCCAGGCGTTCCGCCGCTCCAGCGCCGAGGCGTTCCGCACGGCCGGGCTCGGGCACGGCGACGTCGACCATCTGATGATCTACGACGCGTTCGCGCACCTGCCGCTCTACGGGCTGGAGGATCTCGGGTTCGTCGGCAGGGGAGAGTCGGGGGCGTTCATCGCGGACGGTCACACGATCCCGGGCGGCAGCCTGCCGGTGAACACCAACGGCGGCGGGCTCGCGTACACGCACACCGGCATGTACGGGATGTTCGCGATCCTGGAGTCCGTCCGGCAGTTGCGGGGCGAGGCCGCCGCGCAGGTGCCCGACGTGGAGGTCAGCTTCGTGCAGGGGGTGGGCATCTTCTTCGCGGCGTCTGGCAGCCTTGTCCTGTCCAACCGCGGATTTTGATCGAACGGAGCTCGGTGGCGATGCCTCGCACCCCCGGAAAGTCGAGCGGCGTCGTCATCGCCGCCCTGGCCTTCAGCGGCATGGTCGTGTCGATGATGTTCACCCTGGTGGTGCCCATCATCCCCGACCTGCCGAGGCTGGTGTCGGCCTCGGCGGAGGACGCGTCCTGGGTGATCACCTCCACGCTGCTGTCGTCGGCGGTGTTCACGCCCGTGAGCGGGCGGCTCGGAGACATGTACGGCAAGCGCCGGATGATCGTGATCAGCCTCTCGCTGATGATCCTCGGATCGGCGATCTGCGTCTTCACCAGCGCGCTGCCCCTCGTGGTGATCGGCCGTACGCTGCAGGGCTGCGCGGTCGGCGTGATCCCGCTCGGCATCAGCATCATGCGGGACCTGCTGCCGCCCGGCCGGCTGGGCTCGGCCATGGCGCTGATGAGCGCCACGCTGGGCGCCGGCGGCGCCATCGGGCTGCCGCTGGGCGCGGTCGTCGCCCAGTACGCCAACTGGCACGTGCTCTTCCTGGTCGCCGCCGCGATGGGGGTGGCGGGCCTGGTCCTGACCATCACGCTCGTGCCGGTCTCGCCGCTGCGGACAGGCGGGCGCTTCGACTTCCTCGGCGTGGCCGGGCTGTCGGCCGGGCTGGTCTGCTTCCTGCTGCCCATCAGCAAGGGCGGCAGCTGGGGCTGGACGAGCCCGCTGACCCTGGGCCTGTTCGCCGCGGCGGTGGTGATTTTCGCGCTCTGGGGATGGGCGGAGCTGCGGATGCACAATCCGCTGGTCGACCTGCGGACCACCACCCGGCGCGAGGTGCTGCTCACCAACCTGGCGTCCATCGCCTTCGGGTTCGCCATGTTCGGCACCCAGCTGGTCTTCCCCCAGGTGCTGCAGGCGCCGGCCGCGTCCGGTTACGGGCTGGGGCTCACCCTGTTCGAGGCCGGGCTGTGCATGGCGGTGGGCGGCGGCATGATGATCGTGCTCTCGCCCGTCTCGGCCCGTGTCACCGGAGCCTACGGCCCCAAGGTGACGCTCATGCTCGGCGCCCTGCTCTCCATCGCGGGCTACGTCACCGCGCTGTTCCTGATGACGGAGGTCTGGCACGTCGCGCTGGCCGCGACGATCGTCTCGGCCGGTGCCGGTCTCGGGTACGCCGCCATGCCCGCCTCGATCATGGGAGCCGTGCCCACCTCGGAGACCGGCGCGGCCAACGGCTTCAACTCGCTGATGCGCTCCATCGGCACGTCGACGGCCAGCGCGGTGATCGGCGCGGTGCTGGCCGCGCAGACCGTCCAGCTGGGAGCCGTGACTCTGCCCTCGCGCGACGGCCTCCAGATCGCGCTGGTCATCTCGGCGGTCGCGGCGGCGGCCGGGATGGTCATCTCCGCTTTCCTGCCCAGGCGCGGGTCGGCCCGCAGGGGCGCCCGCCCCGAGCCGCCTCAGGGACGTCCCGGCACTCGGCTCCCCAGCAAGGCCGGGGAGCCGCTCGTCGACGACGTCGCGGGCGACGCGCGGTCGCGGAGCGCCGACTAGCCGCCGGATCTAGCGGGGGAGGACGAGCAGGGCGTCGCCGACGGCGCGCTCCCCGCCGTCGGACGGCTGGTTGACGACCTTGCCCTTCACGACCATCGCCGTCGACCCGCCGCCGTCCAGGTTGATCGCCTGGGTGGCGCCGAGCCAGCGCATGAACTGGGCCGCCTCGACGAAGTTGGCGCCCACGGTGATGCCCGGCTTGCGGCCGTCGATCGTGGCCACGATCAGGCTGCCGTTACGGGTGGTGCCGACCAGGGTGCGCGGGTGGCGGCGGAGGATCATGTTGACCGAGTCGTGGCCGTCGCGCCTGGCGGTGATCGCGGTGCGCCCGTTGCGGACCAGGCCCACGCCGCCCGACACGACGTGCAGGTCGGGGGTGAGCTGGAGGTTCCTGTTCTTGCGCAGGTCGCGCACCTTGGTGTCGACCTTGACGGTCCAGCCTTCCCAGAGGTGCTCGTTGAGCCACATGGCCGCCTCGCCGCCGCCGTGGAGCACCCGCTTGCCCTTCGGCACCGCGGCGCCGGGGGTGCGGACCGCCTCCACCCGGCCGTTGGCGTCGATGACCACGTCGGTGCCGTCGACGGCGGGGGTCTTGGCGCCGTACTCCTCGGTGTAGAGGACGAGCTCGTCGGCGGCCGCCGCGCGGTTGACGCCGGCGATCGGGTGCTTGGCGCCGTCCTGGGAGACGGCCGTGATCGTGGTCGTCAGCTCGGTGATGCGGGCGGTACGGCCGCGCAGCACGATCGCGGAGCGGCCCGGGACCGCCTCGCTGAGCAGCCTGCCCGCGACCACGGAGGCGCCCACCGGCTCGCCGCGCAGCTGCTTGGCGGTGTGGATGTTGAAGAAGCCGCCGTTGACGGCCGCGACCGCGCCGCCCCGCTTGGCCATCGACGAGACCGTCTCGCGCTTGGCCACGCTGGTGCCGAGCGAGGCCGCGTACGAGCCGCGGAAGGTGCGGGCGTCGACCGTGAGCACCTTGACGTGCCACGGGCCGGTGGTCTTGAGTCCGTCGTCGCCCAGGTAGTCGACCTTGACCTTCAGGCCGGCCTTCTTGAGCTTCGCGGCCGCCTTGTCGGCCTTGGCGCGCTGCTTGAACGACCACAGGCCCACGCGCACCATGAAGAGCTCCTGCGCGGGGGCGTCGGCGACCTGCGGGCGCTCCAGCCGCTGGATGCCGGCGACCTCGCCGGCCGCCTCGACCGCGGCCAGCGTGGTCTCCGCGGCCTCGCGGGTGCCGGCGTCGCGGCCGTTCGGCAGGAGCACGGTCACCGTGTAGCCGTCGGTGGACGAGCCCGCCTTCACGTCGTACAGGTCGATGCCCGAGGTCACGCTGGTCATGGTCTTGGTCGGTGCGGACCGCGCACCGAGCGGGAAGTTGGATGACGGGAACTTCACCGTCGCCTGCTCGGCTGCGGCGCCGGGCACGGTGAGGCCCGTGATCGTCGTGGCCATGGCCAGGCCGACGACGAGAGTGCGTCGAGACATGCGAACTCCAGGAGGGTGGAACGGGACCGCCCCATCCTGACGTGATCAAGCTGATCGGGTCTGGAGAACACGCCAAACGGTTGAAAGAGGTTACGCGATCGACATACGCCCGGACTGGTGAGTTCGACCTTCGCCTAGAATGGGTGCGTGAAGCGCATCGGCATGTGGTGGTGGCCGCGAGACGGCCTCTGACCTTCGCATGCGCAAGGGCCGTCCTCAGGGCGGCCCCGGGCGCAGGGCATCCCTCCGGACGGCGTCGACCGATCGAGGAGGGACCATGCAACACACCGTGCTCACCGGAGACCGCCCCACCGGGCCGCTCCATCTCGGCCACTACTTCGGCTCCCTGGCCAACCGCGTTCGCCTGCAGGACCGGTTCCCGATGTACGTGCTGGTGGCCGACTACCAGGTGATCACCGACCGGGATCTGCCGGGGGAGATCCAGCGCAACATCACCGAGTTGCTGCTCGACTATCTCGCGGTGGGGCTCGACCCGGCCAAGGTGACGATCTTCCAGCACAGCGCCGTGCCCGAGCTCAACCAGCTCATGCTGCCGTTCCTGAGCCTGGTGACGGTGTCGGAGCTGAGCCGCAACCCCACCGTCAAGGACGAGATCGCGCACAGCAGCCAGAAGGCGGTCAGCGGGCTCATGTTCACCTACCCGGTGCACCAGGCGGCCGACATCCTGTTCTGCAAGGGCACGCTGGTGCCGGTGGGCAAGGACCAGTTGCCGCATCTCGAGGTGACCCGGACGATCGCGCGGCGCTTCAACGAGCGCTACGGCCGTGTCTTCCCCGTGCCCGAGGCCATGCTGGGCGAGCGGCCGCTGCTCCAGGGGCTCGACGGCGGCAAGATGAGCAAGAGCAGGGGCAACGCGATCGCGCTGTCGGCCACCGAGGACGAGACGGCCGCGCTCATCCGCAAGGCACGCACCGACTCCGAGCGGCTGATCACCTACGACGAGGAGAACCGCCCCCAGGTGGCCAACCTGCTCATGATCGCGTCGCTCTGCCTCGGCCGGCCGCCCGCGGAGCTCGCCGCCGAGATCGGGTACGGGGGAGCGTCCGCGCTGAAGCGGTTGACCACGGACGCGGTCAACGACTTCCTGCGGCCGATCAGGAAGCGCAGGAACGAGCACGGCGAGGCCGAGGTGCGGGAGATCCTCGCCGAGGGCAACCGGCGGGCCCGCGAGCGGGCCGTGGTCACCCTCGACGAGGTGCGCGCGGCGATGGGTTTCTAGCGCGGGTGGTAGCTGAGCGTCCTGAAGGGCCAGTGTGCGGACAGCCAGGCCGTCACGGCTTCGTACAGGGGCACGTCCAGGTCGGCCCGGTCGGCCCGGACCCAGGAGGACACGTCGGCGTCGTGGGCGTCGCCCGTGGAAGGGTAGATGTAGACGCATCCGATCACGTCGCCGTCCGTGTCCAGGACGGTGTAGGTGAAGCCGCGGCGCCGGGCGAAGTCGTCCGCGTGGCGCCGCAGGTCGGCGAGGTTGGCCTCCAGGGTCATGCCCTCCACGGGAGGCCACCGTTCGTCCGGGAAGCCCGGGGTCGCGCGGATGTGCTCGATGCTGCTGGTCCAGGCGGCGTGGTCGGCGGCGTTGTGCTGGGGGCCCAGGGGTTCCAGACGGAACCGCGGGGTGGCCGGGGGCGCGGGGACGACGAAGTCGTCGGGGACGAAGGCGCGGTCGTTCATGGGGCCGAGGCTACGAGGCCGGGCTCCTGGGGCGCATCCGGATTGATCGCGGGCTAGCGCTGGCGGTCGCGGCGGAACGACTCCAGCGCCAGCAGCGCGACGTGCAGGGACAGGCAGGACTCGACGTCGTCGAGATCGGTGTCGAGGATGCGTTCCAGGCGGCGCAGCCGGTCGTAGAAGGCGGGCCTCGACAGGTGGGCCTTCTGTGCGGCGACCGCCTTGTTGCGGCCCGCGTCGAGGTAGATGCGCAGGATGCGGGCCAGGTCGCCGCCCCGCTGGGCGTCGTGCGCGAGCAGCGCGCCCAGCTCGCGCTCGGCGAAGGTCTGCAGCCTGGCGTCGTCGCGCAGCAGGTGGAGCAGCCCGCGCAGGCGCAGGTCGGGCAGCCGGTAGAAGGGCCGGGCGTCGGGCTGCCGGACCGCCACGTCGGCCACCTGCTCGGCCTCCAGGAAGCTGCGCCGTACGTCGCGGATGGACTCGACCACCGAGCCGGCGGCGAGCACGAACGCGGATCCGTGCTTCCACAGCTCGCGCAGGCGCTCGGAGAGCGTCGTCAGCGCGGGCTCGGCCTGCGTGCGCGGCGGGAGCGGCAGCAGGACGCCCACCCGGTCCTGGTCGAGCGCGCCCACCAGGGCGGGCAGGCGGGCGTCGCGGCAGGCGGCGGCCGTCGCCTCGGCCAGCTCGCCCAGCTCGGCCTGCCCGTCGAGCGCCTGGTCGGCCGGGTCTGTCGGACGGATGACCACGCTCACCAGCCTGCGGCCGGTGAGCGGCACGCCGACCGCGCGGGCGCGGGCCGCGGCCTCGTCGGGGTCGGAGTAGGCGTGGGTGAGGATGCCGGTGATGATCGTGCCGTGGGCCTGGCGCTCCAGCGACTCCTGGTGGCGCTCCAGCAGGCGGCCCAGGGCGAGCGTGGTGGCGGCGCGCTCGGCCAGCACCAGGTCGCGCGGCGACGGCTTGCGGTCGCACAGCAGGATCAGCCGTCCCCAGTCCTGCCCGCGCGCGCCGACGGTGGTGACGAGCCAGCCCGACGCGGAGTCGTACGCGGTGCGGTCGGCGGGGGCGACGGCCCTGGACCTGCTCTCCCAGCCGGCCAGCAGCGCGCCGGTGTCGCGGCCGGCCGACTCGCAGGCCAGCACCTGGTGGGCGAGGTTCTCCAGCAGGACCGGGCGGCCCGACAGCCTGGCCACCTGGGCCAGCACCTCCGCGGGGGACGCGCCCTCGACCGACAGCTCGGTGAACACCTCGTGCAGCTGCTCGGAGGCGCGCAGCTCCTCCAGCTGGTTGTCGATGATGCGGGCGTGGACGGCCTCGGTGATCTGCACGAACGGGGTCTCGCGGGCGAGCACGATGACCGGCAGGCCGTGCTCCTCGGCGGACTTGATCACGGCGGGGGGCAGCTCGCGGACGAACCGGCGGCCCAGCTCGACGACCAGGCCGGAGGCGCCGACGGAGGACAGCCCGGCGATGTAGCCGGTGAGCTCGGCGGAGTCGTCGGGCAGCGCCACGCCCGTGGTGAGCACCAGCTCGCCGCCGCGCAGCAGCTGGGCGATGTCGGCGATCTCGCCGACGTGCACCCAGCGCACCTTGGTGTCGAGCCGGTCGGCGCCCGCCACGACCTGTGGGCTGCCGCGGCGGACCGTCTCCAGCTCCAGGATGTCGGCGATGGTGGGCAGCACGACGCCGAGCCTATCCGATCAGCCTGTAATCCTGGGCGGGCCATGGTTGACAGACTGCCAGGAAGATCAGCGGATCAGGTCCTCCTCGCGGAACTCCCGCGCCGGGCTCTGCTCGCGCAGCTCCACCCGGCGGATCTTGCCCGAGATCGTCTTGGGCAGCTCGGCGAACTCCAGCCTGCGCACCCGCTTGAACGGGGCCAGCTCGCGCCGGCAGTGCTCGAAGATCGACCGGGCCGTCTCCTCGTCGGGTTCGGCCCCGGGCGCGAGCGTCACGTACGCCTTGGGGACGGCCAGGCGCACCGGGTCGGGGGCGGGCACCACGGCCGCCTCCGCGACGGCGGGATGCTCCAGCAGCACGCTCTCCAGCTCGAACGGCGAGATGCGGTAGTCGGAGGCCTTGAACACGTCGTCGGTCCTGCCCACGTAGGTGATGTAGCCGTCGGCGTCCCGGGAGGCCATGTCACCCGTGTGATAGTGCCCATCGCGCATCGCTTCACTGGATCCGGCGACATATCCGGACATGAGGCCGAGGGGGCGGTTCTCCAGCGGGATGCAGATCTCCCCGTCGTCCCCCGGTTCCCCGGTCTCCGGATCGAGCAGCACGATCTCGTACCCCGGCAGCGGCCGCCCCATCGAGCCCGGCTTGACCGGCTCGCCCGGGACGTTGCCGATCTGCGCGGTCGTCTCTGTCTGTCCGTAGCCGTCCCTGATCGTGAGGCCCCACGCCTTGGCCACCTGGTCGATGATCTCCGGGTTGAGCGGCTCGCCGGCGGCCACGGCGGTGCGCAGCGGCAGCCGCCACGCCGCCAGGTCCTCCTGGATCAGCATCCGCCACACGGTCGGCGGCGCGCAGAAGGTGTCGACGCCCTCGTCGCGCAGCACCCGCAGCAGCTCGGCCGCCGAGAAGCGCTGGTAGTCGTGGACGAGCACGGTCGCGCCCGCGTTCCACGGCGCGAACACGTTGCTCCAGGCGTGCTTGGCCCAGCCGGGCGAGGACACGTTGAGATGCACGTCGCCGGGCCGGATGCCGATCCAGTACATGGTCGACAGGTGGCCGGCCGGATAGGAGGCGTGGGTGTGCTCGACCAGCTTCGGCTGCGAGGTCGTGCCGGAGGTGAAGTAGAGCAGCAGGGTGTCGCCCGCGTGCGTCGGCCCGTCGGGCGTGAACCGCTCGGCCGCCTGGGAGGACTCGTGGTAGGGCAGCCAGCCGTACGCGTCGCCGACCGCGATCCTGGTGTAGGGGCCGCCGCCGAACTTGCCCGCGTCCTCGGCGTTGGCGATCACGTGGGACACCCCGCCGCGCTCGATCCGCTCGGTCACGTCCTTGCGGGTCAGCAGCGTGGTGGCCGGGATGACGACCGCGCCCAGCTTCATCGCGGCCAGCAGCGACTCCCACAGCTCGGGCTGGTTGCCGAGCATGAGCAGGATCCGGTCGCCGCGCCGCACGCCCTGCTCGTGCAGCCAGTTGGCCACCCGGCTGGAGCGCACGGACAGCTCGGCGAAGGTGTACGAGACCCTGCCGGTGATCTTGAGGGCGATCCGGTCGGGGGTCTCGGCGGCCAGCACGCCGTCGAACCAGTCGAGCGCCCAGTTGAACTCGCCCAGCTCCGGCCACCGGAACTCCCGGCGGGCGGTGGGGTAGTCGGCCTGGAGCAGGAAGTCGCGCGCGGCTCGGAAATCGCTCATGCTCCGGATCCTGCTACGCCGTCAGCCTCGCCTCAAGGCCATCGAGCACCGCCGCGAGTCCGAAGGTGAACATCATCTCGCGCGACTCCCTCAGGTCGGCCGGCTTGCTCTCGCGCATCCTCTCCAGCAGGTCGGGGTGGGCGGCGGCGGCCCGCTCGACGGCCTCGCGCATGCTGTCCTCGTCGAGAGGGTCCCTGGCCATCGCCTCGTTGTAGGCCACTTCGGGGATCGTGGTGCCGAACACGAAGGCGGTCAGCGTGGACGCGGCGTAGTCGATCTCCAGCCCCCGGAACCCGGCGCCCTTGAAGGCCCGGGTGAGCCGGCTGGTGACCTCCAGCGCGTTGGGCCCGAGCGCGGGCGTGCGCCCGATGAGCCCGGCGGACCAGGGATGGCGCAGCATCACCCGGCGCATGCTGTGGGCGAAGGCGCCGGCCGTCTGACGCCACCACTTCGTCTCCTCCGGCGGCGGCACCGTCATCTCGCCCCAGATCTCGTCGTAGACCAGCTCCAGCAGCTCGCGCTTGTTGGCCACGTACCAGTAGAGGCTGGTCGCGCCCGCGTCGAGCTTCGCGCCGAGCTTGCGCATGCTCAGCCCGTCGAGCCCTTCGGCGTCGAGCAGCTCCACCGCGGCGCGCACGATCTCCTCGCGGCTGCGGCCCGGGCTCTTGGCGGGCCGGGGGTCGCGCGTCCACACCGAGGAGAACTGCTTGCCGGTCATGCTTCCAGATTAAATCCTCTCGCACACTGTGCGGGTTTCCTCGTACAGTGTGCGAGTGGAATCGAACGCCGTGCGAGACCCACGTCGCTGGTGGGTGCTCGCCGTTCTCTGTCTCTCGCTGATGGTGCTGTCGGTCGACGGCACGATCCTCAACCTGGCCATCCCCTCGCTGATCGAGGAGCTCGGGGCCACTCCCTCCGACATCCAGTGGATCCTGGACGTCTACGTGCTGGCGTTCGCGGGGCTGCTGCTGACGGCGGGCAGCCTGTCGGACCGGTTCGGCCGCCGGCGGTTCCTGATCATCGGGCTCGCCCTGTTCGGCGGGGCGTCGCTGGCGGCCGTCTTCGCGGCCGAGCCGTGGCAGCTCGTCGCCGCCCGCGCGCTCATGGGCGTCGGCGGGGCCATCCTGATGCCGTCGACGCTCTCCATCCTGATGACCGTCTTCGACGCCGAGGAGCGCCGCACCGCCATGGCCGTCTGGGGCGGGGTGGCCATGGTCAGCGTGATCATCGGCCCCACGCTCGGCGGCTTCCTGCTGCAGAGCTACTGGTGGGGCTCGGTCTTCCTGATGAACATCCCGATCGCCGCGCTGGCCATCGTGGCCGCGCTGGTCCTGATGCGGGAGACGCGGGGGCCGGCGCGCAAGCTCGACCCGGTCGGCGTGGTGCTGTCCAGCGTCGGGCTGACGGCCGCCGTGTACGTCATCATCGAGCGCGAGCTCAACTGGGGGATCATCGCGGTGGCGGTCGTCTCGCTGGTCGCCTTCGTGGTGTGGGAGCGGCGGCGCGAGGAGCCGATGCTGCCGCTGTTCCTGTTCGGCAACCGCAACTTCAGCGGCGCGTCGATGTCCATCCTGCTGATGTCCTTCGGGGCGGGCGCCGTGATGTTCATGCTCACCCAGTACCTGCAGTTCGTGCTCGGGTACGAGGAGGTGGTCGCGGGGCTGGCCATGCTGCCGTACGCGGTGGCGGCGGCCTTCTTCAACGGGATCGGCGCCGGGCTCGGGAAGAAGGTGAGCAACCGGGCGCTGGTGAGCGGCGGGCTCCTGATCATGGCAGGGGGGTTCGCCGTCATGGCGACCACCACCGGCTACCTGCCCCTGCTCGTCGCGCTGCTGGTCATGGGCGTGGGCGGCGGGCTGGCGGGCCCGTCCGCGTACACCTCGCTGATGAACGCGATCCCGCTGGAGCGGGCCGGGGTCGGCTCGGCCATGAACGACACCGTCCAGCAGGTCGGGCTGGCGCTGAGCATCGCCGTGCTGGGCAGCGTGCTGGCCGAGGTCTACACCGGGCAGATGCCCGTCTCCGCGCCCGAGGCGGCCAGGGAGTCCATCGGGGTGGCGATCCAGGCGCCCGCGCTGGTGGACCAGGCCGGTGCGGCCTTCACCACCGCCATGCACGTCGGGTCGTGGGTGGGCGCCGCGTTCTGCGTCGCCGCGGCGGTGGTCGCCGCCGTCCTGCTACGCCCGCTCGCGCCCACCGAGAGCCCCGAACCGGTGACCGTCTAGATCGCATCCCCTACAGGGCGGAACCCCGCGCCGGGCCGGCCGGCGCGGGG
>NZ_JAHKRN010000093.1 GCF_019396385.1 Nonomuraea harbinensis | reverse complement strand
CGTTCCCGGGAACGCGGCGGACGGACGGTCTCTTCCTACCTGCGGGGCCCGTCCAGTGCCACGACCACGTCGGCGAGCGCGCGGGCCCGCTCCAGGACCAGTTCGAGGCCCCGTACGAGGTCCTCGGCGGGCAGCCGGGAATCCAGGCAGATCCGCACGGAGCTGTTGGCGTCCTCCGCGTCCAGGCCGATGGCCGTCAGGACGTGGGACGGCTCCTGGGAGCCGGAGTTGCACGCCGAACCCGTCGACAGCGCCACCGAGCGCAGGCTCGACACCAGGCTCTCGCCCCGCACGCCGGGCAGCACGACGTTCAGCACGTGCGGCACGCCGCCGTCCGGGTCGCCGTTCACACGGACGCCGGGGAAGCCGGTCATGAGCATCTCCAGCGCCGTCGCGCGCAGCTCGCGCACCCGCCGCGTCCCGGCGGCCATCCCGGCCGACGCCAGCTCGCACGCCTTGCCCATGCCCACCACGAGGTGGGTCGGGATCGTGCCGCTGCGCAGCGCGTACTGCCCGCCGCCGAACAGCACGGGCCGCAGCCGGTGCCGGATCTCCGGGCGCACGTACAGCGCGCCGACGCCCTTGGGACCGCGGATCTTGTGCCCCGACATCGACATGGTGTCGATCCCGGCCTCACGGACGTCGACCGGGATCCGGCCCGCCGCCTGGGCGCCGTCCACGTGCAGCATGGCGCCGGCCTCGTGGCAGAGCGCGGCCATCGAACGGACGGGCTGGACGGTGCCGATCTCGCTGTTGACCCAGGAGGCGGTGGCCACCCGGGAGAACGGGTCGAGCAGGCCCGCCAGGTGGCCGAGGTCGACCCGGCCGTCCGGGCGCACCCGCATCGTCCTGACGTCCAGGCCGCGGCCGGCCAGCGCGCGGCCGATCGACAGCGAGGACTTGTGGTCGGTGGGGCAGACGGCGGCGTTGAGCGGGGCGCGGTCCTCGTGGCCGAACATGCCGAGCAGCGCGAGGTTGTTGCTCTCGGTCGCGCCGGAGGTGAACACGAGGTCGCCGGGGTCCGCGCCGATGAGCCGGGCCACCGACTCGGTGGCGGCGTCCACGGCCCGCCGGGCGCGCTTGCCCAGCAGGTGCGGGGACGACGGGTTGCCGAAGTCCTCCCGCAGGAAGGGCAGCATCGCGTCGACCACCTCGTCGTCGACACGGGTCGTGGCGCAGTTGTCCAGGTAGATGACCTTCATGATGATCAGCTCCTGAAGGTGCTGACCGAGACGAGGTTGCCGTAGATCTCCTCTTCGGACATCTCACCGCTGCCGCCGGGGTCGGCGATGACCACCCGCATGCCGCGCAGGCCGTACAGGCTCAGCGCGATCTCCACGCCGGTCTGCACCGGCATCAGGCACTCGCCCGGCGCGAAGATCAGGATCGTGCGGTGACCGGCCCGGTGCACCTCGGCGATCATCTCGGTGATCTCGCCGGCGCAGCCGGTCACGCCGCAGCTGATCAGCGTGCGGTAGTTGCCGTCGGCGTCGACGAACGCCACCTCGGTGTCCCGGACGCCCTCCTCCGGCTCGTCGGCGCCGAGGAACCGCTTCTCCAGCAGGCCCTGCTTGACGAACTTGTCGGCGGCCTTCTGGAAGCGGTACTTCAGCCAGGTCTCGGGGAAGGCGAGCGGGTGCTTGCGGCTGGGCAGGACGAGGTCCTCGGACAGGCCCGCGGCGGCCAGGTCGTCGCGGTATCCGGCGGGCAGCTCGGTGAACCCCTCGAAGAACTCCGCGCGCAGCTCGGAGGCCGGACGGCCCGTCCTGGGCACGTACTGCCAGTCGTTGATCAGCAGCAGCAGCCGGGCTCCGACGCCGGACTCGACGTAGGGCCTGGCCAGGTCGGCCGCGAGGCGCCAGGTGTAGCCGGGGAAGATCCCCACGCGGCCGGCGACGCGGCGGCGCATGGTCTCGTCGTGCTGCTCCTCGATGACGCCGGGGACGAGGCGGCCGGTGGCGTCGTCCTCGAAGAGCATGAAGTGGCCGCCCATGATGACCGGCTCGCCGAGGTCCTGGCCGGCCAGTTCGTGGCCGATCGCCTCGCGGAGCTCCTGTTCTGATGCCACGAGCCGGTGAGTCTTGGTCACCCGGTCGCTGAGAACGTTACCCATGATCTTTACACTCCGAGTTTCTGGTGGGTCGGGAGTAAGGGCTCGGCGGGGCGTACCGGGGCCAGCAGGCCGGCCAGAGTCGCCAGGGGCGTGGGCTCGGCCAGCGCGCGCGGCGTCAGGCCCGCCCAGCCGTGTTCGCGGAGGCGGGCCAGCACCTCGGGCGCGCGCAGGACTCGGCCCCCGGCGAGGACGTAGCTGTCCGACGGGTCGACGCGGCCGAGCCCGTGCACCTCGGACACCGCCCGCACCAACGCCCCCACTGCCTCGGAGGACACCGCGGTGGCCGGCCCGGTCGCGGACGGTGACGCGCTGGGCGGGGTGAAGCCGGCCAGCGCGGCTACCTCGCTGACGCGCAGGTCGGTGGACGGGTCGTCGTGGGCGAGCACCAGGGCCTCGTGGCCGCGCAGGAACGCCTCCACGGCGGCCGCGTCCATGATCGAGGATGCCGCCTGGAGCGCGAGCACGACCGCGTCGCGCCACTCGTCGATCCGCATGTACGTGTCCGCGCCGTAGTGCGACCACGCCTCCGGCGCCCGGTTCCAGGTGAACGTGGTGCGCCTGCCCTTGTAGACCAGGGTGCGCTGGTTGAGGAAGTTGACCTCCGAGCCCAGCCGTACCGGCACGCCGCGCCGGGAGCCCTCGCGGGACACCAGCTCGACGACCTCGTCATAGGGCACGTACGCGTGACGGGCGGCCTGCTCGCTCTCGGCGGCCACCCGCCGTACCAGCTCGCTGAACGGCGGGTCGTCGGAGCAGTCCACCCGCAGCAGCATCGGGGAGAACATGCAGGTCAGCACGTCCTGATAGGCGTGCGACCCGCGGTTGCCCGCGAAGGCGAGCTGCCCGACCGCGCCCTGGCCGGTGTAGGCGGCCAGCAGGGCGGTGTGAGCGGCCAGGTGCACCGCCGACGGCCACACCTTGTGCCTGGTGGCGATCCGCCGCCCGGCGTCCAGCAGCGACGGCGAGGTCAGCGTCGCGTGCCGGGCCTCCTGCGGCGGCATCGGCGTGCGGCGGGTGGCGAACGGGTCGGCGGGGAGCAGCGCTACCTGCTTCTCCCAGTACGCCAGCGCCTCGGCGGCCAGGGCGGCGGCCTCGGCCGTGGTCTCCCAGCGGGCCAGATCCGCGGGCTGGTGCCGCACCGGCGGCAGGGAGGCGGGGCGGCGGGAGGCGATGCCCTGCGCCTGCGCCCACAGCTCCTGCTCGATCCTCTCCAGCGTCCACATGTCGACGGCCAGATGGTTGAAGACCACGACGACCTGCTTGGGAGCACCCCCGGAGGTGATGACGCAGGCGCGGATCGGCCACTCGGCGGCCAGGTCGAACGGCCTGCCCGTCAGGTCCTCGACCACCTCGGCCGGGCCGGGCGTGCCGTCCCGCTCCACGCTCGCCTGGACGATGGGCCAGGGGCCGGGGGCGTGCACCCGCTGCCGCGGGCCGCCGTCGGCGTGGAAGGTGGTGCGCAGCGCCTCGTGCCGGCGGGTCAGGGAGGTGAGCATCGCCCGGCAGTGGGCCACGGTGAGGCTCGAAGGTATGGAGAAGCGCAGCAGGATGTGCGACTCGGGCTGGTGCCGGGGCGGCAGCTGGTGAATCCTCAGCCACATGTAGCGATGCCCCCAGCAGAGGTTCGCGGACTTGACAGCGGACAATTGGGACCTCCACCGCCGCGCATGTGAGGGACAGGCCGACATGATTGAGAATTCGCCGCCGGGACGCGTATGACAACCCGTCGCCACTGGCCGGAACAGACCGCCACTACCTGCCAGTGGCGGGCCGGCCCACCGCCTTGACCGGTGCCGCGTGAGACGTCGAGAATCGATACGAGCAGACTTTATTGGTGAGGTCCCGATGGCGATTTTTGAAATACCTCACGATTTCCAGAATATTCTGCGGTCGCATTTGCCCTTCGCCGACTCGGGGGCGCTGTCGGGCTTCGACGACCTGGCCGGCCTCGGTCTCGACTCGATGGGCGTGGTGCGGCTGATCGTGGACATCGAGGACGCCTACGGCATCCAGGTGCCCGACGAGATCCTGGACGAGAGGACGTTCGCCACCGTGGGCTCGCTGTGGGAGGCCCTGTCGCCGCTGGTGACCCGCGGCCCGTGAGGCCTCCCTTCAGCCGCGCAGGGCGCCCGCCACCGCACGCCGGTCCACCTTGCCGTTCGCGTTGAGCGGCAGTTCCCCCAGCACGGTGACCGAGCGCGGCACCATGTACCCGGGCAGCACCGCGGCGACCCCCTTGGCCAGGGCCACCGCGTCCAGCCCGTGACCGGTGCAGGCCGCCTCCAGTTCGAGCTCCCCGTCCGCCCCCGGCAACGCGACGACGACGGCCTCGTGCACGCCCGGCAGGCCGCGCAGCGTCGCCTCGATCTCGCCCAGCTCCACCCGGTGGCCGGAGATCTTCACCTGCTGGTCCAGCCGGCCGAGGTGCACCAGCAGGCCGTCCCGCCAGGCGACCCGGTCGCCGGTCCGGTACCAGGACTCCCCGGTCACCGGCTCGCCGTCGCGGGCGCGTACCCCGTCGAACGAGGTGAACCGGCCGGCGTCGTCGGCCGGATCGGCGTAGCCGGGGAAGCGCTGCACCCCGCGCAGGCACAGCTCGCCCTCCGCCGCGGGCCGCCCGTCGCCGTCGAGCACCACGTGCTCGACCCCCGGGTACGGCAGGCCGATGGGCACGGTGCCGTTGGCCGTGCGGGGCCAGCCGGCCGGGTCGGCGGGCAGCCGGTACTGGGTGCAGCTGATGGTCAGCTCGGTCGGGCCGTACAGGTTCTCCAGCACGCTCTCCGGCGCCGCCGCCTGCCACGCGGCGGCCTGCCGCAGCGACAGCGGCTCCCCGCAGAACAGGCTCCAGCGCAGCGACGGCATGGCGCCCGGCGTGAGGCGGCGCAGCCGCATGGCCAGCGACACCACCGAGGGCACCGAGAACCAGTGGGTCAGCCGTTCCCTGTTCACGAACGCGACCGGTTTGAGCAGGTCGTACTTGCCGGGGACGACCAGCGTCGCGCCGCCGCCCCAGGCGGCGAACATGTCGAAGACGGACAGGTCGAAGGTCAGGTCGAAGGTCTGGGAGACCCGGCAACCGGGACCCAGCCCGTACCGCGGGACGACGTGCGAGAGGTAGGCGTCGACGCTCCGGTGCCGCACCGGCACGCCTTTGGGCGCGCCGGTCGAGCCCGAGGTGAACAGCACGTACGCGAGACCGTCCGGGTCGGCCGCACCCGCGGACGTCAGGGGAGCGGCCAGGCCGTCGTTGTCCAGCGACAGCACGGGGGCGGGCAGCTCCGGCGGCGGGTGCGCCGTCGCGTCGGCCAGTACCACGTCGAGCCCGGCGGTGGCGGCCACGGTGCGGTTGCGCGCGCCGGGCACGGCCGGGTTCAGCGGCACCGCGGTCGCGCCGAGCCGCTGGATCGCCAGGTAGCCGGCGAAGGCGAGCGGGGTGCGCGCCGCGTACAGGCCGGCCCTGGCAGGAGGGCCGTCGCAGGCGCGGACCAGCTCCGCCGCCAGGCGCGCGGACAGCGCGTCCAGCTCGGCGTAGGTGAGACGGACGCCGCCGGTCTCCAGCGCGATCCGGTCGCCGTACCGGGCCGCGGAACCGGCGAACCACTGGTACAGGGTGCGTGCCACGGGTGTCTCCGATCGTCGGTCAGCTCGCGCGCGCCGCCCGATCGGGCAGCTCGCGGGGGAACAGCGCCTCCGGGAGGTCCCAGCCGTGCCCGCTCCACAGGTCCTTCAGCACCCGGCCGGGGTCGGTCACCGCGAGCTGCAGGCCGAGCGCCAGCGTCCGCATGATGTCGACCATCGCCTCCGGGGGCAGGACGTCGGGGTCGGCCAGCATCAGCACCCGGGTCTCGCCGTCGTCCACCTCGACGCGGACCCGGAACGCCTGCCCGTAGCTCTGGGCCAGCGGCGTCCACCGCAGCGTCGCGGGCGTCTGGTCGGCGGGGTCGGCGGGGCGCCGGTCCACCTGGACGTAGTTGAACCAGGCACGGAACAGGTGGTTGACCCAGCAGTCGTGACCCGGGTCCTCCCCGGCCCGCGCGGCCATCGCCGTGACCTGGTCGAAGTCGTAGCAGGAGTGGCGGTAGGCCTTGGCGCCGGCCCAGTGCAGGCGCTTGATGTGCTCGGCGAGCGTGGCGCCGCGGTCCACGGCGGTGACGAAGGGGATGAGCTGGTTCATCGTGCCGATGTTGTGCTGGTCCTCCTGAGCGAACCGGTTGGACGACATCAGGCTCATCGTGACCCGGTCGGTGTCCAGGTGGCGGGCCAGGCCCGCGGCGACGAAGGCCATGATCACGGCCGGCGGGGTGACGCCGTGCGTCCTGCCCGCCTGCGCGGCCAGCCCGCCCAGGCGGCGGGAGGTCAGCGTCAGCTCCAGCCGCTCCTTCTCGGTACGCGCGGGCAGCGTCGGCAGCCGGTCCGTGAGACCGCCGGCCAGCACGTCGCGCCAGTAGCGCTCGGAGGCGGCCTGCCTGGGCCGCCACGACTCCTCCCGCTGCCTACGCGCCAGCTCGCGCGGGGTGAAGCCGGTCTCGACGGCGGCGCCGGAGCCCGCCACCAGGGCCTTGAACTGGTCCTGCAGGTGATGGATCGACCACACGTCGACGATCAGGTGCGAGAAGGTCAGGCTGAGGTACATCGGCGCGCCCCGGTAGGTGACCATCAGGGCGCGCCAGTTCAGGTCGCCGGTCATCGGGAACGGGATCGCCAGCCGCTCCAGCTTGACCCGCTCGTGCTCGGTGGGGTCGGCGACCTGGCGGTCCACCCGCTCGACGGGCAGCCGCACCTCCTCGTGGACGTGCTGGACCGGCAGGCCGTCGCGCAGGTGGTAGGTGGTGCGCAGCGTCTCGTGCCGCCGGACGAGGCGGTCGAGTGCCCGGTCCACCAGCGCGGGGGACAGGCCGCGCAGGTCCCACGTCGACGGCAGGTTCGCCTCATGACCCCAGCCCGGCGGGTAGCGCTCGATCTCGCGCCAGCTGAAGAGCTGGCCGTGACTCAGGGGTGCCTCGACCGACATGTGCTCTCCTCGAACCGGCTTTCTCCGCTCGTTATTCATCGCGGACGGGAAGCGCCCCGGTCAAGGCCTCGCGCGATGGCAAGTAATGGCGGCAACAATGTGCCAGCAGCGGGCCATGGGCCGGACGAGAAGTCGCCCCGTAAAGTCGCAATAACTAAGCGAAAGCCCGCGACCGGATCAATTGACGGGCGGTTCCGCACAGTCGTTCCTGATAAAGCGGCGGCGTCGAGAAGCCAGAGGCTTGGGGTGGCGAATTGATGGGTGACGAGTCGATTCGGCCGGTGGTCACCGGCGGTCCGGACGCGATCGCCGTCGTCGGCATGGCCTGCCGGCTGCCCGGAGCCGCCGATCCCGGGGCGTTCTGGAAGCTGCTCCGCGAGGGCGTGGACGCGGTCACCGAGGCGCCGGAGGACCGGTGGCCGGAGGCGACGGAGTATCGCCGCGGCGGTTTCCTCCAGGACGTCCACGGCTTCGACGCGGCGTTCTTCGGCATCTCCCCGAACGAGGCCGCGGCGATGGACCCGCACCAGCGGCTGGTGCTCGAACTCGCCTGGGAGTCCCTGGAGAGCTCCCGCACCGCGCCCGGCGGGCTGCGCGGCAGCGCGGCCGGGGTGTTCCTGGGCGCCATCTCGAACGACCATGCCGCGTTGCTGGCGCGGGCCGGCGCCCAGCCGGGCAGGCATGCCTACACCGGGGCGAACCGCGCCATGATCGCCAACCGGGTCTCCTACTTCCTCGGCCTGCGCGGCCCCAGCCTCACCCTCGACGCGGGGCAGTCGTCCTCGCTGGTCGCGGTGCACCTGGCGTGCGAGAGCCTGCGCCGCGGCGAGACCGCGCTCGCCCTGGCCGGCGGCGTCAACCTCAACCTGAGCGGCGAGACCACCGACGCCATCGGCAGCTTCGGCGCGCTGTCGCCGGACGGCCGCTGCCACGTCTTCGACAGCCGCGCCAACGGGTACGTGCGCGGCGAGGGCGGGGCCGTGGTCGTGCTGAAGCGGCTGGCCGACGCGCTGGCCGAAGGCGACACCGTACACGCCGTGATCCTCGGCGGGGCCGTCAACAACGACGGCGGCGGCGAGGGGCTGACCGTGCCCAGCCGGCGGGCGCAGGAGGAGGCCATCAGGCTGGCCTGCGCGCACGCCGGCGTGGCGCCCGGCGACGTGGGCTACGTCGAGCTGCACGGCACCGGCACCAGGGTGGGCGACCCGGTGGAGGCCGCGGCTCTCGGGGCGGCGTACGGGACGGCCCGGCAGGACGGCGACCCGCTGCCCGTCGGCTCGGTCAAGACCAACATCGGCCACCTGGAGGGCGCGGCGGGCATCGCCGGGCTGCTCAAGGTGGTGCTCGCCATCAAGCACCGCGAGCTGCCCGCCAGCCTGCACTTCGCGTCGCCGCCGCCGGAGATCCCGCTGACGGATCTGCGCCTGCGCGTGGTACGCGAGACCGTCCCCTGGTCCGCGGGCGGGCGGCTGGTGGCGGGCGTCAGCTCCTTCGGCATGGGCGGCACCAACTGCCACCTCCTGCTCGCCGAACCACCCCCACGCTCCCCCGAGCCGGAGGACCTCGCCCGGACCCGCTCCGAAGATCTTGACCTGCGGCGGTCCGGGGACGCCCATGCCCCCGGAGCCCGCGCGGGCGGCGACGCCGGGTGGCCGTGGGTGGTCTCCGCGCGCTCCCCGGAGGCGCTGCGTGCGGCGGCGGGCCGGCTCGCGGAGGTCGCGGCGGAGCCCGGCGCCGAGCCGGACGGGATCGCGGCCGGCCTGCTGAGGAGCCGCACCGCCTTCGAGCACCGCGCGGTGGTGCTGGGTGCGGACCGGGAAGCCAGGCTGTCCGGGCTGCGGGCGCTGGCCGGCGGCCTGCCGCACGACGACGTCGTGCTCGGCGCGGCGACGGCCGGGCGGCGCGTCTTCGTCTTCCCCGGCCAGGGGTCGCAGTGGCCTGGCATGGCCCGCGAACTGCTGGCCGCGTCGCCGGTGTTCGCCGCCCGCGTCGCCGAGTGCGCGGACGCGCTCGCGCCGCACACGGACTTCTCCCTGGTCGACGTGCTCGGCGAGCGGCCCGGCGCCCCCGGACTCGACCGGGTGGACGTGGTCCAGCCCGCGCTGTGGGCCGTCATGGTCGCGCTCGCCGAGGTGTGGCGCTCCCACGGCGTCGAGCCGGACCTGGTCGTCGGCCACTCCCAGGGCGAGATCGCCGCCGCCACCGTCGTCGGCGCGCTCAGCCTGCCCGACGCGGCGCGGGTCGTGGCGCTGCGCAGCCGCGCCATCGCCGGCATGGCGGGCCGGGGCGGCATGCTGTCGGTCGCGGCGCCCCTCGACGTGGTCGAGCGGGCGATCGGCCCGCTGGCGGTGTCCGTGGCGGCGGTCAACGGGCCGCGCTCGGTGGTCGTCGCCGGGCCGCGCGAGCTGCTCGACGAGCTGGCCGGGCGGCTCACCGACCACCGCACCAAGGCCATCCCGGTCGACTACGCCTCCCACACCGCCGAGGTGGAGCAGGTACGCGACGAGGTGCTCGCCGCGCTGGCCCCGATCCGCCCGGTGAGCGCCGCGACGGCGTTCGTCTCCACGCTCACCGGCGAGCCGATGGACACGGCGGGGCTAGACGCCGGCTACTGGTACCGCAGCCTGCGCAACCCGGTCCGGTTCGCCCAGGCCGTGCGGGTGGCGATCGGGGAACGCTGCGACCTCTTCGTGGAGTGCAGCCCGCACCCGGTCCTCGCCACGGCGGTGGAGGAGACCGCGGAGGACGCCGGGGGCGAGGCCGTGGTGATCGGCACGCTGCGCCGCGGCGAGGGCGGGGCCGGCCGCGTGCTGCGCTCGCTCGCCCGGGCGTACGCGGCGGGCGCCCCGGTCGAGTGGCCCGCCGTGCGCGAGACGCCGCGCTCCTGCCTCGCGGACCTCCCCACGTACCCCTTCCAGCGCCGGTCGTACGGGCCCGCCACCCCGGACGCTCACCGACCGTCACACCTCCCCGGCGACCGCGTGCCCGGCCGAGAGCCGGACGGGGTGCGTGATGGCGACGGCGGGACGCCGGACGCGCTGTCGGGCGAGGAGCGGGAGGTGCGGTCCGCGCGGAGTTCGGCTGAGGTGCGGGAGCTGGTTCTGGAGACCGCTGCCCGGCTGCTCGGCCACGATGACGCGGCCGCGCTGGAGCCTGCCCGGACGTTCAAGGATCTGGGCTTCGAGTCGGCGACCTCACTCGAACTGCGCGACCGGCTGCGCGCCGCGACCGGGTTGAAGCTCCCGACCGGGCTGCTGTTCGACCATCCGACGCCCGCCCGCCTCGCCGACCATCTGTACGCCCTGCTCACCGCCTCGGCGCCGGAAACGCCGGTCGTACGGCCACGACCGAGGCAGGCGGAAGCCGACGACCCGATCGCGGTGATCGGGATGGGCTGCCGCTACCCCGGTGGGGTGGCCTCGCCGGAGGACCTGTGGCGGCTCGCCGGCACCGGCCAGGACGCGATCGGCGAGTTCCCCGCCAACCGGGGCTGGGACCTGGACGCGCTCTTCGCCACCGGCCCCGACCGCTCGGGCACCAGCGACACCAGGTACGGCGGATTCCTGTACGACGCCGACCGGTTCGACGCGGCCTTCTTCGGCATCAGCCCGCGCGAGGCGGCGGCCATGGACCCGCAGCAGCGGCTGCTGCTGGAGATCTGCTGGGAGAGCATCGAGCGGGCCGGGATCGACCCCGCCGACCTCCGCGGCTCGGCCACCGCCGTGTTCATGGGCGCGATGGCCCCCGAGTACGGCCCCCGCCTGCACCGGACCGCCGGCCTCGCCGACGGCCACCTGCTGACCGGCACCGCGCTGAGCGTCGTCTCCGGCCGCATCGCCTACACCTTCGGCCTGGAGGGCCCGGCCCTCACCACCGACACCGCCTGCTCGTCCTCGCTGGTCTCGGTCGTCCTGGCCGTGCAGGCGCTGCGGCGGGGTGAGTGCGCGATGGCGCTGGCGGGCGGCGCGACCGTGATGTCCAGCCCCGGGATGTTCGTGGAGTTCAGCAGGCAGGGCGGGCTGGCCGCCGACGGGCGCTGCAAGGCGTTCTCGGCCGCGGCCGACGGCACCGGATGGGCCGAGGGCGCGGGCGTGCTCCTGCTGGAGCGCCTCTCCGACGCGCGCCGCCTGGGCCACCCGGTCCGCGCCCTGATCCGCGGCGGCGCCGTGAACCAGGACGGCGCCTCCAACGGGTTGACCGCGCCGAGCGGCCCGGCCCAGGAACGGGTGATCCGTCAGGCGCTGGCCGACGCGATGCTCGACGCCCGCGATGTGGATGTGGTGGAGGCGCACGGCACCGGCACGACGTTGGGCGATCCGATCGAGGCGCAGGCGTTGCTGGCTACGTACGGGCGTGGTCGTCCGGTGGAGCGGCCGGTGTGGCTGGGGTCGCTGAAGTCGAACATCGGGCACACCCAGGCTGCCGCCGGGGTGGCCGGTGTGATCAAGATGGTGAAAGCGCTGGAGCACCGTACGCTCCCGCCGACCTTGCACGCTGACGAGCCGACGCCGCACGTGGACTGGGAGTCCGGCGGCGTGCGGCTGCTGACCGAAGCGGTGGAGCTGCCCGGCGAGCGTCCGGTGCGGGCCGGGGTCTCCTCGTTCGGGGTCAGCGGTACGAACGCGCACGTGATCCTGGAGGGCGCGCCGGCGACGCCATCCGGCGGTCCGCTGGCACGGGTGCCGGAAGTCGGTGACGGTCCGCCGGAGCCCGTGTCGGTAGCCGGTGACGGTCCGCTGGCGCAGGCGTTCGCGGCCGGTGACGGTCCGCTGGTGTGGCCGGTGTCGGCGAGGTCGGCGGAGTCGTTGCGGGCGCAGGCTGCGCGGTTGCTCGCGTACGGGGAAGGCGTCGCTGATCGGGACCTGGCCGGTGTGGGGCGGGCGTTGGCCCGGCGTGCGAGCTTCGAGCACCGCGCCGTGATCGTGGCGGGGGACCGGCGGGAGTTGCTGGCGGGGCTGGCCGCGCTGGCGGAAGGCGGGTCCGACGCCGCGGTGGTGAGCGGGGTGGCGGCGCCCGGGGTCCGGCCGGTGTTCGTGTTCCCTGGTCAGGGCTCGCAGTGGGCGGGCATGGCGGTGGACCTCCTGGATGACGACGAGACGTTCAGGGCCGCCCTGCTCCGCTGCGAGGAGGCGCTGCGCCCGCACATCGGCTGGTCGGTCGTGGACGTGCTGCGCGGTGCTTCCGGCGCGCCCGCGCTGGAGGGGTCGGACGTGATCCAGCCGGTGCTGTTCGCGGTCATGGTCTCCCTGGCGGAGGTCTGGCGCTCGCTCGGCGTGCGGCCGTCCGCGGTGCTCGGCCACTCCCAGGGCGAGATCACCGCCGCGTGCGTGGCGGGCGCGCTCTCGCTGGAGGACGCCGCCAAGATCGTGGCCCTGCGCAGCCGGGCGCTGACCCGGCTGGGCGACCGCGGCGGCATGCTCGCCGTGCCCGTCGACGCGGAGCGGGCCGCCCGGATGCTGGAGCCGTGGGCCGGCAGGCTCTGGCTCGCCATCCACAGCGGACCGGACAGCTCGGTGGTGGCGGGCGACGCCGACGCGCTGGAGGAGTTCACCGCCGCCCACGGCGACACCGTACGGATCCGCCGGGTCGCGATCGGCTACGCCGCCCATACCCCGCACATCGACGCCCTGCGCGAGGAACTGCTGGAGACGCTCGGCGGCGTCCATCCTCGCCCGGCCGAGGTCGCGTTCTGCTCGTCGCTGGAAGGCGGCACGATCGACACGGACAGGCTGACCGCCGACTACTGGTTCACCAGCCTGCGGCGACCGGTGCTGTTCCGCCAGGCGGTGGAGTCGCTCGCCGGCTCGGGCACTCCCGTGTTCGTGGAGTGCAGCCCGCACCCGGTGCTCACCGGGCACGTCGAGGACACGCTCGCGGACGCGTCCGGCGGCGCCACAGGAACGCTGAGGCGCGGCGACGGCGGCGCGGCCCGCCTGTTCAAGTCCGCCGCCCAGGCCTGGGTGCTCGGCGTGGACGTGGACTGGCCCGCGGCGCTCGGCCCGGCGACGAGCCACGACGACGGGCTCCCGACCTACCCCTTCGAGGCCGCGAGGCACTGGCTGGACGCGGAGCCGGTCGTCGCCGGCGGCGGGCTGGCCCCGTCCCGGCACCCGCTGCTCGGGGCCGGTGTCCCGCTCGCCGCCGAGGACGGGTTCCTGCTGGCCGGGCAGCTGTCCCTGGCCACCGCGCCGTGGCTCGGCGACCACGCCGTGGAGGGTGCGGTGCTGCTGCCCGGCACCGCCTTCGTCGAGCTCGCACTGGAGGCCGCGGCCAAGGTCGGATGCGACGAGGTCGAGGACCTGACGCTGGAGGCCCCGCTGTTCCTGCCGGGGACGGGAGCCGTACAACTGCAGCTCGCGGTCGGCGGGCCGGACGAGCAGGGCCGCCGCACCGTCACCGTCCACGGCCGCACGGGCGGCGACGCCGAGGAGGGCTGGATCCGGCACGCGACCGGCCTGCTCGGCGCGGGCACCGCCCCGGCCGCGCCGATCTCGTGGCCGCCGCGGGCCGAGCCCGTGGACCTGGACGACCTGTACGGCAGGCTCGCCGAGCGCGGCTACGAGTACGGCCCGGCGTTCCAAGGGCTGCGGGCCGCCTGGCGCGCGGGCGATCACGCCTATGCCGAGGTGACCCTGCCCGAGCCGGTGAGCGGCGAGGCCGGGCGCTTCACGCTGCACCCCGCGCTGCTGGACGCCGCGCTGCACCTGGTGGTGCTGGAGTCGGCGGACGATTCCGGCCTGCTGCTGCCGTTCTCCTGGAACGGGGTCCGGGTGGTCGCGACCGGCGCGCGGACGCTGCGGGTGCGGATCGACGGGTCGGGCGACGACCGCGTCTCGCTGACGATCTTCGACGGCGCCGGGCAGTGGATCGGCGGCGTGGACACGCTGGTCCTGCGCCGGATGCCCAGGAACGCCGCTGCCCCCGTCAGCTCCACCGGCTCCGCGGCGCACGTCGTCGAGTGGGTCGAGCCGGTCGTCGCCGGGGTGTCCGAGCTTCGCTGGGCGCTGGCCGGCTCCGACGAGCTGACCGACGAGATCGGCGCCGAGCTGGCGGCGGCCGGGATCGAGCCGCCCCGCTACTACGACCTCGCGTCACTGGCCGAGATGAGCGCGGCCGGCGTCCCCGACCTGGTCCTGGCCCCCTGCCAGGCCGACCCCGGCGACCTGCCGTACTCCGCGCACGACGCCGTGGGCCAGGCACTCGACCTCGTCCAGGGCTGGCTCGGCGACGAGCGGTTCGCCGGGTCGCGGCTGGTCTGCCTCACCCGGGGCGACGACCCGGCGAGCGCGGCGGTGCGAGGGCTGGTGCGGGCGGCGCAGAGCGAGCAGCCGGGCCGGTTCGTGCTGGCCGACGTGCCCGAGAAGTTCTCCGCCTGGGGGCCGCTGGCCGCCGCCGTGGCCGCGGGCGAGACCGAGATCGCCGGCCGCGACGACACCGTCCTCGTCCCCCGCCTGGCGCGCCGCCCGGCAACCACCGCTCCCGCTGAGGTCTCTTCCGCGACGGCTGGTGCGGTGCTGGTGACCGGGGGGACCGGTGGGCTTGGTGCTCTGGTGGCGCGTCGGCTGGTGGCGCGGCACGGGGTGCGGGACCTGGTTCTCCTGTCGCGGCGTGGGCTTGAGGCCGCGGGCGCGGCCGGGCTGGTGGCGGAGCTGGAGGAGGCCGGTGCCCGGGTGCGGGTGGCCGCTTGCGACGTGTCCGATCACGCGCAACTGGCGGACGTGGTGGCGTCGGCTGGTCCGCTGGCCGGGGTGGTGCACGTCGCCGGGGTGCTGGACGACGGCCTGGTGGAGGGGCTGACTCCGGAGCGGGTGGCCGGGGTGCTGGGACCGAAGGCGGACGCCGCCTGGTTCCTGCACGAGCTGACCCGGGATCTGGGGTTCTTCGTGCTGTTCTCGTCGCTGGCCGGGGTGGTCGGCAACGCGGGTCAGGGCAATTACGCGGCGGCGAACGCGTTCCTGGACGGGCTGGCGGTCGCCAGGCGTGCGGCGGGGCTGCCTGCGGTGTCGGTGGCGTGGGGGCTCTGGGATGTCGAGTCCGGCATGAGCGGCGCCATGGGCGAGGCCGATCGGGCGCGGCTGGCCCGCGCGGGGATCGCCCCGCTGCCGGTGGAGGAAGGGCTCGCGCTGTTCGACGCCGCCCTGGCCGGTGACGCCGAGCCGGTGGTGGTGGCGGCCCGCTGGGACATGGCGGGACTGAGGGCACGCGCGGAGAGCGAGGAACTGCCGAGTGTGCTGCGCGGCCTGGTCCGTATGCCCCGACGGGCGGCGGCCGGGGCCGAGGCCCAGCCCTCGGCGGGACCGGCCGAGCTGACCGAGCGTCTCGCCGCGCTGGGCGAGGCCGGCGCGCTGACCCACCTCACCGAGCTGGTCCGCTCGCACGTCGCCGCCGTCCTCGCGTACGGCGGCGCGGACTCGATCGACGTGGACCGGGCCTTCAACGAGCTCGGCTTCGACTCCCTGACCGCCGTCGAACTCCGCAACCGGCTCACCACGGGCACCGGGCTGCGGCTGCCGTCCACGCTGGTCTTCGACCACCCCACGGTCCGCTCGCTCGCCGAGTACCTGTTCCGCACGCTGGCCCCCGAGACGCCCTCCGCCGAGGACGCCCTGCGGACGGCGGTGGACCAGGCCGAATCCGTGATGCTCGCCGCCAACGGCGAGGCGGACGCCGTACGCGACCGGCTCGTCGCCATTCTGCAGAGCGCTCTCACCAGGATCGGCGCGACCCCGGCGGACACGCTGGCCGCCGCGCCCACCAGGTCCAACGGCGCCGCGGAGGAGATCGTGTCCGCCTCCGACGAGGAGATCTTCGCCTTGATCGACAACCGAACGATGACATCTCCTCTGAGGTCGCCACAGGAAGGGCTGGACCATGGCGAATGAGGACAAGCTTCGCGCCTATCTGAAGAAGGTCACCGTAGAGCTGGCGGAGACGCGTCAGCGGCTGGCTGAGGATCAGGGGCGCAGGCATGAGCCGGTGGCGATCGTGGGGATGGCGTGTCGTTTTCCGGGTGGGGTGGGTGGTCCGGAGGAGTTGTGGG
>NZ_JAHKRN010000092.1 GCF_019396385.1 Nonomuraea harbinensis | reverse complement strand
CCGCGCGCCGACGACGGCGGCGACCTCGCCCTCCCAGTCCAGCCCCGGCTCGCCGGCGGGCACCGGCACGGCCGTGCCGGTCACCGAGAGCGAGGCCGTCCACCGGCCGAACACGGTCGGGTGCGCGGGCGGCTCGAAGCCGCCCTCCGCCGCGTGCGCGCGGTAGTTGAGCCCGACGCACAGCACCCGCGCCGACGGCGGCACGGGCGGGGCGAGCTCCACCTCCGCCAGCGGCACCCCGCCGGGCCCTGCCTGGCGGGCCCGGTCCAGCCAGTACGGGACGTCGCTGTAGAAGTCGGTCACCTCGGCGAGGGGCGTGACGGTGCTGCCCGCCAGGACGCCGACCGTGACGTGCCGTCCGTTGTCGCGCGCGGCCATGCCGACGAGCTTCACCGCGGGTCTCCTTCCTCGACGAGCCTGATGTCGAACTCCGCCGCCAGGAACGGGCCGTCCATGCCGAAGCGCGCGTCGGCGGACGGCAGGAAGTCCGTGACGAGCGCGTCCTTGACCGCGAACGCGGCGTCGGAGCCGAGGTAGGGGTCGCCGGCGACGAAGATGTGGGTGGTGAGCGGCCGGTGCCCGGCCGCCTGGACCTTGATGTGCACGTGCGCGGGCCGCATGGGGTGGCGGCCGATCGCCCGCAGCAGCTCGCCGACGGGGCCGTCGGTCGGCACCGGGTAGCTGCTCGGCTTCACCGTGCGGAACCAGTACGCGCCGTCGTCGCCGGTGGTGAGCAGGGCGCGCAGGTTCCCGTCGGGCTGCTCGGCGTCCTGGCTGTCGTACAGGCCGGTGTCGTTCGACTGCCAGACGTCGAGCACCGCGCCGGCGAGGGGGTTGCCGTCGCAGTCGGTGACGCGGCCGTGCACGACGGCGGGCTCGCCGCGGTGCCGCTCGGGCCCTTCGGCGATCCAGGCGCCCACGGGGCGGGGCGGCGCGGGCGAGTGGAAGGGGCCCTCGACCGAGCTGGGGGTCATGGTGGGCGGGCCGGTGTGGTTCACCTCGTCGACGGCCGAGGTGACGCCCAGCATGTCGGACAGCAGGATGAACTCGTTGCGGGTCTCGGTGCAGGTCTGCCCGACGCGGACCAGGAAGTCGACGGCACGCAGCCATTCGGCCTCGGTGGGCCTGGTCTCGCGGACGAACGCGTGCAGGTGGGTGACCAGGCCGCCGACCAGCTCGCGCACCCGCGGGTCCGCGCCGCCGACGGACCCGAGCACCTGTGCGAGCAGGGCGTCGAGCCGGTCGGATCCGGGGTTCGCGGTCATCGTCGCCTCCACATCTGTCTTGATCGGCAAACCCTAGGGCGTGGCCCCCGGCGCGCACCAGGGAGGATTTCACTCAATGGCATGCGTCACTGGCACACTGCACGGGTGACGAACGCTCCACGCGGACACCGGCCGCCGCACGGCGCCCCCGTGATCGACCGGGCCTTCGCGCTGCTCGGCGCCTTCTCCGCGACCCGCCGGGCGATGACGCTGGCCGAGCTGAGCCGCGCCACCGGCACGCCGCCGAGCACGGCGCTGCGGCTGGCCCGCCGTCTGCTCCACTGGGGCGCGCTGGAACGCGACGGCGGCGGCCGGTACGTGATCGGGCTGCGGCTGTGGGAGCTCGCCTCGCTCGCGCCGCGCGGGCACGGGCTGCGCGAGGCCGCGCTGCCGTACATGGAGGATCTGTACGAGGCCACGCACCAGCACGTGCTGCTTGCGGTGCGCGACGGGCACGAGGCCCTGCTGGTGGAGCGGCTGTCGGCCAGGGACGCCGTCGACGTGCTCTACCGGGTCGGCGGGCGGCTGCCGCTCCACTCGACCGGCGTCGGCCTGGTGCTGCTGGCGCACGCCGAGCCCGAGCTCCAGGACCAGGTGCTGGCGGAGCCGCTGGTGCACGAGCCCGAGGGGCTGCCCGTCTCACCGGCCGCGCTGCGGCGGACGCTGGCGCGGGTGCGCCAGACGGGGCTGGCGGTGGCCGAGCGGTCGGAGCCGGGGCCGCTCCTCACCGTCGCCGCGCCCGTCCGGGGCGCGGACGACGGGGTGGTGGCGGCGCTGTCGGTGGTGGTCCCCGCCTCCGGCGCCGAGCCACGCGCCCTCGCCCCCGCCCTGCGCGCCACCGCCCGCGCCCTCTCCCGCAGCCTCGGCTCCCCTCGCGCCTCCTGACCGGAATGGCCATGGCACGTACTGGACATTTCGCCGCAAGCCCCAGGACATTACTGTCCGGTGGCTACCGTTGCTGCCGTGGCGCACGTACGGAAAGCCAACAGAGGGCCCAGCGCGGCGGCGGAGAACCGCGCGGCGCTCGTCACAGCGGCCCGGGAGCTGTTCGCGACCGCCGGATTCGGCGCTCCGCTGAGCGCGGTCGCGCGGCGGGCCGGTGTGGGGCAGGGCAGCCTCTACCGCCACTTCCCCGACCGGGCGAGCCTGGCGCTGGCGGTGTTCGACGGAAACGTGACCGAACTGGAATCGCTCGCCGCCGAACGGACGACCACGCTCGACGACCTGTTCGCGCGGATCATCGAGCAGACCGTCGCCTCGGTGGCGTTCCTGGACCTGGTCACCTCGGCCGACGAGCGCATGGCCGCGGTGCGCACCCGGGTGGCCCGGCTGCTGGCCGGCAAGCTCGACCAGGCGCGGCGCGACGGGACCGTGCGCCCCGACGTCACGGCCGACGACCTGCTGCTGGTCATCGCCATGCTGGCCGGGGTGCTGTCCAGCGCTTCGGCGGAGGCCAGGCCGGCCGCGGCCGAGCGGTCCTGGGCCCTGCTGCGCCGCTCGATCCGCCCCTGACGCCCGTTCCGTTGATCATTGTCCTCCGGATCGCCAGTACCCTGGCTGAGCGGGTCCATGGGCCGTTGCCAGTGAACTCCCAGCTAGAGGCATTAGCCTCGATCCGCATGAAACGGGTGGCCCCGGGACGCCATCCGGCTGAGACATGCCTCGGAGACGCAAGAGATGAAGATCCGGTACATGCTGTTGCACGCCTACGGCATGGGCGGGACCATCCGCACCGTGGTCAACCAGGCGAACGCCATGGCGGCCGCGGGTCACGACGTGGAGATCGTCAGCGCGGTCCGCCGGCGGACCAAGCCGCAGTTCGCCATCGATCCGCGGGTGAAGGTGTGGGCCCTGGTCGACCAGCGGACGGCGGTCGAGACCGACTCCCTGGCCCGCAAGGTGTGGCGCCGGGCGCGGGGCAAGATCGTGCCCGCGGGCGAGTTCGCCGCCGGCTACTTCACCGAGCGCGTGGAGCGCGCGGTCATCGACTACGTCAGCCCGCTGAGCGACGGCATCCTGGTGACCACCCGCCCGGCGCTGAACCTCATCGCCGCCCGCCGCGCCACGTCCGGCGTGATCCGGGTGGCCCAGGACCACATGAACCTGGGCTCGTACCGGAAGCCCGTGCGGGAGCAGATCAGCCGCCACTACAGCCGCTTCGACGCGGTCGTGGTGCTGACCGAGACCAGCCGCGCCGAATACCGCGAGGCGCTCCCCGGCTGCCCGGTCATCCGCATCCCCAACGGGATCCCGATGGCGGGGCGCGTGCACTCCGACCACACGGCACCGGTGGTGATCGCGGTGGGCCGCCTGGTCAAGCAGAAGGGCTTCGACTACCTCATCAAGGCGTTCGCGTCGATCGCGGACGAGCGCCCCGAGTGGGAGCTGAAGGTCTTCGGCACCGGCCCGTCCGAGGAGAAGCTGCGCGAGCGCATCGAGGAGGCGGGCCTGACCGGCCGGTTCAAGCTGATGGGCCGCACCGAGACGATCCACGACGAAATGGCCGCGGCGTCGATCTACGCGCTCAGCTCGCGCATCGAGGGCCTGCCGATGGCGATGATCGAGGCGATGGGCCACGCGCTGCCGGTGGTGGCCTTCGACTGCCCGACCGGCCCGGCGGACGTGCTGACGCACGACGTGGACGGGGTGCTGGTGCCGCCGCGCGACCCGGAGGCGCTGGGCGCCGCGCTGTCGCGCCTGATGGGCGACATCGACACCCGCCGGCGGCTGGGCGCCGCCGCGGCGAGGACCGCCCAGAGCTACTCGCCCGAGGTCGTCATGCCGCTGTGGGAGGACCTGTTCACCGCGCTGCACAACGGCGAGCGCCTCGACGACCCCCGCTGGACGTCACGCTGACCGGAAAAACCGGTTCCGCGTCACCCTCGCGATCATTAGACTCGCCGCCGTACCGCGCGCCGCAGTGGCGCGCTCCGACGTGTGAGGGGAGCCCGCCGTGCGCCACCACAGCACCGCGGCCGCCGTCCCCCCGTCGCGGTACGAGGTGATCCTGGTGTCTCCGGCGGCCCGGTGCCGGCTGCGCGCCCGCCACCGGACGCCGTGACGAACCCCTGATCCTCCCGGGGCGGGGCCCTGCTCTGCCCCTCTTCTCGTCCGGCACATCGCGCCGTCCTGTTCTCCATCCCGCAAGAAGGGTCATGGACCGTGCGCCGTCACACCACCCGATCGCCTGCCGCCGTCCGCAACCTGGGCATCCTCGCCCACGTCGACGCCGGCAAGACCACCCTGACCGAACGCGTCCTGTACGCCACCGGCGCCACGTACAAGCGCGGCGAGGTGCACGACGGGACGACCGTCACCGACTTCGACGCCCAGGAGCGCGACCGCGGCATCACGATCTTCGCCGCGGCCGTGAGCTGCGAGTGGGCCGGACACCGGATCAACCTCATCGACACTCCCGGCCACGTCGACTTCTCCGACGAGGTGGAGCGTTCGCTGCGGGTGCTCGACGGCGCCGTCGCCGTGTTCGACGGGGTCGCGGGCGTCGAGCCGCAGAGCGAGTCGGTGTGGCGGCGGGCCGACCGCCACGGCGTGCCGCGCGTCGCCTTCGTCAACAAGCTGGACCGGGCGGGCGCCGACCTGGACACGGCCGTCGCCTCGATCCGCGACCGGCTGCGGGTGACGCCGCTGGTCGCGCAGCTGCCGATCGGCCGCGAGCACGCCTTCACCGGCGTCGTCGACCTGCCGCGCATGCGGGCCCTGACCTGGGACCGGGACGTGCTCAGGGAAGGCCCGGTGCCGGACAACCTGCTGGACGAGGCGCGGCGGCGCCGCAGACTGCTGGAGGAGGCCGTGGCCGAGCTGCACCCGGGCGCGCTGGAGGAGTTCTGCGCAGGACCGGAGATCTCCGCCGGAACGCTCCAGGCGGCCCTGCGCGACCTCACCCGCTCCGGTGACGGCGTCGTGGTGCTGTGCGGGTCCGCGTACCGGAACCGGGGCGTCGAGCCGCTGCTGGACGCCGTCGTCGCGTACCTGCCCTCGCCGCTGGACGTGCCGCCGGTGCGCGGCACACACGCCGGCGCGGAGCAGGAGCGCGCCGCCGACCCCGAGGCGCCGCTCGCGGCGCTGGCCTTCAAGGTCAGCTCCACCGCGACCGGCCGGCTGACGTTCCTGCGGCTGTACGCGGGGACGCTGCGCAAGGGTGACACGGTGCTGGACGCGGGCACGGATCGCACCGAACGGGTCGCCCGCATCCTGCGGGTGCAGGCCGACCGGCACACCGAGGTGGACCGGGCGGTCGCCGGGGACATCGTCGCGGTGGCCGGGCCGAAGGCGGCGCGTCCCGGCGCGACGCTGTGCGCGCGGGAGGCTCCGCTGCTGCTCGAACCGCCGTCGGCGACCGAGCCCGTGGTGTCCGTGGCCGTCGAACCGCGCCGGAGCACCGACGCCGGGCGGCTGACGTCGGCGCTGGCGCGGCTGACGGACGAGGACCCGTCCCTGTCCGTACGGACCGATCCCGAGACCGGGCAGACGCTGCTGTCCGGCCTGGGCGAGCTGCACCTGGAGGTGGCGGTGGAGAAGGTGCGCCGCGAGCAGGGGATGGCCGTCGCCGTCGGCCGGCCCCGGGTGGCGCTGCGCGAGACGGTCGTGCACGGCGTGTCCGGGCTCCTCTACCGGCATGTCAAGCAGGACGGCGGGGCCGGGCAGTTCGCGCACGTGGTGCTCGACGTGGAGCCGGGCACCGGGTTCGCGTTCGAGTCGGCGGTGACCGGCGGCCGGGTGCCGCGCGAGTACGTGCGCGCGGTGGCGGCGGGCTGCCGCGACGCGCTGGCCGAGGGCCCGCTCGGCGGCCACCCGGTGACCGGCCTGCGCGTCACGCTGACCGACGGCGCCACGCACGTGAAGGACTCCTCCGAGACGGCCTTCCGCGCGGCGGGCCGGCTGGGCCTGCGCGAGGCGCTGCGGTCCTGCGTGATGGCGCTGCTGGAGCCGGTGGTCGAGGTCACGGTGACGGTGCCGGAGGAGGCCGCGGGCGGCGTGCTGGGCGACCTGGCCGCCCGGCGCGGCCGGATCAGCGGCACGGCGGCGAAGGCGGGCACGGTGGTGGCCACCGCCACGGTGCCGCTGGCCGAGGTGTTCGGCTACGCCACCCATCTGCGCAGCCGTACGCAGGGCCGGGGCACGTTCACCACCCGCGCCGCTGGCTACGCCCGGATGCCGTGACGGCCGGGGCCGGTCCCTCCTTTCAGGGGGACCGGCCTTTCACTGAAGGGAACCTGAAGCATCTCGTAAGAGGGCATCGGCAGCCTTGGGGACATGAACACGGCGGGCCCGGAGAAAGGGCCCGTATCGGGAAGAAGGAGTACGAGATGACGAGCAGGCTGGTGGTTTCCGCCTTCGTATCGCTGGACGGTGTCATGCAGGCTCCCGGCGGGCCCGGCGAGGACGACGACAACGGCTTCAAGCACGGCGGCTGGCTGGCCCCGCACGTGGACGAGGGGTTCAACCGCATCATGGGCGACCAGCTCGACCGCGCGGCCGGCATGCTGCTGGGCCGCAGGTCGTACGACATCCTCTCCTCGTACTGGCCGCACGTGTCCGACGAGGACGGCGGCGCCGAGATCAACAGCATGCCCAAGTACGTCGCCACCAGGTCGCCGATGACCGCCGAGTGGCGCAACACCGAGGTCCTGGCGGGCGAGGCCGCGCGGACGGTCGCGGACCTGAAGCGGCGGACCGACGGCGAGATCATCACCCAGGGCAGCAGCGACCTCATCCGCACGCTGCAGAGGGCCGAACTGGTCGACGAGTACCGCCTGATGGTCTTCCCCGTCGTCCTCGGGGAGGGCAAGCGGATGTTCGCCGAGGGCACCCTCCCGGCCGGGCTCAAGCTCACCGGCTGCACCACCACCGACGCGGGCGTCGTCTACATGACCTACGCGTGGCAGGGCGACCCCGTGTACAGCTCCGTCGCCTGAGCCGTTCACCTCACCTTCGTCAGGGGTGTCACTGGACGTTCGGCGGATCCGGCGGAGGTACCGGGCTTCATAACGTGCTTGCCCATGAAGTCCTTTCTGGCCGGTTTCTCCCTGGTCCTTGCCCTCGCCCCCGCCACCCTTGACAGAGACGTCCGCGCGCCGGGCGAGCTCACGGCCGCCGCCGTCGACGCCTACGCCCGGCAGGCGATGGAGTCGACGGGCGTGCCCGGCATGTCGCTGGTGGTGACCAGGGACGGTGAGGTCGTGCACGCGGCCGGGTACGGGCATGACTCCCGCGGCACCCCGATCACCGCCGACACCCCGATGCGGGTGGCCTCGGTCAGCAAGTCGTTCACCGCGGCGGCGGTCATGACGCTCGTCGAGCGGGGCGAGATCCGGCTCGACGAGCCGGTCGCCGCGCAGCTTCCCGGGTTCCGCATGGCCGACCCGCGGGCGGCCGAGATCACGGTGCGGCAGCTGCTCAACCAGACCTCCGGCCTGTCCGACACCTCGGTCGACGTCACGGATCTGGGCGACGCCGCCTCGCTCGCCGACTACACCGCGCGGCTGGCCGACGACCGGCTCGCGGCCGAACCCGGCACCCGCTGGGAGTACTGCAACGTCAACTACAACCTGGCCGCCAGGCTGGTCGAGACCGCGAGCGGCCGCCGCTTCGGCGACTACCTGCGCGAGCACGTCTTCACCCCGCTGGGCATGACGTCCAGCGCGGTCAGCGACGAGGTCGTCAGACCGGCCGACGGCCGCAACTCGATCTTCGGGCTCTGGCTGCCCCGCCCCGAGCTGGACGCGTTCCTGGACGAGAGCGGCAGCGGCGGCGTCATCACCACCGCCGCCGACATGGGCAGGTGGCTGAGGCTCCACACGGGCGACGGCCGCCCGCTGGTGAAGCGGCAGAGCCTGGAGACCATGCACGCCCCCTCCGGGATCCACGAGTACGGGATGGGCTGGAGTCCCGACCGCGAGTCCGGCCTGCTCGTGCACTCGGGCAACCTGTTCACCTACAACGCCGTCCAGGCGATCTCCCCCGGGACGGGGTACGGGTTCGCGGTCATGACGGACAGCGCCGGGCTCACGGACGAGACCTACGCGGTCATGGCGGGCCTCGCGGCCATGAGCGAGGGCCGGACGCCCGACGTGCCCGGCGGCGACCGGCAGCTGTTCGAGCTGGTGCTGGCCGCGATCGCACTGCTGGCGGCGGGCCTCGGGATCACGGGCGCGCTCCGGGCGCGGCGCTGGGCCGCCAAGCGGGCGGGCAGGGCGCGGTGGCGGGTCGCGGTGCGCCTGGTCCCCGCGTTGCTGCCGGTCGCGCTGCTGGCCGCCTACCCGGACCTGGTCTCGATCCTCATGAACGGGCGGACCGTCACCTGGGCCCAGGTCACGTACTACGCCGCCCCGCTGTCGATCGCGCTGCTGGCGGCCGCGGCCGCCGGGGTGCTGGTGACGATCACGCGGCTGGTCCGGCTCAAGGGTTGATGAGAGCAGCTCATGTTTGGGCCTTGCCGGGTCCCAGGGGGCGGCGGATGCTGGGTGCACCCCCCACTTGTGAGGTGTCCGTGAAGAGCCTCCGCTCCCTCGCCCGCATCACCTCCGGCCTCGTCCTCCTGGCCGCCTCGCTGATCGCGCAGAGCCCCGTACCAGCGACCGCCACCTCCGCCACCACCTCAGCCGCCGACGTGCGCGGCCTCGTCGACGCCCACAGCCACCTGTTCTCGTACGAGGCGTTCGGCGGCATGCTGATGTGCGGCAAGCCGTTCGATCCCGACGGCATCGCCAAGGCGCTGCGCGACTGCCCCGACCACCTGCCCAACGGCGAACTGGCCTGGTTCGAGAACTTCACCCGCACCGGCTCGCCCACCGGCACACACGACCCGGTGGGCTGGCCGACGTTCCGCGACTGGCCCGCGCACGACTCGCTGACCCACCAGCAGGCGTACTACACCTGGGTGGAGCGGGCCTGGCGCGGCGGGCTGCGGGTGATGGTCAACCACCTGGTCGCCAACCGCCAGCTGTGCGCCATCTACCCCCTGCGGCGCCACGGCTGCGACGAGATGGACTCCATCAGGCTCCAGGCCCAGCGCGCCCGCGAACTGCAGGCCCACATCGACGCCGAGCACGGCGGGCCGGGCCGGGGCTGGTTCCGGATCGTCCGCGACCCCGCGGAGGCGCGGCAGGTCGTCCAGGCGGGCAAGCTGGCCGTGGTGCTCGGGGTGGAGACCTCCGAGCCGTTCGGCTGCCGGCAGGTCCTCGGCATCTCCGGGTGCACGCGGGCGCAGATCGACCGCGGCCTGGACGAGATGTACGAGCTGGGCGTGCGCAGCATGTTCGCCTGTCACAAGTACGACAACGCGCTGTGCGGGGTGCGGTTCGACTCGGGCACCCAGGGCGCGATCGTGAACATCGGCAACCTGCTCGGCACCGGCAGGTTCTGGCAGGCGCGCACCTGTACCACCGCCGAGCACGACAACACCATCGAGCCCGCGGGCGTGCTGCCCGGTCAGATCGCCCGCCTGCTGCCGCCGGGCGTCTCGCTGCCCATCTATCCCGCGGCCCCGCACTGCAACACGCGCGGCCTGACCTCGCTCGGCCAGTACATGATCGAGGGCATGATGCGGCGCGGCATGATGATCGAGATCGACCACATGAGCGTCAAGGCCGCCGACAGCGCTCTCGACCTGCTCGAAGCCGCCGGTTACCCGGGCGTCATCTCCTCCCACAGCTGGACCGACCCGCACTACCTGGACCGCATCTACGCCCTCGGCGGCATGGTCACCCAGTACGGTCACGACGCCGAGCACTTCGTGGACGAGTGGCGGCGCACCGAGCCGCTCCGGCAGGCCCACCAGGTGCCGGGTTACGGGTACGGGCTGGACGCCAACGGCATGGGCCGCCTCCCCGCGCCCCGGGCCGGCAACGCGTCGAACCCGGTCACGTACCCCTTCACCTCCCTCGACGGCGTCACCCTCGACCGCCAGCGCACCGGCGAGCGGGTCTGGGACGTCAACCAGGACGGCGTCGCGAACTACGGCCTGGTGCCCGACTGGATCGAGGACATGCGGATCATCGCCGGCCCGGAGATCGTCCAGGACCTGGCCGCCGGCGCCGAGTCCTACCTCCGCACCTGGACCTCAGCCACCCAGCACGCAAACCTCCGCTGACACCGCCCGCCCACCCCGTCCCCCGGGGTGGGCACTCCTCGGCTCGCGTCCAAGCCCGGGTGAGACTAGGTCCGCGTCAGGTCCAGGTGACGACCCAGTAGGCGACGCCGAACGGGTCCTCCTCGTACAGGACCTGGGCCTGCCACGGCCTGTCCTCGCAGGCGGCGGCCATGACCTGCCAGGCGGCCCGCCCGGCGACCAGGGCGCGCTCGCAGGCGGCGGGATCGAGGCGCAGCAGCGCGCCGGCGTCGGCCGCCGCGAGCGCGGCCCCGATCCGGGCGTCGAGACCGATCGCGGACGGGTCGAGATGACCGGGAGCCTTCTCGCTCCGCCGGGCGCTGCCGTCGGCGACGACCAGCAGCCCCGCCGGACGCCCGCCCTCCCTCAGCTCACGGCCGAGCTCAAGGCAACGGTCACGCGGCTCGTCACGACCCACCCCCCGCAAGGTCCACGGCACCGGGCACCCTCCCAGCAGGGACCGCCCGACGGCGAGCGACACCGGAAGAAGATCCTCCACCGCCACCCCCGCGCCGTCTCTCCCCCCGGCACCAGCCGACCCCGGCACCCTCTCGCCACCCGGCCCGGACACCTCTGAGGAAGCACCCTCGGGCAGCACCTCGTCGCCCCGCCGCCCGTCGGGCGCGGACCGGCGGTCATGATGCGGCCGTCGCCAGCCCGGTGCCACGCGTTGTTCGGGGCCGGGGGCGTCGGGCGGGAACGGGCGGGTGGCGGGCGCGCCGCCCACCACGACGATCTCCTCCGCCCCCTGGTCGAGCAGCGCGGTGACGGCCGCGGCCATCGCCTCGCGCGTCTTCGCGACCTCCCGCACGGGCCCGCCGGTGACGCCGGGCAGCAGCAGCGGCGCACCGGGAACGGTCGCCGCCGCGACGATCATGCCAGCCCCCGTACGGTGCGCGCGGGCGGGCGGACGCCGCGCGTCACCGCGACCATGTCGAGCACCTGCCGCGTCTCCGGCACGTTGTGCGCCCGGAACACCAGCGCACCCTGCCAGGCGCACAGCGCGGTCACGGCGAGCGTGCCCATCAGCCGCTCCCCCACGGGCAGGTCGAGCGACTCGCCCACGAAATCCTTGTTGGACAGCGACACCAGCACCGGCCAGCCGGTGGCCACCAGCTCGTCGACGCGCCGGGTCACCTCCAGGGAGTGCCAGGTGTTCTTGCCGAAGTCGTGAGCCGGGTCGATGATCAGGCGCTCGCGCGGCACCCCGGCCGCCACCGCCCGCTCGGCCAGCGCGACGGTCCGCTCGATCACGTCGGCCACCACGTCGTCGTACTCCACCCGGTGCGGCCGGGTGCGCGGCTCGACCCCGCCGGTGTGGGCGCACACCAGCCCCGCACCGAACTCGGCGGCCACCTCGGCCAGCTTGGGATCGGCCCCGCCCCAGGCGTCGTTGAGCAGGTCGGCCCCGGCCTGGCAGACCTCGCGGCCCACCTCGTGACGCCAGGTGTCGACGCTGATCACCAGCTCGGGGTGGCGCTCACGCACCTCGGCCACGAACGGGGCGGTGCGCTCGATCTCCTCGCGCACGTCGACGTCGCCGCCGGGCGCCGCCTTCACTCCGCCGATGTCGACGATGTCGGCCCCCTCGGCCACCACCTGGTCGACCCGGCGCAGCGCCTCCTCGCGGGCGAACGTGGCGCCGCGGTCGTAGAAGGAGTCGGGGGTGCGGTTGACGATCGCCATCAGCAGCGGCGTCTCTCCGAACGTCCGGGAGCCGAGCGTGAGCCTCATCCGTCCCTCTCCGGCACGACGCCGTCCCTGACGCGGCAGAACATCGCTCCATCCTACGCCAGCGCCTCGGGGACCGCCCTGCGCGGGGACGAAACACCGCACTTCACCACTCCCGCAGCGCGGCGGCCGATCCGCGGTTATCGTCGCAGTCAATCGCAGCGCGCAACCCCCCGGGATCTGCCATGGCCAGCGGAATACGTCACATAGCGGAGCGCGTCACCCTCACCCTCACGGTGGGCCTGGGCGCGGTGGTCTCGGCCGCCGCCCTGTTCGGCTGGTTCGACCCGGGCATGCTCGGCGCGGCCATTCCGAAGATCACGCTGCTCATCCTGAGCACGGTGACGCTTTTCCTGCTCCTGGAGCTGGACCGGCTCAGGGCGATCGAGAAGATCAAGGACCTGATCGTCACCCTCGACGTCGAGGCCATCGCCCGCGACCGCAAGGTCTCCCACTACGGCGGCGTCACCCGGATCCACCGCCGCTTCGCCGAGGACGTGTTCATCGACCACCTGGTCGCGGCCAGGCGCGAGGCCGCGATCCTGCAGACGTGGATACCTCACCTGCACCGGCTGGAGGACGCGCTGGAGGAGGCCCTGCACCGCGGCGTCCGGGTGCGCGTCCTGCTCCTGCATCCCCGGTCGGCCGTGGCCAAGCTCCGGGAGGAGGCGCTGCGGGTGGTGCGCGACCCGGCGCTCGAAGAGGACGTGCCGGCGAACGTGGAGCGGTGCCTGTCCGTCCTCGCCTCGGTGCACAAGAAGGCCGGGGCGGAGAAGCACCTGCTCGGGGTCCGCATCTACGACTCCCTGCCGTCGATAGCCGTCTACCGCGCCGACGACCGCTACTTCGTCAGCTCGTTCCTGCACGGCAAGCTGGCCGTCGACTCGACGCAGCTGGAGATCGACGGCGCCGACACCCCGATGGGCGCGGAGATCCAGGGCGAGCTGGACATGCTCTGGGCCGTCGGCCACGACGTCGACCTCTCCGACTGGCGCACATCACTCAAGGACATCCCGCCCAGGAGGCCCACATGAAGGAGCTGGACGCGTTCGAGGACGACCTCGTCGAGCGGTTCGAGCGGCACCCGGTGCTGGCCGGCGCGGCCCTGCTCTCCGCCGACGGCTTCGCCGCCGTGCTGCTCCAGCGGCGGTTCCTGTCGCTCGCCTTCACCCCCGCCTACGACCTGGCCATCGACCTGCTGGAGGACGAGTCCAGCCGCCGGATCGCGCGCGTCATCCTGCGCGAGGAGTACCCCGGCGGCGACGGCCGCGTGCCCTCGCACCGGGAGGACATGAAGGCGGACATGCTCCGGCTGGGCGTGTCCAGGAAGGCGCTGGTGGAGACCGCGCCGACCGCCGTCACGGTGGAGGCGACCACCGCGATCTTCCGGCTGATCGCCGAGGCGGGCCGCGGGCCCGACGCCGACCTGAGGCTCGTGACGATCCTGCGGTTCTGGGGCGAGATCCTGGTGGCCGCCGAGTACGGGCGGCTCTGGCCGAGGATGGCCGAGGTGCTGACCGGCGACGGCGTGAACCGGTCGAGGTTCTACCATCCCCACCTCGTCCACGACGCGAAGGCGCACCCCCTCGGCGCGGAGTCGCTCCCGTCCGGGACGCACTCCGACCAGCTCGGCGCCCGGCTGGCCGAGCTGGTCACCGGGGAGGAGTCCGCGGCGGGCTTCCGCGAGACCGAGCAGCGGGTCCTGCGGATCAAGACGGACTTCTACGACCAGTTCCTGCCCCTGGTCCCGGCGCCGAACTGACGGACGGGCCGGCGGCCCCGCGCGGGGCCGCCGGCCACGCCCGCTATCGGGTGGTCACGGGGCTGCCGGTGACGGCGGCGGACCAGTAGAGCGCCCGGGCGACCTGCGGGAACAGGCCCTTCGGGTGGTTGCGGAACAGCGGCTCGGTGCCGAAGAGCACCACCGCCGCGCCCCGCTCGTCCCGCCCGCTCACCACGGCCGCCTGACCAGCCGCCGCATCCTGGCCGCCGGTGCCGTCCGGGTTCGGACGCCAGTGGCCGGAGACCAGCGGGTCGCCGGCCGCGTACGACTGCTCGACCGTGACCTCGGGCCCGAGGCCGGTGAACCAGCGCGGCGAGTAGACGAACGCGTGGGCGGGCGCGTCACCGGCCACCTGCCCGTCGCCGTTCGTCACCCTGACGACGCCGTTGGCGTCGCCCCGGCCCGCCACGGAGGTCGCGGTGAGCAGCCCCGCGGCGGCGTTGAAGGCCGCGCCGGTGCCGCCGCGCGTGACCACGCCGCCGGTCGCGAGGAACGCGTCGAGCGCCGCCCTGGCCTGCGGGTCGAGCGCGGCGTAGCTGAGCCCGCTGGAGACGACGAGCACGTCCGCGCCGCTCCAGTCGAAGCCGGCGTTGAGCACGGCGGTGGAGACCGGGGTGACGGCGAAGCCCAGCTCGCGCAGCGTGAACAGCTCGTCGGCGGAGACCGCCGCGGCGACGCGGACCGGCGTCAGCGGGACGCCGTCGCCCGAGCGCGCCCTGGTGAAGGCCACGCCGTAGCGGTCGGCCACGGCTTCGGCGGCGCCGCGGGCCCCGGCGGGGACGACCACGGCGCCGTCCGCCCAGACTGCCTCGACCCCCTGGGAGAGCAGGTCGTTCACGGCCCGCACCTCCTTGGCGTCACGCACGGCCAGCGCCAGCGGCCCGCGCCCGTCCGGCACGGACCCGGTCGGCGCGGCCGCGCTCACCGGCACGCCGACCACGTGGAGCGAGCCGGAGGCGACGGTGTCCACCGTGGCGCCCCAGAGCAGGGCGTGGCTCCAGCCGGAGATGTCGTACATGGCGTCGACTCGTGGGGAGATGTCCTGCCCCGGCTCCAGCATCACGTTCGCCAGCCCTCGCTTGGGCTGGCGCATGTCGACCACGTACGAGCCCGCCGGATAGGTCTTCCCTCCGGCCCGGAACGGCAGCTTCGCCCGCTCCACCCGGACGTCGTTGGCGACCAGGTGGTCCACCAGGCGGGCCGCCGCGGCGGCCGAGCGCTGCGCGTTGCCCGCCGGGATGACGTACGCGCGCGGGTAGGTGGTGGTGTAGACGTCCTCGGGCCCGAACCCGGGCACGATGCCCAGCGGCACCTCCTTGGCCGGCTCGCCCGCCGCGCCGCGCCTGAACACCTCGATCTGGTCGGCGATGATCCGGTCGTGCCGGGAGTCCACGAACGCGTACGTGGCCCGGACTGCCGCGGCGGCGATGTCGACGTTGATGGCCGAGCGGCGGCGCAGCTCCTCGACGGGCCGGTTAGTGTAGTCGGAGCCGTTCACCCGCATCGGGAACTCGATCGTGTGCGAGGCGACCGCCCCCTGGAACGGCGCGTACTGCGGGGTGAAGATCGGCGGCCAGTCGTCCCAGCCCTCGGCGGAGTCCCGGAACGGGATCTGCGGCGGGAACACCCCGTCCGCCTCCGGCGTGTAGCCGAGCTCCAGGATGGCCGCCTCGATGCCCAGGCCGTTGGGGTAGGCGTTGGTGATGAACAGGTCGTACTCGTAGTTCGCGCCGTGCGGCGGCGTGGTGGGCTCGACGAGCGTGCCGTTGACGTACCCGTGCAGGTCGAGCATGGCCACCGGCTGCGTGTCGATCATGATCTGGCGCATCACCCGGGTCTCCGGCTGGGAGGCGGTGATGAAGTCGCGGTTCAGGTCGAAGCCGGCGCCGTTCTGCCGGGTCCCGGCGATGCGGCCGTCGGGGTTGGCGGTCACGTTGAAGTACAGCCTGGTCCGCCCCAGCAGGGCGGCGGTCCTGGGGTCGGTGCTGCTGGCGAGCTCCTCGATCACGCGCAGGACGGCGTCGGTGCCCTCCCACTCGTTGCCGTGGATGTTGCCGTTGAAGAAGACCGGCGCCTTGTACCTCTTGACGAGCTTCCGGTCGCGGGCCGCCCCGGCGGGGTCGTTCTCGATGCGCTCGCGGATCCGGTCCTGCTCGCGCGCCTCGCCGCGGCCCTCGGGCGCGGTGACGGTCACCAGGTAGAGGTCGTGGCCGTCGTGGCTGCGGCCGGTGATCTCGGCGCTCACCCGGTCGCTGCGCTTCTGCAGGTCGTTCAGCTTGGCGGCGATGCCGTGGTACGGGACGAGGCCGAGCTTGATGGCGGCGTCGGCGGGGTTCTCGGCGGGGACGGGCAGCGTGTTCCGCCGGGGGTAGCCCTGGTCATGGCCGGGACGGCGGCGGAAGTCCTCGCCGGGGGCGGCGCGCAGGGCGGAGGCCCGCTCGCCGAGGCCGGCGGCCTTTTCGTTGCGCTCCGGCCCGTTGCCGAAGTCTCTGGAGGGCGGTACGGGCTCGGCGACGGCCACTCCTGGGGCGAGCAGCGCGACGGAGAAGGCGACGGCCGCGAGGGCGGCGGGTAGACGCACGGAAGGCCTCCACGGGTGTTGTGCGATGCGACGGCGCGGATCCGGGGGCCCGCGCGCGCGCCCCTTCCGAGATGGACCGCTTGCCGGACAGGGCGTAGGAGGCCGGTCTGCGGCTGACTCC
>NZ_JAHKRN010000091.1 GCF_019396385.1 Nonomuraea harbinensis | reverse complement strand
GTCCTCGTCGAATCCGAGCCGGGGTTGTTCGCTCAGCCGCGTCCGTAGCTCCGCTACGAGTCACTTGACCAGCCCGCCTCACCCAATCGCAACGGCGAAAGGGGCATCAACTATCGAACCGCCCTCTCATACGGGACGGCTTGCGGACGTTCGGGGACTGGCGGGGACGCTGCCGTCCAGGACGGGGACGTCTGCGAGACGTCCGGGGACGGCTCCAGGCGGCTGGCGGCGGCGCGGCGCTCCAGTATGGAGACGGCGACGAGGAACGCGGCGGCCGGGGTGGCTGCGGTGATCCAGCCCCACACGGTCGGGTCGGCCTGTTGCAGGTTCGCGGCCAGCGACAGCACGACGCCACCTGCCAGGACGAGCACCGGCCAGGAGATCGGGCCCCGCCGGATGCGGCCGGTCTTCTTGTCGCGCTGGCGTTCGCGGGCGGCCATGAGGCAGGTCAGGTCGATGCAGACGGCGACGGCCCAAGCCATCCAACCGTGCTGACCGTGCTCAGTCGCGGTGTCGCGGATGTGGGTGAACGAGCCCGCGCCCGCGATGAGGGCCAGGACGAGGACCGGACCGGTGTCGAGCAGCCAGGCGGCCAAGCGGCACATCACGGTTCCTCCCTTCTGATCAGGCGGTCAGGCGGTCAGGCGGTCTGCGAGTCGGGCAGTTCTTGAGGCTGCGCGGCCATCACATCCGCCCAGGACGGGGCGAGGCCGGCATAGGCGTGGGCGGCGTGTTCGGCCGCGGCTTCGCTGACGTAGAAGGAGCGGGCGCGATACCACTGGCCGTCCTGGCTGGCGACGATGGCCACGCCGGGCGTCTCGGACGGGATGGCGCGGGCGGAATCCAGCGCGGCGGGATCCAGATCGCCGAGCGTCATGGTCGCGGTCTCCGGGTCGTTGACCCGATGGCAGATCCGGCCCGAGCACTGCGCCCGTAGCGCCGTGACGCCGGGCCCGAGGTCGGAGCCGATCCGCTGGCCGCAGCAGAACAGGTAGATGCCGAACGCCCGCCCGAGCTGCGCCACCCTCAGCAGCGCCGTGGAGGTCTTGGCGATCTCGTCCTTCTCGCTCTTGTCGGCCATCAGGTAGAGCTCGGCCAGCTCGTCGACCAGGACCACGACCGGGACCGGCCGCATGGTGGGCGGGAGTTGCCAGATGTTGCGGGCGCCAGCCATCCGGCACACGCCCATCCGGTCGGTCATGAGCGCCACCAGGTCATCGAGCAGCCCACCGCACTCGGCCCGCGAGGTGGCCAGCGCCGACAAGCGCGGCGCGTACGGGGTGAACTCGACCCCGCCCTTGAGGTCGAAGCCGACCAGGGCGACCGGTTGCGGTGCGAGGCCGACGATGAGGGCGTTGGCGAGGTTGGACTTGCCGGACTGCGTGGCTCCGGCGTTGATCCAGTGCGGGACGGTCTTGAAGTCGACGACCCACGGCCCACCGGTCTCCAACCTGCCGACGGTGACCTTGAGCAGTTCGGTCGAGGCCGGGAGCTGGTCGACGGTAACCAGCGGGTCGCGCATGGTCGCGGCCAGCCGCACCCGTCCGGGCTTGTCGGAGGAGACCCGGACAGCGTGCACGCCCCAGGAGTGCGCGAGCCGTTCGGCGACGTCGGCGTAGTCGGCCGGAATCTGTCCTTCCAGGGTGTGCAGGGTGACCCGCCAGCCGTGCCGGGTCGGCAGGGGCAGCCACATGAACGGCTTGGTGTCGACGGCGATCCGCTGGAAGCGGCGCTTGACCCGGATGACGCCGGTCGAGGAGACCAGGCCAGGAACGGTGGTGAACCAGAAGCGCTGCCGCTTCTTGGTCAGACCGCAGCCGAGCGCGACCTTGCGCCACGTGGCCCGCACAGTGATGGCCGTGATCGGGAAGCCGACGACGAGCCAGAAGGACCGGTAGTGCCAGCGGCGCCAGGCCCAGAGCCCGGCCGCGATAGCGGCCAGGACCCCGAGCGCCCACCAGAGCAGGTCAGACATCGGCGGCCTCCCGCATCGCGAGGAGCGCGGTGGCGCGGTAAGAGATCCCCCACCGTCCGGCCATCTCCCAGACGTAGCCGAGCAGGCCTACCGCGTTGACCGGGTCGCCGGCCTTGATGGGCGGCTCTCCGGTGATACCGATCTTGACGAGTTCGATCCGGCCGAGCTCGTCTTCCACGGAGACGGTGACCTCGTAGACGGTGTTGCCGTTCTTGTCGGTCTTGATCTCACCGGTGTCGCGGTTGAGCACGCGCGGGCGCGGGGCCTTCACGCAGGTGATCGTGAGCTTGTTCGTGTCGACAGGGATGGGGACGGTGCGCATTGTTGCAACTCCTTTGAGTGGTCGTACTAGATATCAAGATACCTAGATATCTAGCTCTACAAACCGAGAACGCCATGATCTTTTCGAGATTGGTTACAGGTTGCCCAGAGACCTAGGCATCTAGAACGTCTACTGTGGAGTCATGGCAACCACTGACCGGCGCCGGCCGTACCTGAGGATTGCCGAAGACATCCGGCGCGACATCGCCTCAGGCCGGTATGCCGTGGGAGAGCAGATCCCCGTGGCACGCGAGCTGTCCGAACAGTACGGCGTGGCCATGATGACCATCGGCAATGCCCTGGCTGTACTCCGCGACGAAGGGCTCATCGAGACTCGCCAGGGGTCGGGCAGTTTCGTCACCCGCACCCCTGACGATGTCGAAGCCGCCCCCTCCCCCGGCGAGCACAGCGAAGAGTTCCGCATCATCTCCGAGCAGTTGCGCGAGATCCGTCAGCACATGAGCAAGCTGGCGGTCAGGCTGGACGAGCTAGACGCTCGGACTCGCCCTGATCAAGCCGAGAAGTGATCCTGATCGCGCGCTGGTGGAGTTCGGCCAGGTCGACGGTTATCTCCGCCAGCTCGCGAAGCAAGATCTGTCGTTCAGTCTCACTGAGACCCACGTACCACCCCATTGTGTAGGTAGGACGCCGAAGCGCCCCCGGGTTACCTGATGGGTGGGGAGCCATTGCGCGGATGGCCCTCCGTCGTCGCGCTCAGAGCAGCCGCATCACCTTTGCGAGATTGAGGATCTCGCGCTGACGATGCAGCTTGCCGCTGTCTCGCAGGTCGCGCACGATGTTGCGGACCAACGGACGGTTCCGGACGTGCTGAGGCGCGATCCGGTCGGCACGGAGCAGAGCATCTGCGGCTTCGTTCTCCTTCCTGTTCATGTGGTAACCGGCCGCGGTGCAGGTCCAGTAGTGAGCTTGGCGTTCGGACGAGGCGATCTCGGCGATCTCGACGTGTTCGGCCCGCGAGATGACCTCACGCGGACGACCCAGCTCCATGCTGACCTCGACGGCGTGGATAGTGGTGTTGACACGGTTGAACTGGGTCTGGAATGCGTTGCCGTCGCGCGGCAGGACCTCGGCGACGCGGCGAGCCTCCTCAAGGTGGTCCTCCGCCTCTCGCTGATCCCATAGCCGGGAGTACGCCACGGCGGCCCTCAGATGCAGAGCACCCCACATCGCCTTGACCGTGTCGTTTCCGCTCACATGCGGCTCGATCTGGTTCAGCGCCGACAGAGCCACGTCCTTGGCCGGGTCGAGCTGTGCTTCGTGCAGCCACACCCCGCACAGATCCCAGCTTGCCGCCGCGATCAGCTCAGGCGAACCCACGTGCTGAGCGGCGACGAGTTCGCGCTGTACCGCCGTCCAGCCGAGATCATGGTGTCCCAGCAGGTTCGACGACACCCGGGCCATGTGACAGGCCCGCAGCATCAACGCCTCGGCCCGGTCGCGATCTCCGGAAGAGCTGCTAATGATCGCGATCAGGTCGGTGAGGATCTTGGGCAGCACCTTACCCAGGGCGGTGAACTTGGCGTCCTGGCGAAGCAGCTCGGCCAGGCGAACGTTCGCCTCCAACTCTTGCAAGCTCCGCGGCTCCCGGGCCGTCGGCAACATGACGCCGCCGGGAAGCGAGGCTTGCTGCAGGGCGAGCCGTAGTCCCGGAACCGCCGCGTGACCGGAGTCGAGTTCGGGCGTCTCGTGTTGGTACGGCTGGCCGGTCAGCTCGGCGACCTCTATCCCGAGTACCTCGGCGAGCTGGCCGACGACGCTCATCCGGTCCAGCGGCATCCGCCCGTTCTCCACCTTCGACAGCCAGGAGACAGAACGGCCGATCTTCTCGGCGAGAGTTGCTTGATCCCAGCCCTTACGGTGACGAGCCCGCGCGATCCGCTGACCCTGCGTCGCATACTCTGTTGCCACGTCCGAGCCCCTTCCTCTCGCCGTCGCTTGCTTCGACGATAAGGCGGGTGACCTGCGTCACTGGCAGAAAAACTGCCAGTCGGCGGGCGCGCGAAACCGCAGGTCAGCCTTCGACCTGCGGAAACGCTCGTCACAGATCAGCGATAAATCGTGACGCTGAGTGCGCGGTTGGTGGTTGACCCGGTGCGTCGTTACCTCGCCTTCCCAGTCATAAGCTGCCGCCACAACAGCTCTGTGTCGCGGACCCTCTCCCACGGACTCTCGGTGATCACCCACGGAAAGACCGACCGGTCATAGCGCCGAACAAAGGCGAGCCCGCCGGCCCGGCACTGCTCGAAGACCACGTCCAGGCATTCACAGGTGTAGTCGCGGACGCGGATTCTGGTTGCTTGCGGCTGATGGGGCGACCATCTCACAGCGAGCGCGTGTGGCCGGGGTGAGGCGGGATGCCTGCCATGAAGATCGTCGAGCGGGGTCACAGGTCCATCAACCTCCGTAGCTCAGGGGCGCCCTAGTCGGCGACGCCGAGCCAGGCCGCGAACACAGGGGTAGGCGCTGGTGAGCGGTAGCCAGCTCTAGCCGCGCGATGCACCCTCACGGGGCGGCCGGCCGGAGCGCACGGGCGGAGCCCCACCCGGAGGGGCTCTGAACCGTCGCTCACCAACGCCATGTCACCAAGCTACCAATCCTGTAAGCCCCTGTCCACTCCATGAAGCTTCATGCAGCTCAATGGAATGCCACGATCCGAACTGAAGGTGCATGAAACGCCCTCCTATTCTCATACCGTGGCCAGATACGTCGAGCACACACGCACCTGGGAGTACGAAGAGGACCGTTCCCGCTGGGAGCAGATCCTCGAAGTCCTCATGGAGCGGATCGACTCAGGAGAATGGGGAACCAAGTTCAAGATCTCCGAGGTCAAGCTCATGGAAGAGTTCGGAGTCTCCCGCCCCACCATACGCAAGGCCATGGAACGCCTCAGAGCCGCCGGCAAGATCTACACCGTCCCCAACCTCGGCAGCTTCGTCACCTCAACTGAGTCCGCTGAGGGATAGGTGCCAGCCAGGGATCAGGCGGTACAACCGAGCGGCCTCCAGTGACAGGCGTCAACTGCCGCCCTTAGGACGGCCCAGGAGCGAGACATCAACCGAGACTGTCTGTTGCACGGTGTGACTGAGAAAGACCAGCTCAGAGCCGCAACGGCTCAACCGGATGAGAACTTTCTCCACGGTTTCAAGGCGTGCCGCCTGCGGCGCCCCGCCGCGCGTTGGGCGGTCGCTGCCCGCGCTGCGGCTCTTCGGCCGGTCGCGGGCAACGCCGCCCACGCGCTCATAAGCCTTGTCCTTCTTCTCCAAGAAGCCGGTTATTCAGGGGTCCCTGCCGTGACGATCGCCGACTTCGGTCTATACCGTACGGGGCTGGGGCGATCGACTGCCGCGGCCCTCCTTCGTCGGGCCTTGCCACCGAATGACGTGGTACCGGCCTCAGCGAGTGCGGGCCATGTAACGCCGTGGGGTCTACCGCACGAGTAGCCTTCTGGCGTACCTCCATGCAGAGTCTTGCAGCGATTTCTTGGAGTCGGCGATGTCGGAAACTATGGCCTCGTATGAGGTCGACGGGCGGTTTCGCTTGAGTGGATGGTTGGTCGTCAGCACGAGGCCGACATGATCAAGGCTGTGCTGGTGCTCAACCCGATGCTGGCTCTATAGATTCGGACCAGCTACGAGGCGCGCGTATGAGCATGCGATCTGATGGAGAAGTGGTGTTTGAACGGGGACAGCGGGTCCGGGTTCAGAAGGACGGGGTGCCCGAGTTCGCGACGATCCGGTTCGCGCTCCCGGGGGACAAGCCGGGGTCATGGGACCTCATTCTTGTTGATGAAGAGGATCGCCGACACGAGGTGAATCTCGCGGCTGGTGACAGAGTCACGGTACGGCCGCTAGTCAGCGACGGACGGGCTGATTCCGCCAGGGTGCTGGCCGCGATGTGGACCCGATGGATGGACGCTGCGGCCACCAACGCCGAATCCAGCGCGATGGCGTCGACGCCGTTGAAGCCGTACGCGCATCAGACGACCGCCGTCTACGGTGCGATGCTGCCACAGCCGCTGCTACGGTTCCTCCTGGCCGATGAGCCAGGCACCGGAAAAACAATCATGGCCGGCCTGTACATCCGGGAGATGCAGCGTCTGGGGCTGGTCAAGCGCGCAATCATCGTCTGTCCTGCGAACCTCGCCACAAAGTGGGTGGATGACTTCCAGCGCCTCCTGGGCGGCGGTCTGCGCCAGCTCACCTCGGCCACCGTGCGTGAGGACGCGTTGAACTCCAATGACCTGTGGGTGGTGTCGCTGGAACTGGCGGCGGTCAACCCAGCGGTCCAAGACGCCATCCGCCCGGACAAGGCCGGATGGGATCTGGTGGTGTTCGACGAAGCACACCGGCTGACGCCGACTGCGGCCGGATTCCATCAGGTCGGGCGGCTACTGGCGAAGAACACCCCGCGCGCGGTTTTGATGACTGCGACCCCGCACCGGGGTAAGGAATGGCTCTTTCGGCATCTGCTTCACCTCGTCGACCCCGAGATCTATCCGGATCCGGGCAGTGATCCCAGTGTCGAGCTCAACGCCCTGCGGCCCGGTCCGATCCACTTCCTCCGGCGAATGAAGGAGGACCTGGTCGACTACGACGGTAAGACGAGGTTGTTCAAGGGCCGCACGGCCCAGAACCACAACGTCCCGCTGTCGCAGATCGAGTACAGCTACTACCAGGCTGCTCTGCAGATGGTCGACCAGTTCTTTCCCCCGACCGCGCAGCGGCTCGCCCGCATGGTCTACGGCAAGCGCGCGGCCTCCAGCTTGTACGCCCTCGCCGAGACCCTACGCAGGCGCTATGACCACATGGGAGCGATGAGTGAAGCTGAGGCCGCGCTGATCGCCGAAAGTGCGGATCCCGGTGACGAAGCCGAAGCGGACGAGGCGAGGATCGTCAACGCCAGTTCTACCTCCTCCAGGGCCGAACGGACCGCGATCAAGAACCTTGCGGATCAGATCGACGCCACGATCAGGGATCCCCGATGGCGGCCCTCGAAATGGAGCCGGCTCCACGACGACTGTTTGGCCAAGCACGGGATTCACCCTGGGAACGGTGAGCAGGCCGTGATCTTTACTGAATACGCGGACTCCGCAGAGTGGATCGCCGAACGACTCGGCGCCCAAGGCTACAGCGCCCGGCTGTATTCGGGTCGGCAGAGCAAGCCTGAACGCGACGAGGTCCGCAAGGCGTTCATGCGCAGTGAGTTCCAAGTCATCGTCACCACCGACGCCGGTAATGAGGGCATCGACCTACAGGCCGCGCGCGTCCTGGTCAACTACGACATCCCATGGTCTCTGGTCCGCCTCGAACAACGGATGGGCCGCATCCACCGGGTCGGGCAGCAACGCGACGTCTTCCTGTACAACCTGGTCGCCACCGATACACGTGAAGGTGAGACCCTCCTGCGGCTGCTGGATAACTTCGTCACGGCGGCGAACGAGCTACGCGGCCAGATGTTCGACAGCCTGTCTGCGGTCGCCGAGCTCACGGGCGTCGACTACGACAAATGGCTCTCCGACTTGTACGGCGACGATGAGCTCAAGAAGCAGCAGGCGATCGACGCTGGCCGTGCCGTACAAGCTCAGGAGCTCGCCCGGGTGGCCCGACAGGTCCGAGACAACGAGCGGCGTTTGGCCAGCCAGGTCGATGCGGTAGCCGCGCTGACACTGCTTCAGCGCGACCTGTTCGCGCGGATCAACCCTGCCATCGTCGAGGCGTACCTCGACCGGCTCATGGCCGCCGGAGTCCTGCGATCGGCGCCAACCGCTGCGGGAGTCGGGTTCCGGCGGCTGTCCCTCGCCGGCGGTTCCAAGTTCCCTCTCAGCCTGGGTGGTGCCAGCGAGGTCCACATCGCCACCAGCGGGGACGCGGTGCGTGAGGCTGAGGGAAGTATCGATATCGGCGACACCATCACGCTTGGGCCCGGAGAGCCCGGGTTCCCGGATTTGATCGACTTGGCCGCAGCGCGTCTGGCCGAAGACCTATACCAGTCCGGCGCCGCAGCCGACCCCACCAGCCTCACCCCCTACGATCTTTATGCGTACGAGGCGACACTGACGGAGAACGACGGCAAGCGGGCCAGTGTGTGGGCGACCCTGATCAAGGTTGACGACAGCGGCAATGCCCGGCCTGTTCGATGGGAAGCCCTGGCCAACCTCGTGGCCACTGACCAGCACGGCACCGCACCACACCCAGCGCGTGAGAACAGCGCGGACGCGGCAGCCAACATCGTGGCAGCGCAGACCATCGCCGAACATCAGAAGGTCCGCTCCGACTGGTTCGCCCAGGCGCGCAGGGATCTGACAAACCTGCCGCTGAGTCTGACTGAGACGATCAACGACCGCGACACACGGCTGGAACTGCGGCGGCAACTCCAGGCCCAGACTGCGCAGCGACTCGCAGAACTCGAACGTCTCGCGGACGTTCGCCTCACCGAGCCGAAGCTTGTCGGGCGCATGCGCGTCCTGGCGGCAGCGGATATCAGTGTCAAGGCTGAGATCGACGCTGAACTGGTCTCCATGCGGCACGTCCAACAGTTGCTCGTCAACGACGGCTGGGTGGTCGAGGACGTCCACACCGAAAGCCGTGGGTACGACCTGGAGGCTCGCCGTAACAGCCAGGTCCGTCACATCGAAGTCAAGGGCGTACTAGGCAGCGCAGCCAGCGAGGGCATCCGGATGACCGGCAACGAAGTCCTCATCGCGACCCAGCACCGCAAGGAGTACTGGCTCTACGTAGTCGACCAGTGCGCCGATGGAAGGGGCCGCTTCTTCGGCGCCTATCAAGACCCCGCCACACTTTTTGCCGACGACATGGTCGGGAGCGCGATCTTCCGCGTCCCCGGCAGCAGTCTTAAGAACGCACCAGGGAGCAACGTATGACCCGCATGATCGAACGATGGTTCCCCTGTGCAGAGGTCAGCGCCAACAGCCGATCAGGATGGGGCAGTGGTAACGCCGAAGTCGGTGTGATGACCTGGTTCGCCAAACGTCCCTCCGCCCAAGCCAAGGCAGCGACCATTTGCTCACTGCTGCCCTGGCCCGACGACCCTGCTGAGCAGCAACGGCTCCAGGAATTGGTCCGCGAGGCGATGACGGGCCGGTACGCGAAGGCTGAGGAGATCCGGCGCGAGGTTGTCCGCAGTGAGGGTGATGGCGCGAGCTCCCTCGACCCCTTCAGCGGACGAGGAATGATTCCGCTGGAAGCAGCACGGCTTGGCATCAGCGCTCACGCACTGGACTACAGCCCGGTTGCTGTACTGGCCTCTCGACTACTCACGGACTATCCCTGCCGGATCTGGGACGACGAACCGGCGATTCCCTACCTCAAGGAGGGCACGACCCTCATAGAGACTCGGCCACGGCTCGTGCAAGATGTTGCAGCGGTGCTCAACGAGATCGACATACGCCACCGTGACGCGCTAAAGGAGTATTACCCGCAGGTCGCAGGTCGTGACCCCTGGGGGTACCTCTGGGCGATCACGATTCCCTGCCAGGAGTGCTCACGGTACTTCCCCCTCATCGGCCAACTCGATTTGCGCAAGGCCAGCAAGCGCAAGAACCGCACCACGAAGGAAACCTTCCACGACCCTGGACAGTCGTACTACATCGACGCAGAAACCGAAAGCGGCACCTGGTCCGTTGTGGTTCACGAAGGTTCCCCACGACGGGCGCCCACACGGCAGGTCCCACCCGGTAAGAGCAAGTACGACAGCAACGGCCGCCTGGCCGTGTGCCCCTTCTGTACACACGCGCATGACCGTCAGGTGCAGATGCGCATCTTCGAGAAGGATCTGGCTCGCGATGCGCCACTACTTGCCGCAGACATCGACCCGGACCTCGGCAAGTCCTATCGCCCGCTGGAGCGGGAGGAACTCGACGCCATCGAAGCCGCCACGACCGCTCTGGGCGAAGAGCCCCGCTTTGGGCCGTTCCTCGCCGCCGCACCCGACGAGCGGATTCCCGCGGGGAATACTTGGACCGTTCAAGCGACCGTTTACGGAGCCCGTACCTACGGCGATATGATGAACGCCCGCCAGACGCTGTCGTTCATCACATTGGCCAAGTGCATCCGCGACATGGGTGGGGAACTGGCCAAGAACGGGAACAGCGACGACTACATTCGGGCCCTTACGGGTTACGCTGCCGCAGTTCTGGCTAGGAAGATCCGACGTGCCACTCGTGGCTGCACACTCGATCCCAAACTCAATAAGGTCAACGACCTCTTCGCCACTGAATCGAGCCTCAACTTCTCGTTCGACTATTTTGAGGTTGGCCTGGCCGATGGGCCTGGAAGCTGGGCATCTGTGGCCGACGGCACTCTCAAAGCACTTGAGACGACCATGCCGCTTCACAGTGCCGTCCCCTGCGAGGTATCGCGCGGCTCGGCGATCAGTCTCCCATACCGGGACCGCAGTATCACCGCTGTCGTCACCGACCCCCCTTACGACGCGATGATCGACTACAGCGATGCAAGCGATCTGTTCTACGTCTGGATCAAACGCGCCCTCGTCGACTCCTGGCCGGAATTGGGCATGACTGCACATGAATTCGGTGTGCAGGAGAAACAAGAAGAGATCATCGTCAAGAAGGGCGGGACAAGCAACAACGACCACCGCGATCGCCAGCATTACGACTCTCTGATTACCAAAGCATTTAGAGAGGCACAGCGCGTAGTCGCACAAGACGGCGTTGTCACTATTGTGTTCGGCCACGGAGAGCCGGAGGTCTGGCAACGGCTGCTCACCGCGATCCACGATGCTGGGCTCGTCCTCACGGGCGCGTGGCCAGCCAAGACGGAAGCGGGCGGCAAGGTTGGCTTCACCAATATCGTCACGACTCTGACGATGGCGTGCCGCCCCGCCCCTTCTGGACGCCCTGTAGGCAGGAAGGGTGTTGTCGAAGCCGAGATCAAGTCGGAGATTAAGAAGCGCTACCTCGACTGGGAGCGGTGGGGCCTCGCCCCTGCGGACATGTTGATGGCAGCGGCGGGGCCCGCAATGGAAGCAGTCGGCCGCTACAGCGAGGTTCTCGATGCCAAGGGCGAACCCGTCGACATCTATACGTTCCTGCCGCTGGCGCGTGCAGCAGTCCAGGAGGCCATGGCGGTCGAGATCAACCACGAGCCATTGGATGCCTTTGACACCCGAACCCGTTTCGCGCTGTGGTGGGTGAGACTGTACGGCCGTCAGCCCCAAGCGAAGTCTGAGCTGCGGTGGCAGGCCCTCGCCTCCTCGCTCGATCTGACGGCGGTCCGTGATCTGGTGGCCGATGCCGGCAAAGGCGTCTGTTTCATAACGTCTCGTGAGCATGTCGGTAAGATCAATGGCGACTCGGCCGTCATCGACGTAGCCTTGGCGCTCGCCGCCGCATCGGAGGAAGGGCTGCAGGCTATGGGTCAGGTACTGATCGCCGCGGGGCGAACAGGGGACGACACCCATCTGTGGTCGGCCATCCAGTTCCTTGCCGATCGACTTCCCGCCAATGACCCGGACTCCGTCGCACTGACCCGCGTACTGCGAACCAGAACAGGGATCAGCAGCGCGGCTGAGTCGGTCGCGGCGAGCAACCGCGAAAATATCCTCCGCCAAGAGGTCGATGACGCTCAGCTGAGGTTGATCTGACGGCGATGAGCGACCCCTACGTCTGTGCGTCTTACAAACTAGGAGAACTACCGTGACGGCGAATGTGACGCCTTGGTGGAAGGCCCTCAAGCTTCGCCCGGAGATTCTCAGCGCGTCCGGCCAGATCGACGACGTGCAGATGTCGCTGTTCGGAGCCGTGCACAGCAAAGGGACAGATCGACCACCGTACGCCAATGCAGGCTACTACGGGGAGATCACCCACCCCACCGGACGACTCATCGACCTGCTTACCGAGATCGCCGTCCGCGTCGGTGGCGGTGCCGACTATCTCAAGGCTCGGGCGGTCACCCGGCTCGACCAGGGAATGGGCGGCGGCAAGTCGCACGCCTGCATCGGTGCCTATCACTTGGCCACTAACCCTGAGACCCTGCTGAGTACTGAGCTCGGTCAACAAGTCGCTGAACGCGCGCGTGCCAAGCTGGGGCGGGAGTTGCCCAATGACCTTGGGCATCCGCACGTCGTTGTGCTGCCCTGCGACAACATGACCCCGGGTGCGGGGAAACAGGAGATCGACGGCCCAGCTTCCAGCCTCTACGAGCGTTTCCTGTGGCGGCTGTTTGCCAAGGACTATTCGCTCTACGAGCGCTACCTGCCGTTCTGGAGCGATAAACACAAGATCGCCGAGGCCATACGGGCCGTGAACCGGCCAGTACTGATCATTATCGATGAGGTGCTCGACTACGTCGGCAACGGCCTTGACGGTGTCAACAAGCCCGAGCTGGCTGCCCAGGATATGGCTTTTCTGCGCGCGCTACTCGACGTCGTCAACGACGTGCCACATGTCGCGATGCTCGTCGTGATGATCGCCTCTGATGCCGACAAGACCGCGCTGTCCAAGGCCGGCAGGGATCGCCGCGACGATCTCAACACCCTGCTCGAACGCAATGGGCTTCCCGCCACCGTCACCGAAGTGGGTGACTTCGCCGACATCCTGCGGCGAAGGCTCTTCGACGCCGAGCCCGCCGCTGAGGTGGTCGCGGCCACAGCTGCGCTTTTCACGTCCGTGCACGGGGAGAAGGCGTGGGCCAAGAACGTCTGGGACGCCATCGGAGCAGACTGGCGGCAGAACTGGAAGGCTGAGGTCACCGCCAGCTATCCGTTTCACCCCATGCTGATCAACCTTGCCAAGGAGGAATGGAGCAAGGTCACCGGATTCCAGCGAGTCCGCTCAACGATCCGGATTTTCGCCGCCACGGTGTACGCCCTGCAACAGCGCGGCAAGTCGGGTGGCTGGGTACCTGCGCTCATCGGCCCTGGCGACCTGCCGCTGTCGGACAGCACGGTCCGAGAAGCGCTGCTCGGCAGCGGCCTGGTCGAGGATGACCGAACGATCGCGAATTATCGGAGTCTGGCCGAGATCGAGATCGTCAACCACGATGGCACGGATGGTACTGCCCGAAAGCAGGACCTCGGGCGCGACCCGTTCCAGTGGAACGACACCAATCCGAGGGCGGCCGAGCGTGCGGCCACGTTCGTTTTCCTGGCCAGCATTGTCGGCACCCTGCGGCCCGGCCGCGGGCGCGGCGCCAGCGCACCCGAAGTCAAGGCGGCCACCGCCGTCCCGGACGTGCGTTACACGATCACCGACGCCGACATCGTGGTCGATAGCCTCGTCCACCCCGAACGGGGCATGAGCGCGCTCGACATCGTGCCTGGCCAGGGCAACAACAAGCCAGCCCGGTATTTCCTATCCACCCGTCTGACCCATCGAATGCTGGTCAGTAACATCCGGCGCACCATCACCCATGCCGAGCGGGACGCGGTCGTCGCCGAATTCGCCAAGAAGATCGCTAGCAGCGGCCCGTTTCGCGACCACAAGTTCATCCCCGCTGATCTCACACGCCCTGCGGCCGACGTTCTGGCCACCAGCGGTCTGGATACCGCCTACACCACGCGGTTGTTTGTGCTCGATCCCGCGCAATTCAGCCTGCGTAACGGCATGGAAGAGGTGACCATCGAGGCGCTGACCATCGCGATGGGGCTCGGGCAGGGCGCTCAGCAACTCCCCGTGCAGTGGGCCAGCAGCGCCGTATTCGCGGTGGCGAACACCCAGCGGCGCAGCCTGGCTCGCGGAATGGCAGTCGAGTACCTGGCTCGGCAACGGGCGCTTGCCGCGCCAGAAATCCAGAACGACGACGAGCTCAAGGCCACCGGCACCAAGGAACTCAGCGACGCCAAGCAACAGTTGGAGAAGTCCATCAAGCGGGCCTACCAGCACGTCGTCTTCCTCGCCCAGCCGGACCCGAACGGAGAACGATATCTGGATCAGTTGACATTCGACGAGGAAAACCTCACCGCGCTCGACGGCACCAGCATTTGGAAGGGGCTCGCAGATCGGGACAAGGTCTTCGACGCTGGAGAGTTCGGAGCCAGGGCCCTGGTGCACAACCTGCGCGAGCAGGACTACGACAAGACCCTCTCCGACATTCGGGCCGCCTTCTACAGCGCCCCTCGACTGCCGCTGCTGTACGGCGGCGACCGGGACCTTCAACAGGCGATCTACGATGCCGTCAGCGGCGAGCTGGTGAGCATCGTCGACGGAACTGGCGCCGAAGTAGCAGTCACCGCTCCCAGCCAGGTCAACCTCTCAAGCACGGGTCTGAGATTGGTCAAGCCGCAGCCGAAGGTCTGCGCAGAGTGCGGCCGACCAATCCATGAGGGCGCGTGCGCGACCGAGGGTGATCCCGGAGACGATGAAAACTCTGGGTTGGGTTCCCCGGGTGGACCTGGAGAAACCGGGTCCTTCGAGCCCAGCGGAGGTGGCGACGACCCCGAGCCATCTGCCAAGGATCAGCAGGTCGCCTTCTCCTTCACCAGCAACCTGCTCGCCAGCGGCGATGCCGCCGACAAGTTCGCTGCTCTGTTCCGGGCCTTCTACATGTCACTGGACGAACGGCAGATCAGCTATCTGCAGGGCACGATCCAGATGGTGCTACAGGCCGAGGCAGCCGGACAGCTCCGCCAGCGGCTGGAGGAATTGGGGATCACCGCGACCTTCAAGGACATCTGACGAGCCCGTCAATGCGCGGAGGCAGAGTCTGCCTTCGACACGAGATGATTGCGGAAGGTTTTGGAGGTGATCTCCACCTGGAGGCCGGTAAGTGGGTGGAATCACCAGAGTGGTCGCCCAGGTTCTTTCTTTTGGGCGGCCTCCGCCCCCTGAACTGCCTCGTCCTCGAAAGCAGACTAGGCGGCTGGGGTCAGCCGCGATGGCTTACGGCCAGCCACACCTGCTCTTTCCCTGCGGTGGTCGCCTCTTCGTCCGCTCCACCACGCGTTGGTTTTGTTCGTGAGAGTTGACCGCAGTTGCTTGCCGGCCCCCTCGATGGTGTAGCCAACATGAAAGAGCCTGCCGATCAGCGTCTTGATCCGGGACAGCTTCAAGCGCTGGTCATCGGCTGTCCGGTGCGCCAACGCCACAACCCAGTTCGGCCTCCACCGGCGCTCACTGTGCGGCGCTCAGCTCACGTCGCTCCTGCTCGGCGGAGATGTACCGCCCCTCTGCCCGCACCTCTTGCCTCCGGCATAGACCAGAAAGAGCAGACAGTCACAACTCCACAACTATGAATTGACTCTGTAGCCTAATGATCACTATCGGAAGCTGCTGGTTCTGAACCGAGCTTTTCATCTTGCGGAGGCTTCTCCTCTCCTCGGAGTACGGGAGGTCGATTCTCCAACTCCGCCGCGAAACGCCGTTCACGTTCCTTCTCTTGTAGCTCTTGGATCTCTTCGTGGATGTCGATTTGGTCACGCACCTTCGCAAGCGCATCTTGAGATGTGTCTGATAGCTCCCCTGGCGGTTCTCCACGACTGATCCGCCCTAGAAGCACGCGGGCGTCATGTGTCACGACATCCCGGGTAGACGATTCGGCTCTACCGATTTCCCTCCACCAAAAGTCTGCGAAGTGCAACACGAGGTGAATCTCGTCAAGTCTTTCCCTTATAGATGCATCGGAGAATTCGTCGATGGCCAGCTTCAACTGAAGGAGTAGGTCGTCCCGTTCCTCCTTCCATGCCTGGTCGTCCTCTTCTGGCGGCCAAGCTTCAGGGTTCGGCCGAGGACGGCGGCGTAGGGATGCTCGATAGTCCCGCAGCTCGACGGCTTGGCTGGGCTTGGGGCGCAGCTGGATCAGCTTTACGATGGCCTCTCGGGCACTTAGGAGAGCGGCGCGTTCGCGCTCTTGGTCCCGACGCTCGCGTTCAAGTTTCACCTGTTGTCGTTGCGACCAGCGGGTGCTGAGGAGAGATGCCGCGCTGCCAACGAGCGCGCCAGCCAGGGCGAAGAGTGCAGGGATGATCTGAGCCCAGTTCACTCCCTGACTATCGCCTCAAGAGCGCGCCGACGCCAGGGGGCCATTCCTTGACGGTTACCCCGTGGATGCTAACCACCAGCGGAGGGGAAACGTTTGCGAACCCTACAAGCGGCCAGCGGTGGCGGATAGTCCGCTGTGGTCCAGGTTTCGCTTGTCGTCAGATGACGTGGTTGTCCGGGTGGCCAAGACAGGGGATAGATGCGGGATGATCTTGCCCCTCTCATCCGCCAAGTAGGCTAATTGCCCAGCTCAAGCAGCTCAAGCGGGCTGAGGAGCTTCCGCTCTCCTAAAGCGGGTGCCGCAGGTTCGAATCCTGCCTGGGGCACTCTGTGATGTCTCGGGACATCGGAAACCCCCGAACCTACGGGTTCGAGGGTTTCGTCTTGTTCGGGTTTACCTGGGGCTGGTAGTCGCGGGCGGGGTCGAGGATCAGCTCGCGCAGGAGTTCTCCGGTGACGGCGTTGGCGACGCGGATGTGCAGGT
>NZ_JAHKRN010000090.1 GCF_019396385.1 Nonomuraea harbinensis | reverse complement strand
GCCGCCGGGCTTCCGGCGGCGGCCGTTTCGTTGTCTCACGATGCGAGATGCTAGGACATCCAACGAGATGCTCGGGTAACCTGGCTGGTGATGCGTCAGGTGCTCGTACTCATTGCCTGCCGCGGCGGGGCCTGTTAGGGCAGGTCGACGACCCGCCGCGGTGAGCGGCGTCGCGTCGGCCGGTAAGCCCCATCGCCCGGTCCGTGACCCGGACTGGCGAGATCAGGCCCGGTCGGGTCCGCGACCGGGGTTCCGACTCACTGCAAGCACACACCCCGCGAAACGAGATGATCACCATGCGCGAGTACGCCGCCGACGAGCACCGTGACGAGGCCGCCGAGGCCCTGCAGACCGCCCTGGACCGCCGCGACAACGGCGGCGCGCCTCAGAACTCCAGCCGGTAGAAGACGGCCGCCCGCCGCATCGCGGGCACCGCTCTCATCAGCCGGGTGGCCAGGCGCAGTCCTCTGGCCGGCCGGTCGTAGCCCGGCAGGTCGAGCGCGCTGATCGCGTCGCGGCAGCGCAGGCGCGGGTGGATCGACTCGAGGTCCCCCGGGCCTCCGACGGCCCAGTGCATCCGCGCCCCGGCCTTGCGCACCGGGCTGTTGAGCACCTGGAGCCGCAGCCCGAACGGGCTCAGGGCGTCGAAGACGAACTCGCCGTGCGGGAAGCGGTCCACGATCCGCCGGAAGAGCTCCCGGCCGCCCGTCTCGTCGAGGTAGTAGACCAGCCCCTCGGCGAGCACGAGCACCGGCCTGCCGGCGGGGACGCGCTCCAGCCAGCCGGTCTCGGTGACCGACGAGCCGATCGTCGTGTATCCGGGACGCCCAGGGAACAGCCTGTCGCGCAGCTCGACGACCTCCGGGAAGTCGACGTCGAACCAGGCGACCTCCGGCGGCGGGTCCATCCGGTGGACCCGGGTGTCGAGGCCGCACCCGAGGTGCAGCACGGTGGCGCCGGGATGGGCGGCGAGGAACTCGGCCGCCCACCGGTCCAGGAACCTGGCCCGGAACGCCACCGCTCCGGCGTTGCGGGGGCTCATGCCTATCTTGGTGAAGTCGTGGTCGATCCGCTCGACCGCCCGCGCGGCCATCGTGTCGTTCAGGATCGGCTCCGGGGAGCGGGCGTCCAGCGCCCGGCCGTACAGGGTGGCGAGGAGCGTGGCCTTCTCGCCGTCGAGACACACCTTCTCGGCAGCCATGACGCCACGGTACGCCCGCGGTGTGAAAGATTTGGGTCAGCAGCACCACCTGTCCACACAATGAGATCAAGTGTTCGTCAGCCGAGACGAGCCGGTAAGGTACGCCCATGGAGTCGCGCAACATCCGCCTGGCCGTCATCCCTGGAGACGGCATCGGCACCGAGGTGGTGGCCGAAGGTCTGAAGGTCCTGGAGGCCGTCGGCACCAAGATCGATGCCACCCATTACGACCTGGGCGCCGCCCGCTACCACCGCACCGGCGAAACGCTGCCCGATGCCGTGCTCGAGGAGCTGCGCGGCTACGACGCCATCCTGCTCGGCGCCGTCGGCGACCCCAGCGTCCCGCCCGGCGTGCTGGAGCGCGACCTGCTGCTCAAGATCCGGTTCGCCTTCGACCACTACGTCAACCTGCGCCCGGTCAAGCTCTTCCCGGGCGTCGAGACGCCGCTGGCCGACACCCCCGTCGAGAACATCGACATGATCGTCGTCCGTGAGGGCACCGAAGGCCTCTACGCCGGCACCGGTGGCGTCATGCGCCGCGGCACCCCGTACGAGATCGCCACCCAGGAGTCGCTCAACACCGCCCACGGCGTCGAGCGGGTCGTGCGCTACGCGTTCGAGAAGGCCCGCTCCCGCCCGCGCAAGAAGCTCACGCTGGTCCACAAGACCAACGTGCTCACCTACGCCGGCGACCTCTGGCAGCGCACCGTCGACCGCGTCGCGGAGGAATACTCCGACGTCACGACCGACTACAGCCACATCGACGCGGCCTCGATGTTCTTCGTCAGCCAGCCCGAGCGGTTCGACGTCGTGGTCACCGACAACCTCTTCGGCGACATCATCACCGACCTCGGCGCCGCCATCGCGGGCGGCATCGGCCTGGCCGCCAGCGGCAACATCAACCCCGAGGGCACCGCGCCGAGCATGTTCGAGCCGGTCCACGGCAGCGCCCCCGACATCGCCGGGCAGGGCAAGGCCGACCCGACCGCCACCATCCTGTCCGTCGCCATGATGCTCGACCACCTCGGCCTGTCCGCCGAGGCCGCCAAGGTCGAGCAGGCCGTCGCCGACGACATCGTCGAGCGCCTGACCGGGTGGAGCAGCCGCACCACCCGCGAGATCGGCGACGACATCACCGAGCGAGTATCGAGCTAGGGCCGCCCCCAGCTCGACGAGCAGCGCCCGGCGGTTCCCCCAGGACCCGCCGGGCGCTTTTTCGTGTCCACCCCGCCCTCCCCTTGCCATTCCAAATGGCGAGACAATAGGAAGTACGGACTGCCCCTGTTTGTGGCAGTGCCGCCCGAAATCGCAGAGAGAAGGACCCAGCGTCATGACCATCGCTCAGAAGCTCAGCTTCGACGTGCAGCTCTCCGGCCACGCTCGCACCGCGGCCGAGCGCGAGCAGGTACTGGCGAACCCCGGATTCGGGCAGGTCTTCACCGACCACATGGTCTCCGTCGACTACACCGAGGGCCAGGGCTGGCACGACGCCCGCCTGGAGCCGTACGCGCCGCTCACCCTCGACCCCGCCACCTCCGTCTTCCACTACGCGCAGGAGCTCTTCGAAGGGCTCAAGGCCTACCGGCAGGTCAACGGCTCGGTGGTGATGTTCCGCCCGTACGCCAACGCCGCCCGGTTCAACCGCTCGGCCACCCGCATGGCCATGCCCGAGCTCCCCGAGGACGCCTTCGTCGAGTCCCTCGAACTCCTCGTCCAGACCGACAGGGACTGGGTGCCCACCACCGAGGGCCACAGCCTCTACCTGCGGCCCTTCATGATCGCCACCCAGGTCGGGCTGGGCGTGAACTGGCCCTCCAAGACGTACCGCTACCTCGCCATCGCCTCGCCCGCGGCGTCCTACTTCTCCGGCGGCGTCAAGCCCGTCTCCGTCTGGCTGTCCACCGAGTACACCCGCGCCGCCCCCGGCGGCACCGGCTTCGCCAAGTGCGGCGGCAACTACGCGGCCGCGTTCGTCGCCCAGCGGCAGGCCGTCGAGAACGGCTGCGACCAGGTGGTCTGGCTGGACGCCGCCGAGCACCGCTACGTCGAGGAGATGGGCGGGATGAACCTGTTCTTCGTCATCGGCGGCAAGCTCGTCACCCCGTCGCTGACCGGCACCCTGCTGCCCGGCATCACCCGCGACTCCATCCTCGCCCTCGCCGCCGACCTCGGTCTTGAGACGGAGGAGCGGCTCATCACCGTCGAGGAGTGGCAGGCCGGGTGCGAGTCCGGCGAGCTGACGGAGGTGTTCGCCTGCGGCACCGCCGCGGTCGTCACCCCCGTCGGCTCGGTCAAGGGCGCCGACCGCGCCTGGACCGTCGGCGACGGGAACGCCGGCGCGGTGACGATGCGCATCCGCGAGGAGCTCATCGGCATCCAGTACGGTTCGCGCCCCGACACCCGCGACTGGATCCACAAGATCGCCTAGCCGCCCGCCGGCATCACGCCTCAGGGTCCGGACGGCGCCTTCCCCGCACGTCCGGGCCCAGCCCGATCGCCGGCAGTATCGCCTGGTCCACCATGTCGGCCAGGTCGGCGTCGCTGGGCGGCGTCCTGGTGTCGATCAGCCGCTTGGTGACGAGCGCCTCCCCGATGTCGGCCACGACCGGGGTGAGGAGCTCGGCGGGGAAGTGGCCGCGCTCGGCGTAGTGGCGCAGCACGGTGTTGGTGAACGTGCCGCCCCGTACGGCGAAGACCCGGTCGACGAGCTCTTCGGAGATCTTGGACGCGCTCACCGGGTCGGTCAGGATCGAGGCGACGGCGTGGCCCGCGGGGCTGAGCATCCAGTCGCGCATGAGCCGGAGCGCCCTGATGAGGTCACCGCGCAGGTCGTCCGCCCCCGGGCTCGGCTCCTCGACCGGATGCGCGTGGTAGAGCGCGTCCAGCAGCACCTCGATCGGATCTGACCAGCGACGGTAGAGGGTCGTGCGGGCGGTCGCCGCCCGTTTGCCGATGCCGTCCATGGTCAGCCGTCCGACGCCGACCTCCATCACCTCTTCGATCACCGCGGCGTGGATGGCCGCGATCAGCTCCTCGCCCCGCCGCCGCGTTCGGCTGTTGTTCACGGCTGTTCCCTTGGTTGGCTACAGCGGTGTATCTTACCTTTATCCTAAGCTACACTCGTGTATCTAATTCCAGGGGATAGCCATGTCCACCACCGTCATGTCCGCCGACCGGAGGGCCGTGCCGCTCGCCCGCCGGTCCCTGGCCCCCGACCTCGCCCGAGGTCTCATGCTCCTGCTCATCGCGGTGGCGCACGCACACATGTACCTGTCCGGTCACCCGGTCGGGTTCCGCGGCTACACGCTGGACGGAAGCGCCCTCGACCGGCTGGTGGCCGGGATCCAGATCCTCCTCGTGGACGGGCGGGCGCTGCCGATGTTCGCCGCCCTCTTCGGCTACGGCCTGGTGCAGCTCGCGAGCCGGCAGCTCGCCGCCGGTCGCGCATGGCCGGACGTGCGGCGGGTGCTGCGCGCCCGCAGCCTGTGGCTCCTGGCGTTCGGGTTCTGCCACGCCCTCCTGCTGTTCTTCGGCGACATCCTGGGCGCGTACGGCCTGGTCGGCCTGGTGCTCGTGGGCTTCATCCGGCGCGGCGACCGCGCCCTGCTGTGGGCCGCCGGCCTCACGACCGTCCTGCACGTCGCGGTCCTCGCCCTGTTCGGGCTGCTCACCGTGAGCGCCGACAAGGGCGACTCGATCGCCGGCATGGGCGACCCGGCGGAGGCCCTCATGATGCGGGTCGTCGGCTGGTCCGGGATGACGCCCACGTACTTCGCCGCGAGCGTCGTGCCCGCTTTCCTGCTCGGCATCTGGGCGGCCCGCCGCCGCGTGCTGGAGGAGCCGTGGGCGCACCGGACGCTGCTCCTCCGGACCGGCGTCGTGGGCACCGCGATCGCGGTCGCCGGTGGCGTGCCGCTCATGCTCGTCGACACCCGGCTCTGGGCGCCCTCGGACGCGATCGGCGTGTCCGCGTACGCCCTGCACAGCGTCAGCGGCATCGCCGGCGGTCTCGCGTACGCCGCGCTGATAGGACTCGCCGTGGCCGGTGGAGCCCGCCGCGCCGCGCCGGGACCGGTGGCCAGGGCGCTGGCCGCGTGCGGTCAGTGGTCGCTGACGTGCTACCTGCTCCAGTCCGTGGTCTTCACCGTGGTCTTCGTGCCGTACCTGGGCGGGCTCGGCACCCGCGTCGGCGACGCGGCCGCCTCCGCCGTGGCCGTGCTCACCTGGCTGGCCACCGTGGTGCTGGCGGCGTCGATGTCCCGTACGGGCCGGCGCGGACCGGCCGAGACGTTGCTGCGCCGCCTGACCTACCGCCGCGCGGGCTGAGGGTCAGAGGTTGAGCAGGCAGGTCGTGTCGATCGCGCAGTCCCACGGGTGGGGCAGCGTCAGGGGAGCGCCGGCCGGCTCCACCGTCTCGCGTCCGTAGCCGCTCGGCGCCGGGTCGCTGTGGAGCTTGAGCAGGCGCTGGAACGGGTCGACCACCAGGTAGAGCGGCACCCCGGCCGGGGCGTAGCCCATCGGCTTGATCACGTGGTCGTCGTAGGCGTTGCCGGCCGAGACCACGTCGACCAGGAGCAGAGTGCTGGCGCCGTGGACGGCCTCGTCGGTCTCCATGACCGGCTCCTGCGGGACGATCGTCAGGTCGGGGACGTACCGGTCGGCCTCGTCGCCGAGGTGGACGGTGATGTTCGGCCAGATCTCCCAGCCCCGCCCGGCGACCACGGGCGCGAGCTGGGCGATCAGCTGGGCGATGATGGTGTTGTGCTGCCAGGTGCCGGGCTCGTTGACCACGATGCGGCCGTTGACCAGCTCGATGCGGAGCTCCGGGAAGACGTCCCGCACGGTGCGGTAGCGCTCTTCGACAGGCCTGATCATGTCTCCGCTCCTGGCTCTCGGTGATCGATGCGCGACAGAGCGTAATATCTCGTGGTCGCGGCGGCGCGGGAAACGGCAAAGAGCAGGTCAAGTGACGGCGGCCAGGCGGCGGCGCAGGTGGGCGCGCTCGGGCTCGGTGCCCGCCAGGTCGAGCGCCTCACGGTAGGCGGCCGCGGCCTCGGGGAGCCGGCCGAGGCGCTGCAGCAGGTCGGCTCTGGCCATCGGATAGGGCGCGTAGGCGCGCAGCCGGGGCTCGCCCGCCAGCGCGTCGAGCAGCGCCAGGCCGGCCTCGGGGCCGTCGCGCAGCGCCACCGCCGCGGCCCTGTTCAGCTCGACGACCGGTGAGGGCGCGAGCGCGAGCAGGACATCGTAGAGCGCGACGATCTGCGGCCAGTCGGTGGTCGCGACGTCCGCGGCCTCGTCGTGCAGCGCGGCGATCGCGGCCTGCACCCCGTACGGGCCGGGCGGGCCGCCGGCCAGCGCGGCGGGCACCAGCCGCAGGCCCTCCTCGATCATCGCGCGGTCCCAGCGGCCCCGGTCCTGCTCGTCCAGCAGGACGAGCTCGCCGCCGGGCCCGGTGCGGGCGTCGCGCCGGGCGTGGATCAGCAGCATCAGCCCGAGCAGGCCCGCGACCTCCCGCTCCGCGGGCAGCAGGCGGCGCAGGATCCGCGCCAGCCGGATGGCCTCCTCGGCGAGGTCGAGCCGTTGCAGGTCGGGTCCGGCGCTGGCCGCGTACCCCTCGGTGAAGATCGAGTAGATGACCTGGAGCACCCCGGGAAGCCGCGCGGGCAGCTCGTCGGGGCCGGGGGCGCGGAACGGGATGCGGGCCTCACGGATCTTCTTCTTGGCCCGTACGATCCGCTTGGCCATCGTGGCCTCCGGCACCAGGAAGGCGCGCGCGACCTCCGGCGTGGCCAGCCCGCCGAGACAGCGCAGCGTCAGCGCCCCGCGGTCGTCGGCGTTCAGCGCCGGGTGGGCGCAGGTGAAGAACAGCTGCAGCCGCTCGTCGGGCAGCTCGTCGCCCGCGCCGGCGGGCGAGGGCGCCGCCCGGTCGGCCTCCACCTGCAGCAGGGCCAGCCGGGAGGCGTACGTCCTGTCACGCCGCAGCCGGTCGACCGCCCGGCGCCGGGCGGTGGTCATCAGCCACGCGCCCGGCTTGGGCGGCACGCCGTCGACCGGCCAGCGCACCAGCGCCGCCTCGATCGCGTCCGACGTGACCTCCTCGGCCAGGTCCAGGTCGCCGAAGCGGCGCACCAGGGCGGCGAGCAGCCGGCCGCGCTCCTCCCGGAAGACCGCCTCCACGTTCTCCGCGTACGGGCCGGTCATGACGGTCAGCCCTCGAAGTCGGCGATCGGCCGCACCACCACCGAGCCGCCGCCGGTGGCGCCCGGGCAGCGGGCCGCCCAGTCGAGCGCCACGTCCAGGTCGGGGACGTCGATCACGTAGTAGCCGCCGAGGACCTCGCGGGTCTCGGCGAACGGCCCGTCGGTGATGGCCCGCTCGCCCTTCGCGTCGACCCGCACGGTCGTCGCGGTGGTCAGGTCGGCCAGCGAGTGGCCGGCCACGAAGATCCCCGCCTCCTGAACGGCCTTGTCGTAGGCCATCCAGTCCTCGAAGGACGCCTCACAGCCCTCCTGCGCCTGGTCGGTCCCGGCGCTGTTGATCAGCAGCATGTACTTCATGGTTCTGGCTCCTTCTGCCGTGCTTGTGCCATGTCGACGAACGGGACCCCGCCCGATGGACACGAGGCCGGCAGGATTTTTCCTCAGGCCGGCGTGACCCGCTTGCGGATCAGGGTCAGCCCGTCCGCGACCGGCAGGATGACCACGGTCACCCGGGGGTCCTCGCGCACCAGCGCGTTGAACTCGCGCATGTTCACCGTAGCCGGGTCATTCTTACCGGGGTCGGCCACGTGCCCCGACCACAGCGTGTTGTCCACCATGATCAGCCCGCCCGGGCGCAGCTTGCCGACGAGCAGTTCGTAGTACGCGGGATACCGCGGTTTGTCGGCGTCCAGGAACGCCAGGTCGATCGGCTCGGTGAAGTCCCGCAGCGACTCCAGCGCCGGCCCCAGCGTCAGCGTGACCCGGTCGGCGACCCCGCCCTTCTCCCAGTACCGGCGGGCGACGGCCGTCCACTCCTCGCTCACGTCGAAGCAGTGCAGCGTGCCGCCGGACAGCCCGCGGGCGATGCAGAGCGAGGAGTACCCGGTGAACGTGCCCACCTCGACGGCCACCTCAGGCGCCACGAGCTGGGTGATCATCGTCAGGAGCGTGCCCTGGTCGGCCGAGATCTGCATGCCCGCGTGGTCGCCGGTGGCCGCGACGGTCTCCGCGGCCAGCTCCTCCAGCAGCGGGTCGGGCGGCGTGGAGTGGTCGAGGATGTACCGGGCCATGGCCTGGTCGAGGAGAAATGCCTTCATGAGGGTGATTCTGGCCTGGTGTGGCCGGATAACACCTATGTTCCCAGTTCCGATAGGGTCGCGGCGATCGGCGGACGAGAGCGGGCGGGGATGAACAAGAGGGTGGCGGCCATCGTGGCCGCCGTTGCGGTGCTGGCCGTGATGGGATTCGTGACGCTGGTCCAGTCGGGGCCGTCCTCCGACGGCGTGCGGCTGATGCGGCAGGCCGACGGGTCCATGGTGCTGGCCGACCGCGGCGGGCAGGCGCCGGTGCTGGTCCTGTACGAGGACTTCGAATGCCCCGTCTGCAGAGAGCTGCACTCCCGGGTCGACGACACGATCGAACGCCTGGCCAGGGAGGGCAAGGTCAAGGTCGTCTACCATCCCGTCACGATCTTCCGGGACGAGCCGTCGCGGTCGAACTCCATCAGGGCCGCCGCGGCCGCCCGGTGCGTCCCCGAGTCGAGCTGGCTGGCCTTCCGGGACGAGCTGTACGCGATGCAGCCGGTGCCGCACGGCGTGGCCACCGGGTTCACCGTCGAGGAGCTGGTGGCCGCCGCGCGCAAGGCCGGCGCCGCCTCCGCCGAGTCGTGCGTCAACTCCCAGGCGTACGCGGAGGCGCACCTGCGCGACACCGCAGGCATCCGCGTCGAGGGCACGCCGACCCTGGTGCTCGACGGCCGGGTGATGGGCAACGAGGCGTTCGACCCGGCCGCGCTGGAGAAGGCCATCACGGGCGGTGACGGGGTAACCGTCTGACCAAATCTCGTCCGTACTGTGAGATCGATGTCCCGGGCACTGGATTCGTATGGCAGACTCTTGAGCACCATGTTCTACGGTCTGCTCATTATCGGCAGGCGCGCTGGCTAACGCAGGGACACCGCCAGCGCGCAGACCTCTCACGTCCGTGAGGGGTCTTTTTGTTTTCCTCCACTCTCAGAAAGAGAATCCATGGCCGACGACCGGTTCCACGTCTATGACACGACGCTGCGTGACGGCGCACAGCAGGAAGGCCTCAACCTCACGGTGGCCGACAAGCTCGCTGTCGCGCGCCACCTGGACGGGCTGGGCGTCGGCTTCATCGAAGGAGGGTGGCCCGGCGCCAACCCCAAGGACACCGAGTTCTTCAGGCGCGCTCGAACAGAGCTCGACCTGAGGCACGCGCAGCTAGCCGCGTTCGGCGCGACCCGCCGGGCAGGTGTGAAGGCGGCCGACGACCCCCTGGTCGCCGCTCTGCGCGAATCCGGCGCGCCGGTCGTGACCCTTGTCGCCAAGAGTCACGACCGGCACGTGGAGCTGGCCCTCCGCACGACTCTCCAGGAGAACCTCGCGATGATCCGCGACACGGTCTCTCACCTTCGTGCGGAGGGTCAGCGCGTCTTCCTTGACGCCGAGCACTTCTTCGACGGCTACAAGTCCAACCCAGCCTACGCGCTGGAGGTCGTCAGGACCGCCGCCGAGGCCGGGGCGGACGTGATCGCCCTGTGCGACACCAACGGCGGCATGCTCCCCGACGAGCTGGCCGAGATCGTCCACGGCGCCGTCCAGACCAGCGCCAGGGTCGGCATCCACTGCCACGACGACACCGGCTGCGCGGTCGCCAACACGCTGGCCGCGGTCAAGGCCGGCGCCACCCACGTGCAGGGCTGCGCCAACGGCTACGGCGAGCGCTCCGGCAACGCCAACCTGTTCACGGTGGTCGCCAACCTGCAGCTCAAGCGCGGGTTCGAGCTGGTGCCGCCGCAGGCGCTGGCCGACATGACCCGCATCGCGCACGCGATCACCGAGGTCACCAACGTCACCCCCAACTCGCACGCCCCGTACGTCGGCGCCTCGGCGTTCGCCCACAAGGCCGGCCTGCACGCCAGCGCCATCAAGGTCGACCCGAACCTCTACCAGCACATCGACCCCGCCGAGGTCGGCAACGACATGCGCATGCTGGTCTCCGACATGGCGGGGCGCGCGTCCGTCGAGCTGAAGGGCCGCGAGCTGGGCTACGAGCTCACCCCCGGCAACACCAAGGAGCTGGTCGACCGGGTCAAGGACCTGGAGTCCAAGGGCTTCACCTTCGAGGCCGCCGACGCCTCGTTCGAGCTGCTGCTGCGCGACACCGTCCACGGCGAGCGCAGGCGCCACTTCGAGGTCGAGTCCTGGCGCGTCATCGTCGAGCACACCAAGGGCGGCGAGCTGGTCAGCGAGGCCACGGTCAAGCTGCACGCCAAGGGCGAGCGGATCGTCGCCACCGGCGAGGGCAACGGCCCGGTCAACGCCCTCGACAAGGCGGTCCGGCTGGCGCTGGAGAAGCTCTACCCCGACCTGGCCAAGGTGGAGCTGGTCGACTACAAGGTGCGCATCCTCGAAGGCACCCACGGAACCGGCGCCATCACCCGCGTGCTCATCACCTCCAGCGACGACACCACCGGGTGGTCCACGGTCGGCGTCGGCCAGAACATCATCGACGCCTCCTGGCAGGCGCTGGAGCAGGCGGTCACGTACGGCCTGCTCCGCGCCGGACACGAGTGCTGAGCGCCTGAACCGTTGGAGGGGCGTCCTTGTGGCGCCCCTCCAACCCTGCGCGTGGAGGAGAAAGCCCCAGAGCGCGGCGGCTACCCGGGCACTCAGCCTCGCAGGCGCGCCAGCGCCGTGCGGACGCGCTCCTTGGCGCGCTCGCGGCCGAGCACCTCGATCGACTCGAACAGCGGCAGACCGACCGTCCGGCCGGTGACCGCCACCCGCACCGGGGCCTGCGCCTTGCCCAGCTTGAGGCCGTTGGCGGCGCCGACCTCCTCCAGCGCCTCCTTGAGCGACTCCGGGTCCCAGCTCACGGTGTCGAGCCGGTCGAGGTAGCCGCTCAGGATCTCCTCGGGGGAGTTCTTCATCGCCTTGTCCCAGGAGGCCTGGTCGAACACCGGCTCCTCCAGGAACAGGAAGTCGACGTTCTGCCGGATCTCCGACAGCACCCCGACCCGGGTCTGCGCCAGCGGGGCGACCTTGCTGAACAGCTCGCGGTCCCAGGACGGCTCCAGGTAGGGCAGGCAGCGCTCCTCGAACGTCTCCAGCGGCAGCGCCCTGATGTACTCGCCGTTGAAGGCGCGCAGCTTCTTCTCGTCGAAGAACGCGCTGGAGGAGTTGACGTCCTCAAGCCGGAACAGCGGCACCATCTCCGACCACGGCATGATCTCGCGGTCGTCCCCCGGACCCCAGCCGAGCAGCATGAGGTAGTTGACCATGGCCTCGGCGAGGTAGCCCTCGGCGCGGTAGTCCTCCAGCGCGACCTTGTCGCGGCGCTTGGACAGCTTCTTGCGCTGCTCGTTGACGATCACCGGCAGGTGGGCCCAGACCGGCGGGGTGGCGCCCAGCGCCGGCCACAGCAGCTCCTGCTTGGCGGCGTTGCCGAGGTGCTCCTCGCCGCGCACCACGTGGGTGATGCCCTGGGTGATGTCGTCGACCGCGTTGGCCAGCACGTAAAGAGGCGAGCCGTCGGTGCGGGCGATGACGAAGTCTTCCTGCGCCTCGTTGGGGAACTCCACGTTGCCCCTGATGAGGTCTGCGACCACGGTCACCCCCTCGTCGGGGGTGCGGAAGCGCACCGCGCCCGCGGTCAGCCCGCGCTCGCGGCAGTGGCCGTCGTAGCCGCGGTGCTCGGAGCCGGTGCGGGCGACGAGCCGCTCGCGGGTGCAGTCGCAGTAGTAGGCCTTGCCGTCGGCCAGCAGCTTGGCCACCGCCTCGCGGTGCTGCGGCTCGAACGCCGACTGGAAGTAGGGGCCCTCGAACGCCGGGTTGGTGCCGTTGACGCCGATCCAGTCGAGGGCGGAGATGATGCCCTCGGTCCACTCGGGCCGGTTGCGCGAGGCGTCGGTGTCTTCGACGCGCAGCACGAACCGGCCGCCGGACTGCTCGGCCAGCGCCCAGTTGTACAGGGCCGTGCGGGCGCCGCCCACGTGGAACATGCCGGTCGGGGACGGGGCGAAGCGCACCCGTAGATCAGTCACGAGCAACCACCTTGTTCGTCAGAGTGCCGATGCCTTCGATGCCGACGCTGACCTCGTCGTCTATCTCCAGCGGGCCCACGCCCGCGGGCGTGCCGGTCAGGATGACGTCGCCGGGGATCAGTGTCATGACGGCGCTGACGTAGGCGACGAGCGCGGGGATGTCGTGGATGAGCTGGCTGGTGCGGCCGCTCTGCCGGATGTCGCCGTTGACCGACGTGGTGAGCGCCAGGTCGGACGCGTCGAGGTCGGTCTGGATCCACGGCCCGAGCGGGCAGAAGGTGTCGAAGCCCTTGGCCCGGGTGAACTGCACGTCCTTCTTCTGCAGGTCGCGGGCGGTGACGTCGTTGGCGCACGTGTAGCCGAAGATGACGTCCTTGGCCCGCTCGACCGGCACCTCGCGGCACAGCCTGCCGATCACCACGGCCAGCTCGCCCTCGTAGTCGACGCGGTGGGACAGCGACGTCGGGTAGGCGATCGACTCGCCGTGGCCGATCACCGAGGTGGACGGCTTGATGAAGATCAGCGGCTCGTCGGGCACCTCGTTGCCCATCTCGCGGGCGTGCTCGGCGTAGTTGCGGCCGATCGCCACGACCTTGCTCGGCAGCATCGGGGCGAGCAGCTTCACCTGCGACAGGGGGAACCGCTCGCCGGTGAACTGGACCTGGTTGAACGGATGACCGGCGACGGCGGACACCATCTCCTCACCGGGGCCGCCCTCGACCACGCCGAACGCCACGCCTTCGCCTGCGGAGAACCTCGCTATACGCACCTGACAAGGCTATCGCCGACACCGGCGGGGTCCGGACGATTAACCGGCGGGGCCCGCCCGGCGAGCGGGCCGCCGCCGTGATTTGCTTGTCGGGCAAGCACCGGAACGTCTTGGAGGAGCTCCCGTGTCCGTGGTGAAGATCAACGTGCTGACTGTCCCCGCCGAGATGCGCGAGACGCTGGAGAAGCGTTTCTCCAACCGGGCCGGGCTGGTGGAGTCGGCCGACGGCTTCGAGTGGTTCGAGCTGCTCCGCCCGGTCGAGGGCACCGACCAGTACCTCGTCTACACCCGCTGGCGCAGCGAGGAGGACTTCCAGCGCTGGCAGGAGAGCCAGGACTTCCAGCGCGGCCACGCCGAGGCCGCCGCCGAGCGCGGCGGCCAGGGACACGGCCACGGGCAGGGACACGGCCACGGGCAGGGCCCGGCCGCGTCGGGTTCCCAGGTGTGGACGTTCGAGGTGATCCAGCACGCGGCGCCGGCGTCCTGACGCCCGCGTCTCAGAGGCGGTCCAGCGGGTTGGCGGCGATCCGGTCGAGCACGCCGCCGCGCAGGAAGGCTCCCGCGATGCTCGACGGCTTGCGCCGCCCCTGCTCGGCGATGCACCCGGCGAACTCCTGGGCCAGGTCCAGCCTCGGATGGCGGCGCAGCACCTCCTCGCGCACGCCCGGCGGGATGTCGTCGGTGCGCCGGCCCGAGATGTCCATGCCGGTCGACAGCTCCAGCAGGTGACCCTCCGGGTCGCTGTCCACCGGCACCTCGTCCCACATGTGGCGGACGATCACCTCGGCGGCGCGCACCCGCCGCTCCTCGGGCCATCCGGCACCCGCCGTGACCGCCCAGGCCAGATGGCCGCCCGCCTCCTCGAACGGCACCGCGTGACTGTCGAACTCCGGCGTCAGGCCCATGTCGTGCAGCATCGCGGACACGTACAGGAGTTCGGCGTCGAACGCGATGCCGTTCGCCTGCCCGTAGGCGGCGGCGAACAGGTAGGCCCTGATCGAGTGGTTCATCAGGGAAGGCGTGTGGTACTTGGCGGCGATCTCCCTGGCGGCGTGGCACACGGGGGTGTCGGGAAGCACGATGTCGTCATATCTCATGAGATCAGCATGGCCGACCCGGATGGGGAGCGCATCGGGCGGCTAACGATCGCGCACCCGACTTGACCTTGTTATCCGGATTCGGCCAGCATGTTTCACCCTCACCTCTTTGGCCCGAAAGGAATCGGCGTGCGCCGCCTCGCGATCCCTCTTGCTCTCACGCTCGTCCTCGGCGCTGCTGGGAGCCCGGCGCAGGCGGACACCCCCGTCAAGCGCACCGCCGAGTGCCAGGGTGACTGGCTGCCCGGCACGCCGACGGCCGCGGACGTGATGCAGGGTGAGATCTCCCTGGTCGGCCTGCCCGCCTACAAGCTGGGCAAGAAGATCGACTGGAACGCGAGCCCGTACCGGAACCGCTCGTGGGAATACGTCTACCACTCGCTGCGCTGGATGGGCACCCTCGTCGTCGAGTACGAGAACACCGGCGAGAAGCGCTACCTGGACCGCGCCAAGGAGATCACCAAGGACTGGGTGGCCCGCAACAAGCACGGCGCCCGGGGCACCAAGTCCTACGTCTGGACCGACCACCCGGTCTCGCTGCGCACCCAGCCGCTCGTCTGCCTGAGCAGGCACGTGAACGAGAGCTGGCTGAAGGAGAGCCTGACCGTCCACGCCAGGCTGCTGTCCGACCCCCGGCTCTACAAGAAGGGCCACAACCACGGCATCGACCAGGACATCGCGCTCATGGCCATCGGCTGCCGCTACCACCGCAAGGACTGGTCCGACCTGGCCTCCAGGCGGCTGACCGGCACCGTGAAGCTGGACGTCGACTCCCAGGGCGCGCTGATGGAGCAGGCCCCCCGCTACGCCGTCTACGTGTACGGGCGACTCCAGGTCGCGATGACGAACATGCGCGCGTGCGGCCGCAAGGTGCCCGGCGAGATCGGCAAGCGGGCCGAGGCGCTGAAGGACTTCATCGCCCACTCCACCCAGCCGAACGGCTTCATGGTGCCCATCGGCGACGGCAGCGCCGAGACCGAGCCCAAGATGGAGACGGGCACGCCGAAGGAGAAGGTCCGCACCTACCGGGCCGGTTACGCCTACGGCCGCACCGACTGGGACAAGCGCGACTCGGCGTACTACTCGATCAGGTACGGCCCCGGCATGAAGTACCACGGCCACGAGGACCACCTGGGCGTCACCTACTACGCCCAGGGCCGTGACGTGCTCGTCGACGCCGGCTTCCACTCCTACGAGAAGACCTCGTACCGCTACTGGACGCTCTCCCCCGAGGCGCACAACGTGCCGACCGTGGTGGGCCAGCGGTTCCGGCCGCGCACCGCCAGCAAGCTCGTCAAGACCAGCTACGGCAAGGACCGCCAGTCGTTCAGGCTGTCCGACCAGGCCTACGGCGTCACCCGCACCCGGTCCGTGTTCGTCAGCCACGGCGAGGACGTGATGGCGGTGCACGACACCGCGTCCGGCGGCAAGAAGATCCGCAACCTGTGGCGGTTCGACGACGAGCTGAAGCTGATCTCGAACAAGGGCGGCCGGGTCGTGCTCGGCGACGGCTCGTTCAAGGTCACGCTGGTGCAGCTCTCCTCCTGCCGGCCGGTGGGCGGGCAGAAGGTGGAGCGGGGCGGCAGGCTCGGCTGGATGTCGCCGACCTACCTGTCCAAGCAGCGCACCAACGTCGTGGTCTCGCCCGCGGCGAAGGAACTGCTGACGATCGTGGTGCCCGGCACGGACGACCCGAAGGTGTCGTGCGCGGGCGGGAAGGTCAAGGTCAACGGCGTGACCTTCCCGGCGAAGGTGCTCTGACCGCTCCGCCGGCGCATCGCGGAACCGAACCTTCCGCATTGATCCGTACGGTCGCTCCCATGACCTTCCTCATCACCGGAGCCACCGGATCCGTCGGCCGCCACGTCGTCGACGAGCTGCTCAGGATGGGAGCGCCCGTGCGGGCGCTCACCCGCGACCCCGCCGGGGCCGGCCTGCCGGCGGGCGTGCAGGTCGTCCGCGGCGACCTCGCGCGCCCCGAGACGCTCGTCCCCGCGCTGCGCGGGGTGACCGGCGTGCACCTCATCGACGTCGGCGGGCCGGACTACGCGCCGCAGCCGCACGGCAAGGAGGTCGTGGAGCTGGTCCGCGAGGCCGGGGTGCGCAAGGTCACCCTGCTCAGCGGCTGGTCCACCGGCACCCTGGAGGCCGCGGTGACCGGCAGCGACCTCGACTGGACGTACGTGCAGCCGACCGAGTTCATGGTCAACGCCATGGCCTGGGCCGATTCGGTGCGGACGGCAGGCGTGGTCGAGGAGCCGTTCGGGGCCACGAAGACGGCGATGGTCCACGAGGCCGACATCGGCGCGGTGATCGCGACCGTGCTCACCGGCGACGGGCACGCCGGCCACTCCTACGGGCTCACCGGGCCGGAGTTGCTGGACATGCCCGCCAAGGTGCGCATCCTGGGCGAGGCCATCGGACGCGAGATCGCGTACGTGGAGCTCGGCGTGGCGGAGATGCGCGAACGCTACCGGGCGCGGGGCGTGCCGGAGGAGCTGATCGCCTTTCAGGTCGAGGCGTTCGACGTGCCCGACGGCGTCTACCAGGTCACCGACACCGTCCAGGCGGTCACCGGCCGCCCGCCGCGCACGTTCGCGCAGTGGGCGGCCGAGCACGCCGAGGCGTTCCTGTGAGGCCCTAGACCAGGCCGCGCCGCTCCAGCAGCGGGCCGATGCCCGGCTCGCGGCCGCGGAAGGCGCGGAAGGACGCCAGCGGGTCGACGCTGCCGCCCCGCGACAGCAGCTCCCGCCGGAAGTGGTCGCCGTTCGCCCGCTTGAGCCCGCCGTTCTCCTTGAACCACTCCACGCTCTCGGCGTCCAGCACCTCGCTCCAGATGTAGGAGTAGTAGCCGGCGCTGTAGCCGCCCGAGAAGATGTGCATGAAGTAGCTGGTCCGGTAGCGCGGCGGGACGGGCGGGAAGGCGATCCCGGCGGCCTCCAGCGCCGCCTGCTCGAACGCCTCGGCGTCGGGGACCTCCTGGCCCGGCGCCAGCCTGTGCCAGGCCCAGTCGAGCAGCGTGGCCGCGAGATACTCGACCGTCCTGAAGCCCTGGTTGAACCTCTCCGCCGCCTTCAGCTTCTCCACCAGCTCGGCCGGCATCGGCTCGCCGGTCTCGTGGTGGCGGGCGTAGCTGGCCAGGATCTCCGGCCAGGTCACCCACATCTCGTTGACCTGCGACGGATACTCCACGAAGTCGCGCGGCACGCTCGTGCCGGACACCCGGGGGAACCGCACCGCGCTGAACAGCCCGTGCAGCGCGTGCCCGAACTCGTGGAAGGCCGTGTTCACCTCGTCGTACGACAGCAGCGTCGGCCCCTCGGCCGGCTTGGTGATGTTGAGGTTGTTCATCACCACCGGCTTCTCCCCGAACAGGAACGACTGGTCGACCAGGTTGTTCATCCACGCCCCGCCGCGCTTGCCCGGCCTGGCGTACGGGTCGAGCAGGAACAGGCCGAGGGCGGAGCCGTCCTCGTCGAACACCTCGAAGACCCGCACGTCCTCGTGGTAGCCCGACAGGTCGGGCCGCTCGGTGAAGGTCACCCCGTAGAGCCGCGTCGCCGCCTCGAACACCCCGTCGCGGAAGACCCGGCCCAGCTCGAAGTAGGGGCGCATGGCGTCGGCGTCGAAGTCGTAGCGGGCCCGCCGCACCTTCTCCGCGTAGTAGGACCAGTCCCACGGCTCGATCGGGAACCCGGCCTGCCCGGCCAGCGCCTCGGCCTCCGCCTTGGCGTTGCGCACTGCCGGCCCGACGAGCTGGCCCAGCATCTCCTCGACCGCCGCCACGGTCTTGGCCGTCTGGTCGGCGACCACGTACGAGGCGTGGTCGGGGAAGCCGAGCAGCGCGGCGCGCTCGGCGCGCAGGGTGGCCATCCGGACGGCGAGCCCGAAGTTGACCGGCGCGCGGCCGACGCTCAGCTCGAACAGCCTCCTGCGCACGCCGCGGTCGGTGAGCTGGGCCAGGGCGGGCTGGTTGGTGATGTTGAGCAGCGGCAGCACGTAGCGGCCGTCCTTCTCCAGCGACCTGATCGCGGCCTCGTCCAGCCCGTCGAGCTCCGCGGCGTCGTCGACCACCAGCGCCGACTCGGTCGACGCCTTCAGCAGGTTCTGCGAGAACTCGGTCGACAGCCTGGACAGCTCCTCGTTGAGCCCGCGCAGCCGCTCCTGCTCGGGCTCGGTCAGGTCGGCGCCTGCCCTGATGAAGTCCTCGCGGTACTTCTCCAGCAGCCACGCCTGCTCGGGGTCGTCCGTCGTCACCCGCTTGATGCGGGCCCACAGCGCCCGGTTGAGCCGGATCGCGTCACTGTGGCGGGTCAGCTCGGGGGAGACGCGCTTCTCGATCTCCATGAGGGTGTCGGAGGTGTTGGACGCGGCCACGCTGAAGAACACCGTGGCCGTGCGGTCGAGGATCCGGCCGGAGCGCTCCAGCGCGGCGATCGTGTTGTCGAACGTGGGCGGCTCGTCGCTGCCGGCGATCGCCTCCACCTCGGCCAGGTGCTCGGCCATCCCCCGCTCGAACGCGGGCAGGTAGTGCTCCTCGCGGATCTCGTCGAAGGGCGGCAGCCGGTAGGGCAGGCTGCTCGGGGCGAAGAACGGGTTCTCGGCCAACTCTGGGGCTCCTCCACGTGGGGTTCGTCCCCCTCAGCTTGGCACGCCTCCAAGGGAGTGGCGGATTCGTTTTGGCCTTACCCCCTCGGCTGGGCTATTCTTTCGGACATCGCCGAGCGCGCTCCGAAGGAGCTCGTGAGCGGTGGGGTATGGTGTAATTGGCAGCACGACTGATTCTGGTTCAGTTAGTCTAGGTTCGAGTCCTGGTACCCCAGCACGTGACGGATGTCTGATAAGGCATCCGTTTTCTTGTTTTATGGAAGAGTTTCGGATCCGGCACCGGGCTTTCGGCGCCTTCGTCGCACCCTTCGTGCTCCCGCTCCTGCTGTTCCTCCCCGTCACCACCGCTCTGGGCGGCATCCTCACCGGCGACGGGCCCCTGGGCCTGCTCATCGGGATCATCGCCACCGCCGCGCTCACCGGCGTGCTGGTGTCCAGATACCGCCGCATGGTCCGCGGCACCGTCGTCCAGGTGCGCGCCGGGGCCATGCGGAGCGTCGGCCTGGTCGGCTGGGGCGAGCGCGAGGTGCCGCTGCGCGTCCCCGGCTGGATGCGCGCCCATCTGGCCCGGGTGCCGGTCGACCCGGACACCGGCCTGCAGTGGCTCGGCATCCCCCTGGGAGTCGTGCTGGCCACTGGACCCGGCCTGGGAGAACGGGCGGATGGGGGAGTGGGTGCGCCACCACAGGCCCGATCTGCTGGCCTCATAGTGGTTTGGAGTGCTCCTCGGGGTGCGGTAGAGTTACGTCCGTTGCCGGGGAGGTCCCCGGCACACCGCTTGCGGACAGGGTCCCGTCGTCTAGTGGCCCAGGACGCCGCCCTCTCAAGGCGGTAGCGCCGGTTCGAATCCGGTCGGGACTACCACTGTCGCAAGCTCACGAAGGTCCCGTCGTCTAGTGGCCCAGGACGCCGCCCTCTCAAGGCGGTAGCGCCGGTTCGAATCCGGTCGGGACTACCACCTTTCATGAAGACCCGGTCTGCCGACCGGGTCTTTTCGCATTTCGGGGCATATGCCAGAAAACGCCGCCTGCCCTGTTGCTTGGGCAGGCGGC
>NZ_JAHKRN010000009.1 GCF_019396385.1 Nonomuraea harbinensis | reverse complement strand
CCATCCGGCGCGCTTCCAGCGCGGCACGCAGACGCGGGTCCTGGCCATAGACCTCATCACCCGTCGCCCAGGCCGCCTGCACGCCGGCCTCCAGCGCGGCCAGAAGCATCGCCGTGGCCAGGGCGGGCTTGGTGGCGAAGGCGGTCTCCTCCAGAAATACCCCGACCTGGCAATTCTCGATCCGGCCCGCGGTTCCGCTGTATTGCCGCTGCACCCCGGCCGAGCGAGCGCCCTTCTTGACGAACCCTGTCTCATCCACGATCAGCACACCGCCGGGGCCGAGCCGGTCGACGGCGAAAGCGCGCACGTCATCGCGCACAGCGTCGGCGTCCCAGCGGGCGGTGCGCAGCAGCCGCTGCAGCGTCTGCGGGCCGATCAGTGCGGCATGTTCGGCCAGGTTCCAGCAGTTCTTGCGGTCGATGTCACCCAGCAGCCCGCGCACATAAGCCCCAGCGGCGCGACGTGGTTCGACCCGGCCGAACCGAGAGGCGATCCGGGCCATCAGCTCGTTGAAGATGACCATCCAGCCATCAGGGTTTACGCTGTGGCTGGCGGCCACCGCACGATCTTTTGTAGTCCTCACAAACTCGAATGATCACGCGGTGGCCGTCGCCATGTGACCCCAACGTCTCAAGATCGCGAAGTGTCACTGGAGTACTAGAGGCCCCGAGCGAAGACCGGCAGTTGAACATCGCGGACCGTCTGGACCGCGGCGAGGGTGCCGGGACCTGCCATCCCGTGACGGTCCACCCGGGCCACGGTCCAACGACGGTCCAGACAGCGAGAAGGCCGGTCACCCCATTGGAGAACCGGCCTCTGACCTGCTGCGATGTGGTGGGCGATACTGGGATCGAACCAGTGACCTCTTCGGTGTGAAGACTGCAGACGCCCTAGGATCACCCCCGCAGCCATGGACGTCAATGTAATCGATCTTCGTTCGATACTGGCGCGAACCTCTGACGGAACAGAGCCCTCAGCCGATCTCCAGGACAGGCGTCCGATAGCGGGTGGGTTCAGCGAACCTGCAGGCCCGTCACCGCGCGCCCGATGATCAGCCGCTGGATCTCCGACGTCCCCTCGAAGATGGTGTAGATCTTGGCGTCGCGGTGGAAGCGCTCCACCGGGTGCTCACGGGTGTACCCCGCGCCGCCCAGGATCTGGATGGCCTGCTCGGTCACCCACACCGCCGTCTCCCCCGCGACCAGTTTCGACATCGAGCCCTCGGCCTGTTCGAAGCGCTTGCCCTGCCGGGCCATCCAGGCCGCGCGCCAGGTCATCAGGCGGGCGATGTCGACCCGGGTGGCCATGTCCGCCAGCAGGAAGGCGATGGCCTGGTTCTCGCCGATCTTGCGGCCGAACTGCTCGCGTTCGCGGGCGTAGTCGCGGGCGTACTCGTAGGCGGCCCGGGCGATGCCGACGGCCATGGCGGCGACCGTGGGGCGGGTGGTCTCGAAGGTGCCCATCGCCGCCTGCTCGCCGGCGCGCTCGCCGTTGCGGACGCGGGCCAGGCGGGCGTCCAGTTTCTCCTTGCCGCCCAGCAGGCACGAGCCGGGTACGCGGACGCCGTCGAGGACGACCTCGGCCGTGTGGGAGGCGCGGATGCCGTGTTTCCTGAACTTCTGGCCCATGGACAGGCCCGGGGTGCCGGGCGGGATGATGAAGGAGGCCTGGCCGCGGGTGCCGAGGCCGGGGTCCACGGAGGCGACGACGATGTGCACGTCGGCGATGCCGCCGTTGGTGGCCCAGGTCTTGACGCCGTCGATGACCCAGTCGCCGTTGTCGTACACGGCTCTGGTGCGGATGGCGCCGACGTCGGAGCCGGCGTCGGGCTCGGAGGCGCAGAAGGCCCCCAGCTTGACGTCGTTCTCCGTGCCGAACATCTCCGGCAGCCACTGACCCGCCTGCTCGGGCGTGCCGCTGCCGGACAGCGCCGCGGCGGCGAGGCAGCTGCCGACGATCGACAGGCCGATGCCGGCGTCGCCCCAGAACAGCTCCTCGAACACCACGGGCAGCGCGAGGCCGCTTTCCTCGAACCACTGGGTGGCGAAGAAGTCCAGCGAGTAGAGGCCGATCTTGGCCGCCTCCTGGATGACCGGCCAGGGGGTCTCCTCGCGCTCGTCCCATTCGGCGCCGGCGGGGCGGACCACGTCGCGGGCGAAGGTGTGCACCCAGTCCCGGACCTCGATCACGTCCTGGTTGAGGTCCAGACTGAAGCCGCTCATGTGGTCGCTCCCTGAGATCTTTCCGGTGAGGCCTGGCCGACGCCAGTATGCTACCGGCCAGTAGTCGCAGGCCGGTGTGACGGGCCGCGGCGCGCCACCCCCTTCAGTTCTTGATCCCGGTCAGCGTGACCCCCTCGATGAAGTACCGCTGCAGGAGGAAGAACAGCGCGATGATCGGCGCGATCACCGCCGCCGAGGCGGCCATGAGGTAGCCCCACTGCGTCAGGTAGATGCTCTGGAACGACGCCAGGCCCAGGGACAGCGTGTAGTTCTCCTCGCTCTGCAGGTAGAGCAGCGGCCCGAGGAAGTCGTTCCAGGTGCCGATGAACGCGAAGATGGTGACCACGATGATGGCGGGCCTGGACAGCGGCATGACGACGGTCCAGAACACCCGCCAGGGCGAGGCGCCGTCGATGTAGGCGGCCTCGTCCAGCTCGAACGGGATCGTCAGGAAGAACTGCCGCAGCAGGAAGACGTTGAACACGCCCCCGCCCGCCCCGGCGAACCAGCTCGGGACGGTGAGCGGCGCGATCGTGTCCAGCGCGCCGAGCCGCTGCCACATCACGAACGTCGGGATGAGCGTGACCGCGTACGGCAGCATGACGCCGGTCAGCAGCAGCGCGAAGACCACGTCGCGGCCACGCCAGCGCAGCCGGGAGAAGCTGAAGGCGGCCACCGAGCAGGTCAGCACCGTGCCGAGCACGCTGACGACGGCGATGACCAGCGTGTTGACGAAGTAGCGGCCGAAGGGCTGGGTGGTGAGCGCCTCGCTGAAGTTCGACCACTGGAACGGGGAGGGGATCCACTCCGGCGGGGCGACGAACATCTGGGCGTCCCGCATGAGCGCGCTGCGCACGAGCCACACGAACGGGAGCAGCGTCGGTACGGCGCCGGCCAGGAGTGCCAGGTAGAGCAGGAGCCGGCGCGGCCCGCGAGTCACCGGGCGCCTGCCATCTCGTAGTAGACCCAGCGGCGCGCGTTCCTGAACAGGAGGAACGTCACCACCATGATGATCATGAACAGGGTCCAGGCGAGCGCGCTGGCGTAGCCCATCTCGCTCTCGTTGAACGCCTTGCGGAACAGGTAGTAGACGTAGAAGAGGGTGGCGTGGTTGGGTCCGCCCTCGGTCATCACGTACGCCTGGTTGAACACCTGGAAGGTGCCGACCACGCCGACCACCAGGTTGTAGAAGATGGTCGGCGTCATCATCGGCAGCGTCACGTGCCAGAAGCGCCGCAACGGCCCGCCGCCGTCGATCGAGACGGCCTCGTACAGGTGCCGCGGCACGCCCTGCAACCCGGCCAGGAAGATCACCATGGTGTTGCCGAAGGCCCAGGTGCTCATGATGATCAGCGACGGCACCGCGGTGGACTCGGCGTAGATCCACTGGGAGGTGGGCAGCCCGCCCTGCCGGAGCAGGGAGTTGAGCAGCCCGAAGTCCGGGTTGAAGATCCAGATCCAGAGCACGACGTTGGCGATCGCGGGCACCAGCGTCGGGAGGTAGAAGATCGTCCGCCACACCGACAGGCCGCGGACGCGCTGGTTGAGCAGCACGGCCACGGCGAAGCTGACGATGAGCACCAGCGGGACCGAGCCGAGCGTGTAGTACGTGGTGGTGGTCAGCGACTTCCAGAACAGCTCGTCGCCGGCCATGGCCGTGTAGTTGCCGAGCCCGACGTACACCGGGGCGGCGCCGATCCGCCAGTCGGTGAGGCTGAAGAACGCCGAGGCCGCCATCGGGCCGATCGTGAAGATCAGGAATCCGAGGATGGCGGGCAGCGCCATGAGGATGCCCCAGCGCGTCTCAAGGCGGCGCATCACACCTCCTGGGTGTGGTGCCAGCCCTGCAGCATGCCGGTGATCTTGGGGGTGGCGGCCTTGAGGATCTCGCCGGCCGGCCGCTTGCCGGTCTCGATCTCCTGCAGGGCGGGGGTGAGCACGTCGCCGGCGATGGCCGACAGGTTCCTGAGCCGGTTGCGGAAGTCGGGCACGCCGTGCTCCCGGGTGTAGTCGACGACGGCGGTGCGGAACTCCGGCGGGTGCTGGTCGTTCCTGGTCCAGGCGTCGATCGCCGCCTGGTCCTCGTAGTACTTCTTCTCCTGCGGCATCCACAGGCCCCGCGCGTACAGGTCGACGTAGCGGGGGTCGTTGTGGAAGGCGAACAGCTCGACCGCCTCCTGCTCGTGCGCGGTGCCGGCGAACACCGCCGACGCCCCGGCGACCTGGGTGGCGGTGTACGGCTCGGCGTACTTCGGCAGCACGCCGATGCCGTAGTCGACGCCGCTCTCGTTCATGTCGAGCAGGCTCCAGTGGCCGTCCACGACCATCGCCACCCGCTTGGTCTTGAGCAGGATGTTGGTGCCGGGCACGTCGTCGCCGGTGGCGGCGAGTTGGCCGGGGCCGGGCGCGACGCGGTGCTCGTAGATGAGGTCCTGCAGGTTCTGGAACACCTCGATCGCCTCGGGCGTGTCCAGCCGGCAGGCCCTGCCGGTCTCGTCGGCGATGTCGCCGCCGTTGGAGCGCAGGTAGCCGTACCAGGCCGCGCCGTAGGTGATGCTGCTGGAGACGCCGAACTGCCTGACCTGCCCGGGGTCGAAGCCGGACTCGTCCGGGTGCCTGCCGTTCTGGTCGACGGTGAGCTTGTAGGCGTTCTCGACGAGCTGGTCCCACGTCCAGGCCGAGGCGGCGGCGGCCGGCGGGGTGACGCCGGCCGCGGCCACGGCGGACCTGCTGAACCACAGCAACATGGACTCGTTCGCGGTGGCGAGACCGTGCAGGTTGTCTTCGCCGCTCCACAGGTAGGCGTCGGGGAGGTAGCCGGCCAGCTGCGGATACTTCTTCAGGTACGGGAACAGGTTGACCAGCTTGCCCTGCTCGCCGAGCCGGAACGACATCGCCATCGGGACGTAGCCGGCGTCCGGCAGGCGGTCGCCCGCCACCAGGGTGTTGAGCTTCACGTCGTACTCGTCGGGGGTGTAGAGCGGTTTGACCGTGACGCCCGGGTTCTTCTGCTCGTACTGCTTGAGCATGTTCTCGACGGCCTTCTTCTCGAACGTCGAACCCCAGAACATGAACTGCAACTGTGTCCTGCCGGGCCGCTCCTGGTCACCGCCGCAGGCCGCGGCCGTGGCCCCGAGAGCGGCGAGGCCGCCGAGCTTCAACAGGTCGCGTCTTCTCATCGGCGTGTTCCTTACGCGAGGGGGATCCAGACCCGCATCGCGCCACCGTCGCGGTTGTCCCACTGGAAGTAGGGGACGGCCGTCGCGGTCACGCGGGTGCTGGTCGCGAGGGGCTTGCTGGTGTACGGGAGACCGTCGCGCGGCTCGTGCACCACGACCGCGTCGACGTCGAGCAGGACCGTGCGGCCGACGCCCGGCAGGTCGTCCCTGGGGACCGGGCGGGGCACGGCGTCACGGGCGATGGCCAGGTCGTCCACCTCGACGCGGCCGGACTGGTCGGCCTGCTCGAAGCAGTAGACGAGAGGGCCGCGCTGCAGCGCGGCGCTGCCCCTGACGGCGTCGACGCGGTGGTGCGGGCGCAGGAGCCTGGGGGTCAGATCGAGGTTCAGCTCAACGGTGTCGCCAGCCCGCCAACCCGAGCGACGAATCCTGAAATATCCGTCTTCGTCGGGCTGGGCGAGGTGGTTGTCGACGTACGTGGTCTCGCTCCAGGAAGGGATCCGGAGCGCCAGCTCCCACTCCCCCGCCGGCGCCTCCTCGACCGTCACGCGGACCAGGCCGTCCCACGGGTAGTCGGTGTCCACCCGCACCCGTCCGCCGCCTCCGCTCACGACGCCCTCGGCGTACTGGTGGAGTTGCAGCCCGGCCTCGCTCCGCGTGGCGAGGTAGCCGCCGAGCGAGGCCACCAGCCGCATGATGTTCGGCGGGCAGCAGGCGCACGCGAACCACTCCCTGCGCCGCCCGAGGTAGGCGTCCTCGACCAGGTCGTTCCTGCGCTGCAGGGGGTTGACGTAGCAGAACCGCCGGCCGTCGGCCGAGGTGCTCGCCGCGAAGGCGTTGAACAGCACCCGTTCGAGCAGGTCGGCGTAGCGGCCGTGGCCGGTGGCCAGCAGCAGCCGCCAGTTCCAGTGGATGCTCGCGACGGCCGCGCAGCTCTCGCTGTAGGCGCGGTCGGGCGGCAGTTCGTAGCGCTCGCCGAACGCCTCGCCGTCGTGCCGCGAGCCGTTGCCGCCGGTGACGTAGGTCTTGGTGGCGACCATGTCCTCCCACCGGCGCACCGAGCACTCCAGCAGCGACTCGTCGCCCGTCTCCAGGTAGAGGTCGACGACGCCGGCCTCCAGGTAGAGCTGGCGTACGGCGTGCCCGACCGGCGTGTCCGCCTCCCGTACCGGCAGATGGTCCTGGGCATAGAGCGGGCCCATGCCGCTGTCGCGGATCAGTCCCTTGCCGCGGTTGTCGACCAGCTTGGCCGCCAGGTCGAGGTAGGCGGGATCGCCGGTCAGCCGGTGCAGCTCGACCAGCGCGGTCTCGACCTCGGCGTGGCCGTCGATGCCGTCGTTCCCACCGGTGAGGAACACCTGGACGAGGTGGTCGGCCAGGCGGCGGGCGACCGGGAGCAGCGTGTCCCCGGCGCCCGCGCGGCTGGCCGCCACCGCCGCCTGGAGCAGGTGGCCTGCGCAGTACATCTCGTGGCTGTACTCCAGCTCGGCATAGATCTTCTCGGGCTTGACGACCTGGTAGTGGGAGTTGAGGTAGCCGTCGGGCCGCTGCGCGGCGGCCAGCACGGCCGCGGCCCGCTCGATGAACGCCGTGTACCGGGGGTCGGGAGCGCGGGCGTGCTCCCAGGCGACGGCCTCCAGCTGCTTGTAGAGGTCGGAGTCCTGGAACCGGTATCCCTGGAACTGGCCGTCGCGCTCCCCCGCCGCGCGGCGGAGGTTGGGCAGCGCGCCCGATCGTTCCATCCGCTCCAGGCCGAGCGGGATGCTCGTCTCACGGTTCACCCGCTGCCACCGGGCGAGCGGCCCGCCGGTGACGCGGGCGTCGCGAAGGCCGATCGGCCGCAGGACGGCGCGGGCGGAAGGGACGGCGGGACCGGGGATCTGATCCATCGAGCTCCTCACCAGGAGAGAGAAAACGGTGGGAATAGGTTTTCTCAACCCGGAGGGTAAGGTGTGATACACCACGGGTCAAGAGGTGGGCGGCCACGCTAAGGTGTGACCGCGAAGGGGGAGTCGGTTGGCCAGTCCATCCGAGCGGACGGCGAAGACCGTCACGATCAGAGACGTCGCCGCGGCCGCGCAGGTGTCGATCGGCACCGCGTCCAAGGCGCTCAACGGCCGCGGCCGCATGCGCGCCGAGACCCGCGACCGGGTCCTCACCGCCGCCCGGCGGCTCAGCTTCCGCCCCAACCCGCTGGCCCAGGGCCTGCTGGCCGGGCGCACCTACACGGTCGGCCTGGTCACCGGCGACAGCTTCGGGCGCTTCAGCATCCCGGTGATGCTCGGCGCCGAGGACGCGCTGGACGCGGGCCAGATCTCGGTGTTCATGTGCGACACCCGCGACGACCCCATCAGGGAGCGACACTACGTCGAGCGACTGCTGGCCAGGCGGGTCGAGGCGATCATCGTCACCGGCCGGCGCACCGAGCCGAGGCCCGGCATCGGGCGGCTGCCCGTCCCCGTCGTCTACGCGATGACGCAGTCCACCGACGAGGGCGACGTGTCGCTCGTCCCCGACGACGAGGGCGGCGCCGCGCTGGCCGCGCGCCACCTGCTGGCCACCGGCCGCACCCGCGTCGGCCACATCACCGGGCCACGTCGGTTCCAGGCGGCGCGGCGGCGCGCCCAGGGGCTCACCGCCGCGCTGGCCGAGGCCGGGCTGCGGCCGGCCGGGGAGGTGCTGTTCGGGCAGTGGAGCGAGGAGTGGGGCAGGCAGGCCGCCGACGTGCTGCTGCACGCCGCGCCCGACGTCGACGCCGTCTTCTGCGGCAGTGACCAGATCGCCAGGGGCGTGGCCGAGACGCTGCGCGAGCGGGGCCGGCGGGTGCCCGACGACGTGGCGCTCGTGGGGTTCGACAACTGGGAGCCGATGGCGCTGGGCTGCCGCCCGCCGCTGACCACGGTCGACATGAACCTGGGCGAGATCGGCCGGCTGGCCGCCCGGCACATCATGGACGCGATCGACGGGCGCCCGGCGGCGGGCGGGGTGACGGTCGTCCCGGCGAGCCTGGTGATCCGCGAGTCGACCCGGCGGACGGGCTGACGGTTGACGGGCGCTGTGGGACATCTTACGGTCCCGGTTGGGAAAACCTATTCCCAACTCACGAGGAGTCCAGTATGGACCGTGGATCCCGCCGCACGCGTTCGGCCGTGGCGGCGCTGTTGCTCAGCTCCTTACTCACCGGCGGTGTGACGACACCCGCGCATGCCGCCTCCCCCGCCGAGGTCATCGACCTGTTCGGCAGGACCGTCAACGGCCACGGCGTCCAGCTGGTCGACTGGCAGGGCTACCTGGCCAACCCGTACGTCGAGCTCACCGTCAAGCCCCCCGCCGACGCCCGCTACCCCGTCACCGTGGACCTGAAGGCCGAGGGCACGTCCCGGCTGATGATGGACCTGCCGAGTCAGCTCACCGCGACCGGCGCCACCAAGACGCTCACCTTCGCCAGCGCGGCCGAGCGGAAGACGTTCAAGCTCGCGATCCACTCCAGGCGCGGCCCCGGCCAGGACGAGACCCACACGCTGCGGCTGTCCGTCAGGGAGGCGGGCGGCGCGACGTCCCAGCAGTCGATGCCGATCCGGGTGCAGCAGGACGAGAAGACGCCGCTGGAGCCGACGCTGCCGGTCACGTTCGACTACCGGTTCGACACGATCACCGGCTACTTCTCGGACCCCGCGTTCAGGACGGCGTCGGAGGAAGCGGTCAAGGACTGGTTCCGGTTCTTCGACATGGCGCCGTTCGACACCGTGGCCGCCGGCGCGGAGACCAACCACCTGCCGGGCGACGACTGGCAGAACACGATCACGGTCACCAACCAGACCGCCTACAACGGCATGTACGTGTTCTTCAGAGGCATCCAGACCCCGTACTCGACCGGCTACCCGGCGGCCAACGGCCGCTACAGCGCCAGGAACGGGCAGCAGCTGCCGGGCCCGCTCCACCGCTCCACGTCGATGATCTTCGAGTACGACGAGGCGGGGAAGCGGCTGTTCACCTCGCTCGCCGACGAGGACTGGTACCGGACGGAGATCCAGGGCGACGTGCTCGACGTGCACGGCCTGGTCATGCACGAGTACGGTCACGCCGTCGCCTTCCACAGCGACTGGGCGGGCATGCGCGCCTACGTCCAGGGCGGCGGGAACGACCCGGACGTCTCCGCCTACCAGGGCTACCCCGTGCCGCTCGATTCGAGCTACCACATCCCCGGCGAGCAGCGGTACTGGGACCGGCTCAGCGGCCAGAGCGGCGGCTGGACCCATCTGTTCCCCACCCGCAGGTGGATGCTGACGAAGCTCGCGCTGCTGGTGGCCGAGAACGCGGGCTGGCGGCTCAACCGCGAGCTCACCCCGTTCCTGCCGCCGTCCATCGTCACCACCTCGCTCCCCCAGGCCACCCCGGGCGCGGCCTACCAGCAGCGGCTGACCGCCAAGGGCGGCGTGCCGTTCTACGACTGGCAGATCGACGGCGGCACGCTGCCGGCCGGACTGAGCCTGGACCGGTTCACCGGCGCCATCACCGGCACCCCCACCACGGCCGGCACGTCCACGTTCACCGTCAGGCTCCGCGACTACGACCGGCTCAGCACACCGGTGACCAGGACGTTCACGATCACCGTGGGCGGCGGCGCGGCGAACCTGGCCGGGACCGCCACGCCGACGGCCTCGTACACCTCGCCCTGGGAGAGCGTGGCGGCGATCAACGACGGGATCGACCCGCCGCGCTCGAACGACACCGCCAACCCGCGCTGGGGCACCTGGCCGCAGACCGGCGCCCAGTGGGCCGAGCTGACCTGGCCCGGCAACCAGACGATCCGCTCCGCCGAGGTCTACTTCTTCGACGACGGCGGGGGCGTGCGGCTGCCGGCCTCCTGGAAGCTCCAGCGCTGGACGGGCAGCGGCTACGCCGACATCCCCGGCACCTACCCGGTGGCGCCGAACGCCTACAACCGGGTCACGTTCGACCCTGTCAGCACGACCAGGCTCAGGGTCGCGCTGCAGAGCGGCCCGGCGTCGGTCGGGCTGCTGGAAGTGAAGGCCTTCTCCTGAACGCGGTGAAAGGTTTTCGGTCCACCAGCCGCTGTTGAGCCCCCATGGCCGCTTCCGCCGGCAGAGGGGCCGGCCCTGGAAAGAAGGCGGCTTCGAAAACCTTTCACTAGGCTCTGACCTGCTCGAACATGACTTCTCGAAACTTGGGTCTTGACGGTTTCTGCGGTGCCGCGAACACTCGGGTGAACCAAGAACGCACCTGCCTTCCGAGGCGAACCGTGATGTTAGCGCTAACACGATCGTCTCAAGAACCCCCCAGGTAGGAGGACCCGTCCATGTCCCGATTAAGAGCCCTGGCCGCGCTGTTCGCGGTCGCCCTGCTCCCCGCCCTCGCCGCGCCCGCCTCCGCGGCGGCCCCGATCACCACCTCGATCTACACCGCCGACCCGGCCGCCCTCGTCGCGGGCGACACCCTGTACCTCTACACCGGGCGTGACGAGGCCCCGGCCGGCGGCACCAACTTCGTCATGCGCGACTGGCACGTCTTCAGCTCCACCGACGGCACGTCCTTCACCGGCCACGGCGCCCGCCTCTCGGTCTCCAGCTTCCCCTGGGCCGGCGCGGACGCCTGGGCCAGCGAGGTCGAGCGCGGCGCCGACGGCCGCTACTACTGGTACGTCTCCGTCAACGGCAACGGACCCGGCTGGATGAACATCGGCGTGGCCGTCGGCGACAGCCCCCTCGGCCCGTTCACCGACGCCAAGGGCGGGCCGCTGATCAGCGACAGCACCCCGAACTCGTCCCCGCTGAACATCGACCCGACCGTGTTCACCGACGACGACGGCCAGGTCTACATGTACTGGGGCTCGTACTACGGGCTGCGCGCGGCCAAGCTCAGGCCGGACATGGTCACCCTGGACGGCCCCGTCGTCACCCCGCAGGGCGTGTCGAACTTCTGGGAGGCGCCCTGGATGTTCAAGCGCAACGGGACCTACTACCTCGCCTACGCGGCCAACGACTCCGGGTGCTCGGCGCCGAACTACGCGTGCATCCGGTACGCCACCGCGAGCAACCCGCTCGGGCCGTGGACGCACCGCGGGGTCGTGCTCGACCAGGTCAGCTCGACGACGAACCATCCGGCGATCATCGAGTTCAAGGGCCAGTGGTACATGGTGTACCACAACGCCGCCGCGCCGGGCGGCGGGAACTTCCGCCGCTCCGTCACCCTCGACAAGCTCTACTGGAACGCCGACGGCACCATGCAGAAGGTCGTCCAGACCACCGGGCCGGGAGGCTCGCAGAACCTGGCCCTGTCGGCGACGCCGTCCACCTCCTACGTGTCCCCGTGGGAGACGCTCGGCGCCGTCAAGGACGGGTACGCGCCCACCGGTTCGGCCGACCACAGCCACGGCGCCTACGGCAACTGGCCGCAGCAGGGCACCCAGTGGGTCGAGTACCAGTGGCCGGCCGCCCAGAGCGTCAGCAGGGTGGAGACGTACTGGTTCGACGACGACCTGGGCATCGACCTGCCCGCCTCCTGCCAGGTGCAGTACTGGAACGGCAGCGCGTACGTGAACGTGCCCGGCCAGTCGGCGTGCGGCGTCGCCCCGCACACCTTCAACGTCACCACGTTCAACGCGGTCACCACCACCCGGCTGCGGCTGAACATCACCTCGAAGAGCGGCTACTCGACCGGTGTCCTGGAATGGAGGGCGCTGTCATGAGACGGATCCTCACCGCCCTGCTGCTGGTCGCGGCGACGCTCGTGGCCGGCGCCCCGGCGCAGGCTGATCAGACCATCGGCTATCCGACCTTCGGCGGCCCGGCGATCCCCGCCGTGCCGGCCGCGTACACCGCGGGCGACATGATGCGGGCCATCTACGACGCCGAGAGCTCCGGCACCGACTTCTGGATGGACCGGTTGCTGGCCAGGCCAGGCAACGACCCGGCGGGCACCTGGCTGATGACGCGGGGCCGCGCCCTGTTCATGAAGACGCACACCCCGTCGGTCATCGGGTTCGGCGGGCAGGTCGCGTACTGGGAGAGCATCAGCAACCAGAACGCCTACAGCATCGCGCTGGGCTCCGGAAGCTGGGCCGAGCAGCCCGGCCAGCGCTGGCAGGCGCCCAGCCACTGGAAGAGCGTGCACACCAGCGGCTCGCTGGTCGCCAACGTCACCAAGTTCATCACCAACGAGAACGTCGCGGTCACCAACGTGGCCGTCACCAACAACGGCGGTTCGTCGGCGACGCTGAACCTGCGCGCCACCTCGCCCTACGCCACCTCCGGCAGCGGCAGCGAGCTGACCGGGCAGGTCAACGCCTACAACAACCTGACCACGATCTACCCGCGGCTGTCCGGGGACGGGTTCACCGTCAGCTCCGGCGGGCTGAACCGGTCGGTCACCGTGGCCGCCGGGCAGACGGTGACGGTCAAGGTGCAGATGGGGTTCGTCACCAACGAGCTGCCCGGGTCGCTCACCGAGTACAACGCCTACCGCGGCCACTCCCCCGCCACCGCGTTCGCCACGCACGTGCGGGAGTACAACCGGTGGTGGGCCGACAACGTGCCCTACATCGACGTGCCCGAGCCGGCGATCAAGAAGAACGTGTACTACCGCTGGTGGCTGATGCGCTACAACCACCTCGACGCCGACATCCCCGGGCAGACCTTCCAGTTCCCCACGTCCATGGAGGGGGTACTGGGCTACAACAACGCGATCGTGCTCACCCAGCCGATGCACATCGACGACCTGAAGTACCTGCGTGACCCGGTGTGGTCGTACGGGCCGTGGCTGTCGATCGGGCAGACCTCGAAGAGCGGCCGGTTCGCCGACAACCCGGGCGACCCGGAGAACTGGTCCAACAGCTACACGCAGTACGTCGCCGAGGCGGCGTGGAAGAGCTACCAGATCCACGGCGGCCAGCCCGGCATCGTGGGCAACCTGGCCCGCTACGCCGAGCAGGACGTCAAGGGGCAGCTGTCCTTCTACGACCACGACAACGACAAGGTCATCGAGTACGACTGGGGCGCGCTGACCGGCAACGACGCCGACGCCGTCTCCTTCCACTGGCGTTCCGGCTGGCTGGACCGGGCCGAGGGCGCCTACCAGTACAGCGGGGCGAAGGCCGCGGCGCAGGCGTACTCGCTGCTGGGCAACACCGCCAAGGCCAACGAGATGAACACCCTGGCGACCGACATCGGCAACGCGCTGGTCAACGTGCTGTGGAACCCGAACCGGCAGTTGTTCGAGCACCGGCACGTCTCCACCAACGAGTGGGTGCCGTGGAAGGAGATCAACAACTACTACCCGTTCGCGGTGGGGGCCGTGCCCAACACCGCCACCTACCGGCAGGCGCTGCGCCTGTTCGACGACCCGGCCGAGTATCCGATCTTCCCGTTCTACACCGCCAACCAGCGTGACAAGGCGGCCTCGGGCACGGGCAGCAACAACTTCTCCACGATCAACTCGACCGTGCAGTTCCGGCTGCTCTCCTCGGTGCTGCGCAACTACCCCAACGAGTGGATCGACGCCACCTGGTACAAGAAGCTGCTCTACTGGAACGCCTGGGCGCAGTACGTCGGCGGCAACACCCAGTGGCCCGACGCCAACGAGTTCTGGGCCGACTGGAACGGCAGCAGCATCCAGTACCGCTCCTGGATCCACCACAACATCCTGGGCAGCAGCAACTGGACCGTGATCGAGGACGTCGCGGGCCTGCGCCCCCGCTCGGACGCGCAGGTGGAGCTGAGCCCGATCGACATCGGCTGGTCCCACTTCACCGTCAACAACCTGCGCTACCGCAACAGCGACCTGACCATCGTCTGGGACGATCCGGCCGACGGCGTGGTGCGCTACGCCGGGATCCCCCAGGGCTACTCCGTCTACGTCAACGGGGTCCGCCGGGCGACGATCGACCGGCTGGCGCCGCTGACCTACAACCCGGCCACCGGCGCGGTCACCACCTCGGCGAACGTCCTCTACAGCAGCGCCGCGTCCGGCATGCAGGCGCCCGCGCAGGTCTCGCACACCGGCGCCCGCATGGTGGACATGCTCGCCAAGGCGGGCGTCGACCTGACGGCCGGCCTCACCAACCTGGCCGCCATGGGCTCGGCCACCGCCTCCCACACCGGGTCCGGCACCAGCGTGGCCGGGGCGCGCGACGGCCTGCCGACCAACGAGCCGTTCTGGGGCGCGGGCGGCTCGCCCAACAGCCAGGACTGGTACGAGGTCAACTTCGGGTCGCCGCAGACCTTCAACGAGGTCTGGCTCCACTTCCGTGACAGCCGGCCGGCCGGCGGCACCTACCGGGCGCCCGCGTCCTACGACATCCAGTACTGGAACGGCAGCTCCTGGGTGACCGTGAGCAGCCAGGTCAAGTCGCCCGGCGCCCCGCGGGCGAACCTCAACAAGGTCACGTTCACCCCGGTCACGGCCCAGCGGGTGCGGATGCTGGCCGCGAACGCCTCCGGGTCCAAGGTGGGCCTGACCGAGTTCAAGGTGGTCAACCGGGGCGGCGTCCAGCCTCCGGCCAACCGGGCGCTGTCGGCCACCGCGTCCTGCTCCCACACCTCGGCGTGGGAGAGCTGCGCCGCCGTCAACGACGGCGGCGAGCCGGCCAGCTCTAACATCCCCGGCCCCAACCAGGGCACCCGCTGGGGCACCTGGCCCGAGACGGGCCAGCACTGGGCGGAGCTCACCTGGTCGTCGGCGCAGGCGCTCAACCGTGCCGACGTGTACTTCTTCGACGACGAGCAGGGCATCGACATGCCGGCGTCGTGGAAGCTGCAGTACTGGAACGGCAGCGCGTACGCGGACGTCCCGGGCGCGAGCGCCTACGGGCTGGCCAAGAACCAGTACAACACCGTCACCTTCTCCTCGGTGAACACCACCCGCCTGCGGGTGCTGCTCACCGGCAACGGCTCGTCCTCCGTGGGCCTGCTGGAGGTGAAGGCCTTCGGAACGTAGGACCCGGCGTCGTCCTGCCTCACCGCAGTGTCAGCATCGGGGGTCGTTCGGCGATGGAGACGTCGCTGCTGACCACCCGGTGGCCGCCCGCGCAGCGGCGGAACTGGTCGAGGCAGGACGACAGGTCGTGGCAGCGGCCGAGTTTGCCCTGGCGGAGCAGCCGCGAGTAGGCGGCCAGCATGATCTGGGCCGCCATGTTGCCCAGGGCCTCGGTCGACTGCGGCGCGTGCTCGCGGGAGCCCAGGTCGACCTGGGCGAACGCGTCCAGCCCTGCCAGGTCGAGCAGGTCGACGAGCAGCCCGAGCTCGACCCCGTACCGGGTGAGGAACGGCACCCGCTCCAGCGCGGAGCGGCGGCCGGCGTACTCGCCGGCGAGCGGCTGGACGAACCCGGCGAGCTGGGGCCAGTGGAGGTTGATGAGCGGGCGGGCGACCAGTTCGGTGACGCGGCCGCCGCCGTTGGGTGCGCCGTCGAGCGGCCGGTCGTAGCAGCCCTTGGCGTAGGCGACGCTGCGGTCGGTGAGCAGCGGGCCGAGCAGTCCGCTCACCAGGGACGACTGGAAGCCGCGGATGTCGGCGTCGACGAACGCCACGATGTCGCCGCTGGTGACGGCGAGGGACTTCCACAGCGCCTCGCCCTTGCCGTCGAGCGGGCCCAGCTCGGGCAGGATGGCGTCCTGGGCGTGCACGTCGGCGCCGGCGCGGGCGGCGACGGCGGCGGTGTCGTCGGTGGAGCAGGAGTCGATGACCACGACCTCGTCCACGAGGCCGCCCAGCTCGTCGAGGATGACGCCGACGATGTGACCCACGGTGTCGCGTTCGTCACGCGCGGGTAGAACCACGCTGACAGACGTGCGGCCCTTCGCCTCGGCCAGCTCGCGCACCGGCCAGTCGGTCGTGCGTGTGGTGCGGCGCCGCAACCAGGTCCGAACTTCAGGCAGCATGCGACCACCCCCGTTCATCCCCTGAGTTCTGCCCTCCGAGGGTCAACCCGTGACGGCGTGGCGCTCCAAGAATGTGTAAACATCCGCCTCGTCGACGCCGGGGAAGGAGCCGGGCGGCAGGGCGGCGAGCACGTGCGAGTTGGCGCGGGCCGACGGCCAGGCGTAGCCCTCCCAGCGCTCGGCCAGCGCGGTGGGCGGGCGGCGGCAGCAGTCGCCGTTGGGGCAGGTGGACTTGGTGCGGTTGGTGGTCTCGCGGCCGCGGAACCAGCGCGACTCCTTGAACGGCACCCCGAGCGTGATGGCGAAGTCGCGCTCCCGTGACGGGTCGACGTGCGCGACGCAGAAGTAGGTGCCCGTGGGCGAGTCGGAGTACTGGTAGTAGACGGAGAAGCGGTCGGGCGAGGCGAACACCTGGCGGCCCGACCACTGCAGGCACATCCGCTGCCCCTCGATGGCGCCCTGCTCGTCGGCGGGGAAGACGATGCCGTCGTTCTCGTACGCCTTGTAGATGATGCCGCCGGCGTCGTTGCGGACGAAGTGGCAGACCAGGTCGAGGTGGTGGGTGGCGAGGTTGGTGAAGCGGTGGGCGGCCATCTCGTAGGAGACCGCGAACACGTCGCGCAGGTCCTCCACCGACAGCGCCCGGTCGGCCTTGGCCTCCTGCAGGTAGACGGCGGCGGCCTTCTCCGGCACGAGCACGGCGGCGGCGAAGTAGTTGGCCTCGGTGCGCTGGCGCAGGAAGTCGGCGAAGTCGCGGGGCTTGTTGTGGCCGAGCGCGAGGTGGCCGAGCGTCTGGAGCAGGATGGTGCGCGGGGTGTGCATGCCGAGCTGCTCGTGCTTGACGTAGATGCGGCGGTTGCGCATGTCGGTGATGGAACGCACCGACCGGGGCAGGTCCTGGGCGGTGTGCACGGTGTAGCCGAAGTGGGTCACCAGACTCTGGATCATGCTCTGCGACAGGGCGCCGGCGCGGTAGCCGACGGCGCCGAGCGCCTCGGCGGCGGCCTGCTCGATCTCGGGGAAGTAGTTGCCCAGCTCGCGCTGGCGGCGGCGCAGCTCGGCGTTGGCGGCCCTGGCCTCCTCGGGGGTGGCGGTGCCGCGCGCCTCGCGGGAGCGCAGCTCGCCGTAGAGGCCGAGGATGTGTTCCAGCACGTCGTTGGGCACGCGGGCGGAGACCTTGAGACGCGGCAGCCCGAGGTCGGCGTAGATGGGGTCGCGCTGGGCCTCTTCGAGGGCGATCTCCAGCTGGGCGCGGCGGTTGGGCGGCTGGCGGCGCAGCAGCTCCTCGACCGGCACGTTCAGCGCCGAGGCGAGCGACTTGAGCAGGGAGAGCTTGGGCTCGCGCTTGCCGTTCTCCAGCAGGGAGAGCTGGCTGGGCGCCCTGCTGACCCGTTCGCCCAGGTCGGAGAGGGTGAGCCCGCGCTGCTTGCGGAGGTGGCGCAGGCGTTGCCCGAACGCGATGAGATCGAGCTCATGCGTCAAAGTCAGCGGTTCTTCACCCAGCAAGGACGCCATGCACGCATCTTAGTCGGAAATTCCGCTCATCTTCTAGACGTACGGGAGGCGCCCGCAGGCCCTGTGAGGCCGGGCACACCACCTCTGACCAGTGGTCTAGTCCATAGGGAAAACTCTCGATTTTTTCTCCCATGAAGACCGGCCAGTAGTTGCGTTTGGCGGAAATTTGCAGGTTTTTCTCTCCCGTTCTGGCTGTTGCCGGGGGTCACGGGGGCACAGACTCGGCATACGCCCCAGGGGACGACAAAGGAGTGAACGATGAACGATCGCCTCAAGGGAGCCGCCGAGCAGCTGCGGGACGAGTGGGAGAACGACCCGCGCTGGGCCGGCATCGAGCGCACCTACAGCGCCGAGGACGTGATCCGGTTGCGTGGCAGCGTCCAGGAGGAGCACACGCTCGCCCGGCTCGGCGCCGAACGGCTGTGGAGCCTGTTGCACACCGAGGAGTACGTGCACTCGCTCGGCGCGCTGACCGGCAACCAGGCCGTGCAGCAGGTGAAGGCCGGGCTGAAGGCCATCTACCTGTCCGGCTGGCAGGTCGCCGCCGACGCCAACCTGGGGGCGCAGACCTACCCCGACCAGAGCCTCTACCCGGCCAACTCCGTGCCGGCCGTGGTGCGCCGCATCAACAACGCGCTGCTGCGCGCCGACCAGATCACCTGGTCGGAGGGCCGGGAGGACGCGCCGCACTGGCTGGCGCCCATCGTGGCCGACGCCGAGGCCGGGTTCGGCGGCGTGCTCAACGCCTTCGAGCTGATGAAGGGCATGATCGCCGCCGGCGCCGCCGGCGTGCACTGGGAGGACCAGCTCGCCTCCGAGAAGAAGTGCGGCCACCTCGGCGGGAAGGTGCTCATCCCGACCGGCCAGCACATCAAGACCCTCAACGCCGCCCGCCTCGCCGCGGACGTCGCGGGAGTCCCCTCACTGGTCATCGCGCGGACCGACGCCCAGGCCGCGACGCTCCTGACCAGCGACGTGGACCCGCGCGACCAGGAGTTCTGCACCGGCGAGCGCACCGCCGAAGGCTTCTACCGGGTGCGCAACGGCATCGAGGCGTGCATCGCCCGCGGCCTCGCCTACGCCCCGCACTCCGACCTGCTCTGGATGGAGACCGGCACGCCCGACCTGGACGTGGCCCGCGAGTTCGCCGAGGCGATCAAGGCCCGGTATCCGGACCAGATGCTGGCCTACAACTGCTCGCCTTCCTTCAACTGGAAGCAGCACCTGGACGACTCCACCATCGCCAAGTTCCAGCGCGAGCTGGGGCACATGGGGTACAAGTTCCAGTTCATCACCCTCGCCGGGTTCCACTCGCTGAACTACTCGATGTTCCACCTCGCCCAGGGGTACGCGACCGACGGCATGACCGCGTACGTGGACCTGCAGGAGGCGGAGTTCGCCGCGGAGGCGCACGGATACACCGCCACCCGCCATCAGCGCGAGGTCGGCACCGGCTACTTCGACCTGGTCAGCACGGCCATCTCGCCCGACTCCTCGACCACCGCGCTCAAGGGGTCGACCGAGGAGGAGCAGTTCGCCCACTGACCGCATGAGCTCGCCGGTTACCTCCAGGGCATGGGTGGTTCCCCCCGGCGAACGGCCGCGCCAGACCTTCCCCGGCCTGGCGCGGCCGACCCATGTCCGCCAGCCCGTGCAACGGATCGGCCGCGTTCCTTCTCTGAGAGGTGGAAGGAATCGACGGAAGGCTGGAGCAGGTGGATGGAGACGCCCGATTCGCGGAGTTCGTCGCCGAGCGGGGTGAGGCGCTGATGCGCTACGGCTACGTGCTCGCGGGCAACCCGCACGACGCCGCCGACCTGGTGCAGGAGGCGCTGCTCAAGGTGCGGGCCGCCTGGCCGCGGCTGCGCTCGAAGGACAACCCCGAGAGCTACGCGCGCACCACGATGGCACGGCTGCACATCGCGGCCTGGCGGCGGCGCAGACGCGAACAGCTCACCTGGGAGCCACCTGACAGGGAGCACCGCGACGCGCTGCCCAGCGGCGACGAGCGCGCCATGTGGCTGGCGCTGTCCGGCCTGCCCCGCAAGCAGCGCGCCGTCCTGGTGCTGCGCTACTACGAGCAACTCGACGACGCCGAGATCGCCAAGGTGCTCGGCGTCTCCCGCGGCACCGTGCGCAGCCAGGCGTCGCGGGCGCTGGACAAATTGCGCGCCGCCGTCCCCGCCGAGTGGAGCGCGGTCGGGGAGGGAGCGCGATGAACCGGACGCCCGACGTGGAGGACACCCTGCGCAGGACGCTGCGGCAGGCCGCAGGCCAGGCGCCCGGACTGCCCGCCGAGGCGGCCGCCTCCCAGGTGGAGGCCCGCTACCGGCGGCGCAGGCAGCGCAGGCAGGCGCTGCTCGCCGGCGCGGCGGTCGTGGTGATCGCGGGCGGGGTCGCGGGCGGCCTGCGCGCCGCAGACCGGGCCGCCGACCGGGCCGCCACCGTGACCCCGGACGCGACGGCGACGGCGGCAGTGTCGCCGCCCGTGTCGCCGGCTGTGTCGCCGCCCGTGTCGCCGCCCGTGTCGCCGGCCCAGTCCCACGCCCCGTCCTACGACGTCAAGCCGGAGCCGATCGGATCGGTGTGGCCGGAGGCGCTGCGCGAGGTTCCCGCCAAGACGCCCGACGGCAAGAAGATCCAGCCGATCCTCCTCCTCGACGACCGGACCCTGCTCGTCTCCACCTGGGCCTCGTTCGAGAAGACCGACGCCCTGTACGCCTACGACCTGGACACGCTCGCCCTGCGCGAGATCACCCACGTGGTGACCCCCGAGGGGACCGTGCTGTTCGCGTCGGGCTTCGACGCCGCAGGCGGGCACGTCGCCTGGTGGACGCAGCTCAAGGACGGCACCGCCCAGATCTGGGCGGCTCCCCTGACGGGCGGCGAGGCACGGGTCATCGGGAGCCGCGAGCTGGACGAGCGCGGCGTGGACAAGGTCGAGATCGTCGGTGACCGGGTCGCGTTCTCCGCCCGCTCCGGGGGCGTGTTCACGGTCCCGCTCGGCGGCGGTGAGGTGGAGCCGGTCGCGAACGGGGCGGGCATGCACCTGCTGTCCTGGCCGTGGATCGGCACTCCCGGCCCGTACGGCGCGGGCGAAGGCACACGCTACGGCCTGATCCGCAACCTGCGGACCGGCGAGACCGACCGGGCCCTGGTACGGGACGGCGAGCGGGTGCATGCCTGCGGCGTGACGCTCTGCGTCGGCAGCTCCGGGGCGGCCCCCTTCCACCGGATGCGCGACGGCTCCCAGCAGCAGGAGCTGCCCGGCGGCATGGCCAGGACGCCGCCCGCCCTGGATCGCTTCCACGTCGCCTCGGTCCGCTACGGCCGGCACGCGGGCGGCGTCGCGCTCTTCGACCTGCGCACCGGGGCTTCCGCCGACCTCGGCATTCCGTCGAAGCGTACGGCGGGCGGATTCAGCCTCATGAGGCCCGGTTTCGACGACGACGGCAGGTTGCTCGCCTACCCGGTCGGGGACACCCTGCGCGTGATCGACGTCACGAAGATCAAGTGAGGATGGCGGCTTCCTCGGCCTCGACCTGCTTGTTCCAGTCCTTCTTGACCGCGCGCCACGACTCGTCGTCCGCTCCGGCCCGCCAGTAACCGGAGATCGACAGGTGCGCCATCGGGATGCCCAGGCCGACCCGCAGGTGGCGGCGGAGCTGCTTGACGAACCCGGCCTCGCCGTGCACGAACGCCTGCACCCGCCCGGCCGGGAAGCCGAAGGAGCACACCGCCTCCACCAGGGCCTGCCCGACCGGGCGGTCGCCCCGGTACAGCCAGACCACCTCGACGTCGCCGGGGGTGCTCAGCTTGATCTCCTCCTCCGGCCCCGCCACCTCGATGAACGCGAACGCCCGCGCCCCCTCGGGCAACGCCTCCAGGGACGCGGCGATGGCGGGCAGCGCGCTCTCGTCACCGGCGAACAGGTGCCAGTCGGCCTCCGGGCCGGGCGCGTAGCCGCCGCCGGGTCCGATCATGAGCAGCTCGTCACCCGGTCCGGCGTTGGCCGCCCACGGGCCGGCCAGGCCCTCGTCGCCGTGGTAGACGAAGTCGAGCGTCAGCTCGCGGGTGTCGGGGTCCCAGGCGCGCACGGTGTAGGTGCGCAGCCGCGGCCAGAACTCGCGCGGCATGGTCTCCCGTACCTGCTTGACGCTGAACGGCTCGGGGTAGTCGACCCCCTCGTGCGGGAACACGATCTTCACGTAAGTGTCGGTGTGGCCGGACGTCTCGAAGTCGCGGAGTCCGTCACCTCCGACGATGACCCGGATCATGTGCGGCGCGATGCGCTCGGTACGCAGCACGACGCCTCGGTGGTGATCCCTCGGCTTACCGGTCATGCGGAACAGCTCCTTGCTTAGGGGTGCCTAACCTACACTCTGCTCCCCGCGCGGCGTCAGCGCGATGCGAAATGTCACTCTCGCCCCTCTGCCCCTGTCCCGGCAGCCGATTCACCCCGTGCGCGACCTTCAGGCGGCGGCCTCGTCCTCCGCCGCCAGCTCCTCCAGACCGGCCACGGCCGCCAGGAACATCGCCATGTGCCGGAACGCCAGCCGCGCCTCCGGCAGCACGTCCGCCAGGATCGGGAACACGTGCGGCATGCGCGGCCACTCCTCGTACGTCACCGGCACGCCGCCGTCCCTGGCCCGCTCGGCGACGCGGCGGGCCTCGTCCCTGAGCACCTCGGTCGACCCGGTGACGATCATCAGCGGCGGCAGCCCGGTGAAGTCGCCGAGCACCGGGGAGACCAGCGGGTCGCGCGGGTCCAGCCCGTCGGTCCAGCGGCGGGCCAGCCAGCGCACCCGCCCGGCCGGCAGCATCGGGTCCTGCCAGCGGTTCGCGCGCCGGGGGAAGTCGGTCAGGTCGGCCCAGGGCGACAGGCACAGGGCCGCCGACGGCAGCGGCAGGCCGCGGTCACGCAGCGCCAGCAGCGTCGCCAGGGTCAGGTGCCCGCCCGCGGAGTCGCCCGCGATGATCATGTCTTCCGGCTCGTACCCGCGCCCCAGCAGACAGTCGTAGGCTTCGAGGGAGTCGCTCAGCGAGTCGGCCAGCTTGTGCACCGGACCCTGGCGGTAGTCCAGCGCCAGCACCGGGCGGCCCGCCACCGCCGACAGGCGCCAGGTGATCGGCCGGTGCGTGCGGGGTGAGCACGAGAAGTAGCCGCCGCCGTGCAGATACAGCACCACCTTGTGCTCGTCCAGCGTGTCACGCCCGCGCACCCACTCGCCGCCGCACGCGGAGAACGCGGCGGGAACCAGCGAGACGTGGTCGGGCGTCGCCGCGGGGAGCAGCCTGACCAGCTCTCCCAGCTGGGACGCGGCGGTCAGCGCCAGGGCGTGGCGCAGGAACAGATGGGAGGCCGGCTTGAGGGTGTGACGCATGAGGCCGGTGAGAGCGCGGGCCTGCCAGCTCAGTGGATACTCGGGAGCGACATCCCTGTCCAGGTGCATTTCGGGCCTCCGGCATGTTGATTCCCCGCCAGAACATCGCTCTACCCGTCGGTAAGTATCTCATCGCTTTTCCCGGACATTTCGGCAATGCTGCCTGCTAGAGGGTTATGCCCGCCGACGCCGGGGCGCCATCTATCCCGTTGCCAACCGCTGACCGCCGGTTGGATAATTCCAGGCCTTCCATCCGACCGGCCCGTGCGCGCGCACGGTCCCGGGCACGCGCCGTCACCGTGCCCTCACCCTCCGGAGGTGCCAAACCATACCTCTCTACCTGCGACTCGCCCGGTACGGCTTCCGCAAGCACGCCACCTACGTCTGGGCCGCGCTCGCCGGCGCCTTCACCAACACCGTGTTCGGCATCCTGCGCGCCTACATCCTCATCGCCCTCTGGCAGGCCAGGCCCGGCCTGGCCGGCTACGACGTCGCCCAGGCCGTCACCTTCTGCTTCGTCACCCAGGCCTTCATCGGGCCGATGCAGCTGTTCGGCGGCGGCCTCGCCATCCCCCAGCGCATCCGCAGCGGCGACATCGCGCTCGACCTGGTCCGCCCCGCCCCGCTCCAGCTCTGGACACTGGCCGAGGACCTCGGCCGCGCCGGCTACCTCCTGCTCGTCCGGGGCATCCCGCCGATGCTCGTCGGCGCCGCCCTGTTCGGCATCGTCGTGCCCGACGGACCGGGCCGCTGGGCGGGGCTGCTCGCCGGCCTGCTCCTCGGCGTCATCACCAGCTTCGGCTGGCGCTACCTGGTGGCGCTGTCGGCCTGCTGGCTCGCCGACGACCGGGGCGTCAACATCGCCTCCACCGTGCTCACCACCTTCCTCAGCGGCCTGGTCCTGCCGCTGACGATCTTCCCCGGCTGGCTCGGCGACGTCGCCAGGGTGCTGCCCTGGGCCGCCATGGCGCAGGCCCCCGCCGACCTCTACCTCGGCACCGCCCCCGTCCTCGACACCCTCGCCTTCCAGGCGTTCTGGGCCGCCGCGCTGCTCGCCCTGGGCGCGCTCGGCACCCGCGCCATCCGCCACAAGGTGGTGATCCAGGGTGGTTAGGACCTACCTGCTCCTCGCCTGGACCTGGACCCGCGCCGCCGCCGCCTACCCCGCCTCCTTCGCGCTGCTCCTGGCGCTCGGCTGCGCCACCGCCGCGCTCGACCTCGCCGCCATCCTGATCATCTTCGCCAACACCACCTCGCTCGGCGGGTTCACCCGCGAGGAGGTCCTCTTCCTGTACGGGACCGCCGGGATCGCCTTCACCCTCACCGACCTGCTGTTCAGCAACCTCGACCGGGTCAGCGCGCACATCAGGGACGGCACGCTCGACACGTTCCTGATCCGGCCCGTGAACGCCTGGATCCAGATCGCCACAGACCGGTTCGTGCCCGCCAGGATCGGCCGCGTCCTACAGGCCGCCGCCGCCCTCGGCTACGCCCTCGCCGCGCTCGACCTGGACCCGCGGCGGCTCTGGATGGTGCCCGTCATGATCCTCTCCGGCGTGGTGATCTTCACCTCGCTCTGGACGCTGGCCGCAGCTCTCCAGTTCGCGCTGGTCGACGCACCGGAGGTGAGCAGCGCCTTCACCTACGGCAGCGCGCAGCTCGCCCAGTACCCGTTCAGCGTCTACGGCCGCGAACTCGTCCGCGGCGTCACGTACGTGCTCCCGCTGGCCTTCATCAACTGGCAGCCGGGCCTGTACGCGCTGGGCCGCGACGACCCGTTCGGCACGCCCGGCTTCATGCGCTTCCTCGGGCCCGTCGCGGCCCTCGTCCTCGCCCTGCTGGCCGCGCTCGCCTGGCGCCAGGGGCTGCGCCGTTACCGATCGACAGGGAGTTGACCATGACCATGATCGAGCTGAACCAGGCGGGCCGCACCTTCAAGGTGAAGCGGCGGACCGTGCACGCCGTACGCGACCTGACCTTCACCGTCGCGCCCGGGGAGTTCGTCGGCTACCTCGGCCCGAACGGCGCCGGCAAGTCCACCACGATCAAGATGCTGTGCGGCATCCTGACGCCCAGCTCCGGCACCGTGCGGGTGGCGGGTCTCGACCCGTCGCGCCGGCGCACCACGCTGGCCCGGCACATCGGCGTGGTCTTCGGCCAGCGCACCACGCTCTGGTGGGACCTGCCGCTCAAGGACAGCTTCGAGCTGATCCGGCTCCTTTACAAAGTAGATCGTAAAGTGTTCGCGGAACGGCTGGCGGAGCTGACGGCGACGCTGGACCTCGGCCCGTTCATGAGCACGCCGGTGCGCCAGCTCAGCCTTGGCCAGCGGATGCGCGGCGACCTGGCCGCGGCGCTGCTGCACGCCCCGGAGGTGCTCGTGCTCGACGAGCCCACGATCGGGCTCGACGTGGTGAGCAAGGCCGGCATCCGCGAGTTCCTGGCCAGGATCAACGCCGAGCGCGGCACGACCGTGCTGCTGACCACCCACGACCTGGGCGACATCGAGCGGCTGTGCCGCCGCGTGATGCTGATCGACCACGGCCGGCTGGCCTTCGACGGGACGCTGGACGACCTGATGGCGAGCGCTCCCGGCCTCTCCTCCATCGAGGAGGTGGTCACCCACCTCTACACCGCCGGGCGCTAGTAGTAGCTGCCCTCCCGGGTCTGCTCCTCGTAGTCGTCGTCGTCCTCGTCGTAGCGGCGCGCCCAGCGCGAGGGCATCAGCACCGGGATGAACAGCGCGACGCCCAGGAGTGCCAGCACGCCGCCGCGGAGCAGGATGTGGGCGCCGGAGACGATCTCCCTGACGATGCCGTTCACCGCCGGGCCGTCGGGCAGCAGGGTCAGCGCCCGGTTCGCGTCCAGCGCGTACACCACGGTCCAGGCCAGCAGGACCATCGACGGGATGAAGGTGGCGACCGGTGACACCCGGCCCGCCACCACGAGCCCCACGACGAGGCCGACGGCGGCCATGGAGCCCAGCGCGATCCAGAGCGACGGGCCGACCGGCGGTGCGGCCTGGACGTCCGCCATCGTCTGCTGCACCGCCCAGCCGCCACCTCCCAGCACGGCCGCGGTCACCACAAGCCCGAGGAGCAAACCACCTAAGTGCCGCAACGTTCTCACCTCATGTCGACGTGGTCGGCACGACCCTAGCGAACAAACGCCGCGAATCACCCGGTCATCACGCGGCTTCCCGCTTGAGCTTTCGCACGTCTTCTGCCCGTGGCACCATGAGCACACTCATGCGAGCGCACCTGCCTTTCCGGCTCATCCGGACGGCGGCCTTCGCCGCCGTCTGTGTGCTCCTCGCGGCCCTGGCCCACTGGCTGAGCGGCGGATCGCGGCCCCCGCCGTGGACCCTGCCGGCCGGGGGCGGCGCGGTGTTCGGGCTCGCCGCCGCGCTGGGCGGCAGGGAGCGCTCACCGGCCCAGGTCGGCTGGCTGCTGGTCGCGGCCCAGCTCGGGCTGCACGAGCTGTTCGGCGGCGACGGCACGGGCTACGTCGCCGCCCACATCCACGGGCAGGGGCTGGGCGAGGCGCTCGGCATGCTGGTGGCCCACCTGACGGCCACGCTCCTCACCGGCTGGTGGCTGTCGCGCGGCGAGGCCGCGCTCTGGGCGCTGCTGCGCCGCCTGGCCCGCCGCCTCCTGTTCCCCCGGCCCGTCCCCGCGCGTCCCGCCGCCCGGCCGCCCGTGCCCGTCGTACGGGTGCGCGACGTGCCGCCGGACCCGGCGGTCCGCCACAGCGTCACCAGGCGAGGTCCTCCACTTCCCGCCTGACCTGCTGACACCTCTCATCCCCTATGCCCACCAAGTGGAGTTATCGCCATGTCCTTCTTCAGACGTGCGGCGACCGTGCTCGCCGCCACCACCGCTCTCACCGCCGCGCTCGCCCTGCCCGCGCTGGCGCACGTCACGATCAACCCCGGCACCGCCGTCGCGGGCGGGTTCACCAAGGTCGCCTTCCGGGTGCCGAACGAGCGCGACGACGCCAGGACGACCAAGATCGAGGTGACCTTCCCCACCGATCACCCGCTGGCGTTCGTCTCCGTCAGGCCGGTGCCCGGCTGGACCGTCAAGGTCACCGAGGGCAAGCTGCCCAAGCCCGTCACCACCGAGCACGGCGAGCTCACCGAGGCCGTCACCACGATCGCCTGGTCGGGAGGTGAGATCGGCCAGGGCGAGTTCCAGGAGTTCGAGGTGTCGATGGGACGGCTGCCGACCGGGGTCGACCAGCTGGTGTTCCCGACCAAGCAGACGTACTCCAGCGGCGAGGTCGTCTCCTGGGCCGACGCCCCGGCGGCCGACGGGTCCGAGCCGGAGCACCCGGCGCCCGTGCTCAAACTGACCCCGCCCGCCGAAGCCTCCCCCACGGCGTACGCCTCCCCGGCCGCCGGCCCCACCGCGGCGCCGGCCGCGTCCGGTGCGGCCCCCGCCTCCTCGGACGGGACGGCCCGCCTGCTGGGCGGCGCCGGCCTCGCCGTCGGCGTCGCCGGCGTGGTGATCGCCGTCCTGGCCCTCCGCCGCCGCCCCTCCTGATCAACACCTTCGCCCCGTACGCGACCCGTACGGGGCGAAGCCCTTACCCCCGCACCGGCCCTATGGGGGTCAGGACGTGACGTCCTTGCCGGTGAAGTGGGCCCAGGCGATCGAGAGGGACATCACGATGTAGGCGCCGAACGTCAGCAGGCCCTCCGTCAGCGCCCCGGTGTCGATCGGGCTGCGCAGGACCGCGTCGAAGCCGGTGAACCTGGTCGGCAGCAGGTAGGGCGCGATCGCTTCGAGCGCGGGGATGGCCCGCAGCACCTGGCAGGCGATGATCAGCACGACGGTGCCCGCGATCGCCCCGATGGGCACCTCGGTGAACGCCGAGATGGCCAGCGCCACCGCCGCGACCGCCGACAGGGCGAAGCCGACGTAGCCGACGGTGAGCGCGATGCGCAGCAGCCCGTCGGTCATGGTGACGGTGGTGCCCGACAGCAGGACCACGTCACCGGCGGGGAACAGCACGAGCCCGGTCACCAGCGCCGACAGCGCCACGACCGCGGTGACCGCGTACGCGTACACGACCGCGTTCAGGTACTTGACGGCCAGCAGCCGGGTGCGCCCGGCGGGCGCGGCGAGCAGGTAGCGCAGCGTGCCGCCGCCGGCCTCGCCGGCGAGCGCGTCGCCGGCCACCACGCTGACCGCGATCGGCATCATCAGCAGCACCAGGGCCGAGAGCGCGAGGAACGTCAGCATGAGGCTGTTGCCGGCCACGGCGGCGATCATGCCGCCGACCTGGTCGTCCCCGGCGAACAGCCGCAGGGACACGCCCATGATCACGGGCACCGTCGCGAGCGCGGCCAGCATGGCCAGGTTGCGCGGCCGGTGGAAGGTGAGGCTCAGCTCGGAGACGAGTAGCCGCCAGAACGCGCCCGCGCGGCGCCCGGCCTGCGGCGCCAGCGGGGCGGGCCGGTCGGAGGGCTCCTCCGGGCGGCGTTCGACGGTGCTCAGGGTCTCGGTCACGGGCACCAGCCCGGGGGTGCGACGGGTGCGGGTGCCCGTGTCAGCCGTCGACATCGAATCCCTCTCCTGTCAGTCCGACGAACACGTCCTCCAGGCTCGGCCGCACGACGGCGAGCCCCCGTACGGCCACGCCCTCGCCGACGAGGGCGGCGTTGACCCGCTCGGGAGCGTGACCCCCCAGCTCGGCGGTCACGGCGCCGGCGGCGGAGCGCACGTCGGCCAGCCCGAGCGCCGCGAGCACGCGCGCCGCGTCGGCCGCGTCGGGCGTCTCGACGCTGACGCGGGTGGCCAGGCCGCCGCTCAGCGAGGCGATCGTGCCGTCCGCGACGAGGCGGCCGGTGCGCATGATGGCGGCGTGCGTGCACATCTGCTCGACCTCGGCCAGCAGGTGGGAGGAGACGAACACGGTGGTGCCGCCGGCGGCGATCTCCTTGACCAGTGCCCGCACCTCGCGGGTGCCCTGCGGGTCGAGCCCGTTGGTGGGCTCGTCCAGGATGAGCAGCTCGCGCGGCCCGAGCAGGGCGGCCGCGATGGCGAGCCGCTGGCGCATGCCGAGCGAGTAGTTGCGGTAGCGCTTGCCCGCCGCGGCGGTGAGGCCGACGCGTTCCAGCGCCTCGCCGACGCGCCGCCGGACGGTCGCCCCGGAGGCGGTGGGGTCGGCGGCGTCGAACCGGCGCAGGTTGGCCTCGCCCGTCAGGTAGGGGTAGAAGGCCGGGCCCTCGACCAGCGCGCCCACCCGGGGCAGGGCCAGCGCGAGCGGCAGGCCGAGCAGGGAGCAGGTGCCGCCGGTGGGCGTGATCAGGCCGAGCAGCATCCGGATCGTGGTGGTCTTGCCCGAGCCGTTCGGCCCCAGGAAGCCGTAGACGGAGCCGCGCGGCACGGTCAGGTCGAGCGCGTCGACGGCCGTCTGGCCGCCGCGGAAGCGCTTGGTCAGCCCGGACGTCACGATGGCGGCGCCGGGGTCGGAGGGCGGGGCCGCCCCGGTGGGCGCCCCCGCTTCCTGCGCGACGGTCGTCACCTGACGCCCGCCGCCTTCATGATCTCCTCCGGGGTGACCGCGCCGACCAGCAGGCGGCCGTCGTCGGTCAGCAGCACGGTGACGAGCTTCGTCCTGATCATCTTGCCGGAGCCCCAGGTGCCGCTCACCGGGGTGGCCGTCTTCAGCACGTTGTCGAAGAGCGCCCGCGCGTCGGCGCCCTCGCCGCCGGGAGCGCCGGGAGCGCCGGGAGCGCCGTCCGTGTCGCCCTGCGGCATCGCGGCGTCGGCGGGCAGCACCGCGACCGCGGTCCAGCCCTCGCCGCGCACCTTCAGGTCCCCGGCGGTGCGCCTGGCCTCCTCGGCGTGCTCCTGTCGCGCGTCGGACGGCCCGAACGTCTTCTCCTCCACCTTGGCCCCGGCCGGCGGGGTGAAGGCGAAGTTCTCCTCGGCGGGCGGGGTGAAGGTCAGCTGGGTGAACCCGACCTGGAAGGCCGGCTCGGCCGAGCCCTTGGCGAACACCTGGACCCGCAGCGGCACGTAGTGCTCGCCGTCGATGGCCAGGCGCACCTCCTGGACCAGGGACGCGGGGTCCTTAGGGGTGAGCGTGAGCTGGTAGGCCGGGCGGCCCGCGACCTCGGCGGTGTTGCTCACCGAGATCGTGGTCGACTCGTCCACCTGCTCCAGGAGCCGCTGCGCCGCCTGGTCGGGCGTCATGACGGTCGGGGCGGCCGTGGGCAGGCCCTCCCGGGGGTGCTCGCCCTGCAGCTTGACCCTGGTGGCGGTGTTGCTGTCGCTGTCCCAGTACCACACCTGGTCGCCGTTGACGATCACGTTGGTCTCGTTGAACTGGGTGGGCAGCGCCAGCCGCATCTTGTCCTCGTCGCCGTACCAGAGCTTCACCTCGTGGGAGCCGGACAGCAGCGACAGCGGCGAGCCGTCGCCCGTGTCGGGCAGCGCCGGCAGGCCGAGCGAGGCCGTCTGCTGGACGGTGCCGGACATGGGGGGCATGCCCTCGCTCTTCTCCGCCGCCGCGGCGGCGTCGGCCAGCAGCTGCTGGGCCGACCGTTCGGGAAGCACGGGGTCGCCGCTCACCGCGGCGATCACCGGCCCGGCGCCTATCGCCGCGCCGATCACGGCCGCCGCCGCGATCGGCACTCCCCACCTCACGTACGTGCCTCTACGCATGTCACTCCTCAACGGTATGTCGATACACGCAGCCTGCGTGATGCATCCTTAGGCGAACCTGAGACGGGCTGAGATCCCTCTCAGCGTTCTCAGCGGGCTCTCAGCGCACGGACGGGAGAATCGGCACATGCGGGTACTGGTCGTCGAGGACGAACGCCGGATGGCGGCCGCGCTCCAGCGCGGGCTGCAGGCGGAGGGGTTCGCCGTCGACCTCGCCCACGACGGCGAGCAGGGGCTCCACGAGGCGAGACACGGCGACTACGACGTGGTCGTGCTCGACATCATGCTGCCCAGGCTGTCCGGCTACAACGTGTGCAAGCAGTTGCGCGCGGAGGAGAACTGGGTGCCGATCCTCATGCTGTCGGCCAAGGACGGCGAGTACGACATGGCCGACGGCCTCGACCTGGGCGCCGACGACTACCTGACCAAGCCGTTCTCGTACGTGGTGCTGGTGGCCAGGCTGCGGGCGCTGCTGCGGCGCGACTCGGGGCGGCGGCCGGCCGTGCTGGCCGCCGGCGACCTGTCGCTGGACCCGGCGCGGCGGCGGGTGCGGCGCGGCGAGCGCGACGTCGAGCTGACGCCGCGCGAGTTCGCGCTGCTGGAGTACCTGCTGCGCAGGCGCGACGAGGTGGTGTCCAAGTCGGAGATCCTGGAGCACGTCTGGGACACCTTCGACACCGACCCGAACGTGGTCGAGGTGTACGTGGGCTACCTGCGGCGCAAGATCGACGCCCCGTTCGGCAGGAACGCGCTGCAGACCGTGCGCGGCGCGGGCTACCGGCTGGCCGGCGACGGTGGCTGAGTTCCCGGCCGCGCGCCCGTCGGCCTGGTGGCGGCGGCAGGGGTTGCGGTTCCGGCTGACGGTGGTGGCCGTCGCCGTGCTGGCGGTGGCGCTGGCGGTGTCGGCGTCGGTGCTGCTCTCGGTGCTGGACCGGACACTCCTGGCCACCGTGGACGAGTCGGTCAGCCGGCAGGCGCACACCGTGCGGGTGCAGGCCGACGCCGGCACGCTGACCACCCCGATCACCACCCACGACGGCACGATCGTGCAGGTCATCGGCGCGGACGGGCGGATCACGCACGTCACCTACGGCGCGGACCGGCTGGTGCCGCTGCTGGACGCGCGGGGCCGGGCGCGGGCGCTGGAGGACGGGCGGGCCACGTTCGTCGACGGTCATCCGTACGCGATCCCGGCGCAGTTGCGGGTGGTGGTGCTGAGCGCCGACCGCGGGCAGACGGTGATCGCGGCCCGGTCGGTGTCGGAGATCCAGACGAGCGTCCGCACGGCCGGGCGGGTGCTGCTGGTGGGCACGCCGCTGCTGGTGGTGCTGCTCGCGGGCGCCAGCTGGATGATCGTCGGGCGTACGCTGCGGCCCATCACGGCGCTGCGCAGGGGCGCGGCCGAGATCACGCACACCGCCCGGTCGCGCCGGCTGCCGGTGCCGGAGTCGCGCGACGAGGTGCACTCGCTGGCCACCACGCTCAACGACATGCTGGCACGGCTGGAGGAGGCCGAGAAGCGGCAGCGGGCGCTGGTCTCCGACGCGGCGCACGAGCTGCGCAGCCCGCTCGCCAGCATCCGGCTGCAGCTGGAGGTGGCGCTCGGGCACCCGCAGGGGCAGGACTGGCCGGAGACGGCCGAGGGCGTGCTGGAGGACACCCTGCGGCTGTCACGGCTGGCCGAGGACCTGCTGGCGCTGGCCAGGCTGGACGAGCGCGGCGGCGTCCCGGCCCGGCGCGAGCCCGTCGACCTGGACGAGGTCGTGCGGCAGACGGCCGAGCGGTACGCCGAGGTGAGGCTGGCCGCCTGCGACCCGGTGGAGGTGCGCGGCGACGCCATGGACCTCAGCCGGGTGCTGACCAACCTGATCGACAACGCGGTGCGGCACACCGCGTCGAAGGTCGAGGTCGCGCTGACCGCCGACGGGATCCTCACCGTCACCGACGACGGGCCGGGCATCCCGGAGGAGGACAGGGAGCGGGTGTTCAACCGGTTCACCCGGCTCGACACCGGGCGCAGCCGGGACGAGGGCGGTGCGGGGCTGGGGCTGGCCATCGTCCGGGAGACGGTGCGCGCGCACGGCGGCACCGTCCACCTGGAGGACGCCTCCCCCGGCCTCCGCGCCGTCGTCTCCCTCCCCCCGTCCCTCTGAACGGGACGTCCGTCACCGGGGCGTTCACCAGGAGCGCGTCGGCACGACTGCACGCCGACCGGTGTGACGGTGGAGCCTGACGGCGCCTGCCACGTGTCCACGGGGGCACACGGGCCGGCGACGGCGAGGTGCTGAGAATCCGACCGCGCTAGGCGGTCGTGCCCCTCTCGGCGGTCGCCAGGAAGTCCTGGGCGATCAGCGGGAGGCGGCGGCGCGTGTGCACGACGGCGATCACGCGTCTGACGGCGGGCTCCAGCGAGCGGACCACGAGGCCCGCCCTGGCGGCCTGTTCGGCCATCCCGCGGTACCACAGCAGCGACGCCTTCCCGGCGCGCACTGCGTTCAGCCAGCCGTTGCGTTCGTCGGTTTCGAGCACCACGACGGGGCTCACCGAGAACTTGCCGAACATCGCGTCGAGCTCCCTGCGGCGGACGCTGCCGCGCGCGGGCAGGGCCAGGCGCATGCCGTGGAGTCTGCCCATGGGAACGGGGTTGGGGAGTTCGAGCCCGGGCGGGGAGATCAGCACGATCTCCTGGCGCTCGAGCGGGTGGGTGATCAGGTCGCCGGGGACGGGCAGATCGGTCAGGCCGAGGTCGGCCCGCTGGTCCCGGATGGCGCTGACGACGGCCTCACGGCCCTCGCAGCGGACGATGTGCACGCGGACGCCGGGGTGCTCGGAGGCGTAGGCGGGCAACAGCCGCCCCGCCAGACCGGGCTCCAGGCTGGGGGTGGAGGCGATGCGGAGCTCCGCTTCGCCGGCGCCGCCGTGGTTGGCGAGGCCTTCGATCTCGCGGACGGCGTCGAGCGCCTCCCGAGCCAGCTTCACCACGCGGCGACCTTGCGAGGTCACCACTACCCCCCGCCCCGAACGCGCGAAGAGCGTCATTCCGAGCTCTCGTTCCAGATCGCGGATCGCACGCGAAAGCGCAGGTTGTGCGATATAGAGCGACCTTGCCGCGTCAGTCATGGTGCGGTGCTCCGCAGTCGCGACCACATAGCGGAGCTGCTGGAGGTTCATGGCAAAGAACGCTAGGACAACGGCAGGTCCGTGGTCCGGAACATGACTGAGATCACCTCGAATGATTTCGGACCGTAACCGAGTACCGCTACATCCGTGACGGGTGGGAAATCAGTATGCTTCTGCCCCATATTCGGCAAAGGCACGATGTGTGACAGGAGAGGTCGCGCATCTCGGACAACCGAGTAAAGGGGCGACACGGTGACAGGGAACGGGCAATATCCTCCCGGGCCACAGGGGCCAGGACAGCCCCAGAGGCCGCCCTCGCTACCATGGCCGCCGCCTGGCCACCGCCAGCCACAGCCGCAGGGCAACCCATACCCCGGTCAAGGCGTTCCCAATCCTGGCGGACCTCATCCGGGTCAGGGACCGTACCCCGGAGGGGGCGCCCCGCCGCCGGGGCAAGGCCCCTACCCGGGCCAGCCACCGCCCGGCCAGGGGCCGTACCCGGGCCAGGGACCTTATCCAGACCAGGGGCCGTATCCCGGACAGGGACCGCATCCCGGACAGGGCGCACCCCCGGGCGCGGGGCCCTATCCCGGCCAGGGGCCCTATCCGGGCCAGGGCACTCCACCCGGCCAAGGGCCGTACCCGGGCCAGGGCCCGCCGCACGGGCAGGGGGCGTACCCCGGGCAGGGGGGCGGCTATCCGCCGGGCGGCGGGTACCCGGGCGGTCCTCCGCCCCCGCAGGGGTCCTGGCCGGGCGGGCAGCCGTCCTTCCCGCCGCACGGGCAGTGGCACCACCGGCCGCGCCGCAAGTCCGGCATGGGCGTGGTCGGCGTGCTCGGGCTGGTGTGCGGGACGATCGCGGGGCTGTTCGTGCTGGTGATCGTCGGGGCGGCGTTCCTGGGCTCGTCGTCGGGTTCGGACACGACGACGCCGATCGCGCAGCCGACGTACTCCCCGTACGACGAGCCGACGCGGTCGAGGGGCGAGCCGACGAGCAGCCCCACCCGGGACGACGTGCCCACCGAGCGTCCGACCCAGCGGCCCACGCAGGACGACGAGCCGGACGACGACCCGCCGAGGCAGGTGACGCTCGACCTCAGCCTGAAGAACAACACCGTCTACCGGGCCGGCGTGCTGCCCAGGCTCACCTGCCGGGCGGGCAACGTGAGCATCTTCAGCCACAGCCAGCTCAAGTCGCTGATCCTCAAGACCGGTAAGTGCATGGACCAGGCATGGGGCCCGATCCTGCAGAAGCAGGGCATCCCGTTCAGCCCGCCGAGGTACGCCATCGCGGCCAGGAGCGGCAGGGGCGCCTGCGGCGACTACCCCCAGCGGGGCAGCATCGTGCCGTACTACTGCCCGCGCAACAACACGATCTACGCCTCTACCTCGGCCATGGCCAGGGGCAACGGGAACTCGCGCGGCTACGGCCAGATCATCAGCTGGCACGGCGGCATCATCAGCATGATGGCCCACGAGTACGGGCACCACGTGCAGAACCTGACCGGGCTGCTGGACTCCTGGTGGGGTCAGACGCTGGAGACCTCGAACCAGAACGGCAAGCTGGCGCTGAGCCGACGGCTGGAGCTCCAGGCAACCTGCTTCGGCGGGATGTGGATGCGGTCGGTCGCGGCCTCGTACCCGGTGAGCACGAGCAGCCGGCAGCGGTTGTTCTGGTTCTACGGCCAGGTGGGCGACCATCCGGGATACCCGCGTGACCACGGGTCGACGGCGAACAACCACCGGTGGTTCCGGCAGGGCTGGGAGAAGAACAAGGCCTACCAGTGCAACACGTGGGCCGCGCCGTCTTCGGCCACCTCCTGATGGTTACTTGAGGTTCATCTCATGTTGGGCACATGTCTTTGATGTCCATATATGGCGACTAGAATCCTGGCAATCTTGTGCCATCGGGGGGCAAACCCAGCGGGTTATGCCTGGTAGGCGTGCGAAGGAGCCGGTGTGAGCAAACGCGATGGGGTGGACGCCGTGCCCGGAGGCCGGAAACGGCGCCCCCCTCGCCGACCCCGGCCCGCGCCGGGCAATTCCGCCGACCCCTCGCCCGACCCGGCCGCCCCCCATCCGGACCCGTCCGGCGCCGTCGACCCCAGGGCCGCCGAACCGCGAGCCGGCGAGCCGCGGAGCGGGCGGACCCGCAGGACCCGGCGCTCCGGCGACCCGGCGTCAGGCACCCCACGCCCCCGCAGGGACCCCGCGGACGCGCCGGGCCAAACCCCGGACACCCACGAAACCCCACACGCCGGCACCCCCACCCGAGGCGAAACCTCCGCCCGGGGCGAGACCTCCGGCAGAGGCGACCATCTGGCACGGGGAGCTTCCGGCAGAGTCGACCACCCGGTTGGGGGAACCTCCGGCGACCACGGCTCCGCCGGGAGAGGAAGCTCCGGCGGAACCGGCCGCCCCCGCGAAGAGGCGGCCGGGAGAGGTGCGGGCTCCGCTCCGGGCCTGAGCGGCAGAAGCGCGGGCGAAGGCCCTGTCACAGGCGGCTCTGGCCATGGCAGCGTCGGCAGGGGCGTCCACCCCCGCGCCGGCACAGGCAGAGGCTCCGGCAGGAGCGCCGGTGCCGACAGCGGCGGCCCCGGCGGCGGCCCTGGCGCCGGAGACAGTTCCGGCAGAGGCCCTAGCGCCGGAGGTGGTTCCGGCAGCGGCCCAGGTGCCGCCGGCGGCTCCGGAAGGGGCCCAGGTGCCGGCGGCGGCTCTGGCAGCAGGGGCTCAGGTGCGGGAAGGGGCTCTGGCAGAGGCTCAGGGGCCAGTGGCGGCTCTGGCAGAGGTTCAGGGGCTGGAGGCGGTTCCGGCAGGAGCGGTGGCTCTGGCGCCGGGGGTGGCTCGGGGCCAGGTCGTGGCGATGACGGGCGGGCACGTTCGGGCGGCAACCGGAGTGGGGGGATCGCGGGGAGGCTTGCCGGGATCGGTGGGGGGAGCGCGGCGCCGCGGTTCGCGAAGCCGCTCACGCCGGCGTCCATCCTGGGCTGGACCCTGCTGTCGATCTTCGTTCCGGGCGCCGCGCACCTGCGGGCCGGGCACCGGCGCACCGGTCTGGTCCTCGTCGGCGTCTTCGTCGCCGTGCTGCTCGGTCTGCTGGCGTTCGTGCTGGCCAACCTGGACAACGCGGGGATCGTCACGCGCGACAGCGTGATGATGACCGTCGTGGTCCTGGCCTCCGTGGGCGCGCTGAGCTGGTTCGCGCTAGCGGTCTCCTCGTACGTCGCACTCGGCCCGAGCCGGCTCACCCAGCAGGGCCAGATCATCTCCGGCGTCGCGGTAGGACTGCTGTGCGTGGTGGTGATGGCCCCGTTCGCGCTGTCGGCCACGTCGGTCTACACGGTGTGGGACGCGAAGAAGCACGTCTTCAAGAGCGCGGAGGACAACCCGGACGTCGCGCCGATCAAGGAGGAGGACCCGTGGAACGGCAAGGACCGGGTCAACTTCCTGCTGGTCGGCGGTGACGCCGCGGGCAACCGCACCGGCGTGCGCACCGACAGCATGAACGTGGCCAGCGTGCACATCCCGACGGGCGCCACGGTGCTGTTCAGCCTGCCCCGCAACCTGCAGCACGTGCGCTTCCCGCCGTCGTCGCCGCTGCGCAGGCACTTCCCCAACGGCTTCATGGCGGAGCTGCCCAACGGCGGCCTGCTGAACGAGGTGTGGCAGTACGCCAACGACCACCCGGAGCAGGCGGGCGGCAAGAACCGGGGCCCGCGCGCGCTGATGGACGCGATCAGCTACACGCTCAACCTGGACATCGACTACTACGTGCTGATGAACATGTACGGGTTCGCCGACCTGGTGGACGCCATCGGCGGGCTGACCATCCACGTGGAGCAGGACGTCAAGTGGGGCGGCCTGTACGGGACCGCGGGCACGATCAGGGCGGGCACCCGGCGGCTGTCGGGCGAGGAGGCCCTCTGGTACGGCCGGTCCCGGGTGGGCAGCGACGACTTCTCCCGGATGAGCCGCCAGCGCTGCGTCATCGGCGCGTTCGCGCAGCAGGCGACGCCGCAGAAGATCCTGGCGAACTTCAACAGCATCGCCACGGCGACCAAACGGCTGGCCGAGACGAACATCCCCGAGGAACTCCTGGAACCGCTGCTGGACCTGGCGCTCAAGGTCAAGGACGCGAAGATGAGCAGCCTGCAGTTCGTGCCGCCGAAGTACTGGCCGGGCAGCCCCGACTGGGTCAAGATCCGGCGGGCGTCGGCCAAGGCGGTCCAGGACTCGCTCAAGCCGCGTCGCGCCAAGGCCGCCACGCAGGCCGCGCCGACGGCGTCGGCCTCCCCGTCGGTCTCGCGTACGCAGGTGCGGGCGGCCCAGCCGACCGAGACGCCGACCCGCAACTCGCAGAAGGCGAACGAAAGCGCCGAGTCGCTCGACGAGCTGTGCGGATGAAACGACCTCGCCCCGCCTCCCGCCGGTCGGCGGGAGGCGGGGCGAGGTGCGTCGGCGTACCCCGGGGGTCAGCTACGGCCGAGGGCGCGCAGCTGGTCGATGCTCAGCGCGGAGACGTTCTGGTCGACCGGCGCGTCGGAGTACTGGTGGATGGTCCAGGACTTCCAGTCGGCCGGCGTGGCGACCGTGCCCTTGGCCTTGTCGTAGTGGGCGACCCACAGCGGGTACGCGCCCAGGCCCTTGCCGTACTGGTCGGCGAAGGCGTAGCCGCTGTAGAACAGCGGGGTGACGCCGGTCTTGGCCTTGACCCGCTCCAGGAACGTCTTGGCCCACTTGTTCACGTGCTCGACCGACTTGCCGTCGCTGGTCTCCAGGTCGAGGGCGAGCAGGTCGCCCTTCTCGGCGGGCTGGCTGTTCACTACGGACAGGAAGAAGTCGGCCTCGGCGACGGGGTCGTTCTTCGGGTGCCCGAAGTGGTAGGCGCCGCGCACGACCTCGTGCTTGTCGAGTTCCTTCCAGTGGCGGGCGAAGGTCTTGTCCTTGAAGTCCAGGCCCTCGGTGGCCTTGACGATGCCGAAGTCGGCGCCGCTGGCACCCCAGTCGTGGGTGGGCTGGTAGTTGGAGACGTCCTGGCCGTACGGGAGCTCGGCGGCCTGGGCGGGGGCGGTGAAGGCGGGAGCCGCCACGGTGGTGGCGACGGCCAGGGCCGCGGTGGCGCCGAACTTGCGCAGGGTACGGGTGATCGTCATGGTGTTCCTCCAGAGTCGCGCACACTTAGTGATCATTCGTACGCATAGAGCTACGTGAGCACCTCTGCGGGACACGCTGCGGAGCGAGGTGCGCTGGGAGTGGAGCGGCCGCTGTCAGATTGATGGGCGCTCAGATGTTGGTTACAACGGCACGGCTTTCCCAGGCATTCCAAAACCGCAGGTAAAGCCTCACATGGCCGGGCAAACAGGGGCTTACGCGAGCGCCCGCCGGGGCAACAGCAGGAACGCGCCGAGGTAAAGCACGCCGGCGACGATGAGCAGCCCTTGATAGCCGATGACCAGCGCCAGGTACTCCAGGCAGCCGCCGACCATGGCGCCGAGCAGGTTGGCGCCGAAGGAGGTGGTGGCGTCGGCGGTGTCGGCGAACCGCTTGGCGAACACCACGTTCGCGGCGAAGATCGGCAGGAAGGCGACGATGACGGCGGCCACCGCGCGCACCGGCACGGGCAGCGACAGCAGCCACGCGTTCGGCACCAGCCAGGCCAGCAGCAGTCCGGCGAAGAGCACCCCGTACATGACGGGCAGCGGCGGGGTGCGGAAGCGGCGGGTCACCTCGACGGCGGCGAGCACGGCGACGAGCACCCCGGCGAACACGATGGCGTTGACCACCCAGGTGGTGCCGAACAGCAGCGCGAACCCGGTCACGCTCTTGGTCTCCAGCAGCAGGAACGCCACCCCGAGCAGGAACAGGTCGGCGTACGGGCGCATCCTGCGGTACGGGCCGGCCACGACGCGGACGGCGAGGAGGCTGACCGCGAGGATCAGGCCGAGCGTGACGAGGTAGAGCGACGGGATCGTGCGGTCCTTCAGGTAGAGGAAGGGCCGGTCGTCGTCGGCGGGCGGTGGGGTGCCGGCGGCCGCGCCCGCCCAGGGGGCGCCGCAGCGCTGCGCCTCGGGGGTCGCCCCGGCGGTGATGACGGCCTGCTGGCCGGTGGTGCTGACCACGTCCACGCAGGGGGCGTGGCCGAAGGCGCGCTGGGCGGTGGTGGCGAGCCGGTCCACCAGCCAGCTCTCGCGGTAGTAGTTGTACATGGAGAACGCGCCGCCGGGCTTGAGGCGCTCGCGGGCGGCCCGCATGGCCTCCTCGGTGAACAGGTAGCTCTCCAGCCGCAGCGAGCTGGCCCCCGACACGAGCGTGAGCGAGTCGGGCAGCGCGAACAGGATCAGGTCGTACGAGCGATCGGTCTGTTCCAGGAAGGCGCGGCCGTCGGTGACGTGCGTGGTCACGCGGGGATCGTCGTACGGCTTGTCCGGGTGGGTGGAGCCGCCGAGCTCGCGCAGCTTGGGGTCGATCTCGACGGCGTCGACGTGGCGGGCGCCCTTGGACAGCGCGATGGAGACGTCGGTGCCGCTGCCCGCGCCGATGATGAGCACGTCGTCGGGCCGGGCGGCGGCCCGCTCGTAGGGCAGCCCGTACTGGGCCTCCCACTGCAGCCGGGCGTGGGCGGGCACGGCCTGCTGGTGGGGGATGCCGTTGACGGAGATGTCGGTCACCGGCACGCCGAGCTGCTCGAACTGGCGGTGGGTCACCTTGTAGTACGGCGACCAGAGCGCCCCGGCGGTGAGCGTCTCGGCCAGCAGCAGGCCGACCACGGCGAGCGAGGGGACGGCCACCAGCCCGATGTAGGCGGCGCGGGGCCGGGGCACGAGCAGCACCGCGTACGCGGCGGCGGCGAGGATTCCCCAGAAGACGGGCGGCGCGCTGAGGAACGACAGCCCGGTGAACACCGCGATGCCGGTCAGGCTGCCGATGAGGTCGTAGCGGTAGGCCTCCAGCCGGGGCAGCTCGGGGAAGCAGCGCCCGACCAGCTCGGCGGGGCCCATGAGGACGAGCGCGGCGGCGCAGAAGACGATGGGCAGGCTGATCCAGGCGGGCGGCCCGACGGTGGACAGGCTCGTCCAGTAGAGCACCCCGTCGGTGTCGCGGTCGACCGTCACCGGGAACGCCAGCACCACCATGACCAGCCCGAACAGCACGACCGGCGAGTAGTAGGGCTGGGCGGTGGTGCGGCCGACGCGCAGGAACCCGAGCCCGATGCCGAGGAACGAGCCGAGCAGCACGAAGTTGGTGAAGTAGCTCAGGTGCACGATGTTGGAGCCGGTCCAGCGGATCAGCGCCAGCTCCAGGAAGAGCATGAACGCGCTGGCGAGGATCAGCCGGGGCCGCACCGCCAGCCAGTGTCCGCCCGTGCCACCGCTTTCGACGGGCTTGCGCGCCTGAAGCGTCATGGTGACTCAACCTAGTCAACAGATCGCCCGCACGGAAGCCTCACGATTACGCGAGGATGTCGTCCCATTCGTCGCATTTTGCGGCGTTTCCGCAGGTCACAGGCTTGGCAAAACCCTGGACGGCGACGGCGCGATGACGCACGGTAAGGGGGTCGCTCCATCCATACACGCTCGGTGGTGATCATGCGGGTCCTCATCCAACTCCGCCCCTCCCCTGACCTCGTCGCGGCCGTGGCCGACCCCGGCCGCGCCGTGACCACGGCTGACGTCGCGGACGGCCTGCCCGGTGTCGACCTCGACACCGGGTTCGCGCCTGTGGCGCTGCCGCGCCCGGTGCCCGCCACGGGCGGCGATCCGCTCTCGCTCAACCAGCCGCTGCGGTTCTCGATGGCCGCAACGGACGCCTCCGTGCTGGTCCGCGGCACGATCTCCGACGACGAGGTGGCCACCAGGGTCTCGCTGCTGCCCGGGCTGCGTCCCGACGTGGTGGGCGTGTTCTCCGACCCGGTCATCGAGACCTGCCCGACGTGTGGCGGCGACCCACCGGCCGGCACCTGGCGTGACGTGGAGCGGCTGCTGGACGGGCCCCGGATGCGCGCCGAGGGCCTCGACGGGTCCGACGTGCACGTGGCCGTGGTCGACACCGGCGTCAACCTGGACCACCTGAGCGGCAAGCTGGGGCGCGACGTGTGCCTCGACGCCGGGCGGAGCTGGCTGCCGCCGACCGTGCCGGGCACGCCCGGGGAGTTCCCTGTCGACCACGGCACGATGTGCGCCTTCGACGCGCTCATCGGCGCTCCGGCGGCGACCCTGCTCGACCTGCCGCTGCTGCGCTCCACCCGGCCGGGCGGCTCGGTCATGGACGGGCTGCTGTCCGACGCGGTGGCCGCGTTCGCGCACCTGCGCGGCGTGCTCGACGCCCAGCCCGAGGAGTCGCGGGCACTGGTGGTCAACAACTCGTGGGGGTCTTTCTCCCCGGAGTGGGACTTCCCGGTGGGGCATCCGGGCAACTACTCCGACAACGGGGCGCACCCGTTCAACCTGATGGTGGCAAGCCTCGACCAGGCGGGCGCGGACATCCTGTTCGCGGCGGGCAACTGCGGGCGCGACTGCCCCGACGGGCGCTGCGCCTTCCCCGAGCGGCCGATCACCGGCGCCAACTCCCATCCGCGGGTGCTCTCGATCGGCGGGGTGAACGTGCGCGGCGAGCGCGTCGGCTACTCCTCGCAGGGCCCGGGGCGGCTGGCCGAGCGCAAGCCGGACGTGTGCGCGTACACGCACTTCGCCGGCTCCGGCGCGTACGGCGACGAACCCGACTCCGGCACGTCGGCGGCGGCCCCGGTCGCGGCCGGGCTGGTGGCGGCGGTGCGGACGCGCTGGCCCGCCTCACGGCTGTCGCCGGCCCAGCTGCGCGCCCTGCTGCGCCGCACCGCCGAGGACCGCAGCACGGTGGGCTTCGACTACGACTACGGCTACGGCATCGTGGACCCGGCCGCGATCCTGGCCGCGCTGGGGCGGCGGGCCAGGAGCGCGGCCTGAGCCGTCGCTACGCGGCCTGGCGGTTGAACACGCGGGTGCCGACCGCCAGGCCGGCCACGGCGAACAGCGCCGTCACCACCACTCCGGCCAGCACCGTGCCCGTCAGGTAGTGGCCGGCGAACAGCTCGCGCAGCGCCTCCACCGCATATCGGAACGGGCTGACGTACGAGAGCGCGTCGAGCCAGCCGGGGGCCATCGACATCGGCAGGAACGACCCCGACAGCAGCGCCAGCGGGATCACCGCGGTGCTCATCGCGGGCGCGAACAGCTGCTCGTCCATGGTGAGCGCGATCGCGTACGAGAGCGCGGCCATGCTGGTGCCGAGCACCACGATCAGCGCGAGCCCGGCCGGCAACCCCGCGGCGGGGGCGCGCAGCCCGAAGGCGTAGCCGACCGCGACCAGCAGCACGACCTGGACCACCAGCGTGACCACGTTGGTGAGCACGCGGCCACGGTCGCGGTGCCCCCGGTGGGCGGTAGCAGGGTGGTCAGCATGCGCATGGTCGTGGTCTTGCCCGCGCCGTTCGGGCCGAGGAAGCCGACGATCTCGCCGCTCCGCACGGACATGGTCACGTTCCTGACGGCTTCGACGCCGCCGGTGCCGCCGGTGAAGGTCTTGCTCAGACCTGATGTCTCGATCACTTCATCGCCTCCAAAACGACTCGCCCGGCGCGCGGGTTCGACAACGTGACCGTGGCCGAGGTGGCGCGGGCCGCCGACGTGTCGGTGAACACGGTGTTCAACTACTTCCGCACGAAAGAGGACCTGTTCGCCGACCGGCAGGAGTTCGTCGAGAGCCTGCCGGTGGAGGTGCTGCGCGCGCGGGAGAAGGGCGAGAGCGCGGTGCGGGCGTTCCGCCGCGACTTCGTGGCGGCGGTCGAGACCCGGGGGTGGCAGTACGGCCTGCAGGACGGGGCCGACGTGTTCGCCAAGATGGTGGGCGAGAGCCCGTCACTGCTGGCCCGGATGCGGGAGATCCATCAGCAGCGGGAGGAGGCGCTCGCGGAGGCGCTGGCCGACGAGCTCGACGCGGACGCCGACGATCTGGCCCCGCGGCTGGTGGCCGCCCAGATCCTCACCACGGCCCGGCTGCTGTCGGACTACGCCGTGCGGCGCTAGCTGACCGACGCCATGACGATGGCGAACACGATGAACACCCCGTAGATGAGGATGATCCCGCCCATGATGCAGGTGCTGACGATGCCGCAGATCCGGCCGGCCTGCACCATGCCGCGGTTCTCGTACACGTAACCGCTGGCGTCGATCTCCCGCAGCGCCTTGGTGCCCATGTTCCAGGCGAACGGCCCGAGGATCTGGCAGATGACCAGGCTGAGGATGCCCATCACCAGGATGGTCGTCCCGTTGGGGTGCGTCTGCGGTGGCGGGCCGTAGTAGCCGGGGCCGTAGTGGGGATAGGACATGGGTGACTTGACCCCTCGGTTGTCAGGCAATCAGGTGGGTTTTATACCACAGCAGCCTCATTGCCAGCCGCTTGTACACTGCTTGAATGATCAAGGGCACGTTCCAGTGGCTGGCCGGTACCGAGTGGTTCATGCGAGCCGGCCCGAGGATGGTGCCGAAGGTCGAGCGGCTGATCGACAAGATGTCCGGCGGCAAGCCGGTCGGCGGCGACCGCTCCCTGGTCCTGATGACCACCGGCGCCCGGTCCGGGGAGCCGCGCCGCACCCGGCTGGCCTGCGTCCGCGAGCCCGGCGGCTCGCTGCTGGTCGTGGGCAGCAACTTCGGCGCCGAGCGCCACCCCGCGTGGACGGCCAATCTGCTGGCCCGCCCGGAGGCGGCCGTGTCCTTCCAGGGGCGCGAGATCCCGGTGAGCGCGCGCCTGCTGACCGGTGACGAGCGGGCCGCGGTGTGGCCGGGGCTGGTGGCGGGCTCGCCGTTCTACGAGCGCTACACGGCCAGGTCCGGGCGGGAGCTGCGGGTCTTCCGGCTGATACCGGAGCAGTGATCCTTTTACTCCAAAATAGTCGGGCAATCCATCCCTTTCGAGGAGGAGCCCTCCCCCGTGCGTGAACGCCTCGGCGCCGTCCTGGCGCACCGGCACTTCCAGCGGTTCATCGTCGCCGTGATCCTGGTCAACGCCGCGGTCCTCGGTCTGGAGACCGTCCCCTCCGTGGCGTCCCGCTACGGCGACCTGCTGGCCCTGCTGGACCAGCTCGCGCTGGCGATCTTCGTGGTCGAGCTGGCGGCCAAGGTCTACGTGCAGCGTTCACGGTTCCACCGCGACCCGTGGAACATCTTCGACACGGTGATCGTCCTGATCGCGGTGGCGCCCGCCACGGCGAGCAGCCTGTCGGTGCTGCGCTCGCTGCGCATCCTGCGCGCGCTGCGCCTGCTGTCGGCGGTGCCGAGCCTGCGCAAGGTGGTCTCGGCCCTGCTGCGCGCGATGCCGGGGATGAGCTCGATCGTGGTACTGCTGTCGCTGGTGCTCTACGTGGCCGCGGTGCTGGCCACCAAGCTGTACGGGCAGACGGCGCCGGAGCGCTTCGGCAGCCTGCCGACGTCGTTGTTCACGCTGTTCCAGACGATGACGGGCGACGACTGGGGCAACATCGCGCGTGAGGTGATGGAGGTCCACCCGTCGGCCTGGATCTTCTTCACGATCTTCATACTGCTCTGCACGTTCGTGGTGCTCAACCTGTTCATGGCGGTGGTGGTGAGCGCCATGGACGAGGAGGCGAAGGAGGAGCGGGCCGAGATGGAGGACCTGTCGGCCGCCTCGACCCAGCGCATCCTGGACGAGCTGGCGGAGCTGCGCAAGGAGGTGGCGGCACTGCGCCGCGTCACCCCGCGGGCCAAGAAGCGCACCAGCGCCTGACGGCCCGCCGGGCACGCGCGCGCAGCGAGGGTCAGCGGGAGTAGAACTCGACCACGAGCAGCTCGTCCACGGGCACGGGCACCTGCTCCCGCATCGGGACGGCCAGCAGGGTGAAGGTCAGCGCGGGCAGGTCCACGCTCAGGTACGGGGCGGTGCGCTCGTCCGCGTGGATCCCCTCGGCCGCGGCCACGAACGGCTGCATCCGGCGCGACCGCTCCCGCACCGACACGACCTGGCCGGGCTTGACCAGGTAGCTGGGGATGTCCACCTTGCGGCCGTCCACCGCGATGTGCCCGTGCGCCACGTACTGGCGGGCGGCGTAGATCGACGGCGCGAGCCCGGAGCGCATCACCAGCGAGGCCAGCCGGGACTCCAGGATGGAGACCAGCTCGGCGCCGGAGGCCCCCGGCCGGCGCTCGGCCAGGTCCCAGTAGCGGCGCAGCTGCCGCTCCGACACGTCGTAGTACCAGCGCAGCTTCTGCTTCTCCAGCAGGCGGACCCCGTAGTCGCCGGTGTTGCGGCGATTGGTCTTGCGGCCGTGCTCGCCCGGGGGGTACGGGCGCTGCTCGAAGTAGCGGACGGCTTTCCTGGTCAGCGGCACTCCCGCGCGGCGCGACAGGCGCACCTTGGGACCGGTGTAGCGCACGTTCACCTCATTGTGCTTAGGTAATGCTTACTTAGGTAAGGCTAACCTACACGCCAAGGAGGCGCCATGCTGCCCATCCCACAGCGGATCCGCACTCTCGCCGCGACCGCCTCGGTGGTCAAGCTGACCGTCGACGGCGTCCCTGCCCGCGCCAGGGGCGGGGTCGACGAACGGGGCAGGCCGGTGCTGCTGGCGCTGCCCGGCGAGCCGCTGCACGGGCTGCACCGGCTGCACGAGGACGCCGTGGTGGCGGTCAACCTGGCGGCGATGCGCAGGCTCGGGGACGACGAGCACCCGCGCGGGCTCATGGAGGTGCAGGGCTGGGCGCAGCCGGTGCCGGCGGGCGAGGCGCGGGCGGCGGCGGTCACGGTGGCGGCGAACACGGCCGACGAGGCGCTGTTCGACGCCCTGGAGCGCTACGGGCGGCCGGACGCGCCCCGGCTGCTGCGGGTGGACGTGGCCCAGGTGGTGTACCTGACCGGGCAGGAGTCCGGGGTGCTGGACGCCGACGACTACCTGGACGCCGAGCCCGACCCGCTCGCCGAACCGGCCGAGCGGGTGCTGGCGCACGTCAACGCCGCGCACCGGGAGCAGCTGGCCAACGGGGTGTCCCGGCATCTCGGCAGGCCCGCCGGGGAGGTGTGGCTGTGGGAGCTGGACAGCCGGGGGGTCACGGTGCGGGCGGACGGCTCGCTCGTCCGCTTCCTCTTCCCGGCGCCCACGAGCAGCGGGAGCGACCTGGAGGCGGCGCTGAACGGCCTGCTCTGCACCTGCGGCCACCACCCGGCGGCCTGAACCGGGACGCCCTTCTTGATCACGATTCTCCGCTTCGCCGTTCGAGCACCGCCAGGGCTGACTATCATCTGCCTCTGTGAGAGAGACCGAACGGCGCGGGCGGATCCTGCAGATCGCCGGCACGCTGACCGGCACCCTCATGCTCGTCCTCGCCGGCGTCCTGGCCGCCGCCGGGTCGCCGGGCACGTCGCTCTCCACCGCCAGCATGCCCCAGCCGGGCGTGCCGGGTCTCGCCGAGCCGCGAGGGGCGATCGAGTCGGCGTCCGGCCGGGCCGACCCGCGTCACCTGTCGATGCCCCGCCGTGACGCGCGCCCGTCCCCCACGGGCACCCCTGACCGGCCCACCGCCCAGAGCTCCCCCCGCCCCTCGCCGTCGTCCGCACCGTCCTCGGTGGCGCCGTCCCCGGGCGAGACCTCCCTTGCCACCCCGTCCTCCCGTACGGACAGGGAAAGCCGGGCGGGCGCCCTCGCCCCCGCCGGCCCGGCCCTCACCACGGCCCACCCCGCCCCGGGCACCCGCCCGACCCCGACGGCCACCAAGACCAAGACGAAGAAGCGCCTCACGCGCCCCAACCGCATCCCCGGCCACCGCTGAGCACCCAGGAGAGCCCTCCTCCCCAACCCGGCACTACGGCGAGCTGAGCGGGCCAAAGGCACGCACGACGGCGCCCAGCCCGAGGGGGTTCCCAAAAGGTTTTCTCCCCCCGACACCAGAGAGATCGAGCCTGCGGCGCCCAGCCGGGGGTCCCCCGAAGGTTCCCTCCCCGACGCCTGCGGCGCCCAGCCCGGAGTCCCCACAGAGGTTTCTCTCTGCGACGCGTGCGGCGCCCAGCCTGAGGGGGTTCCCACGAAGGTTTCCCTCCCCGACACGTGCGACGCCCAGCCTGAGGGACTTCCTGAGGGGTCTCTCCCGACGGGAGAAAGATCCAGCCTGCGGCGCCCAGCCTGAAGGGGTTCCCACGAAGGTTCCCTCTCCCCCGCACGTGCGACGCCCAGCCCGAGAGTCCCCGAAGAGATTCTCTCCCTGACGCGTGCGACGCCCTGGTGGATCGGGGGTCGTCAGAGGGGTTTCGTGGGGTGCAGGGGGCGGCGGGTGGCGAGGGACTCGTCGACGGCCTCGGGTGAGAGGACGTGGTCGAGGACCATGACGGCGCAGCCGCTGATGCCGGCGGCCGGACCCAGCCGGCTCGGCTCGATGCGCAGCCGTCTGGTGGCCAGCGCGGTGGAGCGGCGGTAGACGACCTCGCGGATGCTGGACACCAGCGGCCCGAACGCCTCCGCCATGTCGCCGCCGAGCACCACGACCGACGGGTTGAGTATGTTGACCGCCCCGGCCACGACCTCGCCGATCCGGCGCCCTGCCTCGCGCACGGTCGCCATCGTCTCGGCGTCACCGGCCCGCACGAGGCGGGTCACGTCGGCGATGTTCTTGACGTCCTTGCCGGCGGCGCGCAGGTCACGCAGGAGCGCGGTGCCGCTGGCGACGGAGTCGACGCAGTCGACGTTGCCGCACCGGCACAGCACGCCGCCGCCGTCGCGTACCGGGATGTGGCCGATCTCGCCGGCCGCGCCGAGCGCGCCGCGCAGGATGCCGCCGCCGGCGATGATGCCGGCGCCGATCCGGGTGGACACCTTGATGAACATCAGGTCGTCCAGGTCGGGGTAGGCGCCCCGGTGCTCGCCGATGGCCAGCACGTTCACGTCGTTGTCGACCAGCACGGGCACCGGGAAGCGGGCCCGGACCAGCGGCGGGATCACCACGCCCGTCCAGGACGCCATCACCCTGGCGCTCTCGGTGCGGCCCTCGGCGAACTCGACGGTGGCGGGCATGCCCATCCCGACGCCCTTGACCATGGAGCGGGGCCGGTCGCCGAGCAGTTCGTCCCAGGTGTCCATGACGAGGGGCAGCACCACGTCGGGGCCCTGCTCGACGTCGATCGCGAAGTCCTGCCCGGCGAGCTCGCGGGCGCTCAGGTCGCAGATGGACACGCGGGTGCGGCTCGCGCCCAGCGCCGCGACCAGGACGACGCCGCCGGACGCGTTGAACTCCAGCCGCACCGGCGGGCGCCCGCCGGTCGAGGGAGCGTCCGCGCGCTCGACGACCAGGCCGCGTTCCAGCAGCTCGTCGACGCGGAGCTGCACAGCGGGGCGGGACAGGCCGGTGACCCGGCCGATGTCGGTCCGCGTCACGGCCGTACCGGTGCGGATCAGCTGCAGTACGTCACCGCTGGTGGCGAGGGTGGCTGCGGTACGTCGAGACATCGGCTAAGTGAACCACACCTAGTTGTGTCATGAAAAGTCGCTACTTTTTCATCTCAAATAGCAAAACTGTGCTTGTGTAGGACCGAAACCCTAGCTAGTGTCCGTTCTGTCCCCGCATTGGTAGATCATCGGAGTCGTGTTCGTGTCCCCGCTCTCGCCCTCCCCGGCCGCCCACACCGCCGACCTGGTGGTCTTCGGCGGTACGGGTGACCTGTCCATGCGCAAGCTGCTCCCCGCGCTGTACCACAGCGACAGGGACGGCCGGCTCTCGCCGGAGACGCGCGTCATCGCCCTGTCCAGGGGCGGGCTGACGGACGCGGACTTCCGCGGCAAGGTGGACGCCCAGGTACGCGACGTGGTGCCGGTCGACGACCACGCCATGTGGCAGCGCTTCCTGGGCCGCCTGCACCATCTGACGGTGGACGTGGGCGGGCAGGACCGCACCGGCTGGGACGCGCTGCGCGCGACGCTGGCCGAGGACCGCGACCGCGTGTTCTACCTGGCGAGCCCGCCCAGGACGTTCGGCCCGTTCTGCCGGGAGGTGGACCGGGCGGGCCTGGTGACCCCGCGCTCCCGGGTGGTGCTGGAGAAGCCGCTCGGCCACGACCTGCCGAGCGCCCAGCGGATCAACGACGAGGTCGGCGCCATCTTCGACGAGCACCAGATCTTCCGCATCGACCACTACCTGGGCAAGGAGACGGTGCAGAACCTGCTCGTGCTCCGCTTCGCCAACGCGTTCCTGGAGCCGATCTGGAACTCCCTCTGGATCGACCACGTACAGATCACCGCCGCCGAGACCGTCGGCACGCCCGGCCGGCGCGGCTACTACGACCACGCCGGCGCGCTCCGCGACATGGTGCAGAACCACCTGCTGCAGCTGCTGACGCTGACCGCGATGGAGCCGCCCGCGCGCAACGACCGCGAGGCGATCCGCGACGAGAAGGTGAAGGTGCTGCAGGCGCTGCGCCCGATCACCGGCGGCGAGGTCGGCCGCTTCACCGTGCGCGGCCAGTACACCGCCGCCGACGGCATGGCCGGCTACCTGGAGGAGCCCGGCTCGACGCCGCCGACCGAGTCGTCGGAGCGGGTGGAGACGTTCACCGCGATCCGCGCCGAGATCCGCAACTGGCGCTGGGCCGGGGTGCCGTTCTACCTGCGCACCGGCAAGCGGCTGCCGAACCGGCGCTCGGAGATCGTGGTGCAGTTCAAGGACGTGCCGCACTCCATCTTCCCCGGCGGCTCGCCGAACCGCCTGGTGCTGCGGCTGCAGCCGGAGGAGGGCATCGAGCTGCACATCATGGCCAAGGAGCCGGGCGCGGGCGAGGTGTCGCTCAAGCCGGTGCCGCTCAGCCTGAACTTCGGCGAGACGTTCCCCGCCCGCGTTCCCGAGGCGTACGAGCGGCTGCTGAGCGACGTGCTGGCCGGCAACCCGACGCTCTTCATGCGCCGTGACGAGGTGGAGGCCGCGTGGCGGTGGATCGACCCGATCCTGGACGCCTGGCGCTCCTCCCCCGAACTGCCCGAACCGTATCCCGCCGGGACGACCGGCCCCGCAGGCGCGCACGAGCTCCTCGGCCGCAGTGGCCGCGCCTGGCACGAGGAGGAGGCGTGACTTCTATGACTTCCATGCACCCCGTCATCCAGCGGATCACCGACCGCATCGCCGGACGCAGCGCGACCAGCCGGGCCGCGTACCTGGCCAGGATCCGCCGCGACGGCGAGAACGCCCGCGCGAAGGGCCCGGCCCGCGCGCACCTGGGCTGCGCGAACCTCGCGCACGGCTTCGCCGCCGCGCCCGACTCCGACAAGCCCGCCCTGCGCGGCACGGCCAAGCCGGGCGTGGCGATCGTCACCAGCTACAACGACATGCTCTCCGCCCATCAGCCGTACGAGACGTACCCGCCGGAGCTGAAGGCGGCGGTGCGCGCGGCCGGGGGCGTGGCCCAGGTGGCGGGCGGCGTGCCCGCCATGTGCGACGGCATCACGCAGGGCAGGGCCGGCATGGAGCTGTCCCTCTACAGCCGCGACGTGATCGCGATGTCGACGGCCATCGCGCTGTCGCACGACATGTTCGACGCGAGCCTGCTGCTGGGCGTCTGCGACAAGATCGTGCCGGGCCTGCTGATCGGCGCGCTGCACTTCGGCCACCTGCCCGCGATCTTCGTGCCGGCCGGGCCGATGACGTCGGGCCTGCCGAACAAGGTCAAGGCCCGCACCCGCCAGCTCTTCGCCGAGGGCAAGCTCGGCAGGGGCGAGCTGCTGGACGCCGAGGCGAAGTCCTACCACTCCCCCGGCACGTGCACCTTCTACGGCACCGCCAACTCCAACCAGGCGCTGATGGAGGTCATGGGCCTGCACCTGCCGGGCTCGACGTTCGTCAACCCGCACACCGAGCTGCGGCACGCGCTGACGGCGGCGGCGGGCCGCCGCGCGGTCGAGATCACCGCGCACGGCGCCGAGTACACGCCGATCGGCGAGCTGGTCGACGAGAAGGCGATCGTGAACGCGTGCGTGGCGCTGCTGGCCACGGGCGGCTCCACCAACCACACGCTGCACCTGGTGGCCATGGCGGCCGCCGCCGGGATCGTGCTGACCTGGGATGACCTGTCGTGCCTGTCCAAGGTGGTGCCGTCGCTCACCAGGATCTACCCGAACGGCCAGGCGGACGTGAACCACTTCCGCGAGGCGGGCGGCATGCAGGTGCTGATCGGCGAGCTGCTGGACGCGGGCCTGCTGCACGCCGACGTGATGACCGTGGCCGGGCCCGGCCTGGACCGCTACCGGTCGGCGCCGGAGCTGCGTGACGGCGAGCTGGCGTGGGAGCCGGTCATCGGCAGCTCCGACCTGGACGTGCTGCGCCCGGTGTCGGACCCGTTCGCGGCCGACGGCGGCATCCACGTGCTCTCCGGCAACCTGGGCACGGCCGTGAGCAAGGTGTCGGCGGTCAAGCCGGAGCACCTGGTGATCGAGGCGCCGGCGAAGGTCTTCGACGACCAGCTCGACCTGCTGCGCGCCTTCGAGGCGGGCGAGCTGGACGGGCAGGACTTCGTCGCGGTCATCCGCTACCAGGGGCCGAGCGCCAACGGCATGCCGGAGCTGCACAAGCTCACGCCGCCGCTGGCGGTGCTGCTGGACCGGGGGCAGCGGGTGGCGATCGTCACCGACGGCCGCATGTCGGGTGCCTCCGGCAAGGTGCCCGCCGCCATCCACCTGTCGCCCGAGGCGGCGGACGGCGGGCCGATCGCGCTGGTCCGCGACGGCGACGTGGTCCGCCTCGACTCGGCCGGGGGCACCCTGGAGCTGCTCGTGCCGGTCGAGGAGCTGGCCCGCCGTACCCCCGCGGGCCGCGCGCTCAGCGACGCCGAATGGGTCGGCACCGGCCGCGAGCTGTTCGCCACCTTCCGCCGCATGGCGGGCCACGCTGAGCAGGGGGCCGGCATCTTCGGCGTCAGCGGCGCCGAGTCGCCGCACCACGGCCCCGGGCTGGCGTTCCCCGCCGAGTCGGGCGCCTCCCACCTGGAGACGGGCATCCCGCTGCCCGCTCCCTCGGGAGCCTCCCGGTGACTCCTTCCTGGTCTCCCTCCGAGGGCACGCCCGCCCTTCGGCCCTCGGAGGGCATCTCCCGCGGCGGGAAACTCCCGGCCGCGCCCGGCCACCACCCTTCGGAAAGCATCCACGGCGGCGACCGCCTGGCCGGGTCCGTCCTCCGGGCCTTCGGCGGCGGGAGCCTCATGCTCTCGCGGGGCATGCGCTTCTCCCGGCCCTGCGGCTGTTCGGCACGCGCCGGACGGTCGCGATGAGGGCGCCGGAGCTGCCGTGGCTGGTCGCCGACATCGGGGGGACGAACGCCCGGTTCGGTCTCGTCACGGCGCCAGGAGCCGCGCCGTCACACGTGGCGGTGCTGTCCGGGGCCGTCTACCCGACGCTGCCCGACGCCGTGGCCGCCTATCTCTCCGAGCATGCGGGCGGGGTGCGGCCGGGTGCGGCGTGCCTGGCCGTGGCCGGGCCGATCGACGGGGACCGCTACCGGCTGACGAACTCGCCCTGGGCCGGGTCCACGCGAGACCTGGACGTCCCGTACGTGAAACTGCTCAACGACTTCGAGGCGCTGGCCGTGTCGCTGCCGCACCTGCGCGCGGACGAGCTGGTGCCGCTGGGCGGCCCCGAGCCTTCGTACGGGGTGAAGGCGGTGCTCGGCCCCGGGACCGGGCTCGGCGTGGGCGGGCTGGTGCCGACCGATCACGGCTGGGTGCCGATCCCCGGCGAGGGCGGTCACGTCACGGTGCCCGCGGCCGACGACAGGGAGCTGGAGATCGTCCGCGCGCTCCGTGCGGAGGGCCTGGACCAGGTGGTGGCCGAGCACGTGCTGTCGGGGCCCGGCCTGGCCCGCCTGCACCGGGCGCTGGCCCGGGTCAACGGCGTCGCGGCGCCGTCCCTGGCCGCTTCGGAGATCGTGGCGCGGCTCGGCGACCCGCTGTGCGCGGAGACGGTGGAGGTGTTCTGCGGGATGCTGGGGAGCTTCGCCGGGAACGTCGCGCTGACTCTCGGCGCGCGGGGTGGTGTCTACCTGGGCGGAGGCGTCCTTCCCCGTATCGTGGAACGCGTGTGCGCCAGCAACTTCCGCGCCAGGTTCGCCGCTAATCCCGACATGTCCGCATACCTGGCGGAGATCGGCACCTCGCTCATCGTCGCGCCGCAGCCCGCCCTGACGGGCGCCGCCGCCTGGCTCACCCAGCACGCGCCGGCGGCCCGATGACCGCCCACGCCACCCACCGGCCCACGCGGTGGCGGGCCTGGCGGCCGGCGTGGCCCGTCCCGATCGACCACCGTGCGCCGGGCGCCTCGCCGCGTCCCGGGCGTTTTCCGTACCTGAGGAGTTCCCGATGAGCCTGCTCGACCTCGCCCCCGTGATCCCCGTCGTGGTGATCGACGACGTGGAGACCGCCGTGCCGATGGCGCGGGCGCTGGTGGCCGGCGGCCTGCCCGTGATCGAGGTGACGCTCCGTACGGCCCACGCGCTGGAGGCCATCGCCCGGATCTCCGCCGAGGTCCCCGAGGCCAAGGTCGGCGCGGGCACGATCCGCCGCTCGGAGGACATCGCGGCCGCCCTGGAGGCGGGAGCGGGCTTCCTCGTGTCCCCCGGCACGACGCTGTCGCTCGTGGAGGCGATGGAGTCCAGTGGCCTGCCCTACCTGCCGGGCGCCGCCACCGCCTCGGAGGCGATGGCGCTGGCGGAGCGGGGCATCAAGGAGCTGAAGTTCTTCCCGGCCGAGGCGGCGGGCGGCGTCGCGTACCTGAAGTCCCTCCAGGGCCCGCTGCCGGACGTCCGCTTCTGCCCGACGGGCGGCATCCGCCCCGCCACCGCCCCCGACTACCTCGCCCTGCCGAACGTCGGCTGCGTCGGCGGCACCTGGCTCACCCCGGCCGACGCCCTGTCCGCCGGCGACTGGTCCCGCGTCGAGAAGCTCGCCTCGGAGGCCGCCGCCCTGAGGTGATCACCACCCGTCCCAGCCGCGGGAGCCGTACCAGTCGCCCACGATGCGCACGTAGATGTCGTCGGCGGTTTCCTGCGGGACGGCTCCTGGATGCCAGGCGAAGCCGGTGTTGCTGTAGATGGCCCATTCCGTCGTCGTGAAGCCGGCGCTGCCAGGGACCGGCACGCCGTCCAGGCTTCCGTGCTCGGCTCCTCCACCGCACACCCGGTACAGCCCCGCCCACTCGCAGGACTCGTAGTGGATCGGCCCTCGTTCCATGATCCTCTCCGCGTAGGCGCCCAGGGCCGGCGCCGACAGCGAGAACCGCAGCGCGAAAGGGGCGTTGTAGGCCAGCGCGACCACGGTCGCCCAGGTGATCAACCAGGGCGCCAGGCAGCGTCCGGCCCGGCCGGTGACCCCGCCTCTGTCAGCCGCCAGGGCGAACCGCAGCGCCCAGTAGACCATCAGAGGAAGACCGACGAGGACGACCGCCAGGAGCATCTCGACCCCGTACCAGAAGGGCACGCTCGCCCAGTACATGATCACTAGGGCCAAGGTGGACCACACGATCACAAAGGGCCATCCGGGCGGCTTGGCGATCATCGCCGCACACTAGCGCAATCTCGGGACGATCCGGCTCGTTCCCGGCAAGCTGTGGCCCGGTCTGTGTGGGACCGGGTGAGAGCGGGTCGTCACGGATCGCTACCGCTGTGGTCCGGCTCACCTAGGCTGAGGGGATGAGAGAGCTGGTGGGCCGGGTGTCGGCGCTCGACACCGAGGCCGGGGCCGCGGTGCGGGTCATCGCCTACTTCGACCGTCTCGTCCAGGCCCATGCCGGTCTGGAGGCGATCGTGCGCGGCGCCGCCATGCTGGCCGGTTGCCCCGCCTGCCTCTCCGACCCCGACCGCCACCTGCGGATCCGCGTAAGGGCCGACGGCGAGCGCGAGGACGCCCGGACCGCGCCCGACCCGGGCTGGCCCGCCCACCACGTGGGCAGCGGAGCGGCGGCGCTCCGGCTGGAGCGTCCCGGACGAGCGGGGCCCGTCGACGCCATCGTGCTCGAACGGGCCGCCGCCGCGGCGCGCGACGTGCTCGACCGCACCTGGGGCCGCGCGCCCGCCCGGCCGGGTGAGGATCCCGCCCTGGTCGAGCTGCTCTTGGACGCGGCCGCGCCGCCGCAGGCCCGGCTGATCGCCGCTCGGCGGCTCAACCTGGCAGGTGACGTACGGGTCCGCGCGGTCGCGGAGGAGGGCGGGCGGGCCCGGATCGAGCGTGACCCGGTGATCATCACTGACCGGCCCGGCGAGAAGCGCCAGGGGGTCGGCCCCGCCGTGCCCGTGCCGGAGCTTCCCGAGTCGTGGCGGCTGGCCCGCGTCGCGCTGCGCCTGGCGGCCGAGGGATCCGCCCAGGATCCCGGCCCTCGCGTGGTGTTCGCGGACGAGCTGGGCGGGCTGATGGTGCTCGCCGCCGCGGCCCGCCCGGACGGCGAGGCGGTCCCCGACGTCCTCGCCCTGGAGCGGGCCGGGTCGGCGGCGCCCTGGACTCTCGCCACCCTCCACGCCGTCGCCTACGCCCAGAGCCTGCGCGCGGCCGCCACGGAGCTGACCATCCACCACTCCACCCTGCAGGAACGGATGGCCCACGCCGAGCACCTGCTGGGCTGGGACGTACGCACCCCGCAGGGCCGCCTGCGCCTGCAGCTCGCGTTCGCACTCCGGCGGCTGGCCCGCCACCCCGAGCCGGGCAGGCCCGCCGATCGGCGGGGTCGCCGGGTAAACCCGCCGAGTGGCGGGTAAGGCCCGCCATCTGGCGGTCGATCCACCGGCCCGGCCGTGGCCACCATGGTCCCAGCGGCAAGTCGGCCGCGACGTCCGACCGAAAGGTTCTCCGATGAGCATCGACGAGTCCCCCGCCCGGCCGGCCGCGCCGGTGCCGTTCGACCCCGAACTCGGCGCGGCCCTGACCCTGATCCAGCAGCACATGCCCCCGCTCACGTCGCTGGACGAGATCCCCGCGCTGCGCGCGAACTCGGCCCTGATGCCGGTGCCCACCGCCGAGCAGCTCAGTCGCGACGGGGCGTTCGACGTGGAGGAGCGCGAGGTGCCCGGCCCGGCCGGAGCGCCCGACGTCACCCTGCTCATCTGCCGCCCCACCGGCGCCACCACTCCGCTGGCGGCCATCTACAACATCCACGGCGGCGGCATGATCGGCGGGAACCGGCTCGTCGGCCTGGACTCGCTGCTGGACGTGGCGCAGGAGCTGCGTCTGGTGCTCGTGTCGGTCGAGTACCGGCTCGCGCCCGAGCACCCGCACCCGGCCCCGGTGGAAGACTGCTACGCGGGTCTGGTGTGGACCGCCGAGCACGCCGCCGAGCTGGGCATCGACCCGGCCCGCATCCTCGTGGCCGGCGGCAGCGCGGGCGGCGGGCTCGCGGCGGCCGTGGCCCTGCTGGCCCGCGACCGCGAGGGCCCGGCCCTGGTGGGGCAGATGCTGATGTGCCCGATGCTGGACGACCGCAACGACACCCCCTCGTCCCTGCAGATGGCCGGTCTCGGCATCTGGGACCACGCGGCCAACGAGATCGGCTGGACCGCCCTGCTCGGCGACCGGCGCGGCGGCCCCGACGTCTCCCCCTACGCGGCCCCGGCCCGGGCCACCGACCTGTCGGGGCTGCCCCCGGCGTTCATCGACGTCGGCTCGGCCGAGACCTTCCGCGACGAGGACGTCGCCTACGCCACCCGCATCTGGCAGGCCGGCGGCCAGGCCGAGCTGCACGTCTGGCCGGGCGGGTTCCACGGCTTCGAAGGCATCGTCCCGCACGCCGCGATCTCCCAGGACGCCGGTGTGCCCCGGATGCGCTGGCTCCGCCGTATCCTCGCCCCCTGAGCCGCCCGCGCGCCCCAGCTGAACGGTCAGGAACGGAGAAGCGCCGGCCGCCGCGCCGCGCCTAGCGTGATCGTCATGGATGTCCCCGCTCACCGGAGCGGGGTCGCTCGTCTCGCAAGGAGAGCCATGAACGGGAACACGTGGGTCCGGCGGGCGCACCGCTGGCTGTCCATGACCTTCACGGTGACCGTCGTCGTCACCGTCGTCGCCATCGCCGTCGCGGGGCAGGAGGGGCCGGCCGAGTGGATCTACTACCTGCCGCTCCTGCCCCTTGCCCTGCTCCTGCCCACCGGCCTGTACCTGTTCGTCCTGCCGTATACCGCCAAGCGGCGCAGCAGGCGGTGACGCGCCCGAGCTTGTCGTCACGTTGGGTAAAGTGTTCATTACCTCAGGTGCCCGGCGACGGTTGCCGAGCGACCGCACCGGACTGCCGCCTCGTGGTCTCTCGGCGACCAGCCAGGCACCGACTAACCTTGACGACAGCCGGGACCTGACTGCGGTCATCAGCCAGGTCCCTGCCCCCACGGTAAGGGAGATCGACTTGAGCACCAAGAGCACGGAGGAGCGTGTGAGCGCCTTGGAGTCTTGGGCTTTCCAAACCGGCCGGGACCTCGCCGAGATCAAAGCGGTTCAGGCGGAGCATACGAATCGGCTCGCCGCCATGGACGAACGACTGACCGGCATGGACGAGCGGATGGTCCGCCTCGAATACGGCGTGGGCCTGCTGCTCGATCACCACGGCATCCAACGTCCTCAGCCATAGCCCTCAGAAGGGAGAGTGCTTCCGGTAGTGATGCCGGAGGCGTTCTCCGCGAACGGCCAGTGCGGGCTGCGACCTGCCGTCAGGTCAGCACAGTCTCCTGAGGTCGGCGAAGTCCGCGTTGATGTCCGCGATCACCTGGTTGGGATCGCCGCCCGTCATACCGGTCAGGCGGAAGTTCAGCTCCTGGAACTCGTCTGCCAGCCGGCGGATGGTCGCTCCCACCGCTCCTTGCGCGTCGAGGCCCGCGCCCATCAGGTCCTGGTAGGCCTGGCGGGCCGCGGCTGCCTGGCCTGCGCGGGTGGTCCCGGCGTCCCGGCGGTATGTGGCCAGCGCCGTCTCCGTTTCGTCGCAGCCGGCGGGCCGGACCGCTGGCAGCGTTGCGGGGGGATCCTCGGCCACCGGGGTGGAGCTCGGCACCGGCGGTTCGGGAGTGCGGGATTCGGGAGTGCGGGATTCGGGGGTGCTGGATTCGGGGGTGCTGGGCTCGGGCGGAGGGCTCGAGGTCTGCGGTGCGGGCGAGGTGGGCGCGGGATCCGGTGACGACTGCGCGGCCGAGGGGGTGGGTTCCGGGCCGGGCTGCGGGGGCTGCGGCATCAGGTACGCGACCAGGGCGACCACGGCGGCAGCCGCGGTCGCCATAGCGCTCACGGCCGTCCAGTCCGGGCCACCTTTCGGCCGTGCTGATCGCTTCTCCGCCATGGCCTCATCCTCGCCGAGCCGCCGGGCCGGGTCCAGAAACGCCTCCTGCCGATCTTGATACGCCCGCGTGGAGATCCCCCGGCGTTCCAGGAAGCGGCCGGCGACTACCCGCACGGTTAAGATCGCCTTTCCGGCGATCTCCAGGGCAGGCCACCGTGTACCTGATCTACCGCTCATGGGACCAGGGCGTTCTCGGCAAGCGCGTGTGGCGGATGCCCCAGCCGACGGTGCTGGAGTGGGTCCATGACGTGTGGGAGGACGCCACCGCCGGGGACACGTACGAGTGGTTCGAGCGCGAACTGGGCACGGGGATCTGGGATCTCGCGGCCCTCTTCAGAGGCGGCGCACGGCCGCGCAACATGGAGGAGCTGCGCACCCTGGCCCGGACCGGGGTGTCGGAACTCCAGCAGTGCAACGTCGACGCCCACAGCGTGCGCGTGCTCGCCGACTCCCTTTGGTATGAGGTGGCGTACTACCTCGTCGACGACTCCGCCGTGGCGGCCAGCCCCGGCCTCTGGTCCTACGCCGTGCACGACGGGCCGCTGCCCGCGACCGTGAACACCCCCGCCGGCGGGTTCACACCACCGTGGAAGACCGTCGACCTGGCCGGATCGTCCGGGACGGGCACCGTCTACGCGGTCCTGCTCACCTGCAGGGCGAGGCACTTCAGCATCGGACGGGACGACACCTACGCCTTCCGGGGCGTCCGGCTCCCGGAGTTCGCCGCCGCGCTGCGCTCGCTCGGCACCACCGGCGAATGGCCGCTGGAACTGATGGTGTTACGGTCGCTGATCGCGCCGGACGAGGACGGCATCGCGGCGGCGCTGGAGCGCTGCAACCGATGGCCCGGCTATGCCGAGCCGCCGGACGACTACCTCGCCGACCTCAGCTCCCACGCGGCGGCGCTGGAGCTGATCCGGACCGCCCGCGGCCGCGAAGGCACGGTCATCCACGTGGACGAGCATGTGGTCCAAATGCTCATCGCGGAATGGGGCGAGACACGTGAGCAGTGGTTCTTCTTCGACGACCGGTGGGCCGGCGGCCATCCCGATCTCGCCGCGTCGCTGATGTGGTTCGCCTACCACTGGGATCCTCTCTGCTCGCGCCACCACTTCAGAGACAAGCCGTGCTCTGACAACCGCGTGCTCTACATCGCCGTGATGGAAGAGGACGGCCGGGTACGGGTGCGCGAGGCGGGGCCGATGGACGACGAGCGGTTCTGGAAGTTCTACCGTTGGCACCACAGCAGGCGACCGCTCGGCGAGGTGACCGCCGGCGACGTGCTCGGCGCGGTGGAGGTCCAGTTCCAGCAGCCGGCGCCCGACTCGTGCAGGTTCACCGAGTTCCAGATCACCCGCACGAGCCACGGCCCGGCCGTCGCCGCGATGCTCGCGGACCGCATCCGGCACGACCTCAAGGAAGCGGGCATCACCCGGTCCGACGGCTGGTTGCAGACCCGCTATCCGCACGGGAGTCGTTTCTTCCGCGCCGTCGGCCGGCTGCGCCGGTCCGCTGATGGGCCCGACTTCCTCGTCATTGCCTGACCGGCCTCTCGATAGTCAACATTCTTACCCTTGATGCTCCGTACCGCTCGCCTTGGGCGGCGTAACGAGGTGGTTTCGGGCCTTGACCGCTCCGGTCTGCCCGCTTACCGTCACCTTTGAGTTAGGAAGCTTTACTATCTCTTGGTGGACGACGTAACCCCCACACCAGCTCATAGGAGACTCTCGTGCGCTTCGTCCCTCTCGTGGCGGCCGGGCTGCTGGCCCTGTCGCTCACCGCATGCACCGCGGGCAAGGAGGCACCGCCGTCGCTCGGCGCCCAGCCCGCCGCGAGCGGCACCGGCCAGGCCGCCGCCGCGCTGCCCCCCGCCACGCTGGAGCTGTGGCACGGCTTCTCCACCGACGTCGAGACGAAGGCCTTCGAGGAGGCGGTCGCGGGCTTCACGGCGAAGTTCCCGCAGATCAAGGTCACCACGAAGAAGGGCATCCAGGACGCCCAGATCACCCAGGCGATCCGCGGCGGCAAGGCGCCCGACGTGGCGGCCTCGTTCACCACCGACAACGTCGCCCAGTGGTGCAGGAGCGGCGCGTTCCAGGACCTCACCGCGGTCATCGAGCAGGACGGCATCGATCTGGGCGTGCTCCCGGCCGCGGCCCGCGCCTACACCGAGTTCGAGGGCAGGCGGTGCACGATGCCGCTGCTCGCGGACGCGTACGGGCTCTACTACAACAAGGCGCTGATGAAGGGCGGGCAGCCGCCGAAGACCCTGTCGGAGCTGACCGAGCTGACCAAGAAGCTCACGGTCCGCGACGCCGACGGGAACATCGAGGTCGCCGGGTTCATCCCGAGCTTCCAGTATTACGAGAACTCCCCCAGCCACCTCGGCCCGATGGTCGGCGCGAAGTGGTACGAGGACGACGGCACCTCGGCCATCGGCTCCGACCCGGCGTGGAAACAGCTGCTGCGGTGGCAGAAGGAACTGGTCGACTGGTACGGCTACGACAAGCTGGAGAAGTTCCGCAAGGGCCTGGGCGACGAGTGGGGAGCCGAGCACCCGTTCTTCGAGGGCAAGGTCGCCATGATCCTCGACGGCGAGTGGCGCAACGCCATGATCGCCAACGACCCCGAAGCCAAGGACCTGGACTACGGCACCGCCCCGCTGCCCGTCGCCGACGACAAGCCCGAGCTGTACGGCAGCGGCTTCACCGCCGGCACGGTGATCGGCGTGCCGAGGGGCGCCGCGCACCCGCAGCACGCCTGGGAGCTGGTCAAGCACCTCACCACGGACACCGAGTCGCTGGTGACGCTGTCGAACGCGCTGCGTAACGTACCGACCACCAAGGCCGCCATGGAGCACCCGGACCTGGCCAAGGACGCGAACTTCGCGACGTTCCTCGACATCTTCGACCACCCGAAGACGACGTCGATGCCGGCCAGCGTCAACAGCGTCTTCAACCAGGACGCCTTCTCCACCTTCCTCATCCAGTGGGAGAAGGGCGCGGTCAAGGACCTCGACGCCGGGCTGGCCGGGGTGGACAAGCGGATCGACGACAAGCTGAAGCTGTCCGGGGGCTGATGATGGCCTCCACCCACGTCGCGCGGCGCGGGCACGCCCTCGCCCGGCCGTCGCGCCGGCGGCCCGGCGAGGGCCTGCGCGCCCTGCTGTGGCTGTCGCCGTGGATCGCCGGCGTGACGGTCTTCTTCGTCTACCCGCTGCTGTCCACGGTCTACTTCTCCTTCCACCGGTACGACCTGTTCACGCTGGAGTTCATCGGCCTGGACAACTACCGCTACGCCTTCTCCGACCCGCGCGTGCTGCAGTCGGCGCTGAACACCCTCTGGCTCGTCGTGTTCATGGTCCCGGCCCAGGTGGTGTTCGCGCTGGGCGTGGCGCAGCTGCTGGCCAAGCTGAAGAGCGGCGGCGGGATCCTGCGGACGATCTTCTACCTGCCGTCGCTGGTGCCGATGGTGGCGGGCACGGTCGCCTTCGTCTACCTGCTCAACCCGGCGACGGGCCCGGTCAACCAGCTGCTGGCCTGGTTCGGGATCGCCGGCCCCGACTGGTTCGGCAGCGCCGCCTGGGCCAAGCCCACCCTCACCCTGCTCGCCCTGTGGGGCGCCGGCAACACCATCATGATCTTCCTGGCGGCGCTGCTGGACGTGCCCAGGCATCTGTACGAGGCCGCCGCGATCGACGGGGCGGGCGCCTGGCGGCAGTTCCGCAGCATCACGCTGCCGACGATCTCCCCCGTGCTGATGTTCTCCGCCGTCACCGGCGTGATCTACGCCGTGCAGTACTTCACCCAGGCGATGATCGCCTCCCGGGTGGCGTCCGGCGCGACCGACTCGGCCGGCACCACGTTCACCCCCGGCTATCCGGACGGGTCGCTGCTCACCCTGCCCCAGCACCTGTTCCACACCGGGTTCCGCGACTGGTCGATGGGGCTGGCGTGCGTGCACGCGCTGCTGCTGTTCGCGGTCGCGATGCTGTTCACGCTGATCCTGCTGCGTCAGTTCGGCAAGGCGGAGGTGACGTCGTGAGGCGCCGCCTGATGTGGGTCGCCCAGCACTCGCTGGCCATCGCGCTGGCGCTGATGTTCCTCGGACCGGTCGCGTTCGTGACCCTGACCGCGCTCATGACGGACGAGCAGGCTCTCACCAGCCGGCTCTGGCCGGAACAGTGGAACTGGGCCAACTTCGCCGACGTCTTCGCCCGCTCGGAGCTGCTCACCTGGACGCTCAACACGTTCCTGTACGCGTCGCTGGCGACGGTGTTCATGCTGGTGTCGTCCATCCCGGCGGCCTACGCCCTGTCCCGCTTCCGCTTCCGCGGCCGCAAGGCGGCGTTCCTCGTGGTGATCAGCGCGATGATGCTGCCGCCGCAGGTCGTGGCGGTGCCGATCTACCTGGTGTGGGCGCGGCTGGACCTGACGGACTCGCTGTGGCCGCTGATCCTGCCGATGCTCTTCGGCGACGCGTTCTCGATCTTCCTGCTGCGCCAGTTCCTCATCACGATCCCGCGCGACTACACCGACGCGGCCAAGGTGGACGGCTGCTCGGACGCGCGGATCCTGTTCCGCGTCATCCTGCCGATGGCCCGCCCCGCGATCGCGGCGGTGGCGCTGTTCTCGTTCTTCTACTGCTGGAACGACTACTACGGGCCGCTGCTGTACGCCGGGGTCGACCAGGAGGGCTGGACCCTGTCCCTCGGGCTGGCCACCTTCAAGGCCTTCCACAGCGTGCAGTGGAACCTCACCATGGCCGCCACCCTGCTGGTGACCGCCCCGGTGATCATCGTTTTCCTCTTCGCCCAGCGGGTCTTCATCGAGGGCGTGACATTGACGGGGGTGAAGGGTTGAAGCTCGCCGTGGTCGGGGGCGGCTCGACGTACACGCCGGAGCTGGTCGACGGGTTCGCCCGGCTGAGTGAGGATCTGCCGCTGACCGAGCTCGCCCTGGTCGATCCGGCCGCGGAGCGGCTGGAACCGGTGGCGGGCATGGCCCGCCGGATGCTGCGGGCGGCCGGGCACCCGGCCGCCGTGACCGCGACCGGCGACGTCCGGGCGGGGGTCGAGGGGGCGGCGGTCGTGCTGCTGCAGCTCCGGGTGGGCGGGCAGGCGGCGCGCGAGGTGGACGAGACGCTGCCGCCGCGCTGCGGCTGCGTCGGCCAGGAGACGACGGGCGCGGGCGGGCTGGCCAAGGCGCTGCGGACGGTGCCGGTGGTGCTGGACATCGCCGAGACGGTCGCCCGGCACGCTCCCGGGGCGTGGATCGTCGACTTCACCAACCCGGTCGGCATCGTCACCAGGGCGCTGCTGGACGCCGGGCACCGCGCGATCGGGCTGTGCAACGTGGCGATCGGCTTCCAGCGCCGCTTCGCGGCCACGCTGGGCGCCGACCCGTCGCGGGTGTCGCTCGGGCACGCCGGGCTCAACCACCTCACCTGGGTGCGGTCGGTCCTCCTGGACGGCGAGGACGTGCTCCCCGGCCTGATCCGGGAGCACGGCCGGGAGATCGCGGCCGACGTCGGGCTGCCGGTCGAGCTGATCACCAGGCTGGGCGCGGTGCCGTCGTACTACCTGCGCTACTTCTACGCTCACGACCTGGTGGTGGCCGAGCAGCGGACCGAGCCGTCGCGCGCGGCGCGGGTGGCGGAGATCGAGCGGGAGCTGCTGGCCCTGTACGCCGACCCGGCGGTGACGGCCAAGCCGGAGCTGCTGGGGCAGCGGGGCGGCGCGTTCTACTCCGAGGCCGCGGTGGCGCTCATCGCCTCGCTGCTCGGCGACCGCGGCGACGTCCAGGTCGTCAACGCGCGCAACGGCGGCGTGCTGCCGTTCCTGCCGGACGAGGCGGTCGTCGAGGTGCCCGCCAGGATCACCGCTTCGGGCGCGGAGCCGCTGCCGGTCGCCCCTCTTGAGCCGCTGTACGCCGGGCTCGTCGCGCACGTCTCGGCGTACGAGACGCTCGCCCTGGAAGCCGCCCTGCGCGGCGGGCGCGAACGGGTCGCCGACGCGCTGCTCGCCCACCCGCTCGTCGGCCAGGAGCATCTGGCGCGCGAGCTGACCGGGCTGCTGCTGGAGGCCAACCGCGCGCATCTGCCCTGGGCGGGGACCCGTTGAGGACGATCCTGGCGGTCGACGGCGGCAACAGCAAGACCGACCTCGCGCTGGTGGCCGAGGACGGCACCGTGCTCGCCACCGGCCGGGCCGGGCCGTTCGTGCCGCAGAGCGCCGGAGTGAGCGCCGCCGCCGACGTGGTGGAGCGCGCCGCCCTGGCGCTGCGCGACGGCATGGCCGCGCCGTACGCCGACGTCCTGGCGGCCTTCCTGGCCGGCGCCGACTTCCCGCGCGAGGAGGAGGCGCTGCGCGCGGAGTTCCTGGCGCGCGGCTGCGCGGGCGAGGTATCGGTGGCCAACGACACCTTCGCGGTGCTGCGCGCGGGCGCGTCCCGGCCGTGGGGCGTCGTCGTGGTGTGCGGGGCCGGCATGAACGCCGCCGGCGTCTCCCCCACCGGCGAGGTGGCCCGCTTCCCCGCGCTCGGCCGGCGCAGCGGCGACTGGGGCGGCGGCGAGGACCTGGCCGAGCACGTGCTCTGGCATGCCGCCCGCGCGGAGGACGGGCGCGGCCCGGACACGGCGCTGGCCGAGCTGGTCCGCACGCGGTTCGGCACGGCGAGCGTCACGGAGGTGGTGCTGGCCCTGCACTTCGGCGAGCTGGACCCGGCCCGGCTCCACGAGCTGGTGCCGGGCCTGTTCGCCGTCGCGGCCGGCGGCGATGCCGTGGCCAGGGGCCTGGTCGCGCGGCAGGCCGACGAGGTCGCGGTGATGGCCAGGGTGTGCCTGGACCGGCTCGGCCTGCTGGACACGCCCGCCGAGGTCGTGCTCGGCGGCAGCGTGCTGACCGCGCGCGACCCGTACCTGCACGGTCTGATCGAGACCTCGCTCGGCGCGAGCGCGCCGCACGCGCGCGTCCTCGTCACCGCCCTTCCCCCGGTCGCGGGCGCCGCCCTGGCCGGGCTGGACCTGCTCGGCGCGGCCGAGGCCGCGCACGCCCGAGTTCGCGAACACTTCAGGAGGAGCACGTGAGGAAGCTGATCCCCGCCGCGCTCGCGCTGGCGCTGCCGGCCACCGTGAACGGTCCCGCCGCGGCCACCGACCAGCCCGCCCGCCAGGCCCGCCACCGGCGCGGTGGTCAACGGGCCCAACGACGCCGGGCTGTTCGAGGACGGCCTCGGCGGGCACTTCGAGGAGATGCCGCCCTGCCCGGCGGACGGCACGGACCGCTACGAGCGGTTCACCGGCCACGGCAGCCGTTTCGTCGACGACGTGCGCTCCTGGCAGGCCTCCGAACCGGCCGACGATTTCGCGGCGATCGCCCTGTACGCTCTCACGTTGACGTGACGCTGCTCACCCCGGAGGTGACGTGAAGCCCTCTGTCCACGGGACGCCGCGGCTGATGCGCGCGATCAACGACCGCGCCGCGCTCCGCATCCTGCTGGAGAAGGGCCCGCTGACCCGCCCCGAGCTGAGCAGGCTCACCGGCCTGTCCAAGCCGACGGCGTTCCAGCTCCTGGCCCGCCTGCAGGAGGCGGGCCTGGTCGTCAACGACGGCGTCCGCACGGGCCAGGCCGGGCGCACGGCCGAGGTCTACCGGGTCAACGGCGCCGCCGCGTACGTGGCCGCGCTGGATGTCACCCCGGGGCGGATCGGCGTCCGGGTGGCCGACATCACCGGCGCCGTCGTCGGCGAGGCCGACTACCCCGCGCCTTTCCCCGAACCTTCACCCGCGTCTTCACCGGCACCCTTTCCCGCGTCTTCCCCCGTACAGCCGCCTGAAGGGGGCGGCCTCGTCGAGCGGCTGCGGGCGGCGGTGGAGGCGGCACGACCGCCGGGCCCGCTGCGCCGCGTCGTCATCGGCGTGCAGGGCGCCGTCGACCCCACGACCGGCAGGCTCGACCACGCCGCCGCCGAGGACATGCCCGGCTGGCAGATCCCCGATCTGGTGCCCACGCTCACCGCCGGGCTCGGCGTCACCGTCGACGTGGAGAACGACGTCAACCTCGCCGCCCTCGCCGAGCAGGCGCACGGGGCGGCGGCCGGCTGCCCGGACTTCGTGCTGCTCTGGGCCGGCGAAGGGCTGGGCGCCGCCCTCGTGATCGGCGGGCGGCTGCACCGCGGCTTCTTCGGCGGCGCCGGCGAGGTCGGCTACATGCCGATCCCCGGCGCGGCCACGGCCCGCGACGGCGGCCGGTTCGGCCACCACGGCTACCAGGCGCTGGCCGGTGGGCCTGCGCTGCAGGACCTGCTGCGCTCGTACGGGGTGCGCGGGGCCGACTTCCGCGAGTCGGTGGCGACCGCGGCACGCCTGGCCGAAGGCACCGGGAGAGCCGCCCAGGAAGCGGCGGCGGGCCTGCGGACGGTGGCCTCCCGGGTCGCGCTCGGCCTGGCGACCATCGCCGCGGTCGTCGACCCTGGGCTCGTGGTGCTGGCCGGGGGCCTGATGTCCGCCGGGGGCGAGCCGCTGCGCGACCTCGTCGAGCGCGAGCTGCGGGTGCTCGACGTCGACCGGCCGCAGGTCCGGCTCTCCGCCGTCGACGGCAACCCGGTGCTGGTGGGCGGGCTGGACCTGGCACTGGCCCGGGTCAGGGACGAGGTCTTCGGCCACGCCCGCGACGGCGCCCCGGCCGAGGCGGGCCGCTGACCGCTGTCGCGTACGGCGACCTGGGCCGGGTCCTTGAGCGTCCTCGTCGTAGAAACGCGGTCAGAATGTGGCGATCGGGTTGACCGGACTGCCGGACGTGCCGGCGAAGCGGACCGGCGCGACCGCGAGGTGGAAGTCCCACTGGCCGAGCTCGGCAGCCGTCGTCGCGCACGCCTCCAGGTCGCAGTTGTCGAGCATCCACAGACCCATCGCGACGAGGCTCACGGCGTGGACCGGCATCAGCACGCCTTCGTACCCCGATGGCAGAACGTCCTGCGGGGTGTCGGCGCCGATCAGCGCGACCTCCCGTTCGTGCAGCCACGGCAGGCAGGACGCGTGCCACCCGGCCTGGCTGAAACCGCTGACCGGACCGGTCTCGTGCCGGACGCGGCCGTAACCGGTCCGCAGGAGCACCGCATCGCCGGATCGCACCCGCACACCCTGGCGACGCTCGGCCTCCTCCAGATCGTCGGGGAACACCCCCTGCCCCGGTTCCAGCCCCGGCACATCCCGCGCGCTCGCGACGTCCAGCAGGACACCCCGCGTGACGATCCCGTTCGCCGCCGCCGTGACGGCCGCCCACGCCGAGCCCGTCGCGGCGTCGACCAGCGCGTGCGACCGCCCGTTGTACATCGTGCCGTCCCAGAAGATGTGGCACGGCGAGTCGACGTGGGTGATGGCGTTGCCGTGGAACGTGACGCCGATCCGCTCGGACGAGAAGCCCCAGTGCCGGTCGTTGCGGAATCCGGGCGCCGGCATGTCCTCGGCACCCGGCATGTCGGCGGCGCACGGGCAGGTCGTCGTCGACCGCTCCATGTCCTCCGGTACGGCGACCTCCCATGCGCATGACACGCTCCTGCCGTGACGCACGGCCCGCGCCGCCGCCAGCCGGACGTCGTCGGTGATGTGGTTCAGCGTGCCGAGCTCGTCGTCGTCGCCCCACCGTCCCCAGTTCGACAGCGTGTCGAAGTATCCGAGCACGTCGTCCTGCGTGGGCACCGGTCGCCCTGCCGTCATCCCGGCATCGACTCCTCCGGTCGCGATGTTGGAGGCACCGCAGGCAGGGTATCCCGCTCGCTCCCTCAGGAACCAGCGAGTCAATCGTGACGGCGGACGATCCCGGGGCCCGCCGCATGCCTCACCATCGGAGCAGGGCGCCGATGCCTCCGGCGTCGCCGAGGACTCCGGCGCCGGCGCCCTCGATCGGGCTGACCCTGGCTCCGGTGGCGAGGGCCCGTTCCACCAGCCGCTCGGTCAGCCGGGGCTCGGGCGTGTGCCGCCGGACTCCGGTCTCGGTGTCGGCGTACAGGGTGCCGTCGGCGTCCACCGAGCCGACGTAGCGCACCTCCGGGTCGTACGCCAGGTGGGCGACCCGGCCCTCGTTCAGCGCCCCGGCCACCTGGGACAGGCCCAGCGCGCCCTTCTTGCTCAGCCCGGCGTCCAGGACCTGTTCGAGCAGCCGGCGCTCGCTCGCGGTGTGCTCGGCGTGGAGCCGTTCGGTCACCGCGGCCAGCAGCCCTGAGTCGTCGAGCCCGGCGAGCACGCGCGTGTCCCGGATCACCCGGTCCCGCAAGGGCTCCGGGAGCTTGCCGGCGAGGATCTCGGCCCACTGATCGCCGCCGCTGACCAGGATCCGCTCCCACCGCCGTTCCTCGGTCAGGTTCGTGACGGTCTCCGCCACCCGGTCCAGGAACCGCTGCGCCCAGGCCCGCTCGCGGGCCTTGCGCTGCTCCCGCATCGGCGTGTTGTACTGGCCCGCCGGTCCACCGCCGATCTGGCCGGCCCGCTCGTGCGGCGCCTCCAGGTCCTCCTGTTCCAACTGGCTCACCTGCCGCAGGCGGCCGAGCCGCCATTCCAGCAGCCGGGCCTCGTCGCTGGAGACGAGCACGACCCCGGCCGGCCGGCCCTCGTCCAGCAACTCCAGCAACGGGTGGACGAACGGGCCGTCGTCGAGCACGACCCGATTCGGCACCGGCATCTGGCTGTCCAGGCGTACCACCCAGTCGTCGCCGAGCGCGGCGAAGGCGATCCGGCCGCGGCCGGACTCGATGGGTGTGGCGAGCTCTTCCACCTCGGGACCGAGCCGGTCCAGCGCGGCGACCACCTCGCGACGGCGCTCCGCCGGTCCCTCCTCGGCCACCCGGCGCCGCAGCTCCCGGTACCGGTTCTTCAGGTCGATCGCCGCGGCGTTCCGGTCCCCGCCCGGATCGGCGTTCACGTACACCGACAGCACCCCGGCCGCGTCGGTGCGCCCCGACAGCTCCAGCAGGGCCTTGTCATCCAGTTCCTCGATGGCCGCCAAGACTCTCATCCTTTCCCCCGGTGGCTGTGAGCTGCTCCCTACCCGAACGTGTCCACTTCGCACCGTTTTGAGGTGTTTGGCGCATTAACCATGCATCGCATTCATGTCCGTCCATACAGAACATGCGTTTGCCTGATGTGACGCCGCTCGCTTCACTGGGTTACGCGATGACCGACCCGAGGTGAACGATGACCGACTCCGCCCCCGTCTCCGATCTCGACCTGTTCGACGACACGGTGCTCGTCGACCCTTACCCCTCCTACGCGACGCTGCGCGACCTGGGAGGCGTCGTCCGCCTTCCGGCGAACGACGTGTACGCGCTCACGAGGTACGACGTGATCCGCAACGCCCTGGGCGACTGGGAGAGCTTCTCCTCCGCCGGGGCCATCGGCTTCAACCCGATGGTCAACGAGGCGCTGACCGGCACATCCCTGTCCTCGGACCCGCCGGTGCACACCCAGTTGCGGGCGACCTTGACCGCCAACCTGTCGCCGCGGGCGCTGCGCGGGCTCAAGGCCGGCATCGACGCCAAGGCCGACGCGCTGGTCGGGGAGCTGGTCGACCGGGGCTCGTTCGAGGCCATCGACGCGCTGGCCCGCGCGTTCCCGCTGGAGGTCGTCGCGGATCTCATCGGGTTCACCGGTCACGTCCGCGACAACATGCTGCGCTGGGGACAGGCGGCGATGCAGGTGATCGGGCCGATGAACCGGCGCACCGCGGAGAGCTTCCCCATCGCCGGCGAGCTGTACGGCTGGTGCTCGGGCGTGACCGCCGAGGATCTGGCGCCCGGCTCGGTGGGGCGGGGGATCTTCGAGGCCGAGGCGCGCGGCGACATCCCGCCGGACACGGCCGGCCACATCATCCACCAGTATCTCGGCGCCGGCGTCGACACGACGATCGCCGCCATCGGGAACGTCGTCGCGCTCTTCGCCGCGCACCCCGGCCAGCTCGCGCTGGTGCGGGAGAACCCGTCGCTGGTGCCGGCCGCGCTGAACGAGGTGCTCCGCTACTGGGCACCGCTGCACGCCTGGGGGCGTCGTACGACCCGGGACGTGGAGATCGACGGCGTCGTGGTCCCGGCGGGGGCGCAGGTGGCGATCCTGTTCGGGGCGGGCAACCGGGACCCGCGCCACTACGAGAACCCTGAAGCGTTCCTGGTCGAGCGGAACCCGGTCGACCACCTGTCGTTCGGCTACGGCCCGCACGGCTGCGCCGGCCAGGGGCTGGCCCGGCTGGAGGCGCACGCGGTCATCGAGGCCCTGGCGCGCCGCGTGCGGCGGCTCGTCGTCGGCCCCGAGGTCCGGGTGCCGAGCAACGTCACCCGGAGCATCGAGGAGCTCCCCGTCCTGGAGGTGGTCCCGGTATGAAGATCGTCCTCGACCGTCCCCGCTGTGAAGGGCACGGCCTGTGCGAGGAGGCCGCGCCGGAGCTGATGCACCTCGACGACGACGGCGAGCTGGTCCTCGACCGCGAGGAGATCGGCGACGCCGAGGTCCCGCTGGCCAGCGCCGCCGTCCGGGTCTGCCCGGTGGCGGCCCTGCGGCTCGCGTGAGCACGCGGATCAGGCGCGTCGTCGTCGTCGGCAACGGCGTCGCCGGGCTCACCGCGGCCGACTCGCTGCGGGCGAGCGGGTTCGACGGGGAGCTGACCGTCGTCGGTGACGAGCCGCACGCCGCCTACAGCCGTCCGGCGCTGTCGAAGGCGCTCCTGCTCGACGGCGCCGGGGCGGCCCACGAGCTCCCGCCGGCCACGCACGGGGCGACCGAGCTCCTCGGGGTCCGGGCTCGCGGGCTCGACCTGGAGCGCCGGCTCGTCACCCTCGGCGACGGCACCGAGCTGCCGTACGACCGGCTCGTGATCGCCACCGGGGCCCGCGCGCGGCGGCTGTCCGGCCTGCCCGAGGAGCACACGCTGCGTGGCCTGGACGACGCGCTGGCCCTGCGCGACCGGCTGGCCGCGAGCCCGTCCGTGGTCGTGGCCGGCGGCGGCCCGCTCGGCATGGAGATCGCCTCGGCGTGCCTGGCCGCGGGGTGCGAGGTCACGCTCGTCTCCCAGGGGGTGCCGCTGATCGGGCACCTGGGACCGTACCTGGCCGGGGTCTTCGGCGAGGCCGCGCGGGAGCGTGGGCTCACCGTCGTGGAGACCGGCGCCGCGCGGGTCGAGCGGGACGCGGGCGGCGTCCGCGTCGTCCTGGACGACGGCGCGGTCGTCGAGGCCGAGCTGCTGGTGTCGGCCGCCGGTGACGTCCCCAACACGGAGTGGCTCGCGGGCACGGGCCTCGCCGCGGGCGGGGTCGTCCGGGTCGACGCGCGCGGGCTGGCCCGCCCCGGCGTCGCGGCGGCCGGCGACCTGGCGGCGTTCCCGACACCGTACGGGCCGCGCCGCGTCCCGCTGTGGAACAGCGCGGTCGAGCAGGCGAAGGTGGCCGCGGCCGCCCTCGTGCGCGGGGACGGGGCGCCGCCGCTGCGGTTCCAGCCGTACTTCTGGACCGAGCAGTTCGGGCTCAGCCTCAAGGCGGTGGGCTATCTCCCGGTGGACGGCGAGCCGGAGCACCTGGAGCCGGGCCTGATGCGCTGGTCCCGCGCCGGTGTGGCCGTGGCGCTGAACCACCGGATCCCGATCCCGCGGCTGCGCCGGGCCGCCGCGTAGAGTTTCCTCACGATGAGCGGCGAGGGTGCGGACACCACGGGTTCGGGGCTGGATCGGCTGGCGTCGGTCAACCTCAACCTGCTGGTGCCCCTCCTGGCGATGCTGGAGGAGCGCTCGGTGACCAGGGCCGCCGAGCGCGTCGGGCTCTCCCAGTCGGCGATGAGCCACGCCCTGGGCCGCATGCGACGCCTGCTCGGCGACGACCTCCTCGTCCGGCAGGGCAACGCCGTCACGCTGACCCCGCGCGCCGTGCAGTTGATCGCCCCGTTGCGGGCGACGCTCCAGCAGGCCGCGGACCTGGTCAGCCTGCCCGTCTTCGACCCGGCGACCGATCGCCGGGTCATCACCGTCGCGATGACCACCAGCACGGCCTTCGTCCTCGGCGCGCGGCTGGGGCGGCTGGTGGCGGAGCGGGCGCCGCACGCGACGCTGCGCCTGCGCACGATCACCGTGCCGGCCGAGTCGACCTTCACCGAGCACGGCGTGCACGTCGTGCTGATCTCCGAGGCGTTCGCGTCGCCGCACCCGCGCGAGCGCCTGTACGACGACCGCATCGTGGTGGTGGCCTCGGCGGACACGCCACCGGAGATGAGCGCGCTCGACCTGCTGACCACGCAGTCGCACGTCGTCGTGGACGCGGAGCGGCGGGTCTTCCCGTATCCGGTGCTCGACGAGCAGGGCGTCCCCTACCGGGTCGGGCTGCGGGTCTCCGACTTCCTGCTCGTCCCGTACCTGGTCGGACGGGCGGGCGGGGTCGCCCTGCTGCGCCACCGGGTCGCCGCGGAGATGCGGGCGCTCGTCGGCCTGCGGATCGAGGAGTTCCCGTTCCCGATCCCCGGGCTGGGCATCGACATGGTCTGGAACCCGCATCTGGGTGACCATCCCTTCATGGCCTGGCTGCGTCAGCTCCTGTTCGACGCCGCCCGGCCCTGAAGGGGTCTCGATTAGACGGATCGGCGAAGGGTTTGCGGCCCGCGCGGGCGGGTTCCTAGGGTCACCGCCATGGACGATCTTTTGGTACGGCCCGTCGATCCCGCGTCGTTGCCGGCGGCGACAGGCGACTACACGCACGGCACCGTGGTGACCGGTGCCCGGCGCACCCTGTTCGTCAGCGGCCAGGTCCCCTGGGGCGGGCCGGGCCCGCTGCCGGATGACTTCGACTCCCAGTGCCGCCTGACGTGGCGCAACGTGCTCGCCGTGCTGGCCGAGGCCGGCATGGGGGTGCGCAACCTCGCCAAGGTCACGACGTACCTCTCCGACCGCCGGTATCGCGAGGCCAACAACCGCATCCGCCAGGAGGTGCTCGGCGACCACCGGCCCGCCCTCACCATCGTCATCACCGGCATCTACGCCGAGGAATGGCTGCTGGAGATCGAGGCGATCGCCGTCGAGGGCTAGCCGGCGTTCAGGTCGAGCAGGTCCCAGCCCAGCGGGGTCAGCTCGTGCCGGGCCGTGCGCGCCACCCGGGTGGTGACGACCAGCCCGGCGCGCCGCAGGTTGGCCACGTGCGCCGAGGCGGTCGCCGGCGTGACCCCCAGCGCCGCGGCGAGGTCGGCGGTGCCGCGGCCGGAACGGCGGGCGAGAGCCCGCAGGACGGCCGCCCGGCGCTCGCCGACCGCCCCCGCCAGGCGTCCGTCCGGCCAGTCGCGTCCCCCGCTGTCGCGCCAGAACGCCCCGGCGGTGCGCGCCGGGTAGAAGAGCATCGGCTGCTGCCGGTCGTTGAGCTGCCGGTGCACCCCGTCGGTCAGGAACATGCTCGGCGCCAGGACCAGCCCCCGGCCGCCGAGGGCGTAGTCGGGCGCGACCGGCCCGGCGAACTCCAGGTACGGGTGTTCCCAGCGCACGTGGGGAGGGCAGAGCGTGGCGAGCATGGCCTCCACCCCGTGCCGCGCCGCGAGCCGGGCACGATAGGCCACGTCCGCCGCGAGCTGGGCGCGCAGCCGCGGCCAGTCGGCGGCCAGCACCGCCCGGTGGAACGCCGCGAACGCGTCCCGCAGCGCTCGCCGGGCCCGGGTGGGCTGGCGCAGCAGCGTGCCGACGACCGGCGGGACGGTATCCAGCACCCCGGCGAACGCGGCGGTGTCCTGCAGCACCGGCGCGGCCGGGTCGTCGAGTGCCGCGTGAAGCTCGTCCTCGAACGTCATCGGGCCGGCGGCGGGCTGCGGCGTCAGGAAGTCGGGCAGATGCCTGGGGTGCGCCGAGCACAGGGCCACCACCGGCCGGGCCGCCGCGGGCAGCGCCGCCCGGCCGGCGTGCCGCCAGGCGGCCAGGCCGGGCGGAGGCGCCGGCAGCCCGAGGCCGCGCGCCGCCTTCAGCGTCTCCTGGAAGGGCAGGACGGCGAAGCGGACGCGGCCGAGGTCCGAGTCGGAGAACACCAGGCGCGGCATGCGCCCGAGGCTAGCCGCACCGGGCGCCTGCCGACGGGGCTCTCTTCGCATCCGGGCGACCACCCACCCTCCTGTACGACGCGGCACGGCCTGGGTCTCGGGCGTGCCGGATCACCCGCCGACGGCATCACCGAGATCCACCTGGCGTTCCGTGAACCCGTGGGCGTGGGTCAGGTCGGCGACCCGCTTGAGCTCCGTCATGTCGAGTTCGGCCGGATAGGAGCCGAACGTCATGGCGGCCGCCTCCTCGGGGGAGGTTTTCGTGTAGGTCGGCACCACCTCACGCACCTGCCGGGGATCGCTCGCGATCAGGTGCCGCGCCTTGGCCAGGGCGCGCTGGAAAGCCGCCAGCGTGCGCGGGTGCTTCCGGACCCACTCGGCGGTGGCCGCCAGGCCGGCGGTGTGCAGGCCCGCGAACTCCCGGGGGATCGCGTCCGCCAGGATCCGCGAGCGCTCGCCGCCCACGGTGACGAACGGCTCTGCCAGCAGGGCGGCGTCGAACTGCCCGCTGTTCAGCGCGTGGAGCATCTCGGGATAGGGCTTCTCGACCATCACGACGTCCCGCGGCTTCAGCCCGGCCCGCTTCAGCGCGGCCGTCACCGTCAGCTGCCCGAGGCCCCCGAGGTTCGGGACCGCGATCTGCTTGCGCTTCAGGTCGCGCACTGTCCTGATCCTCGACTTGGCGCTCACGACGATCGCGAGGTCTCCCGGCGAGGACCGGTACAGGCCGGCGACGATCCTGAAGTCCTTGCCCTTCTCGTTCGCCCGGAAGAGGGTGGCGTAGTCGGTGTACGCCAGATCCAGCATGCCAGCTTCGACCTGCGGCGTCGCGGCCCCCGCGCCGGTGACGACCACCGGCTGCACCGTGAGACCCTCCTCCTGGAAGTAGCCCTCGGACTGGGCCACGAACACGGGCGCCGACTCCACGGTCGGCACCGTCCCGACCTTGATGACCGGCAGCTCCGGCGGGGCGGACGGGCGGGCGGCGGCGCGCGGCTCACCGGGCAGCGCCCGCACCGCGACGGTGACCGCGATCATGGTGACGACGACCACCGCGGCGGCGGCGAACGCCATGACGTTGCGCCGCCTGCGCTGATGGACGGCGACCGCCCGGGCGGCCAGGTCGCGCTCCGGCATGTCGTCCGCGATGCGGCCGAGCTGTTCTCCGAGCCAGGTCATCGGCGTGCCCCCTCACTTCGGGCAGGGTCCTCCAGAACGGGCAGTCTGGGCGCCAGTTCCGGCGCGAGCGCGCGCAGGCGCGCCAGGGCGTGGTGCGCCTGGCTCTTCACGGTGCCGACGGAGCATCCCAGCAGGTCGGCGACGTCACGTTCGGTACGGTCCTCGTAGAAGCGCAGGACGAGCACCGCGCGCTGCTTGGGCGTCAGCCGCATGAGCGCCTGGCGCAGGACGATCCGCAGGACGGCGGAGTCCTCGCAGGAGTAGGCGCGCTCGGGCGGCTCGGCGCTCGGCACCTCGCCTGCACCGCGCCGCCGTCGCCACGAGATGTACTGGTTCACCATGATCCTGCGCGCGTAGGCGTCGAGGTTGTCGATGTGGCGTAACTTCGGCCACCGCCCGATCATGCGGACCAGCACGCTCTGCCAGAGGTCCTCCGCGAGGTGGACCTCTCCGGTGAGCAGGTAGGCCAGGCGCATCAACGGGCGTTGGTGAGCATCCACGAACGCCCGGAAACCGGCATCGCGATCCAACGTCTCTCCTCAGGTCGATACCCCCCAGACGCCGTGGCCGCCGTGGAAGGTTGGCACTTCTGAGGAGGGAGTGACGGTCAGCTCCAGATCGACACGTGCACCGGGGGGCGGAAGCGCGCTCGGGGGATGCCCTCGTCCGGGGAGCGCATCACCTGGGTGGCCGCCGGGGTCGTGAGGAAGTCCAGGAAGGCGTCCGCCGAGGCCGATCGGGTGCCGGGTTCCAGGACGGTCGCGTACCAGGAGACCGGCATGGGGGTGGCCGCCGTCTCCACGACCACCAGTTCCCCGCGCCGGACCTGGGACGCCACCAGGTGCGCGACGGCGGGGGCGACGCCGGCGCCCTCCGCCGCCGCCTTCCAGGCCGCCGTCTGGTTGGCGAAGACGCGTACGTGCGACTCCGGTACGCGCAGCAGCCGCAGCAGCCGGCCGCTGTCGCCGGCCGGGTCGGTGCCGGAGGGGCCGACGAGCCAGTGGTCGCGGTGGCCGTGCGGGGCGGCGACGGCGACGAGGCGGCAGCGCAGGACCGGCCGGCTGACCAGTCCGGGGCCGGTCAGCTGCGGTCCGACGGCGACGTCGGCGAGGCGGCTGGTGAGCAGCAGCGGCATCTCCGCGGTGGCGGCGACGCCGGTGCTGGCGTCCATGGACTTGCGCTGGTTGAACAGGCAGACCAGCGGCCCTGCGACATGCTCGGAAAGGACGCCGTCCATGACCACGTGCAGCCGGGCCGGGCCGCCGGGCTGGACGGCGGCGACGGCCTCGGCGCCGAGTGCGACGATCTGGGAGGCGATGCCGAGCAGGCGGCGGCCGCCCTCGGTGAGCACCATGCCGCCGGCGGAGCGGATGAGCAGGGGGTCGCCGAGGTGGCGGCGGAGCTGCGCCAGCGATTGCGACACGGCGGGCTCGCTGATGCCGAGCGCGCGGGCGGCGGCCTTGACGGAACCGAGGCGGGCCACGAAGACGAAGGCGCCGAGCTGGCTCAGGGTCACCCTTTCTTCATAGATTCCCGGCGCGGATTAAGGAATCCCTTATTTCTGGATTGTCCAGCCGAAAGGGTGACAGCACTGTGCAGGCATGCAAGTTCCCGCGACGTTCGCGTACGAAAGAGCGGGCAGCGTCCCGCACGCGTTAGAGCTGCTGGACAGGTACGGCCCCGACGCCCGGGTCGTGGCCGGCGGCCACAGCCTGATCCCGATGATGAAACTGCGCCTGGCCCAGCCCGAGGCGCTGATCGACATCAACGGCCTGTCCGAGCTGGCCCAGCTCTCGGTGGAGGACGGCGAGCTGGTCATCGGCTCGATGGTGCGCCACGCCGAGCTCCTGGCCGGCGCGGTCGCCACCGGCCCGTACCCGATCTTCGAGGACGCCGAACGGGTGATCGCCGACCCGATCGTCCGCAACCGGGGCACGGTGGGCGGCTCGCTCTGCCAGGGCGACCCCTCGGAGGACCTGGCGGCGGTGTTCGCGGCGCTCCGCGCCACCGCGGTCATCCAGGGCCCGGCGGGTGTCCGGAAGGTCCCGGTCAGGGAGTTCCACGAGGGACCGTACGAGACCGCCGTCGGCGACGGGGAGCTGCTGCTCGCGCTCCGGGTGCCGATCCTGGACGGGGCGGGGAGCGCGTACGAGAAGGTGGAGCGGCGCGTCGGCGACTGGCCGGTGGCGGCGGCCGGGGCGGTGCTCCAGCTGGACGGCGGGGTGATCGCGCGGGCCGGGATCGGGCTCACGGCGGTCGGCGCCGAGCACTTCTGCGCGCCCGAGGCGGAGGCGCACCTGATCGGGAAGCCGCCGGGCGCGGAGGTGTTCGCGGAGGCGGGCCGGATCGCCGCCGAGCACTGCGAACCCCACTCCGACCAGCGCGGACCCGCCGACTACAAGCGCCACCTGGCCGCCGAGCTGACCCGGCGGGCACTGGCCAGGGCTGTGGAGAGGATCTGACATGCGGATCACGGTGACGGTGAACGGGCAGCCGTACGAGCGCGACGTGGAGCCGCGGCTGCTGCTGACCCACTTCCTGCGCGACGAGCTGGACCTGACGGGCACCCACTGGGGCTGCGACACCTCCAACTGCGGGGTGTGCACCGTCCAGCTCGACGGGGTGCCGGTCAAGTCGTGCACGGTGCTGGCGGTGATGGCCGACGGCCACGAGGTGACGACCGTCGAGGGGCTGGAGAAGGACGGCGAGCTGGACGCGGTGCAGAAGGGGTTCGTGGAGTGCCACGGCCTGCAGTGCGGGTTCTGCACGCCGGGGATGCTGCTGACGGCGCGGTGGCTGCTGGACAACAAGCCCGACCCGGACGAGGGCGAGATCCGCGAGGCGATCTCCGGCCAGCTCTGCCGGTGCACCGGTTACGAGAACATCGTCCGGTCCATCCGCTGGGCGGCAGAGGCGGAGGCCAAGTCATGAGTTTCGGACGCATGCACCGCAAGGAGGACGCCCGTTTCATCCGGGGCCGCGGCACCTACGTCGACGACGTCAAGCTGCCCGGCATGCTGCACGGCGCGATCCTGCGCAGCCCCTACGCGCACGCGCGGATCGTGTCGATCGACACCTCGGCGGCCGAGGCGCACCCCAAGGTCAAGGCCGTCGTCACCGGCGCCACCCTGGCCGGGCTGAACCTGGCCTGGATGCCCACCCTGTCCAACGACGTGCAGGCGGTGCTCGCCACGGACAAGGTGCGCTTCCAGGGGCAGGAGGTCGCGTTCGTGGTGGCCGAGGACCGCTACGCGGCGCGCGACGCGCTGGAGCTGATCGAGGTCGAGTACGAGCCGCTGGACGCGGTCATCGACGCCAGGACCGCGCTCGACGCGGGCGCCCCGGTGATCAGGGACGACCTGGAGGGCAAGGCCGACAACCACATCTTCGACTGGCAGGCGGGCGACAGGGCCAGGACGGACGAGCTGTTCGAGCGGGCCGAGGTGACGGTCGCGCAGGACATGCTCTACCCGCGCGTGCACCCGGCGCCGCTGGAGACGTGCGGCGCGCTCGCCGACTTCGACAAGGTGACCGGCAAGCTGACCGTGTGGTGCCCTACGCAGGCGCCGCACGCGCACCGGACGCTGTACGCGATGGTGGCGGGCCTGCCCGAGCACAAGATCAGGGTGATCTCGCCGGACATCGGCGGCGGGTTCGGCAACAAGGTCGGGATCTACCCCGGGTACGTGTGCGCGATCGTCGGCTCGATCGTCACCGGCCGCCCGGTCAAGTGGATGGAGGACCGCTCGGAGAACCTGATGAGCACCTCCTTCGCCCGCGACTACCACATGCACGGCGAGATCGCCGCCGACCGGGACGGCCGGATCAAGGCGATCCGGGTGAAGGTGCTGGCCGACCACGGCGCGTTCAACGGCACGGCCCAGCCGACGAAGTTCCCCGCCGGGTTCTTCCACGTCTTCACCGGCTCGTACGACCTCGAAGCCGCGCACTGCGAGGTCACCGGCGTCTACACGAACAAGGCGCCAGGAGGCGTCGCGTACGCGTGCTCGTTCCGCATCACCGAGGCCGTCTACCTGGTGGAGCGCCTGATGGACGTGCTGGCGGCCGAGCTGGGCGTGGACCCGGCCGAGCTGCGCATGCGCAACCTGCTCAAGCCCGACCAGTTCCCCTACACCTCACCCACCGGCTGGGAGTACGACTCGGGCGACTACCCCAAGACGCTGAGGCTGGCGCTGGACATGGCCGGCTACGACGAGCTCCGCGCCGAGCAGGCCGCCAAGCGGGCCAGGGGCGAGCTGATGGGCATCGGCATCAGCTTCTTCACCGAGGCGGTCGGCGCCGGGCCGCGCAAGCACATGGACATCCTCGGCCTCGGCATGGCCGACGGCGCCGAGCTGCGCGTGCACCCGACGGGCAAGGCGGTGCTGCGGGTGTCGTGCCAGTCGCAGGGCCAGGGGCACGAGACCACGTTCGCCCAGATCGTCGGGAACGAGCTGGGCATCCCGGCCGACGACGTGGAGGTGGTGCACGGCGACACCGACCAGACGCCGTTCGGTCTCGGCACGTACGGGTCGCGCTCGACGCCGGTGTCGGGCGCGGCGACCGCGGTGGTGGCCAGGAAGGTGCGCGACCGGGCCAAGCTGGTGGCCGCGGCCATGCTGGAGGCCAGCCCGGACGACCTGGAGTGGCAGGACGGCAAGTGGTCGGTGGTCGGCGACCCGTCGACCGCCAAGTCGCTCGCGGAGATCGCGCTGGCCGCGCACTCGAACCTGGAGCTGCCCGAGGGCGTCGAAGGGCACCTGGACGCGGTGACCGTCTACAACCCGCCGAACCTCACCTACCCGTTCGGCGCCTACATCTGCGTGGTCGACGTCGACCCGGGCACCGGGCAGGTGAAGGTGCGCCGGTTCGTGGCGGTGGACGACTGCGGGGTGCGCATCAACCCCATGATCGTCGAAGGGCAGGTGCACGGCGGCCTGGCCGACGGGGTGGGCATGGCGCTCATGCAGGTGATGGCGTTCGACGAGGACGGCAACCACCTGGGCGCCTCCTTCATGGACTACCTGCTGCCCACGTCCATGGAGTGCCCGTCGTGGGAGCTGGGCGAGACGGTCAGCCCGTCGCCGTTCCACCCGATCGGGGCCAAGGGCGTCGGCGAGTCGGCCACCGTCGGCTCCCCCGCCGCCGTGGTCAACGCCGTGGTGGACGCGCTCGCGCCGTACGGGATCCGGCACGCGGACATGCCGCTGACCCCGGCGAACGTGTGGCGGACCATCGACGGGCGGCCGTTCAGGACGGACCTGGCCATCTCATGAGCGAGTTCATCGGCATGCCGGCGCCCCGCCGCCGTGATCGGACGGGCGGGGCGCCGGCCCCGCCGCGTGACGTGCGGGAGCGGGCCGCCGAGCTGCGGTCGGGGCGGGAGCCGTACGTGCTGGCCACGGTCGTGCGCGCGCAGCGGCCGACCAGCGCGAAGGCCGGCGACCGGGCGCTGGTGCTGGCCGACGGGACCGTGGAGGGGTTCGTCGGCGGGCACTGCGCGCTCGACACGGTACGGGCCCAGGGGCTGCGGCTGCTGGAGCCGAGGCGCACTGGGCACTCGACGCTGCTGCGCATCACGCCCGAGGAGGGCGAGCCGCGCGAGGAGGAGGGGCTGGTCGCCGTCGGCCAGCCGTGCCTGTCCGGCGGCACGCTGGAGATCTTCCTGGAGGCCGTGCTGCCGCCGGTGCTCGTGCACGTGTACGGTGACGGGCCGATCGCGCGGGCGTTCGCCGAGGTCGGGCGGGCGCTCGGCTACCAGGTGGAGGCGTCGGCCGACCCGTGGGCCGCCATCGCCGCCGACACCACCGCGGTGCTGGTGGCCTCGCACGGCGTGTCCGAGGAGCCGGTGCTGCGGGCCGCGCTGGCGGCCGGCGTCCCGTACGTGGGTCTCATCGCCAGCCGCAGGCGGGGAGCAGGGGTGCTGGCAGGGGTGGACGGCGGTGACCGGGTGCGGGTGCCGGCCGGGCTGGACATCGGCGCGCGGACGCCGGGAGAGGTGGCGGTGTCGGTCCACGCGGAGATCATCCAGCTCGGCGTCCGGTCCTAGCTCCCGGCCAGCGGGCAGGCCCTTACTCCGTTAGAGTCTGGGGTGCACAAAGGCATGCCGGGCGGAGGAAACGGTCGGTTGAGTCGACGGGATGACGACGGCGAGAGGACAGCGACGTTGGGGCAGCAGGGCCGCTCTGCTGGCACTCCGCTGACGCCAGAGGACCCGCCCGCGATCGGGCCGTACGAGCTGGCCGGCCGGCTCGGGTCCGGTGGCATGGGCACCGTCTATCTGGCGAAGGGGCCGGACGGCGCGACGGTGGCGCTCAAGGCGATCCGGCGTGACTTCACCGCCGACCCCGTCTACCGGGCGCGCTTCCACGAGGAGGTGTCGAACGCGCGCAAGGTCGCGTCGTTCTGCACGGCCCGGGTGCTCGACCACGGTGAGCACGACGGGGTGCTCTACCTCGTCACCGAGTTCATCGACGGCGTCTCGCTGGAGGACCACCTCATCGAGCACGGCCGGCTGTCGCCGTCGATGCTCCACTCCGCGGCCGTGGGGGTGGCCGCGGCGCTGACCGCCATCCACGCGGCCGGGCTGGTCCACCGCGACCTCAAGCCGGCCAACGTGATGCTGACGCTGGCCGGGCCGCGGGTGATCGACTTCGGGCTGGCCAGGTCCACGCACGTCAGCTCGCGTCACACGAACGCCGGCATGGTGATGGGCACGCCGGGGTGGATCGCTCCCGAGCAGGTCTTCGAGGGCCGCACCAGCCCGGCGGGCGACGTGTTCGCGTGGGGGTCGCTGATCGCGTACGCGGGGCTGGGCGGGCATCCGTTCGGCGAGGGCGACGCCTACGTCATGGCGGCCAGGGCCCGTACCGCCCCGCCCGACCTGCGCGGGCTGCCCGCGCCGCTCGACCGGCTGGTGGCCGCGGCCATCCATCCCGACCCGGCGCGGCGGCCGACGGCCAAGCAGCTGCTGCTGGAGCTGGTGAGCGCCACCGACGAGCCGGCGGCCCAGCTCGCGGCCTCCCGCCATCTCACGGACTCCTGGAACCCCGCGGAGTTCCCCCCGCTGGCCCACCGTCCCGGCGCGCACCCTCACCCGGGCCCGCGTGCCCCGCACCAGGGCGGCAGGGCGGAGCCGCACCCCGAGACCTCCGGCCGTTTCGCCCGCCCCGAGCCGGGCGCGCCCCACCAGCCCCCGCCGGGCGCCCCCAGCGGCCCCCCGCCCGCCGACACCTCCGGCCGCTTCCCCATGCCGGCTCCCGACGCGTCCCGTCAACCGGCTCCCGCAGGCCCCGCCCCGAGACCCGCCGACGCCCCACCCCCAGCCGAAACCCCCGGAAACTTCCCGGGCGCGCACCAGGCACCGCCTGCGGAGACGTCCGGGAACGTACCGCGACCGGGGCCGGGTGGGCCGCATCAGGGGCCGCGCCCCGCTGTGCCGCCTGCCGAGACGTCGGGGAACTTCCGGCGCTCCGGGCCCGGGGGGCCGTACCAGGCGCCGCCTGCCGAGACCTCCGGGAACGTACCGCGACCGGGGCCCGGTGGGCCGCATCAGGGGCCGCGCCCCGCTGTGCCGCCCGCCGAGACGTCGGGGAACGTGCCGAGGTCTGGGGGGCGTGGGCCGCGTCAGGGGCCGCCCGGCGAGACGGGGACCTTCCAGGGGCCGCGGCAGGCGGCGCCCATGCCGCCCGCCGAGACGTCCGGGCGCTTCCCGCGGCCGGGGCGTCAGGCGCCGCAGGTGCCTCCGCATCAGACCGGGCAGGGCCCGCTGCCCCGCCGTGGCCCGCTGCCGCCGGGCGCCCGGCCCGCCAAGCCGGGCCGGAACCTGTTCACCGGCTGCCTGGCCGCCGTGGTGATCATGCTGGTGCTGCTCGCGCTGCTCGTCGCCGTGCTGGTGTGGATGTCCCGTGGCCCGTCCGCGGGCGAGGCGGGCAACCCGGTGCAGGACGGCAAGCTGACCTTAACCGTCAGCGACACCGAGTGCGCCGAGCCGCCCTCGTCCGGGATGCCGCCCGCCTGCCGCGTAGCACTCGACCGAGTCAGGTGATCGGCGGACGCTCAGGGCTCGACCGAGGCTCAGGGCTCGACCGAGGCTCAGGGCTCGACCGAGGCTCAGGTGTCTGCTGAGGCGCGGGCCAGGAGGACGGGCTCGGTGATCGGGGACTCGTGGGTGCCCGGCACCGTGCAGGCGTGCGCCCCGGCGACCGCCCCCAGCGTGACGCACCGCTCCAGCGGCAGCCCGTTGAGCGTCCCGTACAGGAAGCCGGAGACGAACGCGTCGCCCGCGCCGTTGCTGTCGGCGACCGGTGCCGGCAGCGGGACGGCGGGGAAGGCGCGCACCTCGCCGCCGCGCGTCAGGACGAGGCAGCCGCCGGCGCCGCGGGTGCAGACGACGGTGCGGGCGCGCCCGCGGGCCAGGATGCCGCGCATCGCCGCCACCGGGTCCTCCAGCGCTGTGGCTGACAGGAACACCAGGTCGGAGCGGTACGCGAAGTCCCGGTGGAAGTCGTCGGCCCCGTCCCAGTCGTGCAGGTCGGTGGAGACGGGCACGCCGCCGAGGTCGTCGAAGACGTCGCGGCAGATGTCGGAGAGCGACACGTGCACCTGGCGGGCCCGGACGCCTGCGTAGAGCGCGCGGGGCAGGCGCTCGCCGGGGGTGGCCTTGGCGTCGAAGAACGACGTGCGGCGGCCGTCGGGGGCGACCAGCAGGACGCTGCGCCGGGTGCCCCCGGCGGCGGTGCCCCACGCGCAGGCGACGTGGCGCAGCGCGTCACGGACGAGCGCGCCCTGCGGATCGTCGCCGATCAGGTCGGCGAAGGCGACGTCCATCCCGAGGGCCGCGCACCCGAGGCTCACCCCTGACCCGGTGTTCCCGATCCGATCGACCACGGGCGGCACCGGGTAGGTGTCACGGTAGGCCAGCGGCAGCTCCGGCACGTAAACGGTGGTGTCGACCCCCGCCCCGCCCAGCACCAGCACGTCACACGTCACAGTCCCGCCCTCCTCCTCGCACGAGCACTTACGGCGGGCACAGCGGGCCGTAAGGCACGCATGACGGCGCCCGGCCCGAGGGGTTTCCCAAAAAGCCCTTGCCTGCCCCGACGACGGTCCGCGGCCACCCGGAGCCACACCCAGCCGGAGGTTCCCCGAAGAATCACCCGAACAGACCCTCAGCTGGCCCCCGGCCGGACATTGCCAGAAGCATCACCGGTTGACCAGCGGGCCGGAGCCGGTGGAGCCGCGGACCACCAGCTCGGGCTGGAAGATGAGCTCGACGTGCTTGGCGGACGCGCCGCCGACCTCTTCGAGGAGGGTCTGCACGGCGGCCGTGGCCATCGGGCCGATCGGTTTGCGCACGGTGGTCAGCGGCGGGTCGGTGAAGGCGATGAGCGGCGAGTCGTCGAAGCCGACCACCGACACCTCGCCCGGCACGGCGAGCCCGCGCTGGCGGCAGGCGCGGATCGCGCCCAGCGCCATCAGGTCGCTGGCGCACACGATGCCGGTGCAGCCGCGGTCGAGGAGCTGCGTGGCGGCGGCCTGGCCGCCCTCGACGGAGAACAGCGAGTGGGTGATGAGGTCGTCCACGTCGTCGGCGCCGAGGAGCACCCTCATGGCCTCGCGGAAGCCTTCGATCTTGCGGATGACGGGGACGAACCGGCGCGGCCCGAGCGCCAGCCCGATGCGCTCGTGGCCGAGGTCGGCCAGGTGACGGACGGCGAGGCGGGCGGCCATGCGGTCGTCGGCCGAGATGAAGGGGGCGTCGATGTGCTCGTTGTAGCCGTCGACCAGCACGATCGGCAGGCCGCGGTCGGTGAGCCGGGTGTAGCGGTCCATGCGGGCGGTGGTGTCGGCGTGTAACCCTGACACGAACACGATGCCGCTCACCCCGCGGTCGACCAGCAGTTCGGTGAACTCGTCCTCGGGGGCGCCGCCGGGCAGCTGGGTGCAGAGCACGGGCGTGTAGCCGTGCTGGGTCAGCGCCTTCTCGATGGCCTGCGCGAACGCCGGGAAGATCGGGTTGTCGAGCTCGGGGGTGACCAGCCCGATGAGGCCGTTGCTGCGCTGGCGCAGCCGGGGCGGCCGCTCGTAGCCCATGAGGTCGAGCGCTGTCATGACCGCCTGGCGGGTCGTCGCCGAGACGCCCGGCTTGCCGTTGAGCACGCGGCTGACCGTGGCCTCGCTCACCCCGGCCTGGGCGGCGATGTCGGCAAGGCGGGCGGGTCCGTTCATCAGAAACCTCCGAGTAAGCCCCCGCCTTCAGGCGAGGGAGGAATCGGACCCTTGCGGAGCATCACAAGAGGCAGGCGATTCACGGTCCGGCACATCGTCTCATATCGAACAGCAGTGCGAACCGGCCTCGATCGTCCGGCAGACGGTCCGAGGCGCTCGCCGACGGGCCGGCGGAGCGCCGGAAGGCCTGTGGAGCCGGTGTGGGACCTCAACGAGAATCCTCTCGCGCGGGCGACGGGCCGTGAAGCGGGAACCCGTCAGGCCGGATGCCTCATTCTCCACCAGGCCGCCGAATCGGGCGCGCCGGGCTCGTCCGAGGCCAGCAGGAGGTCGCCGTCGACGGCGAAGCCGACCGGTGACCCGGTCAGGTTGACGGTGCACAGCAGGTCGCCCCGCGACAGCACGAGGGTCCCCTCGGGAGAGTCGTGCCAGGTCAGGTCGCCGTCGAAGGAGCGGCGCAGCCGGAGCGCCTCCCGGTAGAGCTCCAGGGTGGAGCCGGGCACGCCCTGCTGGGCCTCCACGCTGAGCCCGGCCCACGCGGCGGGGATGGGCAGCCACGGCTCACGCCAGCCGAGGTCGCGCGTCCAGGGCAGCGGCACCCGGCAGCCGTCGCGGCCGCTGTCGGGGTCGCGCAGCCGCTGCGGGTCGCGCAGGACCTCTTCCGGCAGGTCGAGCACCTCGGGCAGGCCCAGCTCGTCGCCCTGGTAGATGTAGGCGGAGCCGGGCAGGGCGAGCGTGAGCAGGGCGGCGGCGCGGGCCCTGGCCAGGCTGCCGTAGCGGGTGACGTGACGCTTGACGTCGTGGTTGGACAGCACCCAGGTGGTCGGCGCGCCGACCGAGGCGGCGGTGGCGAGCGAGCTGTCGATCACCTCGCGCAGCGCCTGAGCCTCCCAGGGGGCGAACAGGTAGTGGAAGTTGAACGCCTGGTGCAGCTCGTCCGGCCGCACGTAGAGGGCCAGGCGCTCGGGGGTGGGCGCCCAGGCCTCGGCCACGCCGATGCGCTCCCCCGGGTACGAGTCGAGGATGCGCCGCCACGACCGGTGGATCTCGTGCACGCCGTCGTTGTCGAAGTACGGCACCACGTCGTTGCCGATGAGCCGGGTCTGCCCGGAGTGACCGATGTCGGGCAGGCCGGCCGGTTTGACCATGCCGTGCGCCACGTCGATCCGGAAGCCGTCGACGCCCAGGTCGAGCCAGAAGCGCAGGATCGACTCGAACTCGGCCCGCACCTCGGGATGCTCCCAGTTGAGGTCGGGCTGGGAGGGGTCGAACAGGTGGAGGTACCACTGGCCGTCGGCGACCTGCGTCCAGGCCGGGCCGCCGAAGATGGACTCCCAGTCGTTGGGCCGGTCGCGGAAGACGTAGCGGTCGCGGTTGGCCCCGCGCAGCGCCTCCTGGAACCAGGGGTGCTGGTCGGAGGTGTGGTTGGGCACGATGTCGACGATCACCCGCAGGCCGAGCCCGTGGGACTCGTCGATCAGCGCCTTGGCGTCGCCGAGCGTGCCGAAGAGCGGGTCGACGTCGCGGTAGTCGGCTACGTCGTAGCCGAAGTCGGCCATAGGCGAGGGGTAGAAGGGCGTCAGCCAGATCGCGTCCACGCCGAGCGCGGCGAGGTAGGGCAGGCGATCACGGACGCCTATCAGGTCGCCGACCCCGTCGCCGTCCCCGTCGGCGAAACTACGCACGTACACCTGGTAGATCGCGGCGTCCCGCCACCACGTCGCCATAAGCCACCCCCCTGAGTCCCGACCATTGAAAGACCTTACCGCAAGTTTTCGCAAGCCCTTCCAACTAACACATTTCGGAAATAACGGCGTAAGGCACCCCAAAACTCTCGACCGAAACCAGGTATCAGCAGAACTTTTATGTCAAGGGTGGACATGCAGTGTTAATGCGCGATGTACTACCTCTTCAATCCGTCCCCGTCACAGGTGACACGCGCGCAAGGTGTGGGCCCATGAGCTCAGTCGTTCTCGACAACGTGACCAAGGTGTATCCAGGTGATTACCTGGCGGTCGACAAGCTGAGCCTTAGGGCCGAGGACGGCGAGTTCCTCGTCCTCCTCGGCCCGTCCGGTTGCGGCAAGTCCACACTGCTGCGCATGATCGCCGGCCTTGAGGACATCACCGAGGGCGAGCTCTGGCTCGACGGCCAGCTCGCCAACCACGTGGCCCCGCGCGACCGCGACGTGGCCATGGTGTTCCAGAGCGGCGCCCTCTACCCGCACCGGACCGTGCGCGGCAACATCGCCTTCCCCCTGGAGATCGCCAAGGCGGACCCGCAGATGGTGCGCGACCGCGTCACCGAGTTGTCCAAGGCCCTGCACATCGACGAGACCCTGGAGCGGCGGCCGGGAACGCTCTCCGGCGGCCAGCGCCAGCGGGTGGCCATGGGCCGCGCGATCGTCAGGCAGCCCAAGCTGTTCCTGATGGACGAGCCGCTGTCGAACCTGGACGCGGGGATGCGGACCGAGCTGCGCATGGAGATCTCCGCGCTGGTCAGGTCGCTCGGCATCACCACCATCTACGTGACGCACGACCAGGTGGAGGCGCTGACGCTGGCCGACCGCATCGCGATCCTGAACCGCGGCGTGCTGCAGGACGTCGGCACTCCGGCCCAGATTTACAACGATCCAGCGACCGCCTTCGTCGCCGCGTTCCTCAACTCCCAGCAGCTCAACCTGCTCTCGGCCAGCGTGCACACGCCGCAGAACCAGTTCGTCCTGTTGGACTTCGGCCCGCACCGGCTGTCCATCCCGTGGAGCGACCCGCGCGCGTACGCGATCTCGCAGCACACCGGCGGGCAGGTGCTGGTCGGCATGCGGCCGGACGGGCTGGCGCCGGTGCCGGAGTCGTACGACGGACCGGCCTTCTACGGACGGGTGCGCACGCTGGAGTATCACGGCCACGAGTGGATGGCCTACATCGAGTGCGGGGTGCCGGCCGTGCCGGTGCCCGAGCCGCCGGACCCGCGCGAGGGGCGCAACGGCCATCACGCCGCCTCGGGCGGGATCGGCGCGCTGATGCGGCGCATGTTCCCGCAGCGGGAGGAGGAGCCGCAGGAACAGGAGCAGGTCGGCCAGAACGTCGGCAACGGCGTGCACCGCCGCGCCGACCTGACGGTCCGGCTGGGCAACCGCCCGGTGTGGCGTACGGGCGACGCGGCCAAGGTGGGCGTGGACATGAGCCGGTTGATGATCTTCACCCCCGACGGCGCCCGCATCGACAAGCCGCGCCGCTAGCCACCGCACGTCGCCGCCTCCCTCGCCGGAGCCCTCGCAGACAGGTACGCGCCCGCGCGCCCCGGGGTTCGATCCCGCGATGGCTCACCGAGGGCGCGGCGGGGGCACGACCGACCAGCGCGGGCCGTCGGGGGTGTCTTCCACCAGCACGCCGCCCTCCAGCAGGGCCTCGCGCAGCGCGTCGGCCACCTCGTAGCGGCCCTGGGCGCGCAGCTCGCCGCGGAGCGCCAGGAGCGGGCCCATGACGGTGTGGACGCCCGCCGTGGCCGCCTGCTCGCCGAGCCGGGCGATCAGCAGCCGCATCAGCTCTCTGGCCTGGTCGACGCCGCCCGCGTCTTCCTCGGTGTCGGCCGCCCAGGAGACGATCTCGGCCTCCAGCTCCAGCACCGCGCGGGCGGCCGCCGCCAGGTCGGGCGCGGCCACCGCCGCGGCGAAGGCGCGCTCGGCGGCACTCATGGTCTCCTCCAGCGTCACCCCGGCCTGCCGGACCGCCGGCGGCGGGGCCGGGACGGGCGTGCCGGCGCCGCCCTCGGCCAGGCGGCGCAGCTCGGCGAGCCCGGTGCGGGTGCCCGCGGGCAGCACGGTGACCGAGCCGGGCAGCCGGACCGTGACGCCGCCGCGGCCCGCCACCTCGACGGCCTCCGTCTCCAGGTCGACGACGAGCGCGGTGTGCTCGTCGACGCCGAGCACGGCGGTGCCCGGCGGCAGCTCGCGCTCCATCCGCGACAGCCGCCGCTCCCCCAGGTAGCAGTAGCGGGTGTCGTGGGTGCCGCCCTCGGCGTTGTCGAAGTGGGGGATCAGCACGGCGTGCAGCCCGAGCGGCTCCAGCAGGTCGATGCCCTCGCGCCAGCAGGGCTCGGCGCCGACCTTGTAGATCTCGTACACCGGCACCGTCGCCAGGCCGGCCGTGCAGGCGGCGGCGGAGGCGAGCACGGTCACCCCGGACCGCGCCCGCACCCGGGCCCGCAGGTCGCCGGCCACGCCGGAGTGGGTCCAGCGGTCGAGCGCGTAGGTGGGGCTGCCCGGCCCGGAGAACACCCAGTCGGCGCCGGCGACGCCGGGCGCCACCTCGACGTCCAGGCCGACACTGCGGGCGAAGTAGCGGCGGGCGCGCGCGGAGATGTCGGCCGCGTTCTCCTGGAACGCGTACGGCGTGTCGAGCAGCACGGCCCGCGCCCCCGGCCGCAGCCGGCGCGCGGCGGCGCGGTGCACCTCCACCATGGTCGGGCTCGTCTCTCCCGATCCCATCAGCACGAGCAAGCCGGGCATGGGCCCTCCCCCTTCCGTCGTCCGCCTCCCGGCCACTACCGCAAGAGAGGCGACACACATGCGGGATTTACGTTATTGCGTATGATTGGCAGTAAGCTGCGGACGGTGACGGGAAGACACGTGGTCTGGGTCGAGACGCTCATGCTAAGGGCGGACGCCGACAGTTCGTGGGCTTACCGGCGCGCCGAGACGCGTCCGGAGCCCGGCGAGAGCCCCGACGAGGCCGCGCGCCGCGCCTGCGGGATCTCCGCCGGCGACCCGCTCACCGTCGTCCACTCCACGAGCTGGCGCCACCTGGCGGGCGGCGAGATCGTGCTCACCTACGCGGTGTGCCCCGACCCCGCGCCGTGGCTGCCCGCCGTCGCGCTGCCCCGGCTGGAGCTCGCCATGGGCTCGGCTCCCGCCCGGCCCTCGCCGGAGCGGGTGGAGGTGGCCCACGTGGCCGCGCACGCGGTCCGCCACCTGGCGTTCCTGATGGCGGAGGACCCTATCGTGCGGCGGACGTTGCTGAGGCATCCTCTGCTGGCCCCCGCGCTGGAACGGTGGACGACCTCGACCGCGCGATCCGCCGGCCCAGCTCCTGCATGGGCCGCTCCACGAAGCGGTACGTGAACGCGCTCACCAGCACCACCATCGTCAGCGCCAGCGCCGTCATGGCGAGCTGGTAGGGCAGCGGCTCCGCCCGGAGATCGCCGGACACCCAGGTGAAGTACCTCAGCAGCGGGTGGTGCACCAGATAGAGCGAGTAGCTGACGAGCCCCAGCCAGACGAGCACCCGGGGCACCCGCCGCCCGCGCAGCGCCATGCCCGCCGCGAACGTGGCGGCCACGAGCACGATCGTGGTGATCCAGATGTCGGGCTGGACCCACCACCACCCGGCCATGATCGCCCAGAACGGCACGCAGGCGACCGCCACGAGCGTGACCGCCACCGGCCACAACCGGCCCTCGCCCCGCTCCCAGCGGTAGATCGCGGTCCCGGCGAACATCAGCGCCAGCACCGCCACCCCCACCCACGGCACCCGGCTGCCCAGCACCAGCAGCGTCAGCGCCATCACGCCCAGCACGGCCGCGGCCGTCCGGCGGAACCGCCCGGTGATCAGGCAGACGAGGCCGGTCGCGAACACCGCGCACGACACGTACGCGACCCAGCCGCCGGTCAGCACCCCCCGCGTCATCAGCACCCCGGTCGCCACCGCCCCGGCCGCGAACAGCATCGCCAGCAGCCCGCTGCGGTGGTGCAGCCGGACCATGAACAGGGCCGTGACCATCAGGTAGAACACCATCTCGTACGAGAGCGTCCACATGGTGTCGGCGACCCCGGCCACGTCCACGACGTCGAGCAGCATGGTGGCGTGGCCGGCGACCGACGCCCAGTCGCGCTCGACCGCCTCGCGGACCGGCACCCACCAGTGGAGCGCGACCACCAGCAGGCCGACGGCCAGGAAGAGCGGGTAGAGGCGGAACACGCGGCTGAGCCAGAACGTGCGCACGTCGCCGTGGCGCTCCAGCGACGCCGGGATGATGTAGCCGCTGACCAGGAAGAACACGAAGATCCCGTACACGCCGAGATGGAACCACTGCGGGCGCACGGAAGGCAGGAACCACGGGGTCATGTGCTCGGCGACCACGGCCAGCGCGCCGATGCCACGCAGCGCGTCCAGCCACGCCAGGCGTGGCTGGGCCGGAGCGGAGGCTTCTGACACCCGCCCAAACCTACCCGTACCCATAGGAGAAATGCTCGGCGATCAACAACAACCCCGAAATCTTCTCCCGAAAGCCACAGTCCTCCCATCCCGGACGAACTACCGGGTCCGCCTCAGACGCGGGCGGCCAGGGCGGAGACGACGTCCACGATGCGCACGGCCCGTTCCAGCTCGGCGCGGTGGAACCCGGGCCCGTCGGCCCGGGCCACGAGCAGGTGGAGCTGGTACGCGGTCATGGGCAGCAGCATGAGCCGCACCTTCTCGCCGTCCAGCGTGGCGGCGCGCGGCGGCGGCTCGGGCAGGTCGACGAGTTCGGGCGCGGCGATGGAGCTGTGGACCACCGAGCCGCCGGCGTAGGCCACCGACCATTCCGCGCCGCACAGGCCGGGCAGCGCGTCCACCAGCGTGGCGAGGCCGCGCGACGGCTCGGCCGCGACGTGCATGAGCAGGTCGTAGTCGGGCGCGGAGCCGGGGACCTCGCGGGTCGGCCACACGCCCTCCACCCGCACGCCGGGCACGGCGGAGAACCGCTCCCGCACCTCGTCCGCGCCCGCCGGGCCCGGCCAGGACACGACGAAGTCGTCCACCGCCCTGCCCATCTCACGTTCGAGCACGGTGACCTGGAGGATGTCGGCGCCCAGCGTGCCCAGCACCTTGGCGACCTGGCCGAGCCCTCCCGGCCGGTCGGCTAGCGACACCCTCAGTCGCAGCAGCATTGCCCCTCCCCTTTTCCGAGGCTTTCACAGTGCCGCGGAGAGGTTTCCGGCATGTTCCACGGATATGTCACGCTTGCTGCGCTTAATCCCAGCATGCAGCTTCCATACCGGTTCACGCCGCCAAGAACCGGGCAAGACTGACCGCGTATTGCGCCAAGCCGCCGTCAGGCGCGCTCCTGCAGCACCCGGCCGTCGCCGTCGAGGTCGTCGAAGAACACGAGTTCCAGCGGCCGCCCCGCCCCTTCGGCGAACGTGCCGTCCCGCTCGTAGTGCTTGACCGCGCTCACACGGAGCGGCCCGAGCCGGGCGGCGTCAGCCGGACCACCCGCGTCTCCTCGTTCACCCGCGAGTCGTGGTCCACGGTGAACCCCGGCCGCTCGCTGGAGGACCCCTTGGCCTTCTCCACGTCGGCGACGGGGATGGGGACGACTTCGATCTTCCAGCCCATGGGTCTCTCTCTCGTCGCTTTCACAGGAAGCGTCGTGCGGATCGCGCCCGTTTCGACACCACCGCAGGGTCGCGGATAGGTAATCATTGATCTCGGTCACGAGGGTGGCCTGAGAACGGTTGCAGAGAGCGCGGTACGGTGAGGCGCAGAGGATGGCCTGGATGGCTGCATGTCGGCGTGCTGGAGCACAGGCTGACGCGGATGTGGGAGCCGGGGACGCTGCCGCCGCCGGAGTCACTCGTGGCCGTCATGACGCTCGCGGCGGTGCCGCGCGCCCTGGGCGCCCGCCTGGCCGACCACCTCGACGGCGGCCTGGTGGTGGGCCCCGGCTCCGTTCCTGACCTGCCGGCCTTCGAGAAGCTGCGCGCCATCCCGCTGCCGCAGCAGGAGGGCACGTGGGAGCGGAGCGCCGGTGTCTACGACCCGGTCCTGCGCCGCATCGCGGTCGGCAGCGTGCCCTCGCCGTCGGTCAACGTGTGCGGTCACGAGCTGGGCCACGCCATCGACCACTCCGACGGCCGGCCCTCGGCCGACCGCTGGTGGACCTTCCTGCACGCGCTGCGCCGGCCGCGGCTGGAGTCGCCGTACCGGCAGGACGTGTCGGAGCTGTTCGCGGAGAGCTTCGCGTGCGTGCTGACCCGCCGCACCGGCAGGCTGATCACCCTGCTGGGCGGCGACGAGCCCGCCGCCCGCCAGGTCTACGACTGGATGTCGAGCCGTTACGGCATCGGCTGACGTTACTGGTAGGCGCCCGCGTGGCGGGTGGAGGAGGGCAGCGGCTTGCCGGTGATGTCCTTGGCCAGCGCGGCGCCGCCGAACCACGACGGGCCGAGGCGGACCGCGCGGCCACGGGCCGGCGACGAGGGCGCCAGGCGCAGGTTGGTCCGCGAGACGAAGCGCGGGTCGGCCATGACGGAGCCGGAGCCGAGCTTGAACTCGGCCTTGCGCGCCTTGTAAACACTGCTCGCCTCGTCGGCGCCCTTGGCGTCCTCGTAGCCGGCCGTGCCGCCCACCACGATGACGTTGTTGCGCAGCTTCAGGATCGACGGGGAGCAGCCGTCGTGGCAGGACCAGCCGATGGTGTCGCGGGCCGGCATGTAGACGGAGTTGTGCACGGCCGTGGTGCCCTTGACCGGGCCGACGACGTGGCGGGCGCCGCGGGTGACGAGGAAGGAGCCGGTCTTCAGCGAGGAGGTGACGACGTTGAAGGCGAACACGTTGCCCGTGGCGGTGTCGCCCTTCTTGGCGCCGAGCTCGCTGAAGGTGTTGTTGTCGTGGGTGCGGTTGTGGGTGATCCGGTTGCGGTTGCCACCGAAGATCTCGATGGCGGCGCCGTCGACGCCGTAGTCGTAGCTCTTGGCGTGGCTGCCGGTGATCGTGTTGCCGGTGACGAGGTTGTCGTCGCCGTTGAGCAGGATGCCGAAGGCGCCGGAGTCGTTGTCGCCGCCCTTGTCGTTGACGCTCATCCGGTTGTTCCTGGTGAAGGTGCTGTCCTTGATCGTGTTGCGGGACCCGCTGGGGGTGACGGTCGCGCCGGTCACGTTGCGGTCGGCCTGCACCTTGGACAGCACGTTGTGGTCGCCCTTGATCTCGAACCCCGCCCAGGCGCAGTTGCTGGCGCGCAGGCCGCTGATGCGCCAGTGGTCGCCGGAGACGACCACGCAGTTGGCGTCCCGGCCGCCGATCCTGGGCAGCGCGCCCTTGCCGTAGGCCTTGACGGTGATGGGCGATCGGGCGGTGCCCTTCGCGGCGAGCACGAGCGAGCCGGTGAAGCTGCTGCCCCGCTTGACGGCGACGGTGTCGCCGGGCTTGAGGTCGGCGGCGTTGACCGCGTCGAGCGACCGCCACGCCCGGTCGGCGGCGGTGCCGTCGGCGGCGTCGTCACCCGCCTTGGAGTCCACGTAGTAGGTGGTGCCGGCGTGGGCGGCCGCCTGGGCCGGCAGCGGCAGGGCGGGCAGGAGCGAAGCCAGGACGGCCACGGACAGCAACCTCATCGGGCACACCTATAACTCGATCAACTCTGACGGGGCGGCCCCAACCGTAGCGTCATCGGCCGATGACCCGCCACACGGACAGCGACGGTCCATCACCTGTTCCGTCATTCGTGTCGCCGCCGTTATGGACGAGGTCGGCGTGGGCGGGCAGGGCCAGCGGAGCCCCCGGCGCGCGGCGGGCGCACACGAGCAGCGTCTCCTCGTACGTCTCGCGTGCGAACACCAGGCAGTCGGCGTCGGCGTGCAGCCAGCGCAGCCCGCCGTGGCGCAGCGCGGGTTCGCGGCGGCGCAGCCCGAGCAGGTCGCGGTAGGCGGCGAGGGTGGCCGGGTCCCGGTCGGCGGGGCGGTTCCAGGGCATGGGGGTGCGGGAGTGCTCGCCGTTGACGCCGGTGAGGCCGAACTCGCTGCCGGCGAACACCATGGGCGTGCCGGGCAGCGTGGCCTGCAGGCCGAGCGCGACGAGGTGGCGCTCGCGCGAGCCGGTGACGGTGCGGATCCGCGGCGTGTCGTGCGAGTCGAGCAGCTGCCAGGAGTGCACGAGCGAGCGCCACGACAGGTGCGAGGCGAAGGACCGCAGCGTGGCCAGGACGGCGAGGCCGTCGCGGCGGGGCACGCCGCCGGGCACGCCGAGGAAGTGCTCCAGGCCGAGCGTGCCGGCGCGCAGCCAGGACCAGACGGGGCGGGTGAAGCCGCCGTAGTTCATCGTGCCGTGCCAGCCGTCGCGGTCCAGGTCGGACGAGGCGTCGTGGTTGTGCTCGGCGACGAACGCGGCGCCGGGCGGCAGGGCGCGGCGCAGCAGGGCCGCGGCCTCGTGGTTGTGGTCGTCGGCGCCGAACCGGCCGGTCATGTTGGCCACGTCCACCCGCCAGCCGTCGAACGGCCCGGTCCAGCGGGTGAGCACCTGGCGCATGCGGTCGCGGACGAGCGGGCTGCCCCAGTTGAGCTTGGGCAGCGACTTGAAGCCCCACCAGGACTCGTAGTCGCCGGTGTCGGGGTCGAAGTAGTACATGTCCCGTTCGGGGGCGCGCACGTCGGAGACGGCGGCGGTGAACCAGGCGTGGGCGTCGCCGGTGTGGTTGGCGGTGATGTCGCCGAGCAGCCGCATGCCGCGCCCGTGCAGCGCGTCCGCCAGCCGGCGCAGCGCGGCGTCGCCGCCGAGCAGGGGGTCGACGCGGTCGAAGTCGGCGGCGTCGTAGCGGTGGTTGGAGCGGGCCGGGAAGATCGGGGTCAGGTAGACGGTGTCGGCGCCGAGGCTCTCGATGTGGCCGAGGTGGCGGACGACGCCGTCGAGGTCGCCGCCGTAGAACTGCTCGGCGGTGCCGGGGCCGCTGGGGATGACCGGGTCGCGGTCCCAGTCGCGGGGCAGCGCCCATGCCGGGGCCGGGTCCGGCATGGGGCCCGAGCGGGCGAACCGGTCGGGGAAGATCTGGTAGACGATCGAGCCGGCCATCCACGCGGGGGGCGGCTCGTGGCAGACCAGGCGGAAGTCCCCGGAGTCGGGCACGTCGTGCGCGAACAGCCCGGCGGCGGTCAGCCACGCCTGGCCGCCGGTGGTCTCCAGCAGGAAGCGGTAGCGGGTGACCGGGTTCACCGGGGTGACCTCGGCCCGCCACCAGTCGTCGCCGGCACCGTACCCGCCGACGGGGCGGCCGGTCCTGGCGGGGTCGGGCGCGGCGCGGGCGTAGCGGGGCTCGCCGTCGTGGACGGCGCGCACGTGCGCGGCGGTGACCCCGGCGGCGCGCGGGGCGCGCAGCCAGAGCGTCACCGGGGCGCCGGGCTCGGGCGCCTGCGTGGAGACGTACAGCGGGGAGCCGTCGTGGTGCGGCAGATCCAGGAAGCGCATGAGTCACCCCTTGACGGCGCCGGAGGTGAGTCCGGAGACGATGTACTTCTGCAGCCAGAGGAAGACGCTGACGGTCGGGATCGCGGTGAGCAGCGTGGCGGCGGCGAACATGCCGAAGTTCTCGTTGCGCCGGTCGCCGGCGATCATCCCGTACATGCCCACGGCGAGCGTCTTGCTCTCCGGGTCGCGCAGGAAGACGTTCGCCATGAGGAACTCGCTCATGGTGGTGATGAACGCCAGCAGCGCGGTGACCGCGAGGATCGGCGTGACCAGCGGCATGATGACCTTCCAGAAGACCTGCGCGTGCGTGGCGCCGTCCACGGTGGCGGCCTCGTCGAGCTCCTTCGGCACGGTGTCCAGGAAGCCCTTCATCAGCCAGGTGTTCACGCCGAGCGCGCCGCCCAGGTAGAGCAGCATGAGCCCCCACACGGTGTCGAAGCCGAACGCCGGGTACAGCTCGGTCACCCTGGTGAAGATCATGAAGATCGTCACGATGGCCAGGAACTGCGGGAACATCTGGATGAGCAGCAGCGCCAGCAGCCCGACCCGGCGCCCGGCGAAGCGCATCCGGCTGAAGGCGTAGGCGGCGAACATCGACAGCAGCAGGCTGGCGAACGACGACAGCAGCGCGATGAACACCGAGTTGAAGAACCACCGGCCGAACGGGTAGACGTCCGAGGTCATCAGCTCGCCGAAGTTGGCCAGGCCGGCTCCGGTCGGCAGCAGCTCGGTCGAGGCGAGGGTGCCCAGCGGGTTGATCGCCGCGGAGACGACGAACAGGATGGGGAAGATCGCGAACGCGCACACGGCGAGCACGAACGCGTGCCTGAGCGCCAGCTTCACGCGTACACCTCCTCCTGCTTGCGGGTACGGCGGAACGCCACGGCAGAGACGATCGCCACGATGGCGAAGATGAACACCGAGATCGCGGCCGCGAAGCCGAACTGCGCGCCGCCGGTGCCGAAGGCCAGCCTGAACGTGTAGGTGATGAGCAGGTCGGTGCCGCCCACCTGCGGGTTCTCGGGCGGGAACGGCCCGCCCTCGGTGGTGAGCTGGATGGCGTTGAAGTTGTTGAAGTTGTACGCGAACGACGAGATGAGCAGCGGCGTCAGCGCCACCAGCAGCAGCGGCAGCGTCACCCGCCGGAACGCCTTCCACGGGGTGGCCCCGTCGATGGCGGCGGCCTCGGTCAGCTCCCGCGGGATCGCCTGCAGCGCCCCGGTCGTGACCAGGAACATGTACGGGAAGCCCAGCCACAGGTTGACCAGGACGACGGCGAGCCGGGCGGTGGTCACCTCGCCGAGCCAGTCCACGTTCAGCCCGAGCATCTGGTTGACCAGCCCGAAGTCGCGGTTGAACATGTCACGCCAGACCAGCAGCATCGCGAACGACGGCATGGCGTACGGCAGGATGAGCGCGATCCGGTAGGCCTTGGTGCCGCGCATGCGCGGGTGGTGCAGGGCCAGCGCGACGGCCATGCCGAGCCCGAACGTGCCGGCGACGGAAGCCAGCGCGAAGACCGCGTTCCAGCCGAACACCCCGAGGAAGTAGCCGGAGATCGTGGGGTTGGTCAGCACCCTGGCGAAGTTGGCCAGGCCGACGTTGACCTGCCAGCCCTGGGCCAGGTGCTCGCCGGCGGCGTTGACGAAGTAGCCCTGCGACCCGTCGGCGCGCCACGGGCCGCCCTCGCCCCGCATGCAGTCGCAGCCCGCGTCGTAGACGAGCGCCGCCCTGCCCTCGACGGCGCGGCTGAGCCCGTTGGCCTTGACGGCCCCGCCGTCGGTGGGCACGGTCAGCGCGGCGATCTCCTCGCCGCGGGCGGCGGCCTGCGGCGCGGTCAGGACGGTGACGCCGGGCGCGCGCAGCACCTTGCCGGTGACGCCGACCTCGGCGCCGGGCAGCGGCGACAGCCCGCCCGCGTCGCCGAGCCGGACCTGCTTGGTGGCGGGGTCGACAAGCAGGAAGACCAGCTCGCCGCCGCGCAGCGCGGTGGTGAGCTGGTACTCGGGCGAACCGGGCGCCTGCCGTACGGAGCCGCGCTCGATGGCGGTGATCGCCGCCGCCTTGTCACCGCGGTGGCCGTCGCCGAAGTTGGTGAAGGCGGTGGTCACCGTGTAGAGCACCGGGAACACCTGGAAGGCGATGAGGAAGACGGTGCCGGGGACGAGATACTTGGCCGGGACGTACCGCCGGGTCAGGTAGAGGTAGCCGATGACGGCGGTGGCCCCGAGCAGCACGGCCAGCCCGATCCAGGACCCGGTGGCGACCAGCGGCGGCGCGGCGTAGAGCAGGATCGCGGCGGCGACGGCGAGCACCGCGATCCTGCTCACCACGAAGGCGGTGGTGATGTTGCGGCGGGGCCGCGGAGCCTGTGACGCCTCCACGGTCTCGCGCACGTCGGGCGGCATGGGGCGTCAGTTCTTGAGCGAGCCGTCGATGGTCTTCTGCGCGGCGGCGGCCGCCTTGGCCGGGTCGCCGCCCTTGACCACGCCCGCCTCGGCGATGCCGAACGGCTCCCACACGGCCTGCATCTCCGGGATGGCGGGCATCGGCATGCCGTCCTTGCCCGCGTCCATGAACTTGCCGGCGTCGGCGTCGGCCGCCTTGACCTCCTCCAGGGCGGCGGTCAGCGCCGGGGGCCGGGGGTCGGCGTCGTACAGCGCCTTGGCGACGTCCTTGTTGGTCACGTAGTTGGTGACGAACTCCTGGGCGAGCGTCTTGTTCTGGCCCTTGGCCGCGACGAAGAACGACTGGACGCCGACGAACGGGGTGGCGGGCTCGCCGCCCTCGAACGACGGGACGGGCGTGATGTCGTAGCCGAAGCCGCCCTTCTTGACGTCGGTCATGGCCCACGGGCCGGAGATGAGGAAGGCGCACTTCTTCCCGGCGAAGCTGGGGATGTAGTTCTCGTTGGTGATCGACGTCTTGAGCGCGCCGTCGCCCTTCTCCCCCAGCTCGCGCAGCTTCCCGAAGGCCTTGACCGAGCCCTCGGAGCCGACCAGCACCTGCTTGGGGTCGGGGTCGCCGGCCGGGGTGGAGCCGAACAGCTTGCCGCCGCCGGCGGCGAACAGCGGGTAGACGTGGAAGGCGTCGCCCTTCTGGGCCACGGGCAGGCAGAGGATCTCCTGGACCTTGCCGTCGTCCTTGAGCTTCTTGCCGGTCGCCACCATGTCCTCGATCGTGGCGGGCGCGTCGGGGGCCAGGTCGGTGTTGCGGATCAGGGCGATGTTCTCGACGGCGTACGGGGCGCCGTAGATCTGGCCGTCGAAGGTGACCGCCTTGATCGCGATGTCGGAGAACGCCGCCTTCTGCTCCTCGGTCAGGTTGACCGGCTCGATGGCGCCGTTCTGCACCAGGTTGCCGATCCAGTCGTGCGCGCCGACCATGACGTCGGGGCCGCTGCCCTGCTGGGAGGCGGTCAGGAAGGTCTGCTGGTTGTCCTTGCTGATCTCCTTCACCTCGACGGTCACGCCGTTCTCGGTGCCGAACTGATCGGCGAAGGGGGTGAGGGCCTTGACCCGGTTAGGGTCGGCCCAGATGACGAGGTTGCCCGACGCGGGGGCGGCCGAGGCGGACTCGCTCGGCGCCGCGGAGGGGGCAGCGGGGTCGGAGCCGCCACAGGCGGTTAAGGCCAGCGTCGCGAGAGCGGCCACGCCCAGGGCTCGCTTGCTCATGAGACCTCCCGAAAGATCAGTGATCGACCGCTTTCGCGGCTCTTGTTTCCGGGACGTTAGCTGGATTTTGCAATTTTTGGAAGATTTTGCAAGAGGGCGTTACCCGATCCTCATCCACAGGCATTCCGGGGAGGCTCAACCTCCAGCGTCCGGCCGGTGTGCAAGTTTCGGCAAGCTTGCATACCCACCCGGCGGAAGCCGGCGGGGTCCCACCCGATTCTCCCGCGCCGGCCGGTGCGGGCCCGCCTTTGATGAGGATCGGGAGCATTTGACCTTTCTTTCCCTCGGCGCGGCAGTCCGCGAAGACTACGGTCGGTAGCGTCGGTGAGGTGCGCCTGTGGGCCCGATCCCTGCGGGGACGCGTCACCATCATCGCCACGGTCGTCGCCGCGCTCGTGCTCACCCCCGTGGCGATCGCGGGCGTCCTCATCACCCGCCATCTGATCGCACAGGCGACCTGGGACTCCACGGGAGACACCGCCGCCCGCATCGCCGCCCGGGTGCGCGGCGGCGAGCTGGGCGCCGGCCACGGGCTGCCGGTGCTCGACAGCGACGTCGACCTGATCCAGCTGGTCGCGCACGACGGCCGGATCCTCGCGGCGAGCGACGCGGCCAGGAAACTGCCGATGCTGAGCGGCGTGCGGCCGCGGCCGGGCGGCCGGGACGTCGACGTCACCGCTTGCCTGCCCGCCATGTGTATGCATATCACCGTGATGCGGGCCGGCCTGACCGCCGAGGCGCCGATCGTCTACGCGGCGCGGCGCACCCCGCCCCTGCTCTCCACCCGGAGCATGGAGATCAGCGCGGCCGTCCAGCTCGCCGCGATCCTCGCGCTCACCGCCTGGGCGACCTGGGTGGTCACCGGCTCGGCCCTGCGCCCGGTGGCGCGGATGCGGCGGGAGCTGGACCACATCACCGCCCGCGACCTGAGCCGCCGGGTGACGGAGCCGCCGGGTGACGACGAGGTGGCGCAGCTCGCCCGCTCCGTCAACGGCACCCTGGCCCGCCTGGAACGCGCCGGGCTGCAGCAGCGCCAGTTCGCCGCCGACGCCTCGCACGAGCTGCGCACCCCGATCGCCGGGCTGCGCGCCCAGCTGGAGAGCGCCCAGCTCTACCCGGACGAGGCCGACGTGCGGACGCTGGTGAAGTCCGCGCTGCGCGACACCGCCCGGCTGGAGGCCATCATCACCGACCTGCTGCTGCTGGCCAGGATCGGCTCCGGCGAGGACGCCGCCGCCAGGGAGCAGGTGGACCTGGCCGAGCTGGTCCGCCAGGAGCTCGCCAGGCGCACGGACAGGGTCCCGGTGAGGACCGAGCTCGCCGAGGGCGTCACCGTGCACGGCGTCCGGCTCCAGCTGGCCAGGGTGCTGACGAACCTGCTGGACAACGCCCAGCGGCACGCCGAGAAGCAGGTGTCCGTCGAGGTGCGGCGGCAGGACGGCCAGGCCGTGCTCTGCGTGGAGAACGACGGCGCGCCGATCGCCGTCGGCGACCGCAAGCGCATCTTCGAGCGGTTCACCCGGCTGGACGCCGCCCGCAGCCGGGACGCGGGCGGCACCGGGCTGGGCCTGGCGATCGCCCGCGACGTGGCGCTCGCGCACGGCGGGCAGATCCGGGTGGAGGACAGCCCGCACGGCGCCAGGTTCGTGCTGCGCCTGCCGGCCACCTGGCCCGGGTGACGCAACCCGATGCCCCCGGAAAGTTAAGAACGGGGACGCTGCCAGTTCAACCAGCGCCTCTAGCTTCTGGATGCAACCCGGAGGATAGAGGAGATACGTTGCGAGTCCTGGCCGTAGTTCCCGCCCGTGGAGGTTCGGCGGGCGTACCACTGAAGAACCTCGCCCCCGTCGGGGGCACCCCGCTCGTGGCCCGCGCGGTCCGCGCGTGCCTGCAGGCCGAGCTGGTGGACGAGGTGGTGGTGAGCACCGATCATCCGGGCATCGCCGAGGCCGCCGAGCGGGCGGGCGCGCGGGTGGTGGAGCGGCCGGCCGAGCTGAGCGGCGCCACGGCCTCCAGCGAGTCGGCCGTGCTGCACGCCCTCGACGCCCTGGGCGAGGACCCCGAGGTCGTCGTGCTCGTGCAGTGCACGAGCGCGTTCATCGATCCCGCCGACCTGTCGGCGGCCGTGCGCCGGGTGCTCGACGGCGAGGCCGACGCGGTCTTCTCCGGTACGCCGACGCACGAGTTCCTGTGGACCCCGGCCGGCGCGGGCGTCAACCACGACCCGGCGTCCCGGCCGCGCAGGCAGGACATGGAGCCGCAGTTCCGCGAGACCGGCGCCTTCTACGTGATGCGCGCGGCGGGGTTCCGCGAGCGCGGTCACCGCTTCTTCGGCGACGTGGCCGTGCAGGCGGTGCCGGCCCGGCACGCGGTCGAGGTGGACACGCCCGAGGACCTGGAGATCGTGCGGGCGCTGGCCCCGTTCGTGGACGCGCCCGAGCCGATCGACGTGGACGCGGTCATCACCGACTTCGACGGCGTGCACACCGACGACCGCGCCTACGTCGACTCCGAGGGCCGCGAGATGGTGCTGGTCAGCCGCTCGGACGGGATGGGCGTGTCGCTGCTGCGCCGCGCCGGGGTGAAGGTGCTGGTCATGTCGACCGAGCACAACCCGGTGGTGGCGGCCAGGGCGCGCAAGCTCGGCGTGCCGGTGCTGCAGGGCCTGGCCGACAAGCGGACGGTGCTGCGCGACTGGCTCGCCATCGAGAACCTCGACCCGGCCCGCGTGGCGTACGTCGGCAACGACGTCAACGACCTGGGCCCGATGGCCGAGGTGGGCTGGCCGGTCGCGGTGCCGGACGCGCACCCGCGGGTGCGCGCCGCGGCCCGGGTGGTGCTGACCAGGGCGGGCGGCGACGGCGCGGTGCGCGAGCTGTGCGACCGGGTGGTCGCGGCCCGGCCGGTCCCGGAGGAGCCGGCTCCGGCCGCGCCGCCGCGGCTCAGGTTCCGCCCGGTGTCCATCGGGGACGTGCCGGTCGGCGACGGCGAGCCGGTGTACGTGATCGGCGAGATCGGCATCAACCACAACGGCGACCTCGACATCGCCCGCCGGCTCATCGACGTGGCGGCCGACGCCGGCTGCCAGGCGGTGAAGTTCCAGAAGCGCACCCCGGCCATCTGCGTGCCCGAGGCGCAGAAAGGGCAGATCCGGCAGACGCCGTGGGGCGAGATGACGTACCTGGAGTACAAGGAGCGCACCGAGTTCGGCGCCGACGAGTACCGGCAGATCGCCGAGTACTGCGACGAGCGTGGCCTGCACTGGTTCGCCTCCCCGTGGGACGTGCCGTCGGTGGAGTTCCTGGAGGACATGGACGTCCTGACGCACAAGGTGGCCTCGGCCGGCGTCGCCGACCACCAGCTGCTGCGCGCGCTGGCCGCCACCGGCAAGCCGATCATCCTGTCGACCGGGATGTCCACGCTGCGGGAGATCGACGAGGCCGTGGAGATCCTCGGCACCGACAAGCTGATCATGATGCACGCGACGTCCACGTACCCGCTGCCTCCCGAGGAGGCCAACCTGCGCACGATCACCACCCTCAAGGAGCGGTACGGGGTGCCGGTCGGCTACTCGGGGCATGAGCGGGGCCTGCAGATCTCGCTGGCCGCGGTGACGCTCGGCGCGGTCTGCGTGGAGCGGCACATCACCCTCGACCGCACCATGTGGGGCTCCGACCACGCCGCCTCGCTGGAGCCGTCGGGCCTGGAGCACCTGGTGCGCGACATCCGGATCATCGAGCAGGCCATGGGCGACGGCGTCAAGCGGGTCTTCCCCGGCGAGGAGGCCCCGAAGGCGCGGCTGCGCCGGATCACCGTCTGACCTCGGTGATCACCCTCTCGGTCATCGTGCCGGTCCGCGACGGCGAGCGCTTCATCTCCGACGCGCTCGCCTCGCTGGCCCGCAACTTCCGGCCCGGCTTCGAGTTCGTCGTGGTCGACGACGGGTCGGTGGACGGCACCGCCGCCGTCGTCGAGGACTTCCGCGCCGACCTGCCCGGACTCGCCGTGATCCGCAACCCCGAGCCGCTCGGGCTGGCGGACGCGCGCAACGCCGGGCTTTCGGCCGTCTCCGGCCGGTACGTCACGTTCCTGGACGGCGACGACTGGCTGGCTCCCGGCTACCTGGCGCGGCTGGTCGCGGTCATCGACGGGCTCGGCTGCGACTTCGTACGCGCCGACCACGTCCAGGTCGAGGGCCGCAAGCGGGTCGTGCACCGGGCTCCCGCGGCGCGGCGGGGCGCGGTGCTCGACCCGCGCGGGGCGATCCTGCCGGCGGGCGCGCGCACGATGGTGGACTACCCGTACGCCTGGGCGGGCGTCTACCGGCGGTCGCTGGGTGACCTGCTGCGCTTCCCCTCCGGGCTGCACACCGCCGAGGACCGGCCGTGGATCTGGCGGCTGCACCGGGAGGCGGTGACGTTCGCCGCGGTGTCGATGGCGGGCGTGTTCTACCGGCGGCAGGTGGCCGGCTCGCTCACCCAGGTGGGCGACGAGCGGCAGCTGCACTTCTTCGACGCGTTCGAGCTGGTCTTCGCGGACCTGGAGGAGAAGTACCTGCCGAAGGCGGTGCGCAACTTCTGCGGCCTGCTCGCCCACCACCTGGAGCTCGCCGGCCGGTTCCCGCCGGAGCTGCGGGCCCGGTTCACCGAGCGCGGCGCGCGGATGGCGCAGGCGCTGCCGCGCGAGCTGGTGGCGGAGGCCGCGGCGGCGATGCCGGCCGAGCGTTCGGCCGTGCTGCGCGAGCTGCTGCCCGGCCTGCCCGTCCCGGCCCGCGGGCCGCGCCCCGATGGGGAGGATTCATGACGAGCCACCCGACGACGGTCTTCTACGCCTCGACGCTGTTCGGCGCGATGTCGCTGGCGGCGGGCATCGACGCCGGCCTGTTCGGGGACGGCCGCAGAGTGCTGCTGGTGTCCTCGAACACGCCGGTCCCCGAGGTCTCCACGCCGCTGGACGCGACGCCGGGCTTCGCCGCACTCGCCTCCCGGTTCGACGAGGTGCGCTCGTGGAACGAGCTGATCGCCCCGCTGCATCCGGCGGAGTGGCGGCCCAGGATCGTCGAGGCGCCGATGCTGGAGCGGCTGGTCCGCTCCCACCTGCGGCTGGACGTGGTCGACGAGCTGGTGGTCGAGTCGATCGCGGTCGCGCCCGCCCGCACGATCGCCGGGCTGGTCCGCGACTGCCCGATCACCGTCTACTCCGACGGGCTGATGAGCTACGGACCGACCCGTGACCCGCTGCCCGCCGAGATCTTCCACCGCGTCACCCGCCTGCTCCACCTCGACCTGGTGCCTGGGCTGGCGCCGCTGCTGCTGAGCGAGTACGGGGTGCCGGCCGTGAGGCTGCCGGAGGAGCCGTTCCTGTCGGTCGTCCGCGAGGTTGCCACGACCGCGCCGGCCATGGCGGGCGGCCAGGCGATGATCCTCGGGCAGTACCTGTCGGCGCTCGGCGTCGTCACCCCCGAGGAGGAGGCCGGGCTGCACGAGGCGATGCTGCGCGGCCTGGCCGCCCGCGGCTACACGGGCGTGCTGTTCAAGCCGCATCCCTCGGCGGGGCGTGAGCACGCCCGGCTGCTGCGCGCCGCCGCCGGGCCGCTCGGCGTCCAGGTGACGGTGGCCGGGGAGAGCGTGCCCGCCGAGGTCTGCTTCGCCACGCTCCGGCCGGAGCTGGTGGTGGGCTGCTTCTCCACCGCCCTGGTGACGGCGCGCCGCCACTACGGGCTGCGCGCCGTCTCCCACGGCACCGGCCTGGTGCTGGAGCGGCTGACCCCGTACGAGAACAGCAACCGGATCCCGGCCACGATCGTGGACGCGCTGCTCCCCCGGCTGTCGGAGGACGGCTTCGTCGACGAGCCGCCCGCGGCCGACCTGCCGGAGCTGGTCCGCGCGGTGGGCTACTGCATGCAGGCCGAGGCGTACCCGGACCTGCGGCCCGACGGCTTCTCCTTCGACGCCCGCTACTTCAAGCGCAGGCGCCTGGAGGCCCTGGGCCTCCTCGACAAGCCCGAAAAGCCCGGCAAGCCCGAGCAGCCCCCGCCGGGCCCGCTGGACCGCCTGCGCAGAAAACTCCGAACCACCCGCTGACCCCGCTCCACCTGCGGCGACCTCCGCGCCGTCCGCGTCAGGTCAGGACTTTGAGGTAGCGGCGGACGCGTCGCTTGGCGCGGTAGCCGGCGCGCAGCATGTTCGGCGGCACCTCGACCCGCAGCCGGGCGCGGCGGCGGGCGGCGGCGTGCTCGGGGCCGTCCAGCAGGGACGCGGCCGGCACCCGGGACCGGGAGAGCACCAGCCCGGTCAGCAGCCCGGTCCAGTCGCCCCGCTCGTCCGGGTGGAAGTAGTTGGCCGCGCACCACTGCGGGTCCGCCTGCCGGAAGCCGCCCTCGGCCAGGTCGTCGAGCGTGCCGAGCAGGCCGCTGTCCTCGAACACCAGGTTGATCATCTCCGCGTTCACCCCGAAGTCGCTCAGCACCAGCGACGGCACGCCCATGGCGATGGCCTCCAGCGCCGCCGTGGAGCTGACGGTGACGAACCCGGCCGCCCGGGAGAGCTGGTCCTGCATCGACCCGGCGGCGAACCGCAGCCGGCCCGGCTCGCCCAGCTCCCGCCAGAGCTTCTGGTAGTGGTGGCGCTCGCGGTGGGTCTGCCGCTCGCCTTCGAGCGCGCGCAGCTTGACCACGACGTCCAGGCCGGGCTCGCGGACGGCCAGCTCGGCCAGCGCGAGCAGGATCCGCTCGCGGTCCTCGCGCGCCTTCGGCACCTTGGCCTGGGTGGCGAAGACCACCCGGTCGCCGCCGGACCGCTCCTGCCGGGGCCGCAGGAACGGCAGCCTGGCCAGGCCGACCGCCCCTCCCCCGCCGAGCCGGGCCGCGATGGCCGCGAACTCGGCAACCTCGCGCTCGCTGTGCACCACGAACAGGTCGCAGCCGCTGCGGAACAGCCACGCCTTCTCCGTCGCGGGCACCGAGATGCCGGGCAGCCCGGTGGCGAACACCGGCCGCGGGCGCAGCCCGTCCAGCACGCCGGACACCAGCACGTCCACGACCGGACCCGTGCAGGACACCAGGATCACGTCGGGCCTGGACCGTTCCGCCAGGCGGCGCAGCACGCGGGCGCTCAGCACCGGCGGCGCGGGCCGGTCCCCCACGGCGGCGGCGATCTGCTCGGCCGACGGCGCGATCGGGGTGCGCACCACCACCAGTTCGGTGTCACAGCCGTCCGGCAGGTCCTGGAGCAGGCAGGCCGCCCACTTCAGGTACGAGTCGGAGTCGGCCACCGCCAGCACTCTCAACCGGTCACTCCTGTCACTCCTGTCAGATGCGAGCGCAGCGCGGGGGCCGCCCTGCTCGTCCACCAGTCGTCGGGCACGTCCACCGGCTCCACCGCCACTCCGCGCGGGCCGAGCAGCACCCGCAGCGAGGAGATCGCGGTCGACGGCAGGCTGACCACCCGCTGGCCCGGGTCGAGGCCGCGCAGCGTCAGCTCGGCGGGCGCGCCGCCGTCGTGCACGGTGATGCCGGGCCGCTCGCGGATGACCGCGACGTCGACCGGGTCCTCCCGCCGGTGCGGGTAGTACGCGAGCGGCTCCTCGGCCGCCAGGTCGGTCAGCCAGCGCAGGTAGCGCTCGCGGTGCACCAGCCCGTTGCGCACCAGCGAGGTGCCGAGCACGACCGTCCGCTCGGCGGGCCCCGGCTCGCTGGGCGGCTGGCCGCGCAGCCACACGAACTCGTGCCGCACCAGGTCGACGCCCGCCCGGCGGACCGCCTCCGCCAGGTGTGGCGGGACGGGCAGCGCGGTGAAGACCGTGACCCCGCCCGCGCGCAGCCTGATCGCGGCGGCCAGCCCGAGCGCCGCGCGCAGCGCGCCCGGCTGGGCGCGGGCCCGCAGCAGCGGCCGGTACGGTTTCGCGGCGAGCAGTTCCAGCAGCCGGATCGTGGCCATGCCGTCGTCCACCACGACGACCCTGCCGGGGAAGGCGGCCAGCCAGCGCAGCTGCACCCGGCCGGAGAAGGCGTCGCCGACGGCGGCCGGCCGGCGCGGCATGCGCTCGCTCGGCTCGGCCAGCTCCAACCCGGCGGGCAGGTCGAGGCCGCGCAGCTCGCGCCCGGTCGCCTTGAGCGCACGCAGCCGCGCCCGCGGCACCACGGTGGTGGCCGGGCCGAGCAGCCCCGCGTGATGGGCCTCGACGGCGCACAGCATCTGGAGCGGGGATTCCACCCAGGCCGACGCCTGTTTGACCACGTTTGCTCTCCCAGCCAGGTGATGGCCCGTTCACGACCGCTTCAAGCTAGCCCGGGCGGCTTAAGCCGTGCGGAACGAGACGTGAACAATGGGAAGTATGAACTCGCTACGGCTTTACAGAGACGGTGTCGAGATCCCGCAACTCGGCCTCGGCGTCTGGAAGGTGACCGACGACGAGGCGGAGCGGACCGTGCTGACCGCGCTCGAGGCCGGCTACCGCCACATCGACACGGCCACGCTCTACCGCAACGAGGAGGGCGTCGGCCGGGCCGTGCGCGCCTCCGGCATCCCGCGCGAGAAGCTCTTCGTCACCACCAAGCTGTGGAACTCCGACCACGACCGGGTGGAGCGGGCCTTCGACGAGAGCCTGGCCAGGCTCGGCCTCGACCACGTCGACCTCTACCTGATCCACTGGCCGGCGCCGAAGCAGAACAAGTACGTCCAGGCCTGGCGCGGCCTGGAGAAGATCTACCGGGACGGCCGGGCCAGGGCCATCGGCGTGTCCAACTTCACGGTCGGCACGCTCACCCGGCTCATGGACGAGACCGACATCGTCCCCAGCATCAACCAGATCGAGCTGCACCCGTACTTCCAGCAGCACGAGATGCGCGAGTTCCACGACAAGAACGGGATCCTCACCGAGGCGTGGAGCCCGCTCGGCTCCGGCCGGGGCCTGCTGGAGGACCCGGCGCTGGCGGTGCTGTCGGACAAGCACAACCGCACGCCCGCGCAGATCGTGCTGCGCTGGCACATCCAGATCGGCAACGTGGTGATCCCGAAGTCGGTCACCCCGTCGCGGATCAAGGAGAACATCGACGTGTTCGACTTCATCCTGGACCGCGAGGACATGGCCGCGATCGGGGCGATGAACGCCGGCCGCCGCCTCGGGCTCGACCCCGAGACCAGCGGGTGAATGAGCTTCACATATCGCTTTCGCGGATGAATCTGTACGATCTTCCGCGTGCGTGACTTATCGTGGGGCATCGCGGCGACCGGCGGCATCGCCAGGACAGTGGGCGCCGTCATCGCCGCCGAGCCGGGGATGAGGGTGGCCGCGGTCGGCTCCCGCGACCTGGGCCGGGCCAAGGCGCTGGCCGCGACGCTGGGCGCCGAGTCCGCCCACGGCTCCTACGCCGAGCTGTGCGCCGATCCGGCCGTGGACGCCGTCTACGTCGCCACCCCGCACGCCCAGCACCTGGAGGTGGCCGAGGCGGCCATCGCGGCGGGCAAGGCCGTGCTGTGCGAGAAGCCGCTCGCCGCCACCACGGCCGACGCCGAGCGGATGGTCCGGCTGGCCCGCGAGGCCGGGGTCTTCCTCATGGAAGCGATGTGGATGCGGTTCAACCCCCTGATCCGCATGCTCGCCGGCGACGGGCGTTTCGGCGAGATCCGCTCGGTGCGCGCCTCGTTCGGCTTCGCGCACCCGTACGATCCCGCGCACCGGCTCTGGGCGCCGGAGCTGGGCGGCGGCGCCCTGCTCGACCTGGGCATCTACCCCATGGGGCTGGCCCAGTTGTTCCTGGGGCTGCCGGAGAGCACGCACCTCACCGGGTCGCTGTCCCCGGGCGGCGTCGACGCCGAGGCGGGCGGGCTGATGAGCTATCCGGGCGGCAGGCGGGCGCTGGTGGAGTGCTCGCTGCTCGGCGCCTACTCCAACGACGCCACCGTCGTCGGCACCGGGATGCGGGCCGACATCGACGCCCCGTTCTGGGCTCCGCGGCGGGTCGTGCTCAGCGGGCCGGGGATGGAGCCGGAGGAGCACGTGCTCGACGATCCGGCGGACAACGGGTACGCGGGCGAGCTGCGCGAGGTCCGCGACTGCCTGGCGCGGGGTCGTACCGAGAGCGCGATCATGCCGCTTGACGAGAGCCTTGCCATCATGCGGGTTCTGGCGGAGGCGCGGGCGCAGATCCGCTAGCCGCGGCTTTGAAGACTTGCCAGTTTCTTGCCAGATGCGTTACTTTACTCCGCATTCACGGTAGACGTCCGGTTTGTCCGGTCGTGTCCGAGAACACCGTCGTATCGCAGGATCGTCCTGCGACCGCTGAATCCGCCTTGCGCGGAACCGGGGACCCACTTCTTCCGGGGTGAATCGGCGCCTCGCGCGCCGTAGGGCAGCTTCCACGCCCGAACCCGTCAGCTAACCCGGTAAGCGGCATGGAAGCAAGGAGTACATCCCCTCGATGGTCATGCATCGCCTCCCCCGTGTCACCAAACCGCATTACGTCCGCGCCGCCCTCGGCGCCACCTTCGTCGCCTGCTTCATGGGCTCCGCCCTCCCCGCCCACGCCGACCCGGTCAACGGAGACGATCTCTCGCTGACGGCCCAGGCGGAGACCGGCCAGACCGCCTCCCAGGAGGCGAAGCCCGCAGAGAAGGACAGGATCGACGTCACCGCAGCCCAGGTGCTCGCCCTGGCCAGGGAGCAGATCGGCATCAGGGAGAACGCGCGGGGCGGCGGCACGAAGTTCCAGGAGTGGTACGCGAACTCGCAGCGCGCCCAGGAGACCATCGCCCGTGACGGCGGCCACCCCGCCGCCTACCTGAACGCCCCCTGGTGCGCGATGTTCGTCTCCTGGGTCGGCGAGCAGACCGGCGCCCGCGCGCAGGTGGGCTGGGACGCCTACACGGTGACGCACGCGCGGTGGTTCCAGAACAACGGCCGCTGGGGCACCCTGGCCAAGCCGGGCGCCGTGGTCTTCTTCGCCTGGAACGGCAGCAAGAGCCTCGGCTCCATCCAGCACGTCGGCTTCGTGGTCAAGGACAACCGCGACGGGACGATCTCCACGATCGAGGGCAACACCGGCAACGGGCTCGTCGAGGAGCGCATCCGTCCCAAGTCTCAGGTCGTCGGCTACGGCTACCCCGAGTACGCCGCCTGATTGTCCGGAAGAATCCCTGAGGTGTCGATGCGGGCGCCGCTCGTTCGACGCGTCGGCGAGACCGGGATTCGAAGGAGAAGCACCGTGAAGTTCATGATCATCGGAAAGGGCGGCGCCGAGACCGAGGCGGGCGTCATGCCAAGCCGGCAGCTCGTCGACGACATGATGGCCTACAACGAGTCGCTGGCCAAGGCCGGAGTCCTGCTGGCGGCGGAAGGGCTGGCCCCCAGCTCCCGCGCCGCCCGCATCGCCTACGGCCCCGGCAAGCCCAAGGTCATCGACGGGCCCTTCGCGGAGACCAAGGAGATCATCGCCGGCTTCTGCCTGATCCAGGTCAAGTCCCGCGAAGAGGCCGTCGAATGGGCCCTGCGCGTCCCCGTCCCCGAGGGCGGCGAGGGCGTCGGCCTGGAGCTCTGGGAGGTCTTCGACGCGGCCGACATGCCGGAGACCTCCCTCACTCCGGAGACCGCCGAGCGCGACAAAGCCCTCCGCGAGTCCCTGGAGACCAACCCCCCGAACGCCTGACGACAGCCCCAGGGCGCCCCCCGGACGCCTGCCGAAAACGCGCCACCCATGCCCCGCATGCGTGCCGCCCTCAACCAGGGCGGCACGCCCGCCGTGGACGACCGTCCGCCGCGGTTTCTCGCTTCCTGCGCTGAGGTGAGCGCCGGGCATGTCCCGGACGGGGTGACCATACGATGGGCCCGTGACAGCTTCGGAGACGCATGGGGCCATCGAGGCCGTGTGGCGGATCGAGGCGGCGCGGCTGATCGCCGGGCTGGCCCGGCTGGTGCGCGACGTCGGCCTGGCCGAGGAGCTGGCACAGGACGCGCTGGTCGCGGCGCTGGAGCAGTGGCCCCGCGAGGGCGTGCCACGCAATCCGGGCGCCTGGCTGATGACCGTGGCCAAGCGCCGGGGCGTCGACCTGATCCGCCGCAGGGAACGCTACGAGCGCAAGCTCGCCGAGATCGGCCGCGCCCTGGAGGACGACCCCGGGCAGGAGCCGCCCGGCCCCGAGGAGATCGAGGACGACCTGCTGCGGCTGGTGTTCACCGCGTGCCATCCGGTGCTGTCCACCGAGGCCCGGGTCGCGCTGACGCTGCGGGTGCTGGGCGGCCTGTCCACCGACGAGATCGCGCGCGCGTTCCTGACGCCCGAGCCGACGGTGGCGCAGCGGATCGTCCGCGCGAAGCGGACCCTGGCCACGCGGAAGGTGCCGTTCGAGGTCCCCGCGGGCGAGGCGCTGGCCGGACGGCTGTCGTCCGTGCTGGAGGTCATCTACCTGATCTTCAACGAGGGCTACTCGGCCACCGCCGGCGACGACTGGATGCGGCCCGGCCTCTGCGAGGACGCGCTGCGCCTGGGCCGGGTGCTGGCCGGGCTGATGCCGAAGGAGCCCGAGGTGTTCGGCCTGGTGGCGCTCATGGAGATCCAGGCGTCCCGCTCGGGCGCCAGGCTGGGCCCGTCCGGCGAGCCGATCCTGCTGCTGGAGCAGAACCGCGCCCGGTGGGACCGGCTGCTCATCCGCCGCGGCCTGGCCGCGCTGGAGCGGGCCGAGGAGCTGACAGACACCATGGGCCCGTACACGCTCCAGGCCGCCATCGCGGCCTGCCACGCTCGCGCGTTCACGCCCGGGGAGACCGACTGGGTCCGCATCGCCGACCTGTACGCGCGGCTCGCGGCCCTGTCGGGCTCGCCGGTGGTCGAGCTCAACCGCGCGGTGGCCCTGGCCATGGCGTACGGCCCCGAGGTGGGCCTGGAGCTGGTCGACCAGATCGCCGGCGAGCCGGCCATGCGGGACTACCACCTGCTGCCGGGCGTACGCGGCGACCTGCTGTTCAAACTGGGCCGGCTCGGCGAGGCCCGCGCCGAGTTCGAGCGCGCGGCCGCGCTGACCCGCAACGAGCGCGAACGCGTTCTCATGGAGGCGCGGGCCGCGGCCTGCCGGTGAGACGCCTCTGGTTCTGGTGCGCTTTTGTGCCGGTGTGCGGGAGAAACGGTGCCCGTGGGATGGGAGCGCTCCCAAGTAGCGCTTTGGGCGATATATCCCTGTACGGCTACTTCTAGGGTCACAAAATACCCCAGAGGTAACGGTTGAGTTTCGGGACGTTGACGCCTGGACGCGCTACGGGCACTCTTTGTGGGAGCGCTCCCAAAGACACTCCAATCGCGGGACTGTCGCGATGCACCTCCCAAGATCCACACCCAAGAGGGGTACGGTATGACGAACCACAAGCGCTTTGCAGTAACCGGAGTCCTGGTCACGGCCCTGGCCGCGATGACCGCCGCCTGTGGTGGCGGTGAGGCTCCGGCCCCCTCAGCCGATGCGAGCACGCCGGCGGAGCCCGTCACCATCAACGTGCACACCTTCGGCGGCGGCGAGAACTTCGGCTACGACGAGGCCGTGAAGAAGTGGAACGCCGAGCACCCGAACATCCAGGTCAAGTACTCGAACCTGACCGACAGGTTCGAAGACGTCTATCTGCCGCAGCTGCTCCAGCGCCTGCAGGCCGGCAGTGGCGCCGGTGACATCGTCGGCATCGACGAGGGCGCGATGGGCCTGATGGCCGCCCGCCCGCAGTTCTTCACCGACCTGGGCGAGTACGGCCTGCAGGACCGCAAGGCCGACTTCCCCGCGGCCAAGTGGGAGACGGGCGTCAACGCCGAGGGCAAGCTGTTCGCGCTGGGCACCGACATCGGCGGCATGACCATGTGCTACCGCAAGGACCTGTTCGAGAAGGCCGGGCTGCCGACCGACCGTGAGGAGGTCGCCAAGCTCTGGCCGACCTGGGACGCCTACCTCGAGGCCGGCAAGAAGTTCTCGGCCGCCGACACCGGCGCGAAGTGGATGGACGGCCCGAACACCATCTACAACGTGATCCTGTCGCAGGAGGCGCCGAAGAACGGCAACGTCTCGTACTTCGACAAGGAGAACAACCTCGTCCTGGAGACGAACCCGGCCGTCAAGACCTCCTTCGACTGGGTGCAGAAGTTCAGCCAGCAGGGCCTGACGGCCAAGCTCCAGGCGTTCACCCCGCCGTGGAACAAGGCCATCAAGGGCGGCGACTTCGCCACCATGGGCTGCCCGTCGTGGATGCTCGGCGTGATCTCCGGCGCGGCCGGCGAGGAGAACAAGGGCAACTGGGACGTCGCGGCGGTGCCGGGCGGCACGGGCAACTGGGGCGGCTCGTGGCTGGCCGTCCCCAAGCAGACCAAGCACCCGAAGGAAGCCGCCGAGGTGCTCAACTACCTGACGGGCAAGGACGGCCACATCGCGGCCTTCAAGGAGGCGGGCGCCTTCCCGAGCTCCATCCCCGCCCAGCAGGACCCCGAGGTCGCGGGCCTCAAGAACGAGTACTTCAACGACGTGCCGACCGGCGAGATCTTCTCGGCCTCGGTCAAGGACCTGCAGCCGGTCTTCCTGGGTGAGAAGCACGCCCAGGTGAAGACCTCGGTGGAGAAGGTGCTGGAGGGCATGGACCAGGGCGCGGTGGGTTACGACGAGGCCTGGACGAAGTTCGTCGAGGCGGGCGTCAAGGCAGCGGGCTGACGCTCCCACTGGACCGGGTGGCGCCCGCTCCGGGCGGGCGCCACTCCCGATCTGGCTCGAAAGGCTTCCATGACTCTCCAACTCGCGCCGCCGCCCCGGCACGCGTCGCCCAGGCGGGCGAGGCCGAGCAGGCGGGCCGGGCGCTTCGACCTCAGGGGCATGCCCTACCTCCTGGTCTCGCCCTACTTCCTGCTGTTCGCCGTCTTCGGCGTCTTCCCTCTTCTCTACACCCTCTGGCTGTCGCTGCACGACGCCGAGCTGGCCGGCAAGCGGGAGTTCGCCGGCCTCGCGAACTACGCCGAACTGATCGCCGACGCGGAGTTCTGGAACGCGGTGTTCAACACGGTCGGCATGTTCGTGCTGGCCACCGTGCCGCAGATCATCATGGCCCTGGTGCTGGCCAACGCGCTGAACAAGCGCCTGCGCGGCAGGCTGCTGCTGCGCCTGGGCGTGCTGCTGCCGATGGTCACCTCGGTGGTCGCGGTGGCGGTCGTCTTCAGCCAGCTCTACAGCCGTGACTACGGCCTGTTCAACTGGATACTCGGGTTCGCCGGCATCGAGCCGATCGCCTGGCAGAACGAGAAGTGGTCCGCCTGGATCGCCATCGCCACCATGGTCGACTGGCGGTGGACCGGCTACAACGCGATCATCCTGCTCGCCGCCATGCAGACGATCCCCAAGGACCTGTACGAGGCCGCGGCCATCGACGGCGCCTCGGCGCGCCGGCAGTTCTGGCAGATCACGCTGCCGATGCTGCGGCCGACCATCGTGTTCGTCGTCTTCATCTCCACCATCGGCGGCCTGACGCTGTTCACCGAGCCGGTGATGTTCGAGGGCGAGCAGATGATGACCGGCGGCACCACCGGCCAGTATCAGACCGTGGCGATGTTCATCGTCGAGGCCGCCTTCCGCGGCGGGTTCGAGATCGGCTACGCCTCGGCCGCCGCCTGGCTGCTGTTCGTGCTGATCCTCTTCGGCACCATGATCAACTACTGGTTCACGCGCCGCATCGGGGGTGCACGATGACCACCAGGCAACCGGTCAACCGGCTGTGGGACGCGGGGGCTCTCACTAAGGTCGTGCTCGCCCTGGCGCTGCTGCTGTCGGCCTATCCCGTCTACTACATGTTCATCATGGCGACGCGGACCAACGACGACGCGCTCGACACCCCGCCGCCGATGCTGCCGGGCGGCCATCTGGGCGAGAACGTCGAGCGGCTGCTCGCCACCGAGGACGCCTACTTCCTCACCGGCCTCATCAACTCGGCGATCGTGGCGACGACCGTGACCGTGTCGGTGGTGTTCATCTCCACCCTGGCCGGCTTCGCCTTCTCCAAGCTGCGCTTCCGCGGCTCGAAGATCCTGCTCGGGCTGATCCTGGTCACCATGATGGTGCCGCTGCAGCAGATGGGCATCGTGCCGTTGTACGAGCTCATGGTGACGCTCGGCTGGACCGGCCAGCTCCAGGCGGTGATCCTGCCGTTCCTGGTCAACGGGTTCGGCGTGTTCATGATGACCCAGTACGCCTCCCAGGCGGTGCCGGACGAGCTGGTCGAGGCGGCCAGGGTCGACGGGGCGTCAACACTGGGCATCTATCGCAAGGTCATCCTGCCCGCGCTCCGGCCGGGCATGGCGGTGCTCGCGCTGCTGGTGTTCATGCAGACGTGGAACGAGTTCATGTGGCCGCTCATCGTGCTGCTGCCGGAGAACCCGGTGGTGCAGACCTCGATCGCGGCGCTGAACCAGGCCCACGGCACCGACTACGTGATGCTGTTCACCGGCACCGCCGCCTCGGTACTCCCTCTCTTCGTAGTTTTCGTACTGTTCGGCCGTCAGATCGTGGGCGGCCTGATGGAAGGTGCGGTCAAGGCGTGACGACTCAGGAGGAACAGACCCGCTCCGAGCTGCGATTCCCTACCGGGTTCGCGTGGGGCGCGGCAACCTCGGCCTATCAGATCGAGGGCGCGGTGACGGCGGACGGCCGCGGCACGTCGATCTGGGACACGTTCACCAAGACGCCGGGCAGGGTGGTGGGCGGCGAACACGCGGACGTCGCCATCGACCACTACAACCGCTACCGCGACGACGTACGGATCATGGCGGATCTGGGCCTGAGCGCCTACCGCTTCTCGGTGTCCTGGCCGCGCGTGCAGCCGGACGGATCCGGGGCCGTCAACCAGAAGGGGCTGGACTTCTACAAGCGCCTGGTCGACGAGCTGCTGTCGCACGGGATCGACCCGTGGCTGACGCTCTACCACTGGGACCTGCCGCAGGCCCTGGAGGACAGAGGCGGCTGGCCGGCCAGGGACACGGCGCTGCGCTTCGCCGACTACGCGGCGATCGTGCACGAAGCGCTGCACGACAGGGTGCACACGTGGAGCACCGTCAATGAGCCGTGGTGCGCGGCCTTCCTCGGATACGCCTCGGGTGAGCATGCTCCGGGACGCCGCGAGCCCGAGAACGCCATCCGGGCCGCGCACCACTTGAACCTCGCCCATGGACTAGGGGTCCAGGCCATGGGCGCGCGCCGGGTGGGAGGTTGCGTGAACCTCTACGCGATCACCCCGGCCACGGCCAGCGAGGCTGACCAGGACGCGGCACGTCGCATCGACGGGCTGCAGAACCGGTTCTTCCTCGACGCGCTGCTGACCGGCCGCTATCCGCAGGACGTCCTCGACGACCTGCGGATGGACCTGGCCTTCATCGAGGACGGCGACCTGAAGACCATCAACGCGCCGATCGACGTGCTGCTGGTCAACTACTACAGCCGGTTCACGGTGTCCGGGGCGCCGGGCGGCCGGGCCTCGGCGGCGGCCGCGCCGACCGACTCGGCCTCGCCCTGGGTGGGCAGCGAGCACGTCTCGTTCGTGAACGGCGGCCGCCCGGTCACCGCGATGGGCTGGGAGATCGACGAGGACGGCCTGGTGGAGGTGCTCGCCAGGGTGGCCCGCGACTACCCGCGGATCCCGCTGGTCGTCTCGGAGAACGGCGCCGCGTTCGAGGACGTCCTGGCCGACGGCCGGGTGCGCGACGAGGAGCGGCGGGCCTACTTCGAGGCCCACCTGGGCGCCTGCCGCGAGGCGATCGACGCCGGAGTGCCGCTGGAGGGCTATTTCGCCTGGTCGCTCATGGACAACTTCGAGTGGGCCTGGGGCTACGGCAAGCGCTTCGGCATCGTCCGGGTCGACTACGAGACGCAGGAGCGGCTGCCCAAAGACAGCGCGACATGGTATGCCGAGATCATCCGGCAGAATAGGAACCATGAACCGACCGACTCTTGAGGCAGTCGCCGCCCGGGCCGGGGTCGGCCGAGGCACGGTGTCGAGAGTCATCAACGGCTCCCCCAATGTGAGCCAGCGAGCGCGCGACGCGGTGCAGGCGGCGATCCAGGAGCTGGGCTACGTCCCCAACCGGGCGGCCCGCACCCTGGTGACCCGCCGCACCGACACCGTCGCGCTGGTCGTCTCCGAGTCCGAAGGCCGGCTCTTCGACGAGCCCTACTTCGCCGGCACCATCCGGGGCATCGGCTCGGCGCTGTCGGAGACCGGCCTGCAACTCCTGCTGGCCATGGCGCGCACCCCCCAGGAGCACGCCAGGCTGCAGCACTACCTGACGGGACAGCACGTCGACGGCGTGCTGCTCCTGTCGCTGCACGGCGCCGACCCGCTGCCGGGCAGGCTGGAGGCGATGGGCGTGCCGACCGTGCTGGGCGGCCGCCCCGTCGGCCTGTCCCCCTACAGCTACGTCGACATGGACAACAGGGCAGGGGCCCGGCAGGCGGTCAAACACCTGCTGGGCCTCGGCCGCACCCGCATCGCCGCCATCGCCGGCTCGCAGGACATGGGCGTGGGCGTCGACCGGCTGGCGGGCTACCGCGACGCGCTGCTGCCTTCCGGCTTTCCCGAGCTGGTCGCGTACGGCGACTTCTCCGAGGAGAGCGGGGAGGCGGCGATGACCGAGCTGCTGGCCGCCCATCCCGACCTCGACGCGGTGTTCGCCGCCTCCGACCCGATGGCGCTGGGCGCGGTCCGGGTGCTGAAGGCGGCGGGCCGGGCGATCCCCGGCGACGTGGCGGTGATCGGGTTCGACGACTCGAAGGCCGCCCTGCACGCCGACCCGCCGCTGACGACCGTCCACCAGCCGACGGAGGCGATGGGCCGCCAGATGGCGCTGCTGCTGGTGGCCCGCATCAACGGCGAGGAGCTGCGCCAGCCGGTGGTGATCCTCGACACCCACCTGGTGCGGCGCGAGTCGGCCTGAGGCGCGGCGCTGGAACGCGCGGATGGGCTTGGTACGGCGGGAGCCGGTCTGAGGAGGGCGTGGGTGGACAGCAGGACCAAGCGCCGCTTATCGCGGCAGGAGCTCGACGCGCTGGCCCGCAGGGCGCTCGGCGCGGGCGTGCTCGATCACGCCGAGCTGACCGACGGCTTCGCGAACGCGGTGTGGCGGCTGCGCCTGGACGACGGCCGCGACGTGGTCTGCAAGCTGTCGCCGCCGCCGGAGCTCGACCAGCTGAGCTACGAGCGCGATCTGCTGCGGACGGAGGCGGCGGCCTGCGAGCTGGCCGCGGCGGCGGGCGTGCCGGTGGCGGCGCTGCTGCGGGCCGGGTTCGACGACCCGGTGCTGGGCGGCGACTACCTCATGCTGGCGGCGCTCGACGGCGTCTCCTGGAACCACGTCTCACGGCACGACGGCGCCCTGGGCGAGGGCTCTCCGAAGGTCACGCCCGAGGACCAGGCGAGGCTCCGCCGCGAGCTGGGCCGCCTCCTGGCCCGGCTGAACGCGGTCACCGGCCCGGTGTTCGGCTACCCGCACGCCGGCATCACCGGCTCGACCTGGCGCGAGGCGTACCTCGCCATGGTCGACGCGCTGCTCGGCGACACCGTCCGCTACCCGACGGCGCTGCCCGCGCCGGTGCCGCGCATCCGCGCGCTGCTGGCGGGGGCCGCGCCCGCGCTCGACGAGGTGACCACGCCCCACCTGGTCCACTTCGACATCTGGCCGGGCAACGTGTTCCTGGACCTGTCGGGGCCGCCCCGCATCCAGGCGATCATCGACCACGAGCGGGCGTTCTGGGGCGACCCGCTGGCCGAGTTCATCACCCCGACGATCTTCGCCGAGCTGCGTGAGGACGACCCGCTGGTGGCGGGCTACCGCGAGGTGACCCCGTTCGAGCTCACCCCGGCCGCGCATGTACGGCTCGACCTGTACCGGGCGTACCTCTACCTGATCCTGCTGGTGGAGAACGGCCCCCGGCAGTATCCGGAGGCCGAGTACGCCCGCGTGCGCGACCAGGCCACGGCCTCACTCGCCGAGGTGCTGGACCGCCTCGTACCTCTCGCCCCCGGCACCGTCGCGTAGCTCGCGGCGCTGCCCGGCGCCCGCGCCGCGCAGCGCGTTGGGCACGCCCAGGTCGGCGGGCGCGGGCGTGTTGCCGGTGCAGGCGAGCGCGCCCCCGACGGTGCTGCCCGACAGGACCGGCGCGTCGTTCCCGGTGAGCAGCACGGCGGCGGCCTCCGACGCGGTGAGCGTGCCGGTGACGGCCAGCGGCCCGCGGTGCTCGCCGGTGATCGTGGTGACGGTGAACTCCCCCGGCGCGCCGTGGTTGCCGGCCGCGTCGATCGAGCGGTACTCGACCGTGTGCAGGCCGCGCGGCAGCTTGCCGAAGACGAGGTGGTCGATGACGGTGCCGTCGTCGCTGAACGTCCACGGCAGCTCGGATGAGGTGGGCCAGCCGAAGTAGGTCAGCTTCCCGGTCTCGAAGGACCGAGCTCGCAGCTCTTCACCGCACATGGCATGTACGGGTCAGGCCGCATCGTCGGCAGTGTGACTCACTGCCCAGCCCGCCGCACCGCGCAAGGCGATGTTGCGGGCCGCGTGCACGTCGGCGTGCTCAGCGAAGCCACACGACGTGCAGACGAAACTCGCCTGATCGGTCCGATTCCTGCGGTCGGTGTGCGCACAGGCCGAACATCGCTGAGAGGTGTAGGCCGGATCCACATGCTCAACCGGCACGCCTGCCCTCAGTGCCTTTGTAGGCGATGAACGCCCCCGACTGCTGGAAGCTCCACGAATGCAGCGCGACCCGCTGGGGCTTGCGTAGCCGTACCCTCTCACGGATTCCGCCCAGATCTTCCAGGGCTATGCCGCGTGAGGTGCGTTCAGCCTCGGTCACGATGCTCTTGGAAATGCGGTGGTTGACGTCGGCCGCGAACCGCGCCTCCCGGCCGGAGATCCTGTGCAGCAGCAGGACAGACACCGGTCGTCGAACGGCTGGGCGGCGTCCTTGCGGACCCGGATCGGGCTCGCCTTCGCCCTGGCCCTCTGTCTGGCCCCCTGAGGACCGTAGTTGCCCGCCGTCAGGTGGCCATTCAATGTGGCATAGGCTCCGGCCACCTTGCGGATGGTGTGAATGGTGGGCTGTGCTCTGCTGGTGCACTATCCGCCGAAGCTGGCGGTCTCCACGCTGGTTAACCGGCTCAAGGCCGTATCAGCGCACTACCTGGCCATAGAGTTCACTGGCCAGATCGATCAGGCCTTCGTGGATGGTCACCTCTGGTCGCCGTCGTATTTCGCCGCCTCGTGCGGCGGCGCACCGCTCAAGATCATTGAAGACTACATCGAGGCCCAGAAGCTCCCGATCCAGCAGAGGCAGCGCAATGGTCATTCGAAGGATTCCCGCGGCCTGGGCGACGGTCCGGCTCAGGCCGCGGGAAGCTCGGCGAACAGGATGGGGCGGGTGGTCGGCCGGTCGGAGCCGCCCGCGGGCTCGACGGTGAGGCCGAGGCGGACGTCGTCGCGGAGGTCGGCGACGACGGGTGCGGTGAGGCCGTCCTCCCCCCGGTCGAGCAGCCCGGCCGGGCGGACGCCGTCCGGGTTCATCAGCCACAGAGCGTAGACCTTGGACGGCGGCAACTCCGGCATTCCCGATGAAGTGAACAGTATCCGTCCCCGCTCGCGGGAGACGACGGCGACGCCGGTGCCGCCCGAGGCGATGCGGTGCCGTACCGTACGGGCGTCCGGGGCGGCCAGGACGGCGGCCACCTCCGTGACCAGCGCGCCGTGCCCGGCCCGCAGGTCGCCCAGGTCGCGGCGGGCGTCGAAGGCGACCACGCCGAGCGCGACGGCGGCGGCCGCGGACACGGCGGCGAGCCCCGCCACCGCCTTGGCCCGCCACCCGCGCCGCGGGGGAAGGACGTCGGCACGCGGAGTCCGGTCCGCCGCCGGGTGGACCGTGTCGTGCCGCCGGTGGGCGGCGGTCAGGACGCGGGGGCGCAGGGAGGCGGGCGGCGGGGTGGCGACGGCGAGGGCCAGGCGGGCGGCCGTCTCCCGGAGGCGGCTCACCTCGGACGGGCAGGTGCGGCAGCTCGACAGGTGCTCCTCGAACGACGCCACGTCGGCCGGCGGCAACGCGTGCGCGGCGTAGGCGCCGGACAGGGCGTGGAGTTCGTCGTCCATGTCCACTCCCGAGGTGGTGAGAGGCGGCTCACACCCGGTGATTCGGGCGCTCGGCGCTCATGGATGCCGTCAAGCTTTGACCGCCTTCTCACAACGTGGACATGGAGGTCGGCCAGAGGGATCCGGTGGAATACCCTCGTATCTCGTGAGCGCATTGAGCAATTCGCTGAATCTCGATTCCTGGCGAGCCCTGTCCGCGGCCCAGCAGCCTGACTGGCCTGAGCGCGACGAGCTCGAGAAGGTCGTCGCCGAGCTCGGCGGCCTGCCCCCGCTGGTCTTCGCGGGAGAGTGTGACCAGCTCAAGGAGGAGCTGGCGGCCGTCACCCGGGGCGAGGCGTTCGTCCTGCAGGGCGGCGACTGCGCCGAGACGTTCGCCGGCGCCACGGCCGACAACGTGCGCAACAAGCTCAAGACGCTGCTGCAGATGGCGATCGTGCTCACCTACGCGGGCAAGGTGCCGGTGGTCAAGATCGGCCGGCTCGCCGGCCAGTTCGCCAAGCCGCGGTCCAAGGGCACCGAAGTGCGCGACGGCGTGGAGCTGCCCGCCTACCGGGGCGACATGGTCAACGGGTTCGACTTCACCCCGGAGTCGCGCAGGCCCGACCCGTGGCGGCTGCTCAAGGCCTACCACTCCTCGGCGGTGACGCTCAACCTCGCCCGGGCGTTCACCAAGGGCGGCTACGCCGACCTGCGCCAGGTGCACGCCTGGAACCAGGACTTCGTGGCCGGGTCGCCGGCCGGTCAGCGCTACGAGCGGCTGGCCCGCGAGATCGACCAGGCGCTGGCCTTCATGCGGGCCTGCGGGGCCGAGCCGGAGGAGTTCCAGTCGGTGGAGTTCTACTCCTCCCACGAGGCGCTGATCCTCGACTACGACCAGGCGCTCACCCGCATCGACTCGCGCACGGGCCTGCCCTACGACGTGTCGGCGCACATGGTCTGGATCGGCGAGCGCACCCGCCAGCTCGACGGCGCGCACGTGGAGTTCTTCTCCAGGATCCGCAACCCGATCGGCGTCAAGCTGGGCCCGTCCACCTCTCCTGAGGACGCGCTGGCGCTGGTGGAGAAGCTCAACCCGGACAACGTGCCGGGGCGGCTCACGTTCGTCACGCGGATGGGCGCGTCCAAGATCCGCGAGCATCTGCCGCCGCTGGTCAAGGAGGTCACGGCCGCGGGCGCGCAGGTGGCCTGGGTGTGCGACCCGATGCACGGCAACACCTTCGAGGCGCCGAGCGGCCACAAGACCCGGCGCTTCGACAACGTGCTCGACGAGGTGGCCGGGTTCTTCGAGGTGCACCGCGCGCTCGGCACGCACCCCGGCGGCATCCACATCGAGTTCACCGGCGACGACGTGACCGAGTGCGTCGGCGGCGGCCACGAGATCGCCGAGGGCGACCTGGCGACCCGCTACGAGACGGCCTGCGACCCACGGCTCAACCGGAGCCAGTCGCTCGATCTGGCCTTCCGGGTGGCCGAGCTGTACCGCGGCTGAGTAACTCTCACCTTTCCGGGCCATCGCCGAGCGGTGGCCCGGAACATCTTCTATGATCAGCGGCTAAAGGCCGGGAATATTGGGAGATGTGGTGGACAGAGCTCCAGATGGCGTCGATCCGAACGTGCCCAACGTCGCGAGGATGTACGACTACTACCTCGACGGCAAGGACAACTTCGCGGCGGATCGGGAGGCGGCCGAGCGCATCCTGAAGCTGTTCCCCAACACCAAGACCTCGGCCGCGGTCAACCGTGGTTTCCTGCGCAGGGCCGTACGCCTGGTGACGGAGAACGGTGTCGACCAGATCGTGGACCTGGGGGCGGGTTTGCCGACCCAGGGCAACACGCACGAGATCGCGGTGGGCTCGCGGGTGGTGTATGTCGACAACGACCCGGTGGTGTGCACGCACGGCCGGGCGCTGCTGGCGCGCGGCGACAACGTCGACTTCCTCCAGGGTGACGCGCGCAAGCCGGATGAGCTGCTGGAGCAGCTCAAGCCCTTGATCGATTTCGACCGGCCGGTCGCGTTCATGATGCTGACGATCCTCCACTTCCTGTCGGACGAGGAGGCGTTCGGGCTCATCGCCCGGCTGCGCGAGGTCTGCGTGCCCGGCAGCCACCTGGTGATCAGCCACGCGATCGACGACAACACCGATCTCACGCCGCAGGCGCTCGAGGTCTACAAGCAGTCCACGGCGGCGCTCAACCTGCGCACGCACGAGGAGATCCTGCGCTTCTTCGAGGGCTACGAGCTGCTGGAGCCCGGCCTGGTGGACCCGAAGGACTGGCGCCCGGACGACGAGCTGGCCGCCTCGGGACGGCGCAGCCCGGGATACGCGGGCGTCGGCCGCAAGGCCTAGAAAGCACGGAAAGCACGGAAAGCACGGCGGCCCCGCCCGAGGGCGGGGCCGTGCCGGAGTGGGTCAGTTCTTCTGGGCGTTCTTGAGCTCCTTGTCGAGCTCCGCCCTGATCTCGTCCATGTCGAGCGCGCGCACCTGACGGATCAGGTCGTCGAGGGCCGGCGCGGGAATGGCGCCGGGCTGCGCGAAGACCACGATGCCGTCGCGGATGGCCATCAGGGTCGGGATCGACCTGATCTCGAAGCCCTGCGCGAGCGCCTGCTCCTGGTCGGTGTCGATCTTGCCGAACGTGATGTCCTCGTGCTTCTCGGAGGCCTTCTCAAAGATCGGCCCGAACATCTTGCAAGGACCGCACCACTCCGCCCAGAAGTCGAGCAGGACGATCCCCTTGTCGGCGATGTCGTTGAAGTTGGTCTCGGTTACTTCGATGGTCGCCACAAGTGGCTCCTCTGACGTCGGTCCGCTTCCGGTGATTGTCTCCGTGACAACCACGTACCCCTCACCAGCATTCCATGCTCCGGGCCGGGCCGCGCGCACGCGGCCCGGCCAGGGGACAGGCCCGGGGACAGGCCCGGGGACAGGCCCGGGGACAGGCACGGCTCAGCGGCCGGGCAGGGTGAGGCCGACGACCAGGGGGTCGTGGTCGGAGGACCGGTAGGCGTCCGGCCGGTAGAGGTGGGGCGGGTTGAACTCGGTGTTGTAGTCGCGGATGCGCGGCTCGTCCGCGTTGACGTGCCAGATGGCCGCGCTGGTGACGCGCCTGAGCAGCTTTTTGCTCGCCATCATGTGGTCGAGCTCGCCGGCCAGCCCGTCGAAGAGGTAGCTGTAGCGCAGCGGGGCGGGCACGTACCGTTTGGTGAGGCTGGTGAGGCCGCCCGCTTCGAGGGTCTCGATCGGGTCCTCCTCGCCGTAGGCGTTGAGGTCGCCGAGCACCAGCGGGGCCGGCAGGTCCTCGATGAGGCCGAGCAGCGCCTGTGCCTGCGCCACCCGGGTGGGGTTCCAGCAGCCCTGGCCGTCGCCCTGGTCGGCGTCGGGCCCGCTGTCAGGGCAGGAGCCCTTGGACTTGAGGTGGTTGACCACCATCGTGAACGGCTGGCCGCCGTGCTTGCGGCGGAAGCTCTGGACGAGCGGCGGGCGGCTGAACACCGGGTCCTCTGATGAGCGGGCCTGACCCACCGGGGTCAGCTTGCCCGGCTTGTAGATGAGCCCGACCTGGATCGCGTCGGTGCCCGGGTAGGGGTGGGTGAGCGCCGCGTACGTGCCCGCGCCCATCTCGGCGTTGACCGCGTCGACCAGGGCCTGCAGGGCGGTCTGGCCGTTGTTCTCGACCTCCATGAGGCCGACGGCGTCGGCGTTGAGTCCCTTGAGCGCGGAGACGAGCTTGGCGAGCTGGCGCTGCTGCTCCTCGGCGGTGCTCGCGCCGCGCGAGCCGATCGTGGTGAACCAGTTGAGCGTGTTGAAGGAGGCCACCGTGACGTTGCCGATCACCGGGAACGGCCGCGGCAGGCGCGGGTTGGTGCTCTGGTAGCGGATCGGCTCGGTGGGCTGCAGCCGGTAGCGGTCGAAGCCGTAGCCGAGCACGCCGGTGATGCCGGCGGCGCTGTCCCCGGCGCGCACGACGGGCGGCAGCGTGGCCGGGTTCTGCTGGTTGGAGCCGTCGTCGACGAGCAGGGAGCGGCGGGCGTTGTCGTCGGGGGTCACGCCCGGCCGGTCGGTCGGCTGGTAGAGCCTGCCGCCGGAGGACAGCGTGACCTCACCGAAGCGGCCCAGGTTGTAGTTGTCGTTCACGGTGAGCCGCTGGGGGAAGGTGAGCAGCATGTTCTCCACCGGCTCCAGGTCGGCGCTGGGCAGCCGGTGGCGCTGTGGCGCGATGGAGCCGGTGCCGCACACGTCGACGGCGGTGACGGGCGACAGCTCGGTCCAGCCGTTGAACTCGATCGCCCGGCCGGTGACGAGCACGCGGTCGCCGACCTTGACGTCCTTGAAGGACTCGCGGGCGAAGGCGAACAGCGCGTCGGAGGTGGCCGGATCGGCGTCCGGCGTCGGGTCCTGCAGGAAGAAGCCGCTGAGCTGGTCGGTGCGCTGGAAGTCGGCGGTGACCACGCCCTCGACGCGGACGGTCTGCCCGGCGAGCGGGGTGGCGGCGCCGCCGCCCTGGACCTCGGCGATCTCCCGGTCGGGCGGGGTGTCGCAGGGGCCGGCGGGCGTCGCGGCGGCGGGGGCCGACAGGAGGCCGGCGGTGAGTGCGGCCGCGGTGATCGCGGCCCAGGAAGCCCGGGGTAAAGCATGCATAAGCCGCACTCTAGAGCCAGGGTCCGTGACAGGTGTCTACAGAGATGTGACCTCAAGCTTCCATCGCCGAACCTTGACAGTGCGGCCCACCGGGTATGAGCAGGGCATGGACTGGGTCACCTGCGCGCAATCGGCGGCCTGCACAGGGATCGCCCGCCGGCCGTACGGCCTCTGCCTCGCCCACCTCTCCCCCGACCAGGTCTCCGCCGTGCTGGCGGGCATGGCTCCGGGCCGGCTGCTCGACCTGCGCGGCACGACGCTCAGCGGCGACCTGCTGGGCAGGGTCGTGGAGGCCACCCTCGGCCGGCCCGGTCGCGCCCGGCTCGACCGCGCCCGCTTCACCGGCGACGTGCGGCTCGCGGGGGTGACGTTCACGGGCGACGTGTCGCTCGACGGCGCCCGGTTCGAGCGGCTCGCGTCGTTCTTCGGCGCCCGCTTCGAGGGCAACGTGTCGCTGGCGAGCGCCAGGTTCGCCAGGGAGCTGTCGTTCCACGGGGTGACGGTGCGCGGGCACGCCTCGCTCGACGGGGCGGTGATGACCAGGGACGCGCTGTTCAGCCAGGCGGTGTTCGAGCACGGGCTGTCCTGCGAGGCCGCCAGGTTCGAGGGGTACGCGACGTTCGACGGCGCCCGGATGGGCGAGGCGGCGCACTTCCGCGGCGCCCGGTTCGGCCGCACGCTCTCGTTCCGCAAGGTGAGCGGCAGCGCCGGGTTCGACTCGGTGCGCTTCGCCGCCGACGCCTACCTGTCGGCCACCGGCAGGTTCTCGGCCACGCGGGCCCAGGCGGGCGGCACCCTGGACCTGGCCGTCCGCGGGTGCGGGGTCGACCTGCGGCGGCTGGTGGTGGCGGGGGCCACGACGGTGCGGCTGACCGACTCGCAGGCCGACCTGGAGGGCGCGGTCCTGCGCGGCCCCGCGACGGTCACCGGCGGCGGCACGTCCACGCTGACGTCGCTGCGCGAGGTGGACGCGGCCAGCCTGGCCCTGACGGGGCTCGACCTGTCGGCCTGCCTCTTCACCGGGCTGGCGCACCCGGCGGGGGTGCGGCTGAAGGAGTGCACGTTCGCTCTCACCCCGCGCGGCATGCGGGTGAGCATGCGCCTGCCCATGCTGCGCTGGTTCTCCCGCCGCCGCGCGCCGGCGCAGCACGGCTAGCGTGACCGCATATCAGGGAGATCCCCGATGGGGGCCCGGGGTGCCGCTTCGTAGACTTGAGTCCATGCTCATCGACGACTACGTGACCGAGCTGCGCCGGTCCCTGTCGGGTCCGTACGGGCCGAAACATGACATGGTCGTCGAGGCGCGCGACAGTCTGGTCGACTGCGCCGAGGCCTACGAGGCCGAAGGGCTGCGCCGGGCCGACGCGGAGCGGCGGGCGGTCGAGGAGTTCGGGCCGGTCCAGGAGGTGGCGCCGGGCTACCAGGAGGAGCTGACCGCCTCTGCGGGGCGCAGGCTGGGGCTGCTGCTGTTCGTCAGCGTGCCGGCGACCGTGCTGGCGTGGGGCCTGGTCTGGAACTTCGCGCCCGCCGATCCGGTCGTGTGGGAGAGCCGGCCGAGCTGGTTCATGCCCGCTTCCCGGCTGCTCGACGTCATCCAGCTCGTCACCGGCCTGTACGGCGGGCTCGCGCTGCTGGCGCTGGGCCGGGGCGCCCGCTGGATCCCGAAGGCGCGGCTGGTGACGCGCTCGCTCGGCCTGGCGGTCTGGCTGATGCTGCCGCTGACCTCGCTGCTCGGCCTGATGCTCTCGCAGGGCTGGTACGTGTCGGCGAGCATGGGGCTGTCCCTTCCCGTCGTCCTCGCCAACCTGATGACCTACGCCTGCGCCGGGCTGCAGCTCTACTGCGCGACCCGGTGCGTCAGGCTGACCCGGAGGGCCTGACCTCCCCGGGCCCCAGCACGCTCCCGATGGCGCTGGTGAACGCCTGCCAGGCCGACCGCTCCCCCTCCAGCTGTTTCCTGCCGGAGTCGGTGAGCCGGTAGGTGCGCCGCCTGCGCCCGCCCACCGTCGCCCACTCGCTCACCAGGTGGCCGGTGCGCTCCAGCCTGCGCAGCGCCGGGTAGACGGTGCCGGTCGGCACGTTGAGCGCTCCCCCGCTCCGCTCCTGCAGGGCCTCGATGATGGCGTAGCCGTGCAGCGGCTCCCGCTCCAGCACGGAGAGCAGCAGAGCGTCCATGTGGCCGCGCAGCGCGTCGGGGTTCATGGCAACGATCCTAAGCACCGTCTCGCATGTAGGCAGTCTACATGTAGGCTGTCTATATGTAGACAGGCACAACGACGGAGTGGAGAGATGGACGCACTCGATCTGGCCCGCTTACAGTTCGCCCTGACGGGGAGCCTGCACTTCCTGTTCGTCGTGCTCACGCTCGGGCTGGCGCCGCTGGTGGCGATCATGAACACCCGGTGGGCGCGCACCGGCAGGCCGCTGTTCGAGCGGATGACCCGCTTCTGGGGGCAGATCTACGTCATCAACTACGCCCTGGGCATCGTCACCGGCCTGGTGATGGAGTTCCAGTTCGGCCTGTCGTGGAGCGGTCTGTCCCACTACGCGGGCGACGTGTTCGGGGCGCCGCTGGCCATGGAGACGCTGGTGGCGTTCTTCCTGGAGTCGACGTTCCTGGGGTTGTGGATCTTCGGCTGGGGGCGGCTGCCGAAGTGGGCGCACGTGGCCTGCATCTGGGCGGTCACCGCGACCGCGTACGCCAGCGCGTTCTTCATCATGGTGGCCAACTCGTTCCTGCAGAACCCGGCCGGGGCGGTGGCCGCGGGCGACCGGCTGGCCCTGGTGGACGCCGGCGCGCTGTTCACCAACAAGACGCTGGTGTTCGCGCTGCCGCACGTGCTGGGCGCCGGGCTGTTCACCGGGGCGATGGTGCTCGTCGGGGCCAGCGCCTACCAGTTGCGGCGGCGCACCCACGAGCAGGAGTTCTTCACCAGGTCGATGAAGACGGGGATCGTGGCCGCGGCCGTCGGCATCACGCTGACCGTGGCGTACGGCTACGCCCAGTTCGGCGGGATCCAGGACGGCAAGTTCGACGACAACCCGGCCGCCGCGGTGCCGCTGGGGCTGATGATGGAGGGCGGCAACCTGCTGTCCATGGTGGTGCTGCTCTTCATGCTGCCGCTGATCAGGAAGCTGCCGCGCTGGCGGTGGGCGCATCCCCTGCTGATGGCGCTGACGCCGGTGCCGTTCGTGCTGGCCATCCTCGGCTGGCTGGCCAGGGAGCTGGGGCGGCAGCCGTGGATGATCTGGGAGAAGCTGACCGTGGCCGACGCCATGACGCCGGGGCTCACGACCGGCATGGTCACCGCCTCGCTCACCGGGTTCGTGGCGGTGCTGGGGTTGCTGGCCGTCGTCGACTACGTGCTCATCGCCCGGGTGGTCAGGCGCGGACCGCGCGACCTCACCCTCGGCGCCACCGCCACCGAACAGCGCTCGCCCGCGCTGAGCCACTAGGAGTGCCCCGATGGAGCTGATCTGGTTCGCCGTCTTCGCCCTGCTGCTGGCCGGCTACTTCGCGCTGGAGGGCTTCGACCTCGGGGTCGGGCTGCTGCTGCCGGTCCTCGGCAGGAACCGCGACGACCGGGACCGCATGGTCGCCGCGATCGGGCCGTACGTGCTCGCGAACGAGGTGTGGCTGGTCGCCGTCGCCGGGACGCTGTTCGGCGTCTACCCGCTGCTGGAGGGCGAGCTGCTGCCCGCGATCTACCCGCTGGTGGTGGCCATGCTGCTGGCGTGGATCGTGCGGGACGCCGGGCTGTGGTTCCGGCGCAGGATCGGCGGCGCCCGGTGGCGGGCGTTCTGGGACCTGATGATCGTGCTGGGCTCGCTCTGGCTGTCGTTCGGCTGGGGGCTGGTGATCTACGCGGCGGCCACCGGGTTCGACGGGCCGCTCATGCACCCGCTGGGGCTGCTGCTCGGCGCTGCGGTGACCCTGCTGTTCGCCTGGCACGGCCGCGTGTTCCTGGGCTGGCGGCTGCCCGGGTTCGCCGGACCGGCGCGTACCGGCCGGGCCCTGCTGGCGTCGGGGGCGCTGGCCGCGACGCCGGCGCTCGCCCTGCTCGGCGGGGGGATGTCCTACATGCTGGAGCACAGCGCGCCGGCGGCCACGCTGAATGTGCTCAGTCTCATGGTCCTGCCGTTCGCACCCATCATGGTGGGCGCGCAAGTATGGATATGGCGCACTTTCCGTCCCGGCAAGGGCGCCGACCTGAACCCATCCTTCTTCTGAGGCGCCCGTGCACAAGGATCTACTCCGCCTGATCCGGGGAGAGCAGCCGGTCCTGCGTCATCTGGCCGTCACGTTCGCGGCCGCGATGGCGGCCGGGCTGCTCGTCCTCGTGCAGGCGGAGCTGCTGGCCGGGGTGCTGTCCGGCAGGTTCACCGCGGTCGCGCTGGCGGCCGTGGCCGGCGTGGTGGCGCTGCGGGCGCTGCTGGCCTGGACGCAGGGCGTCTTCGCCGGGCGCACCGCCACCGGCGTCAAGTCGGCGCTGCGGCACCGCCTGCTGGCCAGGTTCCGCGAGCTCGGCCCCGTCCGGCTGGCCGGTCACCGCTCCGGGGAGCTGGTCACGCTCACCGGGCGCGGCCTGGACGGGCTGGACGACTACCTGACCGGCTACCTGCCGTCGATCGCGGTGGCCGCGGTGGTGCCGCTGGCGGTGCTGGTCCGGTTGTTCGCCGCCGACCTGGCCAGCGCGGTCATCGTGCTGGTCACGCTGCCGCTGATCCCGATCTTCGGGGCGCTGGTGGGCATGACCACCAAGGCCGTCACCGAGCGGCAGTACCGGGCGCTGACCCGGCTCGGCGGCCACTTCCTGGACGTGGTGCGCGGCCTGCCCACGCTGCGCGCCTTCGGCCGGGCCCGCTACCAGGCGACGGTGATCCGGGAGGTGGCCGGCGCGCACCGCTCGGCCACCATGCGCACGCTCCGGGTCGCCTTCCTGTCGTCGCTGGTGCTGGAGCTGTGCGCGTCGCTGTCGCTGGCGCTGGTGGCGGTGCCGATCGGGCTGCGGCTGCTCGGCGGCACGCTGGACCTGTCCACGGCGCTGCTGGTGCTGCTGCTGGCGCCGGAGGCCTATCTGCCGCTGCGCGCGATGGGCACGCGCTTCCACGCCTCGATGGAGGGGGTGGCCGCCGCCGACGCCGCCTTCTCCGTCCTGGACCGCTCGGACGACCCCGCCGCGCCGGCCCCGGGACGTGCCGCGGCCGTGTCCGGGCGGCCTCGGATCGAGCTGGAGAACGTCACCGTGCGCTATCCCGGCCGTGCCGACCCGGCGCTGGACGGTGTCACGCTCACCATCGAGCCCGGTGAGCGGGTGGCGCTGGTGGGTGAGAGCGGCAGCGGCAAGAGCACGCTGCTCAACCTGCTGCTCGGCTTCGTGCCGCCGTCGGAGGGCCGGGTGCTGGTTGACGGGGCCGACCTGCGGACGCTGGACCTGGAGACGTGGCGGGCCCGGCTGGCGTTCGTGCCGCAGCGCGCGCACCTGTTCACCACCTCGGTGGCGGACAACATCCGGCTCGGCGCGCCCGCCGCCTCCATGGACGAGGTGCGGCGGGCCGCCCGCGCCGCCTACGCCGACGAGTTCGTCGGGGAGCTGCCCGACGGCTACGAGACCCGGGTCGGCGAGCGGGGCGCCAACCTGTCGGCCGGCCAGCGCCAGCGCATCGCCCTGGCCCGCGCCTTCTGCCGCCCGTCGACCTCGGTCCTGCTGCTGGACGAGCCGACGGCCCGGCTGGACGGCCGCAGCGAGGCCGCCGTGGTGGCGGCGACCGCCGAGCTGAGCAAGGACCGCACCGCCGTCATCGTGGCCCACCGCCCGGCCATGATCGAGCTGGCCGACCGGGTCATCCGCGTCCACGAGGGCCGCGTCGTCGCGGACACCACCCGCGCGGAACCCGCCCTCGCTCCCCCGGGTCCCGGCGCGGCCTCGCCTCAGCAGGAGAATGCCGGCGACGAGATTCCGACGAGCGGGCGGGTGGAACGATGAAGGGGCAGATGCGGGCGCGGCTGGTGTACGCGGTGCTGGCCGGGGCCGCGGCCGATCTCGCGGGCCTCGGGCTGATCGCCGCGGCCGCCTGGCTGATCACGCGGGCGGCGGAGCAGCCGCCGCTGGCCGCGCTCAGCGTGGCGATCGTGGCCACCCGGGCGTTCGCCACCGGGCGCGGCGTGTTCCGCTACGCCGAGCGGCTGACCGGCCACGACGTGGCGCTGCGGGCGCAGGCCGGCACGCGGGAGCGGCTGTACGAGTCGCTGATCCCGCCGCAGCGGCCCAGGGTGGGCGGCGCCGACCTGCTCAGCCGCATGGTCGACGACACCGACGCGGTGCAGGACCTGCTCGTGCGCTGCCTGCTGCCCGCCGCGGCGGCCGCCATCGCGGGCCTCACCGCGGTGGTGATCGGCCTGACGATCCTGCCCGTCACGGCGCTCGTCCTGCTGGCCGGGCTGCTGCTGGCCGGGGCGCTGCTGCCGGCGGCCACCGCCGCCGCGGCGCGCCGCTGGTCGGCGCGGATGGCGCCGGCGCGGGCCGAGCTGGCCGGCCGGGTCGCCGACCTGGTGCACGGCGCGGCCGACCTGTCCGCGTACGGGGCCGGTGACCGGGCGTTGCGGGACGCCGGGGAGGCGGGCGACGCGCTGGGCCGGCTGGAGCGCCGCCAGGCCCGGGTGCACGCCACCGCCCTGGCCGGCGGCACGCTGGTGCAGGTGCTGACCGTGGTGGCGATCGTGCTTTTCGCGCAGGCGGGCGGCGTGGGGACGGTCGGCACGGCCGTGCTCGCGCTGACGGCGCTGGTGGCGTTCGAGCCGGTGCTGCCGCTGGCCGCCGCCGGCGAGCGGTACGCGGGCATCGCGGCGGCGCTGCGCCGCCTGCGCGAGGTCCGCTCCGCCTCCCCGGCCGTCACGGAGCCGGCCACGCCCGCCGCTCCCCCGTCGCCGCCGCTGACGGTCGAGGTCGAGGATCTCGTGGTACGGCACGCGCCCGGCGGCAGGCCGGCCGTGGACGGGGTGTCGCTCACGCTGGCCCCGGGCAGGCGGGTGGCGCTGGTGGGGCCGAGCGGCGCGGGGAAGAGCACGATCCTGGCGGCGCTCATGCGGCTCGTCGAGCCCGAGTCCGGAAATATCAGGATCAACGGTGTGGACATCGCCGACCTGGACTCCGACGACGTGCGGGCCATGATGACCGGCCTCACGCAGGACCCGTACCTCTTCCGTACCTCGCTCCGCGACAACCTGCGCCTGGCGGGCCCGGAGGCCGACGACGAGCGGCTCGCGCGGGCCGTGCGGGACGCGCGGCTGGAGCACTGGGTGGAGCGCACCGGCTGGGACGCCGAGCTGGGCGAGGACGGCAGCACCGTGTCCGGCGGCCAGCTCCAGCGGCTGGCGCTGGCCAGGGCGCTGCTGTACGACCCGCCGGTGCTGCTGCTGGACGAGCCGGCCGAGGCGCTGGACGAGGAGACGGCCGACGAGCTGATGGCCGACCTGCTCGACGTCACGCACGACCGGACCACGCTGCTCGTCACCCACCGCCTCAAGGGCCTGGAGCGGGTGGACGAGATCGTGGTGCTGGAGGACGGCCGCGTGATCCAGCGCGGCGCCCACGACGACCTGGTCTCCCGCCCCGGCTACTACCGGGATCTGTGGGAGTCGGAGGTGCTCACCCGGCGTTAGGGAACTCCGCGGGCCCGCCGCTCGTTGTACGGGCATGGCAAGCTGGTTTACAGTACAAACCAGTTTGGTGTTCCGAGGAGTTTGCGATGACAGACGACGGCGAGCGGGCCTCCTCCCCCGAGGAGACGCTCCGGCTGATCGAGCGGCAGCGCGCCGCCACGGTGAAGGCGCTGAACGGCGACCCGCTGCTGCTCTACACGCCGTGGGGCGTCGCCTGGCTGCTCGGTTTCGGAGCGTTCTTCCTGCACTACGGGCTGCACGGCGTGCCCTACGCGCCCATCACCTGGCAGCTCGCGCTGGGCATCCTGCTCGCCGCGCAGCTGGTGGCGGGCGCGTTCATGGCGACCGGGCTCGTCAGGTTGAGCTCCGCCATCCGCGGTGAGAGCTCGGCCAAGGGCATGATGTATGGCTACGCCTGGTTCGTCGGCATGGTGCTGATGACCGTGATCAACATCCGGTTCAGCTCCATGCTGCCCCCTGAGGAGAGGGGCCTGATGTGGTCGGGCGTGTCGCTGCTCGTGGTGGCCGTGCTCTACATGGCCTGCGGCGCTCTCTACACGCAGTGGCCGATGTTCTTCATGGGGGTGTGGGTCGCCGCCGTCAACGGCCTGGGCGTCATCCTGGGGCCGGGCTGGCACGCGCTGCTCACCGCGGTCCTCCTCGGCGGCGGCCAGATCGTCACCGGGATCCTGCTGCGGCGGCGCGCATGACCTCCGGCGACGCCGCGCCCGAGCTCGACCCGGTCATCCACGCCCAGGCCAGGCTGCGCGTGATGGTCACGCTCAGCGCCCTCGGCGAGGGCGACGAGATCGCCTTCCCCTCACTCAAGGACCTGCTCGGCATGACCGCGGGCAACCTGTCCGTCCATCTGACCAAGCTCGAAGAAGCGGGCTACGTGCGCATCACCAAGACCCACAGGGGCCGCACCCCCGTCACCTACGTCTCGATGACCACGCGGGGGCGGCTCGCGCTCGAGGACTACACCAAGGCCATCCGTTCCCTACTGGACTCCGCAGGAGGAAATCCATGACAGTCCTCGCCAGAACGGTCGAGGCCACCCGGCGCTACGGCGACGTGGTCGCGCTCGACCGGGTCTCCGTCGAGATCCGGGCCGGCGAGCTGGTGGGCCTGCTGGGCCCCAACGGCGCGGGCAAGTCCACGCTGATGAACCTGTTCGTGGGGCTGCGCCGGCCCAGTTCCGGCACGGTCGAGCTGCTCGGCGGCTCGCCGTCCGACCCGGCTGTGCGGCGCGGCATCGGCGTCACCCCGCAGGAGACCGGGCTGCCCGAGGTGCTGCGGGTGGGCGAGGTCGTGGACTTCGTCTCCTCCCACTTCCCGAAGCCGGTGGGCAAGGCCGAGCTGCTGGACAGGTTCGGCCTGGGCGAGCTGGTCAAGCGGCAGATCGGCGGCCTGTCCGGCGGCCAGAAGCGGCGGCTGGCCGTGGCGCTGGCGTTCGCCGGCGACCCGAGACTGGTGTTCCTGGACGAGCCGACCACCGGGCTGGACGTCGAGGCCAGGCGTACGCTCTGGGACGGCATCAGGGCCTTCCACGAGGGCGGCGGCACCATCCTGCTGACCAGCCACTACCTGGAGGAGATCGAGGCGCTGGCGGAGCGGGTGGTGGTCGTCGGCCACGGCCGCGTGCTCGCCGACGACACCGTGGCGGCCGTGCGTGACGTGGTCGGCGCGCGGCGGGTCTCGTTCGACGCGGGCGAGCTGCCGGAGTTGCCCGGCGTGGCCGGCGTCCAGCGCGAGGGCGGCCGGGTCCACCTGGTGACCTCCGACCCCGACCGGCTCGTGGTCGAGCTGGTGCGCAGCGGCACGCCGTTCTCGGGCCTGGAGATCAGGCCCACCTCCCTGGAGGAGGCCTTCCTGACCATCACCGCCGCGAAGGAGCACGCCCATGCCTAGCCTCGTCCTGGCCCACACCCGCTATCAGGTCATCGAGCAGATCCGGGTGCCGATCGGCCTGCTGGCCAGCGGGCTGTTCCCGGCCATCGCGATGCTGGCGTTCGCGGTGCCGTTCGTCGGCGACGACCCGGTGGCCTCGACCCTGTCGATGGGCTCGATGATGCTGGTGGGCGCCATGTCGGCGGCGCTGATGGGGCTGTCGATCTCGGTGGCGATGGACCGCGAGCAGCCGTTCAACCCCTACCTGCGCACGCTCCCCGCGGGGCCGTTCCCGCACTTCGCCGGGCGGATCCTCACCACGACGGCGCTCATGGTGGTCTCGACGCTCCCCGTCATCCTGGTGGCGGGGCTGTTCACCGAGGCCGACCTCGCCCCGGCGCGGCTGGCCGCGATCGTGGGCGCGGCGCTGGCCGGGTCGCTGCCGTTCATGCTCATCGGGCTGTTCCTCGGGCTGGTGCTGCCGTCGAAGGCGGCGATCGCGGTGTCGCAGATCCTGTTCTTCCCGTTCGCGATCATGGGCGGGCTGATGTTGCCGCCGCAGGTCATGCCCGCGTTCCTGAACGCGATCTCCCCGTACGTGCCGAGCCGGGGCGGCGGCGAGCTGGTCTGGTGGGCCGGCACCGGAGCCGCCCCGGACACTCTCGCGCTGGTGGTGCTGGCCGGGTGGACCGTGGTGGCCGGGGCCGCCGCCGCGTGGGCCTACCGGCGTGACGAGGGCCGCCGGTTCACCTGATCGGCCGGGATTTCCGGTGAACGGAAGGGGGTGTGCCGCCGAGTCCGCAGCGATCTCGACGGCACACCCGTCCGTGTGGGGGTCCTGTTATTGCATTTCAGCGAGGGTGGCGGTGACGGTCTTCTCCGCGCCGTCCCTCATATATGTGATCTGAACCTGTTGGCCCGGTTTGAAACCTCTGATCTGCCCGACGACGTCATCTCCGCCGTCGACGGCCTTGCCGTCGATCTTGGTGATGAGGTCGGCCGACTGCAGTCCGGCCTTCTCCGCGGGGCTTCCCGCGGTGATCTGCCGGACCAGCGCGCCGGGCACGTCGCCGGTGGCGTCGGTGACGCTCACGCCCAGGAACGCGTGGGTCACCTTGCCGGTGCTGATCAGCTGGTCGGACACGTGCTTGGCGGTGTTGATCGGGATCGCGAAGCCGAGGCCGATGCTGCCGTTGCTGCCCGCGGTGGCGATCGCCGTGTTGATGCCCACGACCTCCCCCGCGGCGTTGACCAGCGCGCCGCCCGAGTTGCCCGGGTTGATCGCGGCGTCGGTCTGGATGGCGCCGCCGATCGTGGAGACCGCGCCGCCGCCTCCGCGCTGCTGTTGCGGCCAGCCGGGCGGGGCCTGCTCCTGCTCGCCGCCGACGGTGAGCGTGCGGTCGAGCGCGCTGACGATGCCGAGGGTGACCGACCCGTCGAGGCCGAGCGGGCTGCCGAGGGCGAGCACGGAGTCGCCCACCTTGAGCTTGCCGCTGTCGCCGAGGGTGGCCGGGGACAGCCCCGACACGTCCTCGGCCCTGATCACGGCCAGGTCGGTGGCCGGGTCGGTGCCGACGACGGTGGCGGCGGCGGTCCTGCCGTCGCTGAACTTCACGCTCATCCGGCCGCCGCCCTGGCCGGCGCCCTCCACCACGTGGTTGTTGGTGAGGATCAGCCCGTCGGCGGTGAGGACCACTCCGGAGCCCTCGCCCGTCGAGCCCTGGATCATCACGACCGAGGGCTGCACCTTCTCCGCGACCTGCGCCACGCTGAGCGAGTTGGACGTCTGGCTGAACGTGGGGCTCGGGGCGCTGACGGTCGTCACGACGGGATCCTGGAACGCGGTGGCGACGGTGGCGCCCACTATGCCGCCGCCGACGGCCACGGCCGCCAGGGCCAGCCCGGCGATCGCCTTCCGCCCGGCCGTGAAGCCGGGCTTCTTCGGCGGAGGCGGAGGCGGTGGCACCGGCTGACCCATGATCATGGTGTCCCGCCGGGGGAAGCCCCCGGCGGAGGGCGGCGTGTCGCCGAACTGGCTCCAGCCGCCGGCGCCCTGCTCGCGAGGCTCGTTCGCGTTCATCGTCATCTCCCTCGAGTTCCTCTTACCCAAGGGTGCCGCAGCAGGCGTAAGTCCTGGTTAAGCCGATGATCGACGGCGGCTGAACTCGTAAACGACGACTTTATCCTCCCTGCTCGAAGCCCGTTGCCCGGCGCGGAAAAATCACTTCCAGTACTCGTCCTTGAGCAGCCGCTTGTAGAGCTTGCCCGTGGGATGCCGGGGCAGCTCCGCCCTGAAGTCGACCGACTTGGGACACTTGTAGTGAGCCAGCTGCGAACGGCAGTACTCGATCAGCTCCTTCTCCAGCTCCGGCCCCGCCTCGTCCATCGACACCGGCTGCACCACGGCCTTGACCTGCTCGCCCATCTCCTCGTCCGGCACGCCCAGCACGGCCACGTCGGCGACCTTGGGGTGCACGCACAGGACGTTCTCGGCCTCCTGCGGGTAGATGTTCACCCCGCCGGAGATGATCATGTACGAGCGGCGGTCGGTGAGATAGAGGAAGCCCTCCTCGTCCAGGTAGCCGATGTCGCCGAGGGTGGTCCAGCCGCGGCCCCGGGGATCCTGCACCGAGCGGGTCTTGTCCGGGTCGCCGTGGTACTCGAAGGCGGCGGCGCTCTCGAAGTAGATCGTGCCGTGCTCGCCCGGCGGCAGCTCCTCGCCCTCCTCGTCGCAGATGTGCACCGGGCCCAGCAGGGAACGGCCGACCGTGCCCTTGTGCTCCAGCCAGTCCTTCGATCCGACGTACAGGAAGCCGTTGCCCTCGGTGCCCGCGTAGTACTCGTGGATGATCGGGCCCCACCACTCGATCATCTTCTCCTTGACCGGGATCGGGCAGGGCGCGGCCGCGTGGATGGCGGCCTCCAGCGACGACAGGTCGTATCTCGCCCGGGTCTCCTCCGGCAGCTTGAGCATCTTGATGAACATGGTCGGCACCAGCTGCGAGTGCGTCACCCGGTACTTCTCGACCAGCCGCAGGTACTCCTCGGGGTCGAAGCGCTCCATGACCACGAGGGTGGCGCCGATGCGCTGGAACGTCATGCAGTAACGCAGCGGGGCCGCGTGGTAGAGCGGGGCGGGCGACAGGTAGACGCTGTCGGCCGACGGCGCGAACAGGAACTGGATGAGGCCGAACAGGGCGCCCGGCTCGGTCAGCGGCTCCAGCGCCAGGGCGGGCTTGACGCCCTTGGGCCTGCCGGTGGTGCCGGAGGAGTAGAGCATGTCGGTGCCCTGCACCTCGTCGTCGATCGGGGTGACCGGATGGGCCGCGACGGCTTCCTCGTACGACTGGAAGCCCTCGGCGGTGCCGTCGAGCATCAGCCGCAGCTCCACGCCCGGCGTGTCGGCGGTGATGGAGGTGGCGACCTCGGCGAGGGCGGCGCTGGAGACGAACACCCGGGCGCCGCAGTTGTCGACGATGTAGGCCAGCTCGTCGCGTTGCAGCCGCGAGCTGATCGCCGTGTAGTAGAGGCCGGACCGGTGCGCGGCCCAGGCGATGGCCAGGAAGAGCGGATGGTTGGGCAACATGAAGGCGATGTGGTCGCCCGGCCGCAGGCCCGCGGCGCGGAACAGGTGGGCCAGCCGGTTCGACTCCTCGTCGAGCTGGCGATAGGTGACGACCTGACCGGAGCCCGCCATGATCACAGCGGGCTTGTCGGGGGTGACGGCTGCGATGGCTCCCGGGTACATGACCGAACAGTATTCTGTTCTCGCCGGGAAAAGCCAGCCTCCGCACAGGGCGAAGCCGCGACCTCGCCTTCGAGGCCGCGGCTCGCTGTCATGGATCAGACGGCGTGGTAGACGTCCTGCCAGCCGGAGTGCCAGCCCTTCGGGCCCCAGTGGTCGCCGCGGCTCACGTTCACGTAGATGTGAGCGACGTCCTTACCGGAGAACGAGAAGTGCTTCGGGTGCTTGTGGCAGTTCTTGAACCGCTCGAAGGAGGTGTCGCCGTCGTTGGTGACGACCTTGAAGGTCTCCCACGCGCACTTGTTCTTGCCCCACCACTTGTCGTTGTGGAGCTTGCTGTGGACGTCGAAGGTGTCGACGTGCTTCCACACCCACACGCGCTTCTTGTCCTTCTTCTTCACCCACCAGCACTTCTTTTCCCCGTTGTGCCACTTGCAGACCTTCTTGGGGGTCCAGACGGTCTTCCAGTACCAGTGCTTGTAGGTCTTCTTCTCCACCTTCACATGACCCGCGGCCTTGGCGTTGTGGTCACTGGAGTGGTACGGGCCCCAGCTGTCGTAGGAGGCGGAGGCACTGGTCGTCGTCGCGCTCGCCGCGGCGGGGGCGGCGACGGCCACCATGGAGGCGGCCGCGACGCCGATCAGGATTCGAGTTGCGAATCGCACTTGAGGGCTCCTCGGGAAGAGGTCGGTTCTGCTGTCGGGTCATTGATAAGCGGAACCGATTGCCCCCGGCTTGCAAGCCGCTTTAACGTCGCCTTATCCGGCGGCGGTCACCGAACCCGCGTACTTCTGCGCGATGAAGTCCTTCACCTTCTGGTCCTGGAGCAGTTTGCCCAGCGTGACGATGTCCGGGTCCTGCTCCTGCCCGGCGGCGACGACCAGGCCGTTCACGTACGGGTTGTCCTCGCCCTTCTCCAGGGTCAGGGCGTCGGACGCGGGCTTGAGTCCGGCCTCCATGGCGTAGTTGCCGTTGATCACGGCCGCGTCCACGTCGTCCAGGGAGCGCGGCAGCTGCGCGGCCTCCAGCGGCTCGAACTTCAGGTTCTTCGGGTTGCCGGTGACGTCGCGCTCGGTGGCGGCGGTGCCCGCGCCCTCCTTGAGCGTCACCACGCCGTTGCCGGCGAGCAGCTTGAGCGCGCGGCCCAGGTTGGTGGCGTCGTTCGGCACGGCCACGGTGGCGCCGTCGGCCAGGCCGCCGAGCTCGGTCACCTTCTTGGAGTACAGGCCGAGCGGCTCCAGGTGGACCGGCGTGACGAAGGCCAGGTCGGTGCCCTGGGAGGCGTTGAAGTCGTCCAGGTACGGCTTGTGCTGGAAGAAGTTGGCGTCCAGCTTGCCCTCGCTGAGCTGGACGTTCGGCTGCACGTAGTCGGTGAACTCGACGATCTCCAGGTCCAGGCCGGCGGCCTCGGCGAGGTTCTCGTCGATGTAGGCGAGGATCTCGCCGTGCGGCACCGGGCTGGCGCCGATCTTGAGCGCGCCGTCCGGCTCGCTGGTCGCGGACTGCGACGCACCGCATGCGGTGAGCGACAGAGCCAGCGCAGCAGCACCCACTATTCGACCAAATTTCATGATCTTTCCTTTACTTGTGCGATAGACGCCGGGCGGCGTAGTCGCCCAGGCTCTGCATGAGTTGCACGATCACGACCAGCAGCACGACGGTCGCCACCATCACGCCGGTCTCGAACCGCTGGTAGCCGTACCGGATGGCCAGGTCGCCCAGCCCGCCTCCACCGATGGTCCCGGCCATGGCCGTGTAGCCGATGAGCGCGACCACCGTCACCGTGATCCCGGCGACGATCCCGGGCAGCGCCTCGGGCAGCAGCACCTTGGCCACGACGGTGGCGCGGCCCGCCCCCATCGCCTGCGCGGCCTGGATCACGTCCCGGTCCACCTCGCGCAGGGAGGTCTCCACCAGCCGGGCGAAGAACGGCACGGCGCCGACGGTGAGCGGCACCACCACGGCGGCGGTCCCGATGGTGGTGCCGACGACCAGCCGGGTGAACGGGATGATGGCGATCATCAGCACGATGAACGGCAGCGACCGGCCCACGTTCACGACCATCCCGAGCACGGACTTAAGAGCGGGCAGCGGCCGCAGCCCGCCGCGGTCGAACACCACCAGCGCCACGCCCAGCGGCAGCCCGAGCAGCACGGTCAGCAGCGCCGACCAGCCGACCATGATCGCGGTCTCGACCGTGGCCTCCACCAGCAGGGGCGCCATCTCTTCCCAGGTCATGACACCTCCACCAGCAGCCCGCTCTCGCGGAGATAGTCGAGCGCGGCCGGAGCCTCGTCACCGATGAGCGCGACCCGCAGCCGGCCGGCCGAGCCGCCGGCGATCTCCTCGATCGCGCCGCCCAGGATGCTCACGTCCACGTCGAACTTGCGCACCACCTCCGACACCAGCGGCCGCTGCGGGTCGCCGGTGAAGGTGAGCGTCACCGAGCCCGCGGGCGCGGGACCGGGCAGCGGGAAGATCTCCCGGGTGAGGCGCGAGCCGGGGGTCCTGATGAGGTCGGCGACGGCGCCCGACTCCTCGACGCGCCCGCCGGACATGATGGCGGCCGAGTCGCAGACGCTCTTGATGACGTCCATCTCGTGCGTGATGAGCAGGATCGTCAGGCCCAGCTCGGTGTTGAGCCGCTTCAGCAGGTCCAGGATCGACTGGGTGGTGGCGGGGTCGAGCGCGGAGGTGGCCTCGTCCGACAGCAGCACGGCCGGCTTGCCGGCGAGCGCCCTGGCGATGCCGACGCGCTGCTTCTGCCCGCCGGAGAGCTGGTGCGGGTGGTCGCGCTCGCGCCCGTTCAGCCCCACCAGCTCCAGCAGCTCGGCGACGCGGCGGCGGCGCTCCGCCCTGGGCACGCCCATGACCTCCAGCGGGAAGGCCACGTTGCCCGCCACGGTCCGCGAGGAGAGCAGCGCGAAATGCTGGTGGATCATGCCGATGCGGCGGCGGGCGCGGTTGAGGTCACGGCCGCCGAGCCCGGTGAGCTCCTGGCCGGCCACCCTGACCGTGCCGGAGTCGGGCCGTTCCAGCAGGTTGACGCAGCGCAGCAGCGTGCTCTTGCCGGCGCCGCTGCGCCCCACCACGCCGTAGACCTCGCCTTCGCGCACGCTCAGGTCCACGCCGTCCAGCGCGACGGTGCGGCCGTACGCCTTGCGCAGGCCGGAAACCTCGATCACGACACTTCCCCATGGCTGAAAGGCGGCCCATGGCCGCGGAGCTGGAAACGATCCCGTACGAGAGCCGGTCGCTCTATCGCGAACCCGGATGGAACGGCAGATGGCTCAGCCGGCGCAGCACGTAAGAGGGCATGATCACGGGAAGACCTTCGAGGGCGGGCGGGCGGTTATCGGGCCTGGCGGGCGGGCATCCGCCCCATGCGCAGGCGACAACACCGGCCGGATCGGCGATGCGCGAGTCCCTCGGTCATGCTCATGCCAACGACGCCCCGCGGCGCGGCTATTCCTGACTCAGGGGGTGACGTCGCTCACTCGGTAGGGGTCGCGGAGCGGCTCGGCCCGCCGGGCGAAGTCGGCCTTGATCGCGCGCATGCGCGGGCCCGGCTCGTAGAAGCGTCCCTTGGTCTCCCCGTACGGCTGGAGCCAGCCCTTCGCGGCCAGCTCCCGCAGGTCGCGGGCGGCCTGCCCCTGGCTGAGCCCTTCGTCGGCCTGGTAGCGGCTCCGGCGCAGCCTGCGGTTGACGAACACCTCGTAGAGCGCGGACACCGAGCGGGTGTTGAGCCCGTCGGCGTCGACCCGCTCTTCGAGCAGCATCCAGATCTCCCCGGCCTGGGTGAGCCGCTGACGGACGCGCTGGGCCTGCATGTGGTGGGCACGCAGGCAGAACCGCACCCAGGAGTGGGTGTCGCCGTGCGGCCCCCACGCCCCGTGCTGCACGTCCCGGAGCGCGCGGTAGTAGTCGGTCGTGTTCTCGCCCGTGCCGAGCCATTCCTCGATCGAGGAGAATTCGGGCGTGAGGGTCTGGTCGCGCCCCAGCACCAGGGTTTGCAGGGCCCGTGACATCCTGCCGTTCCCGTCACGCCAGGGGTGGATCGCCACCAGGTTGAAGTGCGACATGGCAGCCCGGACATAGCTCGGCGCGTCGAGATCTCCGGAATTGAGCCAGGCGACGAGCTCGTCGAGCAGGCCGGGCACCTCCTCGACGTCCGGCCCTTCGTACACCACCTCGCCCGTCGCGGCACTGCGGACGTAGATGCCACCCGGGCGCACCACCCCCGGGGTCTTGTCACGGTGATGGCCGATCATCATGAAATTGAGCGCGTTGAGCAGGCCGATGTCGTAGCGGAACACCGGGGCCCTCGACAGGAGCTGGATATAGGTGAGCGCCTGCTGATAACCCGCGATCTCGCGCGCCACCTGACCTGACGTCTCCAGCGGGTCTTCACCGGACATGATCGACTCGATGTCCTCGACGCTGGCGTGGTAGCCCTCGATCGAGTTGGAGCCCTGGATCGCCCTCGCCCGCAACTGGCGGCGCAACTGGCCGTCCCAGCGGTGGGTCTCGGCCAGCCGGTACTTGAGATCGCGGCGCATCTCCTCGATCTCCACCAGCACGGCCTTGTCGGCCGGCTCCAGCTCGGGCGTCCCGTACAGCATGAACTCATGGAAGCATGAGCGAATCATTCGGTCAAACGAACGGATGATTCGGTCATTTGGTAGATCTGCCGATCGAGGATGCTTATCGCGCGATCCGCCGTGAGGTGTCCGAGCAACAGGTCGGAGGCCAGCCCGTCGGTCAGCGCCAGGAGGGCGTCCGCGGCCGTCGCGGGATCGGCGGTGAGCCCTTCCAGGCGCTCGGCCACCGCCGCGGACAGCAGGGCGCGGCCCTCCCGGTAGCGGGCGGCCATGGTCTCGTCGTTGAGCGCGCGGAAGAAGACCGCCACGCCGACCAGCGTCGCCGTCCGGGCCTCGGCGTCCAGCGGCAGCATCGCCAGGAGCAGGGCGCGCACCAGGTCGCGGGGCCTGGCGGACCCCATCCCCGCCAGGCTGCGCCCGAGGCGTTCCCTCAGCTGATCACGCAGGCGGGCGGTCGCGTACAGGAGCATCTCGTCCTTGCTCGCGAAGTAGTGCTGGACCAGCCCGATGGACATGCCCGCCGCCGCCGCCACCTCGCGCATGCTGACCGCCTCCAGGCCGCGCGAGGCGGCGATGCCCCACAGCGCCTCGGTGATCTGCTCGCGCCGCTGTTCGTGGTCGACCTTCTTCGGCATCCGCCCGCCTTCCCGATTTTCGCCATATGATCGTACGACAAAGGACGCAATATGATCGTATGGCAAAGGAGGGTGAGATGCCGAAGATCGGCCGCTTCGCCACGCCCGCCGCGCGGGCGGCGTACGAGAAGGTCTATGACGAGACGCTGGCCGCGCTGCCGTCCCCGGCCGGGACGCATGACGTGGCGACGCCGTTCGGGCGGGTGCGCGCGTACCGGTTCGGCGAGGGCGGCGGCACGCCGCTGGTGCTGCTGCACGGCAAGTCGGCGACCGGCGTCATGTGGCTGCCGAACCTCCCCGGACTGGCCGCGGCCCGCCCCGTGTACGTGCTCGACCTGCTCGGCGAGGGCGGCCGCAGCGAGCAGACCGCGCCGATCAAGGACGCCGGCGACCAGGCCGCCTGGCTGTCGGCCGCGCTCGACGGGCTCGGGATCGGCGCCGCCCACCTGGTCGGCATGTCGATCGGCGGCTGGCTGGCGTGCAACCAGGCCGTGCGGGATCCGCGCCGCGTGGCCTCGATCAGCCTGATCGACCCGGCCGGCACGCTGGCCCCGATACCGGCCGGGCTGATCCTGCGGACGATCCCGGTCATGCTGCCGTTCGTCTCGCGCTGGGCGCGGCCGCGCTTTCTCAGGTGGATCGACGGCACCGGCGGCGAGATCGCGCCGGACGACCCCGTGGCCCGGCTCATCTCCGCGACGATGGCGCACTACCGGCCCGCGCTCCCGCCTCCCGTGCGCTTCACCGACGAGCAGCTGCGCTCGATCACGGTGCCCGCGCTGGTGCTGGTGGCCGGGCGCAGCGTCATCCACGACCCGGCCCTGGCGATCCGGCGGGCGCGCGACCTCATCCCCGGCGTGCGCGCCGAGCTGTGGCCGGAGGCGACGCACTCGATCTCCGGCCACTTCGCGTCCGAGGTGAACGAGAGCGTGCTGGAGTTCACCGCCTCCCTCCCTTGAGACCTCCCCGTACGGAAGACGCCCCGCCGGAGCGGGGCGTCCTCGTACGGGATCAGGCGGCGACGCTGCCGGCCACCTGAGCCGGGACGAGCGCGATGTCCAGGACCTCGCGCACGTCGCTGACCGCGTGGATGGTCAGCTCGTCGCGGACCTCCTGGGGCACGTCGTCCAGGTCCGGCTCGTTGCGCGCCGGGATGAGCACCGTGGAGATGCCCGCCCGGTGCGCCGCCAGCAGCTTCTGCTTGACGCCGCCGATCGGCAGCACCCGGCCGGTGAGCGAGATCTCGCCGGTCATCGCCACGTCCCCGCGGACCTGCCGGCCCGACAGCAGCGAGGCCAGCGCGGTCGTCAGCGTCACGCCCGCCGACGGGCCGTCCTTGGGCACGGCGCCCGCCGGGAAGTGGACGTGCACCGAGCGGTCCTTCAGCGCGGTTACGGGCAGCTCCAGCTCCGCGCCGTGGGAGCGCAGGTAGGACATCGCGATCCTGGCCGACTCCTTCATCACGTCGCCGAGCTGGCCGGTCAGGGTCAGGCCGGTCTCGCCGGTCTCCGGGTCGGCCAGCGACGCCTCCACGTAGAGCACGTCGCCGCCCGCGCCGGTGACCGCCAGGCCGGTGGCCACGCCCGGCACCGAGGTCCGCTGGGCGTTCTCCGGCAGCGACGACTCCGGCACGAACCTGGGCCTGCCCAGATAGGCGGTCAGGCCGTCGGCGCCGACCGTGACCGGGAGCTCGTCTCCGGCCGCGACCTTGCGCAGGATGCGGGCGACCGACCGCTCCAGGGAGCGGACGCCGGCCTCACGGGTGTACTCGGTGGCCAGCCTGCGCAGCGCCTCGTCCTCGACGGTGACCTCCTCGGCCGTCAGGCCGGCCAGCCCGAGCTGGCGGGGCACCAGGTGGTCGCGGGCGATGGCGACCTTCTCGTCCTCGGTGTAGCCGTCGAGCGTGACGACCTCCATCCGGTCGAGCAGCGGGCCGGGGATCGCCTCCAGGACGTTGGCCGTGGCCAGGAAGAGCACGTCGCTCAGGTCGAGCTCGACCTCCAGGTAGTGGTCGCGGAACGTGTGGTTCTGCGCCGGGTCGAGCACCTCCAGCAGCGCGGCCGTCGGGTCACCGCGGTAGTCGGCGCCGACCTTGTCGACCTCGTCGAGCAGCACGACCGGGTTCATCGAGCCGGCCTCGCGGACGGCGCGGACGATGCGGCCGGGCAGCGCGCCCACGTAGGTGCGCCGGTGGCCGCGGATCTCCGCCTCGTCGCGGACGCCGCCGAGCGCGACGCGGACGAACTTGCGGCCCATGGCGCGGGCGACCGACTCGCCGAGCGAGGTCTTGCCGACGCCGGGAGGGCCGGCCAGGGCGAGCACGGCGCCGCTGCGCCGGCCGCCCACCACGCCGAGCCCCTTCTCCTGGCGGCGCTTGCGCACGGCCAGGTGCTCGATGATGCGGTCCTTCACGTCGGACAGGCCCGTGTGGTCGGCGTCCAGCACCTCGCGGGCGCCGACGATGTCGTAGTTGTCCTCGGTACGCACGTTCCACGGCAGGTCGAGGACCGTGTCGAGCCAGGTGCGGATCCAGCCGGTCTCCGGGGACTGGTCGGAGGTCCGCTCCAGCTTGTCGACCTCCTTGAGTGCGGCCTCGCGCACCTTCCCGGGCAGGTCGGCCGCCTCGACGCGGGCGCGGTAGTCCTCCTCCTCGGTCTCGGCCGAGTCGCCGTTGAGCTCCTTCAGCTCCTTGCGGATGGCGGCGAGCTGCTGGCGCAGCAGGAACTCGCGCTGCTGCTTCTCCATGCCCTCCTGGACGTCCTTGCGGATCGTCTCGGCCACGTCCAGCTCGGCCAGGTGCTCGCGGGACCATTCGACCAGCTTGGCCAGCCGGTCGGCGGGGTCGCCGGCCTCCAGCAGCTCCACCTTCTGGGCGGTGGACAGCCACGGGGTGTAGCCGGAGCTGTCGGCCAGCACCGAGGGGTCGTCGATCTGGTTGACCTGGTCGACCACCTGCCAGGCGCCGCGCTTCTGCAGGATGGTGGTGGCCAGGGCCTTGTACTCCTTGGCCAGCTCGGTGGCGCGCTCACCGGCGGGGACCGCGTCCACGGTCACGGCCTCCACCCACAGCGCCGCGCCGGGGCCGGTCGTGCCGGCGCCCATGCGCACCCGGTCGACGCCGCGGACCACGGCGGCGGGCTCGCCGCCGGGCAGCCGCCCGACCTGCTCGACGACGGCGCGCACGCCGACGGCGCCGTAGCGGCCGTCGATGCGGGGAACGAGGAGCACCTGGGGCTTGTTGCCACCAGATGCCTGGGCCGCGTCGATCGCGGCGCGCACCTCGGAGTCGGACAGGTCCAGGGGAACCACCATGCCCGGCAGCACGACGGCGTCGTCCAGCGGCAGAACCGGCAGGATCAAGCTCTCACTCATGCGAACTCCAAAGGATTGAGTTATACCGACTCAATTCATCGGAGCCTCGTAATGTTCCCTTGCTTGCCGATGTTCGCTCAGAGCGAGCGTAATCATGTAAGCGATACCTAAGGGTGAGAGCGGATCAGACCTGGGTGCGACGCGCGGCGCGCACCCGGCTCGTAGTCTTCAACCGTGTTCTCGGCCGTGCTGCGCCCCATCCCTCTCGTGCTCTACAAGGGCGAGGCCGACCCGCCCACGCCCCGGTCCCGCCGGCTGGCCATGCCGGTGCCGCGCTGGCTCGGGCTGCTGCCGTTCCGCACGCTCGACCTGGTGCGGACGGCCGACGCACTGCTGGCCCTCGTCCTGTTCCTGACCACCTACGACCGGGTCCTCCAGCACGACGGACGCCTGGCCGTCGCCTATCTGGCCGCGCTGGGGGTCGCGGTACCGCTCGTGCTGCGCGACCGGAGGCCGCTGGCGGCCTGGCGCGCCTCGCTGGCCCTGCTGCCCGCCGGGCTCTGGGTCTCCTTCGAGCTGGGCATCGACTACGAGGACAACCCCTACACCCCGGAGATGGTGCTCTCCTACCTGCTCGTGGCCTACTCGGTGGCGGTGCGCTGCGATCGGCGGATCACCGGCGCCGCCTGGGTGATCAGCGTGCTGGTGATGTGGATCGCCTTCCCCAACGGCATGCCGCTCGGGTCGGTCATCGTGGGCGCCGTCATGCTCCTCGGCTACAACGTCCGGGTGCGGCGCAGCGCCACCGAGCGGCTCGCCCTGGAGGAGCGGCGCAGCCAGGAGGCCATGGGCGCGCAGGCCGTGCTGGAGGAGCGCGCCCGCATCGCCCGCGAGCTGCACGACGTGGTGGCCCACCACATGTCGGTGATCGCGATCCAGGCCGAGGCGGTGCCGCTCAAGGCGGCGGGCGACCCGGCCCAGCTGGAGGCGGGGCTGGCCGGCATCCGCGCGCTGTCGCTGGAGGCGATCGCCCAGCTCCGGCAGGTGCTCGGCGTGCTGCGCGACGAGGAGGGCCGCACCGACACCGCCCCGCAGCCCGGCCTGGAGCAGGTGGACGACCTGGTGGCCAACGCGCGGGCGGCCGGGCTGTCCGTGCTGGTCAGGCGGCCCGAGTCGCTGGAGGGGGTGCCCCAGGCGGTGGGCATGTCCGCCTACCGGATCGTGCAGGAGTCGCTGAGCAACGCGATGCGCCACGCCCCCGGCGCGACCGTCGTGCTCGACATCGGCCGCGACGACCACGGCGTGCGCCTGCACATCACCAACGGCCCCGGCTCCTCCCCCGCCCACTCGCCGGGCGCCGGTCACGGGCTCGTCGGCATGCGTGAGCGGGCGGCGCTGCTCGGCGGCACACTGGAGGCGGGGCCGGTCCCGGTGGGAGGCTTCCAGGTGACCGCGGTGCTGCCGACCGGACGGGGTTCAGGGTGATACGGGTTCTGATCGCCGACGACCAGGGCATGGTGCGCACGGGCTTCACCGTGTTCCTGAGCTCCCAGCCCGACATCGTGGTCGTGGGCGAGGCGGCCGACGGGCGGGAGGCGATCGAGCGGGCCGCCGAGCTGGCGCCCGACGTGGTGCTGATGGACGTGCGGATGCCGGTGATGGACGGGCTGGAGGCCACCCGGCGGCTGTGCTCGCCCGGCTCGCGGTCCAAGGTGCTCATCCTGACCACGTTCGACCTCGACGACTACGTCTACGAGGCTTTGCGGGCCGGCGCCAGCGGGTTCCTGCTGAAGGACGCCTCGGCCGCCCAGCTCGCCGAGGCCGTCCGGGTGGTGGCGGCCGGCGACGCGCTCATCTCACCGGGTGTGACCAGGCGGCTCATCCACGAGTTCGCCCGGCTGGGGCCGCGGCCCGCGCCCTCGGCCGTCCGGCTGAGCCTGCTGACCGAGCGCGAGAGCGAGGTGCTCACGCTGGTCGCCCAGGCGCTGTCCAACCAGGAGATCGCGCGGAAGCTGGTGCTGGCCGAGCAGACGGTCAAGACGCACGTCGGGCGGGTGCTGATGAAGCTGGGGCTGCGCGACCGGGCCCAGGCGATCGTGTACGCCTACGAGACCGGGCTGGTGCGGCCGGGCGAGTGACGGGCCGGGGTTCCGGTCGTACAGTCGGCTGGTGGACCTGGTCAAGCTGTTCCATGACGTGGTGGAGACGGTGCCCGCGTACCGGGCGTTCCTGGCGGAGCACGACATCGACCCCGCCCAGATCCGGACATTTCAGGATTTTGTGGGCTTGCCGATGACGAGCAAGGACACGTACACGCGGCGCCACCCGCTCCCTGACCTGTGCCGTCATGGGGTGATCGGTGACATCGTCGCGGTGTCGTCCGGGTCGACGGGTGAGCCCGCGTTCTGGCCGCGCACCGCCGCCGACGAGCACGCCGTCGCGGCCCGCTTCGAGGAGGTGTTCCGCGACTCCTTCGCCGCCCATGAGCGGCGCACGCTGGCGGTGGTCTGCTTCGCGCTCGGCACCTGGGTGGGCGGGCTGTTCACGCTCGCCTGCTGCCGCCGGCTGGCCGAGCTCGGCTACCCGGTGACGGTGGTGGCGCCGGGCGGCGACAAGCGGGAGATCCTGCGGGTGGTGCCCGAGCTGGCGCCGCACTTCGACCAGGTGGTGCTGCTCGGCTACCCGCCTTTCCTCAAGGACGTGATCGACGCCGGGCTTCCCTGGTCGCGCTGGCAGGTCAAGCTGGTCACCGCCGGCGAGGTCTTCAGCGAGGAGTGGCTCACGCTGGTGGCCTCCCGCGCCGGCATCGCCGATCCGGTGCGCGGGATCGCCTCCCTGTACGGGACGGCCGACGCGGGCGTGCTCGGCAACGAGACCCCGCTGTCGGTGGAGATCCGCCGCTTCCTGGCGGAGCGGCCGACGGTCGCGCGTGAGCTGTTCGGCGAGTCGCGGCTGCCCACGCTGGTCCAGTACGACCCGGGGGCGCGCTTCTTCGAGGAGCACGAGGGGACCCTGCTGTTCTCCGGCGACAACGGCATCCCGCTGATCCGCTACCACATCGCCGACGACGGCGGCCTGATCCCGTACGAGCGGATGCTGGCCTTCGCCCGCGACCACGGGCTGGAGCCGTCGGCGCCCGGCCCCGAACGGCCCTTCGCGTACGTCTTCGGACGCAGCCGCTTCACCGTGTCGTACTACGGGGCGAACGTGTACCCCGAGAACATCTCCGTGGGGCTGGAGCAGCCGGAGGTGGCCGGGCTGGTGACGGGCAAGTTCGTGATGGAGGTGGCGGAGGACGAGCGGCGCGACCGGCACCTGACGGTGACGGTGGAGCTGGCCCCCGGCGAGAAGCCGTCGGACGGCACGGCCGAGGCCGTGGGCGCGTCGATCCTGTCCCAGCTGCGGCGGCTCAACAGCGAGTTCGCCCACTACGTGCCGGAGGCGCGCCAGACGCCGGTGATCCGGCTGCGGGAGACCGGCGACCCTGACTACTTCCCCCCGGGGGCCAAGCACCGCTACACCCGCTGACTCCCCCGGAGGCCAAGCACCGCCACACCCGCTGGCGTCCCGAAGGTGGCGGGCCCCACCCCTGACGCGGGGGCCGGCCGGTCATCCTTCCGGCGTCGTGATCCGACTCCGGTACTACCCGCAAGATCAGCCCGTGCGGTGACGCGGAATCCGGGTCCGGATCCGTACCTTCGACGCCATGCGATTCAGGCACGGGATCCTCGGCATGCTGGCGCTCGGCGCGCTGCTGGCCCCACCCGCCCAGACCAGCGGACGGCTGGTCCGGGTCTACGGCGATGTGGCCACGGCCGACCGGGTGGCGGTCATCGTGCCGGGCGCCGACATCACGGCGGAGACCTTCGACACCGGCAGCCACCGGCCGGGCGGCTCGGCCCGCGCCCTCCTGGCCGAGGCGGCCGACCAGTCGCCGGGCACGCGCCTGGCGGTCGTCGCCTGGCTGGGATACGACTCCCCACCGACCTGGAGCCTGAAGGTCATGACCGACTCATCGGCCGGTGAAGGCGCGCAGGCGCTCCGTGGCATGGTCACCGACCTCCGCCGCCGGACCGCGGCCCCGATCGCGCTCCTGTGCCACAGCTACGGCTCGGTGGTCTGCGCCGAAGCCGCCGCCTCCGGCCTCCCGATCGCGGATCTGGCCCTCGTCGCCAGCCCCGGCGTGGAGTCCCCCGCCGCCACGTTCAGCCCCGCGCGGGTCTGGGCCGGCCTGGGCTCGGACGACTGGATGAGGTTCGTCCCGAAGACCAAGCTGGGCCCCCTGGGCTTCGGCCAGGACCCGACGGACCCCGCCTACGGCGCCCGGCTGTTCGACGCGGGCGAGGCCGGCCACAGCGACTACTTCCGCCCCGGCTCCACGTCCCTCCGCAACCTCACCCGGATAGCTCTCGGCCACACCGAAGAGGTCGGCCGTCCCCCGCCCGGGAAGACGACCACTGGGCCATGACCGTGCGATCGCCGCCTCTCCGGGCGCATGCGGCACCGTCCCCCGGACGGCCATCGCTTGCATGCGGCGCTGTTCCGGCAGGCCACCGCTTGCCTCCGGCACACGCGGCACCGTTCCCGGCAGGCCACCACTGGAGGGTGCAGTCCTTACTCCGACCGGCCATGCTTGCCGAACGGCTGACCGGCGTCACCTATGCCCTGTCCGCCGCCACAGCGACACGCCTGCCGTAGCGTTCAACGCCCTCCTAGAGGTCCGTGGCCGCGGGCTCGTCGGGAAAGCGTGCGCGGAGGGCTTCCAGGTCGGGGAGGAACCAGAGCTCGTCGCCTCGGTTGGCTTCGCGTACCCAGTCCCTGAGGGCGCCGCTGGAGGCCACCTGGCCGGAGATATCGCCGATGACGGCGACCTTGATGCGGTAGTTGGCGAACTTCTGGATGATCTCGCCGGCGACGCGGGTGCTGAGGCGCCAGAAGTCCTCGTGCAGCCTGCCGGCGGGGATGGCCACGAGGTGAGCGCGGTGATACCACGCGTCCCCGATCAGATCGAGGGCGTCGCGCTCCGTCCGCACCGGCGGGCCGTCCGCCTCGCACAGCAGGACACCGGGCATCGGGGTGGCGGGGGCGGGATGGTCAGGCATGCGGGATCTCCAGGAATAGGTCACGGCCGGTCACGGGCCGGGTAGGTCATGCGCCCAACGGGCGGGGCGGTGATGCGGCTAACGGACGGGGCTGTAATGCGACTAACGGACGGGCGGTGGCCTGGCGGGCGGGTCGGTAGTGCGTCTGGTGGGCTGGGCCGGTCGTGACGCCGGTCGGTCGGATCTACTGCTTGACCAGGGCGTCGATCAGCCGGATGACCTGGGCGGTCGCCTCTAGCTCGCCCAGCACGACGACCTTCAGGCGGCCGCGTTCCTCGTCGTACACGCATTCGGCGTGGACGCCGGTGGGCCGGCCGCCGAGCGAGGCCAGGAGCATGGTGCTGACCCGGTCCATCTCGGCACGGTCGATGCCGTCGATGTTGACGATGGCCGACGCCTCGGCGTGCCGACTGGCAGGGGGTGGGGCGATCGGCAGGCCGGTGAACGCCTCAAGGTCTTCGCGGGCGATCCGATACTGCTTGCCGATCTTGACGGCCTTCAACCGGCCGTCGCGGACGTACGCGCGGACGGTCTTGACGTGCAGGCCGAGCAGGTTCGCCACCTGATCGACGGTATATCGTTCCATATATATCCTCAACCTACCCTATCGAAGGGAGCGATAGGGAATGGATCTGGCACGACGGCGACCCGGTTTCCGGCGACGCCTCCGCGCGCCTGCGGGAGGTGGCGGCCCAGCTCTGAGCCGCCTGCGGGAGGGGCGCCGCCCGTGATCCTGGTGCCCGGGGTTGAGCTGCGGGGAATGCCTGAGGCCGCCGGCTGTGCTGCTGCCTGGGGAGGTTCGCAATGGACGACGGGCACATCGAGCTCCGATCGGCGCGTGGCCGGTGGGTGCTGGCGGCGACCGTGCTGGGGTCGGGGCTGGCGATGCTCGACAGCACGGTGGTCAACGTGGCGCTGCCCTTCCTCGGCGCCGAGCTGGGGGCCGGCATGGCGGGCCTGCAGTGGACGGTGAACGCCTACACGCTCACGCTCGCCGGTCTGATCCTGCTGGGCGGCTCGCTGGGCGACCGGTTCGGCAGGCGCCGGGTGTTCCTGATCGGGATGGTCTGGTTCGCGCTGGCGTCGGCGCTGTGCGCGGCGGCGCCGACGATCGAGTTCCTCATCGCGGCCCGCGCCCTGCAGGGGGTGGGCGGGGCGCTGCTCACGCCGGGCTCGCTGGCGATCATCCAGGCGTCGTTCTCCAAGGCGGACCGGCCGCGGGCGATCGGCGTCTGGTCGGGGCTGGGCGGGGTGGCGAGCGCGGTGGGGCCGCTGCTGGGCGGGGCGATGGTGCAGACGGCCGGCTGGCGGTGGGCGTTCCTGATCAACCTGCCGCTGGCGGCGCCGGCGCTGCTGGTGGCGGCCCGGCACGTGCCGGAGAGCAGGGACGAGCGGGCGGCGGGCCGTTTCGACGTGCTGGGGTCGGTGCTGGCCGCGCTGTCGCTGGCCGGGATCACGTACGGGCTGATCGAGCTGGACGCGCCGGTGCCGCTGGTCGCGGGCGTGCTGCTGGGAGCGGCGTTCGTGGTGCTGGAGTGGCGCCGGTCGCCGGACGCGCTGGTGCCGGTCGGCCTGTTCGCCGGCCGGGTGTTCTCGGCGGTGAACGCGGTCACGCTCGTCATGTACGGGGCGATGGGCGTGGTGTTCTTCCTGCTGGCCGTGCAGTTGCAGGTGGTGTCGGGGTTCTCGCCGCTGGCGGCGGCGTCGGCGCTGCTGCCGGTCACCGTGCTGATGCTGCTGCTGTCGCCGCGCGCCGGCGAGCTGGCCAAGCGGCACGGGCCGCGCTGGCCGATGACGGGCGGGATCCTGCTGGCTGGCGTGGGGTTCGTGCTCATGAGCACGATCGGCGCCGGCGTGTCGTACGCGCTGGTCGTGCTTCCGGCGGTCACCGTGTTCGGGCTGGGGCTGTCGGCGGCGGTGGCGCCGCTGACCGCGACCGTGCTGGCCACCGCCGACGACCGTCACGCGGGCACGGCGAGCGGGATCAACAACGCGGTGGCGCGCACCGGCGGGCTGCTCGCGGTGGCCGCGGTGCCGCCCCTGGTGGGGCTGGTCGGGGACGCCTTCAGGAACCCGGCGGTGTTCGACGCGGGGTTCCGCCGGGCGATGCTGGTCAGCGCGGTGATGATGGGCGTGGCGGCGCTGGTGACGGCCGTCGCCGTCAGGGAGAACGTGCTCGACCCTCAGAAGGTGAAGGCCTGACTGCGGACGCTGTTGTCGAAGTTGGACTCCAGCAGCTCCGGCTCGCCGACGGTGCGGATGCCGGGCAGCCTCGTCAGCAGCGTCCTGAACATGGTGCGCAGCTCCTGCCTGGCCAGGTTGGCGCCGAGGCAGAAGTGGGGGCCGGGGCCGCCGAAGCCGACGTGCGGCTTGGTGTCGCGGGTGATGTCGAACCGGTCCGGGTCGGGGAAGACGGACTCGTCGCGGTTGGCCGAGCCGTAGAAGAGCACGACCTTGTCGCCCTTCTTCAGCTCCAGCCCGCGCAGCGAGTAGTCCTGCGTGAGCGTGCGCCGGAACTGCATGATCGGCGAGACGTGGCGGACCATCTCCTCGATGGTGTTGCCGATGTGCGCGTCGAAGTCGCTCATGAGCAGCTCGCGCTGCGCCGGGTTGTCGGTGAGCAGCTTGATGCCGTGGGCCATGGTGTTGCGCGCGGTCTCGTTGCCGGCGACCAGCAGCAGCGCGAAGAACGAGCCGAGCTCGCGGTAGGTGAGCTTCTCGCCGTCGGGGTTGGCGGTGACCAGGAGGGAGACCAGGTCGCCCTTGGGGTCGGCGGCGCGTTCGTGGCCCAGCTTGATCACCATGCGCTGGAGGGCGAGCAGGGCCAGCATGTTCTGCCCGGCCATCTGGACGGTGCGGGCCAGGCTGGGCCGGATGCCGGTGTAGGCGGTGGAGATGTCGACGTGCTTGTGGACCCGTTCGCGCCACTCCTGCGGGATGTCGAGCATGTCGCAGATGACGTGGATGGGCAGCCGGGCGGCGACCTGCTGGACGAAGTCGCGCGGCCCCTGCGCGACGGCGTCGTCGACGATGCGCCCGCAGGCCGACTCGATGTCGGACTGCAGCCCCGCGAGCATCTTGGGGCTGAACGAGCGGGTCACGATGCGGCGCAGCCGGGCGTGTCGCGGGTCATCCATGTTGACCATCGACTCGCCGAACACCTGCTTGACCCAGCCGGGCGGCTCGGGGTTGGTGACGGCCGGCTCGCTGGAGAAGACCTTGGCGTTGCGGCTGGCCTCGACCACGTCGGCGTGGCGCACCAGGGCGTAGAAGCCGGCGCCGGAGCGCAGGAACGGCACCTTCTTCTCCGGGAAGAACACCGGATGGTCCAGCTGCCGGAGCCGGGCGAACGCCTCGTGCCGCTCCTTGAGCGGCCTGCGCCAGAAGTCAAGATCAGCGAGGTCGATGTCCACGTGCCTATCCTGGCACGTTCCCGGGGCGTTCAATCCGGGTTCGGCTGGGCGCGGCATGACTTGAGGTGTGAATGTTCTGCTCTCCGCGTGCCTGATTCTTCCCCTCGTCACCGGTACGGGCGCGGCGCTCCCGGCGTGTTCCGGCGCCCCCTCCGACTTCGACGGCGACGGCCGTCCGGACCTGGCCGTGGCCGCCCCGTACGACGACCGGCGGGCCGGTTCCGTGACCATCCTGTACGGGTCGGGACGCGAACAGCGGCTGGCCCAGGACGAGCCCGAGCCGGGTGACGCGTTCGGCGCGTCGCTGGCCGTGGGCCACTTCGACGGCGACCGGTGCGCCGACCTGGCGGTGGGGGTGCCGGACGAGTTCCTCGGCGACCGGGTGCCCGGCGCGGACGGGAACGGGGTGGTGCAGCTCTACCACGGCTCCCCCGGCGGGCTGCGGCCCGGTGAGGAGCTGTCGCTGGACGAACCGTCGAGCGACCGGTTCGGGGCGTCGCTGGCCGCCGGCGACTTCGACGGCGACGGCCGGGACGAGCTGGCCGTGGGCGCTCCCGGGCGCGGCCGAGGCGGCGGGGTGACGGTGTTCTGGATGAAGGGGCGCGAACCGTACCCGATCACCCAGCGCACCGGCTGGGTGCGGCAGGCGGCGCGGGCCACCGACGGGTGGGGCGAGACGCTCGCCGCGGGCGACTTCGACGGTGACGGGCGCGACGAGCTGGTGGTGGGCGCGCCCGCCGACACGGTCACGAAGGACGGCCAGGGCTCGGTCACCGTGCTGGACCCGCGCCGGCGGCGGGCGCTGCGGCTGACCCAGAGCTCGCCGGGGGTCGCGGGCTCGGCGGAGAAGTGGGACGCGTTCGGCGCGGCGCTGGCGACCGGCGACTTCGACGGCGACGGGCGCGACGACCTGGCCATCGGCGTCCCCGGCGAGGGGCTCACCGCCGGGCAGCGGGCGATGGACTACGGCGACGGCGCCCTGCACGTGGTGTACGGGACCCGGAACGGGCTGCGCGGCGCCCGGTCGGAGATGTGGACGCAGCGGCTCCTGAAGGGCGAGCCGCGCTACTACGACCGGTTCGGCGCGTCGCTGGCGGCGGGCGACCTCGACGGCGACGGGGACGACGAGCTGGCGGTGGGGGTGCCCGGCGAGGACTCGGTGCAGGTGATGCCGGGCTCGCCGCGGGGCGGCCTGTCCCGGTACGGGGACGTACGGATCAAGGAGAAGGGCAGCACGGTGTCGGTGCTGCCCGCGCCGGGCGAGGGGCCCGCCACGCTGGTGGTGGCCGCGCCGGGCAGGGGCGTCGTGACGTCCCTGCCGGGGAGGCGCGGCGAGGGGGCGGCGCCGCGGTTCGGCAGGGCGCGCGAGATGGGCTCCGGCGAGGGGTTGTACGGATACGCGCTGGGCGCCCGGTGACCGGCGGCCCCGGCGTTCAGGCCGCCTCGGCCGGGATGGTGGTGCGGTGGGACGTGCGGGCGGGGGCGCCGCGGCGGGAGACGTAGTCGAGGGTGCGGAAGTCGACCGACAGCTCGTCGCCCGTCAGCCGGGCCATGAGGTACCCGCGCCGCTGGTCCATGTACGAGATGTGCGGGTTCTCCGCGAGGGACTCGGCGATCCAGGTGCGGTCGCGGTAGCCGTCGCCGTCGCTGGCGATCGAGGTGGCGATCAGTTCGCGGGCCACCACGGGCGCGTCCGGGTCGTCGAAGTCGGTCTTGAGGTCGGCCAGGTGGTGCATGTGGGCGTCGCCGGTGAGGACGACGGGGTTGGCGGTGGCTGACAGGGCGTTCAGCACGCGGGTGCGCTCGGGGGCGTAACCGTCCCAGGAGTCGAGGTTGACGTCCCGTCCCGGGCCGGCGCGGAAGTCGCGGTGGGTCATCATGATCTGCTGGCCGAGCAGGTTCCAGCGGGTGTCGGAGCCCTGGAGGCCGTCCTCCAGCCAGCGCCACTGGCCGTCGCCGAGCAGGGTGCGCCCGGTGGACAGGCGCTCGTCGCAGCCGGAGCGCACGCCGTCGCCGCAGGCCTGGTCGTCGCGGAACTGCCGGGTGTCGAGCAGGTGGAAGCGTGCGAGCGAGCCCCAGGAGACGCGCCGGTTCACCTGGATGGCGGCGCCGCGCAGGCTGCCGCGGCGCAGCGGCATGTTCTCGTAGTAGGCGCGGAAGGCGGCGGCCCTGCGCCGGTCGAAGGCGGGGGCGCCGGTGCTGGAGACGGGGCCGGCCCAGTTGTTCTCCACCTCGTGGTCGTCGAACGCCACGAGCCAGGGCGCGGCGGCGTGCGCGGCCTGGAGGTCGTGGTCGCTCTTGTACTGGGCGTGCCGCAGCCGGTAGTCGGCCAGGGTGGCGCACTTGCCGGGGGTGTGGGTGCGGACCCGCTTCCCGGACAGCGCGGTGTAGCCGCTCGGCGCGTACTCGTACAGGTAGTCGCCGAGGAACACCACCAGGTCGGGTTCCTGCTCGGCCAGGCGCCGGTAGGCGGTGTAGAAGCCGTGCTCGAAATGGGCGCAGGCGGCGACGGCGAAGGCCAGCGGCGTCTCCACGCCGGCGGCGGGCGTGGTCCTGGTGCGGCCCTCGGGTGAGAGCCGGCCTTCGGCGCGGAAGCGGTAGAAGTACTCCCTGCCCGGGTCCAGGCCCTCGACCTCGACGTGCACGCTGTGGGCGTCGCGGGCGCGGGCGGTGACCGTACCGGAGGTGACGATCTCGGAGAAGCGCTCGTCGGCGGCGAGCTGCCAGCTGACGTCGACGTCGCGGGAGGGCATGCCGCCGAGGCCGGCGCCGCCGAGCGGGTCGGTGGCCAGGCGGGTCCAGAGCACGACCCCGCCGGGGGACGGGTCGCCGGAGGCGACGCCGAGGGTGAACGGGTCGGCTCTGAGCGTTCTGGGCGACGTGCCGGCCCGCGGGGCGAGGAGGCCCGCGGCAGCCGCGGTGAGGAAGGATCTGCGGTCCACGCTCCAGGTATGTCCGCACCCGCTGACCAGGCCGTGAAAGCGGCGTCAAAGGGGGATGAACAACACCCGTCGCCCTCCTCCGGCTCACTCCAGGTGGGCGCGGAGGGCCGGGGCGCCGGTGTAGCGGACCGCCCGCATGCCGGCCGCGCGGGCGCCCTCGACGTTGTCCTCGCGGTCGTCGACGAAGAGCACGTCGGCGGGGTCGGCCGCGAGCTCGGCGGCGACGTGCTGGTAGATCCGCCGGTCGGGTTTGACCAGGCCGAGCCGGGCGCTGTAAAAGCGGTGCGGGATGGCGGCGATCCAGGGCAGCTCGTCCAGGGCGTCGGCGACGCAGGCGGGCGCGTTCGACAGCAGGGCGACGTCGCGGCCCCGCTCCAGCAGCTCGCGCAGGATCGCCAGGGAGCCCTCGTCGGGGTGCGACCAGCTGGCCGCGTCCATGGCGATCAGCCGGTCGAGCTCGGCCGCGGACAGGGGCCGGCCCGCGGCCTTCGCCCAGTACTCGGCCGGGCCGAGGGCGCCCCGGTCGAACTCCAGCCGGTGGGCCCAGTATTCACGCAGGAACTCGGCGGGGTCGGCGCCGGCGGCACGGGCCATGGCCTCCGCCTCGGCGACCGGCTGGGCGAGGGACAGGACGTTGCCGTAGTCGAAGAGGATCCATCTCATCCGAGGAATGGTCGCAGATGCGGCCCGAGCGCCGGGCAGCCGAGGTACTTCTCGGCGGTGTGGAAGTCGATCCAGTCGAGGTTGACCAGCTCCTCGGCGTCGACGCCGGTGAAGCAGCCGGCCAGCGCGGGCGGGATGGCCGCGATGTCGTCCTTGTCGGCGATGTTCACCCAGCGCCGCACGCCCTTGGGCCGCTCGCCGCGGCCGTTGACCGGGGCGGGCAGCAGCCGCTCGAAGATCACCTCACGCATGCCGAGCGGGCTGCCCAGCGTGATGAGCAGGTCCGTCTCCAGGTCGGGATACGCCCAGAAGGTCTCGTACGTGACGACGCTGCCGAGAGAGTGGGCGATGACCACCCTGGGCCGGTTACGGCGGATGGTGTCGGCGACCGCCCCCCGGACCCGTTCGCGCCTGCCCTGGTCGGTGAGGTACGCGGCGACCTCGGGGGCGAACAGCTCGGCGAACGCGGCCGAACGGCCCTCCAGCCGGGACAGCACCCAGGCGGTGAACGACCTCAGGGTGCCGGTGACGTACTCGCCGAAGCCGAGGTTCGCGGCCCAGCCCGCCGCGTCGCCGCGGGCGGCCCGCAGCGGGGCCGGGCGCGTTGCGGCGGGGTCGCGGAGCAGGTGGGAGAAGTACGCGACCTCGCTGAAGTACGTCCTGGCCGGGCCGCCGAGCGAGGCGTGCAGGTAGCGGTCCCACTTCTCCCGCATGGCCGTGGCCGCCCCGGCGGCGGACCCGCCCGCCCTGAGGTAGTAGTCGTACTTGCCGATGCCGTGCACGCCGACGATGCCTGCCGTCATGACTCCCCCAGGTGATGGATGCGCGATAGTGGCATACGCCGCTTGCGGGGCGCCGTCAACCCCGCGGAATCACGCACATACCGGGGATGTTGGAGGTATGACAGGAAATGTCGTTGCCCGGCACACTCGCCCGTCTATACGTTGACCGTGCACAGAGGAAGGATCGTCATGCCCGCCACGCTGGTCGTCAACGACTCGGTCGTCATCCCCGACGCCGAGCTCGTCTGGCGTTTCTCCCGGTCCTCGGGCCCGGGCGGGCAGGGGGTCAACACCACCGACAGCCGGGTGGAGCTGACCTTCGACGTGGCGTCCAGCACGGCGCTGCCGCCCGCGCTGAAGGCCCGCGCCCTGGAGCGGCTCGGCTCGCCGACGATCACGATCGCCGCCTCCGAACACCGTTCCCAGCTCCGCAACAGGGAGGCCGCGCAGCAGCGGCTGGCCCAGCGGATCCGTGAGGCCATCGCGCCGCCGCCCAAGCGCAGGCGCCCCACCAAGCCGACCCGCGGCTCGGTCGAGCGCCGCCTGGCGGGCAAGAAGCAGCGCTCCGAGGTGAAGCGGCTGCGCCGCGACCTCTGATCAGACCGACAGCACCGGTTCGCGCAGGTGCGCCTGGCACAGCTGCCCGACCGTCTCGCACACCTGGGCGCGCAGGTCGCGGGCCCACAGCCGGCCGTCGTCGTCGAAGTGCGGGCACACGGGCGAGATCACCAGCTCGGACCCGACGGCCACCGCCCCCGCGCCCATCAGCTCCTTGTACAGCTCGGCCTGCGCCCACATGGCGCCGCACGCGCGGGCGCTGGCGCACATGACGGCCACGTGCTTGCCGTCCAGCACGCCGGCCCGCGCCATCCAGTCGAGGGCGTACTCCAGCTCCACCGGCAGCAGGCTGTGCTCGGGCGCGGTGAGCACCAGCGCGTCCGACCCCGCCACCAGCGCGAGCAGCTCGCGGACCACCGAGGGGGCCGGTCCCGGCTCGTGCGGGGGCACCTCGTGCAGGCGGGTCCACGCCTCGAGATCGGCGCCCGGCGGCAGTTCGGCCCGGATGGCGTCGAGGAGCCGGTTGACGTACGAACCCGCGTGGAGGCTGGCGGCGATCCCGATGATTTTCACCCACTGCTCCCCAAGGGGTCTTGTGTACGGCTGATGGGTCAGAAACCTGCCCGATGCCGTGGTTGTCCAAGACCATCCCTAAGTCAAGAGGATGTGCGTTTCGCCGGAGTGTCCCGGGGGCGGCGGAAGATCAGAATCAGCACGCGCAGGACGAGCACGGCGCTGATCACCAGCAGGTTGTAGCCGATGAGCTGGAACAACGTCATGCCCAGTTCCTCGCTGGCCACCGGCCCGCCGTCGACGCCGAGCAGGATGACGGCCATCAGCCCGGCGGTCGCGCCGAGCACGGTGAGCAGCACCTGGTGCAGCAGCCCGGTCAGGAAGCCGCGGTCGCGCTCGTCGGCCAGCAGCCGGACGTTGAGGCCGAGCCTGCCGTGCTCGGCGGCGCTGGCGATGCGCTCCACGCGCCGCGGCAGGCGGCGCAGCATCGGCAGCAGGGCGGCCAGCTCCTGCGCGGCCGCCTCCTTGAGGTTGCCGCCGTCGAACTGCTCGGACAGGTAGCGGCCGGCGAAGGCGCGGGCCTCGCTCATCAGGTCGAATCCGGGTGAGAGCCGCACCAGCGTGCCCTCCAGCGTCGCCAGCGCCCTGAAGACGGCGGCCACCTCGGGCGGGATCGAGAGCCCGTACGAAGAGACGATCTTGAACAGGTCGGTGAACATCCGCACGCTGTCGAGGCCCGGCCCCAGGTGCTTGGCCATGAACTGGCCGAGCGCCCGCTCCAGCGCCGGCTCGTCGATGTCCTCCGGCCTGGGCACCACCTCCAGCAGGGCGTCGGTCACCGCGAGCGGGTCCTGCCGGTTCATGGCGAGCAGGAAGCGCTGCAGCGCGGCGCGGGCGGAGGCGTCGAGGCGGCCGACGGAGCCGAAGTCGAGCAGGCCCAGCGTGCCGTCGTCGAGCAGCATGAGGTTGCCCGGATGCGGATCGGCGTGGAAGACGCCCTCGACGAGGATCTGCCGCAGCAGGCAGTCGAGCAGGTCGCGGGCCAGGCGGGGGCCCTGCTCGGGGGTGGCGGCGGTGACGGGCTTGCCGACCAGGCGCTGCATGACCAGGACCCGCTCGGTGCAGAGCGCGCCGACCGGCGTGGGATAGGTGATGCCGCCGCCGTCCGAGGCGGCGACGGCGGCCATGTTGGCGGCCTCGACGCGGAAGTCCAGCTCTTCCCTGATCGCCACCGCGAACCCCTCGGCCAGGTCGCGCACGCCGAGCCCGCGGCCCCACCGGGTGCGTGACTCCAGGGTGACGGCCAGGCGGCGGACGATGTCGAGATCCCTGGCCACGGTGCGGCCGATGCCCGGCCGCCGCACCTTGACCACGACGTCCTCGCCGGTGCGCAGCCGGGCGGTGTAGGCCTGCGCGATCGAGGCGGCGGCGAGCGGCGTGCGGTCGAAGGCGGCGAACACCTCCTCGACGGGCCCGCCCAGCTCGGCGCGGAGCACCGGCTCGACGAGCTCCCACGGCTCGGCCGCCACCTGGTCCTGCAGCCGGCCCAGCTCCTCGATGAACTCGGGCGGCAGCAGGTCGCGCCGGGTCGACAGCACCTGCCCCAGCTTGACGAAGGTGACGCCGCCGTCGTCGAGCGCGAGCCGCAGCGAGCGGGCCAGCCGCACGGCGCCGGTGTGGTCCTCCGGCCGGTCGCCGCGCCCGCGCAGGTACGGGCCGAGCCCGTGTCTGACGGCGATCCGGGTGATCTCGGAGTAGCGCCTGGCCCGCGACAACCGGCCGCGCAGCGACCTGACCAGCTCCAGCGGGCCGGGGATCGACCCCGTGGGCACCAGCGCCTCGGCGACGACCAGGATGACCATCGGGATGAGCACGATGCACATCACGACCAGGATCAGCACCCACAGCGGGCCGAGGCCCACGTCCCGCGTGCCGTCCATCTGCGGGAAGGGGCTCAGGATCGGCGTGGTCAGCGGCCCGGCCAGCGAGAACGCCAGGAGGGCCGCCAGGAAGGTGCGCACCGCGCCGAACCGGACGCCGAGCAGACGCTGGGCGGCCGCGGCCAGCGCGATCACCATGACGATCGTGACGACCGCGACGACGAGCGTGACGGGGAGATCCATGGGGACGAATCATCCCATGCTGGATCAGCCTCTGGCTCGGGCCCTGCGCTCCTCGCGGCGGGCGACGAACCGGGCGGCCGTCTCGTCGGTCCTCTGCAGGAACTCCGACAGCTCCTCGCGGGCCCGCTCGCCCTCGGGGCCGAGGCCGGTCTTGTCGAACACGGACCACTGCCGCAGCACCGGCATGAGCACGTCGTCGAGGTGGAGGCGCAGGTCGTAGATGCCCTCGTGGGCGATGGTCATCGCCATGCGGGTGAAGCCGGCGATGTTGGAGCCGGGCATCTGGAAGGTGGTCACCACGTCGGTGACGGCCCGCATGGTCTGGTCGGGGTCGAGCTCGAAGGCCGCCTTGAGCAGGTTGCGGTAGAAGAGCATGTGGAGGTTCTCGTCGGCGGCGATGCGGGCGAGCAGGCGCTCGCAGCCCTCGTCGCCGGAGGCCGTGCCGGTGTTGCGGTGCGCGATGCGGGTCGCCAGCTCCTGGAAGGAGACGTAGGCGAGCTGCTGCAGCATCGTGCCGTAGTCGGTCATGAAGCCGCTCTGCATGTGGGCCATGCGGGCGCGCTCCAGCTTGACCGGGTCGACGGCGCGGGTCACGGTCAGGTAGTCGCGGATCGCGGTGCCGTGGCGATCCTCCTCGGCCGTCCAGCGGTGCACCCACGTGCCCCAGGCGCCGTCGCGGCCGAAGGTGGTGGCGATCTCGTGGTGGTAGCTGGGCAGGTTGTCCTCGGTCAGGAGGTTGACGATGAGCGACACGCGGGCCGGCTCGGGCAGCTTGGAGTCGTCCTCCTGCCAGGCCTCACCACCGTAGGGGCCGTCGAAGTCGCGCCCCTCGCTCCACGGAACGTACTCGTGGGGGAACCACTCCTTGGCCATCTTCTCGTGGCGGTCGAGCTCACCTGCCACGATCGGCTCGAGCTCGTGGAGCAGTTGCGTCTGCGTCATCGGCATGAAGGGATCCTCTCCTCCTCAAGGTTACGGCACCGTAGGTTAGGGTACCCCAGCGACGCCCAGGTGAAATATGGTGTCCTCATGCGACCCAGCGTCCGGGGCCTGCTCCTCGACGACGACGAGCACCTGGTGATCTTCCGCCGCACGGTGCCGGGCCGCGCCGTCTACTGGTCGGTGCCCGGCGGTCACGTCGAGCCCGGCGACGCCACGCTCGAAGACACCCTCCGCCGCGAGCTGCTGGAGGAGCTGGGCGCGACCGTCTCGGCCGTGACACCGCTGACCACGGTCAGCTACCCATGGGAGGGCGGGGTGAAGACCCAGCACGTGTACGGGTGCCGCCTGGTGGCGATGGACCCCGCGCTGCGCCACGGGCCCGAGCTCGACGACCCGGGCCGGGGCGCCTACGAGGTGGAGCGGCTGCCGCTGGAGCGTAAGGAGATCACCTCGCGTCACGTGGTCCCCGAGGCGGTGGCCGACTATCTGTCCGGCCACATCGAGGCGCTGCCCCGGCTCATCGAGGATCGTCCCCCCGCCGGCGCGGCCGTCAGCGACGGTCCTCGATCTCCCACAGATGGTCGATGACGTGCCAGGCGAGGCGGCGCCGGGCGTAGGCGGGCGGCCAGGCGGTCTCCACCGGCGGCCGCCACGGGCGCGAGAGCACCTCGGCCAGCTCGGCGCGGAGCGCGTCCACGTCGGCGCGTGACCGGTAGGGCTTGTGCCGCACCCCGACCTGCCGGGCGTAGGCGCGCTCGGAGTCCTGCACGTGGTTCACCATCTTGGTCAGGTCGCGCCCGCCGCCGCGCGGCCCCTTGCGCAGCTCTTCCGGAGACTGCCCCGCGACCTCGTCGAAGAGCTCCCAGGCGGCCCGCAGCAGCGCCACCTCGCGCCGGGCGGTCTCCTCGCCGACCGGCTCCAGGTCCTGCTCAGGGACGGTCTCGGGAGCGCCGAAGTCGGTCGTCGTGCCGCCGCGCACCCGGGCGACGACCTCGGGCTCGCCGGGGTCGAAGGCCAGGCCGGCCCGCTCGGCGATCACGCGGTAGCGCGGGGCGTACTCCATCAGCCGGTCGATCGCGGCCTCCCCGCCCTTGGCCACCCGGCACCAGCCGGGCCAGGCGAACGAGCAGGCGAAGACCTTCTTCGGCCCTTCTTCCAGGTAGATCCGGGTCATGGCGGCAAGCCTGCCACCCATACCTGTCAGTCTCCGGCAGGTTCCACCAGATCGACGAGGTCGGCGACCGAATCGACGATGAGCGACGGGCGGAAGGGGAAGCGGTCGACCTCGTGACGCTGGGTGACGCCGGTCAGCACGAGGATGGTGAACAGCCCGGCCTCCATGCCGCACACGATGTCGGTGTCCATCCGGTCGCCGATCATCGCGGTGGTCTCGCTGTGGCCGCCGATCTCGTTGAGCGCGCTACGCATCATCCGCGGGTTGGGCTTGCCGACGAAGTACGGCTGGACCCCGGTGGCGCGGGTGATCATGGCCGCGACGGCGCCGCAGGCGGGCAGCGACCCCTCGGTGGACGGGCCGATCGGGTCCGGGTTGGTGGCGATGAACCGGGCGCCGCCCTCGATGAGCCTGATCGCGCGGGTGATCTGGGTGAAGCTGTAGGTACGGGTCTCGCCCAGCACGACGTAGTCGGGGTCGAGGTCGGTGAGCACGTAACCGGCTCCGTGCAGGGCGGTGGTCAGCCCGGCCTCGCCGATGACGTAGGCGGAGCCGCCGGGCCGCTGGTCGTCCAGGAACTGGGCGGTGGCCAGCGCGGAGGTGTAGATGGACTCGGCGGGCACGTCGAGTCCGGCCGCGGCCAGCCGCACCGACAGGTCGCGCCGGGTGTAGATGGAGTTGTTGGTCAGCACCCGGAACCGCTTGGAGGAGTCGCTGAGCCGCTTGATGAAGGTGTCGGCACCGGGCACCGGCCGCCCTTCGTGCACCAGGACCCCGTCCATGTCGGACAGCCAGAAGTCGATCCGCTTACGCTCGGTCACCGGATCATCCTAGCGAGTGCGGCATATCGACTTCTCAACCGGTGCATGAAGAATGTGACTCATGTCGTTCACCGAAGCCGCACAGGACATGCGGGACGAGCTCGTCCGGCTGCGCCACTCGCTGCATACCACGCCGGAGATCGGCCTGACGCTGCCCCGTACCCAGGAGAAGGTGCTGGCGGCCCTCGACGGGCTGCCTCTGGAGATCACCCTGGGCAAGGCGCTCAGCTCGGTGACCGCCGTCCTGCGGGGTGGCCGGCCGGGACCGGCCGTGCTGCTGCGCGGTGACATGGACGCGCTGCCCGTCGCCGAGCGCAACGACCTGCCGTACATCTCCCAGGTCGAGGGACGGATGCACGCGTGCGGGCACGACCTGCACACGACCATGCTGGCAGGCGCGGCGCACCTGCTGAGCGCGCGCCGCGAGGAGCTGGCCGGAGATGTGATCTTCATGTTCCAGCCGGGCGAGGAGGGGCAGCACGGCGCCAGGCACATGATCGAGGAGGGGGTGCTGGACGCCGCCGGTGACCGGCCGGTGGCCGCGTACGGGATGCATGTCGTCTCCTCGATCCTGCCGGCGGGCGTGTTCGCCTCGCGGCCGGGGCCGATCATGTCGGCGGCCGACGTGTTCGAGGCCACGGTGAAGGGGCGCGGCGGGCACGGTTCCACCCCGCACCTGGCGCGTGACCCGATCCAGGCCGGGTGCGAGATGGTGACGGCGATGCAGACCATGGTCACCCGGACGTTCGACGCGTTCGACCCGGTGGTGGTGACCGTCGGCAGCTTCCACGGCGGGTCGGCCGACAACGTCATCCCGGACGAGGCAAGATTCGAGGCGACGGTCCGGACGTTCAGCGCGGGCAACCGGGCCCTGGCCAAGCGGCGCCTGGTCGAGGTGGTGGAGTCCATCGCGGCGGCGCACGACCTGAAGGTGGAGGCGTCGATCCGCATGGGCTATCCGGTGACGGTCAACGACGCCGCCGAGGCGGCGTTCGCGGGCGCCGCGGTGGACGAGCTGTTCGGTCCCGGCCGCTACGTCGTCGCGCCGAATCCGGCCATGGGGTCGGAGGACTTCTCGTACGTGCTGCAGGAGGTGCCGGGGACGTTCGTGTTCCTGGGCGCCTGCCCGCCCGGCCGCGACCCGGCGACCGCGCCCTACAACCACTCCCCCGAGGCGCTGTTCGACGACTCCGTGCTGCCCGACGGGGCGGCCCTGTACGCCTCGCTGGCCCACAGGCGTTTGGCGGCGGCCGATGCGGGCCTGGGCGGTTGACCGGCCGGGGCCTATCGCGTCCCGGCCGCTGGTCATGGTGGAGCGCCCGGTGCCCGAGCCGGGCCCGGGCGAGGTGCTGGTGCGGGTGGAGGTGTGCGGCGCCTGCCGCACCGACCTCCACCTGGCCGAGGGCGACCTGCCGCCCCACCGGCCGCTGACCACGCCCGGCCACCAGGTGGTCGGGCGGGTGGTACGGCCCGACGGCGGCGACGGGGAGCGGGTCGGGGTGGCCTGGCTGCGCTCGACCTGCGGGAGGTGCCGCTACTGCCGGCGCGGCGTGGAGAACCTGTGCCCGGAGTCCACGTACACGGGCTGGGACGCCGACGGCGGCTTCGCCGACTACCTGACGGCGCCGCGCGACTACGTCTACCCGCTGCCTGACGACGTGCCGGCCGAGCGGCTGGCGCCGCTGCTGTGCGCGGGCATCATCGGCTACCGCGCGCTGCTCCGCAGCGACCTGCCCGAGGGCGGGCGGCTGGGCATCTACGGGTTCGGCGCGTCGGCCCATCTGACCGCGCAGGCGGCCATCGCCATGGGCGCGGTCGTGCACGTGGTCACCCGCGCCGCCCGTCACCGGGAGCTGGCGCTCGAACTGGGCGCGGCCTCTGCCGGGGACCGGCCGCCCGAGCCGCTCGACTCGGCCATCCTGTTCGCGCCGGTCGGCGACCTGGTGCCGCCCGCGCTGGAGGCGCTGGACCGGGGCGGCACGCTCGCCGTCGCCGGGATCCACCTGAGCGACATCCCGCCGCTTGACTACGACCGCCATCTCTTCCGGGAGCGGACGCTGCGCAGCGTCACGGCCAACACCCGGGCGGACGGGCGCGCGTACCTGGAGCTCGTGCGCGAGCACCCGCCGCAGGTCAGTAGCGTGGCATACACGTTCGAAGAGGCCGGCAGGGCGCTCTCGGACATCGCGCGCGACCGGGTCAAGGGCGCCGCCGTCATTCTCGTGGGCTGACGAGCCCGAGGCCTGTGGAGACAAACGCCGTCACGAGCACCCATGAAGGAAAGTTACATTAGCCTCACAACCACTGGAGATTATTGACGCACTCACCGCCTGACCGTAGGGTCCGGTCAATCCCACAGATCCTCATCAGGTCCGAACTTCCCCGGAGCGGTACATGAAGCGACTAGCAGCTGTAGTGGCGTTGCTGGGCCTTACCGCCGTCACAGCAGCGTGCAGTGGCAGCGGCACCCCCACCAATCAGTCCTCTTCGGGCGGCGGTGGCGGCGGGCTCTTCACCACGATCGACGTGAACAGGCCGGGCATCGACGCGAGCGGCCCCGCGAACCCGTACAACCCGAAGGGCAACTCCTTCCTCGGGTACAACGCGATGAAGCTCGCATGGGTCAAGAACCACCTGACCGACCCGAACCAGTTCTACCCGGGCATCGCCGAGAGCTGGGAGATCGCCCCGGACAACTCCGCGATCACCATCAAGCTGCAGCCGAACAACAAGTGGTCCGACGGCAAGCCGGTGACCGCCGAGGACGTCAGGCTGTCCATCGGCATCGCCTACACGCAGGGCAGCACCGCCTTCGCGATCACCCCCGGCGCGGCGGGCGCGGCGGCCGACGTCGAGGTCGTCGACGACAAGACGGTCAAGGTCACGCAGGACATGACCAACCCCAGCAGCAAGTTCGCCCGCGGCGTGCTCGACACCTTCGTGGCCCCCGCGCACATCTGGGGCAGCGTGCTGCCGGCCGACTTCTGGGACAAGCTCAAGGCCTCGCGCGGTGAGGGCGCGGACGCCGAGAAGGCCCGCGAGGAGATCACCGCCCTGGGCGAGAAGATCATCACCTTCGCCCCCGAGAAGGACGTCTCCGCCGGCCCCTTCATCCTGGAGCGGGTCAACCCCGGCGAGGCGCTGCTGGTGAAGAACAAGGAGTTCTACAACGCCGCCAACGTCGCCCCGGACCAGGTGAAGTTCCTCAACTACACCGGTAACGAGCAGATCTGGAACTACCTGATCTCCGGCAAGCTGGACCACGCGGGCTTCACCGCGGCCCCGGCCGACGTGATGAACCGGATCAAGCAGGCGCCCGGCACCAACATCATCAAGGGCTTCTCGCCGGTGGCCGTCGGCATGGCGTTCAACCAGACCAAGAAGCCGTACGACAACGTGCACGTGCGCCGCGGCCTGGCCTACCTGATCGACCGCGCCGAGGTCACCAAGGTCGCCTCGCCCGAGGGCGGCAACGCCGCGGTGACCACCTCCGGCATCCACCAGAAGCCCGCCCAGGAGTGGCTGGGCGCCGAGCTGAACAGCCTGGAGCCGTACAACCCCGACCCGGCCAAGGCCGAGGAGGAGTTCAAGCAGGCCGGGCTGCAGAAGAAGGACGGCAAGTGGGCGCTGGCCGACGGCAGCCCCTGGAAGGTCACCATGACCGCCCCGTCCGGCTTCTCCGACTGGATCTCCGCGCAGGAGAACATCAAGGGCCAGCTCGTCGAGGCGGGCGTGGACGCCGAGGTCGTCACCGTCGCCGACTACCCGCTGTACCTGGAGGAGATCGCGGCCGGCAAGTACGACGTCGGTTTCTGGCTGATCGCGCTCGGCCCCGCGCCGTACGACATCTACCAGCGTCTCTACGGCGCCTCCAACGGCTGGACCAACGTGGCAGGCAAGATCAAGCACGCCGAGCCGGGCAAGAGCGGCAACTGGATGGGCGGCGCGGAGAAGGTCGAGGTCGACGGCACCGAGATCAACCCGGGTGAGCTCACCGGCAAGCTGAACTCGGTCAGCGCCGAGGAGGCCAAGCCGATCATGCTCCAGCTGGCCAAGGCCGCCAACCAGGACCTGCCGGTCATCCAGCTGTGGGACTACGTGAACACCCAGTTCACCAACACGAGCCGGTTCACCGGCTTCCCCGAGCAGGAGAGCGACCTGCTCCGCCTGCCCGCCGGAGTCTGGATCCAGCTCGGCATGGTCAAGAAGACTCCGTAGGCATGACGGTCATCGCACGACGTCTCGCGGGCCACCTGGCCCGCGGGATCGTCATGATTCTCGTCGTCGCCACGATCAGCTTCTTCATCGTCCGCAACATCCCCGGCGACCCGGTTGCGGCGCGCTACCAGAAGCTGCTGGAGCAGGGCATGTCGCCGGAGGCGGCCGAGCGCGCCACGGCCGTGATGTACGGATTCCTGCCCGAGGGCACGCTGTGGCAGCAGTACACGGACTACATGGCGGGCCTGTTCAGGTTCGACCTCGGCGTGTCCGTCACCCACCCCGGCTCCCCCGTGACCTCGGTGCTCGGCGAGGCCGCCAAGTGGACCGTTCTACCGGTGCTGGCCGGCACGCTGCTGAGCTTCCTGGTGGGCGTGATCATGGGCGTGTACGCGGCCATCAAGCGCTCCGGCAAGCTCGGCGACTTCCTGGCCATCTCCGGCTCGCTGCTGCACGGTGTGCCGCAGTACGTGCTGGCGCTGCTGATGGGCGCCATCTTCACGACGCTGATCCCGATCCTGCCGCAGGGCGGCACCGCCGACATCCTGTTCGAGCCCGGGTTCAACGCCGGCTACATCGGCTCGCTGATCGAGCACGCCACGCTGCCTGTCGTGACGTACGCGCTGGCCAGCTACGGAGGCTGGATCCTGGCCATGAAGTCGAGCGTGGTCACCGTGCTGGGCGACGACTTCATCCTGGCGGCCGAGCTGCGCGGGATGCGGCGGTCGATCATCTTCAGGTACGTGGCGCGCAACGCGATCCTGCCGCTGTTCACGATCCTGGCGCTCTCGCTCGGCCTGCTGTTCGGTGGCGCGATCTTCATCGAGAAGATCTTCAACTACCCGGGGCTCGGGTTCCTGCTCATCGACAGCGTCGTCAACCGCGACTACGCGCTGATGGGCGGCGCGTTCCTGCTGATCACGGCGGCGATCATCGTGGCCAACATCCTGGCCGACCTGTTCTACACGGTCATCGACCCGCGGGTCCGCTCCGGTGAGGAGGCGTCGGCGTGAGCAGCGCGATCCTGGAGACCACCAGCACGGCGGCGACCATGCGCCGCAACTTCTGGCGCGGCGTCTGGCGGGTGATGAAGCGCAAGCCCAGCCGCCTGGTCGGCGCCGTCATCGTGCTCGGCTTCACGTTCATGGGCGTGTTCGGGCCGATGTTCTACCCCGAGGTGCTGCCGCGCGACACGAGTCAGCTGTACGCGCCGATGAGCGCCGAGCACTGGTTCGGCACCGACGGGCAGGGCCGCGACGTGCTCGCCCAGGTGATCACCGGTTCCCGGTACGTGCTGCTGAGCGCGCTGGTCACCGCGGTGATCACGGTCGTGCTCGGCACCGCGATCGGGCTGTTCTCCGGCTTCAAGCGGGGCCGCTGGGACACCGTGCTCATGCGGCTCACCGACATGAAGCTGACCATCCCCGGGCTGCCGCTGCTGCTCGTGCTCTCCACCGTGTGGTCGTTCGGCAGCGCGCTGGAGATGGGGCTGCTGCTGGGGCTGCTCGGCTGGGGCGGCGTGGCGCGGGCGGTGCGCTCGCAGACGCTGTCGCTGCGCGAGCGCGGCTTCATCGAGGCGGCGCGCGGGCTCGGCCTGTCCACCACCCACATCGTGGGCAAGGAGCTGCTGCCGAGCATGGCCCCGTACATCGCGATGAACATGCTCATCGCGGTCACCGGCGCCGTGTACGCGCAGGTGGGCCTGTTCTTCCTGGGCGTGCTCCCGTACGAGGCGGACAACTGGGGCGTCATGCTCAACCTGTCCGTGTTCGGCGGCGGGGCCCTGACCACGACCGCCGCGCTGCCGTACATGCTGGCGCCGCTGCTGGCGATCCTGCTGCTCACGCTCGGCATCGTGCTCGTGGTCGACGCCATGGACGAGATCTTCAACCCCCGGCTGCGTGAGGAGTAGGAGTGCCAGGACAAGCGCCGGGAGTGCGCATCGACGGCCTGACGGTCGTCTACAAGACACCCGCGGGCGAGCTGCCCGCCGTACGGGACGTGGCGCTGACGCTGGAGCCCGGTACGATCACCGGCATCGTCGGGGAGTCCGGCTCGGGCAAGTCGACGCTGGCGCTGTCGCTGCTGAACGCGGTGCAGCCGCCCGGCCGCATCGCGGCGGGCAGCGTGGACATCGACGGGCTCGGCGACGTGGTCGGGCTGCGCGGCGAGGAGCTGCGCAAGGCGCGCGGCAAGCACGTCGGGTACGTCTTCCAGGCCGCCCAGAACTCCCTCAACCCGCTCAAGACGGTCGGCAAGCAGGTGCTCGACCTGGGCCGCTCGCACGGCGTGGAGGACCTGCGCGGCCTGGTCCGCGACGCCAGGGAGCTGCTCGGCCGGATGGGCCTGGACGGGGCGCGGGTGCTCGACTCGCACCAGCACGAGCTGTCGGGCGGCATGCGCCAGCGCGTCGGCATCATGCTGGCGCTGGTGCTCAACGCCCACCTGGTGGTGCTGGACGAGCCGACCACCGCGCTCGACATGATCACCCAGGCGAACATCCTGAAGATCGTCCGTGAGGTGCACGCCGAACGCGGCCTCACCACGCTGGTGATCACCCACGACATCGGGGTGGTGGCCGAGGTCGCCGACCGGCTCGCGGTCATGTACGGCGGCAGGCTGGTCGAGCAGGGGCCGACCAGGCAGGTGCTCGGCGACCCCCGCCACCCCTACACCAAGGGCCTGATCAGGGCCATCCCCAGGCTGACCGGCGACATCGCCGAGGCGCGGGCGCTGCCCGGCCGGCCGCCGACGCTGACGACCGTGCCCGAGCGGGGCTGCGTGTTCAGGGACCGGTGCGAGCTGCGGATGGACGTCTGCGACACCGACGACCCGGCGGCCGTCGCGCACGGGGACCGGATCGTGGCCTGCCACGCGGTGAAGGTGAGGGAGCACGCGTGATCACCGGAGAAGGCATCGTCAAGACCTTCAAGCAGCGCGGCAACGTGCTCGGCGCACGCGAGGTGCGGGCGCTGCGCGGGGTGGACTTCGCCATCCCCAAGGGCGGCGCGGCCTCGTTCATCGGCGAGTCCGGGTGCGGCAAGACGACGCTGGGCCGGATCATCGCCGGCCTGGAGACCTACGACGAGGGCGAGCTTACGCTGGACGGCGTGCCCATGTCGTCGCTGAAGCCCAAGCAGCGCCAGCCGCACTTCCGCAAGATCCAGCTGATCCACCAGGACCCGTACTCGGCGCTGAACCCGACCCGCACCATCCACCAGACGCTGAACGCCCCGCTCACCCTGCGCGCCAAGCAGACCGGGCGGTCCAAGGCGTGGATCGAGGAGCGGGCCGCCGAGGTGCTGTCGATGGTCGGGCTGGACCCGGGCAGCGTGCTGGCCCGCTACCCGCACCAGCTCTCGGGCGGCATGCGGCAGCGCGTGGTCATCGCGCGGGCGCTGACCGTGGACCCGGAGATGCTGGTCGCCGACGAGGCCGTGTCGATGATCGACGTCTCGCTCCGGCTGGGCATCCTGGCGCTGCTGAAGGACCTGCGCGAGCGGCTCGGGGTGGCGGTGCTGTTCATCACCCACGACGTGGCCACCTCGCGCTACATCGGCGACGACGGCGAGCTGTACGTGATCTACCGGGGTCAGGTCGTGGAGCGGGGGCCGGTGGACACGGTGATCGCCGACCCGGTGCATCCGTACACGCAGTCGCTGCTGTCGGCGATCCCGGTGCTGCACGGCCTGGAGCGGCCGGGCGAGCAGCCGGTGACGCCGGTGGAGTCGATGGAGGCCGGGCAGGACGAGTCGGGCTGCCTGTTCGCGCCGCGCTGCCCGTTCCGCGGCGAGCGCTGCGCCGACGAGCGCCCCCTGCTGCAGGTGACGGAGGGCATCCCGCAGGAACACGCCTGCTTCTACCCGGAGCGGCGCAGCGTCGTGGCCCGCCCGATGAGCGAGGTGTGAGGTGACCTCCCACCCCACCGGCCCGGAGACAGGCGAGGTCCGGGTGCTGCGCAAGCTGCGCGGCGCCGATCTGGCGCGGGCCGCCGAGGTGGCGCGGGCGGCGCTCGTCCATGACGCGGAGGAGGCCGGGGCACTGGTGGAGAGGCTGGCCGCGCCGCCGGCCAACCGCCGCTGGGCCGCGCTGGTGACCGGCGGCGGCCTCGCCATGGCGTCGATGTCCACCGCCGACCCGGCTGTCGGCCACGTCGACCTCATCGCCGTACACCCCGATCACCAGGGGCTGGGCGGCGGCCGGGCGCTGCTGCGCGCGGCCGAGGAGTGGCTGCGCGGCCAGGGCGCCCGCCGGGTCCGCCTGGCCGGGAACCCGCCCTGCTACGCCTGGCCCGGCATCGACGTGCGCTACACGCCCGCCGCCTGCCTGGCCGAGAGCCTCGGCTACGAGCTCGACCGCACGGCCTGGAACATGACCGCGGGCCTGGACACCGGCCTGGACACCGGCCTGGACGTGCGGGCCGACGTGGAGCGCCTGGCCAAGATCGGCATCGAGGTCCGCGCGGCCGGCGGCGACCGGGGCCGGGTGGCGGAGTTCGCCCGCGAGCACTGGAACGACGCCTGGGCCTGGGAGGCCGTCAACGCCTCCGGCCTGCACTACGCCGAGCGCGACGGCCGCGTGCTGGCCTTCGCCGCCTGGGGCACCCGCCCGTCCTGGTTCGGGCCGATGGGCACCGCGCCCGAGGCCCGCGGCACCGGCCTGGGCCGGGTGCTGCTCCGGCTCTGCCTGGCCGACATGCGCGCGGCCGGGCAGCGGACCGCCCAGATCGGCTGGGTCGGCCCGCTGCGGTTCTACGCGCGCGCCGTCGGCGCCCGCGCCGAGCGCGTCTTCTGGCTGTACGGGCGCGAACTGGCGTGAAGTCAGCCGTAGAGGAGAGGTCCGTCAGGGGGAGCGGGCTCGGCGCACAGGCCGCGCGGATCCTCCCCGGCGTCCAGGCACCTGGTCAGGCTGCCGGACCCCCACAGGTGGTCCATGAACTGCTCCGGCCCCCGCCACTCCAGGTGCCCCGGGTAGAGCGTGCGCGCCACGTGCAGCATGCTCACCCCGGTCAGCACCGGCCGGAACGCCTCCGGGTCGTGCACGTGCAGCTGGACTCCCCGTACCGGCAGGCCGGCGTGCTTGTGGAAGGTGGGCGTGAACCACGTCTCCCTGAACCGCACGCCGGGCAGGCCGAGCGCGGCCAGCGCGGGGGCGAACCGCTCGTCGGCGTAGGGGGCGCCGACGAGCTCGAATGGCCGGGTGGTGCCGCGGCCCTCGGAGAAGTTCGTGCCCTCGAACAGCCCGGTCCCCGGGTAGACGAGCGCGGTGTCGGGGGTGGGCATGTTGACCGACGGCATCACCCAGGGCAGGCCGGTGGCGGCGAACGTCATGTCGCGCCGCCAGCCGTCCATGGTGACCACGCGCAGGTCGGCGTCGAAGCCGAACAGCGTGGCCAGCTCCCCCGCGGTCCTGCCGTGGCGCAGCGGCAGCGGGAAGCGGCCCACGAAGCTGGCGAACGCCGGGTCGAGCGGCGGGCCCTCGGTGACGGTCCCGCCGAGCGGGTTCGGCCGGTCCAGCACGACGAACCGCAGGCCCAGCCGGGCGGCCGAGGCGAGCAGGTCGTACATCGTCCAGACGTAGGTGTAGAAGCGGGCGCCCACGTCCGCGATGTCGAACACCAGCGTGTCCACGCCGGAGCGCTCCACCAGCTCGTCCAGCGCCTCGCCCTCAATCTTGTGCGTGTCGTATACCGGCAGCCCGGTCCTGGCGTCCACCGCGTCGCCCTCGCTGAAGCCGGCCTGCGCGGTGCCGCGGACGCCGTGCTCGGGGCCGAACAGCGCCGTCAGCGGCACTCCGGCCGCCAGCAGCGCGTCAGCGGTGGGGGTCAGATCGGGCAGGACCCCGGTGGGGTTGGTGATGAGGCCGAGGCGCGTCCCGCCGGCCAGCGACGGATCCGCGGCCAGCCGTTCGGCTCCGGTGCGTACGTATGACATGAACCCATTGTCTGAAAGATATTTACAAGAGAGAAGTAGAGGGTGGAAATTAGCGTCATGATTGATCCGCTACCAGAGCCGTCCACCGAGCAGAGCGATCCCCGTTACAGCCAGATCGACCGGCTGCCGACGCTGCAGATCGCCCGACTGATGAACGAGGCCGACGCCGCGGTGCCGGCGGCCGTGGCCCTCGCCATCCCGGCCATCTCCGACGCGATCGACGCGATCGCCGAGCGGATGGGCAAGGGCGGCAGGCTGCTGTACGTCGGCGCGGGCACGTCGGGCCGGCTGGCCGTGCTGGACGCGTCCGAGTGCCCGCCGACCTTCGGCACCGACCCGGAGCTGGTCCAGGGCGTCATCGCGGGCGGTCATGAAGCGCTCACCCGCTCGGTCGAGGGCGCCGAGGACGACGCGGACGCGGGCGCCGCCGCCCTGGCGGAGCTGGAAGTGGGCCCCCTCGACTCGGTGGTGGGCGTCTCGGCCAGCGGGCGCGCCCCTTTCGTGCTGGGGGCGCTGGCGGAGGCGGGCCGCCGGGAGGCGCTCACCGTCAGCCTGTCGTGCAACGAGGGCGCGCCGCTGTCGGCCGCCGCCGAGCACCCGATCGAGGTCGTGGTGGGCCCCGAGGTGGTGACGGGCTCCACCCGGCTCAAGGCGGGTACGGCCCAGAAGCTGGTGCTCAACATGATCTCGACGATCTCGATGGTCCGGCTCGGCCGCACGTACGGCAACCAGATGATCGAGATGTCGGCGATGAACAGCAAGCTGGCCTCGCGCGCGGTGCGCATGGTCAGCGACATCACCGGGGCGGGCCACGAGGCGGCCGGCCGGGCGCTGGCCGAGGCGGGCGGGCAGGCCAAGGTGGCGGTGCTGATGATCAGGCACAAGCTGGACGCGGAGGGCGCCCGCGCGCTGCTGCGTTCCCACGGGGAGCGGCTCAGCGACGCGCTGAGCGGCTGACGGGGATCTGTCGACTCGGGGGGTCCTGGGTTTGGGTTCATTCGACGTACGGGGGGCTAGAGGATGTCCGATCGGCTGGACGCGATCTTGGCGGAGGCCGTGCCGGGGGTGTGCCCGGCGGCTGTCGCGCTGATCGCCGTGGACGGCGCGGTCGTGGCGGCCTCGGCCGCCGGCGAGCTGGTGCGCTACCGGGACGCCGCGTTCACGCTCGCCGAGTACAGGCCGCCCGCGAGCCGCGAGGCCGTCTTCGACCTGGCCTCGATCAGCAAGCTGTTCACCACGGCCGCCGTCCTGTCGCTGGCCGAGGAGGGCGTGCTGGGCCTGGACGAGCCGGTGGCGGCCTGGCTGCCGGGCCGCGACCCGCGGATCACCCTGCGCCGCCTGCTGACGCACACGGCGGGTTTCCAGCCCACCCGCCGCATCGACCTGGAGCTCCCGGACGCCTCTCCGGCCGCGCGCATGGCGGCCATGGTCTCGACGCCGGTGACCTCTCCGGTGGGCGGGCCGTACCTGTACTCGGACGTGGGCCTGGTGATGGCGGGCCGGGTGGCGGAAGTCGCCTCCGGCACCCCCCTCGACCAGCTGGTCCGCGCCCGCGTGACCGGCCCCCTGAACCTGACGGCCACGGGTTACCGCCCGGTCTCCAGCCCTCCCGCCCAGCCCACGACCGACGGCGGGCCCCCGTACGAGATCGGCTCCCCCACTCACGGCGAGCCACCGTACGAGAAAGGCTCCCCCACCCCGCCTGCACCCGCGGGCGGGCTGTCTCAGGGGGCCGCTGACCTTTCACGGGTCGCCGCCACCGAGTGGAAGCCCGAGCGACCGGGGCCGGGCTGCGTGCGGGGTGAGGTGCACGACGAGACCGCGTACGCGCTCGGCGGGGTGGCGGGACACGCCGGCGTCTTCGGCACCGCGGACGACGTGCTGGCCCTCGGCGAGGCGCTCCGGCTGGGCGGCGGGGCGGCACTACGCCCGGACACCGTGGCCGAGATGCTGCGCGACCAGGGCGTGACCGGCGCGCCGTTCCGGCACGGGCTCGGCGTCCGCATCGGCGACCCGGGCATCGTCGGCCCGCTGGACGACGCGTTCGGCCACTCCGGCTTCACCGGCACCTCCCTGATCGTCTCCCCGTCCCACCGCCTGACGGCCGTCCTCCTGACGAACGCCGTACACCCGGTACGCGGCCTCCCAGGCATCCGCGACCTACGCACCGCGATCGCAACCGAAGCCCTGCGCCTGTCCTCCTAGTACTCCAGCCGTAGATCGTGATCTTGTTGCTGGAGTGCGGTGGAGAGGGGGCAGCGGTCAGTCGTCAACGAGATCGAGCTGGGCAGCACAGGCGTCCGCTACTCGAGTCCTTCGAGACGGCGGGCATCTTTGATCTCGCTGATCCTGGCAGTCGTCATCGGGGTCCACTCCCTCCTCTCTCCAGCGGCACGGACGGCTTCTCCAACCTCGCTGAGCTTCACGGAGGACAACACGCCCGCCCGCTCGATCGCTCATGTCGACGCCCGCTGGCGCGACGACCTGCATCGCCTGAAACCCGGATGACTCCTCGTCCGAGAGCAGCACGACCGGGCGTCGCTCATCGAAGTCGGCCCACCAGACTTCACCGCGTTGCATGTGTCCTCCTGGCACGAGACGGCGGGCGAACGCTGCGTGCCCCGTGCGGGACGCTGAACGCCCCAGGGAGCGCGGACGGACCGGTCCGCGCTCCCGGGCATGTTCCGGAACGGCTAGGCGGACGGGGCGAGGGCCTCCAGGAGGGTCTCGCCGTGGCGGAGTGCTTCGTCAGGGTCGGCGGTGACGACGTGCGGGTCGAAGTTGAGGTCGTGGAAGAGGTCGGTCACGCCCTGCTCCGCCAGCCAGGCGACATCGCCCCTGATCTCCTCCACGGTGCCCGTCAGCCGCCGCCGCTCCCCCGGCTCGGGCCGCACCCGGGTGACGCCCCGGCAGACGAACCGCAGCGACCCGGCGTCCCGCCCCGCCTCCGAGGCCGCCGCCTTCACCAGCGCGATGCGGCCGGCGATGCCCGACAGGTCCTCGCGGCTGGAGCTCACCCACCCGTCGGCCAGCCGCCCCGCCCTGCGCAGCGCCACCTCAGCCGTGCCGCCCAGCAGGATCGGCGGCGCCGGGGACGGCTTAGGGTCGGCGTACGACGGCGAGATCCGGTAGAACTCGCCCCGGTGCTCCACCACCTCGTCGCCCCACATCTTGCGCAGCACCTCGACGAACTCCTCGCCCCTGCGCCCGCGCCGCGCGAAGCCGACCCCGGCCGCCTCGAACTCCTCCTCCACCCACCCGAGCCCCAGCCCGGCCGTCAGCCTGCCGCCCGAGAGGGTCTGCAGGGTGGCGAGTTGCTTGGCCAGCGGCACCGGCTGCACGAACGCGTTCACCACCGCCACCCCGAGCCGGATCCGCTCTGTCACGCCGGCCAGGTAGGACAGTGTGATCAGCGGGTCGTGCACGCTGCGATAGGTGGGCCCCATCTCGTGCCCCACCGGGTAGAGCATCCGCTGGAAGGTCCACAGCTCGTGGTATCCGAGCCGCTCCGCCCGGGTGGCGATCGTGCGCATGGCCTGCGGCGTGGCCCACGCCCCTGACTGGGGCACGGCGAATCCGATTCTCATGCCCCTAGTCTGTACGAGTGGGTCTTGAGGGGGAGCTGGCCGGGGTCGCCGGCACGTACGGGGGCAGCGGCGATCCGGTGCGTCACCAGACGCGCTCGGACTCGGTGGTGGTGCGGCGCGGCGAGGTGGTGGTGAAGGCGCACGCCGTCCGCGAGGACGTGCCCGGCCTGCGCGCGCGATTACGCGCCTGCGCGTCCGCCGCGCTGGCCGGGGTGATGCTCGCGCCGCTGGTGCCCGACGTGCTCACGGTGTCGGGGCGAGCGGTGACGGTGTGGCCGGCGGGCCGCCCGATCAGGCGGGAGGAGGCGGATGACGCCCCCTGGGAGGAGGGCGCCAGGCTGCTGGCCCGGCTGCACGCGGTGCCTCTCACGCTGCTGCCGCGGCTGCCCGCGGCCGGCGGCCCGGGCAGGGCGGCCAGGGCGGTGCGGCGGATGGAGGGCGACGGGCCGGTGGAGCGGCTGATCCGGCGCGCGTTCGCGGAGCTGCCCGAGCCGGAGCCGGGGCCGGGGCTGCTCGCGCACGGCGACTGGCACCTGGGCCAGCTCGTGTTCCGCGACCGGTGGCTGCTGATCGACGCCGACGACCTCGGCGTGGGCGACCCGGCGTGGGACCTGGCCAGGCCGGCCGCGTGGTACGCGGCGGGCCTGCTGGAGCCGGAGGTCTGGGACCGCTTCCTGGGCGCCTACCTGGCGGCGGGCGGCCCGGCGCTGGGCGGCGACGACCCGTGGCGACGCCTCGACCTGCCCGCCAGGGCGGTGACGGCGCAACTCGCGGCCGTGGCCGTGTGCCATGCCCACCGGGAAGGCAGGGAACTGGACGAGGTCGAGCATTCGTTGGTCGAATCGTGCAGCAGAATCGTCAGAGCGTGACGGCGACGCGCGCGATAGGTTTCACCCAGGACATCGAGGCCAAGGAGTGCGTGTAGATGCAGTGCCCGAAGTGCCGCGGCAACATGCGGACGTATGAGCGCAACGGTATCCACATCGAGCAGTGCGACAACTGCCGTGGGATCTTCCTGGACTACGGCGAGCTCGAGACGCTGACGCAGATGGAGGCGGCCTACCACGCCGCTCCTCCGCCGCCCGCGCCGGGCGGCCCGGCCTGGGGCGCGCCCCGGCCCGGCGGCCACTACGGCCACAGCAAGCATCACCGCCAGCGCAGCTGGGTGGGCATGCTCTTCTCCAGCTGATCCGTCGAAACGGGGCCGCGCGACCGCGAGGCCCCGTTCGCGCGATCAGGCCGGGAAGTCGTCCGGGTCGACCTTCGCGGTGCGGGCGTTGCCGCCGGAGATCGCGTGCAGGGTGATCCGCCAGTCGTGCCAGCGGATCTGCGTGGCGGTGTAGGTGGTCTTGAACCGCACCGACTTCTGGAAGCGCTCGAAGCTGCACTCCCGGGTGAACGAACGGCTCTTGCCGTCCCAGTCGACGCCGTGGGTGAAGTAGATGCGGTAGTTGCCGTCACCCACGTTGTTGATCTTGAACTTGGCCTTCTTGCGCACGTACACGCTGTAGACCTTGGACTTGCCGCGCACCAGGCTGATCACCGCGTCGCGGGTGCCGCCGTTGTGGATCTGCAGTGAGCTGCGGCCGCCGGAGCCGCCCTTGCGCAGGAAGTGGCCGTTGCCGAGCCGCCTGTTCTTCTTGCCCGCGGCCTTCACCGACACGATGTCGGCCTCGTAGTCGCCGGCGTCCTCCAGCGCCTTGCCGGCCCGGCCGAGCGCGGTCAGCGGGTCGTCCAGGTCGGTGAAGACGGCGGACGGGGTGCACAGGTCCCTGCTGCCCACCTTGGTCGCCGACGTGCCGAGCTGGAGCGCGACCTCGCGCAGGCTCTCGACGTACGCCGTGTGCTGGGCCTGGACCTCGGGCGGCGGGCTGAGCCGGGCCAGTTCGTCGGCGGCGCTCTGGAGGGTCTCCTGGGCCTTGACGACGCGCTGGTCGAGCGACTTCAGCGAGCGGGCGCCGGCCAGGGACTTGATGGCCTTGCTCATGTCGTCGCGCCGGCCGTCGAGCTCGCCTTTGTAGGCGTCGGCGGTCAGCGCGGTGGGCACGGGGGTGGACGGGGTCGACGGGTCTCCCGCGACCGCCGCGCCGTCGCCGCCCGCCACGCCGCTCGCGCTGGTCTCGCCACCGGTGACGGTGGGCGCGGCGCTGCACGCTCCGATTGTGAGAGCCGCCAGGGCGAGCGTGCAGGTGAAGATCCGAGGGGCAGTCACCTGCCACACTATCGCCCGCTTCATCCCCCGACGTCAATTCACGTTCCCGTGAGTCCCTTCTGCCGGGTACGGTGCGCCGCCACGTTGACCCGGTTGGCGCAGGAGAGCGAGCAGAAGCGCCTGCGCCCGTTGCGCGAGGTGTCCACGTACACGGTGCGGCACCCCTCACGGTCGCAGCGGCCGAGCCTGCGCCCGTCGGAGAAGCAGATGGCCATCGCCAGGCCGCCGGCGGTGGTGTCCTTGGCCCTGGCCACGATGTCGCCTTCGGTCGAGGAGAAGTGCAGGTGGGGCGTCAGTCCGTCGTGGGTGCTCACGAACGGCCTGGCCGCGGTGATCTCCAGCAGCTCGTTGACCAGGGTGATCTGCTTGGCGACCTCGGGCTCGCCGAAGACCGGGTCGAGGCGGAGAGCCCAGGCCTCCATCTCCCCCGCCTGGGCGGGCGTCATCGCGGTGCGCAGCATCTCGTGCTCGGTCAGCAGCCCGGCGAGCGGCCCCGGGCGGAAGTCGGTGGCGTTGACCAGGGCCGCCGAGAGCGCGGCCCCATTGCCGCCGTAAGTGTTGAAATGCACAAGACCATTACATCACCTTGGGGGCATGGACTCCAGACACCTCCATGACCCGCTCGCCCTGACCCTCGTCTCCACCCACGCCACCTCCGACGGCGTGGTGTCGTATCTGCGGTGCGCCTGCGGCGCCTGGGAGGTACGCACGTCCTGCCTCGTGGGCAGGACCTCGGGGGGCCGGGGGCGCAGCCCGTCGACTGGAGGCGCGCACTCGTCCTAGAGTCTGCTGCAACACCCCCACAGGAGGTCAGGCATGTCCAGCATCCCCTCTCTTCTCCGCGACCGGATCGCGGCCACCCCCGAAGCCGAGGCGTACCGGACGCCGTCGGGCGACGGATGGACGTCGTTGTCCTGGCGCGCCACCGGGGAGCGGGTCCGGGAGCTGGCGCTCGGCCTGGCCGCCCTCGGCGCGGGCCCCGACCGCCGGGTCTCCATCCTGTGCTCCACCCGCCTGGAGTGGATCCTGTGCGACCTGGCGGTGCTGTCGACCGGCGCGGCGACGACCACGATCTACCCGTCCAACACCGCGGCCGAGTGCGCCTTCGTCGTCAACGACTCCGGCACCTCGATCGTCATCGCGGAGAACGACGACCAGGTGGCCAAGCTGCGCTCGGTGCAGAAGGAGCTGCCGGACGTCACGCAGGTGATCGTGATCGACGGCACCGCGAGCGACGACGGCTGGGTGATCAAGCTCGACGACGTGCCGGGCAAGGCCGCGGCCGAGGCCGACTACGACGCCATGGTCGACGCCATCGGCGAGGCCGACCTGGCCACGCTCATCTACACCTCCGGCACCACGGGCCGCCCCAAGGGCGTGGAGCTCACCCACGACAACTGGCTGTACGCCGCGAGCGCGGTCCGCGAGCTCAACCTGATCACCTCCGACGACCTCCACTTCCTGTGGCTGCCGCTGTCCCACTCGTTCGGCAAGCTGCTGGAGGTCGTGATGATCGACATCGGCACGCCGACCGCGATCGACGGGCGGCTCGACCGCATCGCCGACAACCTGGGCGCGCTGCAGCCGTCGTTCATGGCCGCCGCCCCGCGCATCTTCGAGAAGATCCACAACACCGTGGCGGCCACCCAGCAGCGCGAGGGCGGCGCCAAGCTGAAGATCTTCAACTGGGCGCGCAAGACCGGCGTCCGGGTGGTCCGGGCGCGCCAGCACGGCGCCCCGATCCCGCTGACGACCAAGATCGAGTACGCGATCGCCGACCGGCTGGTGTTCAGCAAGCTGCGCGCCCGCTTCGGCGGCCGGATCCGCTACTTCATCTCCGGCGCGGCGCCGCTCTCGCAGGACATCGCCGAGTTCTTCGACGCGGCCGGGCTGACGATCCTCGAAGGCTACGGGCTGACCGAGTCCTCGGCGGGCAGCTTCCTCAACCGCCCGGCGAACGTGAAGTTCGGCTCGGTGGGCCAGCCCCTGCCCGGCACGGAGGTGCGCATCGCCGACGACGGGGAGATCCTCATCGGCGGTCGCGGCATCATGCGCGGCTACCACGGCCTGCCGGAGGAGACCGCCGAGGCGCTCGAGGACGGCTGGCTCCACACCGGCGACATCGGCGAGCTCGACGACCAGGGCCGGCTGACCATCACCGACCGCAAGAAGGAGCTGATCAAGACCTCCGGCGGCAAGTACGTCGCCCCGACCCACCTGGAAGGCCGCATCAAGGCCGCGTGCCCGTACCTTTCGCACGTGTTCGTGCACGGCGACCGCCGCAACTTCTGCACCGCGCTGATGACCCTCGACATGGACGTGACCAGGCCGTGGGCCGAGGCCCAGGGCCTGCCGACCGACCCGGAGGAGCTGCGCGCGCACCCCCGGATGCGCGAGGAGGTGCAGAAGGCGGTCGACCAGGTGAACGCCGACCAGGCCAGCTACGCGACGATCAAGAAGTTCTCGATCCTCTCTCAGGACTTCGCGGTCGAGACCGGCGAGCTGACGCCCAGCCTGAAGGTCAAGCGCAAGGCGGTCGAGGAGCGCTACGGCGAGACCCTCGACTCCTTCTACGACGGCCAGGCGTAGGCGGCGGTCCTCAGGAGCGCTTGAAGGCGGCCAGCAGGCGGTCGGCGGCGAGCGACGGGGTCAGGGTGCCGGCGAGCACCTCGCGCTCGATCCCGTCGCGGATCTCCGACACCCGCGGGTCGTCGCGCAGCTCTGCCAGCAGCCGGTCGTGCACCATCGTCCAGGTCCACCGCACCTGCTGGCGGCGGCGCTTGTCCGCCAGGTCCAGGCCCTCCTGATGGGCCAGGACCTGGCGCCACAGCTCCTCCAGCCCGTCGCCGGTCAGGCCGCTGCAGGTGAGCACGGGCGGCGGCGCGCTGTCGGAGCGCAGCATGCGCAGCGCCCCGGCCAGCTCGCGCGCGGCCTTGCGCGCCGCGAGCGCGTGCTCGCCGTCGGCCTTGTTCACCGCGATCACGTCCGCCAGCTCCAGCACGCCCTTCTTGATGCCCTGCAGCTGGTCTCCGGTACGGGCGAGCGTGAGCAGCAGGAACGTGTCGACCATGTCCGCGACCGCGGTCTCCGACTGGCCGACGCCGACGGTCTCGACCAGCACCACGTCGAACCCGGCCGCCTCCACCACGACGATCGCCTCCCTGGTGGCCTTGGCCACGCCGCCGAGGGTGCCGGACGTGGGCGAGGGCCTGATGAACGCGGCCGGGTCGACGGCCAGCCTCGACATCCGGGTCTTGTCGCCGAGGATGCTGCCGCCGGTCCTGGTGGAGGACGGGTCGACGGCCAGCACCGCGACCTGGTGGCCCTCGCCGGTGAGCATGGTGCCGAACCCGTCGATGAACGTCGACTTGCCCACCCCGGGCACTCCCGAGATGCCCACCCGCCGCGCCTTCCCGGTGAGCGGGGTCAGCTCGACGAGCAGCTCCTGGGCCATCGCCCGGTGGTCGGGCCTGGTGGACTCCACGAGCGTGATGGCACGGGCGACCCAGGCCCGCGCCCCCGCCTTGACGCCCCGAACGTAGTCCTCCAGCGAGCGCACGCCACGCCCCTTCCTCGCAGATCCGGCTACAGCCTGACATCTTCGCCCACGCCGCAATGACACCGCCCCGGCACCTCGGATGCCGGGGCGGTGTCACGCGGAAAGCGCTACGCCCGCCCGCGCAGATCCTCCAGCAGCTCCAGGGCGGCGGTCGCGATCACGGTGCCCGGCGGGAAGATCGCGGCGGCCCCGGCGGCGCGCAGCTCGTCGAAGTCGCCCGGCGGGATGACCCCGCCCGCCACGATCATGACGTCCTCGGCGCCGAGGTCGGCGAGCGCCTTCTTCAGCGCGGGCACCAGGGTGAGGTGCCCGGCGGCGAGCGTGGAGACGCCGACGACGTGCACGTCGGCCTCGACCGCCTGCCTGGCCACCTCCTCCGGCGTCTGGAACAGCGGGCCGACGTCGACGTCGAAGCCCAGGTCGGCGAAGGCGGTGGCGATCACCTTCTGGCCGCGGTCGTGGCCGTCCTGGCCCATCTTGGCGACCAGGATGCGCGGCCTGCGGCCCTCGGCGCGCTCGAACTCGGCGCACGCCTCGCGGGCGCGCTCGATGTCGGCGGCCGGGCCCGCCTCGTCGCGGTACACACCTGAGATCGTACGGACCTGCTCGGCGTGCCGGCCGAACACCTTCTCCAGCGCGGAGGAGATCTCGCCCACGGTGGCCTTCGCGCGGGCGGCGTCCACCGACAGCTTGAGCAGGTTGGCGTCGGGGCCGGGGTTGGCGGCGGCGTGGGTGAGCGCGTCGAGCGCCCGGCCGACCGCGGCCTCGTCCCGCTCGGCCCGCAGCGCGCGCAGCTTCTCCAGCTGCTGGGCGCGGACCGCGCTGTTGTCGACCTTGAGCACCTCGATGGGCTCGTCGGCGTCCGGCCGGTACTTGTTGACGCCGATGACGGGCTGGCGGCCGGAGTCGATGCGGGCCTGGGTGCGGGCCGCGGCCTCCTCGATGCGGAGCTTGGGCAGCCCCGCCTCGATGGCCTTGGCCATGCCGCCCGCCGCCTCCACCTCCTGGATGTGCTCCCAGGCGCGCTCGGCCAGGTCGTGGGTGAGCCGCTCGACGTAGTAGGAGCCGCCCCACGGGTCGATCACCTGCGTGGTGCCCGACTCCTGCTGGAGCAGGATCTGGGTGTTGCGGGCGATCCTGGCGGAGAAGTCGGTGGGCAGCGCGAGCGCCTCGTCCAGCGCGTTGGTGTGCAGCGACTGGGTGTGGCCCTGGGTGGCGGCCATGGCCTCGACGCAGGTGCGCGCGACGTTGTTGAACACGTCCTGCGCGGTCAGCGACCAGCCCGACGTCTGCGAGTGCGTGCGCAGGCTCAGCGACTTGGGGTTCTTCGCGCCGAACCCGTCGACCAGCTTGGCCCAGAGCAGCCGGGCGGCCCGCAGCTTGGCGACCTCCATGAAGAAGTTCATGCCGATGCACCAGAAGAACGACAGCCGCGGCGCGAACCGGTCGACGTCCATCCCGGCGGCGATCCCGGCCCGCAGGTACTCGACCCCGTCGGCCAGGGTGTAGGCGAGCTCCAGGTCGCAGGTGGCCCCGGCTTCCTGGATGTGGTAGCCGGAAATGCTGATGGAGTTGAATTTCGGCATCTTTTCGCTGGTGTACGCGAAAATATCCGAAATTATCCGCATCGACGGCGCAGGCGGATAGATGTACGTGTTCCGTACCATGAACTCCTTGAGGATGTCGTTCTGGATGGTGCCGGCCAGCTGCTCCGGCGTCACCCCCTGCTCCTCGGCCGCCACGATGTAGAGCGCCAGGATGGGCAGCACGGCCCCGTTCATGGTCATGGACACCGACATGCGGTCCAGCGGGATGCCGTCGAAGAGCTGGCGCATGTCGTAGATCGAGTCGATCGCCACCCCCGCCATGCCGACGTCGCCGGCCACGCGCGGGTGGTCGGAGTCGTAGCCCCGGTGGGTGGCCAGGTCGAAGGCCACCGACAGGCCCTTCTGCCCGGCGGCCAGGTTGCGGCGGTAGAAGGCGTTGGAGTCGGCGGCCGTGGAGAAGCCCGCGTACTGGCGGATGGTCCACGGCTGGTTGACGTACATCGTCGGGTACGGCCCGCGCAGGTAGGGCGCGGCCCCCGGGTAGGTGCCCAGGAAGTCGAGCCCGTCGAGGTCGCGGCCGGTGTAGAGCGGCTTGACCGCGATCCCTTCCGGCGTCTCCCAGGCGGGGGCGTCAGGGCCCGGGCCGTCGCCCCCGGACGAGCGGGCCGTGAGCGGGACGGTCGAGAAGTCGGGGATCATCGGGTCACCTCCAGGTCGCGGAAGGTCGTGCGCAGGACGCCGAGCGCGTCGCAGCCGGCGTGGACGTAGCCGTCGACGCCGTCATAGTCACCCTTCCCCGCCAGCCAGACCGTGCGCGCGCCGGCCCGTCTCAACGCGGCGGCGACCGCCTCGGCGTGCTGGCCGTAGAGCTTGTCGCTGGAGCACAGGCAGGCTACGGTGGCCCCGCTGACGGCGAAGGCGGTGGCGATCTGCTCGGGATCGGCGCCGGGGCCCGCGGTCTCGGTGTCGAGCCCGCCGGCCCGGAAGAGGTTGGCGGCGAACGCGGCCCGCGGCGTGTGCACGGCGACCGGCCCGATCGTGGCCAGGAACACCTTGGGCCGCTCGGCCTGCGCGTCGGCCAGGTCACGCAGCTCCTCGAACTCCTGCGCGTACCGGATCTTCGGCAGCCCGGCGGCGAGGGCGGCGGGCGAGTGGGACGCCAGGAACGGTCCAGAGGAGGAGGCTCCGTTGAGAGGCTTCTCCTCCAGATCGGGGAACTCGCTCACGCCGGTGAGCGGGAGGCGGCGGTGCGCGAGGTCGGCGGCGCGGCGCTCCCGGGTGGCGGCGACGCGGCCGGCGACCAGCTCGGCGGCGGCCTCGATGCCGCCGGCCGCCTCGATCTCCTGGAACCAGGCCCAGGCCTGCCCGGCGAGCTCCTCGGTGCGGCGCTCGACGTACCAGGAACCGCCCGACGGGTCGACCACGCGCCCGACGCCGGCCTCCTCCAGCAGCAGCGACTGCGTGTTGCGGGCGATCCGGCGGGAGAACGCGTCCGGCGGCCGGACCACCGCGTCGAACGGCTGCACGGTCACCGCGTCGGCGCCGCCCACCCCGGCCGCGAAGCAGGCGACGGTCGCGCGCAGCATGTTCACCCAGGGGTCGCGGCCGGTCATCATGGCCGAGCTGGTCACCGCGTGCTGGCGCTGCGGCCCGGAAGCCCCGGTCACCTCGGTGACCCGGTCCCACAGCCGCCTGGCCGCCCGCAGCTTGGCGATGGTGGCGAACTGATCGTCGGTGGCGGCGTACCGGAACTCGAGCTGGTCGCACGCCTGCTGGACGGTGAGCCCGGCGGCGGTGAGCGCGCGCAGGCCGGCCACGGCGAGCGCGAGCGAGCAGCCGAGCTCCTCGGCGTCGCCGCCGCCCGCGTCGTGGTAGGGGGTGGCGTCGACCGTGACGGCCCGCAGCCCGGGATGCCCGGCGGCGCACCGGGCCGCCAGCTCCGCGGCCTCGGGGCTCAGCGGCGAGGCGCCCAGATTGCCCTGGACCGGGGTGTCACCGGCCAGCGTGAGCAGGGCCTCGGCGGCCTCGGCCGTCCGCTCGCCCGCTTCCAGGACGACCGGCGCGAGGTCGAGGAAGACGCCCTTCAGCAGCCGGGGCAGCTCGGCCACCGGGATCGCGCCGTCGCCGACGACGAGCCAGAGCGAGGTCACCCCGTTCTCCAGGTCGGCCATCACCGCCTCGGGGTCGGGCAGCGCGTGCCGCTGCCTGACGTCCCAGCCGCCGGCGGGTCGCGAGCCGCGCTCGAACGGCGCGGACGCGGGCAGGTCGGCGGCGTCGTACAGCGGTGCGACAGCCAGCCCGTCATAGGTGGAGTGGGACAGCGCCTCTTCGGGCGTCTCCGCGTCGACGCCGGACTTGCGCAGCACCGCTATGGCCAACGCCCGCCAGTCGTCGCGCGAGGTGGAAGGAAACCCCGCAGCCAGATCCATGGTCGGATAGTACGCATAGGCTGATTTACGAGGTAACCGGGGGTCAGCCCCAGTCCTACCCCTGAGGCGCCTCCCACGTGCGCCGCCATGTGACGGGGCCCACTACGCCGTCGTCGTCGATCTTCTGCTGGCGCTGGAAGCGGCGGCACACGTCGCGCGACTGGGGCCCGTACGCGCCGTCCACGTCGATCTCCCACTCGCGCTCGGCCATCTTGGCCTGCCACGTGCGCACGTCGTCGCCGCGCGTCACCGGCGGGTACTTGAGCAGCCGGCCGGGGAACGGCGGCGCGCCCGGCGGCTCAGGGGTGCCGTTGCCCCCGCCGTCCGGCCGGGGCGCGCCCCGGCGGACCCACGCGTACAGCGGCCCGCCCGGGCAGTCGGTGGCGTACCCGTCACGATGCCCCTTGATCTCATCGCCCGCCCGCCCGTTCTGCCGGGTATGGTCAATGGCGTCCAGAATCGCGTGCAACATCCCGTCAGGCGGTTCCAACAGCCCCGCGTTGCCCACCAGGCCGAGCACCGCGTAGTGGCCCCGGTTGAGCCCCGAGCCGTTGGCGGCGGGCAACCGGTTCAGCCCCCGTCCTTCGAAGACCTTTTTGTGCGGACATGCCACGAACGAGTAGCCGATGTCGATCCACCCGTTGCCGTCCATGTGCGAGTTCTGGATCGAGCGGACCAGCGCCGTGCAACGGTCGTGCTCGTCGACGATGCGGGGGTCGACCCGCCCGCCGGTGTAGTGGACCTTCACGCCCTTGGTCGAGTCGAGCCGGGTATGACTCCCGCGCGGCGATCGGGCACCCCACGCTTTCCTGCTGATCAAGTCAATAGCCATGACTTACTCCCGGAAGACGTCACCTTGAACACTCAGCGTAACGTCCTGCCTCATTCAGGTGAGGATATTCGGTTGATTTTACCTATGGCCGGATGACCCGCTCTTCCGTCACGATCGCCGTGATCAGGTCATGTGGTGTCACATCGAAGGCGGGATTGAGCGCGTCCGTGCCCTCGGGAGCCACGCGCGTGCCGCGGAAGGCCACGATCTCGTCAGCTCCGCGGTCCTCGATCTCGATGTGCTCGCCCGACGGGGTGGCCGGGTCGATCGTGCTCTCGGGGGCGACGACGATGAACGGCACCCCGGCCCGCTCCGCGCCGAGCGCGAGCGCGTACGAACCGATCTTGTTGGCGGTGTCGCCGTTGGCGGCGATCCGGTCGGCGCCGATCAGCACCGCGTCGACGCCTCCCCTGGCCAGCAGGTACGGTCCGGCGCCGTCGGTGACGAGGCGGTGCGGCGCGCCCATCCTGGCCAGCTCCCAGGCGGTGAGCCGGGCCCCTTGCAGCAGGGGGCGGGTCTCCAGGGCGAGGACCTCGGCGAGCCTGCCGCGCTCGTGCAGGGTCTGCGCGACGCCGAGCGCGGTGCCCCGCTCGACGCAGGCCAGGCCGCCGGTGTTGCACACGGTCATGATGCGCAGCCGGTCGCCTTCGAGCAGCTCGGCGCCCCGCTCGCCCATGGCGTGGCAGGCCGCGATGTCGTCGTCCCTGATGCGCAGCGCCGTCTCCAGCACCGCCTCGGGCCCCTCCGGAATGCGGGCGGCGGCCCGGTCGACGCCCCAGGCCAGGTTGACGGCGGTGGGCCGGGCCGCGCGCAGCCGGGCGACGGCGTCCTGGTCGCCGCGGGCCAGCACCACGCCGAGCGCCCCCGCCACGCCGAGCGCGGGCGCGCCCCGCACGGAGAGCCTGCGGATGGCGCCGACCAGCTCGTCCACGGTCTCGACGCGCAGGGTCACGCACTCGTCGGGCAGCCGGGTCTGGTCGACGAGCTCGACGGCGCCGTCCACCCAGTCGATGGTCCTCACCCGCCGAACGCTAGCGCAGCTTCCAGGTACGGATCAGCGCCCGGCGAGCACCCCGACGCCCCGGCGGAGAGATCGATCACCATACCGGCGAACCGGGGCGACCTGTAACGTAACGAACCATGGCGACTCCCCTGACGCCCGGCGATCCGGCCGAGCTCGGCGGCTACCGGCTGGCCGGGCGGCTCGGCGAGGGCGGGCAGGGCGTCGTCTACCTGGCGCATTCCGAGGCCGGCGAGCCGGTCGCGATCAAGCTGCTGAGCACGGGCGACCGCGAGACGCGGGCGCGGCTGGCGCGCGAGCTGGCGGCCCTGGAGGGCATCGCCTCGTTCTGCACGGCGCGGGTGCTCGCCGCCTCGACCGACGGGCCACGCCCGTACGTGATCAGCGAGTTCATCGACGGCCCCTCGCTGTTCGAGCGGGTGCGCGACCGGGGGCCGCTGGCGGGCGGCGACCTGGAGCGGGTGGCGATCGGCACGGCCACGGCCCTGGCGGCGATCCACGCGGCCGGCATCGTGCACCGCGACCTCAAACCGGCCAACGTGCTGCTGGGGCCGGACGGGCCGCGGGTGGTCGACTTCGGCATCGCCAGGGCCGAGGGGGCGGCGACCATGACGTCCGGGCTGATCGGCACCCCCGCCTACCTGTCGCCCGAGCAGATCGGCGGCGCCCCGGCGTCCCCGGCCTCCGACGTGTTCGCGTGGGCGGCGACGGTGCTGTTCGCGGCGACCGGGGTGAGCCCGTTCGGCGCCGACACGGTCCCCGCCGTGCTCCACCGCGTCCTGCACACCGAACCGGACCTGCGACCGCTCCCCCCGCGACTGCGCGGCCCCATCGCCTCGGCCCTCGCCAAGGACCCGGCCCTGCGCCCCACCGCCCCCTCCCTCATGGTCCAACTGGTCAACCCCGGCTCCCCCGGCCCGGTCGACGGCCCCACCGGGACGGGTACTGGCGAAGGGCGGAGGGTGGATCGGACAGGGCCGGGGGCCCCCGCTCTCACCACCGGGCCGGGGCGCGGGCGCTCCAGGGCGGTGCTGGTCGGCGCGCTGGCCGTGGTGGTGGCGCTGGCGGCCGGCGGCGCGGCGCTGCTGTGGACGTACCTCGGCGCGAGGGACACCGCCGCCCTTCCCACACAGAACACCGTCTCCACGACGGTCCCGCCGTCCCCCAGCGGGGAGCCCACCCCGGCCGGTGAGCCGACCCGAGCCGGAGAGTCCACCCAGGCCGAGGAGCCCGTGCGCCAGGAGCCCACCCGCTCACCGGCTCAGAGCGGCCGGGGCGACCTGCGGATCCCGGCCGCGTTCGCCGGCACGTGGGAGGGCACCGCCGACAGCGAGATGCTGGACAGGAAGTTCGAGGACGAACCCGTCGCCATCACCCTCAAGGAGGGCGAGAGCACCGGCACCTGGCACGCCCCCGGCGAGGACGCGGGCTGCGAGACCGGCACACTCCAGGTGACGGAGGTGTCGGAGAAGAAGCTGTCGTTCCGGCTCGGCGGGCTGGGCGGTCTGTGCGCGGTGTACGACAGCGCCGGCGGCATGCGGGTGACGCTGGAGCGCACCGACGACAACGAGGCGGATTACCGGCTGACCATGCCGATGGGCGGAAAAAGTGACGGTGAGCTGAAGCGAGCAGGTTAAAGTTTTCGACACGCGCACCCGAGGATGTGATCATAGACCCCATGTCTGTCATCAGGGAGGTGCCGTTCCCCAGCCCGGAAGACGCCGAGCTTCCCATGAACATCTGGCTCGACGACTCCGACTCGGCCGTCGACGTGATCGACGCGCTGGCCCTGTCGCCGTTCGCGACGGGCCTGCAGCCGTGGTCGCGGGTCGCCAGCCTGGAGCGGGTCCGCGCCGACGCGCCGCTGCGCCCCGCCGAGGGCCGCGTGGTGCGCACCGCCATGGTCGAGGACGGCATGGAGTCGCGGCTGATCTGCGGCGAGGGCTGGACCCTGCGGGTGATCAGGCACCGCAACCGCTCGGCCACCCTGAGCGTGAGCGCGATCAGCGAAGACCTGGCCCGCACCGTGCTCAAGGAGAGCGTCGCCGGCGCCGAGGAGGCCGCGCCGGAGACCGACCACGTGGAGATGGGCTTCTGGTGGCGCGGCTCCCACGGCGGCAACCGGTCGGAGAAGCCGATCACCGCCCAGCCGTGGGACCAGATCAGCGGCAACTACGCCGAGCGGGTGCGCGGCGGCCTGGCCGACCTGATGACGATCACTCCCGGCGACGTGAACGGCCGCCTCCTCCTGCTGCACGGCCCGCCGGGCACCGGCAAGACGACGCTGCTGCGCACGCTGGCCAAGCAGTGGCACGACTGGTGTCAGGTCGACTGCGTGCTCGACCCCGAGCGGCTGTTCGACGACCCCGGCTACCTGATGGAGGTGGCCGTCGGCTACGACAACGACGAGGACGAGAAGCAGCGCTGGCGGCTGCTCGTGCTCGAAGACTGTGACGAGCTGATCAGCGCGTCGGCCAAGTCGCAGGCGGGCCAGGGCCTGTCGCGGCTGCTCAACCTGACCGACGGCCTGCTCGGCCAGGGCCGCGACGTGCTGGTGGCGATCACCACGAACGAGGATCTGACCCGCCTGCATCCCGCCGTCGTGCGTCCCGGCCGCTGCCTGGCGCAGCTGGAGGTCGGCCCGCTGTCGCGCGAGGAGGCGGTCGCCTGGCTGGGCTCCTCCGACGGCATCGGCCCGTCGGGCGCGACCCTCGCCGAGCTGTACGCGCTCCGCACCGGCCGCACCTTCACCCCGGCCGCGTCCGACGACAACACCGGCCTCTACCTGTAGCCCGGCCGGCCCTACGACACGGCGACACGCCTGAACCCGGGGCCGTGTCAGACGGGGGTCTCCGCGGTGGCGCGGGCGGCGATCCTGGCGGCGAGCACGTGCTTGCACGGGCCGCGGGAGCCGCGGTGGTCGAACCACCACTCGCAGGTGCACGAGCCCGGCCCGACCGCGACCCGGCGGACGCCGCCCGGCGTGGTGACCTCCGCGTGGTCGCCCTCCAGCCGCACCGCGCCCGACTCCACCAGGGCGCGGGCCGCGGTGAGCCGCGGGTTGAGCTCCGCGACCTGGTCGCGGTCGTACGGGAGCTCGCGGTGGAAGTGGGACGCGTCGTGCAGGTCGTACCCGACGCGGCCGGCGGTGCCGAGCTGGGTGAGCGCGGCGCGCACCCGCGCGGGCGGGAGGCCGGAGCGGTCGGCGAGCAGCCCGATCTCCACGGCAGGCTCGAAGTTGAGCAGCATGCCGATCAGGTCGGCGTCGCCGGCGGCCTCGTCGGTGGCCAGGTCCTCCAGCACCTGACCCTCGCCGGAGAAGCCGCGCCACGGCTGCGGCGAGACCGCCAGCGTGTAGCGCATCCCGGGCAGCTCCAGCTCCCACGCGCTCGCCTGGTGCTCGGAGTCGCCCGCGGGGCCGTACACGCGCAGCGCCTTGGCGAACCTGAGCAGCGGTATGAGCGTGACGATCCGCCCGGTGCCCGACAGGCAGACGGCGCCGCGGCCGGGGCCGGCGGCCAGGCGCAGGTCGCGTCCGGCGGGCGCGGCCCAGACGGCGCCGCGCGCGCGGCGCGGCAGCGAGCGCAGGAAGCGCACCGCCTGCGGCCCGTTCAGCTCCGCCCGCAGGTCGAACCCGGCCGCGATCACCTGCACCTCGGCGAAGCCGCGCAGCCACCGGGTGGGCAGCGGCACCTTCTTCTCCACCACGGCGCCGTCGAGCGTGGTGACGGTCAGCTCGTCGGGGCCGACGCCCAGGTGGAGCGGGTCACGGCCACCGACCCGGCGCAGCGACTCGCGCAGCGGGCCGTTGACGTTGACGTTGGTGGTGCCGCGGTCGAGCACCTCGCCGTCGAGGGCGGTCACGTCGAGCCGGGCGTAGACGCCGCCGCAGGCGGAGAACGACTCGAACCTGAGCCGGTCGCCGTCGCAGGTCACCACCGGGTCGCGGGTCCAGCCGGGGCGCGGCTGGTGGTAGCGGGCCAGCGCCACGTCGGCCACCGCCAGCAGCCCGGCCGCGGCCGGGGCGGCCTGGGTGAGCAGGCCGCTGAAGAACCTCGGGTGCGTGTGGGGCCCGGACAGCGCCGTGCCGCCGGAGGTCGACAGGCCGAGCCTGCCGTCGGCGAGCGTGGAGGCCCCGGCGTAGGAGTACGCCTGCACTGCTTGAGTCATGGCCCGGACGATAGTGATCACGACCGACAATCAGGCCAGTACGTAAAACATCCGATGCGTGACCTGCGGCGCGACCCCACAATGGGGCTGGTGCTCACTGTCGACCGGCCCCGCGTCGCCCTCACCCGCTTCATTGTGCCCCCGGCGCCCCCCGTGCTCCCGGACACCGGGGACGGCTGGACCGGTGACGACCAGCGGATCGGCTTCCCCGCGACGCAGCTGGTGCCGTCGTGGACCGCGCGCACCCCGCCGGGCTCCTGGATCGAGGTCGAGCTGCAGGCGGTCACCGCCGAGGGCCGCCGCACCAAGTGGTACGTGATGGGCCGCTGGTCCGAGCACGGCGAGCCGCGCACGTCGGTGGCCGGCCAGGGCGACGACGACGGCGACGTGGCGGTCGACACGTTCGTGGCCCGGCGGCCCGTCACCGCCTACCGGGTCCGGGTGCGGGCGTGCGGAGCGGGCGCGCGGGTCGACGGGCTCGCGGTGATGGCGTCGGCGCTGCCGCCGCACCCGTCCGGCTCGCCGCCGTCCGGCCGCGAGCCGGTGGAGCTGGACGTGCCGGCGCTCTGGCAGCACGCGCACGCGGGCCACCACCCGGAGTACGACGGCGGCGGCGCCAACTGGTGCGGCCCCGCCGCGACGTCCATGGTGCTGGCCTACTGGGGCCGCGGGCCCGACGATCTGGGATGGGTGGGCGGCGGCTGCCCCCACCCGGCCGTCGACCACGCCGCGCGCGGCACCTACGACCGCAGCTACCTGGGCACCGGCAACTGGCCGTTCAACGTGGCGTACGCGGGCTCGTACGGCCTGCGCGGGTTCGTGACCCGGCTGAGGTCGGCGGCCGAGCTGGAGCGGTTCGCCCGCGCCGGGATCCCGGTGGTGGTGTCGCTGTCCTTCAAGGAGCGCGAGCTGCCCGGGTCCGGCTACTCCACGAGCGGCAACCTCATGGTGGTGACCGGCTTCACGGCCGGCGGCGACGTGCGGGTCAACGACCCGGCCGTGCCCGACGGCCGGGTGCGGCGGGTGTATCCGCGGGCGGCGTTCGAGCGCGTGTGGCTCAGGAGTTCCGGCAGCGGCGGCATCACGTACGTCCTGCACCCACCCGAGATGTCCCTGCCCGAGTCCGATGGCAATTGGTGAGACATGAGTATTGAAGCGATTGATGTGGCCCGCACCGACGGCGGCCCCCAGTGGGTCGAGGCCGTCGCCACGCCCGCGGGCGTGGAGGTGTGGTGGGACGAGCCGCGCCCGCACGAGGGCGGCCGGCGGTGCGTGGTGCGCGGGCTGCCCGGCGGCGGGCGCGCGGACGCGCTGCCCGGCGGCTGGAACGCGCGCAACCGGCTGGTCGAGTACGGGGGCCGCTCGTGGCGGCCGTTGCCCGGCGGCGGCCTGGTGTTCACGAACTGGGCCGACCAGCGGGTCTACCGCGTCGACGGCGGCGACCCGGTGCCGCTGACGCCGGAGGGCCCGGCCCGCTACGGGGACCTCTACCTGCCGCCGGGCCGGGCCGAGGTGTGGGCGGTGCGGGAGACCGACGACGTGCGCGACCTGGTGGCGATCTCCCTTTCCGGCCCTCTTTCCGGCCCCCTTTCCGGCGGCGAGGTGCGGGTGGTCGCGAAGGCGCAGCACTTCCTGATGAACCCGCGTCTCTCCCCCGGCGGCGGCCACGTCGCCTGGATCGGCTGGGACCACCCGGACATGCCGTGGGACGGCACCGAGCTGTGCGTCGCCCCGCTCGGCGACGACGGCGTCGCGGGCCCGTACACGGTGGTGGCGGGCGGCCGGGAGGAGTCGGTCGTGCAGGCCGAGTGGCGCGACGACGACACGCTGTACGCGGTCACCGACCCGACCGGCTGGTGGAACGTGCACGAGATCGGCCGCGACGGCGTCCGCGGGCGCAACCTCACGCCGATGGAGCTGGAGTTCGGCAACGCGCCGTGGAAGCCGGGCATGACCTGGCTGGCGCTCGCCGGCGACCGCCTGGTGCTGGTCTACGGCACGGCCGACCGGCGGCGGCTGGGCGTGCTCGACCCGGCCACCGGCGAGCTGCGGGAGATCGGCGGCGAGGCCACCCACTGGGCCTCGACCGTCTCGGCGGCGGGCGGGAAGGCCGCGGCGGTGCCCGCGACCCCGTTCTCGCCCCTGGAGGTGGTGCTGGCCGACCTCGACGGCGGCGGGCTGGAGACCGTGTCGGCCCCCCGGCCGCTGCCGGACCGCGCGCTGCTGCCCGAGCCGGAATCGATGACGATCGAGGGGGTGCACGCGCACGTGTACCCGCCGCTCGGCGTCCAGGGCCCGGCCCCGTACGTGATCTTCGTGCACGGCGGGCCGACCGGCAGCAGCCCCGTCATGCTCGACCTGGAGATCGCCTACTTCACCAGCCGCGGGCTGGGCGTGGCCGAGGTCAACTACGGCGGCTCCGCCGGATACGGGCGGGCCTACCGGGAGCGGCTGCGCCACCAGTGGGGCGTGGTCGACGTGCAGGACTGCGCGAAGGTGGCGCGCGGGCTGGTGGAGCTGGGCCGCGCCGACGCGGCCAGGATCGCGATCAGGGGCGGCAGCGCCGGCGGCTGGACGACGGTGGCGGCGCTGGTGCACAGCGACGTGTTCGCGGGCGGCGTCGCGCAGTACGCGATCACCGACCCGGAGAGCTGGGCGGCCGAGACGCACGACTTCGAGTCGCGCTACCTGGACGGGCTGATCGGGCCGCTGCCGGAGACGCGGCAGCGCTACACCGACCGTTCGCCACTGCTGCACGCGCACCGGGCGTCCGGCCCGTGCCTGATGCTGCACGGGCTGGAGGACGCGATCGTGGACGTGAGCCAGGCCGAGCGGTTCGTCGCCGAGCTGGACCGGCACGGCAAGCGGTGGGCGCTGCTCACCTTCCCCGGCGAGCAGCACGGCTGGCGCAGGGAGGAGACCATCGTCGCGGCGCTGGAGGCCGAGCTGGCCTTCTACGGTCAGCTGTTCGGGTTCGAGACGCCCGAGGTCGCGCCGCTGAAGCTGGAGGGCGGGAAGTGAAGAGCGTCGCCGAGATCTGCTCGGACCTGATCAGGTTCGACACCACCAACCCGGGCTCCGGCGAGCGCCCGGCGGCCGAGTACGTCGCCACGCTGCTGGCCGACGCCGGGCTGGAGCCGGAGGTGTTCGAGTCCGCGCCCCGGCGCACGACCGTGGTGGCCAGGATGGCCGGCGACTCCTCCGACGCGCTGCTGATCCACGGCCACCTGGACGTGGTGCCCGCCGACCCGGCCGAGTGGCGGATGCACCCGTTCTCCGGCGAGATCGTCGACGGCTGCGTGTACGGCAGGGGCGCGGTCGACATGAAGGGCTCGTGCGCGATGACCCTGTCCACCGTGCTCGGCATGCGGGCGCGCGGGCAGCGGCCGAAGCGCGACCTGGTGCTGGCGTTCCTGGCGGACGAGGAGGCGACCGGCGACTACGGCTCCCGCCACGCGGTGACCGAGCACCGTGAGCTGTTCGACGGGGTGACGGAGGCGATCAGCGAGTCGGGCGGGTTCAGCGTCACGTCCGGCGACCACCGGGTCTACCCGGTGGCGGTGGGCGAGCGCGGCACCGCCTGGATGAAGCTGACCGCGCACGGCGTGGCCGGTCACGGCTCCAAGCCTCCGGTCGACAACCCGGTGGCCACGCTGGCGCACGCGCTGTCGCGCCTGGCCGCACACCAGTGGCCGGTACGGCTCACGCCGCCGGTCGCGGCGCTCATCCGCGAGCTGTCGGCGATCACCGGACAGCCGGTGGACCTGGACCGGCTGGACTCCGAGGCGGCCCGGCTCGGCCCGCTGGGCGAGCTGTTCAAGGCCCAGATCCGCAACTCGGCCAACCCGACGATGCTGGCCGCCGGCTACAAGGTGAACGTGGTGCCCTCCTCGGCCGAGGCGCACGTCGACGGCCGCTACCTGCCGGGGCTGCGGGAGGAGTTCCTGGAGACGCTCGACGAGCTGCTCGGCCCGAAGATCACCCGCGAGTTCGTCAACCTGGAGGACGCCCCGGCGGCGCCGTACCCGTCGTCGTTCTTCGACGAGCTGGCCGGCTCGCTGGCGGCCGAGGACCCGCTGGCCAGGCCGGTGCCGTACGTGATGAGCGGCGGCACGGACGCCAAGTCGTTCGCCGGGCTCGGGATCCAGGGGTACGGGTTCGCGCCGCTCATGCTGCGGCCGGATCTCGACTACTTCGGCATGTTCCACGGCAAGGACGAGCGGGTGCCGGTGGCGGGGCTGGAGTTCGGCACGAGGGTGCTGGCCAGACTGCTCACCTGACGGTCTCACCCCCGGCGGCGCAGCACGCGGCGCGCGGTGAGGGCGCACAGCAGGGCGGAGGCGGCCACCAGGATGCCCGCCTCCGTCCACTGGAAGCGCCAGAACCGCTCCGGCGGGTGGTAGGTGACGGCGTAGGCGTAGCCCTCGGCGAACAGGCAGTCCTGCCACGCCTCGGCTTTCGCGCTGCTCCGCCCGGTGTCGAGGCCTCGTTCGCAGGCGGCGGGGTCGTCCACCGCCCGCCCCGACGGGTCCACCCAGGTGGCGCCGACCAGCCGGGCGTCGGGGTCGTCGAGCACGACCGTGCCCGACAGCACGGCCCGGTCCGGCGGCGCGTAGTGGTCGCTGAGCGCGAACAGCGTGAACATGGTGGCCGCGACCCCGGCCACGACCAGCGCCATCGCCGGGAGCGTGCGCCTGAACAGCGTCCCGGCGAACCCTCCGGCCGCGAACGCGTACAGCCACCACGCGGCCGGCGCCACCCCCGTCATGTTGAACACCCCGATGTTGCCGAACCCGGAGTCGATCCCCTCCCTGAACACCGGACGCCACAGGCTGACCATGAGCGACAGCAGCAGCCCGCCGGCCACCACCGCGCCGCCCAGCACGCCGAGCTTGACCGCCAGCCACCGCCGCACCGGCACGGACTGGGTCCAGGCCAGCCGGTGGGTGCCGCGCTCGTACTCCCTGCCGAGCAGCGGCGCCCCCCAGAACGCGCCGATCAGCGCCGGCAGCACCAGCGGCATCCAGCCGAACAGCGTGTAGACGGCGTCGTACCGCTCCCCCAGGCCCACCGCCACCTCGACCGACCCGCAGTGGGCGAAACCGGCGGGGCAGCCGTCAGGGAAGTAGCCGGACACATAGCTCCGGGCCTCGGTCGCGGAGCCGAGCAGCAGCAGCCCGAGCAGGACCAGGAAGCCGGCGGTGGTCAGGAGCTGCGCCCGGTGCTGGCGCCAGGTGACCCAGATCATCGCGCCACCCCCGCCGGGCCGGGCAGCGCCGCCGCCTGAGGGCTGCGCAGGTAGCCCATGACCAGCTCGTCCAGGTTCGGACGGCGGGTGCTCCAGCGCGGGCCGAGCGCGCGGTCGCCGCGGACCAGCAGGGTGGCGTGCCTGCCGGTGCCGGTCGCGGAGACGGCCTCCAGCCCTTCGGCCGCCTCCGCCGGGCCGGACAGCAGCAGATGGCCGGCCAGCAGGTCGTCGATGTCGCCGCTGACCTGGAGCCGGCCGCCGTTGAGCACGACCAGCCAGTCGCAGGTGTCCTCCAGGTCGGCGATCACGTGCGAGGACAGCAGCACGGTGAGGCCGCGCCCGGCCACCTCGCCCATGAGCGTGCGCATCACGTCGTGCCGGGCCAGCGGGTCGAGGTTGGCCAGCGGCTCGTCCAGGACCAGGAGGTCGGGCGTCCTGGCCAGGGCGAGGGTGATCGCGACCTGCGCCTGCTGCCCGCCGGACAGCCTGCCCGCCCTGCGGCCGAGGGGGACGCCCAGCACGTCCAGCCGGGCCCGCGCGCCCTCGCCGTCCCAGCGGGTGTTCGTCCGCCGCCCGAACTCCAGCAGCTCGCCGACGGTGAACGACTCGTACAGCGGCTTGTCCTGGGCCACGAACGCGGCGGTCCCCCGTACCGAGACGTGTCCCCGGTCGGGCGCGAGCAGGCCGACGGCGGCGAGCATGAGCGTGGTCTTCCCGGCCCCGTTGGGGCCGACCAGCGCGGCGACCCGCCCGGCGGGCACGGACAGCGAGCAGTCGCGCAGCGCCCACGCGCGCCGGCGCCGCACGCCCAGCCCTGTGGTTTCCAGCACGGGCACCTCCAGGATCGGCGCGCTCACGCCACGCCCTCCCGGGAGGCGTCGGAGAGGACGGCGGCGAACAGCGCCCGCAGGTCCTCCTCGTCCAGCCCGGCGTCCCTGGCCTCACGCACCCACGCGGCCAGCCCCCGCCGCAGCCGCGTGTGCTCGGCCAGCCCGGCCCCGCCGAAGCCGCGCTCCACGAACGTGCCGAGCCCCGGCCGGCCCGTCACGAGCCCTTCACGCTCCAGCTCCCGGTAGGCCTTGAGCACGGTGTTGGGGTTGATCGCCAGCTTCTCGACGACCTCCCGCGCGGTGGGCAACTGGTCACCGGGGCGCAGCGTGCCGAGCCGCAGCGCGTGCTTGACCTGGTGGACGAGCTGGAGGTACGTGGCGACGCCCGACCCGCGGTCGAGCTGGAACTCGATCATAACACCCTTTCACTAATGAAGTAGTGAAAGGGTGATGGACTCGGCCCCGGCCTGTCAACCGAAGACGGTCTTGGGGCGTTCCTGAAGCTCGCCGTCGACGTAGACGTCGACCTTCTCGTCGTAGAAGGCGATCAGGCCGGCGACGCGCTCGCTCTCGGGCAGCGGGGTCGGGTACGACCACGCCAGGTCCTTCTCGCCGTTGACCGACCAGTATTCGGCGGTGCCCTTGTAGGGGCAGTGCGTCACGGTGCCGGTGTGTTCCAGGAGGTCCAGCCGGACGTCCGTCTTCGGCAGGTAGTAGCGGGGCGGCAGGCCCGTCTCGAACAGGATGCGGGCGTGCCGCGAGTCGGCCACCGTCACGCCCGCGACCTCGACGCGGACGTGGCGGGAGCTGGGGAGGATGTCGACGCGGGTGTAGGGGCTGCGGGCGTGCACGTACACCTGTTCGTCCTCCTCGAACCAGGCGTCCATGGCGTCCCAGGTGAAGCGGACATGACCCCTGATCGCCTCCAGCGGCGAGTCCGGGTACGTGACGGCGGCGTCGGCCGCCTCCTTCCCGCCCGCCGTCACCGTGTGGACGACCCCGTCGCCCCGGCTCGGCGAGCGCTCGACCGCTCCGGTCGGCTTGAGCTCGGCCTGGACGTCGTCCAGCGGGACGTAGTAGGCCGGGTAGTAGGGCACCTCCCACACCAGCAGGGCACGGGTGGTGTCGGCGACCGGGCGTCCACCGAGAAAGATCCTGACACGCTTGGCCGAGGGCTCGACGCGGACCCGGCCACGGCTCACGGCATCCATACCCACGCAAACCCCGGCTCCCGCGGGGCTATTCCACCCCGAACGCCGCCAGCGTCGCCCACGTGACGAGCGCGCCCACGGCCGTGCCCGCGGCCACCTGGGCAGGGGTGTGGTGCGCCAGCCGGACCCTGGCCCAGCAGACCAGCGCCACCACCGCCGCCCCGGCCAGCAGGACCGGCACGGCGGGCAGCACGTACGCGAGCACCACGACCGTGCCCGCGCACACGGCGGCGTGGAAGGAGATCTTCCAGCGGAACGTGACCGGGATCGTCACGGCCAGCGCGGCGAGCATCGCGGTCACGGCGGCCAGCAGCAGCCGCGGCGCGCCCAGCCAGGCCAGCAGCACCAGCGCGCCCAGCACGCCCGCGACGGCGGCCAGCAGCGGCCCCGGGCGGCTCGCCCGATCCACGATGTGGTGGGAGTCGAGGCGGCCCGACCGCACCCCGGCGGCGATCACCGCAGCGGGCACTCCCCCGCACAGCACCGACGCCACCAGCCCCCACGCGGCCCCCGTCCAGCCCTGGGCGACCAGGCCGATGGCCGGCGGCATGGAGATCACCAGGACCTGCGGGGCGAGCAGGTCGGTGACCCCGCGCGCGAGCCGATCGGACGTCATGTCAGGAGGGTACGCGATCATGCTCCGCACCCCGGTGACGCCGGGCCAGGTGTCTTCCCATCCCGGCCGCCGTACGGGAGAGGCCGGGCTACCCCTTGCCCGCGGCGTTGACGATGCGGGTGGTGGAGCGGTCGGGGATGGCCTCCATCTCCCAGCACTCGGCCCCCAGCAGCGCCGCGGCGGCGCGGCGGCCCCCGGCGTGCGGGTCGCCGGCGGTGTGGGCGAGCGCGCCCGGCCGCATCGGCGCCAGCAGATCGATGTAGTGCTCCGGCGCGTGCGCCTCCGGCGGCCCGGTGACGATGAACACGCCGGTCACCGCGCGCAGCGCGGCGAGCACCTCGGCCCGCTCCACCGCCGGATTGAACGGCCGCGAGGGGCCCTTCCACGCCCGTACGCGAGGATCGTCCTCGACGCCGACGACCAGGGGCAGCCCCCGGGCGGCCACCTCTCCGAGATAGCGCACGTGGCCAACGTGCAGGATGTCGAAAACTCCGGTCACGACCGCCGCCCCCGGGTGGTCGTACCGCTGCACCCAGACGGCCTCCAGGCTGCTCACCCAGGCACCCCTCCTAGTCGACTCGTCGATCGCAGCGTACAAGGTCCGGCGCGGCACCCCGACAGCCGATCGCCGGAAAGGCGATTCCTACCTTTTCGCGATAATCCGCGGGGGTGGGTTCGCGCGTCGAACAACGTCGCCGAAACGGGGGGTCAGCGTGACACGACCGGACGTCCATCAGCCCGAGCACGACCTCGAGATGCGCTTCCCCGGGGACCCGGCGGCGGTCGCCAGGGCGCGGGGCCTGGTCACCGGCACCCTCGGCCGCGACCACCCGCTGCACGACGACTGCGCGCTGCTGATCAGCGAACTGGCCACGAACGCGGTGCTGCACACCCGCTCGGGCGGGGGCGGCTCGTTCACCGTGCGGCTGCGCGCGACGGGAGCGACGGTGCTGGTGTGCGTCGAGGACGCGGGCTCGGACGGCCCGCCGTGCGTGTGCGGCGCCGACCCGCGGGCGACGAGCGGGCGCGGGCTGCCGATGCTGGAGGCGCTCAGCCACCGCTGGGGCTATACCCGGGGCGACGGGACCACGACGGTCTGGTTCGAGCTGCTGCTGGTGACGGTGCCGGCCGGCTGGGCGGCCGAGCCGGTCTGACAGAGCCGGTTCTAGACGAGCCGGTCTAGACGTCGAGCCGGCACAGGCCCTCGGCCAGCGCCTTCGTGGTCAGCCGGGTGCGGCTGTCGCAGGCCAGCTTGGCGAAGATGTGCTCGAGGTGGGTGGTGACGGTGCGGACGCTGAGCACGAGCGCGGCGGCGATCTGCGGGTTGGAGTCGCCGGCCGCGACCCGGGTGAGCACGTCCACCTCGCGCCCCGTCAGGTCGTACGGCAGGGAGCAGGGCCGCTCGGCCACCACCGCGCCCTGCAGCGAGCCCTGGTAGCCGACGCCGGCGCGCAGCAGCCGGGTCTCGTGCCACTGCCCGCTCCGGTCGAGCCAGAGGCCGTGCCGGCCGAGCTCGCGCGAGTCGATGAACGCGCGCGCGTAGGCGGGCATCGCCGGATCGTCGCGCAGCACTTCGGAGACCGGCCGCCCGGGGACCTCGCGCGAGATGCCGGCCCGGTCGAAGGCGACCGCGCGGAACCCCGGCGGCAGCCCCACCGGGTCGATCACGCACCGGGTGAGGTCGGTGACGTGCGCCAGCATCGGGCTCACGGCCGTCACCAGCCGACCGGTCAGCGCGGGGAACGCGTCGCGGGCGGCCAGGTGGAGCAGGCCCGTGTAGCGGCCCTCGGCCAGGAACAGCGGCGCCGTCAGCCCCGCCCGCCACCCGTAGGGCGCCAGATGGCGGCGGAAGTAGAGCTCGGTGCCCGGCTCCGGCATGACGACCGGCCGGCGGGTGGCCATCGCCGTGCGGTAGGCCTCCAGCCCGGTGTACTCCTCGGCGGCGTCGCCGTCGACGCGCCGGTGCCCGTCGGACACGACGCTCTCGTGGCGGCCGGTGGCGGGGTCGAAGGCGACGAACTCGTAGGCGTCGACCGGCACCACCTCGCGCAGCGCGGTCATCGCGCCGTGGGCCCCGGCTCCCGCGGCCACCTGGTAGCCGACCTCGGCGAACGCCTGCAGCTGGCGGACGTTCAGGGTGATCTCGGCCACGGTTCTTTATACCACTGCCGAATTTTCCGGGGGCGGACGCGAGAGTCAGGCTGCTATCGTCGGACCCATGCAGCGCGCTCTCGTCACGACGACGCCGGACCCCGTCCCGGCGCGCTGATTCCTGCTCCCGGGCGAATGCCCGGGAGAGTCGGTCGTTCGCCCTTTCCACGCGAAGGACGATCATGAACGACCACCGCAGACTCGGCCGCGAGCTCGGCCTCTTCGACACCGACCCGCTGATCGGCTCCGGGCTCCCCTTCTGGCTGCCCGCGGGCGCCGCCGTCCGCAAGGCCGTCGAGGACTACGTGTACGAACTGGAGCGCCGCAACGGCTACCAGCACGTCAACTCGCCCGTGCTGGGCAAGCGCGAGCTGTACGAGCGATCCGGGCACTGGGCGCACTACGCCGAGGACATGTTCCCGCCGATGCGGGTGGGCGGGGAGGAGTTCGTGCTGCGGCCCAGCCTCTGCCCGCACCACGCGCTCGTCTACCGCTCCCGCCCGCGCACCCACCGCGACCTGCCGCTGCGGATCGCCGAGCTGGGCGGCATGTACCGCTCGGAGCTGTCCGGCGTGCTCGGCGGGCTGACCAGGGTACGGGCCATCCAGCTCAACGACGGGCACGTGTTCTGCCGGCCCGAGCAGGCGGCCGGCGAGGTGTCGGCCGCGCTCGACCTGATCGAGGCCGCGCACGCCCAGCTCGGCATCGAGGCCGCCCGCTACCGGCTGTCGCTGCGCGGCGAGGGCGCCAAGTTCGTCGACGACCCGGAGATGTGGGACCGCTCGGAGTCGATCCTGCGCGAGGTGCTCCACCGGCGCGGGCGCGCCTTCGACGAGGAGCGCGGCGAGGGCGCCTTCTACGGCCCCAAGATCGACATCCAGATCGCGGACCCGGCGGGGCGCGAGTCGACCCTGTCGACCGTGCAGGTCGACTCCTTCCAGCCGGAGCGCTTCGACCTGGAGTACGCGGGCGGCGACCGGCCGGTGATGGTGCACCGCAGCGTGGTGGGCGGGCTGGAGCGGCTGGTGGCCCACCTGATCGAGGTGCACGGCGGCGCGTTCCCCGCCTGGATGGCGCCGGTGCAGGCGGTGGTGCTGCCGCTGTCCGACGCCGAGCTGCCCGCCGCGGGCGACGTGGTACGGCGCTGCGTGGCGGCGGGGATGCGGGCCGAGCTCGTCGAGCCGGGCCGGGGCACCCTCGGCGCCCGGATCAGGGCCAACCGGCTGGTTCCCTTCCAGCTCGTCGTGGGACCGCGCGAGGCCGCCGGCGGCGGGGCGGCGGTGCGGCTGCGCGACGGCAGCCAGGCCGGGGTGGTGCCGGTCGCCGAATTGGCGGCGATGTGCGCGCCGCGCTTCCAACCCGGGCAATAGATCAAATAAACGTCACGACTCTTCCCACAGCCGGTAAAGGGCTCGTACATTGCCCCCAACGCCGTGTCAGAGGGAGTTGTTTTGACCGAGTCGAGCGACCGACAGGCCGGGCCCGTACAGGCCCGCGAACAGGAACGCCCGGCCCGGCAGCTCGCAGGCCCCTTACGGCTCGGCGTGTGGGTCGTCGGCGGGCTGCTCTCGGCCTACTCGATCGCGGTCGTGTTCTGGCCGGTCGAGGCATTGCAGCACCGGATGACGTTCCTGGCGGCGGCGCTGCCGCTGGTGTTCCTCTGCTACCGGTCGGGGGCGGCGCAGTCGCTGAGCCGCCTCCGTCGCCTCCCCGGCGAGCTGCGGCGCCTCGGCCGGCGGCTGGACGGGCCGTTCGCGCGCCGCCTGCGCGCCCGCTTCTCCCGGTCCGGGCCGCCCGCCGGGGCGGCGACGCACCCGGACGCCAGGGCGCTCACGTTGGGCGAGGCCCCGACGCTGCCGGAGGTCCGCGCTACGGGGGCCCTCCCGGACACGCCGACGCTGCGCGACGTCCCGGCCGCCGACCCGCCGAAGGGCGCGAGCCCGTCGGCGGACACGGTGATCATCGGCGTCTCACCGGACACCACCACTCACCCGGACACCGACCCCCCGGACACCGACCCCCCGGACACCGACCGCCCGGACACCCCTGACGACACGCTGGTCCTCGACCGGACGACCGGGGCGGCGGACGAGCCCGGTCCGGCGCCGCTCGCGGACACGCTCCCGGTGGAGGTCGGGGCGGAGGGTCCGGTGCGCCGGAAAGGCGAGTGGCCGACCGTCGGTGACTGGGTGCTGGCGCTGGCCTCGCTGGCGGTGCTCGTGTACCCGCTGGCGGACATCGAGTCGTTCCGCGATCGAGGGTCGGGCGCGGCGCTGTCCGAGCTGGACGTGATCGCCGGGATAGGGCTGACCCTGCTCCTGCTGGAGGCGGTGCGCCGCACGGTCGGCGCGGTTCTCTCCATCATTTGCACCATTTTTCTGGCATATGCCTATTACGGCGCGATGCTGCCCGTCGATTGGACGATCGGCCACCGAGGTCTCGACCTCGACCAGATCGTGTCGCAGCTCTATACGGGCACGGAAGGCTTTTTCGGCGTCCCTCTCCAGGTGGCGGCGAGTTACATCATCCTTTTCACCGTCTACGGCGCGGTCCTCGACTACTCCGGCGCCAGCAGGTTCTTCATCGACCTGAGCTTCTCCGCCTTCCGCAGGTCACGCGCCGCCCCCGGCCGCACCGTGACCACCGCAGGATTCCTGCTCGGCACGGTGTCCGGCTCGGGCGTGGCGACCACCGTGAGCCTGGGCAGCGTGGCCTGGCCGGTGCTGCGGCGGGCCGGCTACCCGAGAGAGCCCGCCGGCGGCATCCTCGCGGCCGCCGGCATCGGCGCCATCCTGTCGCCGCCGACGCTCGGCGCGGCGGCGTTCATCATCGCGGAGGTCATGCGGGTCAGCTACCTGCAGGTGCTGATCTACGCGACGATCCCGACGATCCTCTACTACCTGGGCATCCTGCTGGCGATCGAGATCGACTCCCGCCGGTTCGGCACGCACGCCGTGCGGGTGGACACGCCCGGCGTCGGCAGACTGCTGCTGCGCTTCGGCTACCACTTCAGCTCGCTGATCCTGATCGTGGTCCTGATGGCGATGGACCGGTCGGCGTTCCAGTCGGTGGTGATCGCCACCGCGGTCGCGTTCGCCCTGTCGTTCCTGGATTCCGCCCACCGGATGGGCCCGAGGCGGATCGGCCGGGCGCTGGCCAAGGGCACGCTGGAGGTGCTCCCGGTGACCGCGGTGTGCGCGGCGGCGGGCATCATCGTCGGCGTCATCACCCAGACCGGGCTCGGCCTGAACCTGAGCTCGATCATCGTGGACTTCGCCGCGGGCAACCTGATCCTGACCACGGTGATGGCGGCCCTGGCGGTCATGCTGCTCGGCCTGGCGGTGCCGGTGACGGCCAGCTTCATCATCGCCGCGGTGATCATCGCCCCCGCGCTGACGGCTCTCGGCGTGGGGCAGGCCGAGGCGTACATGTTCATCTTCTACTACGCGGTGCTGTCCGAGGTGAGCCCGCCGACCGCGCTGTCGGCGGTCGCGGCCTCCGCCATCACCGGCGGCAACACGTACCGCACCATGATGATGACCTGGCGCTACACGCTGCCGGCCTTCCTGGTGCCGTTCGCGTTCGTGCTCACCCCGCACGGCCAGGCGCTGCTCGGCCAGGGGCCGTTCGGCACCGTGCTGGCCATGACGGCGGTGTCGGCCGTCGCGGTGGCGGCCCTGGCGATGGCCACCGGCGGCCTGGCCGGCGCGCCCGAGCGGCTGCTGGCCGCGGTGGCCGCCGTGCTGCTGCTGTTCCTCGAACCCGTCCCGATCGTCGCGGGCCTGGCCGTGCTGGCCGTCGCGGCAGCCGTCCACCTCATCAGAAGAAGGAGCGTCCCAGCGTGAAGCGGATATTTGCGGTGCTCGCCGTGGCCGGCCTGATCGCGGGCTGCGGAGGCGCCGGCGGAGGCTCGGGCAACCGGCTGTCGATCGCCACCGGCGGCACCACCGGCGTCTACTACGTCTACGGCGGCGGCCTGGCCAAGCAGCTGTCGGCCAACATCGCCGACACCCAGGCCACCGCCTCGGTCACCTCCGCCTCCGTCGAGAACATCAAGCTGCTGGCCACCGGCAAGGCCGACATCGGCTTCTCCCAGGCCGACACGGCCGCCGACGCGGTCAACGGCACCGGCTCGTTCACCGAGAAGCAGCCGATCAAGGCGCTGGCCCGGATCTACGACAACTACGCGCACGTGGTGGTCGCCCCGGGCGTGCAGGCCGGGAAGGTGGCCGACCTGAAGGGCAAGACGGTCTCGCTCGGCCCGCCGAACTCCGGCACGCAGGTCGTGGCCAGGCGGATGCTGGAGGCGGCCGGGCTCGACCCCGACACCGACATCAGCAAGCAGCAGCTGTCGATCAACGAGTCGGTGCAGGCGGTCAAGGACGGCACCGTCGACGCGTTCTTCTGGGTCGGCGGGCTGCCCACGGCCGGCGTGGTGGACCTGGCCACCAGCAAGCCCGACATCAAGATCATCGACACCGCCGACGTGCTGGCGGAGATGCAGCGCGAGTACGGCGAGCAGTACGTCGGGCTCGACATCGGCCTGGACGTCTACAAGCTCGAAGGCTCCGTGGAGACGGTCGGCATCGCCAACGTGCTGCTGGTGCCCGACACCATGGACGAGCAGCTGGCCTACGACATCACCCGGACGCTGTTCGAGAAGAAGCAGGAGCTGGTCGCGGTCCACCCGGAGGCCGACAAGCTCGACCCGGCGCTCGCCCAGCAGGTGCAGCCGGTCGCCCTGCACCCCGGCGCGGCCCGCTACTTCAAGGAGAAGGGCTGATCCGGCTGGCCCTCTCGCTCGCCGCGGTGCTGGCGCTCGGCTCCGGCGGCGGGCCGGGGCGCCCGGCCGTCAACGGGCTGGTGCTGCCGCCCTCCGGGGCGTTCGCTCTCGCGTACGTCCATTCGGTCTACCGTGCGCCCTCGGCGGAGCTGTTCACCGCCGAGGGCCGCGGCTTCACCATGCGCGCCGTGGTGTCCACCGGCGGCGGCGTGCTCGACTACTACGCGCTCGACGGGACGCGGTCGCGTACCCCCGAGGGGGCGTGGCTGCTGCGGCTGGCGGCGCCGGCCGCGTACGGCGAGCTGTCGCTGCTCGCCACCCCGATCGGGCGCAGGACGCTCGTCGCCGGCGGGCGCTGCCTGCCGCTGCACCCGGCCGGCGGCGCGCGCGAGGTGACGGTGCGGGTCGGCCTGACGCTGGAGGACCGGGGCGTGCCCTGCCCGCCGCCCTACAACCAGTCGTTCTTCTTGAACACCACGTACAGCGCCACCGACACGACGGACACCAGCGCCAGCGACATCCAGAAGCCCACCGCCTGGCCGGAACCGGGGAACGGTACGTTCTGGCCGTAGAAGCCGGTGATGGCGGTGGGCACCGCGATGATGGCCGCCCAGCCGGTGAGCCGTTTCATGATCTGGTTGAGCCGGAAGCCCTGCTGGGCCAGGCGCGTCTCGCGCATGTTGGCCAGCAGGTCGCGCAGCGACTCCAGCAGCTCGGCGGTGCGCTGCACGTGGTCGTAGACGTCCTGGTAGTAGGGCATCATCTGGGAGCCGCGCAGGACGCCCTGGTCGCGGTGGAGCAGGGTGCCGAAGAGCTCCCGCATCGGCATCACGACCTTGCGGAAATGCGCGGAGGTCTTGCGCAGCTCGTACATCTTCCGCTGCACCTCCCTGGCGTCGGCGGGCCGCTCCTCGAACAGCTCCTCCTCCAGGTCCTCGGCCCGTCCGTCCAGGTCGAGCACCAGCTCCAGCTGGCCGTCGACCACCCAGTCGAGCAGGCCGTGCAGCAGGAACAGCACCCCGTTCCCGGCCAGCGCGGGCGCGGCGTCCCAGCGCCGGACCACCTCGTCCAGGTCGACCGCCGGGTCCAGCCTGACCGTGACGAGGGCGGTCTCGGTGACGAAGACGTCGATCTCGGCCGGGGCGAACCGGTCGCCGTCGAAGCGCATCGCGTACACGGTGATGAACAGGTGGTTGGCGTAGACGTCGGCCTTGGGGCGCTGGTGGTCGGCGAGCACGTCCTCGACGGCCAGCTCGTGCAGGCCCAGCTCGTCGCCGAGCGCGGTCAGCTCCTCAGGCGTCGGCCGGCACAGGTCGATCCAGATCGCGTTGCGGTGGTCGGACACGTGGTCGGAGACCTCGGCGAGGGGGAAGTTCTCCTTCTCCAGCCGGCCGTCCCGATACAGGCGGGTACGCACCTAAAGCAGTCTGGCAAAGCGCGCGGCGTTCCGCACCGCCGCGCCGCCGGGGTCGTTGTTGAAGTACACGTACGCGTCGCGCCAGCCCGCCTCGCGGACCCGCCCGGCCCAGGTCTTCAGCGCCGTGTCCCCGTACGAGAACCCGTCGGCGGCGCGGCCCTGGTGCAGCCGCACGTACCCCCACGGCGCGGTCCGCCAGAACGGGTTCTGCGGCTGGTTGAGCCGGTCGGCCCAGCACAGGGCGGCCTGGCGGGCCTCCAGGATCGCCCGGGTCTCGCCGGTCCACCACGACTCGTGCCGGAACTCCACGGCCAGCCTGACGTGCCCGGGGAAGCAGCTCAGGCAGCGTTCCAGCCGGCCGGGGTCGGCCCGCAGCGTGGGCGGGAGCTGCAGCAGGATCGGGCCGAGCGTGCCGCCGAGCCCCGACGCGGCCGCCATCAGCCTGGCGACGGGCTCCTCCGGCTCGTCCAGCCGCTTGATGTGGGTGAGGTAGCGGCTGGCCTTGACCGCCATGACGAAGCCGTCGGGGGTGCGCTCGCGCCAGCCGGCGAACGTCTCCGGCTTCGGCAGCCGGTAGAACGCGTTGTTGTTCTCGACCGTGGGGAAGGTCTCCGCGTACGTCTCCAGCCAGCGCCGCTGCGGCACCCCCTCGGGATAGAGGACGCCGCGCCAGTCCGCGTACTGCCACCCCGAGGTGCCCACGAGCGTCGCCATTCCGATGGCCTACCCACCCCGTCCACGTGCAGTACTGTCGCACTCGCCGACCGGACGAGGAGGTCTGATCAGGGATGGGCGCCAACCACGCGCACGACCATGCGCACGGCACCCCGGTGCCCGCCTCACGGCGGGCCGTCGTGGCCACGCTGGCCGTTCTTTTGCCGCTGGCGGCCGTCACGCTGGCGGCGCTGGTGCTGCTGTGGCCGGACGGGCGTCCGGAGGCGGCCCAGGAGCAGACCGGGTTCCAGCGGGTGGCCGGCACGATCACCGCGGTGGCGCTGGAGCCGTGCGGTGAGACGCAGCCCGGCGCGCCCGAGCCGCACCCGGCGACCTGCGGCAAGGCGACCGTCACCGTCGGCGAGGGGCGCGACGAGGGCCGCCAGGTCGCCCTGTCGCTGCCCAGCGGGCCGGGCTCCCAGCGCTTCACCGCGGGCGACGACGTGGTGCTGCTGCACAACCCGCAGGCCGAGGAGGGCATGCCGGCCTACCAGCTGTCCGACCACGACCGGTCGGCGCCGCTGCTGCTGCTCGGGGCGGCGTTCGCGCTGGCGGTGATCGCGTTCGGGCGCTGGCGGGGGCTGACGGCGCTGCTGGGCCTGGCGATCACGTTCGTGCTGCTGCTCACGTTCGTGATCCCCGGCATCCTGGGCGGCGAGCCGCCGATGCTGGTCGCGATCGTGGGCGCCTCGGCGATCATGCTGTCGGTGCTGTTCCTGACGCACGGGTTCACGCTGGCGACCTCGATGGCGGTGCTCGGCACACTGGCCAGCCTCGCCGTGACCGGCGTGCTCTCGTACGCGGTGATCGGGGTCGCCAAGCTGAGCGGCATCACCGACGACAGCTCGTTCACCCTCGACATGAGCATGTCCATCGACACGCAGGGGCTGCTGCTGGCGAGCATCATGATCGGCGCGCTGGGGGTCCTGGACGACGTGACGGTCACCCAGTCGGTGACCGTGTCCGAGCTGGCCGCGGCCAACCCGTCCTACGGGTTCCGCCGCCTCTACCGGGCGGGCAGCCGGATCGGCCGGGCGCACATCGCGTCGGTCATCAACACGATCATCCTGGCGTACGCGGGGGCGTCGCTGCCGCTGCTGCTGCTGTTCAGCATCGGCGAGCAGCCGCTGGGCGAGGTGCTGACGACGCCGGTCATCGCCCAGGAGGTGGCCCGCAGCGTGGTGGGCACGCTGGGGCTCATCTCCGCCGTGCCGATCACCACCGCGCTGGCCGCCCTCGTCACCTCCCGCCACGCGAACCCGTCCGGCGCCGCCTCCGGCGAACCCGAGCCCGCGCCCCGGCCCTCCGGAGAGTCCTTCTCCGCCGACGACACCCCGCGGGCTCCCCTTCCCGGGCCGGACGGCCCGTACGGCGACCGGCCGCTCCCCCGCCGCGCCCGCCACCGCCGCGCCGGCTCCCCGCCATAGAAGGGCGGGCTCAGGCGATCTCGGCGCTGCCGTCGACCCGGAGCTTGCGGCGGGCGCGCTCGTAGAAGGTGGTGCCCAGGCGCACCACCTTGGCGGCTCCCGGGCAGGCCGTCACCGTGATCTGATCGCCGGGGCCGAGACGGCCCACCACCCTGCCGTCCAGCTCGACGGCCAGCTGCCCGCTGGAGGGCAGGAGCTCCAGCATGACCTCCTCGTCCGCCGGCAGCACCAGCGCCCGGTTGAACGCCGAATGCGCCGCCGCGGGCACCACCAGCACCGCCTCCACCCGCGGCGAGACCACCGGCCCGCCCGCGGAGAAGCTGTAGGCGGTGGAGCCGGTGGAGGTGGCCACGATCACCGCGTCGGCGGCGTAGTTGACGAACGGGTTGCCGGCCGCGGTGACGGTCACCGCCGCCAGCCCGTCGCCGGGGAAACGCACCAGGGCGATGTCGTTGAACGCCATCAGCTCCTGATTTCCGAGCCTGGTGCGGACCGCCATCCGCGGCTCCACGGTGTGGCCGTTGTGGTCGATCGCCGAGAGCGTCTCCGACAGCTCGGCCACGTCGATCTCGGCGAGGAAGCCCAGCCGCCCCAGGTTGACGCCGAGCACCGGAGTGCCGCGACCGGCGATCAGCCGCATCGTGCGCAGCATCGTGCCGTCGCCGCCCAGGCTCACCACCAGGTCGGCCCGCTCCACCAGCGTCTCGCCGTCGACCGCCACCGCGCTGCAGTCGATCCGCCCCACCTCCTCGGGCAGCCCGAGCACCGTGACGTCACGACCGGCGGCCCAGCCGAGGATGATGTCGATCGCCTCCTTGGAGTCGCGCTGAGGATGCAGCACCAGCCCGACCGTCCCGACCATGCCCATGGGGACACTCTAGGGTCCGCTCGCAACAGGCGGACCGGCGGAAAGGTGGCGCCGAGAGGTCCGTGGCGCATGGTAATGTTTTCCCCGCGGAGCAGAGCGAGAAGCTCGGCAACGCGACAGCACCACGGGATGTAGCGCAGCTTGGTAGCGCACTTGACTGGGGGTCAAGGGGTCGCAGGTTCAAATCCTGTCATCCCGACGTTAAAGCCCTGATGGGGAGCGATTCTCATCAGGGCTTCGTCGTCTCTGGCGCCGCGACGTCGGCGAGATCGTCCGCACCCGCCGGCGCCTGTGATCCTGTTGCGCGTCCGCACGTCATGCCCGGAGGTGGCCCATGGGGCGCAGGCCGACGATCGACCGCGACGAGCTGGCCAGGCTGGTCGCCCGCGGGCTGAGCGTGCAGGAGCTGGCCGCCCATTTCGGGGTGAGCGAGTCCGGGGTGCTGCAGGCCAAGCGGGCCGCCGGGCTGGCCAAGCCGATGCTCGACCACAGCCGGGCGCTGCCGTGGAAGCTGGAGCGCGCCCACTCCCAGTCCGGCCCCGCCACCAACCTGCGCAACCTGTCGGCGGCGGCGCAGGGCAGGCCGCCCGCGCCCGAGCGGCTCAACACCGCGCTGCGGTGGGCCAAGCGGCTGGTCGACGCCGGGCTCGACGTCGGCTACGACCCGGCGACCGGCTTCGTCGAGATCCCTGCGGCCCCTGACGGCTCCCACGTCGCAGCCGTGCTGGAAGCCGCCAGAAAGGCCCTGGAAGAGGGCTGAAGGCGGCGTTTCACCGGCGCTTCGCTGGGCAGTTCGCGGTCTCAACAGAAGAGACCGGAGGCGAACAATATGGACACCTTGATCTGGGTGGCCCTCGTCGTGGTCGCGATCGCGGCGGTCGCCGCGGTGGCCTACGTGGTCGTGCAGCAACAGCGCCGCAGCCGGTTGCGCGACCGTTTCGGCCCCGAGTACGAGCGCACGATGGCCGAGCACGACAGCAAGCGCGAGGCCGAGCAGGAGCTGATCGCCCGCGAGCAGCGCCACGCCGAGCTGGACATCAAGCCGCTTCCCGAACAGTCACGCGACGACTACGCCAACCGGTGGGCCGAGGTGCAGGAGCGCTTCGTGGACGCCCCCGAATCCGCCGTGGCGGAGGCCGACCAGCTGGTGACGACGGTCATGGCCGAGCGCGGCTACCCGACGGAGGACTTCCGCCAGCGGATCGCCGACCTGTCGGTGGGGCACGCCGAGACGCTGACCCACTACCGGAAGGCGCACGACATCAGCGAGCGCGCGACCCGCAAGGAGGCCTCGACCGAGGACCTGCGCCAGGCGATGGTCCACTATCGCGCGCTCTTCGAGGAATTACTGCACGAGACGACCCGAGGACGGTGACGGGTATGAACGACGAGCTGAACGTGCCGTCGCAGCGCTCCGACCAGCAGGTACGGAACGACCGCGACGACGAGTACACCACGGACGACAAGACCGGCGGCACCCACCGGGAGCCGTACGGCAGGAATGACGAGGACGTGCTGGTCGTGTCGGACAGGCACACCACCAATGACACCGGCCCCCACCCGGCGCCCGGTGACCCGGACCCGCTCCATGACGGCACGGCGCACGCCGACCCCCTTCATGACGGCAAGGCGCACGCCGACCCCCTCCATGACGGCACGGCGGACGCCGACCCCCTCCATGACGCGACCCGGGATCCCGACCCCGACTCCCCGTATGACGGACCGCACGACACGGTGACGGCGACCGAGCAGGTGACCGCGGCCGGCCCCGGGCCCGCCCAGCCCGCCGAGGATCCCCCCTCGCACGCCGCTCCCCAGGCGTTCCCCCTGTTCGAGCAGGACCCCGACGAGGTGCAGTCACGCTGGCGCGACGTGCAGGCCTCCTTCGTCGACGACCCGGCGGAAGCGGTCCACCGCGCCGACGGGCTCGTGGGCGAGATCGTCGACTCGCTGACGAACGCGTTGCGGTCCCGTACGGGAGAGCTGCGCGAGCGCTGGAAGAGCGACGGCGGCGACGACACCGAGCGGCTCCGGCAGGCACTCCGCGAGTACCGGGGCGTGCTGGAGGGACTGCTCGCCATGTCAGGCCGGGACAACCCGGCGTCGTCCAGCAAGACCACGGTGTAGGAGGAGGATCACATGCTCGCGATAGTCGCCGCGATCGTCTTCGGTTTAGGTTTCCTCCTGGACCTGCTGGACACGCAGATCGCCGGAAGCATCTCCGGCACCACGTTCATGCTGCTGGGCCTGACGCTGCTGGCGCTGCACCAGGCCGGCATCGGCACGGCGAGCGTGAAGAGCTACGGCGGCTGGCGCGGCCGTAGCCGGCGCTAGCGGATCAGGACGAACGGCCGCGCCCGGCGTACTCGATACGCCGGGCGCGGCTCTTTGCACGTGGGCCAGTCGGCGACTGATATCAGCTCTTGCCCGGAAACCTCATGGTCACGGTGCTTCCGCCGCCGATGTGAAGGGTCAGGTCGGATGACAGCAACCGGGCCACCCACAGCCCCATGCCGCCCACCGAGCCGGGCAGCGGGCCCGGCTTCCAGGTGCCGTCGTCGTGCACCTCGATCACGATGTCCCCGGAGTCGGACCAGAGGCGCACCTGCGCCGCGTCGTCCCCGTGGGTGACCGCGTTGGTGGCCACCTCGTTGACGGCGATGACGAAGTCGTCGACGGCCTCATGGTGCATGCCGAGCTCTCGTGCCCCGGACGCGGCGAACTCCCGGACCTGCGGCAGGTCCGGGAGCCGGAACTGAAGCCTGCGCACGCGCGCGCCGGGTGGCGGGCCCGGTGAGCCCGCCTGAGGATGGATGTCCTCTGTCATCACCCGGCGTTCCCCCTCAACCGACGGTCAGCTCTGCGCGCAGCTGGTCGAGGACCTTGCGGAGAATCCTGGAGACGTGCATCTGCGAGATGCCGAACTCCGCGGCGATCTCTGCCTGGGTCATGTTGCCGAAGAACCGCAGCAGCAGGATGTGCTTCTCGCGCGAGGGGAGCGCGTCGATGAGCGGCTTGACGGCTTCGCGGTCGACCATGGTGCTGAGCGTGTCGTCGTCCTCGGGGATGACGTCGCCGAGGGAGGCGGCGTCGTCATCGGTGCCGAGCGGCGCGTCCAGCGAGAGCGTGCTGTAGGCGGCGGAGGCGTCGAGCGTGAGCAGGACGTCCTCCTCGGAGATCTTCATCTTCGCGGCCAGCTCGGCGACGGTCGGCGAGCGGCCGAGGTCCTGGCTGAGGTCGGCGACGAGCCGGTTCAGCTCGGAGCGGCGTTCCTGGTAGAGGCGGGGCACCCGGATCGCCCAGGTGCGGTCACGGAAGTGACGCTTGACCTCCCCGGTCATGGTGACGACGGCGTAGCCCCTGAAGGCGTGGCCGAGCGAGGGGTCGAAGCCGTTGATGGCCTTCATGAGCCCGACGTACGCTGCCTGGAGGAGGTCCTCCAGCGGCTCGCCGCGGTAGCGGTAGCGCCGGGCGATCTCCATCGCCAGCGGCCGGTGCATCTCCACGATGCGCTCGCGAAGCCGTTCTCTGAGACTGTCGGGGGTTCCTTCCCCGACCATCTCGGCCAGGAGCTCTTCGGCGGTCATCTCTTCGAGGACGAGTTCCTGCACAGCCATCGCTGCTCCTCTATGGGGTGGCAGGCGGCCTCTGTAACAGGAAAAGCCCATACAGAGGCACGCCTCGCTCAACGTTCGAGACGAAAGCCCTCTGCTGGACTTCGGACACCAGTATGCCCTACTCCCGAAGGAGTATTCCTCTCTACTTCAGTGACAGTAAGGTTGCCCCGTGACAGTGCCCGAGAATGGCGAGGGGTCCACGGCCGCCCTGAGCCTGACGTCGTCCACCGTTGACGAGATTGCCGTGATCAGGGTCGACGGTGTGCTCGACGCCACGACGCGCGAGCAGTTCGCGGACTATCTCTCCCTGGCGGGGCCGGACCTGATACTCGACCTGGCCGGGGTGACGTTCATGGACTCGCGAGCGCTGGGGCTGATCGTCCATCACTGGCAGACCAGCCTCAGCTCGGGCGCGAAGTTCGCGCTCATCGGCGTCGAGTACGCCAAGTCCAAGGTGATGTGGATCACCGGCCTGGCGCAGCGGCTGCCGATCTACGACACCCTCGACGACGCCCTGGCGGCGATCGGCTAGCGGCGGCGGTTCTTGCGCTGATGCTCCTCGACCAGGAGCCTGGCCAGGTCGGCCACCTTGACCTGGTGGTGCTGGGAGATCCTGCGCAGTTCGTCGAAGGCGGCCTCGGCGGTGCATCCGCTGGTCTGCATGATGATGCCCTTGGCCTGGTCGATGAGGGCGCGCCCGGCCAGGGCCTCCTGGAGCTGGGCGGCGTCCGTACGGACCTCGTCGAAGTCCGACATGTTGGCCATGGCGACGCCGACCTGCTCGGTCAGCATCTCCGCCAGCGACTGCGCCCCCTGCGGCGAGAACGCGTCGCGCCGCACCGAGTAGAGGCCGACGACCAGCAGCGCGGGCGGCACCTTGATGGGCACGGCGAGCACCGAGCGGACCCCGCAGCGGGTGGCCAGGGCGGCGTAGCGCGGCCAGCGGGTGTCGGTGAGCACGTCGGCTACGGCCACCCGGGCGCCGGTCTGGCGGGCCTCGGTGGAGGGGCCCTCGCCGATCTCACGCTCGCCCTCGACGAGGGTGATCAGTTCGCTGTGCGAGCCGGAGGTGAGGACCCGCCGGTCGCGCCAGTGTTCGGCCGACCCGCCCGAGCATCCGGGGACACCCGCCGCGAGCGCGGTGGTCAGGCCGCGCAGCACGGTCTCGGTGGAGGTGTCCTCTCCCAGTCTGCCCAGCGTCGCCAGGTCGCGGGCCAGCCCAGGAGTGATCATCGCGGTGGATTCCATAGCAGCAAGCATCTACCCCTTATGGCTACCATTATCCCGGGTGGCGTAGCGTCGGAGGGTGAGCATGCCGGACCTCGAACACGCCTTGGACGCGCTGACCGGGCGGGTCTCGTCGTTGCGTGAGGCGAGGGCGGCCTACCCCTCGGACCTCGCGCCCACTCTGGACGCCGCCCTGGCGGAGCTCGACACCGCCGTGGAGCTGCTGGCCGAGGCGCGCGAGCAGCTCAGCAGGGGGCCCAGGAGGCAGTCCGGCAAGAAGGACGGCTCCCAGCGGGAGCTGAAGCTGCTGCGGCAGGTGTTCAGGGCCTTCCCCGTGCCGGTCATCGTGCTCGACGGCGGCGGCACGGTCCGGCGGATCAATCCCGAGACCTCGCGGCTGCTGGGCAGCCCCGACGGCTATCTCGTGGGCCGGTCCTTCCCGCTGCTGGTGGACGTGTCGAGGCGGGCGGCGTTCCGGTCCCATCTGACGGCGGTGCTGAGCACCGGCCAGCCGGCCGCGTTCGAGACCAGGCTCGCCCACCAGGGGCGCACGCATCTCGTGCAGCTGGCCATGGCGCGGCTCACCATGCCGGGCGAGCCGCAGCAGATGGTGGCGGTGGTGGCGCTGCCGATCGAGGTGCAGCTGCCCGAGCCGGGCGACAGGCGCCCGGAGGAGGCCGACGGCACGGCGCTGCTGGCGGCGGCCAGGCGGCAGGATCTGCTGTCCAGGATGGCCGCCCTGCTCCTGGACGAGGAGGCGCTGCGCCGGCCGGTGGCGCTGCCGCGCGCCACCCGGCTGCTGGCGGCCGAGTGGGCCGACTGGGTGGTGGCCGACGTCGTGCGCGACGGGCTGCCGCGGCGCTCGATCGTGATGGGGCCGAAGAACCTGCCGGTGAACGAGGTGATCCGGCAGGTGGAGTCGAGCGACCCGGCCGGCGCCCAGGTGGTCGCCCAGGTGCTGGAGCGCGGCTCCGGCGTGGTGTTCGAGATGGTCGACGACGAGTCGCTGCTCGGCTTCTGCGCCGACGGGCCGGTGCTGACGGCGATGGGCGCGGGCTCGCTGCTGTGCGTGCCGATCGGGGGCGGCGACGGGGTGCTGACGCTGGTGCGCACGCACGACCGCCAGCCGTTCACGCTGGCCGACCTGAGCGTCATGCAGGAGGTGGGGCTGCAGCTCGGCATGGCGGTACGCGCCCAGAACAGCTTCCAGAGCCGCTCGCGGGCGGCCGACGCGCTGACGGCCAGCGTGGTCCCGCGCAGCCTGCCCAACGTGCCCGGCTACGAGGCGGCGGCCGTCTACCACCCCGGCTCCTCGTCGGTGGGCGCGGAGTTCTACGACGTGTTCCCGCTCCCGGGCGGCTGGGGGTTCGCCCTGGGCGGCGCGGCAGGCAAGGGCGAGGAGGCCGCCTCGGTCAGCGCGATGGTGCGCGGCGGGCTGCGGGTGCTGAGCGTCTGGGAGCAGGACCCGGACCCGGTGGTGCGCAAGGTGAACGAGGCGCTGGTGGGGCAGAGCACCGGCCTGTTCGTGATGGCGGTGGCCGGGTTCGTGAAGGGCCGCAGGATCCGCATGTCGTCGGCCGGCCATCATCCGGCCGCGCTGGTGCAGCCCGACGGCTTCGTGCGCTTCACGGCGGGCGGCGGGGTGCCGCTGGGCATCGCGGCCGAGGCGGAGACCTGCACCGAGGAGATCACGCTCGGCGTGGGCGAGACGATGGTGCTCTACTCCGAGGGGCTCATCTCGTCCAGGAACGACAAGGGCGAGCCGTACGGCGAGGAGCGGCTGGCCGACGTGCTGAGCAGATGCGCCGGCCAGGCGCCGTCGGCCGTGGTCAAGGCCATCGAGGCCGACCGCAACACGTTCTCCGGCGGGCAGGTGTGGGACGAGATCGTGGTCCTCGCCCTCCGAGGCGTCTGATTGGCATGGGTTTGCGAACACCGGGAATACGGGTATTGTCGGCTTAGACACAGACGTGCCTAAGACGCAGGCACACCTTGAAAGCTTTTTTCACGCTGAGGTGTGCCATGAATATCGCGATCGTCGCTTCTGGTTCCGGCAACAAGCGCCACCACATTCTCTCCGTAGCCCGCGAGCTCGGGCGCGATCACCACGTCACCATCTATTCCCGCCGTAACAGTGATGAGGGCAAGCCCAAGACGCGGGTGGCCCCGGGTGTCACGGTGGAACACATCGACGTGGGCCCGGCTCGTGACCTCAGCCCGGCCGATGTGGTGCCCTATCTGAACGACGTCGGCGAGTATCTGAGCAAGCGGTGGCGGCAGGACCGCCCCGACGTGATCCACGCGCACTCCTGGACCAGCGGCCTGGCCGCCGTCACGGGCTCCAAGGACCTGGACGTTCCGGTGACGCACACCTTCCACACCGTGGATCCCGCGCGTCTGCCCCTGGAACGGGCACTCGGCCGCCGCGCCAGGGCCGTCATCGCCGGCTCGGGGGACGAGGAGTCGGCGTTGATCCGCATCGGCGTGCCGCGCAACCACATCGCCGTGGTCCCGTACGGCGTCGACACCGAGCGCTTCCACCGCCGGGGCGTCACCGCCTCGCGCGGCACCAGCAAGCGGCTCCTGCACGTGGGCCCGCTCACCAGTGACCGCGGCGCGCAGACCATCGTGCGGGCCCTGCAGGGCCTTCCCGACGTCGAGCTCGTGCTGGCCGGCGGGCCCGCGCCCGAACTGCTCGACGAGGACGCGGACGTGCGCCGGCTGCGCGCGCTGGCCGAGCAGCTCGGCGTGGCGTCCCAGGTGACCCTGCTCGGCCAGGTCAAGCGGGCGGCGGTGCCCAAGCTCATGCGCAGCGCCGACGCGGTCGTGACGGTGCCGCGCGAGGCGCCGACCGGCATCGTGGCGCTGGAGGCGATGGCCTGCGGCGTGCCGGTGATCGCCTCGTCCGTCGGCGCCCACCTCGACTCCGTCATCGACGGCGTCACCGGGCTGCTGGTGCCGCCGGACCGCCCGTCGCGCACCGCCAGGCTGGCCCGCGAGCTGCTCACCGACCCCACGCTGCGCACCGCGCTCGGCTACGCCGGCGCCGACCGCGCCCGCTCCCGCTACTCGTGGGAGCGCGTCAGCCAGGAGCTGGTCCGGGTGTACGAGGCCGCCTGCGCCTGACCCGTCACCCGTCGCCTATCGTCGTGCCATGCTGATCCACCCCTGGGACGCGGGCGACGACGCGCGGTCCGTCGCCTACCTGAAGGACAACCAGTTCGGGCACCTGATCGCCGCCGGCAGGGGCAGGGACCTGCCGGTGGTGGTGCCCACCCAGTTCCTGCTGCGGGACGAGCGGACGATCTGGCTGCATCTCGCGCGGCCCAACCCCATCTGGCCCGCCATCGAGGAGAACCCCAAGGTCCTCCTGTCGGTGGCGGGCCCTTGGACGTACGTCCCCGGCAAGTGGCGTGCCGAGAGCGGCATCGACCCGTCGCTCGGCGTGCCCACCACGTACTACTCCTCGGTCCAGCTCGTCTGCCACGCCGAGATCGTCACCGACCCCGAGGGCAAGCTGGAGATCCTGCGCGCCCAGCTCGCCGACCAGGAGCCGGGGCACGGCGACCCCGCGCGGATGCCGCGGCTGCTCGCGGGGCTGCTGGGGCTGCGGCTGGCGGTGGAGGAGATCCGCGGCAAGTTCAAGTACGACGGGCACAAGGACGCCGGACTGCGCGAGCGGGTGGCCGCCGAACTGGCCGCCCGCGGCGGCCCCGGCGACGAGGCCGCACTGCGCCACCTGGCCTGACCCCCTGCCACAGCAGCCTGGGCAGGGCGGTCAGCGCAGGTGGGACGCTTTGAGTCCCAGGTGGACGGTGAGGCGGTCGTCGCCGTCGGACAGGTCGCGGCCGGTGAGCCGTTCGGCCTTGCCCAGCCGGTAGTAGAGCGTCTGCCGGTGGATGCCGAGCTCGGCGGCGGCCTTCTGGGCGTGGCCGCCGAGGTCGAGGTAGACCTCGACGGTGCGGGCCAGCTCCGGGTCGAACGGCGCCACCGCCTCGGCCAGCTCGCGCAGGTCGCCCACGCCGAGCCGGGCCAGCAGCCGGTACGCGCCCAGCTCCTCCCAGCGGGCGACCGGCGCGTGCCGGGGGAAGTTCTCCGCCACGCGCAGCGCCTGCCGCGCCTCCCGCCAGCTCAGCCAGGCGTCCGCCGGGTCGGCCCGGGCCGCGCCGATGCCCGCGGCCGTCCCGTACGCGCCCTGGACCGTCCGCGCGACCTCGGCGGCGAGGTGCGCGGGGGCGAGCAGCGCGACCGGGGAGCCGGCGCGGGCGAGCACCCCGCGCGGGAGCGTCCACAGCGCGGCGGCGCGCTCCTCGGACTCGCGCACCGCGACGGCGGCCACCGGGCCGGACATCTCCGGGGAGGCGGCGGCCCGTTCCTGCGGGTCGGGCGACAGCAGCGCGTCGAGCCGGCGGCCCAGGTCCTGGCGGCTCCTGGCCTCGTGGGCGAGCGCGGCGGCGGCCCTGGTCACCAGCGGGGCGACGCGGTGCAGCCGGGTGTCGGCGAGGCTGCCGGAGTCGAGCAGCCACAGGTAGCCGTAGGTGACGTCGCCGTGGCGCAACGGCCAGCAGATCCTGGCCAGCACCTTGAGCCGGTCGTCGGCCGGGATCCGGACGGGGCCGTCGGCCCGGGCGATGCCGTAGCGTTCGAAGTAGTCGCGCACCTCCTGCGAGGCGCGCCGGCGCAGGATCGACTCCTGGCGGACGGTGTCGATGTCGCCGTGCTGCGCCCCGTACGCGAGCAGGCGGAACGAGCGGTCCTCCAGCGTCGCGGAAGCGCCGAGCAGGCCCGCGATCTCGTCGACGATCTCCTGCAGATCAGCGGTGTTGTGCATGTGTATGACAGCCTGCCACACCTGGCGTTACTCGCGTCCATAGACCTCTCTGACCTGCGGTTTTAGCCTGGACGCATGTTGGGACAAGTGCTGCTCGCCGCTTCGGGGAGCCGGTTGGTGCGCCGGTCCGTGTCGGGCTTCCCGCTCACGCGCAGGGTCGTCGACCGCTTCGTCGCCGGTGAGAGCGTGCCGGAGGCCCGTGAGGCGATCCTCCGGCTGCTCGGGACCGGCCTGTCCGTGACCGTCGACCATCTCGGCGAGGAGACCCGCGACGCGGGTGACGCCGCCGCCATCGCCAAGGCGTACCTCACGCTGCTGGAAGAGCTGCGCCCGCTGGAGCTGGGCCGCGCCGCCGAGGTGTCGGTGAAGCTGTCGGCCGTCGGGCAGGCGCTCGACGAGGACCTGGCGCTGGAGCACGCGCGGGCCATCTGCGCAGCCGCCGCGGCGGGCGGCTCCACCGTCACGCTCGACATGGAGGACCACACCACGGTCGACTCCACGCTGCGGATCCTGCGCGAGCTGCGCCGCGAGCACCCCTCGACGGGCGTGGCCGTCCAGGCCTACCTGCACCGCAGCGAGGACGACTGCCGCGCCCTCGCCCACGAGGGGTCGCGCGTGCGGCTGGTCAAGGGCGCCTACCGGGAGCCCGCCACGGTCGCGTACCAGAGCAAGGCGGACGTGGACAAGGCGTACGTGCGATGCCTGCGGATCCTCATGGCGGGGAAGGGGTATCCCATGGTGGCGACGCACGACGACCGGCTGATCTCCATCACCGAACTCCTCGCCGACCGCCACGGCCGCTCCCGTGGCGACTACGAGTATCAGATGCTGTACGGGATCCGCACGGACCGGCAGGAGGCCCTGGCCGGAGCCGGTCACACGGTCCGCGTCTACGTGCCGTACGGCGCCGACTGGTACGGCTACTTCATGCGCCGGCTGGCCGAGCGCCCCGCGAACGTCGCCTTCTTCCTTCGTGCCCTTGGAGGCAAGTGATTATGGATGCCATCAGCAACGTGCCGGCCCCGGCCAACGAGCGGGTTCTCGGGTACGCGCCCGGCAGCGCGGAGCGCGCGGCCCTGGAGTCCCGGATCAAGGAGCTGTCCGGCGCCTCGCTCGACCTGACCATGACCATCGGCGGCGAGCAGCGGCTCGGCGGCGGCACGCCCATCGACGTGGTGCAGCCGCACAACAAGGCCGCGGTGCTCGGCCGCACCCGCGAGGCGGGCGCGCAGGACGTGCGGGCCGCGATCGACTCGGCGCTGGCCGCCGCCCCGGCCTGGCGCGCGCTGCCGTTCGACGAGCGGGCGGCGATCTTCCTGAAGGCCGCCGACCTGCTGGCGGGGCCGTGGCGGGCGACGCTCAACGCGGCCACGGTGCTCGGCCAGTCGAAGTCCGTCCAGCAGGCGGAGATCGACGCGGCCTGCGAGCTGATCGACTTCCTGCGGTTCAACGTGGCCTACGCCCGGCAGATCTACGCCGACCAGCCGATCTCCTCGCCCGGCGTGTGGAACCGGATGGAGTACCGCCCGCTCGAAGGCTTCGTGCTGGCGATCACGCCGTTCAACTTCACCGCCATCGCCGGCAACCTGCCGACCTCGGCCGCGCTGATGGGCAACGTGGTGGTGTGGAAGCCGTCGCCGACGCAGCAGTTCGCCGCGCACTTCACGATGCGGCTGCTGGAGGAGGCCGGGCTGCCGCCGGGCGTCATCAACCTGGTGACCGGCTACGGCGAGGCGGTCTCCGAGGTGGCGCTGACCCACCCCGACCTGGCCGGCATCCACTTCACCGGCTCGACCGCCACCTTCCAGCACCTGTGGCGCACGGTGGGCGAGAACATCGCCTCCTACCGCGGCTACCCGCGCCTGGTCGGCGAGACGGGCGGCAAGGACTTCGTGCTGGCCCACCCGTCGGCCGACCCGGCGGTGCTGTCGACGGCGCTGATCAGGGGCGCCTTCGAGTACCAGGGCCAGAAGTGCTCGGCGGCGTCGCGGGCGTACGTGCCGCGCTCGGTGTGGGACCGGATGCGCGACGACTTCGTGGCCGTGGCCGAGTCGCTGACCGTGGGCGACGTGGCGTCGGACCTGTCGGCGTTCATGGGCGCGGTGATCGACGGGCGGGCCTTCGCCAAGCACAAGGCCGCCATCGACCGGGCGCGCTCGGCCTCGCACATCGACGTGCTGACGGGCTCGTACGACGACTCGACCGGCTATTTCGTGAAGCCGACCATCCTGGAGTCGGCGGACCCGACGGACGAGATCTTCGTCAAGGAGTACTTCGGGCCGATCCTGGGCGTGCACGTCTACGACGACGCCGACTTCGACGCGGTGCTCACCCAGATGGAGGGCGTCTCGCCGTACGCGCTGACCGGCGCGTTCATCGCCCAGGACCGCTACGCCATCGCGGCGGCGTCGGAGAAGCTCCGCTTCGCGGCGGGCAACTTCTACGTCAACGACAAGCCGACCGGGGCGGTCGTGGGCCAGCAGCCGTTCGGCGGCGCCCGCGCGTCGGGCACCAATGACAAGGCGGGCTCGATGTACAACCTGGTCAGGTGGGTCAGCGCCCGCGCGGTCAAGGAGCTGTTCACCCCGCCGACCGACCACCGCTACCCGCACATGGGCTGAGAGCGGTGATCCCGGTCAGGACACTCTGACGCGGTCGAAGCGGGTGGCGGCGTCGCGGACCGCCGCCACCAGCGTGTCGTCGGCGCCGAGCTCCGGGTCGAGCGCGTCCAGGACGCGGTGGGCGCCCTCGGCCAGCGGGCCGGCGGCGAGCACGGTCAGCTCGGCCGCGCGCGGGTCGCTGACCGGGGCGCCGTGGCCGCGCAGGTGGCTGATCCAGGCGGCCAGGATGAGGGCCGCCCCTTCCGGCACGCGACCGGCGGCGCGTTCGGCGCGCAGCACGGGCAGGACGCGTTCCGGCAGCTTGCGGGAGCCGTCCGCGGCGATCCTGGCGAGGCTGTGGCGGATGCGCGGGTTGGCGATCCGCTCCAGCAGCGCCTGGCGGTACGCGTCCAGGCCGGCGGCGGCCCGGCCGAGATGCCGTCCGGCCTCCGACCACCACCGTTCCAGCCAGCTGCGGCAGGCGTCGTCGCCGATCACCTCCGCCAGCGTGGCGTGCTCGCGGATCGAGCCGGCGTAGGCGAGCAGCGAGCAGGAGCCGTTGACCAGCCACTGCCTGCGATGCTCGTACGGGGTGACGTCGGTGGTCAGCAGGGCGCCGGCGTCCTCCCAGCGCGGGCGGCCGGCCGGGAACCGGCCTGCCAGCACCCACTCGGCGTACGGCTCGGCGGTGACCGGGACGCGGTCGTCGCGGCCGGTGGCCTCGGCGACGGCGCGCAGCCCGGACGGGCCGGTGTGCGGGGTGACCCGGTCGGCGACGGTGGCGACGACGGACACGTTCTCGTCCAGCCAGCCGGTCAGCTCCTGGTTGACTTCGTCGGCCATCTCGTACAGCAGGCGGGACAGGATGGCGCCGTTGCCGGCCGTGTGGTCGCACGCCACCAGCGTGACCGGGCCCGCGTCGGCGCGGCGGCGGGCGGCGAGGCCCGCGAGCAGCCGGCCGCGGGTCGTGCGCACCGGCGCGGCCGGGTCGGCGCGCAGGGCGGCCACGTCCTCCCGGACGTCCGGGTGGTCGCGGGCGCCGAGCTCGGTGACGGTGACGGCGGCCACCTCGGGCGCGCGGAACAGGCGCAGCAGGGCGTCGTGGTCGGTCGCGGGCCACGCCTCGGACACGGTCGCGATCACCTCGAACCGGTCGCCGTGGGCGCTCCTGGTGATGAGCGTGTAGAGGCCCTGCTGGGCGGCGAGCAGGTCCGACGCCTCGTGCCCGCCGAAGGCGGCGAAACCCCACTCCTCGCCGTCGGGCGCGTGCTCGGTGTACCAGGCCTGATGGGCGCGGAAGAAGTCACCGAGCCCGAGGTGGATCAGCCGGACGGGCGCCGCGGGGCGGGCCGCGCCGGCGCGGCGGGACAGTTCGCTGCTCATGATCAGACCTTTCTCGGCCGGTGGTACGTGGTGATGTGTCAGGCGGGCCTCCGGTCGAGCCGGTGCGCGGCCAGGGCGCCCAGGTCCACCTCGTCGAGGCTGGTGACGACGAGGTCGGCGTGCGCGCCGGCGAGTATCCGCGCGTCGTCCGCGCGGGCCACCCCGAGCCCCGCCATGCCGCCGGCCTTGGCGGCCTGGACGCCGCTGACGGCGTCCTCGACCACGAAGCAGTCCTCCGGAGGCACGTGCAGCTCGGCGGCCGCGGTGACGAAGATCTCCGGGTCGGGCTTGCCGTGCTCGAAGTCACGCCCCGACAGGTCGGCGTCGAAGAAGTCGGCGAGGGTCTGGCCCCGCCGGATGAAGTCGTAGGACAGTCCCTGCTCGGCCGCGAACGTGTCAAGCCGGATCCTCCGCAGGAACAGGTCGGCGTTCTTGGACGAGGACGCCACCGCCGACGGGATGCCGGCCGCGCGCACGGCCAGCGCGAAGCGGAGGGCGTCCGGATAGGCGGTGAACTCCCCCGCGTCGATGAGCCGCACCACGATCCGCTGCTTGTGCGCGGCGTACTGCTCGACCCGCCGCTCGGCGTCCGGGACCTCGAAGTACTGCAGGGCGGCCAGCGCGCCGCTCATCCGCGGCTTGCCGGAGATGACCCGCTGGTAGACCTCCGGCGTGAACCGGTCGTCCGACCAGGTGGTCCGGTCGCGGACGTCCGCCCACTCCCCCTCCATCAGCTCGCGCAGCGCGTCCTTCCACGCGCGCTGGTGCGGCGAGTCGACGAGCACGCCGTCGACGTCGAAGATCGCGCCCTGGAATCCGGCGGCGGGCATGGTGCGGCCCCTCTCTCGGGCGGGTGGCCCTCCCGGGATGGTGAAGACGCAGGTCCCTCCGGGGACGAGCTCGCGGACGTCGTCGCCCACGCCCGCGTGCAGCGGGCCCCGGAACCCCTCCGCCTGGGTGAACAGGATGAGCTGGTCGCCCTCGATGCTCAGCCTGAGCGTGGTGCCGCGGAAACGCATGGAGAACGAGACGCCGTCGAGCCGGTCGACCAGGCGGGGCGACAGCCTGAGCACGTCACCGGTGATGCTGGTGCCGACGTAGCAGCGCTGGAGCAGGTCGAGGGTCCCGGACATGACGCCCATGTGGATGCCCTCCTGGGTGGTGCCGCCCTGCACGTCGTTGACGTCGCTCTCCAGAGCCGCCAGGTAGCGTTCCCACGAGCTCTCCGGGTCGATGGCGGCCAGCACCCCCGCGTAGGTGACGAAGCTGAGCGTCGAGCCGTGCGTGGTGCGCGCGTCGTAGTACTCGATCGTGCGCTTGACCAGGTCGGCGTCGTAGTCGTAGCCGAGCCGCCCGAACAGCTCGCGCTGCTCCTGCTCGTCGAAGAGGAAGAACAGCATGACCGTGTCGGCCTGCTTGGACAGCTTGTAGCGGTTGGGGTCCTTGCCCTCGGCCCTGAGGATCCGGTCCATGCGCTGGAGGTTGTGGTAGCGGGCGCGGTAGTGGTCCCAGTCGAGCTCCTCCAGGTCGCCGTAGCCCTCGAACTGGCTGATGACGCCGTCGTGGAACGGGATGTACATGCGGCGGCTCATGTCCTCCCAGGTCGCCAGCTCCTCGTCGGTGACCTGGAGGCTGCGCCGGATGCTCGCCGCGCGGCTGCTGGGCAGCAGGTCGAGCACCTTGGGGGCGGTGGCGGCGATCCAGGCCGCCATGGCGTTGGTGTAGGCGTTGTCGCGCAGCCCCGGCTCCTCGGTGCCGGGGTAGCGTTCGTGGAACTCGTCGGGCCCCATCACGCCGTGGATCTCGTACCGCTGCCTGGCGGGGTCGAAGTGCGCGATCGACGCCCAGAAGCGGGCGATCTCCAGCATCAGCTCGGCCCCGTAGTCGCGCAGGAACTCCAGGTCGTCGGTGGCCTGGAAGTAGCGCCACACGTTGTAGAAGATCGCCGCGTTGACGTGCCGCTGGTGGTGGCTGAGGTCCGGGTCCCACTCGCCGGACATCGGGTTGAGGTGCAGCTGCTGGGTCTCCTCGGTGCCGTCGCTGCCGCTCTGCCAGGGGAACATGGCGCCCCGGTAACCGGCCTCGGCCGCGGCGGCGCGCGCCTCGGTCAGCCGCCGGTGCCGGTACAGCAGCAGGGCCCGGGTGATCTCGGGCAGGCGCAGGTTGAGGTACGGGTAGACGTACATCTCGTCCCAGAAGACGTGTCCCCGGTACGCCTCGCCGTTGAGGCCGCGGGCGGGCACGCCGGCGTCGTGCCGGGCGGTGTGCCGGGAGCAGACCTGCAGGACGTGCGCGATGTGCAGGCGCAGCAGCAGCTGGGCGCGCGGCTCGGCGGGCAGGCGCACGTCGCAGCTCTCCCACAGCTCGGTCCAGGCCGACTCGTGCTTGTCCAGCGCCCCGGCGAAGTCGGAGTAGCGCAGCACGTGCCGGCCGGCGGCGGCCAGCGGCTCGGTGATGGCGTTGTCGTGCGAGGTGAACATGGAGACGAGCTTCTCCACCCGGCTGGGCCGGCCCTCCTCGACGTCGAAGCTGAGCACCTCCTGGATGTAGTCGGCCATCTGGTGCAGCCGCCGCTCGGTCGCGGCGGGCCGGTCGCCGTGGAAGGCACGGGTGCGGGCGGCCTGGGCGATGTAGAGGTTGGACTGGCGGGTCTTCACCTCCAGCGCGATCACGTCGGGGCCGAACGTGCGCGGCGACACCGGATCCAGGTGGCGGCCCTCCAGGTCGCGGTAGCGGACCACGATGTGGTTGCTCATGCGGCCGTCCAGCGCGGAGACCACCTCGACCCGGCCCGACCAGTTCTCCGGCGTCAGCGTCCACTCGATCGCGGCCTGGTGGCTGTGCGCCATGCTGACGAACCGGCGGCTGCGCAGGCTCGTCACGCGGCCGGCGGCGTCGCGGAAGCGCAGGTCCCGCTGGACCAGGGCGAGCCGGATGTCGTAGGTGTGCCGATAGCCGAGCACCTCCACGTCGCCGAACCGGACCGCCCCCTCGCCTTCGACGCGCAGCTTCAGCGGCAGCCAGTTCGGCAGGTTGACCAGGTCCTCGTTGAGCACCGGGTGACCGTCGAAGATCGAGGTCTCCCGGTTGTAGCCGCCGTGGGTGTAGGTGCCCGGGTAGTGGAACTCGCCGATGTCCTCCCACTCGGCCGTGCCCCTGGTGCAGAAGTAGCCGTTCCCGGTCGAGGTGATCGCCTCGCGCAGCTTCTCCGCCTCGGGATCGTAGTGGTCGTAGGTGAGTACGAAGCCGTCCATGGTGCCCCCCGCGACAGCCTGTCCCGGTCCGGCTACCCTGCCACCGGGCAGGAAACCCTCACGGCGGCGGCATGACCAGGGGAGATCCGGCGCGGGCGGCGGTCAGGCCGCCCAGTCCTCCGAGCGGCCCAGCCGCCAGTAGCCCATGAAGGCCACCGCGCGGCGGTCCATGCCGCGTTCGGCGACCAGGTGCCGCCGCAGGGTCCTGATCATCGCGGCCTCGCCGGCCAGCCACGCGTACAGCGGGCCGGACGGCGCCTCCGGCACCTCCCAGAGCTCGCCCGCGTCGACGTCCACGTCCTGGAAGTCCTCGGACGCCGGCAGCGCGGGCAGCAGCCGGTGGGCCGCCTCGCGCACCGCCGGGACGAGGTGGGCGCCGTGCGGCGCGCCGTCCCTGGCCAGCCAGGTGACCTTGACCGCGCTGCCGGTCTCCACGGGCAGGAAGTCTCCCCGGGTGGCGACCTCCAGGAGGGCCTCGCCCTCGACGCCGGCGGGCAGGCGTTCCAGGATGGAGCAGATGGCGGGCGCGGCTGTCTCGTCACCGGCGATCAGCACCGCGCCGGTGCCCTCCGGGGGGCGGAACTCCAGGCCGGAGGGCGGCCCCTGGTAGCGGCCGTCGGGCCCGAGCACGACGAGCTCGTCCCCCACCTCTGCCGCCGTCGCCCAGCGGGACATCGGGCCGGTGTCGCCGTGCAGCACGATGTCCACGTCCAGCTCACAGGCCTCGGGGCGGGCTCGGCGGACGGTGTAGGTGCGCATCGGGTTGCGGTCCTCGTCGGGCATGGCGCGCCACTGCCCGTACCAGTCGGAGCCACCGGGCAACCGGCTCAGTCCGTGGGAGGGCACCGGCAGAATGAGCTTGATCCGCTGGTCATAGCCGTTGTCGGCGAAATGCCGCAGGTCGTCGCCGGTGAACGTGACGCGCAGGAACGTCGGGCTCAGGCGGTCCAGCCTGCCGACGCGGACGCCGAACATGCGGAAGGGCTCGGTCATGGCGGTCTCTCTCCTCAAAGTATGTCAGGTTAGGCAAACCTAACCTGACATATCCTGATTCGGAAACCCCGACCCTCGTCGGATCACACCTCCGGCGGATCCGGGAACGCCTCCGGCCCGGCCAGGCCGGTGCTCTCCAGCAGCCGCTGGTGGTTCAGCACGGCCTTGTTGCAGGACTCCGCGAACTTGCGCACCAGCGTGTTCTGGGTGCTGCCGCGCACCTGCCCGATGAAGGCGAAGATCTGCCCGTGCGCCAGCCGCAGCCACTTCACGTAGGTGACGTCGTAGTCGCGGCCCGACCTGCCGGAGATGTCGGCCATCCACTTCTGCTGGTCCTCGGTCGGCCGCACGGGCAACCGCACGTCCAGCTTCTGCGCCAGGTCGCGGGCCTCGTTGTCGAGGGCGTGGTGCTGTTCGGAGATCTCCCGGCTGATCTCCCGTACGCGTGAGCTGTTTCCCCGCTGTATCGCCTCCTGAGCGATCGTCATCTCCCACAGCGTGGCGAGACGAACCTTCTTGATCAGATCCCGGTCGGCCGCGGACAACGGCCCCCACTTCGTCGGCCGGGTCTCGCTGTCGTCGCCGCTCTCCGCCGCCTGCGCGGTGGGCTCGGCATCCCCTTCCTGGGTCAGGCTCGTCGCGGGCGGCGCCATCAGCTCTTCCGGAATCTCCGTCGGCACCGCGTCGGCCACCTGCGCCGTGTCGGGCGCCTGCGGCACGGCCGGGGCGGTGCAGGCCGTGCCGGCGGCGACGGTGACGAGGCAGGCCGCGGCGAGAGCGAGACGGCGGTGTCCTTGTCGAGATCGCACGTGCCGTCATCCCCTTCCGGATCCTCGGACTGGTCACCTTGAGGTACGCGGCGGACCCCGCAGGTGTTCACTCCGTCTCGGGATCCCGGCGCGCGCCCACCGGGAAGACGTCGAAGTGGACGACGACGCGGCCGAGCGCCGGGTCCGCCGCCGGCTCCTCGATGCGCGCGTCCGACAGGGCCCGGTAGCGCTCCAGCACCGCGAAGATCGCGTCCCGCATCGCGGCCGTCTCGCCGGGCGTCAGGCGCAGCGCGCGGCGGCCGAAGCCGCTGGCCTGGACCCACTCCTCCGGCGCGTCCCGCTCCTCCTCGCGCCAGCGGGCCAGCTCCGCGCCGCGCTGCCGGATCAGGTCGTCCATGAGGAACTCCAGCGCTTCGGCCGCCTCCGGCTCCGGCGGCGTCTCCCCGTAGGAGTAGCCGCCCGGCGTCACCCGCCAGTACTTCTCCTTGCCGCGCCCCATCCCCGGCACGATCTCGATCATCTCGTGCCTGGCCAGCTCGCGCAGGTGGTAACTGGTGGCGCCGGTGTTCTCCCCCACCTGGCCCGCGAGCTGGGTGGCGGTGGCGGGGCCGCGCTCCTCCAGCAGCTCGTACAGGCGCAGGCGCAGGGGGTGGGCGAACGACTTGAGCGCGCCCGTGTCGAGGGTCCTGGCGGAATAGCTCTTGCGCTCCACAGTGTGCAAACCTATCTTTGCAAAGGAATCCATGCACAGTTCTCCTTACACACTAACGGAGCCCCGTCTTGACACGCCTCGGCCGATCCTTCGGCTTCCTGCTGTCGTCCACCGCGCTGTCCAACCTGGCCGACGGCGTGCTGAAGGTCGGCGCGCCGCTGATGGCGGTCTCGTTCACCCGCTCCCCCGCCCTGGTGGCGCTGGCGGGGGCGGCGGCGACGCTGCCGTGGCTGCTGCTCGCGCTGCCCGCGGGCGCGCTGGTCGACCGGCTGGACCGCCGGCGGATCATGGTGGCGGCGAACGCCGCCCGCGCCGCGGTGCTGGCCGTGGCGACGGCGCTGGCCGCGCTCGGGCTGATGAACCTGTGGGTGCTGCTGGCCGCCGTGTTCCTCGCGTGCGTGTCGGAGGTGTTCGCCGACACCTCCGCCCAGGCGGCGCTGCCCATGGCCGTGCCGGAGACCGAGCTGACCCGGGCCAACGGGCGCGTCGTCGGCGTCCAGATCCTGGGCAACGACTTCGCCGGGGCGCCGCTGGCGGGCCTGCTCGTCACGGTCCTGCCCGCCGCCGTGCTGGGCGCGCCGGGACTCCTGTACGGGGTCGCGGGGCTGCTCCTGCTGGGCATGCGCGGCCGGTTCCTGGCCCCGCGCGCGGCGCCGCGGCCGGTCGCCGGGGAGATCGCCGAGTCGCTGCGCTACCTGTGGTCGCACCGGTTCCTGCGCACGCTGGCCCTGTCGGCCGGGCTGATCAACACAGCCGGCGCCGCGTACTTCGGGGTGCTCGTGCTCTGGGTGGTGGGCGACGGCTCGCCGATGGGCCTGGCGCCGAGCGGCTACGGCCTCATGCTCACCGTGTTCGCCGTCGGGGCCCTGGCCGGATCGCTGGTGGCCGGCCGGGCCGGTCGCCTGGCCGGGGACGCGCCCGCCTTCGTCATGCTCTGGGCGGTCTGCGCCCTGGCGCACCTGGTGCCGGTCCTGCTGCCGGTCCCCTGGCTGCTGTACGCGACGGCGGTCGTGTGGGGGGTGTCCGGTGCCGCGGCGAACGTGCTCGTGATCAGCACCCGGCAGCGGATCATCCCCGGCGAGCTGCTGGGCCGGGTGAACGCCGCCTACCGGCTGCTCGGGATGGGCGGCATGCCCCTCGGCGCGGCGCTGGGCGGGCTCGCGGGAGAGGTGGCCGGGCTGCCGGCGGTCTTCGCCGGGGCGACGGTGGTCCAGTTGCTCGCGGTCTGCTGGATCGGACGGGTGGTATTCTTTCCGACTTCCAAGCGGGTGACCAGCGGCGTTACCATTCCCGACATAACCGGATCACGTTAGGCACCCACAACAGTGCGCTGAGATGACATGATTACCCCTGTCAATGAGGGGATGGTATGCGGGAGATCGGCGGACGGTACCTCCTTAACGAGGAGGCCGGTCGTGGGGGCATGGGCGTCGTATGGCGCGCGTTCGATCGGCTTCTCCACCGGGAGGTGGCGCTCAAGGAGCTGACGCTCACCGGCGAGGCCGAGATGGTGCGTCGGCGCGTGCTGCGCGAGGCCCGGATGGCGGCCAGGCTGTCGCACCCGAACATCGTCACGGTCCACGACCTCATCGAAGAAGGCGGCAAGCTCTGGATCGTGATGGAGTATCTCGACGGGCTCTCCATGCACCAGTTGCTCTCCCAGGTGGGCACGCTGCCCGCCCAGTCGGTGGCGGCGATCGGCCGTCATCTGCTGGCCGCGCTGCGCACCGCCCACCAGGCAGGGGTGCTCCACCGTGACGTGAAGCCGGCCAACGTGATGCTGACCGGCGACCGGGTGGTGCTGACCGACTTCGGCATCGCCACCGCGGAGGGCGACATCCGCAAGACCACGACCTCCAGGCGGCTGCGCGGCACGCCCGCGTTCATGGCCCCCGAGCGGCTCTACGGCGGCCCGGCCAGCAAGGAGGCCGACATGTGGTCGTTCGGCGCCACGCTCTACAGCGCCATCGAGGGCCAGCCGCCCTACCCGGGCCAGGACGCCGCGACCGTGCTCGGCATGGCGCGCAGCGGGCCGTTCCCGCCGCCGCGCCGGGCCGGGGTGATGCGCCCGCTCATCGAGGGGCTGCTCCACCACGACCCGCGCCACCGCTACTCGCTGTCGCAGACGGAGACGCTGCTGGCGGGCATGCGGGCGAGCGCCTACCAGACGGCCATCTAGGTTCCGGCCGGCTCCTCGTGGGCGCCGCCGCCCGCCGCCTTCTTCGCGGCGCGGGCCTCGGCCTCCGCGGCGTCCAGCGCCGCCGCCTCCTCGGGGGTGGGCGCGGTGCCGCCCAGATGGGCCGGCTGCCACCACACGCCCTGCGGGATCTCCGGGTAGGTGCGCTGCGCCCGGTCGACCAGCTCCGAGAGCCGCGCGTGGAGGGCCGTGGTGTGCTCGGCGACGTCCTCGCCGCGCTTGGGGTGGATGGGCTCGCCCACCAGGATCGTGATCGGCACGTGGCGCTGGAAGATGCGCCGCTCCCTGCCCTTGGTCCACAGCCGCTGCGTGCCCCAGAGCGCCACCGGGATCACCGGCACCTTGGTGGCCTGCGCCATCCGGATCGCGCCGTTCTTGATCTCCTTGACGGTGAACGAACGGCTGATGGTGGCCTCGGCGAACACCCCGACCATCTCGCCCGCCTTCAGCATGCGCAGCGCGGTCGCGTACGAGCCGGCGCCCGCGCCGCGGTCGACCGGGATGTGCTTCATGCCGCGCATGAGCGGGCCGGAGATCTTGTGGTCGAACACGTCCTGCTTGGCCATGAACCGCACCAGCCGCCTGGCCGGCAGCGCGGCGTAGCCGGCGAAGATGAAGTCGAGGTAGCTGATGTGGTTGCTCACCAGGACGGCGCCGCCCGTCGACGGCACGTGCTCGGTGCCCTCCAGGTGGAAGCGGTAGTCAAGCACGCGAAACAAGGTCCGCGCGGCTGCGATCACCGGCGGGTACACGATCTCGGCCATGTGCAGACGGTAGCCTACTCCGCCCGGTGCTTGCCTCCAGCGGAAAACGGGCAGATGTTCTGACCATGAAGAAGCTCATCAACACGGCCGAATCCGTGGTCGAGGACGCCCTCAACGGCCTCGCCGCGGCGCACCCCTCGCTGCGGGTACGCGACCGGGTGGTCTACCGGGCGGAGGGTCCGCGCCCCGGCAAGGTGGGCCTGGTCTCCGGCGGCGGGTCGGGGCACGAGCCGCTGCACGCCGCCTTCGTGGGCCCCGGCATGCTCGACGCCGCCTGCCCTGGTGAGATCTTCACCTCCCCGGTGCCCGACCAGATCATCGACGCCACCAGGGCGGCCGACGGCGGCGCGGGCGTGCTCCACATCGTCAAGAACTACACGGGCGACGTGCTGAACTTCGAGATGGCCGCCGAGCTGTGCGACGACGTCCCGGTGGCGAGCGTGCTGGTCGACGACGACGTGGCCGTGCAGGACTCCCTCTACACGGCGGGCCGGCGCGGCACCGGCGCGACGCTGTTCGTGGAGAAGATCGCCGGGGCCCTGGCCGAGGAGGGCGCGCCGCTGGAGGAGGTGGCGCGGGTGGCCCGCGAGGTGGACGACCACAGCCGCTCGTTCGGCGTGGCGCTCACCTCGTGCGTGACGCCCGCGGCCGGCAAGCCCACCTTCGACCTGCCCGAGGACCAGGTGGAGCTGGGCATCGGCATCCACGGCGAGCCGGGCAGGTCGCGCGCGCCGATGGCCCCCGCCCGCGAGCTGGCCGCGCTCGCCATGGAGGCGATCCACGGCGACCTCCCGCTCCGCGACGACTTGCTCGTCATGGTCAACGGCATGGGCGGCACCCCCTTGATCGAGCTGTACGTGGTGTTCGCCGAGGTGGAGGCGTTCGTCCGGGGCAAGGGCGCGCGGGTGGTGCGCTCGCTGGTCGGCAACTACGTGACGAGCCTCGACATGCAGGGCTTCTCGATCACGGTCTGCCGCCTCAACGGCGAGCTGACCCGGCTGTGGGACGCCCCGGTGGAGACGCCCGGCCTGCGGTGGGGGCGCTGATGGCCGGGATGCTCGACACCGATCTCTTCCTCGCCTGGACCGAGGGCGCGGCCAGGGCGGTCAGGCTGCACCGCGACCGGCTCACCGGCCTGGACGCCGCGATCGGCGACGCCGACCACGGCACCAACCTCGACCGCGGCTTCACCGAGGTGGGCAAGGCGCTGACCGAGTGGCCGCCGACCTCCCCCGCGCAGGTGCTGGTGTCCGCGGGCACGACACTGATCCGCCGGGTGGGCGGCGCCTCGGGCCCGCTGTACGGGTCGCTGTTCCGGCAGCTCGGCAAGTCGCTGGACACGCCGGTGACGCTCGCCGGGTTCGCGGCGGCGTTCGAGTCCGGTGTCCAGGCGGTGGAGCGCCTGGGCAAGGCCGCCCAGGGTGACAAGACCATGATCGACGCGCTCGCTCCGGCCGCCCGTGCCCTGACGCAGGCCGTACAGGAGGGCGCCGACGAGCACAAGGCGTTCGAGCGGGCGGCGCGCGCGGCCGAGGAGGGGGCGAAGGCGACGATCCCGCTGCGCGCCCGCAAGGGCCGCGCCAGCTACCTGGGCGAGCGCAGCATCGGCCACGAGGACCCGGGCGCGGCGTCGGCGGCGCTGATCATGGCGGCGCTGGCCGAGGCGGCGGCCTGATGGTGGGCGTGGTCCTCGTCGCCCACAGCGCCGGGCTGGCCGCGGAGACGGCGGAGCTGGCGCGCGGCATCGCGGGCCGGGAGGCGCCCGTGGCGGCGGCCGGCGGCACCGGCGACGGCGGGCTCGGGGTCAGCATCGACCGCATCGAGGCGGCGGTTCGCGAGGTCGACCGGGGTGACGGCGTGCTGCTCATCCCCGACCTGGGCAGCTCGGTGCTCACCGCCCGGCTGCTGGAGGAGCCCGGCCGGGTGGTGCTGGCGGACGTGCCGTTCGTGGAGGGCGCGATCGCCGCGGCGGTCGCGGCCGGCGGGGGGGCGGCGCTGGCGGTGGTGCTGGCCGCCGCCGAGGAGGCCCGCACCCACCGCAAGCTCTAGTGGCCCCTGAACGCCTCCTCCAGCCACCAGGAGGGGCGGTCGCCGGTGACCTTGGCGTGCACCAGCAGGGGCCGCTCGCGCGGGCCCTTGAGCCACTCGGCCACGCCCGCCAGGTCGGCCGGCCCGGTGACGGTCACGGCCGCGAACCCGTACCCGCGCGCGATCGCGGCCAGGTCGGCGGGCGGGAACCGGACGGTGCCGAGCGGGTGGCCGTGCGGGCCGAAGTGGTGCACCTCGGCGCCGTAGGCCTCGTCGTCGTAGACCACGACCACCATGGGCAGCCCGAGCCGGACGACGGTCTCCAGCTCGGCGATGCCCATGAACGCGCCGCCGTCGCCGAGCGCCGCCACCGGCAGCCGGTCGGGGCGGGCCACGGCGGCGCCGATGGCGGTGGCGAGGCCGAGCCCGACCGCCTGGAACGCCTGCGTGAAGCAGAACCCGCGCTCGTCGGGCACGTCCAGGAACATCGCCGGGTAGCGGGAG
>NZ_JAHKRN010000089.1 GCF_019396385.1 Nonomuraea harbinensis | reverse complement strand
GGCTGCCGCCGTTGATCCACGCCCGTTCGGCGGGGGTGGCGAAACCCCAGCCGAAGGTCTTGTCCAGGAAGGCCCACAGGAACACCCAGCCGATCGAGATCCGGGCGATCGCCCACACGTAGTCGACGGGAGCCCTGCGCTCGGTCGTGCCGCTGTTGTGCGTCGCAGGCCTGTTGATGGTGGTCATGATGGATCCCCTTTCCCAGGGCGGTGTGGTTATTCTGTGGACCCTCAGCACATCCTGTGCGGGCGCTGCGGAGCAGCGTCCTACGACCTGGGGCGCCGGGACCTTCGTCACCGGGCGTGGACCACGGCGACGGGGCACGGGGCGCGGTGCACCAGGGCCTGGCTGACGGATCCCAGGAGCATGCCGCGTACCTCGCCCAGGCCGCGTGCGCCGACCACCAGCAGACGAGCTTTGTAGGCGGCTTCCAGCAGCGCCGCTCGCGCCGGCTCGTCGATGAGTTCGACCTCGGTCCGCAGGCTCGGGTGGGTGTGCTGCCGGCAGGTCAGGCGGTCCCAGGCCTGCCCTTGGGTCTGGATGCGAAGCTCGTGGGTGTCGGCCTGCCCGCCCCGGCCGCGCTGGGCGATGATCACGTGCAGGGTGCTGTCCAGCCGGTGCGCCTGGGCGGCGGCGAAGTCCAGGGCGGCCATGGATGCCCGGGAGCCGTCGAAGCCGGCCACGATGTCGCGGGCCCCGCGTCCGGCCGGGTCGCCGCGCAGCACGACCACCGGGCAGCGGGCGTGGGCGGCGACGTGACCGCTGACCGAGCCGGCAGCCATGCTGTGCAGCGTGCCGTACCCTCGGGTGCCCAGCACGATCAGCGCGGCCTGTCCGGACAGGTCGGCCAGCAGCGCGGACGGCGAGTCCCGCCCGGTCACCGAATCGATGATCATTTCGGGGTGGTGGTGTGCGACCCCGGCTGCCGCGGCCTTGACCAGCCGCTGGGCGGGGCGCCGCACGAGTTCGAGCGGCACCAGCTCGCCCGGCCACTCGTGGTGGGGCCACTGCCAGGCATGGGCTATGGTCAGCGGGGATTTCCTGGCGGCCGCCTCCGCCGCGCCCCACCGCAGGGCCTGTCGCGCCTGCGGCGAGCCGTCATAGCCGACCACGACGCCCAGTTCGTCCGTCATCTTCGCCTCCGGCTCTTGTCGGGTTTCACAGGTGTCCGGGTGCCAGCCGCGCCGCCGCCACGGCCGCCTGGCCGTAGCTGATGCCGGCGTCGTTGACCGGGACCCGCTCGCCGATGTACGGCTCAAAGCCCGCCGCCGCCAGCCTGGCCAGCACGTCGGTGGCCAGCAGCCGGTTCTGGAAGACCCCGCCCGACAGGCACACCTGGGTGACGTCGTGCTCGTCCGCGGCCCGCTCGCACAGCAGCACCGTGACGGCCGCGATGGTGGCGTGGAAGGCGGCCGCGATCCGGCCGGCCGGTTCGCGGTCGGCCTTGGCCTGCAGCAGGTGGCACAGGGTGGCCACGCCGTCGTACACCCACAGCCCGTCGCGGCGCTCCAGCCGCCAGGCCAGCGGCTCGGCTCCCGCGAAGGCGGCCGCCGCCTGTTCCAGCCGGATCGCGGCCTCGCCTTCGAAACGGTTCACCTCGCACAGCTCCAGCAGCGCGGCGGCGGCGTCGAACAGCCGGCCGGCGCTGGAGGCGGCCGGGCAGTTGACGCCTCGGGCGATCATGCGGGCGATGACGTCGTCGCCGGGCCTGCGGCCGGGCAGGGGGCCGGGCAGGGGGCCGGGCAGGGGGCCGGGCAGGGGGCCGGTGCTGATCTCGCCGGCGAGCAGGTAGCCGAGGGCCATGCGGGCGGGTCTGCGCACGGCCGCCTCGCCGCCGGGCATGGGGGCGCGGCAGAAGCGGCCCAGCCGCCGGTAGCCGGTGTAGGAGGCCAGCAGCAGCTCACCGCCCCAGAAGGTGCCGTCGTCGCCGAGCCCGAGCCCGTCGTAGGCCACGCCGAGGAAGGGCGGCTGCAGCCGGTGCTCTGCGGCGACGGCGGCGACGTGGGCGTGGTGGTGCTGGACGGCGACGCGGCTGGGCCAGCGGCGCGCCAGCCGGGTCGACAGGTAGCCGGGATGCAGGTCGTGTGCCGCGTGCAGCGGTTGGATGCCGTGCAGGCGGCGTGAACGGTCGAGCGTCTGCTCGTAGGAGTGCAGCGTCTCGGCGTCGGACAGGTCGCCGATGTGCGGCCCGAGCGTCGCCCGTCCGCCTTCGGCGAGGGTGAAGGTGCTCTTCAGCTGCGCTCCCACGGCCACCAGCGGCGGCGCCGCGTCCGGCAGGGGCAGTTGGACGGGGGCGAGCCCGCGTCCACGCCGCAGGGTGATCGAGCGGCGCCCGAACGAGCGGATCACCGAGTCGTCGTAGCGGGCCACGATGGGCCGGTCGTGGGTGAGGACGCCGTCCACGGCCAGATCGGTGACGTCCTGGGTCGGCATGGGGCTGCCGGCGTGGTTGGCGCTGGTCACCACGAGGGGGCGGTTCAGCGCGTCCAGCAGGAGGTGGTGCAGCGGCGTGTAGGGCAGGAAGACCCCGAGGTCGGGCATGCCGTCGCAGACGGCGGGCGACAGCGGGCCGGGCCGTCGCGGGGCCAGCACGATGGGCGCGGACGGGCCGGCGAGCAGCGCGCGGTCGGCGTCGGAGAGCTCCGCCAGCGCGCCGGCCATGGCCGCGTCGCGCACCATGACAGCCAGTGGCTTGCCGTCGCGGGCCTTGATCACGCGCAGCCGGGTGACCGGCTCGTCGCCGGTCGCGTCACAGATCAGGTGGAAGCCGCCCAGTCCTTTGACGGCCACCACGGCGCCGCCGGCGATGGCCTGGGCCGCGGCCGCCAGCGCGGCGTCCGCGGTCAGCGCCTGCCCGGACGGTGCCTGCCCGGACGGTGCCTGCCCGGACGGTGCCTGCCCGGACGGTGCCTGCCCGGACGGTGCGTCCACGGTCTGCGCCTGCCAGCGCAGCCGGGGGCCGCAGGACGGGCACGCGATCGGCTCGGCGTGGAAGCGCCGGTCGGCCGGGTCGTGGTATTCCGCGGCGCAGGCCGGGCACATGACGAAACGTCGCATCGACGTGCGCCCGCGGTCGTAGGGCAGGCTTTCGATGATGGTGGCCCGGGGCCCGCAGGCGGTGCAGTTGATGAACGGGTAGCGGTGGCGCCGGTCGGCCGGGTCGAACAGCTCCTTCAAGCAGTCGCCGCAGGTGGCCAGGTCGGGCGGGATTTCGCTGCCGGTCGTGGGCGTGCCCTCGCTCGGCACGATCTCAAAGCCCGGCGGCCGCTGCCGCAGGGGTTGCGGGGTGACCAGCACGTCACGGACGTGCGCGGCGCCGGGCTGCTGGGCGCGCAGGCCGGCGACGAAGGCGCGCAGCGAGTCCGCAGGGCCGGTGGCGGAGATGACCACGTGCCCGCCGGTGTTCTTGACCTGCCCGCGGATTCCGCTAGCCGTGGCCAGCCGGTGCACGAACGGCCGGAAGCCGACGCCCTGCACGATGCCGTGCACCTCGATGCGCCATGAGCTGTCCATGGCGGCGCCCCCCTACATCAGCGAAGGGACGATGACGAGGTCGTCCTCGTCGCAGGCGATGTCGCCGGTGACGTCCACGACGCCTTCGACCTCGCGCAGTGCCGCGGTGGCGGCGATCGCCTGCGACCTCCACCGCGTGCGCCCGCTGATGCGCACCGTGCCCGCGTCGATCTGGACGGTGAAGGTGCCGTCCTGCGGGAGCGCGGCCCGGATGTCGGCTTCCAGCTGGGCGGCCGGGCGGGTGAAGACGCGCAGCACGTCGCGCTGGTGCAAGGTGCCGGTGACCCGCCCGGTGACCACGTCGATCACGGGCAGTTGCTTGACGCGTCCGGTGTGCATCAGCCGGGCGGCGTCGCGCAGGCTGCTGCCGGGGGTGACCGTGATGGCCGGGGAGGTCATCAGCTGGGCCGCCGTGACGGCCGCGGCCTTGTCTCGCTCGCGCCGCCGCCGGTTGCGCAACATCGACGGGCCACGCGGTGCGGGGCCGATCTCCTTGAGCAGCAGGTCGTCCTCCGAGACCACGCCCACCGGCCGCTGGTCGGCGTCGATCACGGTGACCGCGCCGACCGCGAACCGCATCATGGCGGCCAGGATGTCGATGAAGGACGCGTCCTTCGACACGGCTATGACGACCCGGTTCATGACGTCCTTGACTTGCATCGGCATGACGTCCACCTCGCCTTCTCCTCTTCACGCTCTCGCGCGGCGGCCTGCGTGGTCAGCGGCGAACGTCCCGGGTGCGCGGGCCGGAGGTCCCGCTCCTCGTGGGGCGGGCCGCGCCGGCTCAGCCCACGAGCACCTTGACGGCGGCGGTGAGCTCCGCCAGGGCCTTCTTGGCGTCCGCGAAGTACATGCCGGTGGTGGGCGCGGTGTACAGCTCGTTGTCGATGCCGGCGTAGCCGTGCCCCATCGACCGTTTGATGACGATGGTGCTCCTGGCCCGGTCGGCATCGACGATCGGCATCCCGGACACGGCGGTGCCGGGCCTGCGGGCGGCGGGGTTGACGACGTCGTTGGCGCCGACGACGAGGGCGACGTCGGTCTGCGGCATCGCGGCGTTGGCGTCGTCCATGTCGGCCAGCTGCTCATACGGCACGCCAGCCTCGGCCAGCAGCACGTTCATGTGCCCCGGCATGCGCCCGGCCACCGGGTGGACGGCGTAGGAGACGTGCACGCCGCGCTGCTGCAGCAGTTGGACCAGGTCGTGGAGCTGGTGCTGGGCCTGTGCGGCGGCCAGGCCGTAGCCGGGGACGACGACGATGTTGGCGGCGTAGGCGAGCTGGATGGCGGCGTCGTCGGCCGACAGGCTCCTGACCTGGCCGGTGCCGGGCCCGGCGGGCTTGGCCTCGTCGCCGGTGCCGAACCCGCCGGCGAGGATGCTGCGCAGCGGCCGGTTCATGGCGTCGGCCATGAGCTTGGTCAAGATGGTGCCGGAGGCGCCGACGAGGGCGCCGGCGGTGATGAGGACGCCGTTGCCGAGCGCGAAGCCCGCCATCGCCACGGCGGTGCCGGTGAACGCGTTGAGCAGGGAGATCACCACCGGCATGTCGGCGCCGCCGATGGGCGCGACCAGGGTCACGCCGGAGATCAGCGCGGCCACGCCGAGCACGGCCAGCGCCGGGGCGCCGCCGCGGCCGGCGAGCAGCGCGGCCGAGGAGGCGGCGACGGCCAGGGCGAGCACGGTGGCGATCAGGCGGGAGCCGGGGAAGATGATCGGCCGGCCCGGCAGCAGGCCCTGCAGCTTGCCGGCGGCCACCAGCGAGCCGGAGAAGGTGACGGCGCCGATCAGCACGTCCAGCACGACCGGCAGGGAGGCGCCGCGGCCGGCGAAGTCGTGCACGCCGATGAGCGCTGCGGCCCCGCCGCCGACGGCGTTGAACAGGCTGACCAGTTGCGGCATGGCCGTCATGCGCACCCTGCGGGCCAGCAGCAGCCCGGCGGCGGCGCCGAGGAGCGATCCGGTGGCCAGCGCCGCCCACGCCCCTGGGCGCACCGTTTCGGCCCCGGCCAGGACGACCGCGGTGGCCGCGATGGCGACGGTCATCGCGCCGGCCGACAGCAGGTTGCCGCGCCGGGCGGTGACGGGTGAGTTCATCAGGTGCAGGCCGAGCACGAAGCAGCAGGCGACGGCCAGGTAGACCAGCCTGATGACGGTGTCGAAGGTGTCGAAGGTGGTCATCGCTCGCCCTTTCGCGGCCGGAACATCTCCAGCATCCGGTCGGTGACCACGTAGCCGCCGACCACGTTCATCGCGGCGAAGGCGGCCGTGACGAAGACCAGCGCGTAGCCGAGGACGCCTTCGGCGGTGAGCGCGATGGCCAGGGCGCCGGCCAGCACGATGCCGTGTACCGCGTTGGCGGCCGACATCAGCGGCGTGTGCAGCGTCGTCGGCACCCGCCCGATGACCTCGAACCCGAGCAGCAGGCTGAGCACGAACACGCTCAGGTCGGCCAGCAGTTGCACGCTCATCGGGTGCCTCCGGCGATCGTGACCGCGGCCTGGACCTCGTCGGCCGGGTCGAGCACGGGCGTGCCGTCGCGCAGCACGCGCTCCAGGAAGGCGCACACGTTGCGGGCGTAGGCGTCGGAGGCGGCGGCGGGCATGCGCGAGGGCAGGTCGGCCGCGCCGATCACGGTGACGCCGTTGCCGGTGACGATCGTCTCGCCCGGGCGGGACAGTTCGGCGTTGCCGCCGTGCTCGCCGCACGCCAGGTCGATCACCACCGAGCCGGGCCGCATCTCCTTGACCGCGACCTCGGTCACCAGCAGCGGCGGCCGCCGTCCCGGCACCCGCGCGGTGGTGATGACCACGTCGTGGCGGGCCACATGCGCGGCCAGCTCGTGCTGCTCGGCCCGCTGCTCGTGCTCGGCGAGCGCGCGGGCGTAGCCGCCGCCGCCGTTGCCGTCGCCGTCGCCGTCGCCGTCGAGGTCCAGTACGGCCGCACCGAGCGAGGCGATGTCCTGTCTGGCTTGCGGGCGGATGTCGTAGCCGGTGACGACCGCGCCGAGACGGCGGGCGGTGCCGATCGCCGACAGCCCCGCCACCCCGGCGCCGAGCACCAGCACCCGGGCGGGGCGCACGGTCCCGGAGGCGGTGGCCAGCAGCGGGAAGAAGCGCTCGTAGGTGTGCGCGGCCAGGACGGCCGCCCGATAGCCGGCGACATTCTCCTGAGAGGTGAGGGCGTCCATCGGCTGTGCGGCGCTGATCGTGCGCGGCACCCGGTCCAGGCTCGCCGCCGTGACCCGTGCCGCCGTCAGCTCGGCGACATAGCCGGGATCGGGGCGCAGCATGCCGATCACCAACTGGCCCGCGCGCAGCCGGCCGGTCGGCGGACGGTCCACACACGCCACGATGTCGGCGCCGTACACCTCGCCGGCGGCGGCGATGTGGGCGCCCGCCTCGACGTAGGCGCTGTCGGGGTGCCAGGCGGCGGCTCCCGCCCCCGCCTCCACCAGCACCCGCAGCCCCGCGCCGAGCAGACGCGGCACCACCTCGGGCGTGATCGCGACCCGCCGCTCCCCGGCGGCGCTCTCCTTGACGATCCCGATACTGGGCATGTCTCACCTCTTCCGCGCGGTTGTTCGCTTCGAGCGTCGGACGCGCGGCGCGGCGCCATGAGAGCCGAAAGTCCCGGGAGGCGGGACGTTCGGCACTCCTGCCCGGGGCTCGCCGGAGCTACACCGGAGGACATGGAGCACCAGACACGCATACACGGCCGGGGCGGCCAGGGAGTCGTCACCGCCGCCGAGATGCTGTCGCTCGCGGCCTTCCTGGAGGGCAGGCACGCCCAGGCGTTCCCGACCTTCGGCTCCGAGCGCACCGGCGCACCGGTGGTGTCGTACTGCCGGATCTGCGACCGGCCCATCCGCGTGCGCGAGCCGATCACCACCCCGGACACCGTGATCATCCAGGATGCCGGTCTGCTGCTGCGGGCCGACCTGACGGCCGGGCTGCGGCCGGGCGGGCAGATCCTGATCAACAGTGTCCGGCCGGCCGCGGAGCTGGGCGTCACCGGTTTCACCGTTCCGGCCTCGGAGATCGCGCTGCGTCATGTCGGGCGGCCGCTGCCGAACGCGGCGCTGCTCGGCGGGTTCTGCGCCGTCACCGCGGTGCTGGCGCTGGAGTCGGTGCACGCGGCGATCCGCGCCACCTTCGCCGGCCCGGTGGCTGAGCGCAACGTCCTCGCCGCGAGCGAGGCGTACGCGTACTTGAAGGAGGTCGTCCGTGCTTAGGCAGATGGAAGGCTCGCAGGCGGTCGCCGAAGCGGTCGCGCTGTGCCGGCCGGAGGTGATCTGCGCGTACCCGATCTCGCCGCAGACGCACATCGTGGAGGCGCTCAGCAGGCTCGTCACCGGCGGGCGGCTGAAGCCGTGCGAGTACGTCAACGTCGAGTCCGAGTTCGCCGCCCTGTCGGCGTGCATCGGGGCGTCGGCCGCCGGCGCGCGCACCTACACCGCGACCGCCAGCCAGGGGCTGCTGTACATGACCGAGGCGCTCTACAACGCCTCGGGGCTCGGGCTGCCGGTCGTGATGACGGTGGCCAACCGGGCGATCGGCGCGCCGATCAACATCTGGAACGATCACAGCGACTCGATGTCGCAGCGCGACTCCGGCTGGATCCAGCTGTACGCGGAGTCCAACCAGGAGGCCGTCGACCTGCACGTGCAGGCGTTCGCGCTGGCCGAGGAGCTGTCGCTGCCGGTGATGGTGTGCATGGACGGGTTCGTGCTCACGCACGCCTTCGAGCGGGTGGACCTGCCCTCGCAGGAGCAGGTGGACGCGTTCCTGCCGCCGTACGAGCCGCGCCAGGTGCTCGACCCCGACGACCCGGTCTCGATCGGGGCCATGGTCGGCCCTGAGGCGTTCACCGAGGTCCGCTACCTCGGGCATCTGCGGCAGCTGGCGGCGCTGGAGCGCATCCCGCACCTGGCCGCGCGGTTCGAGCGCGGCTTCGGGCGCGCCTGCGGCGGGCTGGTGCGCGGCTACCGCACCGAGGACGCCGACACGATCGTGCTGGCGCTGGGCTCGGTGCTCGGCACCCTCAAGGACGTGGCCGACGAGCTGCGCCAGGACGGGATGCGGATCGGGGTGGCCGGGCTGACGACCTTCCGGCCGTTCCCGCTGCACGCCGTGCGCAAGGTCCTCGGGCGCGCCCGCCGCGTGGTGGTGCTGGAGCGGGCGTTCTCGCTCGGCGCCGGCGGCATCGTCGCCGCCGAGGTGCGCTCCGCCCTGGCCGGCAACGGCGCCGACGTCTTCACGGTGGTCGCCGGGCTCGGCGGCCGCGCCGTCACCAAGGCGTCGCTGCGGCTGCTGCTCACTGGCGGCCCTGGGGAGCCGCTGACCTTCCTCGACCTCAACCAGGACCTGGTGGCCGGCGAACTGCGCCGGGCCGGACGCGCCCGCAGGTCCGGGCCGCCCGCGGAGAACCTGCTGCGCGACCTCGCCGGAGGTGTCTGATCATGCCCGTCGAACGGACCAAGTTCTACCAGGTCGGCAGCTTCGCCGTGGGCAACCGGCTGCTGCCGCCGGAGCAGCGCGCGGTGCAGGCCTCGCCTGATCGCGGCAACTCGCTCACCTGCGGCCACCGCGCCTGCCGCGGCTGCGGGGAGGCGCTCGGCGCGCGCTGGGCCGTCGACGCGGCGATCAGCGCGACCGCCGGCCGCATGGTCGTGGTGAACGCGACCGGCTGCCTGGAGGTGTTCTCCACGCCCTACCCCGAAAGCTCCTGGCAGGTGTCGTGGATCCACTCGCTGTTCGGCAACGCCCCGGCGGTCGCGACCGGGGTGGCGGCCGCGCTGAGGGCCAAGGGCCGCACCGAGGTGCGCGTGGTCGGCCAGGGCGGTGACGGCGGCACGGTGGACATCGGTTTTGCCTGCCTGTCGGGCATGTTCGAGCGCGACGACGACGTGCTCTACATCTGCTACGACAACCAGGCGTACATGAACACGGGGGTGCAGCGCTCGGGCGCGACGCCGCCCGCGGCGCGCACGGCCACCACTCCCCTGCCCGGCCAGGCGTTCGGGCAGGGCAAGAACGTGCCGCTGATCGCGATGGCGCACGAGATCCCGTACGTGGCCACGGCGACCGTCGCCGACCTGCGGGACCTGGAGTACAAGGTGCGCCGGGCGATGGAGTTCCGGGGCGCCCGCTACCTGCACGTGCTGGTGCCGTGCCCGCTCGGCTGGGTCACCGCGGCGTGCGACACGATCCGGGTGGCCAGGCTGGCCACCGAGTCCGGGCTGTTCCCGGTCTTCGAGGCCGAGCGCGGCGAGGTCACCGGAGTGACGAAGATCCGGCGGCGCGTCCCGGTCGACGACTACCTCCGGCTGCAGGGCCGCTACGCCCATCTGTTCGGCGATCCGCCGAAGACGGACGTCATCGCCCGCATCCAGGCCGGCGCGGACCGCAACGTCCGCCGTTTCGGATTGGTGGACTGACATGGACGACAAACCCTTCGCGATCACTCTCGGGGTTGGGACGAGCCGCGCCAACAAGACGGGTGCCTGGCGCACCGAGCGGCCGGTCTACCTCGACCGTCTGCCGCCCTGCAACCAGGCCTGCCCCGCGGGCGAGAACGTGCAGCGGTGGCTGAGCCTGGCCGAGGAGCCCTCCTACGAGGCGGCCTGGCGGCAGATCATGGAGGACAACCCGTTCCCGGCGATCATGGGCCGGGTCTGCTATCGGCCCTGCGAGACCGCCTGCAACCGCGGCAAGCTGGATCAGGCGGTGGGCGTCAACTCGGTCGAGCGCTTCCTCGGCGACGAGGCGATCAAGCACGGCTGGACGGTGCCGGTGACGGCCGAGCCGTCCGGCAAGCGGGTGCTGGTGGTCGGCGCCGGCCCGGCCGGGCTGTCGGCCGCCTACCATCTGACCCGGCTCGGCCACCAGGTCACCGTCGCCGACTCCGGCTCGCGGCCGGGCGGCATGATGCGCTTCGGCATCCCCCGCTACCGGCTGCCCCGCGACATCCTGGACGCCGAGATCGGCCGGATCGCCGACATGGGCGTGACGTTCCGGCTCGGCCGGGCGGTCACCGACCTGGCCGAGGCGATGCGCGGCTTCGACGCCGCCTTCCTGGCCGTCGGGGCGCACCTGGGCAAGCGCGCCTACATCCCGGCCGGGGACTGCGCGCGCATCCTCGACGCGGTGAGCGTGCTGCGCGACCTGGAGGAGACCTCCGCGCCCGCGCTGGGCCGCCACGTCGTCGTCTACGGCGGCGGCAACACCGCGATGGACGCCGCCAGGACCGCCAAGCGGCTCGGCGCGAGCGACGCGGTCGTCGTCTACCGCCGCACCCGGGACCGCATGCCCGCCCACGACAGCGAGGTGAGCGAGGCGGGCGAGGAAGGGGTGCGCATCAAGTGGCTGTCCACGATCGCGCACGCCGTCGGCGGCACGATCACCATCGAGAAGATGCGCCTGGACGAGACCGGGTTCCCGCAGCCGACGGGCGAGTTCGAGGAACTGGCGGCCGACTCGGTGGTGCTGGCGCTGGGGCAGGAGGCGGATCTGTCGCTGCTGGGCGGTCTGCCGGGCGTCGAAGTGGACGATGGCGTGGTCAAGGTGGGCCCGAACATGATGACCGGCTGCCCCGGCGTGTTCGCCGGCGGCGACATGGTGCCCGACCAGCGCACGGTCACGGTGGCCGTCGGCCACGGCAAGAAGGCGGCCCGGCACATCGACGCGTGGCTGCGTGGCGCCACCGGCCGGCCGGCCCCCAAGCATCCGGTGGCCGATTTCGATCTGCTGAACACCTGGTACTACAGCGACGCCCCGGCGACCGTGCGGCCGCGCCTGGAGATGGCCCGGCGGATCACCACCTTCGACGAGGTGGAGGGCGGGCTGGACGAGCGGACCGCGCTGTTCGAGGCCCGCCGCTGCCTGTCGTGCGGCAACTGCTTCGAGTGCGACAACTGCTACGGGGTCTGCCCCGACAACGCCGTCGTCAAGCTGGGGCCGGGACTGCGGTACGAGATCGACCTCGACTTCTGCAAGGGCTGCGGCCTGTGCGTGGCCGAGTGCCCGGCGGGCGCGATCGAGATGGTGCCCGAGATCAGCTGAAGCGGGTTGCCAGGTGCTCTCACAGGGGTCACGGGCGGGTGCGTCCGGGTCGGGGACCCTGAGCCTCGGCACCGACCGGATCCGATCCCGGACCCGATCGAGGCAGCGGCGGCGCCCGCGCCACGTCGAAGCCCGCTACCGGCTCCAGCAGCGGGCCGGAGCCGTCCCTCTGCACCGGCAAAGGCGCCTTTCATGGCGAGCATGGCGGCGTCGGACGGGCCGGCATGGTCGATCACCGGCGCCGCCCGGTGCGGCGTCATCGCCGTCACCGGCCGCGCGGGACGACGCGCGCGCCCCGCCCGGGGAAAACCAGGCTCTCGCGCCCGTCGTCCAGCCAGCGCACGCGGTACGGGGGCGTGCCGTCAGCGTGCTCGACCCCCATGACGATGCCTTTCCTGCGGCTGCCGGCACCGCAGGTGCCTTCGACGATCAGCCGATCTCCCACGGTCGCTCGCATGGCGCCCTCCTCGTCCTCGCTGTGCGGGATGATCTCCCCTTCCCTCTTCAGGCTCCGGCAGCGGCCTCGGGGGCGGCAGTGCCGGAGGTCGGGCAGCAGGCGGGACGTTGGTCACCGGCGGTCAGAAGGCGGCCAGGTCCAGCTTGGCGATCTTGCCGTTGGCCGTCTTGGGCAGCACGGCGCGGATCTCGACGTGGCGGGGGTATTTGTAGGCGGCCAGGCGGTCGCGGCAGTAGGCGACCAGCTCGGCCTCGGTGGCGTGCTTGCCGGGCTTGAGTGACACGTAGGCGGCGACCTCCTCGCCCAGCCGCGCGTCGGGCACGCCGATCACGGCGGCTTCGGCCACGGCCGGGTGATGGTAGAGGATCTCCTCCACCTCGCGCGGGTAGACGTTGTAGCCGCCCCGGATGATCAGCTCCTTCTTGCGGTCGATGATGAAGAAGAAGCCGTCCTCGTCGACGTAGCCGAGATCGCCGGTGTGCAGCCAGCCGCCCGCCATGGCTTCGGCGGTCGCCTCCGGCTGGCCGTGGTAGCCCTTCATGACATGAAAGCCGCGGGTGACGAGCTCGCCGACGTGCTCGCGGCCGGGCGGCAGCCGGTTGCCCCGCTCGTCCCACACTTGGGTCTCGGTGCCCCAGATCGGCTTGCCGACGCTGTAGGCGCGCCGCTCGCCGGCGCTGATGTTGAACGTGGTGGTCGAGGCGGTCTCGGTCAGGCCGTACCCCTCCAGGATGATGACGCCGAAGCGCTGCTCGAAGGCGTCCAGCACGTGCGCCGGGATGGGGGCGCCACCGGAGATCGCCACCCGGAGCGAGGAGGTGTCGTAGCGGTCGAGCTCGGGATGGTCCAGCACGGCCACGAACATGGTCGGCACGCCCTCGAAAACGGTCACGCGGTCGCGCTCGATCGCCTCCAGCGTGGCCCCGGCGTCGAAGCGCGGCACCAGGGAGAGCGTGCAGCCGAAGCGGACGCTCACGTTCAGGATGCTCGACATGCCGAACACGTGGAACATCGGCAGGATCGTCAGCACGACGTCGTCGGCCCGCACGTCGAACAGCCGGCCGGGGATGTCGGCGTTCATGTACAGCTGGATGTGCGTCAGCTCCGCGCCCTTCGGCACGCCGGTGGTGCCCGAGGTGAACACGATCGCGGCGGTGTCGGATCCGTCGCGCGGGGTGATCGGCCGGCGCTGCGGGGCCGGTTTGACCAGCTCGCTGTACGGCGTGGCCGTCGGGACGGCCGGCCCGACGGCGAACACGTCGGCGACGCCCTCTTCGGCGGCGCCCTTGGCCGCCTCGCCGGCGACCGGCGCCCAGGTGATCAGCGCCCGCGCGTGCGAGCTGCCGAGGCAGAACGCCACCTCCCGCGCCTTGAGCAGCGGGTTCAGCGGCACCACGACGGCCCCCGCCTTGAGGATGCCGAAGTAGGCCACGACGAATTCGGGGATGTTGGGCAGTTGCAGCCCGATGGCGTCGCCGGGGCGGGCGCCGAGGGCGATCAGGCCCTCGGCGACCGAGTCGGACAGCTCGTCCAGCTCGGCGTAGCTGACGGCGCCGCCGTCGTGGCGGATCGCCGCCTTGTCGGGTGTGGCCTTCGCCGATTCGCGCAACATGATCGCGAGGTTGAACATGGGTGTCTCCTTCGATCAGGCCGGGTGCGGGTGCGCCGCCTTGGCCCGCGCGGCCGCCGCGGCGGGCCCTGCCGCGGCCCGGGACCTGGATGGCTGGGCGGGCCTGGCGCGCCTGGGTGCCTGCGCCGGGGGCTGGAAGGCCGCGCGCAGGCGCTCGATCTCCCGTTCGATGCCGCGGGCCAGCCGCTCGACCTCCGGCGCACTGTCGTGGTCGCCGGTCACGCCGAAGGCGACCCGGTCGCAGTAGCTGAAGACCGACACGCCGGTGCGCAGCCGGGTGGCGATGGGCACGTACGGAAGGATCTCCAGGGTCCGCCGGCCGAGGAGGTAGAGCGGCTGTCGCGGCCCGGGAACGTTCGTCGTGACGGTGACGATCTGGCGTTGCGGCACCCGCGCGGCCAGGCGCATGAGGGCCGAGACGGGCGGGAAGGGTTCGTGGCCGGCCAGCCGGATGATCGCCTCCCCCGCCTGCGCCTGTCCGCTCGCCTTCAGCTCGCTCAGATGCTCATGCACGGCGCGCAGCCGTCCGGCCGGGTCGGCCAGGTGGACGGGAAGGTGGGCCAGCAGGAGCGAGATGCGGTTGTCGCACACGCTCTCCTGCCCGGGCGGGCGCACCGAGACGGGCACCAGCGAGCGCACCGCGTGCGGGTGAGGTTCCTCGCCGCGCTCGCGCAGCACAGCCCGGTAGGCGCCGCTGATCGCGGACAGGACCACGTCGTTGAACGTCACCCCGGCCCGCTGGGCGGTCTGTTTGACGTCGGCCAGCGGCACGCGGGCGGCGGCGTAGCGGCGTCGCTCGCCGATCGGGCCGGTCAGCGTCGAGGCGGCGGCCGGCCGCAGCGCGCCGGCCAGCGGCACGAGCCCGCGGACGGTGTCCAGCACGCGCCGGGCGGTGGCGCGCGGCGCGGCCAGTGCCCGCCCGGCCATGCGCGCCTGCTCGACGGGGTTGCGGAGCAGGTCGCGCAGCGCGTCGGCGCTCAACTGGAGCGCGGACGGCTCGGCGTGCGGGCTCCAGGTGTCCTGCGGCGGGTCGCGGGTGCCCTCGGGCGACACGTCGAAGATCGCGTAGTAGAGGGAGGTGCCGGAGACCCCGTCGACCATGCAGTGGTGCACCTTGGACACCAGCGCCCACCGGTCGGCGGCGAGGTTGTCGATCACCCAGTACTCCCACAGCGGGCGGGTGCGATCCAGCCGCCGCGACATGATGCGGGCGATCAGCTCGTCCAGCTCCGTGTCCCCTCCGGGCGGCGCCAGGGCGACGCGCCGCACGTGATGGCGCAGGTCGAAGCAGGGATCGTCGACCCAGACGGGCGGCCCGAGGTCGAAGGGCACCTGCCGCGCCTTCTGCCGGTAGCGTTCCACCAGGGGGAGCCGCGCGCGGATGGTCCGGAGGATCTCCTCCTGGCGGGGCGCCGGGCCTTCGAGTACGGCGACCGACGCGATCGCCAGGGACGCCTCGGGCTGCTCGTCCTCCAGGGTCAGGAACGCCGCGTCGAGCGGGCTCATGTGATCGCTCATGTCGGTCGCCACCTTCTGCGTGTGCCGGTGGCTTGAGCGTCGTCCCAAGCCCGCGTGTGTGGCAGGGGGCCAAGGTCCTGAGGCGTGCGGCGTTATGCCTGACTTGCCACGGGGTGCCGGGCGCCGTCGAGCGCCGGCCCCATGTCGTCGAGCCAGCGCAGCACGGCGGCCGCCGTCTGCTGCGGTGCTTCCAGCTGGGGGACGTGACCCACGTCCGGCAGGACCACGAGCCGCCAGGACCGATGCCGGCCGGCCAGCCCGCGGGAGGCGGCCACCGGCACCAGCCGGTCCCGGTCGCCGTGCACCAGCAGGGCGGGCGCGCGTACCGACCGGATCGCCGCCCGGTACGGCAGCCCGGCCGCCGCGCGCACGACCGACCGGGCCGCCTGCAGGAAGTCGCGGTCGGCGTGCCGCAGCTCGGCCCGGTGGCGGGCCAGGCGGACGTGGTCGGCGACGACCTCGGCGGGCACGCGCGCGGGGTCCGCGCAGCACAGCCGCAGAACCAGGCCGACCGAGGTTTCGGCCGGCAGGGCGCGGCGGCGGGCCATCGCGATCGTCGCCAGCCACGGCGTGGTGTGCAGCGCGAAGACGGCGGCGGCCACGGGGTCGGGCAGCGCGGGACCGAACGGGGTGGCCGCGTCGAGCAGCACCAGGCCCGCCACCGTCTCGGGGCTCGCGGCCGCTTCGAGCAGCGAGATCATGCCGCCCATCGAGTTGCCCATGAGGATGACCGGCCGGCCGGCGACCTGCTCGGCGAAGCGGTGCAGCAGCAGCCGGTTGGCCGCGACGCCGGCCCGCCGCGCCGGCGCCCGGGTCAGCCCGTGCCCGCCCAGGTCGAGCGCCAGCAGCCGGCAGGTGCCGGTCAGCGGCGGCGCGATGGCGAGCCAGTTCAGCGCCGAGCCGCCGAGCCCGTGCACGGCGACCACGACGGGCCCGTCCGGGGGGCCGCCGAAGTCCAGGTAGTGGATGCTGGCTCCCAGCTCGGCCCATCGGGAGGCGGGGAAGGACAGGTCGGCTCGCATCGCTCACCTCGCTCCTCGGGATGGCGCGGTCCGCTCGCCGGCGCGGCGTTGGGCCCTGACGCTGTGGTGCGTCTTCAGGCCACACCGGCCCCGCCGGGCATCCCAGGGCAAAAAGGCCCGCCGGGGCGGGACCATGGTCATCGCAAGCGCCGGCGGGGGCAAGGAGTCTGCGACCGCGATCGTCGCGGTGATGTGCGCTGTCACGCCTGCCGTCACGGCGCCCCTGCGGGCGGGACCTTTCGCGGGACCATCGGCTCTGACCGCTGCCACGCCGCAGGGCCAACGTCGAAGACAGGGAGGTGCGCCATGACTACTTCTGCACCCACTGTCACGCTCGCGGTCCGGCGGCTCCTGGTGGCGGCCGGACAGGCTCCTTCGGTGCTCAACACCCAGCCCTGGCGGTTCCGGGTGGGTGAGGGCCAGGTCATCGACCTGCTGGCCGATTGGGATCGCTGGCTGCCGGTGAGTGACCCGCGCGGCCGCTGCCTGCATGTCAGCTGCGGGGCGGCGTTGTACAACCTGCGGATCGCGGCGCGTGCGGCCGGCCGGCGACCCGTGGTCCGGCTGCTGCCCGACGCCCCCCGGGCATCGGAGGTGCTGGCCCGCGTCGACCTGAGCACCCGTCAGAGCGCCGCTGGCGAGGCCCGCCGGCTGTATGAGCTGATCTCCCGCCGGCGCACCAGCAGGGCGCCCTACGACCCGCGGCCCGTGCCGCCGCGCGTGCTGGCCGAGCTGCGCGCCGCCGCCTCGGCCGAGCGGGCCCGGTTCCTGTACCTGGACCGGCGCAGCGCCGACGACCTGCTGGACTACGCCGCGATCGCCCAGGACCAGCTCGCCACGCAGCGCGACTACCTCGATGAGCTCGCCTCCTGGACCAACCGGCAGGGCCTGCCCGCGTACGTGGAAGGTCCGCAGGCGATCGGCGAGGTGGACCCCGTCCGCGACTTCGGCCACCGCGGCGGCGAAGCCCGCTTCGAGCCGCAGCCCCAGCTGGCCGTGCTCACCACCGCCGGGGACGAGCCTGGTGACTGGCTGCGCGCCGGGCAGGCGTTGCAGCGCGTGCTGCTGGTGGCCGCCGGGTACGACATCTCGGCCAGCTTCCTCAACCAGCCTCTCGACCTGCGCGACATGCGGCGTCACACCGACCCGCGGCACCGGCGCGGCCACCCGCAAATGATCATGCGGCTGGGCTTCGGGCCGCTGGTCCCGCGCGCCCCGCGCCGCCCGGCCACCGATCTCCTGGCCTGACCCGGGGGACCAGCGGTCACCCCACAGGCCGGCCGGCACGGCGGCCAGGAAGGCAAGAGCCGGGCCCGTGAGGTCCGGGGGCGGCGTACGGGCCGGTGCCCAGGCTGGCCGCCGCGGCGGCGTCAGGCGAGCGTGATGTCGGGATCGAGGTAGACGTCCTGCACCGTGTGCAGCAGCGCGACCCCGTCGGCCATCGGGCGCTGGAAGGACTTGCGGCCGACGATCAGCCCCATCCCGCCGGCCCGCTTGTTGATGACCGCGGTGCGCACCGCCTGCGCCAGGTCGTCCTTCCCGCCCGAAGCGCCGCCGGAGTTGATCAATCCGACCCGGCCCAGGTAGCAGTTAGCCACCTGCCAGCGGGTCAGCTCGATCGGGTGGTGCGTCGCCAGCTCGCTGTAGACCTTGTCGTGAGTCTTGCCGAACTCCAGACAGCGGAAGCCGCCGTTGGAGGCGGGCTGCTTCTGCTTGACGATGTCGGCCTGCACGGTGGCGGCCAGGTGGTTGGCCTGCCCGGTCAGGTCGGCGCTGAGGTGGTGGTCGGTCCCGTCCTTGACGAACGCCTCGTTGCGCAGGTAGGCCCACAGCACGGTGAACAGGCCCAGCTCGTGCGCCTGCTGGAAGGCTTCGCGCACTTCCTGCAACTGGCGCATGCTCTGCGCGGAGCCGAAGTAGACGGTCGCGCCCACCGCGACGGCGCCCAGGTCGAACGCCTGCTTGACCGAGGCGAACACGGTCTGGTCGTAGCGGTTGGGGTAGGTGAGCAGCTCGTTGTGGTTGATCTTGACGATGAACGGCACCCGGTGGGCGTAGCGTCGTGACACCGCCCCGAGCACTCCGAGCGTGGAGGCGATCGCGTTGCAGCCGCCCTCCACCGCCAGCTCGCACAGCTTCGCCGGGTCGAAGTAGTCCGGGTTCGGCGCGAACGAGGCCGCGGCGGAGTGTTCCACGCCCTGGTCCACCGGCAGGATCGACACGTAGCCGGTCCCCGCCAGGCGGCCGGTGTCGAAGACGTGCTGCAGGTTGCGCAGCACCGCCGGGCTGCGGTCGCTGCCGGCCACCACCCGGTCCACGAAGTCGGGGCCGGGCAGATGCAGCCGCTCGCGCGAGATGCCCGCCGCGCGGTGCTCCAGCAGGTAGCCGTACTCCTCGCCCAGCACCTCTTTCAGATCCATCTGCGGCTCCTTCCGCCGTGTGATGGCCGCTTGCCCGCCTCGCGCGGGAGGGACGCGGCCGAGGTGTCCTACCAGCGACGCTTCTCGCGCCCGTCCGGCGACACCAGGGGCGAACGTCCCGCCGGCGTCCGGGATTGGTCATCGGCGCCGGAAGTCCCGCAAGGTGAGGACGTTCGCCGGTGCCGCGCGGCGGGGCCGGGCGGACACTTGGATCAGGAGCACTCACGGGGAAGAAGATGATCACCATGCTCCCGATCCGCCCCCTCATCGCCACCGCGATGGTGGCCACCACCACCGGCCTGCTCGCCGTTCCGGTGCAGGCCACCGTGCAGCACGCCGGCCCGCCGATCCTGACCGGCATCAGGGCCGCGCACCACCGGGGACTCGACCGGCTGGTCTTCGAGTTCCACGGCCGGGTGCCGGCCCGGCGCGACGTCCGCTACGTGTCCCGGCTCCTGGCCGACGGCTCGGGTCAGGCCGTCGAGGTGGTGGGCGGCGCCCTGCTGCGCGTGCGCTTCGATCAGGCCGACGGCCACGACCAGCGTGGCCGCGTCACCTATGGCCCTGCGCGCAGGACCTACCCGCTGCCCGGTGTCATCCAGGTCGTCAACGCCGGCGACTTCGAGGCGACGCTGACCTTCGGCATCGGGCTGGCCAAGCGCGTGCCCTACCGGGTCTACACGCTCACCCGGCCGAGCCGGGTCGTCGTCGACATCGCCACCCCGTACCGGACGGTGCCGGTGCGCGGCTACTTCCTCAACACCGCCAACTACGCGACCGGCCGCACGCCCTACACCACGGCCGTGCGCCGGCCGGTGATCGGCCCGGCCACCGCCCACGGCGCGCTGCAGCGCCTGTTCGCCGGCCCCACCCAGGCCGAGAAGGCCCAAGGGCTGCGCTTCGTCTCCTCCAAGGCGACCGGCTTCAGCAAGCTCACCATCAAGAAGGGCATCGCCAGGGTCTATCTGACCGGCCGGCCGGCCAGCGCGGGATCGACCTTCACCATCGCCGATGAGATCACACCGACCCTCAAGCAGTTCCCCGCCGTCAAGTGGGTAAAGATTTACGACGGCCGCGGCCACACCCAGCAGCCCTACGGCCCGTCCGACTCCATCCCCGACAGCCTGGAGCCGTGAGCACGCTCAAAGGGGGGCGTTCCAGCGTAGCCTGGTCCCGCCCTCCTGCGGGGCCTCCAGCTCGGCGGCCCCGCCCAGGCGGCCGGCGCGTTCTTCGATGTTGCGCAGCCCGCTGCGCCGCCCGCCCTCGCCTACCCCGACGCCGTTGTCGGTGATGGTGAGGGTGAGCAGCCGGTCGGCGACCTCGATCGAGACCTCGGCCCGGGTGGCGTGGGAGTGGCGCACCACGTTGGACAGCGCCTCACGCAGCACGGCCAGCAGATATTCGGCGATCTGCTCCCCCACCAGGGTGTCGATCTGGCCTTCCATGCGCAGGCCCGGCATGAAGCCCAGGTGCCCGCCGGCGTCCTCCACCAGGTCGACGATCTGCGCGCGCAGGCCCGGGCCGGCGGCCCCGGGGGATGCCTGCAGGGCGAAGATTCTGCCGGTCGGCGCCGCTGAAGGGCAGCCGGCCGCTGCGCTTGGTGAGGGTGAGCACGCCGCGCGCCCTGGGCGCCGCGCCCACCGGGATGAGCAGTGCGGGCCCGTAGCCCAGCCGGCGTAGCGGCGAGCCGGGATCGGTGGCGCTGTACAGGTCCGTCTCCGCCATCGGTTCGCCCTGGACGAACGCGTCGCCCGCCAGCGTCGAGGTGATCTCGAATGCCGTGCCCAGGAGTTCGTCCGCTCCCTGGCCGTCGGCGACCGCGACGGTGAGCGACGTCGCGGACGCGTCGGGCAGCAGCACCTGGACCAGGTCGGCATCGCACATGCGGCGGGCGCGGGCCGCCATCAGGGTGAGCACCTCCTGCGGGGCGGCGCCGGACAGCAGGCAGGTGGTGATCTCGGCGGAGGCTTGCAGCCAGGTCTCGCGCCGGCGGGTCTCCTCGTACAGGCGGGCGTTCTCGACGGCGACGCCGGCGGCGGTCGCCAGCGCGACCACGACGGCCTGGTCCTCCTCGTCGAACTCGGCGCCGCCGCGCTTCTCCGTCAGGTAGAGGTTGCCGAACACCTCCTCGCGCACCCGGATGGGCACGCCGAGGAAGGTGCCCATGGGCGGGTGGCCGGGCGGGAAGCCGTAGGACTCGGGATGGTCGGAGATGCGGCCCAGCCGCAGCGGCCGGGCGTCCTTGATGAGCAGGCCGAGCAGGCCGAGGCCGTGCGGCCAGTGCTCGATCTTGGCGATCTCCTCCTCGCTCAGCCCGACGGGGATGAACTGCAGGAGCGTCTGCTCCTCGCCCACCACGCCGAGCGCGCCGTAGCTGGCGTCCACCAGTGTGGTGGCGGTCTCGATGATGCGCCGCAGCACGGTCTCCAGGTCCAGGTCGCTGCCCACGGACACGACGGCTTCGAGCAGGGAGTGCACGCGGTCACGGGTCGTCAGCACGGCGGTGAGTCTGGTCTGCAGTTCAGCAAGCAACTCATCGAGCCGCATCTGCGGCATCAACGGGCGAGCTTCACGCTCCGGCATGCGATCAGTGTGGCACCCGTGGCACACGCCGCCTAGTACTCCAGTGACACTTTGCGATCATGGATCGGATCTGCGCTGGTAGTGGCAGTGTCGGGCTGTTGCTTGGTGGCGGCGGCGCCAGTCTGACCAGCGCAGAACGTGCGTGGTAGAGGGGTGC
>NZ_JAHKRN010000088.1 GCF_019396385.1 Nonomuraea harbinensis | reverse complement strand
ACGCTCTTCCGATCCCCCGCGAAGGGGGGCGGGGCGCCGTTCGCGTCAGGGGAGCTCGGCCCCGTCGTCGGGCAGCGGCGAGTAGTAGACGGTGACGTAGGGCCAGGGGTCGCCGTCGTCGTCGGTGTCGCTGTGCAGGATCAGGTCGCGGATCTCGATCCCGCCCATCTCCTCCAGCGTGCTGGCCAGCCGGCGCAGCAGCATGGGGACGTCGCCCTGCTCCTCGCCCCGCGGGTTGTTCAGCGAGAAGTGCTGCGACTCGAATCCGACCCGGTCTGCCATCGTTATTTCCCTCGCCCTCTCTTCTGCTTGTTCCTGTCGCCTTCGAACTTCTCGGCCTTGCGTATCTTGCCGGCGGCCCTGTTGAAGACGCTCCGGTCGTAGGGCTGACCGTTCTCCTTCGCCTCCACGGCCGCCTGTTCCTCTTTGTTGAGGTTGGCCTGCGACTCGGTACGGCCGCGCCCGCCTCCGCGCCCGCCCCGGGCCATCTGCATGATGCCGGGCATGTCGTCCATGCGGTTGCGGAACCCGGAGACCGGGATCCGGCCGGGCCCTCCGGCGCCCGCCAGGGCGGTGCCGCCGGGACCGCCGGGACGGCGCAGGTTCTCCAGGATGCGCCGCATCGGGTCGGTGACGCGGCGCGCCATGCCGGGCGCGAGCTCCCTGGTCGCGCCCTCGAAGGCCTCGCGGTAGATCTTCGTGCCGGCCCGCCTGGTGGCGAGCAGCGTGGCGAGGGACATGACGCTGCCGTGGGGCGGGGGAGTGAGCCTGGACAGCGCCAGGCGCACGGTGGCGACGGCCGCGACCGTGCCGACCGCGACCTTGGTGGCGGTCACCACGTTCGCCATGCCGTCCAGCGCCACGGGCGCCACCCGCATCGCCGTCGCGGCCTGGGCCAGGTGGCCGGAGTCGGCGCCGGTCGCCTGCCAGAAGCCCTGTAACTGGGTGGCGCTGCCGCCCCGGTAGACGGCGGAGGAGGACAGGACGGTCGCGTCCGCTTCCGATCCGGCCGTGGCCGTCCCGCTCTCGACGGTGCGCACCGCGTCGGCGTCGCCGCGGATCAGGTCCTCGTCGACATTGGGGAACGGGACGCCGGCCAGATCGAGGGCGAAGTGGAGCTCCGGCGGCAGGACTATGCCCATCGGTCCGGCTCCGGTGCGGTGAGCGCGGTCTCCACGGCCCCGATGTTGGCGGACGCCGCCACCATGCCGTCGCCCACGCCGTTGATCGAGCCGGACAGGCCGGGCACGGCGGTGAGTATGACCTCACGGCACTCGGTCCAGGCCAGTTGCAGGGCGGCGAAGAGCCCGTCGTCGCCCCACTGGCCGCCGCCCTCGCGGAGCCGCGCCACCGCCGCCTCGTAATCTTCCCCGTGCTGGTGCACCCGCGTCGCCTGCAGCCGCAGGGACTCGGGCGCCATCTCGAACCCCGTACTCATAGATGTGACGATAGCGAGGAAAGGTGACTTATGTGGTTGTTGTGAGTCGTTGCGGTTGTCAGCCGGGCCTGTTCAGTTGTTCGTTCAGCGCGGCGAGGTCGAGGCCGGGGACGGCCTCCTGGACGGCCGCGCTCAGGAGCGCCTCGGCCTGACGCCGGGTGTCGTCCTGTGCGCGCCGCACGGCCAGGAGGATCTCCTCGGCGAGGACGTGGCTGCCCTCGCGGGCGGCCTGGGGGCCCAGGACGACCTCCAGCACGCGCCCGTCGACCGCCGCGGACGCCTTCACCTGGACGCGGTCGCCCGTGCCGGTGCCGACGATCCCGGCCAGCCTCTCCTCCTGCTCGGCGAGCAGCGCCTCCAGGCGCCCGGCCTGCTCGGCGGCCCTGTCGACGTCCTGCTCGCGGATGTCGCCCGGGTCGAGGTCGAAACCGAACATCACAGCCCTCCCGAGTAGAGGTCGCGGGCGGCGGACTCCACCCGGTGGCGGACGAACGTCTCGTCGAGCGGCTCGGGGAGGACGCCGACGCGGGCGGTCGCCTCGGCGACGATCTCCTCGGTGCGTTCGGCGGCGGCCTCCTGCGCCTGCTGGATCGCCTTGGTGACCTCGGCGCCGAGGGTGCGCGGGTCGAGGCGGAGCGCCCGGGGGTCGATGTGCAGCCCGCGCATCGCGCCGTGCCCGCCGGCCCGGGCCCTGATCATGCCCTGGGCGGCCTCGCCGGCGCCTTCGACCTCGGCGATCAGGCGCTCGGCCCGGCGCAGGTCGCGCACCGCGGCCTGGGTCCGCTCGACGACCTGATCCAGGTAGTGGGTGTCTTCACTGGGGTCCGATGGCCAAGACATGCCGTGGATCCTAACGTCCCGGGAAAGGCGCGTGCCCCGCCCCTGTCGGGAGAGGCGGGGCACGCGTGGGTCGCGGCGACGCCGCGGACTACCACCATTTTGGTAGTGGCTTCAGCGGCCCTTGGGCGGGATGCGGCGGGGCGGCGCGATGGGGCGCTGCGGCATGCGCGGCATCTGCTTGGGGGCCGGCGGGCGCTTGCCCGACTTATCGGATTTGCTGGAAATATGGGCACGCATAAGAAGGCTCCTTTACGTAATGGCAGGGATCGGCTTCGTGGGCCGGGCCGTTCGACGGCCCCGGCGCATTACTGGTAAAGGCGCATGACTCGAAGGTAGATGTCCCGTAAGGTGCGGCACAACCGATTTATCGACGGGGGTGCCCATGGACGAGCGGCGACTCGTACGCGTCTCCAAGTACGTGGCCAAGCACCTGCGTCACCAGCCCGAGCGCATCGGCATCGCGCTCGACGAGCAGGGCTGGGTGGACGTCGAGACCTTCCTGCGGGCCGCCGCGGCGCACGGCTTCCCGATCGGCCGCGAGGAACTGGAACGGGTGGTACGGGACAACGACAAGCGGCGCTACGCCCTGGACGGCGACCGGATCCGAGCCAACCAGGGCCACTCCGTCACCGTCGACCTCGGCCTTCCGGTGACCGTGCCGCCCGCGTACCTCTATCACGGCACGGTGGCGCGGAACCTGGACGCGATCAGGGAGCGGGGGCTGCTGCCGATGGACCGCCACCACGTGCACCTGTCGGCCGACCGCGAGACCGCCACCCGGGTGGGCGCCCGCCGCGGCCGGCCCGTGGTGCTGCCGGTGGACGCGGGGGCGATGCACGAGGCCGGACACGAGTTCCGGGTCAGCGCCAACGGGGTGTGGCTGGCCGAGCGGGTGCCGCCGGAGTACATCGCGTGGCCGTCAGGAGCCCCCGGCCGGCAATGATCCCGGGGTGGCCTGAAGGTAGGCCAGGACCGCCATGACCCACCGGTTGTGGTCGTCGGACGGAGGCAGGCCGAGCTTGGCGAAGATGTTGTTGGTGTGCTTGCCGATCGCCTTGTCGGTCACCTGGAAGCGGGCCGCGATCGCCAGGTTGGACATGCCCTCCGCCATCAGCGCGAGCACCTCGCGCTCCCGTCGCGTCAGCGTGGCCAGCGGCTCAGCATCGTCTCACCGGGTCCGGATCCCGAGTTCCCCCGATGGGTGGAGCTCGCCGACGCGATCAAGCGGGCCGCCGGCGGTGACGCGTCGGGCTTCGCCGACTACGTCCGGCGGAGCACGAAAAGCCCGAAGGTCCCCGCGTTCACCGGGATGACCATGACCCACTGTCTCGACGGCCTCGGCTTCCGCGACTGCTGGTCGGCGGTGGGTACGTGGCCGACGCCTTCGGGGTCGACCGGATGGCCGCCGCCGCTCTGCTGGCCGCCGCGTTCCTGTCAGCCGAGTTCGCCGACCGGCGCGGCCTGGTGCGGGCCACGGCCGTGGCGCTGGTAGTGATCATCGTGCTCTATCTGGGCGTCTGCCTGACCACGATCGGCGTGCTCGGCGACCGGGCCGGCACCACGGCGGTGCCGCTCGCCGCGCTCCTGGAGATCGGCTTCGGCCCAGAGGCCCGGCCGGTGACCGGCGCCGTCGCGGTGCTGCTCACCTTCGGCGCCATCAACACCTACATCGCCGGCGCCTCCCGGCTCGGCGCCGCCATGGCGAGGACCGGCGCGCTGCCCGGTTGGTTCGCCAGCGGAGGTGAGCCCGGCCGGACGCCGCTGCGCAGCCTGGCGCTGCTGGCCGCGCTGAGCGTGCCGGTGCTGTTCCTCGCGGGCGACCTGGACGTGCTCATGCGGGCCACCGCCGCCTGCCTCGCCGCGGTCACCACCGTCGGGGTGGCCGCCGCCGTACGGCTGCTGCCCGCCGGAAGGCAGCGCGCCACCGCGGTCGCGGCCACCGCCCTGTCGGCTGTGTCGCTCGCCTGTTGCGGCTTCTACCTGCTGGTGCCCGCGACGCTGGGCCTGCTCGCGACCGTCCTGGTCGTCGAGCTGCCGCGCCGGCTGCTTTCTCGCTGAGTCGATTCGGCGTACTGTCGGCGGGAGGATGCCATGAGCGAGTACGCCAAGGCAAGGGAGCTCGGCGAGCAGGCCCGCGAGCAAGAGTGGACCCGCCCGAGCTTCGCCAAGCAACTGTTCCTCGGAGATCTCCGGCTGGATCTGGTGCATCCGGTGCCGTCCGTGCCCGACGAGGCGGCCAAGCGCGGCGAGGAGTTCGTCCGGGCCGTCCGCCGATATCTCGACGCGCACGTGGATCCCGCCCGGATCGAGCGGGACGGGGTCATCCCGGACGAGGTCGTCAAGGGCCTGGCCGGGCTGGGAGCGTTCGGGATCACGATCGGTGAGGAGTACGGCGGGCTCGGCCTGCCGTACCTGTACTACTGCCGCGCGCTCATGCTGGTCGGCTCGTACTGCCCGGCGCTTGCCACGCTGCTGTCGGCGCACCAGTCGATCGGGGTGCCGCAGCCGCTGAAGCTGTTCGGCAGCGAGGAGCAGAAGCGCGAGTTCCTGCCCCGGTGCGCGCGGGGCGAGATCTCCGCGTTCCTGCTCACCGAGCCCGACGTGGGCTCCGACCCGGCCCGGCTGTCGACCACCGCGGTGCGCGACGGCGAGGCGTACGTGCTCGACGGGGTCAAGCTGTGGACCACGAACGGCGTGGTCGCCGACCTGCTCGTGGTGATGGCCCGTACGGGGAAGAAGATCAGCGCCTTCGTGGTCGAGGGCGACTCGCCGGGCATCACGGTCAGGCGGCGCAACGCGTTCATGGGCTTGCGCGGCATCGAGAACGGGGTCACGGAGTTCTCGCAGGTCAGGGTCCCGGCGAAGAACCTGATCGGGCGTGAGGGCGAAGGACTGAAGATCGCCCTGACCACGCTCAACACCGGCCGGCTGTCGCTGCCCGCCAGCTGCGCCGGGCACGCCAAGTGGGCCGTGAAGATCGCCCGCGAGTGGGCGAACGCCCGCGTCCAGTGGGGCCGCAAGGTCGGCGAGCACGAGGCCGTCGCCACGAAGATCGCCTTCATCGCCGCGACCGCGTACGCCCTGGAAGCCGTCTCCGACCTGACCGCCAGGCTGGCCGACGGCGAGGGCAGCGACATCCGCATCGAGGCGGCGCTGGCCAAGCTGTACGCGACCGAGATGTCCTACCAGGCGCTCGACGAACTGGTCCAGATCAGGGGCGGGCGCGGCTACGAGACCGCCGAGTCGCTCGCGGCGCGCGGCGAGCGCGGCGTCCCGGCCGAGCAGATGCTGCGCGACACCCGGATCAACCGCATCTTCGAGGGCTCGTCCGAGATCATGCGGCTGCTCATCACCCGTGAGGCGGTCGACGCCCACCTGACCGCCGCCGGCGAGCTGATCAACCCTGACTCCTCACGGCAGGAGCGCGCCCAGGCGCTCAAGCGGGCCGGCCGCTTCTACGCCCGCTGGCTGCCGTCCCTGGTCACCGGGGCGGGGCACCTGCCCACCGCCTTCTCGGAGTTCGGGCCGCTGGCCACGCACCTGCGCTTCGTGGAGCGGACCAGCCGCAAGCTGGCCAGGTCCACCTTCTACGGCATGTCCCGCTGGCAGGGGAGACTGGAGCACAAGCAGGCGTTCCTCGGCCGGATCGTCGACATCGGCGCCGAGCTGTTCGCCATGACCGCGGCCTGCGTCAAGGCCGCCGAGGACGAGGGCGACCTCGGACGCCGGCCGCTGGAGCTGGCCGACACGTTCTGCCGGCAGGCCAGGCGACGGGTGGACACGCTGTTCGACAGGCTCTGGGACAACAGTGACGACCACGACGTGCGGCTGGCCCGATACGTGCTCGACGGCCGTTACTCCTTCCTGGAAGAGGGCATCCTCGACCCGTCGATCGAGGGACCGTGGATCGGCCGGCCGGAGGGCGGCGAGAACGTCCGCAGGAAGATTCGCTGACAAGTGGTCTAGACCGCGAGTGCAGAACTCTTCCCCTTACTGTTGCCGTTCTGCAATTTACCGGTATAGACCGCCAGGCGAACCCCGGCTTACGCTTGCGCAAACGCGTGGGGCCGTGACGCTCGCGGCCCCATACCCCTGGGCAGGGTCTGGCAGCTGGTACGGACCAGCACGACCCGTCCGATGAGAAGGCGGTACTTACGGTGAGAATGAGACTTGTGGGCGGCGCCGCTCTCGGCCTGGCTACCGTGCTGGTCCTGTCCAGCTGTGGCTCCGGCGCGTCGGAAGGCGGCGGCGACCAGGCGGCCGACGGCGGCCAGGTCACGCTGAAGATGGTCGCCGCCGACTACGGCGACGGCCCCGGCAAGCCCAACTCCGGAGAGAACTTCTGGAAGGGCGTGGTCGACGAGTTCCAGGCGGCCAACCCGAACATCAAGGTCGACGTCCAGGTCATCAACTGGAACGACATCGACAAGCAGGTCGCCACCATGATCCAGAACGGTCAGGTGCCCGACATCCTGCAGACCGGCGACTACTCCGGATTCGTCGCCGACGGCCTGCTCCACAAGGTCGACGAGGTCCTGTCGCCCGAGGTGTCCGGCGACATGCTGCAGAAGTTCGCCGAGTTCGGCAAGGTCGACGGCACGGCCTACGGCATCCCGTTCGTGTCCTCCGCCCGCGCCCTGTTCTACAACAAGGACCTGTTCGAGAAGGCCGGCGTCGCCGAGGCGCCCAAGACCTGGGACGAGCTCAAGGCCGCGGCCGAGAAGCTCAAGGCCTCCGGCGTCAGCCAGCCGTTCGGCCTCCCGCTCGGCCAGGAGGAGGCGCAGGCCGAGTCGTTCCTGTGGATGCTCGGCAACGGCGGCGGCTACAAGGACGACGCCGGCAAGTGGGCGATCAACTCGCCGCAGAACGTCGAGACCTTCACCTACGTCAAGGGTCTCGTCGACGCCGGACTCACCACCCCCAACCCCGGCACCAAGGACCGCAAGACGGTCTGGGAGGACTTCGGCGCCGGCAAGGTCGGCATGGTCAACGGCGGACCCATGTCCATCCCGATCTTCGACGCGGCCGGCCTGAAGAACTACGGCGTCGCGCCCATCCCCGGCAAGACCGGGCCGCTCGACACCACCCTCGGCGTCATGGACTGGATCATGGCGTTCAACAAGAACGGCCGCGCCGAGGAGATCAAGAAGTTCTTCGACTTCTTCTACACCGGCTCCGCCGCTGAGAAGATCAGCGAGACGTACAAGCTGCTGCCCGTCACCAACGGCGGCATCGAGAAGCTGTCGGGCGACGAGAAGCTCAAGCCGTTCCTGGACGCGCTGCCCAACGCCAGCTTCTACCCGTTCCAGGACGAGAAGTGGGCCGAGCTGAACCCGGCGATCAAGCAGACCATCGGCGGCGCCGTCAAGGACGACCCCGCCGCGGTCCTCGGCGAACTCCAGAAGACCGCCGAGGCCGGCTGAACGACGGGGGCCCGTACGGCCGGCGTCTCACCTGAGGCGCCGGCCGTACCTCCACGGAGGAACTTATGAGAAGGTTGCGCGCCCTGGAGCCGCTCGCCTGGATCGGGCCCGCGGTGGTGCTGATCGCCGTCGTCGTGCTCTGGCCCGTCGTCGAGATGATCCGGTCCTCGTTCCTGGAGATCAGCCGGGTCGGCGTGGTCCGAGGCTGGAACGGCTTCGACAACTACGACAAGCTGTTCGCCGAGAAGGACTTCGCGGACATCATGGTCCGCAGCGTGGTCTGGGTGGTGGCCGTCGTCGTCCTCACCGTGGTGATCTCGCTCGCTCTCGCCCAGCTGTTCAACCAGCGCTTCCCCGGCCGCAAGGTCGCCCGCTGGGCGCTGATCGCGCCCTGGGCCGCGTCCGTGCTGATGACCGCCATCGTCTTCCGGTGGATGCTCGACCCGGAGGTCGGCGTCATCAACCAGATCAGGCTCAGACTCGGGCTCATCGACGCGCTCGGCGGAGCCTCCGCCGACCAGCTCGGCGACGCCTCCACCGCCATGCCGTGGCTGGTGTTCGTCGCGGTGTTCGTGTCCGTCCCCTTCACCACGTACGCGCTGCTCGCGGGCCTCGCCACCATCCCCGGTGACGTGTACGAGGCAGCCAAGATGGACGGCGCCTCCCGGCCGCGCACCTACTGGTCGATCACCCTGCCGCTGCTCCGGCCCGCGCTGACCGTCGCCGTGCTGATCAACATGATGAACGTCTTCAACAGCTTCCCGATCATCTGGGCGATGACGCACGGCCAGCCCGGATACTCGACGGCCACCTCGACCATCTTCATGTTCATCCTCAAGAGCTCCGACATCGGCGAGTCCGCCGCCATGTCGGTCGTCAACTTCGGAATGGTGCTGGTGATCACCGCGGTCTTCCTCAAGATCTCGCGCTGGAACAGGGCGGTGGCGTGATGGCAGTCGAGACGGCGCCCAAGGCGCCCGCCCGCCCCGCCCGCCGCCGGCCCGCGCCGGTCGGGCACCGCGCCATGCCCAGACTCAAGACCACGGTGACCGCGGCCGTCGCCTACGTGGTCGCGTTCATCTTCCTGTTCCCGTATCTGGTGATGCTGCTGACCTCGCTGCGTCCCCAGGAGACGCTGCGCGACGCCACCATCCTGCCCACGCAGTGGGAATGGGCCAACCTGGTCAACTTCTGGAGCAGCGGCCTCGCGGGCAACCTCGTCGTCACCCTCCAGGTGGCCGCCGGCTCCACCGTCCTGGTGCTCCTGGTGGCGCTGCCGGCCGCCTACTACTCCGCCCGGCACAACTTCAGGGGGCGGACGTTCTTCCTGATCCTCGTGCTGATCACCCAGATGTTCCAGCCGACGGCCATGCTCGTGGGCATCTACCGCGAGTTCTCCCAGCTCGGGCTGGTCGACTCGATCTGGTCGCTGATCCTGGTCAACGGCGGGTTCAACCTGGCGTTCGCGGTGTGGATCCTGAACGCGTACTTCTCCTCGATCCCGCGCGAGCTGGAGGAGGCCGCGTTCATCGACGGCAACGGCCGGTTCGGCGCGCTGTTCCGCATCACGCTGCCGCTCGCCATGCCCGGGGTGATCACCGCGCTGATCTTCACGTTCATCGCGGCCTGGAACGAGTTCGTCGTCGCTCTGACCTTGACCACCACCCCGGAGAACCAGCCTCTGACCGTGGCGCTCAACTCGTTCATCGGCCAGTACCAGGTGGACTGGCAGAACCTGTTCGCCGGGTCGGTCATCGCCACCATCCCGGTGATCATCCTGTTCGCGTTGATCGAGCGGAAGGTGGTCGGCGGGTTGACGGCGGGGTCCATCAAATGACGCTCGGCTGAGGACCCTCCCTAGGGGGTCCTCAGCCGGGGCTTGGCCCAACTGCATGGCCCTCGCGGCAGACGCGCTCCGCGCGATCCCAGCTCGGGCTGTGTTGTGCGGGGGCGAGCCCCCGCGTCTTAGGTCAAGGGCGTGGTCTTCGCGGTGGGTGGCGCTTCGCGCCGATCGGCTCGGGCTGTGTTGTGCGGGGGCAAGCCCCCGCGCCCACGGGCGAGGGGGCTACCGCCCCCTCGCGCTCCCCGGTCCTTGCCCAGTTCGGCGCCCTTTCCTGTGCGGCCCAGTTCAGCGGCGTTCGGTCCTTGCCCAGCTCGGTGCTCTGTCCCGTGGGGCCCGGTTCAGCGGCGCCCGGTCCTTGCCGAGTTCAGCGCCCTGACCCGTGCGGCCCAGTTCAGCAGCTTCCCTGTGCGGCCCAGTTCAGCGCCCTCCTTTGCGAGGATCGGCGGGAGCACGGGATAAAGGGCAGATTGGGCGCTCGGATCGCGGATCAGCCGGACCCGTCAAAGGGCCGCGAGACCATGCTCCAGGAGCCGGTACAGATCAGCGACAGGCTGGACGCCAGGGACCGGCGGCCGGCCGTCGACCACCAGGCTGGGCACGCCGGTGACGCCGTGTTCGGCCGCGCGGCGCCGGTCGGCGCGGACCTCGTCGGCGTAGCCGTCGCCGGCCAGGACGGCACGCACCTCATCGCCATCGAGCCCGGCCTGGTCACCGAGGCGACGCAGGACCTGCACATCGGCGACGTTCAGGCCCTCGGTGTGGTAGGCGTGCAGCAGCAGTTCCATCATCTCGTCGGCGCGGCCGCGGTCGGTGGCCAGCTTGACCAGCCGGTGCGCGTCGAAGGTGTTCACCGGGCGAGCCAGATGCAGGTTCAGCTCCAGGCCCTCGGCCGCGCCCAGCGACCGGATGTGCTCGACGCGGGCGGGCGCCTGCTCGCCCCACCAGTCCGCCATCGCCTCGGCGGCGGTCGGGCCGGGGGTGCGCTCCGCCTCCGGTGCCAACTCGTAGCTGCGCCAGGCGACCTCGACGCGAGCGCGGCCGGAGTGCTGCGCCAGCGCGGCCGTCAGGCGTCTCTTGCCGATGTAGCACCACGGGCACAACACATCGGCGTAAATCTCAAGCTTCATGAATGACCTGCGCAATCGATCGTCACTGATGAGATGGGGTTCGCAGTGTCGGCAGGCATGGCCGCAAGCTGCCGGGCGCGATCACGGGTCCAAGCGCCGAGGGCCGGGACCGATCTCGCGGACGACGGTGTAGGCAGGGACTCCGGTCATGCGTGGTTCGGCCCTGCCGGCCAGGCTCTCCAGCGCCTCGCCGATGGCGGCCATCCGGCCCTCGGTATCGGAGGTCTCCACGAAGTGGCGGTAGTCCGCCTCGCTCGCCCAGTGCACGATGTTGTACACGCGTGTGCCGTCGGTGCTCACATGGAAGCGGGGCGAGTGGTATCCGGGATAGAAACGCACCCACCGCTCCTGGATCTCGGCGAAGGCCTCCACCAGCTCGCGCTGTGTGTCGACGCCGTCAACGGTGTAGTCGATGATCGAATAGAAAGCAGAATCCGCGCTCACGGACGCACTCCTCAAATCGCATACGAGGCGGGCCTCAGGGGCCATCGTGCAATCTCAACTGCGGTTGAGGTCAACCACATCTCGTCGCCATGTGCGGCCGATACGGCCAGATGGTGGGATCGAGCTGCGGCGCGGGCGCTGGACGGCGACTATCGGGCCGTTGAGCCGATGAGGCGGTCCGGGACCAGGCCACGGCTGTCCGCCATGCCTGCACACCTGTCCACGGACTTGGGGTCCCCTGGGGTTCCGATCAACCCGGTGAACCCATGCCACCGTCTTTCTGGTCAGCTATGGGGATTCCCGCACGCCGCGTGGGCAGGGACCGGGGAGCGCGAGGGGGCGGCAGCCCTCTCGCCCGGGGGCGCGGGGGCTTGCCCCCGCACAACACGTCTGAGCTGATCGGCGCGGAGCGCCGCCCATCGCGAAGGCCGTGCCGTTGACCTGGTACGCGGGGGCCTGCCCCCGCACAGCGCAGCCCGAGCTGGATTTCGCGCGGAGCGCGTCTACTGCGAGGCCCATGTCACGCGGCCGGGCATGGTTCGCACGGAGCAATCAGCCCGGCGAGCACCGCCGCAGAAGCGGCACCCGCACCGAGGAACCACGCGATGAAGAACGGTCAGCCGGGGACGCGGGCCACGCAGAAGACCGTCTGCCCGAACGGCGGCCGGATGAAGCGCTCGATGAGCCGCGTCATCGGCACCACCGTGCGGTCGTAGATCTTGACCAGCCGCGGGTCCGGGTAACCCACCCCACCCCGGCGCACCGCCGCCCACCAGGCGATGCCGCCCAGGAAGTTGATCGGCTTGAGCACCTCGATGTCCAGCCCCGCCTTGCCCACGGTGGCGGCCAGCGTCTTGGGCGTGTAGCGCTGCACGTGGCCGACCTTGCGGTCGAAGTCGCCGTACAGCTGCATGTAGCCCGGCACCCAGATGACGATCCGCCCGCCCGGGAGGGTGACGCGCGCCAGCGAGCGCAGCGCTTCGGCGTCGTCTTCGATGTGCTCCAGGACGTTCATCATGACCACGGTGTCGACCTTGTCCTTGAGCGGGATCTCGGTCGGCAGGGCGAACTGCAGCACGTCGATGTCGTCGCGGTCGGCGAAGCGCTTCTTGAGCTGCTCGACGCAGTAGGGGTCGAAGTCGCTGACGACCAGCCGGTCGAGTCGCGGCAGGAACTGCTCGGCGAAGTGGCCGAGCCCGGAGCCGATCTCCAGCAGGGACCGGCCGACGTGGGGGGCGACCATGTCGAACTCGTACTTGCGGTAGTTTCTGGCCTCGTCACCGCCGAGGTGGTTCTCCAGGGCCTCGTCACCGGCTGCCGGTTGGACTACACGGTCATAACCAGAGGACATAGTCGCCGATCCTTACGGGTTCGCGGGAATGGGCCAGAGTCTAGTGCCCGCCCCGCGCCGAAGGTCACGGAACACTCTTCCGTACCCGCCACGAATGCGGTGGAATCAGTCACGCCCATGGATGACGACGAGGCCATCGCCCGCTCGCTGGAGGGCGACCTGACCGCCTACGAGGTGCTGGTCGCTCGTTACAGCGCGCTCGCGCACCGCACCGCGGTCCTGTTCGGCGCCCGCGACGAGGCCGAGGACGTGGTGCAGGAGGCGTTCGTCAAGGCGTTCCGGCATCTCAGGACGTTCCGCCGCGACGCGGGTTTCCGCCCGTGGCTGCTGCGTATCGTGGCCAACGAGACGCACAACCTGACGCGGGCGCGCGGCCGCAGGTCGGAGCTGACGGTACGACTGAGCGCCACGGCCGAGGCGAAGGCCCCCGACGACCCCGAGGGCGCGGCCGTGGCGACGGACCGGCGGGCCCGGCTGCTGGAGGCGGTCAGGGCGCTGCCCGAGCGGGAACGCAGAGCCGTCGTCTGCCGGTACTTCTTACAGCTGTCCGAGGCCGAGACCGCCCAGGTGCTCGGCTGGCCGGTCGGCACCGTCAAGTCCAGGACGCACCGCGGCCTGGCGAGGCTCAGGGAGGAGGCAGGGCATGAGCTCGGATGAGCGCTTCGACGACATCGAGGCCGAGCTGCGCGCCCTGGCCGGCTCCCTCGACGTGCCGGCCCCACCGCCCGAGCAGGTGGCGGCGGCTGTGCGGACCAGGCTGGAAGCCCCGCGGCCGGTCAAGCGGCGGCGGCGGTGGCGGATCGTCGCGGTGGCGGTGGTCGCCCTGGTCGCCGTCACGGCGGCCACCCCGCAGGGCAGGCAGGTGGTGACCGCGATCCTCCGTTACGCCGGGATCGAGCTGCGGCTCGGCGGCGACACGCCGGCTCCGGTGCCCACGCCGGCGCCGCTGCCGGGGGAGCGGGAGGTGCCGCTGGACGAGGTCGCCGGGCAGGTCGCGTTCCCGGTCAGGACCCTGGCCGCGCTGGGCGAGCCGGAACGGGTAACGGTCGCCGACGGCGGCCGGGTGGTGTCGATGTTCTGGCCGGACGGCATCCGGCTGGACCAGTTCGACGGCCGGATGGACCCGTTCTTCTTCAAGCGGCTCGGCCCGCCGTTCCCCGACGAGGTCGAGGTCGACGGCGTCACCGGCTTCTGGCTGCCGGGCTCGCACCCCCTCGGCTACATCAGCCGCGAGGGGGGCGGGGAGGTGCCGCTGCGCCAGGCCGGGCCCACCCTCATCTGGCAGTCGGGCGACGTCGGCCACCGGCTGGAGGGCGCCCCGTCGATGGCGCGGGCGGCCGAGCTGGCCGGCTCACTCCGGTGAGGCCAGCCAGTCGTCGACGCCCTTGATCAGCTCCTTGCGGACCGGCTCGGGCGCGGCCGACGACCTGATCGACTGGCGCGCCAGCTCGGCGATCTCCGCGTCGGTGAACCCGTACACCTCCCTGGCCAGCTCGTACTGGCGCAGCAGCCGGGCCCCGAACAGCAGCGGGTCGTCGGAGCCGAGCGCGACCGGCACCCCCGCCTCGAACAGCCTGCGCAGCGGCACGTCCGCCGCCCGCTCGGCCACCCCCAGCCCCACGTTGGAGGTCGGGCACACCTCGCAGCAGATCTGCCGCTCGGCCAGCCGCTCCATCAGCCACCGGTCCTCGGCCGCGCGCACGCCGTGGCCGACCCGGTCGGCGTCGAGGTCGTCGACGCACTGCGCCACGCTCCGCGGCCCCAGCAGCTCCCCGCCGTGCGGCACGGCCAGCAGCCCGGCCCGCTTGGCGATGCGGAACGCCCGGTCGAAGTCGCGGGCCTGGCCGCGCCGCTCGTCGTTGGACAGGCCGAACCCGACCACGCCCTTGCCGACGTACTGGGCGGCCAGCCGGGCGAGCGTTTTGGCGTCGAGGGGATGCCTGGTGCGGTTGGCGGCCACCACCACCGCGAGGCCGGTGCCCGTGGCCCGCGAAGCCTGCTCGGCCGCGTCCAGCACCAGCTCCAGCGTGGCCGTCAGGCCGCCGAACATCTGCTGGTAGCCCGACGGGTCGACCTGGATCTCCAGCCACCGCGACCCGGCCGCCGTCTCGTCCTCGGCGGTCTCGCGCAGCAGCCGGTAGACGTGCTCCGGCCGCCGCAGCACGGACCTGGCGATGTCGTACAGCCGCTGGAACCGGAACCAGCCGCGCTCGTCGGTAGCCCGCAGCCGGGGCGGCCAGTCCTGCTCCAGCGCGTCGGGCAGGTGCAGGCCCTGCTCCCTGGCCAGCTCGATCAGGGTCGAGTGGCGCATGGAGCCGGTGAAGTGGAGATGCAGGTGGGCCTTGGGCAGCGAGAGCAGGGACCTTGCCATCGCCATATTTTGCCACCGGACCGGGCCGCGACTTGCCGTGTCAGCACGGCTGTTGTAGGAGACTAGGGTCCTTCTTCCCGCGTTCCGGCCCTGGAGTGGTGATGCGGCGCCTGGCGACGGTGCTCCTGACACTGAGCCTTGCCGCGTGCGGCCCGTCCGCCCCCGCGCCGCAGATCGGCCGGCCCAGCCCGGTCGCCGCCGTGACGGGCCCCACGCTGTCGTGCGGCTCCGCCCCCGTCGGCGTCGCCGCCATGCCCGTCGGCACCACGAGATCCGGTACGTTCCGGCACGTCAGGTCCCTCACCCGGAAGCTGAAGGTCAGGGGCGAGACCTGGAGCCGGGGCGCCGAGCGACTGCACGTCGGCGTCGTCTGCGGGGTCAGGACCGCCGAGGAGTTCGCCACCCTCGTCAACCGGGCCACGCTCGGCATGCACCACGGCAAGCCCGCGCTGAGCTGGGAGACCCGGGGCGACCTGCACAACTTCATGTGGCTGGAGCGCCCCGGCACCGCCGTCTACGTCGCCGCGACCCCTGGCTTGTCCACGGAGATCGACCGCATCGCCGACGAGGCGACCGGGTAACCCCCTCGTCACGGACGTCGCCGTGATCGCCCCGCGCGTTGCCGGGCGACGCGGTCAGTGGGCCTCGGCCAGCAGCTTGGCGAGGCGGCTGACGCCCTCCACCAGGTCGTCGTCGCCCAGCGCGTACGACAGGCGGAAGTAGCCGGGGGTGCCGAACGCCTCGCCGGGCACCACCGCCACCTCCGCCTCCTCCAGGATCAGCTCGGCCAGCTCGGCCGACGACCCCGGGCGGCGCCCGCGCAGCTCCTTGCCGATGAGCTCCTTGACCGCCGGGTAGGCGTAGAACGCGCCCTTAGGTTCCGGGCACAACACGCCCGGGATCTCGTTGAGCATCCGCACCATCGTCTGGCGGCGCCGGTCGAACGCCTCACGCATCCGCGCCACCGCGGACAGGTCGCCGGAGACCGCCGCCAGCGCGGCCATCTGCGAGACGTTGGAGACGTTGGAGGTGGCGTGCGACTGCAGGTTGGTCGCCGCCTTGACCACGTCGGACGGCCCGATCAGCCAGCCGACCCGCCAGCCCGTCATCGCGTACGTCTTGGCCACGCCGTTGAGGATCACGACCTGGTCGCCCAGCTCGGGGACGGCCGTGGCGATGCTGGCGAACTCGGCGCCGCCGTACGTCAGATGCTCGTAGATCTCGTCGGTGACCACCCACAGGCCGTGCTCGGCTGCCCAGCGGCCGATCTCGACCGTCTGCTCGCGCGAGTAGACGGCGCCCGTCGGGTTGGACGGCGAGACGAACAGCAGGACCTTCGTGCGGTCGGTGCGGGCCGCCTCCAGCTGCTCGACGCTCGCAAGGTAACCCGTCGTCTCGTCGGTGACGACGTCGACCTGGACGCCCCCGGCCAGCTTGATCGCCTCCGGGTAGGTCGTCCAGTAGGGGGCCACGACCAGGACCTCGTCGCCCGGGTCGAGCAGCGTGGCGAACGCCTCGTAGACGGCCTGCTTGCCGCCGTTGGTCACCAGCACCCGCGACGCGTCGGCCTCGTAGCCGGAGTCGCGCCGCGTCTTGGCGGCGATCGCCTGCTTCAGCTCGGGCAGGCCGCCCGCCGGGGTGTACTTGTGGAAGCGGGGCTCGCGCGCCGCGGCCACGGCGGCCTCGACGATGTAGTCGGGCGTCGGGAAGTCGGGCTCGCCCGCGCCGAAGCCGATGACCGGACGGCCGGCCGCCTTCATCGCCTTCGCCTTGGCGTCCACGGCGAGGGTCGCGGACTCGGAAATCGCGGAAATCCGTGTGGAGACACGGCGTCGGGTGGACATGCCTCCATGCTCCCACGCGCGCCCCCACGCCATGTGACCTGCGCGATCAGGTTTGGGTTCGACGTGGCGGGCAATCTTCCGTACACTTTCGCCAGGTCCTGCAGCCGCATGTCGATGTGGCGTTCGGTCCAGGCAGTAAGTCATCCAGGGTAATGTGGTTGACGACATAGGGCACTGGCGCAATTGGTAGCGCACCGGTCTCCAAAACCGGCGGTTGGGGGTTCGAGTCCCTCGTGCCCTGCGAGTGCGGTCCGCGCAATAATGGCGTGTAGGCGCCGCATAACTGCGTTGGATACGACCGATTTCAGGTGAGGACTGTGGCGATCGACACGCGCGGCGAGACCGCAGGCAAGCCCAGTGGTGAGAAGAAGCGTACTTCTCCGGCCCTGTTCTACCGTCAGGTCGTGGCCGAGCTGCGCAAGGTCATCTGGCCGACGCGCAAGGAGCTGGTCACGTACACCACGGTTGTCATGGTGTTCGTGCTGATCATGGTCGGCATCATCTACGGCCTCGACGCCGCGTTCGGCTGGGCCGTCCTGCAGATTTTCGGCGGCTGATTCTGACGCAGACGGCGCGCGCCTGACGGAGCCGCCGTTCGATACCGACGAAAGAGGAAGAGTCACCGTGTCCGAATCTTCAGTGCCGGCCGACGAGCCCCGCGAGAAGTGGGACGCCGAGCCGGAAGAGGCCTCCCAGGCCGCTGAGGAGACCGTCGAAGACGTCGTGGACAGCGACGAGGTCGACGAGACCGCCGAGGCGGCCGTCGTCGAGGAGGACGGTGACGTCGAGCCCGACGTCGACCCGGTCGAGGAGTTCAAGCGTTCGCTCCGCGGCCTGCCCGGCGAGTGGTACGTGATCCACTCCTACGCCGGTTACGAGAACCGCGTGAAGTCCAACATCGAGAGCCGCAACGTGTCGCTCAACATGGAGGACTACATCTACCAGGTCGAGGTGCCGACGCACACCGTCCAGGAGTTCAAGAGCGGCAAGAAGGTGCCGGTCAAGGAGCGCGTGCTGCCCGGCTACGTCCTGGTGCGCATGGAGCTGACCGACGAGTCCTGGGCCGCGGTGCGCAACACCCCGGGCGTGACCGGCTTCGTCGGCCTGTCCAACAAGCCCAGCCCGCTCAGCCTCGACGAGGTGGCCAAGCTGCTCGCCCCGGAGCCGACCGAGGAGAGCAAGAAGACCGCCGCCAAGACGCCCTCCGGCCCCGCCGTCGAGTTCGAGATCGGCGAGTCCGTCACCGTCATGGACGGCCCGTTCGCCACCCTGCCCGCCTCGGTCAGCGAGATCAGCCCCGAGTCGCAGAAGCTCAAGGTGCTGGTCTCGATCTTCGGCCGGGAGACCCCGGTGGAGCTGTCGTTCAACCAGGTCTCGAAGATCTGAGACGATCACCTACAATTAAACGTTCGGTCGGCCGCCTGTCGCGAAGGGCGGCCTTCCGACATGTCCGGGCGCACCCGCGTTCCGGAAGGCATCACCATCAGGACCCGGAGAAGGACTCATGCCTCCGAAGAAGAAGATCGCGGCTCTGGTCAAGGTCCAGCTTCCCGCTGGCCAGGCCACGCCCGCACCGCCGGTCGGTACCGCCCTCGGTCCCCACGGCGTCAACATCATGGACTTCGTGAAGCAGTACAACGCTGCGACCGAGGCCCAGCGGGGCAACATCATCCCCGTCGAGATCACCATTTTCGAAGACCGCAGCTTCACCTTCGTCACGAAGACGCCTCCGGCGCCCGAGCTGATCAAGAAGGCGCTGGGTCTCGACAAGGGCAGCGCGACCCCGCACAAGGACAAGGTGGGCAAGCTCAGCCGCGAGCAGCTGCGCAGCATCGCCGAGACGAAGATGCCCGACCTCAACGCCAACAGCGTCGAGCAGGCCGAGAAGATCATCGCCGGCACCGCCCGTTCCATGGGCATCACCGTCGCCGACTAAGCACTTCCCCACCCGTGGGAGGGCCGCCCGCCGGCCCGCACACCACAAGGAGACAGACATGCAGCGCAGCAAGGCGCACAAGGACGCGGCGGCCAAGGTCGACCGCGACAAGCTCTACAGCCCGGCCGACGCGGCCAGGCTGGCCAAGGAGACGTCGACCACCAAGTTCGACTCCACCGTCGAGGTGGCGCTGAGGCTGGGCGTCGACCCCCGCAAGGCCGACCAGATCGTGCGCGGCACGGTCAACCTCCCGCACGGCACCGGTAAGACCGCCCGGGTCCTGGTCTTCGCGACCGGTGACCGTGCTGAGGCGGCCCGCGAGGCGGGCGCCGACATCGTCGGGGCCGACGAGCTGATCGACGAGATCTCCAAGGGCAACCGGCTCAACGAGTTCGACGCCGTGGTGGCCACGCCCGACCTGATGGGCAAGGTCGGCCGCCTGGGCCGCGTCCTCGGCCCGCGCGGTCTCATGCCCAACCCGAAGACCGGCACGGTGACGCCCGACGTGGCCAAGGCCGTGACCGAGATCAAGGGCGGCAAGATCGAGTTCCGCACCGACCGGCAGGCCAACCTCCACTTCATCATCGGCAAGACGTCGTTCCCCGAGCGCCAGCTCCTGGAGAACTACGCGGCCGCGCTCGACGAGGTGCTGCGGCTCAAGCCGTCGGCGGCCAAGGGCCGCTACATCAAGAAGGTGACGTTCTCCACGACCATGGGCCCCGGTGTCCCGGTCGACCCCAACGTCACCCGCGGCATCGTCGGCGAGCTCGACGCCGTCTGACGAGTTTTTCTGGAAAGGCCCCGGCGTGCTCCGCGCCGGGGCTTTCCCATGTCCGGGGCCTTTTTCCCGGGTCCGGATATTCACGGCTTCCTTCGTACGGAACGCCTCTCAGGGACATCCCTGGGTTTTCCATGAGAAGCTGCGGGAAAGCGCTACGAGAAGCCAGCTGACACGTAGGGTCGATACATGTTCAAGCGCAGGTTTTCTCTCGCCATCGCCGCGGCCGCGGCCGCTCTGGCCGCGACAGCGGTCGCCGGCTGTGGAACTAACGCGCAGCCCATTCAGGTGAATCTCGCCGCCTCCGAGGTGCTCGCCCAGGCGGCCCAGAAGACGACAGAGGTCAGTTCTTACACGGTTGACGCGGTCGTCGACGTCTCGCACCCGCAGGAGGGCGAGGGCAAGGTTCAGGGCCGCATGGTCTACCAGAGCCAGCCCCAGCTCGCTCTTGACCTGACCGTGGACACCGCCGGCGTCGGCGGCAGGGAGCTGCCCGGCGGCGCCCGGGTGATCCTCCAGGGCGACACGGCGTACGTCAAGGTCGAGACGCTCAACAAGGTGCTCGGCGCCACCAAGCCGTGGATCAAGGTGCCGCTCGCCGAGGCCGGCGACCGTGCCCAGGTGGACCAGATGCTGGGCCAGGTGCAGCAGTTCGACCTGGCGAGCGTGACCAAGATGATCACCACGTCGCAGGACGTCAAGGCGGCCGGCAACGAGAGCGTGGGCGGCACCGACACCACCCACTACAGCGGCACCTTCCCGGTGGAGGCGGCCGTGCAGCAGCTGCCCGCCGAGGAGCAGGACCAGGCGCGGAAGAACCTGGCCGAGCTGAAGGACGTCAAGTTCGACATCTGGGTCGCCGCCGACGGCCTGCCCCGCAAGCTGACCCTGAGCGGCGCCAAGGAGGGCGGCACGCTCGACGCGACGCTGATGTTCAAGGGCTACAACGAGCCCGTCGACATCCAGGCCCCGCCCGCCGACCAGGTCGGTGAGCTGCCGAAGGGCACCACCAACTGAGAACGATTTGGAAACTCGGCGGCCAGCACGTAGTCTGGTCGTTGCCGAAGACCGCCGGTCGTCGCCAGGTGCCTCAAAGCCTGGCGACCGAAGGATCCACCTCAGGTGGACGGCCCGCGCAGGTGTGATGCGAGTTTCCCATATGGTGCATTCCATGTGTGTGAGCCCCGTGTGCGCCCTGCGCCCGGGGCTGTTCTCATGTCAGGGCCCTTCACCGGTGGCACACCTGGAAGGAGGCCCATGGCGAGGGCGGATAAGGCGACAGCGGTTGCCGAGCTCAAGAGCGAGTTCGAAGGCAGCGCCGCCGCCGTTCTGACCGAGTACCGCGGTCTCACCGTTGCCCAGCTCAAGCAGCTGCGCGTCTCTCTCGGTGAGAATGCGAAGTTCGCCGTGGCGAAGAACACCCTGACCAAGATCGCGGCCAACGAGGCCGGTCTCGCAGGTCTCGACGACCTGCTCACCGGGCCGACCGCGATCGCCTTCGTCAACGGCGACGTTGTCGAGGCCGCCAAGGGTCTGCGTGACTTCGCCAAGGCCAATCCCCTTCTGGTGATCAAGGGTGGTGTCCTCGACGGCAAGACGCTGGACGCCACTGAGATCACCAAGCTCGCCGACCTCGAGTCCCGCGAGGTTCTCCTCGCGAAGCTTGCTGGCGCGATCAAGGCGAAGCAGAGCGCTGCCGCCGCTATGTTCGCCGCGCTGCCCACCAACATGGCTCAGCTGGCCGACGCTCTTCGCGCCAAGCGCGAAGAGGCGGGCGAGTAGCTCGGGGATTGCCGCAACACCGCGGTCCCGTTCCTAAATTTCGCAAGTCCCTTACGGAGGAAACATCATGGCGAAGCTCAGCACCGACGAGCTGCTCGACGCGTTCAAGGAGATGACCCTCCTCGAGCTTTCCGAGTTCGTTAAGCAGTTCGAGGAGACCTTCGACGTCAAGGCCGCCGCCCCGGTCGCGGTCGCCGCCGCTCCGGCCGCCGCCGGTGGTGGCGAGGCCGCCGCCGCTCCCGAGGAGCAGGACGAGTTCGACGTCATCCTCGAGGCCGCCGGCGACAAGAAGATCCAGGTCATCAAGGAGATCCGCGCCCTCACGTCCCTCGGCCTGAAGGAGGCCAAGGACCTGGTGGACGGCGCTCCGAAGAACGTCTTCGACGGCAAGGTCAACAAGGAGCAGGCGGAGAAGGCCAAGGCTGCCCTGGAGGGCGCCGGCGCCACCGTCACGGTCAAGTAAGACCGAACGCTTCGAAAGGGGCGGTCACACCCAGGTGCCGGGTGTGCCGCCCCTTTCGCATGCCCGGCCGCGATCCATGCCATTCGGGTCCGGTTCGTACCGTGTGGGGCGATTGGCAGGTCCCGGAGAAGGCGGGCGGGTTATGATCCCGGCGACCGGCCGGGAGGGGGGTGAGCGCGGATGTCCCGCATGGTCGTCCCGGTGCTCGCCGTCCTTGCGGCGCTGCTCGCGGCGGCGGCGGTCTGGCTCGGCGTGCAGGAGCGCGACGCGCAGGCCAGGGCCGACGACCGGCAGGCGGTGCTGCGCGCGGCGGGCACGCACGCGATGAACCTGCTCTCGCTCCACCACGAGACCGTCGACTCCGACGTGCACCGCATCCTGACCAGCTCCACCGGCGCCGCCAGGGCCGCGTACGAGGCCGCGGCGGACGAGATGATGCGGACCACGCGCAAGAACAAGGTCATCCAGGAAGGCGTGGTACGCGCGGCAGGGCTGGAGTCGATCTCCGGGGACACCGCCAGGGCGCTCGTGGTGGCCGACGTGGTGATCCGCTGGGACGGTTCCGACGACGCGCCCCAGGAGCGCTTCTACCGGTGGCGGATGGACCTGGCCAAGGTTCAAGGGGTCTGGCTGGTGTCGAAGGCGGAGCAGGTCACGTGAGGGCCGTCCTGGTGGTGCTCGGCGTCCTGGTGCTCGCCCTGGGCGCGGCGACGGGCGTGCTCTGGTCCGACTGGCGGGCCCTGCGCGGCGGCGAGGCCGCGGGCGCGGAGGCCATGGCGGCCGCCAAGGCGGTCGCGCCGGAGCTGCTCTCGTACGACTACCGCACGGTCGAGCGGGACCTGGCGCGCGCGGGGCAGCACACCACCGGGGCGCTCACCCGGCAGTACGCGGAGCTGTCGGGGTCCCTGTCGACCAGAGCCAAGGAACGCAAGATGGTCCAGACCGCCTCCGTCGTGGCCGCGGCGGTGGAGCGGGCGGAGCCGGACAGGGTGGAGGTTCTTCTGTTCGTGAACACGGGTACGATCACGGAGGCCGCTGGGAAGGCCGAGCCGCGCCAGCAGGTCAGCCAGACCCGGGCCAGGTTCGTCATGATCAGGCAGGGCGGCAGGTGGCTCGTCTCGGACCTGTCGACTCTGCTCGGGACCGCCTGAGAGGGCCCCGGGCGCGCCGTGTCCTTCAATTGTTACCAAAAACTAGGTTTAGTGAGTCCTTTGTCGCGGGTATCTCCGTCACTGCTACACCGGTTGTCGGTCTGGGTTCGACCCCCGGTGTGACGGAGCGTTAACCGCCCCCGTTCGCGGGTATCGTCTTGGGCCTGGCGGTAGGCGATCAGTCACACAGGGGAGAAAACCCAGCGTCTGAGCCCCTAGGCGGCTAAAAGTCGGGCTTGCGGGCTTGACGGATTCGTTCAGACGAGCGATGCTGCGACCAACGTGAAGCATGCAGCGAGAGCGAAGTGGACAGGCGTGTGCCGTTCGGCTACACTGCCCCTTTGCGCTGCCCTTTGACGACCCGCTCCGCTTGCTCACGTTGCGAGGTTGTCTGGCGTGCGTGTAGTCAGTCCGCCGCGAGCCCTCGGAAGGACATCTGTTGGCAGCCTCGCGCAACGCCTCCGCCGTACCCGCTGGTCCCCGTCGCGTCTCTTTCTCGCGTATCCAGGAGCCGCTCGAAGTTCCTGACCTTCTCGCTCTGCAGACCGAGTC
>NZ_JAHKRN010000087.1 GCF_019396385.1 Nonomuraea harbinensis | reverse complement strand
GCGCCGGCACGGATCTTCCGTGCCGGCGCCGGCGCTTGTCGCGGATATCCTCGACGCGTAAAGAGATCCCCGAGGAGCCGCACGTTGGTCGTCTACGCCGGGCAAGGTGATCCACGCCGGTCGATGGCGCTGCTGTGGCGGGCCGGGCCCGCCCAGGAGGCCCGTCCCGGCCCCAAGCCCGGGCTGAGCGTCGACGAGATCGTCGACGCCGCCATCGCCATCGCCGACGCCGAGGGCATGGCCGCGGTGTCCATGCGGCGGGTCGGCGAGCGGCTGGGCCGCAGCGGCATGGCGCTCTACACGTACGTGCCGGGCAAGGGCGAACTCGTCGACCTCATGTACGACCGGGCGCTGGCCGCGTTGCCCGCGGCCTACGACCTGTCGGACGGCTGGCGGGCGGCGGTGTCGGCGTGGGCCCGCGAGGTGCGTGCCTTCTACCTGCGCCACCCGTGGGCGTTGCGGCTCTCGCAGGCCCGGCCGGTGCTCGGGCCGAACGAGTTCACGCTGCTGGAGTCGCTGGCGGGGATCCTGCACGAGACGGGCCTGCCGCCGGAGGTGCTGCGCGGCGCCGTGTCGCTGCTCACCGACTTCGTCCGCGGGTCGGCCGCCACCGTGGCCGAGACCCGGCGGGCCGGGGCCGAGACGGGCGTGTCCGACGAGGAGTGGTGGCGGGCCAGGGGCGCGATCCTGGCGGAGGTCGCACCCGGCTTCGCCGGCCGCTATCCGATGCTGTCGCGGGTCGAGGCCGGGCCGCCGCGGCCTAACGAGGAGCCCGTCGCCTATCTGGAGCGCAAGTCGAGCCAGGCGTTCGAGACGGGGCTCGCCCTGGTCCTCGACGGCCTGGAGACCGCCAGGTCACGCCGCCCATAGCTCACCGCTCCCCGGCCGGCACCGGCACGGGCCGCGACGCCGCCGCCGGCCGCAACGCGCCGGCCAGCAGGCCCATCACGGCGGTGAGTGCGGCGAACACCCAGAACACGGCGGGGAAGGACGCGGCGCCCGCCAGCCAGCCGGTCGCCCCCGGCGCGGCCAGCCCGGCGAGGTACGTCATCGTGGCGGCCCCGGCCACGCCGGTGGCCGTGTCCTTGCCCGCGTTGCCGGCGGCGGCGAACACGAGCGGGATGACGACCGCCATGCCCACGCCGAACAGCGCGAACCCCGTGACGGTGACGGCCGGGACGCGTCCGGCCGCGATCACCACCGTGCCGAGCGTGGCCAGCACGGCGGCCCACCGCACGGTACGGACCGGGCCGAACCTGCCGATGACCGCGTCCGCGCGGAACCGAGCGAGCACCATGAAACCGGCGAAGACCGCGTACGCGACGGCGCCCACAGCCTCGCTCGAACCGGTGACCGCGATGGTGTAGACGGCGGCCCACTGCATGCTGGACAGCTCGACCACCGCGGCGCACACCCCGACCAGGCCGATGACGAACACGGCCTTCGACGGGAGGGCGAAGTGCGGCGGCGTGTGCCCGCCCGAGGCGGGCCGCCCGCCGGGAACCCCCCGGAGCGCCGGTACGGTGGCGGCCATCAGCAGTGCGGCCACCATGACGTGGTGGGCGCGGGCGTCGAGCCCGGCGTGCGCGGCCGCCACGCCGACGCCGGCCCCGGCGAAGTTGCCGACGCTCCACATGCCGTGCAGGCCCGCCATCACCGAACGGCCGACCCGCCGCTCCACCTCGACGCCCTGCGCGTTCATGACCACGTCGACGGCGCCGGCGGTGGCGCCGAGCAGGAACATCACCAGGCACAGCCAGCCGAACCCGGGCGCGAAAGCGGGCAGCACCAGCGCCGCGCAGTTGAGCGGGAGCAACACCCGCAGCACGGTCCGCGCGCCGAAGTGGTGGGCTAACCGGCCGGTCGTGGGCATCGTCAGGAACGCCCCGACCGGCGGGCAGAGCAGGGCCAGCCCGAGCATGGCGGGGTCCAGGCCGAGGTTGTCCTGGATCCACGGCGTGCGGGTGACCAGGCTGCCCGTGACCGCTCCGTGCAAGGCGAAGGCCGCGGCGATGGCGCGATGATGGGGATGTCTCATGGGTAGTAAATTATCAGGCAGGGTTCCTGATGAAAAGAGGAAAGATGCGTACGGCGACCCCGAGCACCGCTCGCGCGATCAACGACCGGCTGGCCCTGGACCTCCTGCTGGAGCAGGGCCCGCTGACGGCGCCGCAGCTCAAGACGCTGACCGGGCTGTCGCGGCCCACCGTGTCGGACCTCATCGAGCGGCTCCAGGCCGGCGGGCTGGTCGAGGCGCACGGCATGACCGGCGGCGACCGGCGCGGCCCGAACGCCAAGCTCTACCGGATCGTCGCCGGACGCGCGCACGTGGCGGGCGTCGGCGTGCGCCGCGACGCCATCCACGCGGTCGTCACCGACCTGGCGGGCACGACCGTCGGCACCCGCACCCGCGAGGCGGGCGGCGACCTGGCCGAGCAGGTCGCCGCGGCGGTCACCGAGGCGGCGGCCGGCCGGGCCGTCGACGCGGTGGCCGTCGGCGTGCCCGGCGTGGTGGACCCGCGGACCGGCGACATGCTGGAGGCGAGCATGCTCCCCGGCTGGCGGCCCGGCCTGCTGGGCGACCTGCGCGCACGGCTGGCCGCGCCGGTCGTGCTGGAGAACGAGGTGAACCTGGCCGCGCTGGCCGAGCACCGCGAGGGGGCTGCGGCCGGGCGGGACGACTTCGTCATGCTCTGGCTCGACGAGGGGATCGGCGCGGCCGTCGTGCTCGGCGGCAGGCCGCGGCAGGGGGCGTCGGGCGGCGCGGGCGAGATCGGCTTCCTCGACTCCCCGGCCGGCTCGATCTGCGACCTGCTCACCAGGCAGGAGGTCTCCCGGCTGGACCTCGGCGAGCTGGCCCGCCGGGTGGTGCTGGCGGCGTTCCCCGGGGTCGCGGTGCTGGACCCCGGCCTGGTCGTGCTGGCCGGCGACACCGGGCGCGAGGGCGGCGCGGAGCTGGCCTCCCGGGTCGCGGACGGGCTGGCGGCGGTGGCGCCCGTCCCGACCGAGGTGCGGGTGACGGAGGTCGAGGGCGACCCGGTGGTCAAGGGGGCGGTGGTGACGGCCCTGACGACGGCCCGCGACGCGATCTTCGGCGCGCCGTGAGTCCTAAGCCGTCGGCGGAAAGCCTGGCCGGGTAGCGGGCGGCGTGATCCGCTGAGGTGATGAAGGCCGCTTACGACGAGATCGCCGACTGGTACGCAGAGGAGTTCCTCGGCGCCGGTGACCCGCTGGGCATCGAGGGGGTGCTGCGCGGGCTGCTGGGCGAGGGCGCGGGCCCGTGCCTGGAGATCGGGTGCGGCACCGGCGTGCACGCCCGGGTGGTGCGCGAACTGGGGTGGGCGCCGTTCGGGGTGGACCTGTCGGAGCGGATGCTCCGCCACGCCCGGGGCCGCCTGCCGACGCTGCGGGCGGACGCGGCGCGGCTGCCGTTCGCGGACGGCCGCCTGCCCGCCGTGATCGCGGTGATGGTGCACACCGACATGCCCCGCTACCCACAGGTGCTGCGCGAGGCGGCCAGGGTGCTGCGTCCCGGCGGGCTGTTCGTGCACGTGGGGGTGCATCCGTGCTTCTGCGGCGGGTTCGCCGACCGCAGCGACCCGGGAGCGCTGGTGATCCGGCCCGGATACCGCGACAGCCACTGGACCAGGGAGTCGTGGACCGACAAGGGCGTGCGCGCCAAGGTGGGCGCCAGCCACTGGCCGCTGTCCGGCCTGCTCAACGACTTCCTGGCGGCGGGGCTGACGCCGGAGCGGTTCGAGGAGAGCGGCGGGCCCGTCCCGCTGGTGCTGGCGGTACGGGCCCGCAAGGCTCAGCCGTAGAGCCGTTCCAGCCAGGCCCGCCAGGCCGGGCCCTGGCCCGAGGCGTCGCCGAACACGTGGTGGGAGGCGATCATCGGGCCGTGGAAGCCCTGCATGAACCGGTAGAGCGCGTCGGGTGCGCGGATGCCCAGCGTCTGGTCGCCGCGGTGGTAGACGACGCCCTCCACCCCGGCCGCGTCGAGTCTGACCTTGTCGCCCGGCGTGGCGTGCCCGAGTTCCGCGTACAGGATCTCCCAGGCGCGCGGCCAGTCGGTCACCGGCGGGCCGAACTCCACGACCGGGGTCGCGTGGCGGCCGCGGAAGTGCGTCAGATACTCCACGAGCGTGGCGAAGAACAGGGACAGGCCGCCGGACATGGCCTCGAACTCGTCGGCCCAGTCGTCGCCGGGCAGGAAGCCGCTGGTGACCATGCGCACCATGGTGCTGCCCTGGCCGCGGCCCTCGACGAGGAACTCGTAGGCGACGAAGCGCCCGTCAGCGGCGATGTCGCTGGTGTGGGCGAAGTGTCGCGGCTCCTCCGCCGCGGTCACCCTGGACGGCTCCATCTCGCCGCCGCCGAAGGCGGTGCGCACCACCCCGCCGGCCACCTGGCTGCGGCCCAGGTACCACGAGTCGATGCCGGGCCCGGTCGAGATGGCCGCCCACACCTCCTCCGGGGTCGCCTCGACGACGGCCTCCTGGGGCAGCTCGAACTCGCGTCCCACCTCAGCGCTCCTCCTTCACCGCGGGGTGCACGGCGACGACGAGCCGGTGCTCGCGACCGCCCGCGGCCTGCTCGTCGTGATACTTGCTCACCAGATGGGTGACGGCGTCGGCCAGCTCCTCGGCGAACGCCGCCCGGTCGGCGGCCGAGGCGAAGCGGACCTCCCCGTCGATGGCGAACGTGGCCACCCGCTTGCCCGCCGTGGCGGCGCCGGTGATCAGCGTGCCCACGTCGCGTACCAGCTTGGCGGCCACGGCCAGCAGCCAGCGGGCCGACAGCCGGTCGGGGGCGCGCTCAGGGTCGGGCTGCACGGCGGCCAGCGCCACCGGGGAGATCACGAAGGACGCGGCCTTGGCCTGCATCACCCGCTCGGTCACGTTGCCCTTCTTGCGTTCCTCGACCAGCTCGACCAGGCCGTGCTTCTCCAGCGTGCGCAGATGGTAGTTGACCTTCTGCCTGGCCAGGCCGACCTTGGCGGCGAGCGAGGTCGCCGAGCCCGGCTCGACCAGCTCGGCCAGCAGCCTGGAGCGCATGGGATCGAGCGACGCCTCGGCCGCCGCGGGATCCTCGATCACCGTCACTTCGTACATGGGCCCAACATCGCACCGAAAAAAATAATTGTCAACTACCGGGTCAGCGCACCGCGGCCGCCCTGTCCTCCAGATAGCGGCGCTCGGGCAGGCTGGTGGTGCGGCGGGCGGCCTCACGGTAGGCGTCCGCGGCCGCCTCCGGCTCACCCGCGCGTTCGAGCAGGTGGGCGCGGACGGAGTGGAGCCGGTGATGGCCCGCCAGCCGCCCGTCATGGGCCAGCTCGTCGAGCCGCGCCAGCCCGGTCCGCGGGCCGTGCACCATCGCCGCGGCGACCGCCTGGTTGAGCGCGACGACGGGATTGTCGTCCAGCTCCGCGAGCACCCCGTACAGAGCCAGGATCTGCCGCCAGTCGGTGTCGGCCGCAGCGGGCGCCTCGTCGTGCACGGCCGCGATCGCGGCCTGCACCTGGTAGGGGCCGAGGGGCGCGCCGGCCAGCGCGCCGGTGACGAGCGCGACGCCCTCGGCGACGAGCCGGCGGTCCCACAGGGCGCGGTCCTGCTCGTCGAGGGGGACGAGCCGGCCCGCCTCGTCGGTGCGGGCCGGGCGGCGCGCCTCGGTCAGCAGCATGAGCGCCAGCAGGCCCGTGACCTCGCCGTCGCCGGGCAGCAGCCGGTGCAGCTCCCTGGCCAGCCGGATCGCCTCGGCGGTCAGCTCGGGCCGGTGCAGGTCGGGGCCCGAGGTGGCGGCGTAGCCCTCGTTGAAGATCAGGTAGAGCACGTGCAGGACCACGCGCAGCCGCCCGGCGCGCTCGGGCTCGGGCGGCGGCGCGAACGGCACGCCGGCGGCCCTGATGCGCTGCTTGGCCCGGCTGATGCGCTGCGCCATGGTCGCCTCGGGCACCAGGAAGGCGGCGGCGATCTCGGCGGTGGTCAGGCCGCCGACGGCGCGCAGGGTGAGCGCGAGCTGGGAGGGCTGCGACAGCGCCGGGTGGCAGCACAGGAAGAGCAGGGTGAGCGTGTCGTCGCCGCCGGGCGCCCGCTCCTCGCCGGGAGCCGGGGCGACCAGCTCGTCGGCGGGCGTGCGGGCGGCGGCGTTCTCCTCCCTGCGGCGGCGGGCGGACTCGCTGCGCACCTGGTCGGTCAGCCGGCGGGTGGCCACGGTGAGCAGCCAGGCGCGCGGGTTGTCCGGCAGCCCCTGCGCCGGCCACTGCACGGCCGCGTCGATCAGCGCCTCCTGGACGGCGTCCTCGCAGGCGTCGAACTGCCCGTGGCGGCGCACGAGCACGCCGAGAACCTGGGGGACGAGCTCGCGCAGCAGGTCGTCGGCCACAGCCGTGCTCACGCGGTGACCTCGTTGATGATCGGCCGCACCTCCATCGCGCACAGGCGGGCGTCCGGCCAGCGGGCGGCGATGTCGGTGGCCCGCTCGACGCTCTCGCACTCGACGATGAGGTAGCCGGCCAGGAACTCCTTGCTCTCCAGGAACGGCCCGTCGGTGACCGCGGGCACGCCGTCGCGCACCACGACCGTCTTCGACTCGGCGGGCCCGGCCAGGGCCTGGCCGCCGACCAGCTCACCGGTCGCGGCCAGCTCCTTCATCAGCGTGTCGACCTCGGCCATGACCTGGTCCCGCGCGCGGGCGATCGCCTCCTGGGACGCGGGGTTGCCGTAGATCAGCAGTAGGTACTTCATCGGCGTTCCTCATGCACGTTGACAACCCTAACGCGGCGCCCTACTCCAAGGACTTGAGCTCTTCCAGGTACTCGGCGAGCGGCTGCAGCCCGGCCTCGGCGCGGCGCTCCTCCACCCCGGCCTCGTCCTCGATGGGGGTGCGCGGCCGCCACTGGCCGTCCTGGGTCGGCTCCCACTGGGTGCCGTAGCGCTGCGGCTTGCCCTCGGCGACGCGCACCCGGTCCTCCAGGTAGGCCAGGTTGCCCGGGGAGGCGTCGCCCTTCGCGACCGCCTCGCGCAGCAGGGCCAGAGCCCGGCGCTGCAGGTCGAGGGCACGGTCGGCGTGCTGGACGAGCGCCCAGGCGGCGTCCTCGCCGTCCTCGCCCACCAGCTCGTAGCCGGGCCAGCCGTGTTCGTCCAGGATCTGGCGCATGCGCTCGGTGTTGGCGCGTTCGATCCGGTCCCAGTCGGCCTGGTCGGCGTCGGGGGTCCTGACCTCCTGGTCCAGCCGCAGCATCTCCAGCAGCTCCGCGCGCAGCCGCGGGTCGGCGGGGGCGGCGTCTCCGCAGGCCGTGGTCAGCAGCAGGGCGGTGATGAGGCACGTGAGTAACGTCCGCATGCCCGACCGTACCGCGCGGCTGATCGCCGACCAACGCGGAACGGAGCTTTCCGCGTCGTCTCGTACGGTGAAGGCGTGATCGAGATGACGTGGAGTCAGGTGAGCGCGCGGCGGCTGGCCCGGGCGGGGCTGGACGGAACGGCGGCGGGCGGCGGCCGGCCGGCCGGGGTGGTGGCGGCGATGTGCGGGGCGCACGCCCAGGTGATGTCGGCGGCCGAGGTGTCGGTGGCGCTGCGCATGGATGACGCCACGCGGGCCGACGTGCGCGAGGCGCTGTGGGGCGCGCGCAGCCTGGTCAAGACGCACGGGCCGCGCGGCACCGTGCACCTGCTGCCCACGCGGGACCTCCCCCTGTGGGTGGGGGCGATGTCCTCCATCCCGGCGGGGACGAACGCGTTCTCCGAAGGGGTGCGGATGACGGCGGAGCAGACCGAGCGGGTGGTGGCCGCCATCCGGGAGGCGGTGGCGGGGCGGACGCTGACGATCGACGAGCTGAGCGAGGCGGTGATCGAGGTGGCCGGGCCATGGGCGGGCGACCTGGTGATGCCGGCGTTCCAGACCATGTGGCCGCGCTGGCGGCAGGCGATGGCGCTGGCGGCGCACCGCGGCGCGTTCGTGTTCGGGCCGGTCAGGGGCCGGAAGGTGACCTACACCGCGCCGCCGGGCGAGCTCCGGCCGGTGGACGGGCGGGCCGAGCTGGTCAGGGCCTACCTGACCGCGTACGGGCCGGCCACGCCTGAGCACTTCGCCCAGTGGGCGGGCGGGCCGAAGCGGTGGGCCGTGGCGGCGTTCGAGCTGGTCGAGCTGGAGGAGGTGCGGCTGGACGGCCGGCCGGCGTGGGTGCTCGCGGGCGACACCGGGGTGCCGGACGAGCCGCCGCGCGGGGTCCGGCTGCTGCCGTACTTCGACGCGTACGTGGTCGCGGGCCGGCCGCGCGAGCTGCTGTACGAGGGAGCCGCCGCGCGGCGGGCGCTGGCGGGCGGGCAGGCGGGCAACTATCCGGTGCTGCTCGTGGACGGGCAGGTCGCCGGGGTGTGGCACCAGCGGCGCTCGGGCAAGCGGATCGACGTCACCGTGGAGCCGCTGGCCGAGCTGTCCGCCGCCGCGCTACGTGAGCTGGACGAGCAGGTGGCGCGGATCGGCGGCATCCTGGAGGGGACGCCGCGGCTGACGGTGGGCCCCGTCGGCGTGGGAGCTCACGCCTAGGCCGAGACTTGGTGAGAATTTGGGCTTGCGCCCACTGGCCAGGCGGTAGGTCTGAGGAGAAGACTCGTGCGAGGAGTTGCACCATGTATGGCGAGTCGCCGTCTCAGACCCGTCCCGCCGCGCGGCGATGCGCGCGCCGGTCGGTTCCTGTCGTCCCCGGACGCCGGCCGGTCCCGGCCGTGGCCGGGCGGCGGTCAGGCACGGCCGCGCCCGGATGCCGCCGGCCCCATCGGACCTTAACCCGCCTGCCCGGATTCCGGCCGGCCGTCCGCCCGCCCGGTTTCCGCCCCGCGACCCACCTGGCCGCCCGCGGATCGCCGAACCGTCTGGCCGAATGCGGGTTGCCGATCCAACCGGCCGAATGCGGACCACCGATCCGTCTGGCCGGATGCGGATCACCGGCCCGCCTATCTGGTTGCCGGTCGCCGATCCACCTGCGTGGATGCCGATCCACCGCGGAACTGCAGCGTCACGGGTCGCACTCGTTCGAACCGGACCCAAGCCGCGCGCCCGTCTCACACAAGTGGGGGGCGACGTCGCGGAGGGCATGGGGAGCCGTCTTCCGGCCATCGGCTGCTTGGGAGGCCGTCCACCAGCCCGGTGATGATCAGGGGGAAGGACCGGTGCAGCCCGCCGGCCACGAGAGCCTGCGGCAGGGATGGCAGCACCTCGGCGGAGTCCGCCGCCCGCGCGACCGCTTACAAGCCGGTCCCCCGCAGATCCCCCCGCATCCCCCATCGATCAGGCCCCACCGATCAGGCCCCACCGCCCAGCCACGCGTCGATGCCCTCCAGCATCTCCGCCTTCAGCTCCGGCCCGGCGAACGACGCCACGACACCCGCCCTGGCCAGCGCCGCCAGCTCGGCGTCCGCCCATTGGAACGTGTCACGCACGCGGGCGTACTCGTCCGCCAGTGACGTCTCCCCGTCGGTGTTGAGCGTCACCACCAGCCCCGCCTCGCGCAGCAGCGGCAGCGGATGCGCCGCCAGCGACGGCACCAGCCCGAGCAGCACGTTCGACGTCGGGCACACCTCCAGCGCGATCCCCCGCCCGCGCACCTCCCGCACCAGCTCCGGGTCCTCCAGCACGCGGATGCCGTGGCCGATCCGCCCGGCGTGGCCGAGGGTGAGCGCCTCCCGGATGCTGCCGGGCCCGCCGAACTCGCCCGCGTGGTGCACCAGGCGCAGCCCCGCGTCCCTGGCCGCGTCGCACACCCCGGCGAACGGGGCCAGCGGGTAGCTCTCGTCGCCGGCCAGCCCGATGCCCACCACGGCCTCGTACCGCTGCGCGAGCTTCAACGTCCGCCACATGCGCTCGACCGGGCGGCGGCGGGAGTGGTCGAGGAGCAGGCGGCACTCGATCCCGTACCGCCGCCCCTCTGCCAGCCCGTCGAGCACCGCCTCCAGCGGCATCTCCGGCGCGCCCACCCGCTCGCCGTGGGAGGCCGCGGTGAAGGTCACCTCGGCGTAGCGCACGCCCTGGGCGGCCTCGTCGGCGCAGAACTCCACCGCGATCCGCCGGAAGTCGCCGGGGGTGCGCAGCAGCTCGCGCACCCGCGCCCGCCGGTCGGCGAACTCGCGGAAGCTCCGGAACGGCGTGTCTCCGGGGGGCGTGCCGCCCAGCTCGCGGATGGTCTCGGGCCGTACGGTGCTTTCGAGGTGGACGTGCAGGTGGGCCTTGGGCAGCGCCCGGATGTCTCTCACCCGGGCACTCTAGGGACCCGCCGGTCCCCGACGCATTCCGATATTTCAGGACCGCCGGGTGACGCGGATCTTCGACTGCTTGTGCGGGAGCTGCTCCCAGTCCTCCATGAAGACGGCGTCGAGCCCGTGGCGGGCGGCCAGCGCGACGAGCGTCTCGGTGCGGTAGTAGAAGTCCTCCCGCAGCACGTGGTGCTCCTTGCCCTCGGTGCGGTCGAAGGTGAAGTCGAACCAGGCGTGCGGCTTCATGACCCGCCCGACGTGCGCGAAGCACTCGTCGATCACCTCGATCGGCGAGTGGGAGAAGACGCTGTGGGCGTGCACGACATCGAAGTGCTCGTCGGGCAGGAAGGCGAAGCGCAGGTCGCGGACCGGGGTGAGGTGGGGCAGCTTGTCGCGCAGCCCGTGCGCGACCAGGGTGTCCTGGGCGGCCATGAGGATGTCGGGCGAGATGTCGAGGCCGTAGTAGTTGCCGGTGTGCAGGTAGTCGACGAACAGCCTGCCGGCGCGCAGGTTGCCGCAGCCGATCTCCAGCATCCGGCACTCCGGTTTGAGCCCGTGCTCGACCAGATAGTCGAACTGCATCTGGCCCATCGCCAGCCAGCGCCGGTGGGAGTGGGACCCGACGGCGCCCTCGGGGCTGCGCGCGGCGTCGTCCTTCATGACGGCGCGGTAGTAGGAGACGTGGTCGCGGGTGCGCAGCCGCAGCCAGGTGTCACGGCTCAGTCTCCGCAGGTGCGGCATGATCTTCCGCGGATTCTTGAGCGCGTAACCTGCCTGGTGGACGAGGCTCGAACGGGTGCGTGTCACAAGGGTCACCACCGAACGGGTATGTGGACGTGGGCCTGGTGCTGGGAATGTAAAACAGCGTCGGGAGTTTGTGATCCGGCGACACGGAAATCTTGATCTCCGCATGGCTTTTCCTGGCCGGTACCCGCCGATCTGATGGTCATCCATGAGGAGTTCGATGCTGCGCGTCAGTTACGCGAGTGCCGCCGCCCCTGGCCGGGCGAACGAGGACTACGTGCTGGCAGGCCCGTCGTGGGTGGTGGTGCTCGACGGCGCGACGCCGGCGCCGGGGGTGGAGCCCGGGTGCCGCCACGGGGTGCCGTGGCTGGTGCGCACCCTCGCCGGCGCGCTCGCGGCGGGCATCGAGGGCGGCGGACCGCTGCCGGAGGTGCTGGCGGCGGCGATCACCGCCACCATGGAGGCCCACGGCGGCTCCTGCGACCTGGGCAACCCCCATTCGCCGTCGGCCACGGCGGCGCTCGCCCGGCGCCGCGGCGACCGGCTGGAGTACCTCGTGCTGTGCGACTCGGCGGTGGCGCTGTGGCGGCGCGACGGCTCGGTGACGGTCGTCCGCGACGACCGGCTCGACCACCTGCCGGGCGGGCGCCCGTACTCGCTGGAGCTGGTGACCTCGCTGCGCAACCGGCCGGGCGGCTTCTGGGTGGCGGGCGCGGTGCCGGTGGCCGAGCTGCGCGGGGCGGCGCTGTTCACCGACGGCGCGACGAGGCTGGCCGACTGGTACGGGCGAGCCTGGGAGAGCCTGGTGGCCGGCGCCGCCGAGCCGGAGAAGCTGCTGGCCGAGACTCGTGAGCAGGAGCGGGCCAGAGGCGTGCCGCACGGCAAGCTCCACGACGACGCGACCGCCGCCTGGGTGTCCTTTCCGCCCGGGTGATGGCAGTCACAACCATTCCAGGGCGTTGGGTAGCTTGGAGTGGAGATTTCCGTCTTCATCAGCCAGGGAGCCGATGCCCGCACCCCGCGACCGCCGCCCAACCGTCCACCGCCGAGCGAGGAGAGTGTCGTGACCCAGACCGCAGAGGTTATCGAACTGGACGACAGCGCAGCCGATGCTGTCGCGACCGTGGGCGCCGACTCCGTCAAGACGTATCTGAAGGAGATCGGGCGGGTGCCCCTGCTCAACGCCGAGCAGGAGATCGAGCTGGCCAAGCGGATCGAGGCCGGCCTGTTCGCCAGGGAGCGGCTCGGCACCGAGCCCGACCTCGACGACGAGCTCCGCGCCGACCTGACGTGGATCGCCGACGACGGCGAGCTCGCCAAGCGGCGCATGCTGGAGGCCAACCTGAGGCTCGTGGTGTCGATCGCCAAGCGCTACACGGGTCGCGGCATGCTCTTCCTCGACCTCATCCAGGAGGGCAACCTCGGTCTGATCCGGACGATCGAGAAGTTCGACTACCGGCTCGGCTACAAGTTCTCCACCTACGCCACCTGGTGGATCAAGCAGGCGATCACCCGCGCCATGGCCGACCAGGCGCGCACGATCCGCATCCCGGTCCACATGGTGGAGCTGATCAACAAGGTGGCGCGGGCGCAGCGCCGGCTGCAGAGCGAGCTCGGCCGTGAGCCCACACCCGAGGAGATAGCCGAGGAGACGGAGCTGACCCCGGGCCGGGTGGTCGAGGTGCAGAGCTACGGCCGCGAGCCGATCTCCCTCGACACTCCGCTGGGCGACGACGGCGACAGCCAGTTCGGCGACCTGATCGAGGACACCGAGGCGGTCTCCCCCGCCGACGCGGTCTCCTTCACGCTGCTGCAACACCAGCTGCGCGCGCTGCTGGACGAGCTGTCGGAGCGGGAGGCGGGCGTGATCTCGATGCGGTACGGGCTGGTCAACGGCAGCCCGATGACGCTCGACGAGATCGGCCGCGTCTACGGGGTGACGCGCGAGCGCATCCGCCAGATCGAGGCCAAGACCATGTCCAAGCTGCGCCACCCGTCGCGGGCCATGGCCCTGCGCGACTACCTGGGCTGACCCGCCCGGCGGCCCTGACCGGGCCGCCGGGTGCGCCTCATCGTTTGAAGGACGCCTCCGCGTCGAGCAGCTCGTCGAGGGAGTCGCGCAGGTAACCGGTGAGCTCCCACGCGTCCGGCACCATCACCCGGTCGGTGACCACGCCGAAGTCGACCGACCCGTCGTAGGAGAAGGCGGTGATGTTGACCCCGCCGCTCATGTCGGTGATCACCGAGACCGGGTAGAAGGAGAGCAGCCGCGCGCCGCTCACGTACAGCGGGAACTGCGGGCCCGGCACGTTCGAGACCATCACGTTGATCGGCGGCGCCGTCTGGCCGAGCAGCCCGAACGCCGACCGGGAGGCCAGCCCCATGAGGGCGGCCGGCATCGACTCGCTGAACTCGCGCAGCCACCGCGCGGGCGCCAGCCCGAACCGGTCCTTGATCCGGCACATCACGTCGCGCACGTCACGCAGCCGCTCCACCGGGTCGTCCACGTGCGCGGCCAGCGGCGCGGGCACGAGCGTGACCTGGTTGCCCGCCTGCTCGTCGCCGAGCTCGCGGAGCGAGAACGGCACCCCGGCCACCAGCGGCCGGTCGGGCGCCCCGCCGTGCGCGGCCATCCAGCGGCGCAGCGCGCCCGCGCACACGGCCATGACCACGTCGTTGACCGTCACCTCGAACCGCTTGCGCACCGCCTTGATCTCGGCCAGCGGCAGCGACACGAACGCGAAGCGCCGATGCTGGGAGACGGGACCGCTGAACGGCGTCCAGGGCGCCGGCGCCGCCGGCAGGTCGGGCACCTGTCCCACCCCGGCGGCCTTGCGGGCCAGCCCGGACAGCGTGTGGCTGCCGGGGAGGGAGGACAGGACCGGGATCTCGTCCATGTGCGGCACCGCCTGCGCGATGAACCGCACCGCGTGCGCCGGGTTCAGCGCCATCCTGGCCAGGCCGCGCAGCAGCATCTCGGCGGCCCCGGGCGGCGGCTCGTCCCGCTCGGGCGCGTGCGGCGGCGGCGGCGCGGGTGTGGGCGCCAGGTCGAGCAGCGCGGCCAGCACGTCCGCGCCGCCGACGCCGTCCACGGCCGCGTGGTGGATCTTCGTGTAGAGGCCGGTCCGGCCGCCGGCCAGCCCGTGGATCAGGTAGATCTCCCACAACGGCCGCGACCGGTCCAGAGCGCGCGCGTGCAGCCTCGACACCTGCTCGGCGAGCTGCCGGTCGTCGCCGCCCGGCGGCAGGCCGATCTCGCGTACGTGGTAGTCGAGGTCGAGATCGTCCTCCTGCTCCCAGTACGGGTGGTCCAGGCCGAGCGGCACCGGGGCCAGCTTGCGGCGCAGCGCGGGCACGTACGGGAGCCGCGCCTGCAGCAGGTCCTGCAGGTCGGCACGGTTGAGCTCGCCGTCCAGGATGGCCAGTCCGGCGATGTTGGCCACGTTGGTCGCGGTCTCGAAGTGGAGAAACTGCGCGTCCAGGGCGGAAAGCTGTGGCATGGGTTCACCTCTGCCCTGACCCAACCATCTATGTCCCGCCGCGGGCAAGCCGGGGTCCCGTGGGTGGCTCGGTTGACGGCTTCACGCGAGAGCATGATGGCATCATGACTTTTCCTCTCGCATCAGTGCGCGCGGCCTATCCGGCGCTGGCCGACGGGTACGCCTACCTCGACGGCGCGGCGGGCACGCAGGTGCCGCAGCCGGTCATCGACGCCATCGCCGGCGCCTACCGTCAGGGCATCGGCAACGTGGGCGGCGCGTTCCCGGCAAGCCACCGGTCGGACGCGATCGTGGCGGGCTGCCGGGCGGCGGTGGCCGACCTGGTGGGCGGCCACCCTGACGGGGTCGTCCTGGGGCCGAACATGACGACGCTCACGTACCGGCTGGCCGGAGCGCTGGCCAAGGAGTGGGGGCCGGGCGACGAGGTGGTGCTGTCGCGGCTCGACCACGACGCCAACGTGCGGCCGTGGGTGCACACCGGGGCGACGGTGCGGTGGGCGGAGGTGGACCCGGTCACCGGGGAGCTGCCGGTGGAGCAGTACGCGGACCTGATCGGGCCGCGCACCCGGCTGGTGGCGGTGACGGCGGCGAGCAACGTGCTCGGCACCCGCCCCGACGTGGCCGCGATCTGCGCGCTGGCGCACGAGGCGGGCGCGCTCACGTACGTGGACGGGGTGCACGCGACCGCGCACGGGCCGGTGGACATGAAGGCGCTGGGCGCCGACTTCTACGCCACGAGCGCCTACAAGTGGTCGGGGCCGCACATCGGCGCGGTGATCGCCGACCCGGCGCTGCTGGAGACGGTCCGGCCGGACAAGCTGGCGTCCTCGTCGGACGAGGTGCCCGAACGGTTCGAGTGGGGCACGGCCGCCTTCGCCGACCTGGCCGGGGTGACCGCGGCCGTGGACCACCTGGCGGCGATGGCGCCGGGCACGGGGACGCGGCGCGAGCGGCTGCTGGCCTCGATGGCCGCGGCGGAGGAGCACGAGCTGGAGCTGTTCGGCCACCTGCTGGCGGGCCTGGAGTCGATGCCGCACGTCACGGTGTACGGCAAGCCGGCCCGGCGCACCGCCACCGCCTACTTCACGGTCGCGGGCAAGACGCCGCGCGAGGTGGCCAAGCACCTGGCGGCGCGCCGGGTGAACGTGTGGAACGGCCACAACTACGCCTGGGAGCTGACGGCCGTGCTCGGCATCCGCGACGCGGGCAGCGCGGTGCGGGCGGGCCTGGTGCACTACAACGACCGGTCGGACGTGGACCGCCTGCTCGACGCGCTCCTGTGAACGGACGGCGCCGCCACTAAGATCGTGCGGGTGAGCCTGCCCGCCGTGCCCGAGGTGGCGGCGCCGAACGTCGAGCCCGCCCGCGACCCGTACCACGTCTATCTCGACTCGCTGACCAGCTCCGAGTCGCGCCGGACGATGCGCGGCTGCCTCGACCGGCTGGCCCGGCTGCTCACCGGCGACGAGAACGCGACCGGGGCGGGCCAGCCGTGGCACCTGCTGCGCTACGAGCACACGGTGCGCATCCGCACGATGCTGGTCGAGCGGGGCTGGTCGGCCGCGTACGTCAACAAGCACCTGGTCGCGCTGCGGCGGGTGCTGAAGGAGGCGTGGCGGCTCGGGCAGACCGGCGCGGAGGACTACGCGCGGGCCGCCGACCTGGCGCCGGTGCGGCAGACCCGGCTGCCGGTGGGGCAGCACGTGCCGCCGGAGGTGGTGGGCGCGGCGCTGTCGGCCTGTGACGACTCGGCGGCCGGGAAACGCGACGCGGCGCTGATCGCGGTGCTCTACTCGACGGGCTGCCGCCGGGCCGAGGTCTGCGGGCTGGCGCTCGCCGACTACGACCCGGGCGCGCGGTCGCTGCGGGTGCGCGGCAAGCGCGACAAGGAGCGTCTCGTCTACCTCACGCCGGACGCGCTCGGGCTGGTGGAGCGCTGGCTGGCGGTACGGGGACGCGCGGCGGGCGCGCTGTTCAGCCCGATCAGCAAGGCGGGCCGGCTGCGGTGCCGCGAAGGCCGGCCGGTGCCGCTGACCGGCCAGGGCGTCGCCGACATCCTGGCCCGGCGGCTGGCCTCGGCGGGCGCCTCCCCCCGGACCGCGCACGACTTCCGGCGCACGTTCATCGGCGAGCTCCTGGACGCGGGCGTGGACCTGGCCACGGCGCAGGCGCTGGTGGGCCACTCGTCGCCGGCGACCACGGCCCGTTACGACCGCCGTCCCGAGAAGACCCGCCGCGACGCGGTCGACCGTCTCCGCCTGCCGCCCCCGCGCCCGCTGGCCTGACGGCCGGACCGGGCGCGGACCCTCCCGGCCTGCCGGGATCCGGCTGCCCGCGGGTATAGCGTGAACAGCATGATCACGCTTGACCTCACCGGCCGGACGGCGCTCGTGACCGGCTCCACGCAGGGCATCGGGGCGGCGATCGCGCGCCGGCTCGCCGACGCCGGAGCCCGCGTCGGCATCAACGGCCGCCGTGCCGAGGCCGTCGGCGACGCCGTGGCGGCCCTGGAGATCACCGACGCCGAGTGGCGGCGCTCCTGGGAGGTCAACGTCCTGGCCGGCGTGCGGCTCATCCGCCATTATCTGCCGGGGATGGTCGAGCGCGGCTGAGGCCGGGTGCTCAACATCGCCAGCGACTCGGCGATCGCGATTCCCGAGGAGATGATCCACTACGGCGCGAGCAAGACCGCGCTGCTCGCGGTCTCCCGCGGCTTCGCCAAGCACGCCGCGGGCAGCGGCGTCACCGTGAACGCGGTCATCGCCGGCCCGACCCGCACCGGTGGCGTCGAGGAGTTCGTCTACCAGCTCGTGGACCGGTCGTTGCCCTGGGAGGAGGCGCAGCGCGCGTTCATGCGCGAGCACCGGCCGCTGTCGCTGCTCCAGAGGCTGATCGAGCCCGAGGAGATCGCCAACCTGGTGGCCTATCTGGCCTCTCCCCTGGCCTCGGCCACCACGGGGGCGGCGGTCCGGGTGGACGGCGGCTACGTCGACTCCATCATTCCCTGACCCCTCTGCGAATCGGCGATATCGATAAATTGTTAGCACTGTTCCGTATCGGCGGAAACTGTGCGATGCTATCGCTGATATCAACGCCGCGGAGGAGTCATGGACGCGAAACTGAAGATCCCGGTCCTCATGGCGGCCGTCGCGACCGTGATCGGGCTGACCGGGTGCGCCCCGGCCCCGGCGCGGTCGGAGCCGGCGGTCGCGCGGCCGGGCGAGCGGACCGAGCTCGTCACCGGCCTGAGCGCTCCCTGGGGCCTGGCCTTCCTCCCGGACGCATCCGCGCTGGTCTCCGAACGCCTGACGGGACGGATCCTGCGCGTCCCCGCCGCAGGCGGCTCCGCCGCCGTGGTCGGTATGGTGCCCGATGTGGCGGCCGGCGCCGAGGGCGGCCTGCTCGGCCTGGCGGTGTCACCCGGTTTCGCGCACGACCGGACGATCTTCGCGTACGTCTCCGGGGTCCGGGCCAACCGCGTCGTCGCGCTGGAGGTCGGCGAGGACTTCCGATCGCTGCGGCGGGACCGCGTCGTCCTCGACGGCATCGGCACCGCGGACCGCCACCACGGCGGCCGGCTGCGGATCGGCCCGGACGGCCACCTGTGGATCGGCACCGGTGACGCGTTCGACCCGGAGAAGGCCGCCGACGACGCGTCGCTGAACGGCAAGATCCTCCGCGTCGGGCTCGACGGTTCGATCCCCGGCGACAACCCGTCCGGGACCGCGATCTACTCCTCCGGGCACCGCAACGTCCAGGGCATCGCCTTCGGCCCCGATCGGACGGCGTACGCCTCCGAGCTCGGCCACCGCACCTGGGACGAGGTCAACGTGCTGCGGCCGGGGCTGGACTACGGGTGGCCCGAGTCCGAGGGCGTCGAGGGCGGCACCGGTGAGCCGCCGATCTTCACGCTCCACCCCGACGAGGCGTCGCCGTCGGGCGTCGCCTACGCGCACGGCTCCCTCTGGATGGGGGCGCTGGGCGGGCAGCGGCTGTGGCAGCTGCCCGTCGACGGGGGCAGGGCCGCCGGCGAACCGATCGGGCACTACGCGGGCGAGTACGGCCGCATCCGCACGGTCGAGGTCGCCCCCGACGGGGCGCTGTGGATCGTGACGTCCAACACCGACCGGGCGACCTGGGGCGGGACGGATCCGCGCCCGGGAGACGATCGGATCATCCGGGTCGAGCTCATCCCCGCCGGCTGACGCCGCGCTCCCGCCTGAACGCGCCGGGGGTGCTCGCGTACCACTGCTTGAAGGCCAGGTGGAAGCCGACCGCGGACCCGTAACCCACGCGCCGGGCGATGGTCTCGTGGGAAAGGGACGTGGTGGCGAGGAGGCGCGCGGCCTCCTGCATGCGGCGGGCCGTCAGGTGCCGCATCGGCGGCTCCCCCATCAGCTCGCGGAACGTGGCCGCGAACGCCGATCTGGACAGCCCCGCCTCCGCCGCCAGCCCGGCGAGCGTCCACGGCTCGGCGAACCGGGTGTGCACGGCCAGCAGGGCGGGCGCGATGGCCGGGTGGCGCAGGGCCGGCAGCACCGGTACGTCGCCGAGCGAGGTCAGGGCGGCGCGCAGCGCCAGCACGTACGCCAGCTCGAAGCCGCGCAGCGCCACCAGCGCGAGTCCCGGCTCCGCCTGGTCGCACTCCCCTGCCAGGTGCGTGAGCGTGTCGCCGAGCAGGGGCTGGCCGGCCACCGCGGCCGACGGCAGGACGAGCACCGGCGGCAGCGACCGGTACAGCGGGGCGGCGGCGGAGGCGTCGTAGTGCAGGCCGCCGCAGAGCAGGGTGGTGGCCGGCCCCGGCCCGTCGATGCGGACGGAGCCGATGGCGCCGGGTTCCCGCGCGGGGAGCAGCCGGGCCAGGGGGATCGTCGCGCGGCCCGGGGCGTCGGCGAGCGTGTGGGCGGTGCCGTGCGGGAACACGGCCAGGTCGCCCGCTTCGAGGCGCACCGTCCGCTCCGGCAGCTCGACGAGGCAGGCGCCTTCCTGGACGTAGTGCAGCAGCGCGCAGTCCTCCCGCTCGCCCGCCACGCCCCACGGGGCGCGGGCGGTCCAGCGGCTGTGGAAGACGCCGCGCAGGCGCAGCGGGGCGAGCAGCTCGCTCAGCAGGTCGTCTTCCACGGACGTTCCTTAAATATCGGGAGATGATGCTTTATGGAGCGTATCGGGGCGACTGCCGTTGACTTGCGGGTATGAGATTCCTGGTGTTCGGCGCCGCGGGCGCCCAAGGCGGCGCGGTCGCGCGCAGGCTGGCGGAGAGCGGGTACGAGGTGCGCGGGTTCACGCGTACGGGGAAGGTCCCGGAGGGGGTGACGCCGTTCCGCGGCGACCTGGGCGACGCCGGGCGGGTGAAGGAGGCGTTCACCGGCGTGACGCACGCGTCGGTGGTGCTGCCGTTGGTGTTCGAGGCGGAGACGGTCGCGGCGTTCACGCGCAACGTGATCGAGGGGGCGCGGGCGGCCGGGGTGCGGCGGCTGGTGTTCAACACCGGCAACCGGCTGCCGGACGGCGAGACCGGGGTGGCGGCGTTCGACACGCGGCGGGCGGCGGTGCGGGCGCTGCGGGAGTCCGGGCTGCCGGTCGTGGTGCTCCGCCCGGCGCTTTACCTGGAGAACCTGCTGGCGCCCGGAGTGCTGGGTTCTCGGCTGCCGGGGAACCACCCTGGGGACGGGGTGCTGGGTTCTCCGCAACCAGAGAACCACCCGGGGGACGAGGTGCTGCGTTACCCGCTGCCCGCTGATCTGCCCGTCGCCTGGCTGGGGCATGCCGGCCTGGGCGCGCTCACGGTCGCGGCGCTCACCGGGGACGGGCTCGCGGGGAGCGTGGTGGACGCGGGCGGCCCCGCCGCGGTGACCGGGCCGGAGCTGGCGGCGGCGTTCGGGCTCCGGTACGAGGAGCAGGACGTGGCCGTGTTCGAGGCGGGCCTGGCGCGGGCGGTGGGCGCGGCGACGGCGGCGGAGGTGGCCGCGACCTACCGGTGGATCGCCTCCGCGGCCCCGGCGGCCCTGTTCGGGCCGGGGCCGTCGCTCGGCGTCACGCTCATGACCCCGGCGGCGTGGGCGGCGGCCCTGTGATCGCGGCCGAGATCGTCCGCCATCATCAGGTCATCGAGCGGTGGCTGGCGGGGACGGCGGCGCGGGACGAGTTCGCCCGGTTCGCCGGCGCGCACGGGCCCGCCTTCACGATGGTGACGCCGGACGGCCGGGCGCTGGCGCGCGATCGGGTGCTGGCCGAGGTCGAGGCCGCGTACGGGACCGCGCCGGGGCTGGTCATCGAGATCCGCGACATCCGTGTGGTGGCCGGTGAAGGATCTCTGGTCGTGGCCTCGTACGAGGAATGGCAGGGCGGGCGGGGCCGGCGGTCGTCCGCCGTGCTCCGGGCGGACGGCGGCGCGCCCGTGTGGCTGCGTCTGCACGAGACGTGGATCGGCTGACCGGCGCCCGGGTCACAGGCGCAGCAGGGTGTAGGCGTGCCGGGCGGCGCGGACGGCCTCCGGCTCCTGCTCGGCGAGGGGGACGCCGAGAGACAGGGCCTGCCAGTTGCGGCGGGCGAGGATGCGGTGGACGGTCAGGACCTGGCCGGCCACCAGCGACGCGGTCAGCTCGTCGACGGTCTCCGCGAGCGCCTCGGCGAGCGCCGCCTCGTCCTGGGCCGTGTGGTGGGACAGGCGGGCGGCCAGGCCGGGCGTGGTGAACACCATCCGGTGGAACCCCATGACCTCCGGGTCGTCGTTGAGTCCGGTGACCGGGTCGCGGCGGGCGAGGCCGTCGAGGAAGTGGCGGCGCAGCGCCTCCAGCGGCCCCTCACCGGGCGCCCGGGCGCGCACCACGCGGGCGCCCTCGCCCTGGTGGTCGGCGATCCGGTGCAGGACCAGGTCCTCCTTCGTCGGGAAGTACTTGAACAGCGTCGGCTTGGACACCTGGGCGGCGGCGGCGATCTCGGTGACCGGCACCTCGTCGAAGCCGCGCTCCAGGAAGAGCCGGATGGCCGCGGCGGAGATCGTCTCCCGCACCAGCCGCCGCTGGAGCTCGCGCAGTCCCGTCATGAGCACACCCTAGCAAAGCGTTAACCTGGTCAATATCTTTACCGAGTTAACACTTAGGAGGTGCGATGACGGCGCTCGACGAGGAGAGACGCCACGCCGAGCGGTGCCGGGCGGGGCTGCGCGGGATGCTGGACGCCGCCAGGGAGAACGTGATCGTCGGCGAGACCGTGGCCGGCGACCGCTACAGCGCAGAACGGCTGGGCCGCCACCTCAAGAGCCTGGCCGAGGAGCTCGGCGAGGAGCCGGACGGGCCGCCGTTCTTCGGCAGGCTCGACTTCGGCGCGGGCTCGGCGGACCACGCGGGCCGCACGTACCACATCGGCCGGCGGCACGTCGGCGGCGAGCGCGGCGGCCCCCCGCTGGTGATCGACTGGCGGGCGCCGGTGTCGCGGGCGTTCTACCGGGCGGGCGCCCGCGACCCGCTGGGGGTGGCGGTGCGCCGCCGGTTCGGCTGGGCCGGGACCGTCCTGACCGGGTACGAGGACGAACGGCTCGGCCGGGGCGAGGAGGAACGGGCCGGGCGCATCCTGACCGCCGAGATCGAGCGCCCGCGGGTCGGCCCGATGCGCGACATCGTCGCCACCATCCAGCCCGAGCAGGACGACCTCGTACGGGCGGGCCTGGAGGAGTCGATCTGCGTGCAGGGCGCGCCCGGCACCGGCAAGACCGCGGTCGGCCTGCACCGGGCGGCCTACCTGCTGTACGCGCACCGGCGGCGGCTGCGCCGCGGCGGCGTGCTGGTGCTGGGGCCGAACCGGGCGTTCCTCGGCTACGTCTCGGCCGTGCTGCCCGCGCTGGGCGAGGTGGACGTCGAGCAGACCACCCTGGACGAGCTGCTCGCCACCGTGCCCGTGCGCGCCGGGGACACCCCGGACGCGGCCGCGGTCAAGCACGACGCGCGGATGGCGCGGGTGCTGCGCGAGGCGCTGTACGGCCGGATCCGCAAGCCGGTCGAGCCGCTGGCGGTGCCCGACGGCTCGGCCCGCTGGCGGGTGGGCGAGGACGAGCTGCGCCGCGTGGTCGACGACACCCGCCGCGACGGGCTCCCGTACGCGACGGCACGCGAGCGGGTGCGCGCCCGCGTCGTCGAGCTCGTGCGGAGACAGGCCGAGGCGCGCGGGCGGTCCGCGACGGCGGCGTGGCTGCGCGGCGTCGGCCGGGCGGTCACGCCGTTCCTGGACGCGGTGTGGCCGGCCGTCCGGCCGGAGGAGGTGCTGTACGAGGTCCTGTCCGGCCGGGCCCACGCCCCGTCGCTCACCGGCGCAGAGCGCGAGGCGATCGTGTGGGCCCGGCCGCCGCGCGGGTTCAGGGGCGCCCGGTGGTCCGCCGCCGACCTGGTGCTGCTGGACGAGCTCGCGGGGCTGATCGAGCGGCCGCGCGGCTACGGGCACGTGATCGTGGACGAGGCGCAGGACCTGTCCCCGATGCAGTGCCGGGCGGTGGCGCGGCGTAGCGGGCACGGTTCGCTGACGGTCCTGGGCGACCTGGCGCAGGGCACCACGCCGTGGGCGGCGGCCTCCTGGCCGGAGCGCATGGCCCTGCTGGGCAAGCCGGAGGCGCGGGTGGTCGCGCTGACGGCGGGTTTCCGGGTACCCGCGGAGGTGGTCGAGGTGGCCAACCGGCTGCTGGGGACGCTCAAGGCGGACGTGCCCGTCACCCGCGCGCACCGCGCCGGCGGCAGGCTGCGCGTGCGCGCCGCCGGCGACCTGGCCGCCGGCCTGGTGGCGGCGGTGCGGGAGGCGCTGGGGTTCGAGGGGTCGGTGGGGGTGATCGCCGCCGATCCGGCCGCCGGGGCGCTGGAGGAGGCGCTGCGGGCGGCCGGGCTTGAGCCGGACGAGCGGCTCGCCGTCCTGCCCGCCTCGCTGGCGAAGGGGCTGGAGTTCGACCACGCGGTGGTGTGCGAGCCCGGTGACAT
>NZ_JAHKRN010000086.1 GCF_019396385.1 Nonomuraea harbinensis | reverse complement strand
GCCCGCGCCCGTGCCGGGCGCGGGCCGCGATCCGGGACGTCAGTGCGAGAACGCCTGGAACTCGGCGGCCCTGACCTGGTCGCGGGCCGGGCTGGCCGTTCCGCAGTCGGTCGCCGAGTTGGGGTCCTCGTCCTGCTCTCCGGCGTACAGCGGGTTGCCCGTGCACTGGGTGGTCAGCGCGCGGATCATGAGGTGGGTGGCGTCGGTGGCGGGCACGCGGAACGACTTGATGAGCAGGTCGGCTCCGCGGGGCCGGGGCAGCGCCGTGTCGAAGGCGTCCGCCCGGCTGGTGTAGATCTTCCTGAACTTCGCCGGGTCGGCGCAGTCCTTGGCGCAGGCCAGCACCTCGAACGAACGCAGGGCCGAGAACCGGTTCTGGCCGCCCGGGTCGGCCGGGTCGTTGACGTTGGGCCGCAGCATGGCGCTCACCTGGACGCGGCGGATCTTGACGGGCTTGTCGCCCGCCAGGTCCACGGTGACCGACTTGCCGGCCGGGGCGCCGGTGAGCGAGGCCCAGTTCGTGGCCTCGGTCTCGTCGATGAGCCTGCCGTGGTTGACGCCGTCGCCCGCGGCCGTGGCGCCGGCCGCGCCGGAGGCGTGGTTGCGGGTCAGGGCCAGCGGGAGCGGCAGCGTGACGCCGGGCACCACCGCGCCCTTGATCCTGGTGTGCCCGAAGCCGGCTCCGGTGACCACGAAGTCGTACACGCCGGGCGTCATCTCGACGGTGTCGCCCAGCTCGGTGGCCGGGTCGGTGTCGGCGACCGGCACCGCGCGGCCCTCGTAGTCGCCCACGTACAGCCGCAGCGCCGCGCCCTTGGCCTCGCCCAGCGGCTTGAGCTTGAGCGAGCCGTTGCGGCCTTCGGGGTCGGCGAAGCTCGGCGTCGGGTCCGGGTCGCCGGAGCCGTTGCTGGCCGCGTCCGCGCCCAGGCCCCGAGCGGCGAACGCGCGCCACATGATGTCGTGGTTCCTGCCGCCGAACCGGATGGTGTCGGCGGCGAGCAGCGCGTCGCGGTGGTCGACGTAGCTGACCGCGCCGGAGGCCATGAGCAGCAGCGCGTCGAACGAGATCTGCGCCCAGCGCCGGTTGCCCGGGCACTTGTCCACCGGCCTCTTGCCGTCCGCGCACTCCCGCTGCTGCTTGGCGGTGCCCTTGCCGTACCGCTTGACGAACGCCTCGCGCACGTCGAACTGGGTCGCCGTCCAGATCTCGCCGTCGGCGTGGACCTGCTGGCCCACCAGGTCGTAGGCGATGTCGCTGTAGTTCAGCGGCGACTTGGACATGTCGTAGTTGCGGATGCCACGCTCCGGGTCACCGGTCACGTACCCACCGGTCACGTACGGGGTCTTGCCCGCGGGGCGGAACCCGTACTCGAACAGGTACTCCATCGAGATCAGGTCGGAGGTGCTCTCGTTCATGGCGCCGGCCTGGGCGCCGCTCCAGCCGGCGTTCGGGCCGCCGATCATGCGGCCGGAGATCGCGTGGCTGTACTCGTGCCCGATCACGGACATGTCGTAGTCACCGTCGACGCACGGCGCGTAGAAGGCGCCGGCGATGGGCTGCCACAGGTACATGTTGGTGATCGGCGCGACCCCGTCGGGGCCGGTGATCTGGTTGGCGTTGTCGCGCACGGTCAGGTCGCGGGCGCCGGCCTGCGCGTTGCCCTGCTCGGGGTCGCCGCCGAGCCCGCCGCGCTCGCCGTTGTCCTGCTGCATGTTCCACGCGGTCTCGGTGAAGCCGAGCCGGTAGGACCAGTCGTGCATGCGGTTGTGCATCACGTGCAGGTTGGCGATCGCGGCCTCCAGGTCGGCCTCGCCCTCCTGGTCGAACACGGCCGGGTTGCACTTGGCCTCGAACCAGGTGTTGCGCCACGGGTACTGGTAGTTCCGGCTCGGCGTGAGCACGTTGCTGCGGGTGCCGACGGTGAACGGGTCGCCGCTGGCGCGGTTCTCGTACGTGCGCGCGGCGTTGCCGAGGCTGGTGCCGGTGGGCTGGTCCGTGGCGTGGTCCACGTCCCACGCCTTGCCAGTCGCCGGGTCGCCGCCGGGCACGTAGTCACAGCCGCGCTCGCCCTCGTGGCACCAGGTCTCGCGGGTGTCGCGGGAGGAGTAGTTCGCCGGCGGGTTGGCGGGGAAGACGTCCCACTTCGGGTTGTCCGCGTCGTGGTGGTGGTCGACGAGGTTCTCGCGGACCAGGATCTGGCCGCTCACCGCGTCCACGTGCGTGGTGTACGCGGCGGCCTCGCCGTCGGCGCCGCCGATCAGGACGACCTCGTACGCGCTGTGCACGCCGTCGGGCGCGGGCACCGCGACCTTGGTGACCCGCTTGGTGACGGCGGTGGCCAGGTCGATCTCGCCGTCCCTCGCCGCGATCTCCAGCGCCTGCTGCTCGCTGAGCGTGGCCGCCGGCGGCGCGGCGCTCTCGCGTGACAGCGTCGAGGTGACGTGCCGTACGGTCCCGTCATGGACGCCGACGGCGACCATGCCGTCCACCCCTGCGGGCAGGTCGCCGAAGCGCTGGCGCAGCAGCACGGCGTGACCGTCGCCGATCGGGTTGACGGCGACCTTCTCCAGCGCGTCGACCGCCTCGGCGGACAGGCCGAACAGCCGCTCGTTGTTCTTGAGGTACGCGCGCGCGGCCTGCTCGGGGTCTGACCCGAGGCCCTCGGCGAGCGGCTGGGCGGCGGTGACGACGGCAGGGGTGCCGAGAGCGTTCCATCGGACGGTCGCCTCGGGCGCGGCGGTGCGCGCGTTGGCCCCGATCGGCGGCGGGACCGTTCCCTGCCGGTTGTCGACGTCGGGTTTGCCGTGTTCCTCTGCTTGGAAGTCGTGGACGATCGGGTCGTTGCCGGCGGTTCGGGTCTGCTCGCTCAGGGCCGGCGTGGCGAGGGGCAGGACTAACGCCGCGGTGGCGGCGACGACAACGGTGCTGCGTAACCAGGGTATGGTCGGCACGTTTTCCCTCCAGTGGTGCCCGGGACGCGCGGTTTCACCCGCATCCGCAAGAGGTAGCACCGGCCGGATGGCCTGACAAGATCTTGTCAAGCACGAAAAATCGGCGTATAAGCAGATACACCCGTTTAGCTGCCTTTTTGGTATGTCCAAATGTGGACAAAGCTTGTTCCTTGGCAGTTCTCCATCTTGGAGATTGCCCTGCCTGTTGAGAGCCTGGGCTGAGGCGTTCCTGCGAGCCCAGAGGCAGGTGGGTGAGAGTTGGAGACTCGCCTCGAGGGAGGCAACGACGGGGGCGCGACCCGCTCGGGCGCGACAGTGAGGAGGACCGTGCGCTCGTGGACCCCGGCCGTCCACGAGCTGCTGAGACACCTGGAGCGCGTCGGCTTCGCCGGGGCGCCGCGCGTGGTCGGCGTCGACAGCCAGGGGCGGGAGGTCCTGACCTTCCTCGAAGGCGAGACGCTGGGCACCCGCCAGGTGTGGCCCGAGTGGACCCGCACCGAGGACGCGCTGCGGCAGGTGGCCTGGTGGCTGCGTGACTACCACAAGGCCGTGGCGGGGTTCGTGCCGCCGCCGGACGCGGCCTGGCGCGGCGGCGGGCGCTGGCGGCCCGGCCTGATCATCGCGCACAACGACGCCAGCCCGTTCAACGCCGCCTGGCACGACGGCCGCCTGACCGGCTTCTTCGACTGGGACTTCGCCGGCCCGGTCTCGGTGGAGTCCGACGTGGCGTGGATGGCGCTGAGCTGGGTGCCGCTGCACTCCCGGCACGTGGCCGCCGCGGAGGGCTTCACCGCGTTCGAGGCCAGGCCCAAGCGGCTGCGGCAGTTCCTGTCGGCGTACGGCTGGGGCGGCGACCCGCAGGTGATCGTCAACGAGATCCAGGCGCGGATGACCGCCCGCGCGCTGGCGATCCGCCGCGGCGCCGCCGCCGGCGACATCCTCTACACCAAGCTGCTGCGCCTCGGCACCGCCGACGACATGGACCGTGCCGTACGCGAGCTGAACGACTTCAGCGCGGCCAGGTAGCCGTCAGTCGCACCGGCCCTCCAGCCAGCGGCGGTACTCCAGCGGGTAGTTGGTCATGATGCTGATCGGGCGGAGCTTGAGAATGCTCTGCCAGCGGTGGGTGTTGCCCTTCCAGCCGGGCGGCGGCTCGTCCCAGACGACGCTGTCGGTCCAGCGCGCGTGCTCGCCCTTGAGCAGCGACGGGTGGCGCTTGGCCAGCTGGTTCTGGATCCACGGGTCGGTCGAGTAGACCATGATCGGCTGGAGGTCCTGCCGCTCCAGGAGCGGGTAGGAGAGCTCCCGCCACGCGGCGGCGGAGTGAGCCTTGCTGGCCAGGACGCGCTTGGCCTCCGGCTTGACCTCCAGGAGGGCGATCATGCGGACCGACGCGACATGCTGCAGCCAGGCGCGCAGCGTGTAGACCTTCTCGCCCTTGTAGGGGCCGCGGGAGATCCGGCGGGACCTGAGATTGCCGTCGCCGGTGCTCCACCACAGGTCGGTGATCGCCCGCCGGGGACCGGTCAGGCCGTTGGTGGTGGTGTTGTGCCACATGACGGCCTTGGTGCCGTGCTTGGTGAGCTGGACGTCGGCCTCGACGCCCTGGGCGCCGGAGCGCCGCATGTGGCGCACGGCGCTGGGGTTGTTGGCCTGGCGGATGCGGTCCTTGAGGCTGGCGCCGGGGTTGTCGGGATAGCCCCCGTGGCCGAAGATCAGCGGGCAGCGGGGCGGTTTCGCGGCCGCCGCCGGCGTGGTCAGAGCGGATGTGGTGAGTACGACCGCCGCCGTCGCCACAGTGAGTTTGCGCGTTCTTGCCATGTGGCCCCCCTAGCCGAACAGGTTTGAACACCCAGAACGAGGCTAGATGCACGCATCCGTACGATCAAGGCACCGCCGGACACGGCGTGGCGAGGTGTCACAACCGTACAAGACCCGGACCGGCCGTTCCGGCTACAACAAGCCCCATGAACGTCGGTTTCCTCGGGCTCGGCCTGATGGGGCAGCCCATGGCAGTGAACCTGGCACGCGCCGGGATCCCCCTCGTGGTGTGGAACCGCACCCCCGGACGCTGCGACCCGGTCCGCGCGGCGGGGGCGGAGGTGGCCACGAGCCCCGAAGAGGTGCTGCGGCGGGCGCGGGTGTCGATCCTCATGCTGGCCGACGAGTCCGCCATGGACACGGTGCTGGGGCGCGGCACGCCGCGGTTCGCCGGGAACGTGGCCGGGCGCGTCATCGTGCACATGGGCACCACCTCGCCCGGCTACTCGGCGGGGCTGGAGGCCGACGTCCTGGCCGCCGGGGGCGGATACGTGGAGTCCCCCGTCTCCGGGTCACGCCGGCCCGCCGAGGAGGGGCGGCTGGTGGCGATGCTCGCCGGGCGCGCCGGGACGGTCGAGGAGGTACGGCCGCTGCTGCGCCCGATGTGCGCCGAGGCCTTCGACTGCGGGCCGGTGCCGGGGGCGCTGCTGATGAAGCTGGCCGTCAACGTGTTCCTGATCACGACGGTCACCGGGCTGGCGGAGGCGGTGCACTTCGCCCGGGGGCACGGGCTGGACGTGCACCGGCTGCGCGAGGTGCTCGAGTCGGGGCCGATGGCCAGCGACGTGTCCAGGACCAAGGCGGCCAAGCTGGTGCGGGAGGACTTCACCGCCCAGGCGGCGATCGCGGACGTGCTCAAGAACAACCGGCTGATCGCCGAGGCGGCCAGGGAACGGGGACTGGCCTCGCCCCTGCTGGACGTCTGCCACGCGCTCTTCGGCGAGACGCTCGCACTCGGCCACGGCGCCCAGGACATGGCCGCCGTCATCCACGCCCTCGAAAACCGGACCGCGACCCTCCGCCCGGACCCGACCTGACCGGACGACCGCCCTCGCCACCCACCGTGATCCGACCCGGTCGGGCGATCGCCCGTACCCCGACGGGTCCCGCCCGATCGGGCGACCGCCTGTGCGGAGTGTCTGCGGGAGGTCAGGGGAGGGCGGCTCGCCAGGCGGCCGGGGTGCGGCCGTACGCGCGTTTGAACATGCGGGTCATGTGGGCCTGGTCGGCGAAGCCCGCAGCCACCGCCGCCTCGCGCGCCGGCGTGCCCGCCAGGAGCAGCCGCCGCACCAGGTCGAGCTGCCGCATGGTGCGGAAGCGCGTCGGGCTGGTGCCGTACGCGGCCCTGAACTGGCGCGCGATCGTCCACCGGTCCAGCCCTGCCACCCGCTCGAACTCCTCGACCGGCCGCCGCACCACCGGGTCGCTCGCGATCAGCTCACGCACCCGGGCCAGCGCCGCCATCGGGAGCGGCCCCCGGCGCCCGTACCGCGCCGACCCGTACCGTGCTGACCCGTGCTGTGCCGACCCGTGCTGTGCCGACCCGTGCTGTGCCGACCCGTACCGGGCCAGCATCCCGGCGACCAGCACGCCGACCTCCACCCGCGCGAAGCCGTCGAGCGGCTCGTCGAGCCCGGCCAGGCGGGCCGCGAGCGACGCGGGCACGCCGCGCCCCCGGATGACCGGGTCGGCCACGAACGGCAGCGGCGCCCCGCCCAGCGCCTCCTGCACCAGCGCCGGGTCGATGTAGAAGATCCGGTAGCCGAACCCGTCGCCGGTCCCCGCCGCCCCGTCGTGCACCTCGTCCGGATGGAGCACGTGCCACTCCCCCGGCAGGCAGTGACGCGACTCGCCCCGGTAGCGGAACGTCTGCACGCCGGCGAGCGTCACGCCGATCGCGTACGTGTCGTGGCGGTGCGGCGAGAACGCCACGCCCACCAGCGACGCCTCCAGCCGCTCGATGCCCTCGGCCGCGGGCCCGTAACGCAGCCGGTGACCCGCCGGCATTCCTTCCAGCCGCACGCCCGCGACGCTACCTCGCCTCTGACAAGCTGGCACCATGCGCCTGGCGACGTGGAACGTGAACTCGGTCAAGGCCCGGCTGCCGCGCCTGCTCGACTGGCTGGCCGACAAGGAGCCCGACATCGTCTGCCTCCAGGAGACGAAGTGCCCGGCGGACGGCTTCCCGGCGCGGGAGGTGGCCGCGCTCGGGTACGCGACGGCCGCTCACGGCGACGGCCGGTGGAACGGGGTGGCGGTGCTGTCCAGGGTCGGGCTGGAGGACGTGTCACCCGGCTTCCCCGGCGAACCGGGCTTCGACTCGGCGAAGGGCACCGTCACGGTCACGCCCGAGCCACGGGCCGTGGGCGCGACCTGCGGAGGGCTGCGGGTCTGGTCGATCTACGCGCCGAACGGGCGCACGCTCGACTCGCCGCACTACACGTACAAGCTGGCCTGGTTCGCCGCCTTCGGCGAGGCGGTGCGGGCGGAGCTGCGGGCCGGGCGCGCGGTGGTGGCGTGCGGCGACTTCAACGTGGCGCCGACGGACGCGGACGTGTGGGACCCGGCCGTGTTCGCCGGGTCCACCCATGTCACCCCGGCCGAGCGGCAGGCGCTGGCCGAGCTGCGCGCGCTCGGGCTCAGGGACGTGGTGCCGACGCCGATGAAGGGGCCGCACCCGTTCACGTACTGGGACTACCGGGCGGGCATGTTCCACAAGGACATGGGGATGCGCATCGACCTGGTGTACGCGGCCGCGGGCGTCGCCGATCGGGTGCGGTCGGCGTACGTGGACCGCGAGGCCCGCAAGGGGAAGGGGCCGTCCGATCACGCGCCCGTCGTGGTCGACCTCGACTGAGCCGGCACCCGCACGGCGTCGATGACGACGCCGCTGCGCGGCCGGGTGGGGATCCGCCGCAGCGGGATCGTCAGGTCCTGCGGCGGCAGGGTGTACTCCAGGCCGGCCAGCCGCGCGGAGAGGCTCTTCAGCAGTTCGACGGTGACAGCCTCGCCGGGGCACCGGTGGCCGGTGTGCGGGTCGCCGCCGCCCTGCGGCACCAGGTCGTCGCGGCCCGGGGGCGACTCGACGAAGCGGCCGGGGTCGAAGGTGTACGGGTCCTCCCACAGTCCGGCGTCGTGGTTCTGCCCGTACAGGTCGAGCAGGACGAGCGTGCCCTCGGGGATGCGGAGGTCGCGCCAGGTCAGGTCGCCGGCCGCCCGGCCGCCGATGAACGGGGCGAACGGGTAGAAGCGCCTGACCTCCTGGGCGAACGCCTCGGCGTACCCGGGATCGGCGAGCGCTTGCCTGAGGTGCGGCCGGCGGTGCAGCGCGTGCCCGGCGAAGGCGACGAACCAGGCGACGGCGACGGTCGGCCTGATGAGGTTGATCAGCTCGACCGCGGCGACGTGCGACGGCAGCGGCTGCCCCTCGTTGTCGTGGTGGCGTTCGACGAGGTCGGCGGGCGAGCCGGCGGGCAAGGTGACCTTGCCGGCGCGGGCGTCGTCGAACAGCCGGGTGAGCCAGCGCTCCCTGCGTTTCCTGGCACGCCTGGCCCGCCAGTGGCGCGGCCCCGGCGTGGCGAACCCGTCGACCATGGCCACCATGTCCTCCGCGACCGCCTTGACGCCGGCCTCGGCCACGGGCACGCCCGCCCAGCGGCAGGCTCCCCTGGCGATGATCTCCGCGGCCTCGTCGAAGAGCACCACGGGCGAGCGGCCCGGCCAGGTCGCGACGGTCTCGTCCCACGCGTCGCCGACGTGGCGGACCAGGCGGGCGACCGACTCGGGGTCGGCCAGCACGGACATGAAGAGCGCCTTGCGCGCCCGGTGGGCGGCGCCGTCGAGCGAGTGCACCCCGCCCTTGCCGAGCAGGGTGGCCTGGATCGGCTCGGGGAGTGCGCCGTGCCGCAGCACGTGGCGCTCGTCGTACAGGAACCGCACCGCCTCCGGCCCGCGCAGGGCGGTGGCCCGGTTGCCCATGACCCGGGTCATCACGTCGCCGCGGGTCCGCCGGAGCAGGTCGGGCAGCCAGGCGTAACCGCGGGTGAGCAGGACCAACGTGTTGTCGAGCGGGGTGAAACGTCGTCTCGTCACCCGGTGCGACCTGCCCGGCGCTCCCGTCCCGAAACCGGATCGGAGCAGGTCGGAGCCGGTGACCTGGGTCGCGGCGTGGGTAGGCGCATGGCGGACGTCGGCTCCGTTGGAGGGAAGATGCGCTCAACGATCCCACTCGGCCGGATCGGCGGTGTCCCGGTCGGGATGAACCTCAGCGTGCTGCTCATCGTCGCGATCCTGGTGTTCGGGCTGGCCTTCGGCCGGTTCCCGCTGACCTTCCCCGGCCTGTCCACGGCCGCCTACCTGGCCGCCGGGGTGGTGGCCGCCCTGCTGTTCATGGCCTCGCTGCTGGCGCACGAGGTGGCGCACGCGCTGATGGCGGGGCGTCACGGCATCGGGGTGTCGCGGATCACGCTGTGGCTGCTCGGCGGGGTGGCGGAACTGCGCGGCGAGCCCAAGACGCCCCGCGCCGACCTGCAGATCGCGGTGGTGGGGCCGCTGACGAGCCTGGTGGCGGGCCTGCTGTTCGGTGTGGTGGCGGTGCTGGTCCGGGCCGCCGCCGGGCCGTCGCTCGCCGGGGACGTGTTCGTCTATCTGGCGGCGGTGAACGTGCTGCTGGCCGTCTTCAACCTGGTCCCGGCCGCGCCGCTGGACGGCGGCCGGGTGCTGCGCGCCGCGCTGTGGTGGCGGTGGGGCGACCGCGGCAGGGCCGCCGTCGCCGCCGCCCGGGCCGGGCGGACGTTCGGGTACGTGCTGATCGCGCTCGGCTTCCTCCAGGTGGCGGTCGGCGCCGGCTTCGGCGGGATCTGGCTGGCGCTGATCGGCCTGTTTCTGGTCAACGCCGCGAGCGCCGAGGAGCAGCAGGCGCAGCTCGGCGTGGCGCTGCGCGGGGTACGGGTGGGCGAGGTGATGTCCCGCGACCCGGTGGTGTCGCGTCCCGACGAGACCGTGGCGGACCTGATCGAGGAGGTGGTGCTCAGCCGCCGCCTGTCGACCTACCCGCTGGTGGACGAGCGCGGCGGCTTCGCGGGGCTGGTCACGCTGAACCGCATCCGGCAGTTGCCGCCCGAGGCGCGGACCACCACCCGGCTGGCGGACATCGCCTGCCCGCCCGGCGAGGTGCCCAGGTCCACGCCGGAGGAGCCGCTGATGGACCTGCTGCCCCGGATGACGGGCTGCGCCGACGGCAGGGCGGTGGTGCTCGATCCCGGCGGCCACCTGGTCGGCCTGCTCACGCCGACCGACATCAGCCGCGCCATCCAGACCTCCGGCCTGCACACCGGCATCCACGCGCCGCGCGGCGCCGACCTGGCCATGCCGTGGCGCCACCACCGGTAGCGGGACGCCGCCCGCTGGGCTGTAGCTTGTGTCGCCGTACCGGACCGTCGAAGGAGCCCCCATGACCGTCATCACCGCCGACCTGTACGACGAGCGCGGCGACGAGCTCGACTCCTGCGACCTGCAACTGCGTCAGTACGGGGGACGTCGCGCGTTCCGCGGCCGGATCGCGACCGTGCGCTGCCACCAGGACAACGCCCTGGTCAAGGCGGCCCTGGCGGAGCCCGGTGAAGGGCGGGTGCTGGTGGTCGACGGCGGCGGCTCGGTGAGCACGGCGCTGATGGGGGACGTGATCGCGGGGTCCGCGGTGGCCAACGGCTGGGCGGGCGTGGTGATCAACGGCGCGGTGCGCGACGTCACCGCGCTGCGCGAACTCGACCTGGGCGTCAAGGCGCTGGGCAGCAACCCGCGCAAGAGCGCCAAGGACGGCGCGGGCGAGCGTGACGTGCCGGTGACGTTCGGCGGCGTCACCTTCCTTCCGGGCGCGGAGCTGTGGAGCGACGACGACGGGATCCTGGTGACCCGGCTGCCGTGACGGAGGACCGCCGGTGTCTCGTGCCGCTCCACGTAGGAGAACACGGGGAGCCCAGAGGGCCCCACGTGTCCGGATTTTTCAGGACTCCTTTGCCTTGGCGTACTCAGCGGCACCACCCGCGAAGTCGTAGACGATCACCTGCTCGTCACCCAGCACCCACGCGTCGTGTCCCGGCGGGCAGACGAAGAGCTCTCCGGGCCCGACCTCCGTCTCGGTGCCGTCGTCCATCCTGATCAACAGGCGGCCGCGGACCACGAGCCCGTTGTGGTGGATCTGGCAGGACTTCGTTCCGGCGATCTGCTTGACCGACTCCGACCAGCGCCATCCGGGCTCGAAGGTGGCCACGCCGAAGCTGAGCCCGCTCAGCTCCAGCACTTCCATGTGACCCTGCGGGAAGTCGCGGCGCTCGTCCGGCTTGTCGAGACTCTTGACTTCGATCATGACGTCCCCCCTCCGTCATTCTCAGTCTCCGCCTCGGCGCGGGGTCACCACAAGGGTGGACGCCCAGGTCACCCGGCCAGCCGCGCGGGGAAGCCGCCGGTGGCGATCGGCCCCCAGCGCTCGATGTGGAGGCGGATGAGCGACTTGTCCTGGCGGCGCATGGCCTCGCGGTACTCGTCCCAGTCGGGGTGCTCGCCGGAGATGCACCGGAAGTACTCGACCAGGCCGTCGAGCGCCTCGGGCATGTCGAGCACCTCCGCGCGCCCGTCTACCTGCACGTACGGGCCGTCCCAGTCGTCAGACAGCACGCAGATGGACACCCGGTCGTCACGGCGGGCGTTGCGCGTCTTGGCCCGGTCGGGGTACGTGGAGATCACGATCCTTCCGTCGCCGTCGACGCCGCAGGCGACGGGCGACAGCTGGGGCCGCCCGTCCGCCCGTGCGGTGGAGAGCAGGCCGTGATGCCGGGGGCGGAGGAAGTCGAGCAGTTCGGGCAGTTCCACGCGCTGGGCGGTGGCGATCCTCGGAGACATGCCGCCCACCCTACGGTGACGGGTAATCCTCCTGACCCGTTCTGACTCCGTGATGCAACAGATGCATTGCCACATCTTCCCCGATAGCCGGATTTATCAATAAGTTCGGGGAACGCGCGCTTTTTGACCCCGGGGTCACCTCCCATGGTTCTGAGGAGCAATCATGCGTTCCCGCCTGCGTAAATGCGTGGTCGGCGCGGTCGCCGCCGCAGTGGCGCTCTCCACGGTCGCCGCCGCCGGACCGGCTCAAGCCCACCCCAAACCCCACGACAACGTAAGCAAGATCGTCAAGGCTGTCTCGGGCAAGAACGTCAAGAAGCACCTCAAGGTGTTCCAGGCGATCGCCGGCAGGTTCGACGGCACCCGCGTGTCGGGCACCAGGGGCTACGACGCCTCCCGCGACTACGTCGCCCTGCGGCTGCGCCTGGCCGGCTACAAGGTGACGGTCCAGCCGTTCGAGTTCCTCTTCGAGGGCTACCGGACGCCGCCGGTGCTCAAGCGGACCGCGCCGGAGCAGGAGACCTACACCTACGGGTTCTTCAGCGACTACATCGCCATGGGCGACTCCCCCGCCGGTTCGGTGAGCGGCCAGGTCCAGCCGGTGGACGTGGTCCTGCCGCCGGGCGAGCCCAACAGCTCCAGCTCCGGCTGCGAGGCGAGCGACTTCGAGGGCTTCACCGCGGGCGGCATCGCGCTCATGCAGCGCGGCACCTGCAACTTCCGGGTCAAGGTGGAGAACGCGATCGCCGCGGGCGCGACCGGCGCCATCATCTTCAACGAGGGCCAGGAGGGCCGCACCGAGATCGACCTGAACCCGGTGCTCGGCGGCCCCGGCATCACGATCCCGTCGTTCTTCACCAGCTTCGCCGTCGGCCAGGAGCTCGCCGCCGAGGGCACGTCCGTCACGATGAACTGGGACCCGATCTCCGAGACGCGGACCACGTACAACGTGATCGCGGAGAGCCGGAAGGGCGACCCGGACAACGTGGTCATGCTCGGCGCGCACCTCGACAGCGTGCAGGAGGGCCCCGGCATCAACGACAACGGCTCGGGCAGCGCCGGCACCCTCGAAGTGGCGCTGCAGATGGCCAAGCTCAAGCCGAAGAACAAGATGCGCTTCGCGTTCTGGGGCGCCGAGGAGTTCGGCCTGCTCGGCTCCGAGCACTACGTGGCCAACCTCACGGAGGCGGAGCGGGCCAAGATCGCTCTGTACCTCAACTTCGACATGATCGCCTCGCCGAACTACACCTTCGGCATCTACGACGGTGACGGCGACGCCTTCGGCACCGCCGGGCCTCCCGGGTCCGACCAGATCGAGGCGGACTTCGAGAAGTTCTTCGCCGATCGCGGCGAGCCGTTCAAGGCGACCGCGTTCACCGGCCGCTCGGACTACGGGCCGTTCATCGCGGTCGGCATCCCGGCCGGCGGCCTGTTCACCGGCGCCGAGGTGCTCAAGACGGCGGAGGAGGCCGCGATCTTCGGCGGCACAGCGGGCATCCCGCTCGACCCGTGCTACCACCAGGCCTGCGACACGATCAAGAACATCAGCGACAAGGCGCTGGACGTGAACTCCGACGCGATCGCCACCCTGGCGGCCACCTACGCCTTCGACACCGGCACGATCGGCGCCGCCGCGCCGACCCAGGCTCGCGCCGCCCAGGCCGAGCACCGCCACGGACCGGCGGAGGCGCTGAAGTAGACACTCTCCCCCGGCGCCCGCTCCCGCACGGGGCGGGCGTCGCCGGGTGTCAGCCGAGTGGGGGCAGTCCGAGCACGTCGATCAGGCGGCGCATCTGCCGCGGGGTGTTGCGGACGACGACGCCGTCGCACGCGGCGAGGCCGAGCAGCGAGCGCAGCCCCGCCAGGTCGATGAAGCCGACGCGGCCGACGTCCACGATCAGGTCGGCGTCGATGCGCCGGGCGCGCTGCAGCGCGGACACCGCCTCCGCGCGGTTGGTGACGTCGATGTCGCCCTCCAGCCGCACCAGCGAGGGACCCGGCATCACCGTGCAGGTGACGCGGAGCAGGCTGTCGACATACAGCAGATGCTCAGCCGCCGACACGTGGGCGTGCCCGGCACCACTCATCACCATCGCATCTCCCGCCAGCGCCATCGCCCCGACCTCTCGTCCCTAGGCCTCGCCACGACCCGACCAACCTCCCGCCAACACAATACAGGAAGAAGTTTTCTGTATAAAATGTTCCGGTACGGAAATCGAGCCCCAGGGAGGGCGGCAAGTCGATGAACGGCGTCGACGATCGGCGATCGGGCTGGACGTTCCTGACCAACCACGCCCGGGTGCTCATAGCCGTGTCCGCCGATCCCCAGGTGCGGCTCCGCGACATCGCCGCGACGATCGGCATCACCGAGCGCGCCGCCCAGGGCATCGTCTCCGACCTGGAGGACGCCGGATACCTCATGCGCGAGCGGATGGGGCGCCGCAACCGCTACGAGATCAACCCGAGCGCCGAGCTGCGCCACCACACCGAGGCCGGCATCCCGGTCCAGGCGCTGATCGACATGTTCCGCCACCGCGACCTCGGGCCCGCCGGCGCGGAGGAGAGCGGCCCCTCCTGATCAGTGCCGCCCCGAGCCGCTCCTGCGCAACGTGAGGATGGCCAGGTCGTCGCCGAAGTCGGCGGCGGTGAACGCGTGCAGGTCGTCCAGCAGGGCCTCGGCGAGGGCCGACGAAGAACGCCTGGCCCAGGCCCGCAGCCGGGGCTCCAGCGGGTAGAAGGCGCCGCGGGGGTCGCGCGCCTCGGTGACCCCGTCGGTGCACAGCAGCATCGTCGCGTCCGGCGGGAAGGCGAAGCGCACCGCCTCGCGGCGCTTGTCCGCCAGCCGGCCCAGGCCGAGAGGGAGCTCCGGCTCGCCCAGGTCGGCCTGCCAGGCGTGAGAGTGGGCGACCAGGTAGGGGGCGATGTGGCCGCAGTTGACCGCCTCCACCTCCACACGGGCGTCGATGTGCAGCACGAGGGCGGTGACGAACCGCTCGTGCTCGCCGGTGCGCCGGGCGCCCTCGTTGTGCCTGACCACCGCGGTCTCCAGCGCCTCCACCACCCCGGCCAGGCTCCGCTCCCGGTGGGCCGCCTCCCGGAACGCGCCCAGCAGCGCGATGGCCGCCCCGATCGCGTGCAGCCCCTTGCCCTGCACGTCAGCGATCATCACCCGGGTGCCGTGATCGGTGTCGACGACCTCGTACATGTCGCCGCCGACCGTGGCGTCCTCCTCCACCGGCTCGTAGACCCCGTCCACGACCACGTCGGCAGTGCGCACCGGCAGCGGGCGGACGATCTGGCTCTGCAGCGCCGCGCCGGCCGAGCGCAGCCGGTGGATCTCCTCTTCGCGGGCGATCCGGTAGCGGCAGCTGAGCACGCTCCACACGCCGAACAGGGCCGTGAACGTCATCGCGCCCAGGTCCATGCCGATGCCCTCGCCCTCGGACGCCACGACGAAGCCGATCACCGCGACCACCCACACGGACGCCGTGGTCGTCTGCGCCACACTGCCCACGCCGGAGATGATCGCGGGCAGGAAGATGAGCAGCGGCACCAGCCTGTCGACGGCCCCGACCAGCAGGCCGAGCCCGAGCACGGCCACGGTGACGACGAGCAGCATGGCGGCGAACGTCCACTCTGACAGAACGGCCCGCCCGCGCCGCACCCGCCTCGAACCCCTCACGCCTCCCCCGATGCCCTAGCTCCTCCTGCCCCATACCCATCGATCTGTGGAAAAGCCGACCTCAAGGCCGCAAAACCGGATGCCTGCGCCTGAGATTTTAGGTTTGACTGACGCTCTGTGGATGCATCCTGCCTATATGGGGGATTTCGGAGGACCGTTTCCACGGGCTCCGCACGCCGGGGGCTGGACGGGCTAGCGGCGTGCGACAGGAGTACGAGGCCACCGCGGCTCCCGGTCCGGGGGCGCGGCAGCTGCATGACCTGCTGGTGGCGGTCATCAACGCCACCGGGGCCCATATCGGCGCGCTCTATCTGCTCGACGAGGACCAGCGGCTGCTGCTCATGGACGCCGAGCAGGGCTTCCCCATCACGATCGCCAGGGCATGGTCGAGGGTGCGCGTGAACGGACCGGTGCCCGTCGCGGTGGCCCTGCGCGAACGGCGGCTGGTCTGGCTGGCCGACCAGGAGGAGCTGGCCCGCGGCTTCCCCGGTGCGGCGCTGGCCCTGCCCTATCACTTCTCGATGTCCGCCGCGCCCATCTGCACCGGCGACGCCGACTGGGGGGCGCTGTTGCTGGCCTGGCCGCCGGGCCAGGCGGAGCTCACCGGGGAACGCCGGCAGCGGATCGAGCAGACGTGCCACCGGATGGGGGCGGTGCTGAGCGAAGCCGCCGGGCGCGGGCAACCGGTGAGACCCCATCTCCGGCCGCGCGTGATCTCCCCCTACCGGGGGCGGCAGATCGACCCCGACGCCGGCATGGCCGCCCTGGACTGCCTCAACGGCCTGCCCGAAGGCTATCTGGCGCTGGATCTGGAGGGCCGCATCACGTTCCTCACCCCACCGGCCGCCGAACTGCTCGGCGAGTCGCCGTCCCACCTGCTCGGCGAGCGCGCTTGGGAGGCGCTGCCGTGGCTGAACACCCCCGAATACGAAGACCACTACAGGGCGGCGGTGATCAGCCGCGAGACCACCTCCTACACCGCCCGGCGGCCCAGCGGGCAGTGGCTGGCCTTCCAGCTCTATCCCGCGCCGCTGGGCATCAGCGTCCGCGTCACACCCAGCACCATGGCCCGTGACCCCGGGCATCTCATGCCGGACCAGGCGGTGGCCGACAGCAGGAGGACCGCCAGCTCCACGCTGCACAGCATGCTGCAGCTGGCGTCCAGCCTGAGCCGGGCGGCCACCGTTCAGGAGATCGTCGACCTGGTGGGCGACCAGGTGCTGCCGGTCTTCACCGCCCAGTTCCTGTCCGTCCTGTCCTCCGACGACGGCCGGCTGGTCGTGCTCGGCAGCCACGGCTCGGACCCGGAGAGCATCAAGCGGTTCAACGACTGGTCGAGGGCCGGCCGACCCGGCACCAAGGGGCCGGAGAACGCCGCCGAACCCAAGTTCTACGCCTCCCGGCGGGAGCTGCGCGAGGTCTATCCACCGGTGGTCGACGACCCCACCGCCGCGTGCGCGGTGCTGCCACTGGCCACGCGGGGACGGCCGTTCGGCGAGCTCGTGATCGGCTACGACCGCCCGCACCACTTCACCCGGGACGAGCGCGCCACCTTCACCTCCCTCGCCGGGCTGGTCGCCCAGGCGCTCGACCGGGCCAAGCTGTACGACGCCAAGCACCGGCTCGCGCAGAGCCTGCAGGAAAGCCTGCTCCCGCGCCGCCTGCCGCACATCGACGGGCTGGACGTGGCCGCCCGCTACCTGCCCGCCACCCGCGGCATGGACATCGGCGGCGACTTCTACGACCTGATCAGCCTGGGTGACGAGTGCGCGGCGGCGGTCATCGGCGACGTGCAGGGCCACGACCCGACGGCGGCGGCGCTGATGGGGCAGGTGCGCACGGCGATCCACGCCTACGCGGCCTCGGGAGCCGATCCCGGCGAGATTCTCGCGCACACCAACCGGCTGGTCATCGACCTGACGCCGAACCGGTTCACCAGTTGCCTCTACATCAACCTCGACCTGCACAACAGGGTGCTGGACGTGGCCAGCGCCGGCCACCTGCCGGCGCTGCTGCACCACCACGGCGGGGCGACCCAGCTGATCGAGCCGGCCCCCGGGCTCCTGCTCGGCATCGACCCGCACGCCGAGTACGAGGCCTCGCAGGTCGCGCTGCCGCCCGGCGGCACGCTCGCCCTCTACACCGACGGACTGGTCGAAGCGCCCGGCGTGCTGCTGGACGACGCCATCGCCGAACTCTCCCTGCACCTCGGCAGGCTCGCCCGGCGGCCGCTGCAGGAGCTCGCGGACGCCCTCATCGCCCCCTCGTCCAACGTCGACCAGCGCCTCGACGACATCGCGCTGCTCCTGCTGCGCTCAGTCGACTGACGGGGCACCGGGGAAGACCTCGGCGCGGGCGGCGCGGCAGGACGGGTCCTCCTCCGCGGCCCTCTCCAGGCGGGCCGACAGGAGAGCGGCCGTCTCCTCCAGCCCGGCGAGCCGGTCGGGGCCGAGGGCGTCGAGGACGAGGCGGCGGACGGAGTCGTCGCGCACCTGCCGGGCGCGGGCGGCCGCCTCGCGCCCTTCGGGGGTGAGCGCGATGTCCCAGCCGCGCGCGTCCTCGGCGCACGACTCGCGCCCCAGGAGGCCGCGCTTGGCCATCCGGCCGACCTGGTGGGACAGCCGGCTCTTCTCCCACTGCAGCACCCAGCGCAGCTCCAGCGCGCGCATCCGGCCGCCGGGGGCGTCGAGCAGCGCGTCGAGGACCTGGTAGTCGGCTTCGGACAGCCCGGTGGCCCGGGTCAGCTCGCGGGACAGGTGAGCCGCGAGCTGGGTGTGCACGGTGCTGTAAGCACGCCACGCGGCCAGGTCGGCTCTCATGCCACCAGCCTACGTCACAAAGGTTGACATGTCATCCATCCCGCATAAGGTTGACACATCTACCATATGGAGGACGGGATGCCCGACTACGGCCACGACCTACGCTTCGGGTCGTTCATCACCCCGCAGAACGGCCGGCCCGAGCTGGCCGTCGAGCTGGCGCGGCTGAGCGAGGAGGCGGGCCTGGACCTGGTGACGTTCCAGGACCACCCGTACCAGGCGACCTTCCTGGACACCTGGACGCTGATGAGCTGGGTGGCGGCGCGCACCGAGCGCGTCCACCTGTCCGGCAACGTGCTCAACCTGCCGCTGCGCCCGCCGGCGGTGCTGGCCAGGTCCGTGGCGAGCCTGGACCTGCTGTCAGGCGGGCGGGTCGAGCTCGGCCTGGGCGCGGGCGGGTTCTGGGACGCGATCGAGGCCATGGGCGGCCGGCGGCTGAGCCCCGGCCAGGCAGTGGACGCGCTCAGCGAGGCCATCGACGTGATCCGCGGCGTGTGGGACGCCGACGAGCGGCGCCCGCTGCGGGTCGACGGCGCCCACTACACGGTCAAAGGCGCCAAGCGGGGCCCGGCGCCGGCCCACGACGTGCCGATCTGGCTGGGCGCGTACAAGCCGAGGATGCTGCGGCTGGTCGGAGCGAAGGCGGACGGGTGGCTGCCCAGCCTCGGCTACGCCACGCCGGAGGACCTCACCGCCGGCAACAAGATCATCGACGAGGCGGCGGACGGGGCGGGCCGCGACCCGCGCGAGATCCGGCGCCTGCTCAACCTCATGGGCGAGTTCGCCGGCGATTCCGCCGAGGAGTGGGTGGAGCGGCTGCTGCCGCTGGCCGTCGAGGACGGGATCAGCACGTTCATCCTGCCCGGCGACGACCCGGCCGCCATCGAGCGCTTCGGCCGGGAGGTGGCGCCCGCGCTGCGCGAGGCCGTCGCCGCCGAACGCGCCGCCCGCGGCGTCACGACCGGCCCCGCGCGGCCTCCCCGGGCGCTCGCGCTGCGCCGCCCCGGCATCGACTACGACGCGGTGCCCGCCTCGCTGGCGGGCACCGCGGTGGAGCCCGGCGACCGCGAGTACGAGCGCGTCCGCTCCTCCTACATCTGGGCCGGCTCCCCCGGGCTGGTGCTCCGCCCCGCCACGGCCGGGCAGGTGACCGAGGCTCTCACGTACGCGCGGAGCCAGGACGTGCCGCTGGCCGTGCGCAGCGGCGGGCACGGGATCAGCGGGCGGTCCACCAACGACGGCGGGATCGTCGTCGACGTCGGCGCGCTGGACGCGGTCGAGGTCCTCGACCGCGGGCGGAGGCTGGTGCGCGTCGGCGCCGGCGCCCGCTGGGGCGACGTGGCGAGCGCGCTGAGCCCGCACGGGCTGGCGATCAGCTCGGGCGACTACGGCGACGTCGGCGTGGGCGGGCTGGCCACGGCCGGCGGGCAGGGCTTCCTGGCCCGCTCCTACGGGCTGACGATCGACCACGTGGTGGGCGCCGAGGTGGCGCTGGCCGACGGCCGGACCGTCCGGGCGGACCCGGAGCACCATCCTGACCTGTTCTGGGCGCTGCGCGGCGCGGGCGGCAACCTGGGCGTCGTCACCTCGTTCGACATCGAGGCGACCGAGCTGTCCGACGTGGTGTTCGCGGTCTTCGTGCACGACGCCTCGGACACGGCCGCGTTCTTGGAGCGCTGGGGGTGGGCCGTGGAGGTGAGCCCGCGGAAGCTGACCCCGTTCACCACCGTGTTCCCGGGACAGCAGGGCTACTCGGCGCTGGCCCAGACGTTCGCCGTGTGGGCCGGCGATGACACCGACGCGGCGGTGGCGGCGCTGGAGCCGTTCCTACAGGTGGCGCCGGTGCTCCAGCAGCAGGCGCAGCTCGCCCCGTACGCGGCCGTCGTCGCGCCGCACCGCAACCGGCACACCGGGCAGCAGGGCGGTCTGCGCGGCCACTCCGCCCTGGTGGACCACCTCGACGCGGACACCTCGGGGCGGCTGGCGGAGATGTTCGAGCAGCGGCTGCTCACCATGGTCCAGGTGCGCTCGGTCGGCGGCGCCGTCAACGACGTCGCCCCCGGCGCCACCGCGTACGCCCACCGCACCCAGAACTTCTCGGTCAACGGCGTGATCTCCGCGGCGCGGGCGGCGCCGGCCGAGCGGGCGTGGGACGGGCTGGGCGTGACGGCCGCCTACCTCAGCTTCGAGCCGCGCTTCGAGGACAAGCTGCTGACCAGGGCGTTCCCGCCGGCGACCCTGGCCAGGCTGCGGCAGGTGAAGGCCGCGTACGACCCGGGCAACGTGTTCCGGCACAACTTCCCGATCACGCCCGCCTGACCGCTACCAGGCGACGTGCAGGGACGTCAGGCCGTGGACGATGTGCATGGTGCGGAAGACCGGGGCCGGCTCCGCCTCCCTGAGCGTGGGGAAGCGCTCCAGCAGGGCCGGGAAGGCGATGCGCATCTCCATCCGGGCCAGCGGGGCGCCCAGGCAGTGGTGGACGCCGTGACCGAAGGCCAGGTGACCGGGCTCGCCGCGCGACAGGTCGAGCGTGTCCGGATCGGCGGCCAGGCCGGGGTCGCGGTTGCCTGCCGGGAGCGCGCACACCACCAGCTCGCCGGGGCCGATCCGCCGCCCGGCGATCTCGACCTCCGTGGCGGTCAGCTTGAGCGTGCCAGAGTGCACGATGCTCAGCCAGCGCAGCAGCTCCTCGACGGCGGCGTCGATCCTGGCGGGCTCCTTGCGCAGCAGGTCGAGCTGGCCGGGGTGGCGCAGCAGGGCGAGCGTGCCCAGCGCGAGCATGTTGGAGGTGGTCTCGTGCCCGGCGAGCAGCAGCAGCCCGCCGATGCCGATCAGCTCGTCGTCGCTGAGGTCGTCGCCGTGCTCCCGCACCAGCGTGCCGATCAGGTCGTCGCCCGGCTCGGCCCGCTCGCGGGCGACCAGCCCGGCCATGTACGCGCGCGACTCCAGCCGGACCGCCAGCGCCTCCTCCGGCGGGGTCGACATGTCGAGCATGCGGCTGGTGCGCCGCTGGAAACCCTCTCGATCCTCGTACGGGACGCCGAGCAGCTCGCAGATGACCAGCGACGGGATCGGCAGCGCGAACGACCGGACCAGGTCGGCGGGCGGGCCGGCCGCCTCCATCGCGTCCAGGTGCTCGGCGACGATGCCGGCGATGCGCGGCTCCAGGCGGCGCATCCGGCGGATGGTGAACTCGGGCGCCAGCATCCGGCGTATCCGGGTGTGGTCGGGCGGGTTCAGCTGCAGCAGGTTGCCGGCGCGCAGGGTGGCGAGCTGCTCCTCCGACAGCTCCGGCGCGCCGGGCAGCTGCGGCAGGCCGAAGAAGGCGATCGGGAAGCGCTCGGCGTCGCCCAGCACCTCGCGGATGTCAGCTTGGCGGGTGACCATCCAGGCGTCGACCCCGAACGGGGTGCCGATCCGGCTGACGCCCTCCGCGCGCAGGGCGGACAGCTCGGGCGCGGGGCCGAAGCCGTCCCTGCGCATGTACATCGGCGGCTGCGTCGGCTCGCTCACGCGATCCCCCTGGAGGTGAGTATCCGGATGCCTCCACTGTGATCGATCCCGCGCCGCCTCGCCAGGGGTCAGCCCTCCTTGGGGACGATCACGCTCCAGGCCGCGGGGCGGAGCGTCCAGGCGTGGTGCGGCGCCGGTGGGAGGAGCTCGCCGTCGGCGTTGGCCGCGACCGGCTCGCCCTCGACGGTGATGCCCCTGCCTCTGACGGTGATCACGTCGGCGCGTTCCGGGTGCCTGCCCCGGCGCAGCAGGACGCCGAAGGCCAGCCTGGCCAGCGGCGATACCGCGTACGAGATCACCACGTCGGCCAGGCCGTCGTCGGGGCGGGCGTGCGGGGCGAGCGGGGTGCCGCCGCCGATCGAGACGCCGTTGCCGATCCCCACCATGAGCACCCGCCGCCTCCCGTCGGTGACCGGCTCGCCGTCCACCTTCACCCGCAGCCGCCACCCCTTGCTGCGCGCCCCGGCGACCAGCGCGCCCACCGCGTACGCGGCCCTGCGCAGCAGGGGCTTGAGCGCGGCCGCGTGCTCGGAGGCGTGCGCCCCGACGCCGACGTGCACGGCGTTCACCACGATGCCGCCCTCGTCGTCCACCAGCAGGTCCAGCGTCCGCTCCCGGCCGTCTGACAGGGCGCGGGCCGCCTCCCGGGCGTCGAGCGGGATGCCCAGCGCGCGGGCCAGGTCGTTGCCGGTGCCCAGCGGCACCAGCCCGATCGGGCGGGTGGCCAGCTCTCCCCTGGCCAGCAGCGCCGCCACGACGGCGTGCACGGTCCCGTCGCCGCCCAGCACCACCGGGACCCTGCCGGGATGCTCCGCCAGCGCGCGCTCGATGTCGCCCGGCCGCTCGACGTCGCACACCACCACGTCACCCGACAGGGCGTCCAGCACCTCCTGGCGCGCCGTCCCGTCGACGCCGCCGGCCGCCGCGTTGCCGATCACCACGAACCCGTGCTCCGCCATGGCCGATGAGGTGCCCGTGTTCGCCGGGAACTAACCGCTTCATCCGCCGGCGGGGTACTTCGCGATCACTTTGCCCGTCGGGTCGGCGGCCAGGTAGCCGCTGGCGTGGTACTCGTCGGAGACGTAGACCCGGATCGCGCCCGTCTCGTGGAAGGCGGCGTCGACGATGATGTAGCGGGTGGTGGGCTTCTTGACCCCGAGCTCCCTGTTCGCCCTGCGGATCAGGGCGGGCAGCGCGTCCCAGTTGTACTTCCGCAGGTCCACGATGGGTTTGCTGACCGTGGAGCCGGGGCCGTCCTTGGTGGCCACGCCGTCGCGGTAGGTGTACCGGTCGTAGACCGTCTTGCGGCCCTTGACCGGGGCGCCGGCGATCGCGTACGTGGGATAGACGGTCAGGTCGACCACCTGGGTGCCGCCCATGACCGGCCTCAGGTCGGCCACGAGGCGGCGCATCCCGGCGGGGGTGAGCAGGTTGACGGGCTCGCGGTCCTCGGTCTCCGCCGGGGCCGGTTCCGTGCCGGTCTGCGCCGGGGTCGGTTCCGTGCCGGTCTCCGCCGAGGTCCGTTCCGTGGCCGGGGTCTCTTCGGCGGCGCTCGTCCGTCTGTCGGCTGCGGGGCTCTCGGAGGCGCCGCCGCGATGGCCGGGCGACAACACCCACACCACGACCGCCGCCACCGACACCGCCGCCACCCCGGCGGCGATCGACATCGTCACCTGACTCCTGCGCCGGGACGCCCTGGTGGGCGCGGTCACCGAGGGCGGCTCGGTGTTCCACTGCGGGCCGGAGGGCCTGGCCGAGCCGGGATACGCAGGCCCACCGGGCGCGCCGTGGTACCCGGGCGCGCCGGGATGCCGTGGCGTGCCCGGATAACCGGGGGCGCCGTGCGAGCCGGGGTACGCGGGACCGGTGGGCCGGTGCGGACCGGACGGGGGACCTGAGAACGGGCCGGACGATACGCCTGACGGCGGGCCGGACGGGGGACCTGACAGCGGGCCGGACGGTAAGCCTGAGGGTGGGCCGGGGCGCCAAGGGCCACCGCTACTACGACTGGGCGTGGATCCCGCTCGGCCAGGAT
>NZ_JAHKRN010000085.1 GCF_019396385.1 Nonomuraea harbinensis | reverse complement strand
CAGCCGGAGATCCGGCGGCTGCCGGCCGCCAGGATCGCGGGCCGGCAGGGCGTCGCCGCGCTGCTCGGTGGCCTGCTTCGCGGCGTCGTGATCCGGTCCGGCGAGCTGTCGGCCGCCGACGTGGGCCGGCTGTCCAGCGTCATCGTGGACTTCGTCATCGCCGTGCTCGCCCACGAGCTGGAGGTCGACCCCACCCCGTCCCTGACCGACCCCGGCGGGACGCTCGTCCTGGAGATCCGGGCGTTCATCGAGCAGCGGCTGGGACAGGTCGCCGCGCCCTGGCCGACCCCCGGCTGGAGGGCGTACCGATCAACGCCATCGCCGCCCGGTGGGGTTTCCCGAACGACTCGCACTTCAGCCGGACCTTCCGCGCGGCGTTCGGCGTCACCCCGGCCGCCTACCGGTGGCAGGCCCGGGAGGACGGCTCGGCGGACAGCCGCTGACAGGCGTTCAGCCGGCCGCGCGGCGGACCACCACGCCGAGCAACCGCTCGCCGGGGACGTAACCGCAGTGGCGGGAGTCGTAGGAGTCGGCGGTGTTGTCGCCGCAGACGACCAGGCGGTCCGCGGGGACGGTCGTCTCGGGGACGTGGGAGAGGGCGTCGAAGCCGCTCCTGGGCACCGGGTCGCCGGGGGCGGCGGTCACGCGTTCGATGCTCCAGGGCTCCCTGACCGCGAGCTGCCAGTCCGGGGGATAGCTGAGCCTGACCACCACCACCTGGCCGGCCCGCACCGAGCCGACCGGGGCGCGGCGCGCCCAGACCCGGTCGCCCGATCGATAGGCGGGTTCCATGCTCGCGCCGGAGACGGAGACCATGACGTAGCGGCGGCGCAGCCACAGGACGGCTCCCGCGCACACGGCCAGGGCCACGACGATGACGGTCACTGGGGGAATCCCTCCGGCTGGCGCGTCGCGGTGCCGGAGTAGCCCTGGGCCTGGAGCCGGAACATCCGCGCGTACGTCCCGCCGGCCGCGAGGAGCTCTCCGTGGGTGCCCTGCTCCCTCACGGTGCCGCTGTCGAGCATGACGATGCGGTCGGCGTCGCGGATGGCCCCGAGCCGGTGGGAGATGAGCAGGCTGGTGCGGCCCGACCTGATCGTCCTGAGCCGGGTGTGGATGTCGTGCTCGGCCTCCGCGTCGAGGCCCGCGCTCGGCTCGTCGAGGATCATGAGGTCGCGGGACCGGCGGAGGAAGGCCCGCGCCAGGGCCACGCGCTGCCACTGGCCGCCGGACAGCACGACCCCGTCCGCGTGTCGTCGTCGCCTGAGTCGCCGAAGAACATCCGCGTCATGATCGTTTCGGTCATGGATGTTCACCTCCCTTCGGATCTCGTGTGTGCCGACGCGATAGCGTGCCTGTGTACGAAGAAGCAGAGGGGATGAGGGCACCCGATTCGTTCCCCCGTTCGATAGCTCCGGGTCGAGCATGGCACGGGCGCGCAGCCGCCGGTTTTCCGTGCGTGCCACGCCTGTTGCCCGTCCGTGCCAAGATTCCCGGCTCACGGCCTCCTGGCGGTGAACCTCGCCGTCGCGCCGTCGCCGCGCACGCGTCGCAGCCCGGCCTTCTCCAGGACGCGGACGGAGGCCGCGTCCGCGAGCTCCACGTCGGCGAACACCTCGTCCACGCCCGGAGCGGTGAGCCCGAAGGCGGTCATCGCCCGGGTGGCCTCCGTGGCGTATCCGCGCCCACGCCGGGACTCCACGATCCCGTACCCGATCTCGATGACGCTGTCCTCGGGCGGCCAGAACAGCCCGATCGCGCCGACCGCGAGACCGCTCTCCCGCTCGACGATCTGGCGCTGGCCGTACACGTTCATGGCCTCGGGGCGCTCGGCGACGAAGCCGGAGATGCGCCGGTCGGCGGCGGAGGGGAAGTCCTGCGCCCAGTGCGCGAGCCGGTGGCCGCCGAGGACGGCGGCGACGTCGCCGGGAGGCCACGGACGCAGCACGAGCCGCTCGGTGGTCACATCGGCGCCGGTCAGGGAGAAGGAAGGGGACACGCGGCACTCCTGATCGTTCGTACGCCTCGGGGGGCGAGGGCGGACTCATCGGAGGAGCGATCGAAACGGGTCCGTCCCCATGGAACCACGATCCGGGCCCCGCGTGCGCCGGAGAGCCGTTGCCCTTCCGATCGTCCGCCGATCCTCGGCCGTGATCCGCCCGCGGCAAGATCACCGATCATGAAGAAGACCACGATCACCGCACTGGTGGCCTGCGGCTGCCTGCTGGCGGCGGGCGCGCCCGCTCAGGCCGCCCCGAAGGACCCCGTACGCGCGCTCAAGAGCAAGCTCGCCTCCGGCCACGGCGTGCGGTTCACCGAGACGACCACGCTCTCCGGCGGCGGCAAGAAGAAGATCCAGAGCCGCAAGGGGACCTTCCAGTTCAACGCCAAGGGCGTGGCGGCCTCCGACATCACCGCGACCTCCCCGACCCGCCCCCGCGAGCGTACGATCAGCGTCGGCAAGGTCAGCTACACCTCGGGCGGCATGTGGGAAGGCCGCTTCCCGGAGGGCAAGACCTGGCTCAAGGGCAACGCCATCCTCGGCGGCGGCAGCGGCTTCTACGGGCAGGTCATCAACCCGGCCGAGCCGAAGACCCTCGCGGCGCTGGTCAAGAAGGGCAGACTGCGCGGGAGCAGCCTCACCGGGAAGATCACCTTCAAGGAGCTGGAGAAGGTGTCACGCTGGTTCGACGCGTCGATCCCGCTGCGCATGCACAACGACACGAAGGTCACCTACACGCTCACGCTGACCTCGGCCGGGCTCGTGAGCAGGGTGAAGTCGTCGTACGCGGCCACGGGCGTGTTCGACACCAACCAGCACGAAGGCAAGACGATCGTGATCGACAGCCGCTTCACCGGGTGGGGCGCCAAGGTGTCCATCAAGGCGCCCGATCCCGGGAAGGTGACCACCGACATCGGAGACTGACCGTCCCCGTGCTCCGGGTTTCAGCTCGCCGCCTGCTTCACCAGTGCGCTGATCCGCGCCTCGGCCTCGGGCGTCACCTCGGTCAGGGCGAACGCGGCCGGCCACATGGGGCCGTCGTCCAGGTTCGCCCGGTCGCTGAACCCGAACGTCGCGTAGCGGGTCTTGAACTTCCCCGAGGGCTGGAAGTGGCAGACGATCTTGCCGTCCAGAGCGTAGGCGGGCATGCCGTACCAGAGCCTCGGCGCCAGGGCCGGAGCGCCGGCCATGACGGCGGCGTGCACGCGCTCGGCCATGATCCGGTCCTGGTCCGGCATCTCGGCGATCTTGGCGAGCACGTCTCGCGCCGCTTCCGCCGCCTTGTCCGTGTGCGTGCCGCGCCGTGCCGCCTTCTTCCGCTCGGTGGTGTGCTCCTTCATCGCGGCCCGCTCCTCGGCCGTGAATCCCTCGTACGTGCTGCTCATGACAGGACCTCTCTTTCGAATCCTTCGAAGATGTGCGGAACGGCTCAGACGGCCGCGGGCTCCCAGACGAACCCGTCCGGGTCGGTGAAGGGCCCGGCGTCGCCGCCGATCACGAGCCGGTGCGACCCGGCGCCCTCCTGGGCGACGCCGGTGTCCTTGGCCAGCGCGCGGCGCGGGTAGAGCGCCAGCGTGACGGCCGACGACGGGGTGTCGAACTCGACGTACTTGCCGCCGAAGCTCTTGGCCACGGCCAGGCCGCGCTCGACGTAGAACCGCTTGCTCGCCTTGACGTCCGCCACTCCCAGCAGGAGGGCGACCTGCTCGATGCGCCGGGCGGCGGGGCCGGTGTCCTTCTTCTTCGAGGTCGCGATCTTGCAGATCGTCCCGTCCGGGGCGCGTACGACGCCGCCGTAGCCCCAGAACCCCTTCGCGGCCGGCTTCAGTGTCGTGGCGCCGGCGTCGAGCGCGGCGCCGATGAGGGCGTCGACGTCGCCCGGCTGGGCCGCCACGAGTGACAGCGCGAAGCCGCGGAAGCCGGTCGCCGGCGCGTCGGAGGCACGGACGTGCACGTACGGGTCGAGGCCGAAGGCCCGGTAGAAGGCGTCCGCGGCGGCGGGGTCGGGGACTTCCAGGGTGACGGATGCGAAGGAGGTCATGGCGGTTCCTTTGGGAGAGTCGGGGTCGTGGTCGATCAGCGGGCTCATCGGTCCTGGATCAGTCCGAGGACGTTGCCGTCGGGGTCGGTGACGGTGGCCACCAGGCGGCCGGCGCCGACCTCGTGCGCGGCCTCCCGCACGGTGGCCCCCGCGGCCGTCATCTCGGCCACCTTCGCCTCGATGTCGGGCACGTGCCAGTACGCCACCGGCGAGGTCATGCCCTGCGGCCCGCCGCCGGGCACCAGCCCGATGTGCTGGCCCCCGGCCTCGAAGCCGACGTAGTAGGACGAGTCGGTCTGCGGCTCGACACCGAGCAGAGCCGCGTACACGGCCTTGGCCTTGGCCAGGTCGGTCACCGGGTGCAGCACGGTCTTGATGGAGATGGTCATGGTCGCTCCTCGTGGTTCGTCGCTGGGTAAAGCCTGCCGCCCGGCCCGGCCGGTCCACATCCGTGCTCACCACGGAATCCGGCCACGGATCGACGGCACGGACCACGTACGGAGCGGATGCGCCAAACTGGGACAGTGGCGACAGAAGTGGATATCTCGGCTCGGGAAGCCGAGGTGCTGGACCTGGTCGGGGCCCATCTCAGCAACGCCGAGATCGCGGCACGGCTGTGCATCTCCGTGCGCACGGTGGAGAGTCACGTCTCCTCGCTGCTGCGCAAGCTGGAGGTGCCGGACCGCCGGGCGCTCGCCCGGCGCGCGCCAGAACCGGCCGGCGCCGCCCCGTCGCCGGCACCGGTCCTGCCGGCCCCGCTGACCTCGTTCGTCGGACGGGCGAGCGAGCGGGCCGAGCTGGCCGAGCTGATCAAGACGAACCGCCAGGTGACCGCGGTCGGTCCAGGCGGAGTCGGCAAGACCCGGCTGTCGCTGACCGTGGCCGCGCGGGCGGCCGGCGAGTACGCCGACGGCGTGTGGTTCGCCGACCTGGTCCCGGTCACCGATCCCGGCCTGGTCGCCACCGCCGTCGCCGGGGCCGTCGGCCTCGGCGAGGAGCCCGGCCGCGACCTGACCGAGTCGGTGGCCGCCGCGCTGGCCGACCGCCACGCGCTGCTGGTGCTGGACAACTGCGAGCACGTGCTGGACGGGGTGGCGCTGTTCACCGAGCGGCTGCTGGCGGCGTGCCCGCGCGTGACGGTGCTGGCGACCAGCAGGGCACGGCTCATGGTGCCGTTCGAACGCGTGTACACGGTTCCGCCGCTGTCGCTGTCCGCCGACGGCGGGTCCGACGCGGTCGCGCTGTTCATGGAGCGGGCCGCGGCGGCGGGCCGGCCGCTGGATCCCGCGCTGCGCGACCAGGTCGCCTCCGTCTGCGAGCGGCTGGACGGGATGGCGCTGGCGATAGAGCTGGCCGCCGCCCGGTGTTCCACGCTCGGGCTGGACGGCATCGCCGCCGCCCTGTCCCACCCGCTGCGGATGCTGACGGGCGGCTCCCGCGCCGACGAGCGGCATCGTTCGGTGCGGGGGGCGCTGGACTGGAGCCACGCGCTGCTGGAGCCGGCCGACCGGGCGCTGCTGCGCCGGGTGTCGGTGTTCGTCGCGCCGTTCACCGCCGCCGCGGCGGCGGAGGTGGCCGGGGACGAAGAGGGCATCGTCGCCGACGGGCTGGCCCGGCTGGCCGAACAGAGCCTGCTCGTGGTGACGGCCTCCCCGGGCGGGACCGGGTACCGGGCGCTGGAGACCATCCGCCAGTACGGGATGGAACGGCTGTCCGAGGCCGATGAGCTGGCCGTCACCCGATCCCGCCACGTCCGCTGGTGCCTGGACCGGGCCGACGGGCTGGCGGTGGCGCGGGAGGGCTGGCGGGCCGGGTTCGACGCGGTGGCGGACGACCTGCGCGCGGCCCTGACGTGGGCGGCCGACCGGCCGGAACGGCGCGCGGAGGCGTACCGCCTCGCCCGGTGCCTGGCGGAGCTGACCTTCACCCGCAACCTGATCGGCGAGTCCCAGGAGCGCTACGAGCAGGCCGCGGCGCTCGCCGGCGACGCCGCCGCCGCGCCGATGCTCCGGCAGGCCGCCGCCGTGGCCGGGTGCAGGATGCGCGGCGACGACATGTACCGCCTGCAGCGCGCCGCCGCGGACGCCGCCCGCCGGTCAGGCGACCTCGCCGGCGCCGCCTGTGACCTGGCGGTCGCCGCCGCCAACGCCTGCCGGTTCTCCGGCAAGTTCGTACGGGAACTGCCACCGGAGGAGACGGACGCGCTCATCACCCGGGCACGGGAGCTGGCCGGCGGCGACGCGGCCGCCGAGGCCGCCGTGGCGCTGGCCGAGGCCGGGCGGGCGCTCACCGAGGTCGGTGCGGAGGAGGGCCTGGACGACGCGGTCCAGGCGACGATCGCCCGCGCGGAACGAGCGGTCGAGCTCGCCCGCCGCACGGGCGACCCGCTCGCCGAGTCCGCCGCGCTCGACACGCTCACCTGCGCCCTGAGCTGGGCCGGTGACACGTTCGCCGCCGCGGGCACGGCCCGGCGGCGGATCGCGCTGCTCTCGTCCGCGCCGGAGACCCCGGCCGGCACCCACGAGCTGATCGAGGCGCTGGGGGAGGCGGCGGAGGCCGGCATCGGCATCGGCGACCTGCCGGGTGCCCGCCGGTGGGCGCGGCGGCTCGCGGAGCATCCGCTGCTGGCGGAGGTCGGCCACCGCGCCACGGGCTGGCTCCTGGTGGCCGACGCGCTGGCGGGCGACGTCGAGGACGTGCTCACCGGCGGCGTACGGTTCCTCGACGCGTGGCAGCGGGCCGGCCGGCCCGCCAGGTCGGTCCTCGGCCCGCCGGCGGCCGCCGTGGCGATGACGCACGCCCTGCGCGGCGACCTGGACGCCTCGCGCGAGTGGAGCGCGGTGCTGGGCCGGCTCGACGACTCCCCGGGGAACACCCGCGGCTACGGGGCGGTCTTCGACGCGCTGCCGCTGCTCCACCACGGGCAGGCGGCGGAGGCGCTGGAGCGGCTGGCGCCCGAGCCGGGCGAGGTGTGGCAGTGGGTCACCTGGATCTGGCTCCACTGGTACGTGGCGCTGCGCGCCGAAGCCGCCGTGCTGGCCGGGAGCCCCGACGCCCGCGACCGCGTGGCCGGGGCGCGGGCCGTCGTGGCCGGCAACCCGGTCGCCGGCGCCGTCGTGGAGCGAGCCGGAGCCCTGCTCGACGGCGACCGGGAGGCGCTGCCCGCCCTGGCGGCCGCCTTCGACGCCGCGGGCTGCCGCTACCAGTCCGCGCGAACCCTGGTGCTCGCCGGCGGCGCCCACGCCTCACGCGGCGCCGCCACGCTACGCGACCTCGGACTCGCCCCGATGGCCCCAGCTCCGGCGCCGCCCGAGGGCTAGAACCGGACGGGGGCCTCCGCGTCGATCGCGGATGGTCTGTATTCGCGCAGAAGCAGCAGGGCGGCACGGGCCGCGTTCTGCTGCGGTGCCGTGTCCTGGCGTCGCATTTCCGCGGCCGCGTACGACCTGACCAGGCGGTGCAGCTCATAGCGGTGGGGGCCGGTCTGTTCGGCGAGGTGGTTCGCCACCAGGTGGTCGAGGTGGGCCCGTACCCGGTCGACCGGCATGCCGACGAGTGCGGCGACCGGGCGCGGGTCGAGCACCGGGCCCGGATGGAGACCGCCGGTGAGGCGCAGGACGCGCTTCGTCGTCGTGTCGAGCCGCTCGTAGGAGGAGGACAGCATGGCGTGCACGGCGTCGTCACCGGAGGCGACGGCGTCCGGATCGGCGTCGATGTCCCGTACGAGGTCCGTGAGCGGCAGCTCGGGCTGACGCGCGAGTCTCTCGCCGATGACACGCAGGGCCAGGGGCAATCCCTCGGCGAGGGCAGCGAGGCGGCGCGCCTGGTCCGTCTCCCGCCAGGCCGGGTCCTTGGCGAGCAGGGCCGCGAGCAGGGCGGCCGACTCGTCGTCTGACAGGGGGCGCAGGACGACCCGTGTGGCGGCGCCGCTCGCGACGAGCCCTCGTAGCTGGTTGCGGCTGGTGACGACGACCACCGGCCCGCGGCCCGGCAGGAGAGGCCGCACCTGCCGGGTGTCGAGAGCGTTGTCGAGCAGGACGAGCAGGCGGCGGCCGGTGGTGCGCGTCCGGAAGAGGGCGGACGCCGCCGTCTCGTCGGCCGGTATGTCGCCGGGGGCGACGCCGAGACCGCGGAGCAGGGCGCGCAGCGCGTCGGCGGGTTCGAGCGCCGGCCGCGCGTCGAAGCCTCGAAGATCGAGATACAGCTGCCCGTCCGGGAAGTCCCCGGCCACGGAGGCGCACCACCGTATCGCCATGGCCGTCTTGCCGACGCCGCCACGACCGACGACGACGGCGGTCCTGGCCGCGGAGCCCTCCTCGGCCAGGGCGTCGTCCAGGAGCCGGAGCTCCCTGGCGCGGCCCACGAAGTGCCTGACGTCAGGAGGGAGCTCCCGTGGCGGCGTCACACCTGGGAAGGCGACGTCGTCGCCGGACAGGATCGCCTCGTGCAGCTCGCGCAGTTCGCGGCCCGGCTCGATCCCCAGCTCGTCACGTAACGTACGGAACACCGAGCTGTAGACGTCCAGCGCTTCCGCCCTGCGCCCGCACCCGCGCAGCGCCGTCATCAGCTGGGCCCAGTGGCGCTCACGCAGCGGATGCTCCCGGGTGAGAGCCCGCAGCTCCGCGATCAGCTCACCTGGCGGACCGGCCCGGAGTTCCAGGTCGACGCGCCGCTCGACGGCGTGCTGATACTGCTCGGTGAGGATGGGCACATCCAGGTGGTGCAGCACGTCCGACTCCACGTTCTCGCACGCCGGGCCGCGCCAGAGGCCCACCGCCCGGCGCAGGAGCGCCACCTCGTCCTCCGGGCGGCCGGCCCTAGCCGCGAGACGCAGCAGCCGCCGGAACTCGAGCAGGTCCAGCCGCTCGTGGTCGAGCTCCATGACGTAGCCGCCGTCCCGCGTCCGGATCAGGCCGCCGTCGCCGAGCCATCGACGCAGGCGTACGACGTACGTCTGCACCACGCGGCGCGGGTCACGCGGGAGTCTGTCACCCCAGAGGCGCCTGGCCAGCTGGTCCACGGAGACGCACTGGTCGGCGTGCAGGAGCAGCGTGGCGAGCAGGACCCGGTTCTTCTGGCCCGGCACGGACGTCCGGATGCCCTCCTCGGTCGTGACGGACAGTGACCCCAAGATCGAGAAACGCGACGCCACCATGACGATCACCTTCGTGCGAGTGCCGGAGAACAGCCGCGGCACACGCTAGAGCGGACGGCGAGCCCGCTCGAACCTTTCGAACGGGGACTAACAGTCGCCCATGAGGCGTCACCCCCGGAAAAGCGGACCGCCGCGCGGACGAGGCCGGCGGCGGTGGCGAAGCGAGCGCGTCAGGACGGGCAGGTGCCCCCGTCGATGACCGTCATCCCCCCAGGCGCTATATAGCCGTTGCGCGATGGGACGGACAATCGGGAGTATTTCGTGTAATAGAAAATGATCACCGTGCCGCTGGGAATCGATCCCTTGGGGGTCCATCCCGTCGCCGTGCGATACAACGTCTTGCTGACGTTGAGCTTCGCCTGGGTCCAGTCGCACTTCGCGACCGTGGCTGTCGCGGCGGCGCTGCCGGTGAAGAGCGTGAGACCGACCGCGAGCGCGGTGCCGATAATGGCGATACGCACCTATATCCTCCGTTTCAAATCTGCTGGGGAACAGCGGGCAGGCTATTCCCGCGCACATTCATGCGGCCTTCGCGCCGCCTTCACGGGGTGTGGCGGTAGCCCATGCCCGGTTCGGTGATGAGGTGCCGGGGGTGGAGCTTGCCGGGGTTGCGCAGCAGGATCTCCAGGATGTGCCACTCGGTGGGCGTCAGCCGCGGGCCGCCTGACACGGTCTTGCGCACCAGGTCCACGGTGTGGTCGCCGAGGTGGACGGCGGCGAGCTCGGTGTCCCGCGTGGCGGCGCGGCGGGAGACGGCGCGGATCTCGTCTCAGGCGCCGGCCGTGTCGAGGCGGGCGAACTGCTCGTCGGTGAGCTTGACGTCGAGCGCCGGCAGGGCCGCCTCGTACTGCTGGAGCGTGCGCGGCCCGATCAGCGGCACGACCGTGGGCGAGGTCTGGCGCAGCAGCCACGCGAGGACCAGCGCGTTCGGCGTCACGCCCGCCTCGGCGGCCACCTCGGCGACGGCGGCGAGCCGGGCCTCGGCGTCCGGGCCGCCGTACGGCTCCATCGCCCCGTGGCCCTCGCGCTTGGCCGGGTCGTCGTAGATGCCCTTGAGGATGGGGGAGTACGCCACCAGGGTCAGGTCGTCATGCCCCTCCAGGTAGTCCAGCTGCTCGTCGTCCACGATCGACGCGTGCCGGAGCCCGGCGCGGCGGCGCAGGTACGAGTGCTGCTGCTGGAGCGCGACCGGCGCCGGCCAGCCATGCCGGGCGCACAGCTGCCGGATGCGCTCCAGCCGCCAGGTCCGTGCGTTGGACCAGCCGATGTGGCGGGCCTTGCCGGCCCTGACGATCCCGGCGAGCGCCTCCAGCGTCTCCTCCAGAGGCGTGGCCCGGTCGTCGACGTGGACGTAGTACAGGTCGACGTGGTCGGTGCCGAGCCGGCGCAGGCTGCCGTCGATCGCCTCCCGCAGGGTCTTCGCCCCGGCCCCGGAGAACGTCCTGTAGGCCACCTCCCAGTCCGGCCGGCCGCCGGCCCAGACCGCGTCCAGGTCGCGGGGGACGGCGCTGCCCTTGGTGGCCAGGAACACGTCTTCGCGCCGTCCGGTCCTGGCCAGCCAGCGGCCGATCAGCTCCTCGCTCTCGCCGCCGCGGCTGCCCCGGCGCTCCCACCAGGCGTAGCAGTCGGCGGTGTCCAGGAAGCCGCCGCCCGCCTCGGCGTACCGGTCCAGGATCGCGACGGCCTCGTCCTCCGGCGTGGCGGTGCCCATGATCATGCAACCCAGGGCGAGTTGGCTGACCTGTTCACCGGTACGGCCGAGCTGCACGGTCTTCATGTGATTCGCGTCCTTCCTCGATCTCGTGGCGATGACGCCCGCGATCCCGGCGGCCCCCGTGGCGCGCCCGTGTCATGACGCTAGAAGCTCGAGTGCGCTCCAGGTCAAGTGCCCGGCCGGTGGGCCACCGGGTTCGACGCCGAGTCCGGTGCAGCCGGTAAATAGACGTGGATCGATGCCGGGCCGGAGGCGATCATTAGGGAGTCAGTTGCCATGTCCCCCTGAAGATCGGGAATGTACGCGCGATCCCGCCGGTCGGAAGGGGCTCTATGGGGGTCCCGATGGCCATGAAGCACGCTCCGGCGGACTCGACGGGCACGATACCGGCCGGGCCGCCGGTGGAGTTCCGGCTGCTCGGCGAGGTCGAGGCGGCGGCCGACGGCCGGCTCGTGGATCTCGGCCACGCACGGCAACGCCGCGTCCTGGCGGTGCTCCTGATCGAGGCCAATCGTGTCGTGTCGGCCGACCAGATACTGGATCGGGTATGGGGTGAGGCCCCTCCGCAACGCGCCCGCGCGGCCGTCCACGGCTATCTGTGCAGGTTGCGGCGGGTGCTGACCGAGATGGACGGTGTCGGCCTCGTGCGCCGGCCCGGCGGGTACGCCCTCACCGCCGACCCCATGACCGTGGACCTGCTCAAGTTCCGGAAGCTGGTCGCCGAAGCCCGCGAGGCGGAGGAGGGCGGAACCGCCCTGGCCCTGTTCGACCGGGCGCTGCGTCTATGGCGCGGCGACCTGGTGGCGGGGCATGACTCCGCGTGGCTGAACGACGTCCGTCATGGCGTGGCCCTGGAGCGTCTGACCGCCGAACTGGACCGCAACGATCTCGTCCTCGACCGCGGCGGGCACGCCGGGCTGCTGGCGGAGCTGACCGCCTCCGCCTCCGCGCATCCGCTGGACGAACGGATCGCGGGTCAGCTGATGCTCGCCCTCTACCGCTGCGGCCGCCAGGCCGGCGCGCTCGACGTCTACGAACGGCTTCGGCGACTGCTCGCCGAGGAACTGGGCGCCGGCCCCACCCGGGCACTGCGAGATCTGCACGTGCGGATCCTGACCACGGATCCGGCCCTGGTCGTACGCGAGCCCGTGAAGGTGGCCGAACGGCCCGTCCAGCCGCTGATACCGCGTCAGCTGCCCGCGCCACCGCGGTCGTTCACCGGGCGGGCCCGCCAGCTCGCCGCGCTCGGCGAGGCCATGCGCGCGCCGTCCGGCCTGGGGGGCACCGTGACGATCAGCGGTGCCGGCGGCCTCGGCAAGACGTGGCTGGCTCTGCGGTGGGCCCATGAGAACGCGGACCGGTTCCCCGACGGCCAGTTGCACGTCAATCTCCGGGGTTTCGACCCGGCGGCGGATCCTCTGCACCCGGCGGTCGCGGTGCGCTCCTTCCTCGACGCTCTCGGCGTGCCGCCCGCCGTGATCCCGCCGGATCCGGAAGCGCAGGCGGCGATGTACCGGCACCTGACCGCCGGCAGACGCATGCTGATCGTGCTGGACAACGCCCGCGACTCCGCCCACGTGGCGCCGCTGCTGCCCGCCACTCCCACCTGCGCCGTGCTCGTCACCAGCCGCCGCAGGCTGACCGGGCTGATCACCGCGCACGGCGCCCGGCCGCTGGTCCTGGACGTGCTGACCGAGGCCGAGTCGCGCCGGCTGCTCACCCGCGAGTTCAGCGCGAGCCGGACGGCGGCCGAGCCCGAGGCCGTCGCCGCCGTGATCCGCCACTGCGGGGGCCTGCCGCTGGCGCTCGGCGTCATCGCCGCCCGCGCCGCTGTCCACCCCGGGCTCTCCCTCGGCGTGCTCGCCGGTGAGCTGCGGCAGGCCACCACCCGGCTGGACGCCCTGGACGGCGGTGAACTGGCGGTCAACCTGCGGGCGGTCCTGTCCTGCTCGTACGATGCCCTGTCCTCCGGTGCGGCCCGCGTCTTCGCCCTCCTGGGGCGCGCCCCGGGACCGGAGATCAGCCTGCCGGCGGTGGCCAGCCTCACGGCGCTGACCGTCACCCGTACCCGGGCCCTCCTCCGCGAGCTGGTCAACGCGCATCTGCTGGACGAGCCGGTTCCTGACCGCTACCGGGCGCATGACCTGGTGCTGCTCTACGCGGCCGAGCTGTCCGGCCGTCTCGACGCCGGGGGAGCCGGGCTGAGGCGGCTGCTCGACCACTACCTGCACACCGCCCATCGCGCGGATCGGGCGCTCAGCCCGCACCGCGAGCCGCTGACGCTGCCCCCGCCCCGGCCCGGCGTCGTCGTGGCGGACATCGCCGACCACCGCGCGGCTCGGGCCTGGTTCGGCGCCGAGTACCCGGCGCTGCTGGCCACCGTCGACGACGCCGGGTCCGACGCGTACGTCTGCCGGCTGGGGTGGGCGCTCATGACCTTCTGCGACAGGCGAGGGCTGTGGCATGATCAGGCCGCGACGCAGCGCGCCGCCCTGGAGGCCGCCCGGCGTCTGGCGGACCGCCCCGCCGAGGCCCACGCCCACTGCGGCCTCGCGCTCGCGTACATCTCCGTGCGGCGGTACGGTGATGCCGGCGAGCACCTCCGGCAGGCCCTGCGACTGTTTCGTGCGCTCGGTGACCGCGCCGGGCAGGCCCACGCCCACCGCTGCATGGCCCGGCTGTTCGCACAGCAGGGCCACCACCGGGAGGCGCTGCCCCACGACGAGCAGGCATTCGACCTGTTCCGGACTCTGAAGAACCGGCGCGGCCAGGCCGCCGGGCTCAACGCCATCGGCTGGCACCACGCCCACCTGGGCCACCATCACCGGGCCCTCGCCCACTGCCGGCAGGCCCTGTCGCTCTACCAGGAGATCGCCGATCGTCAGGGCGAGGCGGCGACCTGGGACAGCCTCGGCTTCATCCGGCGCCGCCTCGGCCATCTCCGCCAGGCCGTCACCTGCTACGCGCGGGCGCTGGCGCTGTTCCGCGAGCTCGGCGCCAGGTACTCCGAAGGCCTGGCGCTGAGCTCGCTCGGTGACATCCTTCACGACGCCGGCGATCCCGCCGCCGCCCACCGCCACTGGCGGGACGCGTTCGACATCCTCGACCAGCTCGGCCACCACCGCGCCGAGGAGGTCCGGGCCAAGCTCGGCGGGGCGTGAAGCTCCGGTCCCTCGCGGCCGGTCGCGCCGCGAGGGACCGGATCGTGAGCCGCCGAGGTCACGGGGCCAGCCACACCTGGACGCCGAGCGCCTCGTCGTAGTAGTCGGCCGCGCTGAACACCTCGCCGTTGTCGCAGTTCCCCACGTGCGATCCGTACGCCGTGTCGTTGAAGGACCAGCCGCCCCCGCTGTCGCCGCTGATGCCGACGTCGTTGTCGGTCCCGACCAGCCGCTCCGTCGGGAAGGGGAAGGGGGCGAACGTGCAGGTCACCGAGACGCTGTCGACGTCGGGAGTGCAGTGCCTGACGTTGGAGGACCGGCCGTACTGGCAGACGGACTCGCCCAGGCTGATAGCGGCCACCGGTTCCACCGACCTCGCCTCCCGCACGTCGGTGCTGCTGGCGTAGAAGATCCCCGCCAGTACGGGAACGCCGAAGTGGTACTCCACGTCGCCCCAGGCCCGGCGATGCTGGAACTGGGGCGTGATCGGGAACGACACGCCCGCGTCGGTCCAGTCGATCTCGTTCATGCCGTCGCAGTGGCCCGCGGTGGTGATGCCGGGAAGCACGCCGTTGGCGAGGATCGGCCAGCCGCTGGTGCACTGGGAGCCGCCGCCGCGCACCCGTTCCCCGCCGAAGCCGAACTCCAGGCTCGTGACCGGCTCGTCCCGCACGGCGAGATCGATGTGCGGGCGCAGGCCCTGCGGCATCGCGGACAGCACGGCCTCCGGCCGCGAGTCGACCCCCGGCGTTTCGGTGACCTGGGCCGGGATCCGCCCCGCGCCCACGATGTCGACGGACGTGGCCACGGAGGTGAAACCGTAGGCCACGAGCGCCTTGTGCACGGTGAGCTGGCGCTCCTCCAGCTCACCGAACGAGTACGGTTGCCCGTCCACGACGTCGATGTCCACGTCCGCGCCGGCCACCAGCCGGTCGACGAACGCATCGGCCGGCCCCTTGACGTAGAGCGTCGGCGCACCGCCGGGAAGGGGGTTGACGGCCGAGCCGACGAAGATCTCCGGCCTCTCGCGCGCGACCTTCGCGGCGACGTCACCGACGGCCTCCGCCGCCTTGCGGTCCGCCGCGGCCTGCGCCAGGGTCCAGCCCTTGCCCTCCGCGACCAGCTTCAGATCTTGAAGCAGGGCTTCCGCCGGCGACTGAACGGGCGGCGGGTCCGGTAAGCCGGTACGAGCCGCGGCCGAGGCCGGCGTCCCGGCTGACAGCAGCAGCGCCGCGACGACGAGGGCGACCGGCCCATGAATGCGTTGTCTCACTGACATACCTCCACCGTCGATGTGTAGGCGTCAGCCTGCGGGCCGCTCCTTCCGCAAATCTTCGGCAATCCTTGAATCCGCAGGTCAAAGGCCCGTGGGTCGCCCCCTTCGGATCCCCGAAGAGGGCACGCGGGTCCGCGGCCGGCCGCACGGGGGTCAAGGGGCGTAGCGGTAGCCCATGCCCGGTTCGGTGATGGGGATGAGGCAGACCAGCAGGGAGACCAGCACGATGCCGGTGACGCCGTCCGCGCCGAGGGCGAGCGAGTCCGGCACGCCCGGGTTGACGAGCTTGGTGTAGATGGCCAGGGGCTGCATGGTGACGGTGGCGGTCAGGAAGATGATCGTCAGCGCGGCCGGCAGGATGTTGAGCGCGATCTCGTTCGGCGTCTTCTGCCGGTTCGCGCCCTCGACCAGGGCGATCATCCGGTCGATGAAGCTCTCGCCGGGCTTCTGCGTGATCTCGACGATGATCCGGTCGGACAGCACCTTGGTGCCGCCGGTGACGGCGGAGCGGTCGCCGCCGGACTCGCGGATGACCGGGGCGGACTCGCCGGTGATGGCGGACTCGTCCACGCTGGCGATGTCTTCGACGACGTCTCCGTCGCCGGGGATGACCTCACCCGCCTCGACGATCACCCGGTCGCCCTGCCGCAGTTCGGGCGCCCGGACGACGTCCCAGTGGCCGGGGTCGTCCGGGCTCCTGAGCCTGCGGGCCTCGGTGCCGGTCTTGGCCGCGCGCAGCGTGGCGGCCCGCGCCTTGCCGCGGCCCTCGGCCACGGCCTCGGCCAGGTTCGCGAAGATCACGGTGAGCCACAGCCACACCACGACGGCCCAGGCGAAGAACGTCGGCTCCACGACGGCCAGCACGGTGGCGAACACGGCGCCGGCCTCCACGATGAACATCACCGGGTTGCGCCACGTCGTGACCGGGTTGAGCTTTCTCAACGCGTCCGGCAGCGAGCGGATCATCGGGACAGTCCTTCCGCGAGGGGGCCGAGCGAGAGGGCCGGAAGAAAGGTGAGGGCGACCAGGATGATCGTCACGCCGGCGACCATGCCGACGAACTGCGGCCGGTGGGTGGGCAGCGTGCCGGCGCCCTCGGGGACGGGTGACTGCGCGGCCAGCGAGCCGGCCAGCGCGAGCACCAGGATGATCGGCAGGAACCGGCCGAAGGCCATGCACAGGCCGAGCGCCACGTCGTACCAGGGGGTGTTGACGGTCAGGCCCGCGAAGGCGGAGCCGTTGTTGTCGGAGGCGCTGGTGAAGGCGTACGGGACCTCGGAGAGGCCGTGCGGGCCGGTGTTGAGCATGGCCGCGCGCCGCTCTTCCGATCCCATCGCGGACGCGGTCCCGGCCAGCACCAGGACCGGGGTCACCAGGAAGTACAGCGAGGCGAGCTTGATCTCGCGGGCGCCGATCCTCTTGCCGAGGTACTCCGGCGTGCGGCCGACCATCAGCCCGGCCACGAACACCGTGATGACGGCCAGGATCAGCATGCCGTACAGGCCGGAGCCGACCCCGCCGGGGGCGACCTCGCCGAGCATCATGTTGACCAGCGTCATCATGCCGCCGAAGGGCGTGTAGGAGTCGTGGGCGGAGTTCACCGCGCCGGTGCTGGTCAGGGTGGTGGAGGCGGCGAAGGTGGCGGAGTTGGACACGCCGAAACGCACCTCCTTGCCCTCCATGGCGGCGCCGGCCGCCTGCGGCACGGTCGCGTTCCCGGAGAGCTCGAAGACGTTGGTGAGCAGGACGCTCGCCAGCGCGAGCACGCCCATCACGGCGACGATCGCGTAGCCCTGCCTGACCTGGCCGACCATCCTGCCGAAGGTGCGCGGCAACGCGAACGGGATCAGCAGGATCAGGAAGATCTCGACCCAGTTCGTCCAGGCGGTGGCGTTCTCGAAGGGGTGGGAGGAGTTGGCGTTGTAGAAGCCGCCGCCGTTGGTGCCCAGCTCCTTGATGGCCTCCTGGGAGGCCACCGGGCCGCCGGTGATCGCCTGGGTGCCGCCGGTCAGCGTGGTGACCTCGTGGACGCCGGAGAGGTTCTGGATCACCCCGCCCGCGACCAGCACCAGCGCGCCGGCGAACGCGATCGGCAGCAGGACGCGGACGGTGCCGCGGACCAGGTCCACCCAGAAGTTGCCGATCGTGCCGGCGGAACGCCGGGCGAACCCGCGCACCAGGGCGATCGCCACGGCCATGCCGACCGAGGCCGAGACGAAGTTCTGCACGGCCAGCGCGGCCATCTGGGTCAGGTGGCCCATCGTGGACTCGCCGGAGTAGGCCTGCCAGTTGGTGTTGGTCACGAAGCTGACCGCGGTGTTCCAGGCGATGTGGTCGGTGACCGGCGCCATGCCCAGGCTCAGCGGCAGCTTGTCCTGCAGCCGCTGCAGCCCGTACACCACCAGGACCGAGACGACGGAGAACGCGAGCAGGGCGCGCGCGTAGGCGCCCCAGCGCTGCTCGGCGTCGGCGCGCACCCCGAGCAGCCGGTAGATGCCGCGTTCGACGAGGTTGTGCCGGTCGGTCGAGTAGACGCGGTACATGTAGTCGCCGAACGGCCTGTGCACCAGGGCCAGCGCCGCGATCAGCGAGGTGACGAAGACGAGGCCCGCCACGGTGGTGCTCATCAGAAGCGGTCCGGGAACAGCAGGGCCGCGACCAACAGGATCACCAGGGCCACGGCGACCACGAGACCGGTCGCGTTGACGGCGTTCACAGCCGCTCCACCGCCCTGACGACCAGCCCGGGGACCGCGGAGACCGCGATCGTCAGGACGACGAAGATGACGTCTGCCATTCCACTCCTCAGTTCGATGTCCGAGAGCGCCGCCGCCTTCACCGCGGTGGCCGCAGAACAAGCGAACGCTGAGGTATGGAGGGTTTTGCCGTTCTTGACGGGTTTCATACGACTACGAACCGAATCTTGACGACTTCTCTACGCGCGCCGTCGGAAGCGACGCGCGCCGCCGGTCACTCCGGTTCGACGCGTACCGTGCCCGCCGTGCCGTCGACCGTGATCAGCTGACCGGTCGTGATCTCGCGGGTGGCGTCGCGGACGCAGATGACGGCCGGGATCCCGTACTCGCGGGCCACGGTGGGGCCGTGCGCGACCGGCGAGCCGGTCTCGGTCACCAGGCCGGCCGCGGTCATGAACAGCGGCGTCCACCCCGGGTCGGTGGTCGGCGCCACCAGGATCTCGCCCGGGTCGATGTGCGCCCCGACCGGGTCGCGGATCACCCGAGCCCGGCCCGTCGCCTGGCCCGCGGCACCCGACATCCCGGTCAGCACGCCGTCCTGGACCGGCCGCGCGGGGGCGAGCGCCTCCACGTCGGTCCCGTCGGACAGCAGGGCGCCGGGAACGGAGGGCCGCCGCAGCTCCCGCTCGTACTCCGCGCGCCGCCTCGCGGCCAGTCCCCGCTGGTCGGTTCCGTCGTGCACGGCGGCGCGCGCCTCGTCGAGAGTCAGGAACATGATGTCGCCGGCGTCCGCCAGCCGGTCACGGGCGGCCAGGTCCGCGCCGACCAGGAGGAGTTGCCGCCGGGCCGCCTGGATCGCGGGCAGCCAGGCGAACTTCCCGATCTCCCGCAGCCCGGTGAGCCGGCGCGAGCGGCGCATGAAGAACACCGCCAGCCGGCCGCGCACCGGCCGCCTGCGCCGCGCCCGCCGCGACAGCGTCGCGATCATCCGCTCGGCCTTCGCCGCCGCCGCCCTGAACCGCACGTCGGGCGCCTGCCCGGGGCCGTCGACGCGGAGATAGTTGGCGATCGTCGCGAACAGCGGCGCGGGGTCCTCGTCCCAGTGGGGCACGCCGACGTCGATCTCGGCCGCGGCGCGCATCCCGTACTTCTCCAGGAAGCCCGCCATCCCGATGTCCGGGAGGTCGCCGGCGAAGTATCCGGCGGCGAGCTCCTCCGGCGGGGTGCCGAGGAACAGCTCGCGGTGCTCGCGGGCCCGCACCGCGAGGTCCCAGAGCTCGAGGTCCATCTCCGTGGTCACGTTGTACGGCATGCCGCCGAGCACGGTGTCGAGCTCCTCGTCCGAGGCGACGCCCTTGAGCAGCGCGGCCGGGATCGTCCCGGCGATCAAGCCGGCCGCCAACGGCCAGAGGATCCCGTGCATGTCGATGTTCATGATCGGCTTGTGGGAGTCCTCGATCACCCACCGCAGCCGTTCCGCGGCGGTGGCGGACTCGCCCGGCGGGGTGGTGAGGCGCTTGATCTCCGCGACGCCCCGGTAGGCGCGGGCGCGGGCGAGATCCGGGTTGACCAGGCTCGACACGACTCCGGCGACCCCACCGGGCAACATCCGCAGCGCGCCCTTGACCAGGCTGCCGACGCGGAACGGCAGACCGGGCCGCGGCGCGAACCGCGGATCGTCCAGCATGCTCAGCACGGCGCCCTGCACCCTCGGCCCGTAGATCTCCAGCGAGGTCCCCAGGCGCCCGCGCATGTCCCCGCTGCGCAGGAAGTCGGTCACGTCGAAGAACAGCCGGCCGCCGATCGACACCAGCCGGGGCATCGGGTCGCGCCGGTCGACCCGGGCCCCCGCGGCCTCGAACCACAGGCTCGAGCCCGACTTGAGCAGCGAGAACCCCATCGGGGTGCACGGGCGCAGCATGCCCTGCATGTGGCCGAACTCCAGGTAGAGCCGCGTGTCACCGGTGTCGGGCGGCGGCGGGAAGAGGGTGGTGATCGGCCGGGACTGCAGCAGCCACAGCGTCCCCCCGGCGTCGATCGCCCACTCGACGTCCTGCGGCGAGCCGAAACGCTCCTGCAGCCGCGCCCCCGCCGCCCGCAGCTCTTCGAGCCGCGCCGCGTCGAGGCACCCGTCCGGGTCCGGCACGGCCGGCGCTCCCCGGCGGAGGACATGATGGTCGGGTACGACGGTGCCCTCGACGATCGCGGTGCCCAGACCGGGAGCGGCGTCGACGACCATGTCCGTACGGCAGCCGGTGATCGGGTTCGCGGTGAACATCACCCCCGCCACGACGGGGTCGATCATGCGCTGCACCACCACGGCCATGGCGGGCTCGTCCTCGACGCGCACGGCTGCGCGGTAGGCGACGGCGCGCTCGGTGAACAGGGAGTCCCAGCAGCGGCGGACCGCGTCGATCAGCTCCGCGTGACCCTCGACGCCGAGGTACGTGTCCTGCTGCCCGGCGAAGCTGGCCTCCGGCAGGTCCTCCGCGATGGCGCTCGACCGGACCGCCACCCGCCCACCGCCGAGCCGCTCGTACGCCTCGACCAGCTCCCGCTCCGGCAGCTCTCCTGACCGGTAGCACTCGACGGTGAGGCAGAAGCCGTCGGGGACGCGCTCACCCGCCCTGATCATCTCCCCGAGCCCGGCGCCCTTGCCGCCCACCAGGTCGATCATGGAGGCGTCGATCTCGGACAACCCGATCAGCTTCATCGCGCCATCTCCTCATGGCCGGCGCCATGCGCGACATGGCCGCCCCCGGTTTCCCGGCGCTCCGCCCCCGACGCTAACACCGCGGGGTAATCCGGACCAGGCGGTCACCCCCCGTGTCACGAGGGTGACCGCCGTGCGGGTCAGGTCGTCGCCGCGAGAGGACGAGGGCGAGAGACACCCCCGCCCCGGTGAGCACGCGGGTCCGGCGAGGTGCGGTGAACACGAGGTCACTCCCTTCCGGCGGCATGGCCGCTCTTCCGTGGTGAGCCCCCTGTAGAGTGAAACGATTTAACATCCGTGGACGTCGTCACCGTAAGCGCTCCCTCATCTGCCGTCAAGAGGCAACGGTTCCCGCTCCCGCCGCACCTCATCCGGCCGCGTGGCGTGGATGCGTGGGTAACGTTACCCACGCCTCAGGACGTAGGCGGGGCCGTGGAGCCGCGGACGACCAGGCTGGGGGTGACCGAGAAGCGGACCGCGGACGTGCGGCCTTCGATGCGCTCCAGCAGCAGCTTGCCGGCGGCGCCGCCCATGACGGAGCCCTCCTGGTCGACGCTGGTCAAAGTGATGTTGGGCAGGGCGGCCAGGTGGGTGTTGTCGTAGCCGGCCACCGAGACGTCCGCCGGGACGCGGAGCCCGGCCTCGTAGACCGCGGCGAGCGCGCCGAACGCCGCCTGGTCGGCCCCCGCGAAGATGGCCGTCGGGCGGGGATCGCGGTCCAGCAGCTCCCGCGCTCCCTCGTAGCCGCCCTTCTCGTGGTAGAAGCTGGTCGCGACGGCGATCTCGTCGGCCAGCCCGTGCTCGCGCATGACGCGCTCGTAGGTCGCGGCCCGGATGTTGTGGAGCAGGTCGGCCGGCTGCGCCTGGCTGTCGTCCTGATGCGTGATGTGCGCGATCCGGCGGTGGCCGAGCTCGATGAGGTGCTTCACGACCAGCTCGGCGCCCGCCTCGTCGTCGTCGTAGACGGAGTCGTAGAAGGACGACCGCTCGTGGCGGGCCAGCACCACGGTGGGCTTCTCCTGGGCCACCTCCTCCAGCCGCGCCTTCGAGGCGAGCGGGGCCACCATGATGATGCCGTCGACCTGGCGGTCGATGAGGGCGTCGACCGCTAGCCTCTCCACCTTGCGGGTGGCGCCCCCCTGGATCATGAACGCCCGGTAGTCGGTGCCGGCGAGCTGCTCGGTGAGGCCGTCGAGGATGTCGGCGAAGAACGGGTTCCTGATGTGCGGCAGCATCAGGCCGATCGTGAAGGTGCGCCCGCGCATGCCCCGCGCCACGGCCTGGGGCCGGTAGCCCAGCTCCTCGATGGCCGTCTTGACCCGGTCTCTCATGGCGGGGCTGACGCCGTAGGCGTTGCGGATCACCTTGGACACCGCGGTGACGGAGACCTGGGCGTGGCTGGCCACGTCGTTGATCGTCACTCGTCGGCGTCGGCTGGGCGCGACCATGAGGCTCCAATTCCCGAGGGGTGATCCCAGTGTACGAGCTGGAGGCGAGCCGGTCCGACGAGGGAAACAGTACCTGCATTACTCGTGCGTACACCGATCTCAACTGCGATAAGAGTGGGTACCGTTACCCAAATCATGTCTTGACACCCCTTCGGGCAACGCCTACGTTAACCGCATCGGGGAGCCGCTTAAAACGATTCAAAACCCCCTGGAGGGTGTGTGAAGACCTCCCACCGCATGCTGGCATCGGCCGTGGCCGTGCTCGCGACGGCGGCCCTTGCCTCGTGCGGATCCGGCTCGGAGCCCGCCGCCGACGGCACCGTGACCCTGTCCTTCATGACGGGCAGCGACCAGTCGACCGTGGACACCTCCAAGGCGCTGGCCGACGCGTTCATGAAGGTCAACCCCACGATCAAGATCGACATGGAGCACCAGCCGGGAGGCAGCGAGGGTGACAACGTCGTCAAGACCCGGCTGTCCACCGGCGAGATGACCGACGTGTTCTGGTACAACTCCGGTTCGCTGCTGCAGGCGCTCAACCCGGCCCAGACCCTCGTCGATCTGACCGGGGATCCCGTCCTGGCCCAGGTCCAGCCCGACTACCTGCCCGTCGTCTCGCACGACGGCAAGGCGTACGGCGTCCCGGCCACCACGATGGGCGGCGGCGGCATCCTGTACAACCGCAAGGTCTACGAGCGGCTCGGCCTGGAGGTCCCCAGGACCTGGGCCGACTTCATGGCCAACAACGACACGATCAAGGCCGCCGGAGTCACCCCGGTGATCAGCACGTTCAAGGACACCTGGACGTCCCAGATCTTCGTGCTCGCCGACCACCACAACGTCCAGGCCGCCGTGCCGGGCTTCGCCGCCGACTACACCGCGGGCAAGGCCAAGTTCGCCACCACGCCGGCCGCGACGGGCGGCTTCCAGCACCTCGCCGACGTGCACGCCAAGGGCCACCTCAACAAGGGCTTCGGCTCGGCGACCCTCGACCAGGGACTGAAGATGCTGGTCGAGGGCGAGGGCGCGCACTACGCGATGCTCACTCAGCTGCTCCCGCCGCTGCTGGAGACCTACCCCCAGACCGCGACCGACGTCGGCTACTTCGGCATCCCGGGCGACGACCCGGCCGCCGGCGGCGCCACCGTCTGGGAGCCCGCCGCCCTCTACATCGCCAGGACCACCGAGCACCTGGACGCGGCCAAGAAGTTCCTGGCCTTCGTCGCCTCCCCGGCGGGCACCGAAGCCGTGACCGCCGCCGTCCAGCCGTCCGGACCGTACCGGATCAAGGGGTCGAAGCTGCCGGAGGACGCCATCCAGGTGGCCAAGGACCTCCAGGCCTACATCGACCGGGGCGCCACGACGCCCGCGCTGGAGTTCCTGTCGCCGATCAAGGGCCCGTCGCTGGAGCAGATCACCGTCGCCGTCGGCTCCGGGCTCACCACACCGGCGGAAGGCGCGGCCCAGTACGACAAGGACGTGGAGAAGCAGGCCAGGCAACTGGGGCTGGCAGGGTGGTGACCGAGCAGCGTGCCGGGCTCCGCGCGGGGCCCGGCGGGCCGCCGGCC
>NZ_JAHKRN010000084.1 GCF_019396385.1 Nonomuraea harbinensis | reverse complement strand
CATCTACGCGATCGTGCTCATCGGCCTGGCCCTGGCCGGTGCCGGGCGCACCTTAGGGCTCGGCAACCTGCCCCTCCTCCAGCGCACCCCCTGGCTCCGCTAGCACCGGCGCCCTCGCGCCCGCCTCCACCCAGCGGAGGCGGGCGCGAAACATGTCCGGGGCGTGCCGAGGCACGAGCCGCTCCGCCCTGCCTGCCCGGCGACCGTCCGGCAGACGGCCTCCATGCCGTCCTCATGCCGTCCTCCATGCCGTGCGGGGCGAAACACTCGGTGAGCAAGGAGGCCGGGTCGAGCCGACCGCCCGCGAGCATGAGCGCCGCCTCGTCGGTGAGGCCACGGGGCAGCAGGCGGCCGAAGGCGCCGCCGAACGGCACCGGCACGCACCCGGCCTGGCCGCCACGATGCGGTGACCCGAGGATCCAACCCTCGCCGCCCAGGCGCTTGCCGTAGCGGCCGGTGCGGCAGCAGCGGCAAGGCCCCGCCGCGGCCGGTGCCCCCGCCGGCCGCGAGCGAGACGGCCGGTCAGCGCTCCGCCGCGACAGTCGGCGCGGGCTCCGGCACCGACGTGGCCGCCAGGCGGACGCCCAGCAGGACGAGCGCGCCACCGCCGAGCAGCAGGAACGACGCGGCGACCAACAGCCCGGTGGTCGCCGCGGCCAGACCGGGAAGCGTCGCAGACACCCGCAGGTCGGCGCTCACGCCCGGCGTGCCGTCGGCGTTCATCACCACGACGCTCCACTGTCCGGGCTGGACGTCCCAGGTCAGGGCTGCCACGCCGGAGGCCGCCCAGAAGGTCTGCGCCGACGGCGCCCGGGGCGCCGCGCCCGGATACACCTCACGGCCGGCGGAGTCGGCCGGGAAGGTCAGGTGCCTGACCCGTTCGTGGGCGACCCCGCGCAGATAGGCGGTGACATCGCCCTGGCGGGCGATGCCGAGGAAGACCGGCGTGGAACTGCCGGACGCCTCGATCCGGACCCGGCCCACGCTCTGCCGCAGGATGGACACCCCCTGCCCGGCTATCGACACCTCCTCACCGGTGAGCGCGTAGGTGGAGGCGGTGATCCGCTGCGCGCCGGCGCCGATGAACCCTTCGGCGTCGCGGCTCTGGCCGAGCAGGGCCGTCCCGGTGCCGGCGGCCGCGGCGGCGATCCCGCCGAAAGCCAGCAGGGCTCCCGAGACGAGCGCCACGACGCACGCGGCGCCGTAGCGGGCCGCAGGACGGGCGGGGGCGGGCGGCGCTTGCAGCCGCGGCAGCTCGTGGCCGCCCTGCTCCAGCCGGAACGGCGGGTAGGCGTCGGTCATGAGCGTGGCGTAGGCGGCCACCCGCAACGCCCACCGGTTCATGCCGACCACCAGGTCGTGCACGCCGTGCGGGTAGCGGCCGGTGAACAGCAGCGCGAGCGCGGCGATCAGGACCAGCAGGCCGATCAGACCGCCCCAGTCCAGGGTGTACAGCACGCCACCGCCATCAGGCAGGTCGTCACGCCAGGAGATGAGGCTGCCGCTGGTGAACAGGCCCACGACCAAATAGTGCGGGATGGCCAGCAGCCACCATTTGACCAGCACCAGCCCGCGCGAGAGCCGCTCGGGATAGTCGACGTCCAGCGTCGCCGGGTAGCCGGGGGCGGGCCCCAGGGTGAAGGGCGGATACCGGTCGGTGCCCAGCGCGCCGTAGGAGTAGTACGCCACCCGCCACGTCCAGCGCAGCACGCCGACGTTGAAGTCGAACAGGGTGCGCGGGTAGCAGCCGGTGAACAGGATCGCGAAGAACGCGATGACGGTCAGGACGCCGAAGGCGATCCACAAGAAGCCGAGCACGATGTAGTGGGGGATCGCCAGTAACCACTTGACGATCCACAGGCCCCGGTTCAGCGGCTCCTCGAGCCGGGCCTCCACCCGTACGGGATAGGTACTCATACCTTCCAGCGCACCACCTCGCACGGCGGCTGCCTGCGGGCGAAGGTCCCCACCCGGGCGCCGACGGGGGCCTGCTGCGCGGGACCTAAGCCCTGGCGGCCCGGGACGTTGGCCGCTGCCGCAGCCGCAGCGGCGGCGCCCATCATGGACGCGGCAGCCCTCTTCGTGGAGGTGTGCGTGGACATGACTCGATGGATCCAGACCTCCGGCGCGGAGCAGCAGGCGCGCGGCGCCGGCGGGAGGCCGCCATGTGTCTAGGCGTGCCCGGCCGGATCGTGCTCCGCGACCGGGACATGGGGGTGGCCGACTTCGACGGGCTGCGCCGCGAGGTCTGCCTGTCCTACGTGCCCGAGGCCAGACCCGGCGACTACGTGATCGTCCACGTCGGGTTCGCGATCTCGCTGGTGGACGAGGAGGAGGCCCGGCGCACCCTGGAGGTGCTGCGGGCGATCCCGGGAGGGCTCGATGAGGTATCTCGATGAGTACCGCGACCCCGTGCTCGCCCGCCGCCTGATCGGCCGGATCCGCGCCGCCGCCACCCGCCCCTGGTCGATCATGGAGGTGTGCGGCGGGCAGACGCACACCATCGTGCGCCAGGGCATCGACGAGCTGCTCCCGGTCCGGATGATCCACGGCCCCGGCTGCCCGGTGTGCGTGACCCCGCTGGAGACGATCGACCGCGCGCTGGCCATCGCCGCCCGGTCCGAGGTCATCTTCACCTCCTTCGGCGACATGCTGCGCGTGCCCGGCTCCACCACCGACCTGCTGTCGGCCAAAGCCAGGGGAGCCGACGTCCGCGTCGTCTACTCGCCGCTGGACGCGGTCCGCCTGGCCGTGGCGAACCCTGGCCGTCAGGTGGTGTTCTTCGCGGTCGGCTTCGAGACCACCGCACCGGCCAACGCCATGAGCGTGCTCAAGGCGGCCGCACAGCACGTGCCCAACTACAGCATCCTGGTCAGCCACGTCCTGGTTCCCCCGGCCATGGTCGCGATCATGGAGTCGGCGTCCGTGGACGCGTTCCTGGCCGCCGGGCACGTGTGCGCGGTGATGGGCTGGCGCGAGTACGAGCCGCTGGCCGCCCGCTACCGGGTGCCGATCGTGGTCACCGGATTCGAGCCACTGGACCTGCTGGAGGGCATCCTCATGGCGGTGTGCCAGCTGGAGGAGGGACGGCACACGGTGGAGAACCAGTACGCGCGGGCCGTGCGCCGCACCGGTAACCTCCCCGCCCAGGCGGCCGTCCGGCGCGTCTTCAGGGTGTCCGACCAGGTGTGGCGCGGCATCGGGCCGATCCCCGCCAGCGGCCTGGTGCTGGCGCCCGAGTTCGCCGCCTACGACGCCGGCCTGCGCTTCGGCGTGGCCGGGACGGGCGCGCGGGAGCATCCCGGCTGCATCGCGGGGCAGATCCTGCGCGGCACGAAAACCCCGCCCGAGTGCCCCGCCTACCGGAGCCTGTGCACCCCGCGCAGACCGCTCGGCGCGCCCATGGTCTCGGCCGAGGGCACATGCGCCGCCTTCTACAACGCCGGCCGCCCCGCCGGACAGGAGAGATCATGATGGCCGTCTCGCCCGACCCCGTCGCCGCCACCTGCCCCCTGCCGCTCGCCGAGACCGAACGGGTGCTGCTCGGGCACGGCTCCGGCGGGCAGCTCATGGCCGAGCTGCTGGCCGAGCTCGGCCCGCGGATGGGCGCGCCGACCGTGGAGGACGCCGCGCTCGTCACCACCGGGACGCCGCAGGTGGTGATGTCCACCGACGCCTTCGTGGTCACCCCGCGCTTCTTCCCCGGCGGCGACATCGGCTCGCTGGCCGTGCACGGCACGGTCAACGACCTGGCCATGCGCGGCGCGGCCCCGCTGGCGCTCAGCGTCGCCTTCATCGTGGAGGAGAGCCTGCCCCTGGACGAGCTGCGCCGCGTCACCTCCTCCATCGCGCGGGCCGCCCGCGCGTGCGGGGTGCCCGTGGTGACCGGCGACACCAAGGTCGTGGGCCGGGGCGCGGCGGACGGCCTGTATGTGACCACCACCGGGATCGGCGTAAGCCTGCCCGGCGCCGAGCCGTCGGCCACCCGTGGCCGTCCCGGCGACGTCGTGCTGCTGTCCGGGCCGATCGGGCTGCACGGGGTGACCATCCTCGGCACCCGCGAGGGGCTCGGCTTCGACAGCGAGCTGGTCTCCGACTGCCGGCCGCTGCACCGCCTGGTGGCCGCGATGATCGCGGCGGCCGGGCCGGCCGTGCACGTGCTGCGCGATCCCACCAGGGGAGGCCTGGCCAGCGCGCTCAACGAGCTGGCCGCCGCCTCGGCGGTGGGGGTGGTCGTGGAGGAGGACGCCGTCCCGGTGCCCGCCCAGGTGGCCGCCGCCTGCGACCTGCTCGGCCTGGACCCCTTGCACGTGGCCAACGAGGGCTGCCTGGTGGCTTTCGTCGCGCCGGACCGGGCCGAGGAGGTGCTGGCGGTGATGCGCGGCCTGGACGAGGGCGCGCAAGCCACCCGGATCGGCACCGTGGTCGCCGGCCATCCGGGGCGCGTCGTCATGCGCACGCTGGTCGGATCCACCCGAGTGGTGGACATGCTCGTCGGCGAGCAGCTGCCGCGCATCTGCTGAGCCGCCGCATCACGATCACGCCCTCAGGCCCGCGCACTCGCCCAGGACGGCTTCGGCCACCCGTGGCACCGACGCCAGCACCGGCGGCGACAGGCCGGCGCCCAGGGCGAAGCCTTCGCCCTCGACCGTGTAGACGACGAGCTCGCCGGGCAGCCGGCCCAGGGCGCGGCCCAGGGCGACGGCGTCGGCGAGGCTGAGCGCGTGGGTGCTGGCCGTCCGCTCCGGCAGGCCCCGCAGGCCGGCGTGCCGCCGCACCGTACCGGGCCGATCCCCGGACCGGGCGGCGTCGATCACCACCGCCACGGCGGCGCCGGTCCAGGCCTCGATGAGCTCGGCCGGGTCGCCGCCGTTGCCGACGGCGCTCACGCCGAGGCCGCGCAGCAGCCGCACCACCGCCGGCCCGGCCCCGTCGTCGCCCCGGTAGTCGTTGCCGACGCCGATGACGACCGTCCTAGCCATGATCGATCCGCAGGTCGAGGAAGTGGGCCGAGCAGGAGATGCACGGGTCGTGGTTGCGGATGGCGCGTTCGCACAGCCCGGCCAGCTCCGCGGCGGGCCGGTCGAGCCGGGGCGCGACGAGCGCGCGCAGGTCGGCTTCGATGCGGGCCTGGTTCTGCGCGGTCGGCGGGACGATGTCGGCCGCGGCGATCTTGCCGCCGTCGTCGATGCGGTAGCGGTGGTAGAGGGTGCCCCGGGGGGCTTCCGAGGCGCCGTGGCCGACGCCGGGCCGGGCGGCGACCGGGACGGCCGGCCGGGCCGGGGGAACGTACCGGTCGATGACGGCCAGCGCTTCCTCGCAGGCGTGCACGATCTCGACGGCGCGCACCACGATGCTGCGGAAGGGGTTGCGGCACACCCGGCCGAGCCCGGCGTCGGCGGCGGCGCGCAGCGCCAGCGGCGACAGCAGCGGCGCGTTGAGCGCGTAGCGGGCCAGCGGGCCGGTCAGGTAGCCGGTGCGGCCATCAAGGCGGGCGTGCAGCGCGGTCGAGTGCGGCACCTGCTCTTCGACGACGTGACGCGGCCAGTCGGCGACCGGGAAGGTGGTGCCGTCGCTGACGGCGACGTCGCCGGACAAGATGGCGTACTCGGTGGGGTGGCGCAGCGCCAGGAAACGGTAGTCGTGCTCGACGTCGGGGAAGCCGAAGCCGCTGACCCACTCGACCGTGGCCAGCGCGTCGCCGAGCGCCTGGAGCAGCCGCTCGGCGACGGGCGCCAGCTCGGCCCGCGAGGGCAGCCGGTGAAAGCCGCCGACCTTGACGTTGACCGGGTGGATGGCGCGTCCGCCGACGGCGGCGACCAGCTCGTTGCCCGCCTTCTTCAATGCCAGGCCGCGCTCGACCAGCCGGCGGTGGTCGGCGGCCATGGCGACGCCGCTGGGGTAGCCGAGGAAGTCGGGGGCGTGCAGCAGGTAGATGTGCAGGGCGTGGGACTCGATCCACTCGCCGTAGTAGAGCAGCAGCCGCAGGTCCCGCAGTGCGCCGCCGACGGTGACGCCGCAGGCGGACTCCAGCGCCTGGCAGGCGCTCATCTGGTAGGCGACCGGGCAGATGCCGCAGACGCGGGCGGTGATGTCGGGCGGTTCGGTGAAGGCGCGGCCGCGCAGCAGCGCCTCGAAGAAGCGCGGCGGCTCGTAGATGCGCAGCTGCAGGTCGGTGAGGCGGCCGTCGCGGGCGCGGACGAGCAGCGCTCCCTCGCCCTCCACCCGGGTCAGCGCGCCCACGCGAATCGTCTTATGCGTCACAGCTGCCTCCGAAGGAGGTGACGTTGAAGGTGCGGTAGACGCGCGCCAGTTCCTCGTCGTCCATGCCGGCGGCGCGCAGGCGGGCGTTGAGCGCGGCGGCGTTCGGGCTCTGCATGGGGCCGAAGCAGCCGAAGCAGCCGCGGTTGAACGCCGGGCACAGCGCGCCGCAGCCGGCCTGGGTGACCGGGCCCAGGCACGGGGTGCCATGGGCGATGAGCACGCAGGGGTTGCCGCGGGCCTTGCACTCGATGCAGACGCTGTGGGTGGGCACCACGGGACGTCGCCCCGCCAGCAGGGCGGCGATGACCTCCAGCAGCTGCCGCCGGTCGATCGGGCAGCCACGCAGCTCGAAGTCGACGCTCACGTGCGCCGAGACGGGCGTGGAGCGGTCGAGCGTCTGGATGTAGCCGGGGCGGGCGTAGACGATCGAGGCGAACTCGCCGACATCGGCCAGGTTCCGCAACGCCTGCACGCCGCCCGCGGTGGCGCACGCGCCGATCGTCACCAGGTGCCGGGAGAGGCGGCGGATGCGCCGGATCCGCTCCAGGTCTTCCGGCGTGGTGATCGACCCTTCCACCAGGGACAGGTCGTAGGGGCCTTCGCCGCGGGCGCTGGAGGCTTCGAGGAAGTAGGCGATCTCGACGTTGGCCGCGACCGACAGCAGCTCGTCCTCGCAGTCGAGCAGCGTGAGCTGGCAGCCGTCGCACGAGGCGAGTTTGAAGACGGCGAGCTTCTTCACAGCTGTTCCACCTCCAGCAGGCCGGCCACCTTGTCGTAGCCGAGCACGGGCCCGTCCAGGCAGGTGAACAGGGGGCCGAGCTGGCAGTGGCCGCAGCGGCCGATGCCGCACTTCATGTTGCGTTCCAGCGACAGCACGATCCGATCGGCCGGTATGCCGCGGCGCAGCAGCTCCTCGGCGGTGGCGCGCATCATGATCTCGGGGCCGCACACGAACGCGCAGGTGCGGCCCGGCTCGACGCCGATCCGGCCGACCAGCCCGGTGATCAGGCCGGTCGGGCCCTGCCAGGCCCGGTCGGGACGGTCGACGGTGACCCGCACGTCGAAGCGGCGGCCCCAGCGGGCCAGCTCACGCGGATAGATCAAGGCGTCCGGGGTGCGGGCGCCGACGATCAGGCTGATCCGGCCGTAGCGGGCGCGGTGTGCCGCCAGCTCGCGGATCACCGGCCGCAGCGGGGCCAGGCCGAGCCCGCCGGCCGCGACCACCACGTCCAGACCGGCCGCCCGGGCAAGATCGAAGTGGGTGCCGAAGGGGCCGCGTACCCCGACGAGCGAACCGCGCGGCGTGTGGCACAGGGCGCGGCTGACGGCGCCCACGGCCCGGATGGTCTGCACGTAGCCGCCGGCGCGGGCGCGCCCGCTGATGGAGACCGGGATCTCGCCCACCCCGGGCGCGTACAGCATGGTGAACTGGCCGGGCAGGAACGGCGGGCAGGCGCCGTCGACCGGCTCCAGGACGAGCGTGACGGTGTCGGCGCGGTCGGGGCGGCGCGAGCGGACGCGGTACGGGGCGGGGATCATCGCAGCCGCTCCAGTTCCTCGGTGATGTCGATGCCGGCCGGGCACCAGGTGATGCACCGGCCGCAGCCGACGCAGCCGTAGGCGCCGAACTGGTCGACCCAGGTGGAGAACTTGTGGCTGAGCCACTGACGGTAGCGGGCGGCCCCCGACGCTCGCACCGGAGCGCCGCCCAGCTCGGTGAAGTCCAGGGTGAAGCAGGAGTCCCAGCGTTCGGTGCGCTCGGCCGTGCCGTCGGCCAGATCGGTGCCGTCCTCGACGGTGACGCAGAAGCAGGTCGGGCACACCATCGTGCAGTTGGCGCAGGTCAGGCAGCGGGTGGCGATGTCGTTCCAGATCGGGGACTCGCGCTGCTGCACCAGGCGCTCCCTGACGCCGTCGAGATCGACCCGGCGGCCCATCCGGCCGGCCGCGGCCTCGGCGACCGCGCGGGCGGCCTCCAGATCGGCGGCAGCGGCGGGCTGCGACGGCAGCGCGGCCAGCAGCGCCGCGCCGCGCTCGCCGCCGCTCTCGGCCAGGAACCGGTGCGGGCCGCTCAGCTCGGTCAACGCCACCTCGAAGCCGGAGACGGCGCGCGGGCCTGCGCCCATGGAGGCGCAAAAGCAGGTGCCGCCCGGCACCGCGCAGGTGACGGCGATCAGGAACAGGGCGGCGCGGCGCTTTCGGTAGGCCTCGTCCGGGTACCGGCCGCCCAGCAGCACGCGATCCTGTACGGCCAGCGCGGCCAGATCGCAGGCCCGAACTCCCAGGATCGCCACCTTCGGCGCCTCGACCGGGGCACGTTCGGGCACGCCGTCCCGCATCCGGAACAAGCTGGTCCGGGGCGGATGGGTGAACCGTTTGACCGCGTCCGGGCTCGCGGCGAACCCGAAGACGAGCTCGCCCCGCGCACGCAGCCGGTAGGCGCCGGGCGCCTGCTCATCGCCCCAGCCGGTGGGCAGGTCGGCGGCCGAGCCGAGTTCGGCGAAACGGATGACGCCGTCGCGGACGACAGGGCCCACGACGGCGTATCCACGCTCGCGCAACGCCTCGATCAGCGGATCCAGCGTGTCCAGGACGATGGGCTCCATGTCATGCTCCGCTCCATGCGGGCCGATCAGCCGGTCGCCTTCATCACACCTCGCGCGAAGGGCGGCCTTGCAGAGCCGAAGGTCCCGAACGGGTGGGCGTTGGTCAGCGCAGGCGGCGCAGGAGCGGCGAGGGCGGCGGCTCGCACAGCGAGACCCTGATGCGGGCGTCCACCGTGACGGCCCCGTCCGGGCTGGCGATCACCGGGTTGAGGTCGAGCTCGGCCACCTGGGGCAGGTCGTCGAGCAGCCGGCCGACGCGCCTGATCTGGCCGGTCAAGGCTTCGACGTCGACAGCCGGCATACCGCGGTAGCCGTGCAGCAGCGGCGCGCAGCGCAGCTCGCCGAGCATCCGCTCCGCGTCGGTGACGGGCGGGACGCGGAAGGCGCGGTCGGCGAGCAGGTCGGCCATCTTCCCGCCCATCCCGGCCATGACCAGGGGGCCGAACGCCGGATAGTTGACCCCGCCGACGATCATCTCGACGCCGCCCGCCAGCATGGGCTGGACGATCGCGCCGGTCATCTCCGCGCCGAGGCGGGCCGCCATCTCGCGGTAGGCCCGGCGTACCTCATCCTCGGTACGCAGGTCGAGCCGGACGCCGCCGACGTCGCTCTTGTGCACGGGGCCGACGGCCTTGAGCGCGACCGGCAGTCCCAGCCGCCGGGCCGCGGCGGCCGCCGTGTCCGGGCCGTCCACCTGCACCGATTCCACCAGCGTCACCCCGTAGCAGCGCAGCAGCCGCGGGGCGGTCGCAGGGGAGAGCCAGCGGCCCTCGGGGGACGCGGCCAGCTCCGCCTCGACGATCGCGCGCGCGCCCCGATCGTCCACCTGTACGGGCACGTCGGCGGGCTCGGTGAGGTCTTGCCGCCATTCGGCGTAGCGCACCGCGCGGGCCAGGGCGGCGATGGCCTGCTCGGGGAAGGCGTAGGCGGGGACCCGGCCGTCGATGAGCGTGTCCCGGCCGGCCACGCAGGCCAGCACGGTCTTGCCGGCGTTCTTGGTCGCTTCGGCGATGGCCCGGCAGGTCTCCTCCAGGCCGGAGCCGAACGGCGGCGTGTACACGATCAGGACCACGTCCACCTCGGGCGAGGCGGTCAGCGCCGCCACGGCGGCGCCGATCTCGGCGGCCGTGGCGTCGGCGGTGAGATCCACCGGGTTGCCCACCGCGGCGGCGGCGCGAGCCTCGATCAGGCCGGGCGGCAGCTCGGGCACGCTCAGCCCGTGGCCTTCGCAGGCGTCGGCGGCCATCGCCTGCGGCCCGCCCGAGTTGCCCACGACGGCGACCCGCCGCCCCCGGGGCAGCGGCTGGGCGGCCAGCAGCTTGGCGGTGTCGATCAGGTCGCGCACGCTGTCGAGCCGGATCACCCCGGCGGCGCGGGTCAGCGCGTCCACCGCGACGTCGGGCGTGGCCGCGGCGGCCGTGTGCGAGCGCACCGCGCGGCCTCCGGCGTGACTGCGGCCGCTCTTGACCAGCAGTATCGGCTTGCGCGCGGCCACTCGGCGGGCGATGCGGGCGAACTTGCGCGGGTTGCCGAACGACTCCAGATACAGGGCGATCACGTCGGTGCCGGGGTCGTCCTCCCAGTATTCGAGCAGGTCGTTGCCGCTCACGTCGGCCTTGTCGCCGACCGAGACGAATGAGGACACCTCCAGGCGCTCCAGCAGCGCCGCGCCCACCGCGCCGGACTGCGACATCAGCGCCACCCGGCCCCGCACCGGGCGGTGCGGCAGGAAACTGGCGTTGAGCCGCGCCCCGGTGTTGACCACGCCCAGGCAGTTCGGGCCGACCAGCCGCATGCCGGCCGAGCGGCACAGGCGCAGCAGTTCGGCTTCCGCCTCGCGCTGCCCGGCCTCGGCGAACCCGGAGGTCAGCACCACCAGTCCGGCGACCCCGGCCCGCGCGCAGTCCCCGGCGACCTCCAGCACCTGGCGGGCGGGCACGGCCACCACCGCCAGGTCCACCCCGTCGGGCACCGTGGCGTGGCAGGCCAGCCCGGCCACCTCGGCCGCCTCCGGGTTGACGGGGTGGACGGGCCCGGGGAAGCCGCCGTCGATCAGGTTGCGCAGCACCCGGTGCCCGACCGCGCGCTCGTTGCGGCTCGCGCCGATCACCGCCACCGAGCGGGGGGACAGCACCCGCGCCAGCGACGCCCGCGCCGCCTCGTGATCGCGGGCCTCGATGCCCGCCCGCAGCCGGGCCGTGGGCCGGGCGGTGATGTCGATGTGCGTCATCCCGGCCTCGGCGCGTCGCGACGTGTCCAGGCCGAGGTCGCGCAGCACCCGGAGCATCGGCCGGTTCTCGGCCAGCACGTCGGCCACCAGCGTGCGCGTCCCATGCTCGGCCGCGTCCAGGGCGGCGTGTTCGAGCAGCAGCGTGCCGAGCCCGTGGCCGTGCACGGCGTCGTCGATGAGAATGGCCAGGTCGGCGCTGCCGTCGCCGACGGGGATGTACTCGGCGACCGCGACCAGCCGGCCGCGCACCGTGGCCACCAGCGCGTGCCCGCGGTAGGCGCCGGAGGTGACGCGGTCCATGTAGGCGTGGGCGGTGCCGCGACCTCCGGTGAAGAAGCGCAGGTACGCCGAGCGTTCCGACGAGTGCTCCACCAGCTCGTGCAGGGCGGTGCGGTCGCCGGGACGCAGCGGGCGCACGTGGGCGATGCCGCCGTCACGCAGCAGGACGTCGTAACCGTCAGACATGGCGCGTCTCCCGTCCCTGACAAGGGTGCTCCTCTTTGCGAGGCTGCCGGGCAGCGCATACGACCGCTGCCCTGAGGAGACCATCCGGCGAACGTGCGGCGACGACCTCGGCGTGCAGCTCGCCTTCGTGCCGGAGGACTACGACGGCATGGGAGGCGGCGCGTTCGACTCCCACCGCATCTGCGAGCGCCTGGCCCGCCCTCGACCAGGGGCCGGCCACATCGGTGTTCGCGACCTTCCTCGACAGCGACCCGATCGGCTTCGGCGGTACGGCTGAGCAGAAGAAAACGCCGGCTGGGCCGGACCGCCAAGGAAGGCATCCTGTTCGCCTACGGGGCCACCGAGCCCGTGGCGGGCAGCGGCCTCGGCGCGTTACGGACCACCGCCACCCCGGTCGGGGGCGGCTACCGGATCAACGGCCGCAAGCAGTGGATCAGCAACGCCTCCATCGCCGATGCCTGGACCGTGCTGGCGCTCGCCCCCGCAGGACCGGCCTGGTTCGTGGTGGAGCGCGGCGCGAGGAGTTCTCCACCGTGCCGCCGCAGGACAAGCACGGCATCCGGCCGTCGAACACGGCTGCCCCCGCACACCTTCGAGGCGCACCAACCGGGCGGGCGAGCCGCTGCCCGTGGGCCTGTCCCTGACCGGCCGGGTGGGTGGGCGGTGTGCCTGCTCGGCCTGCAGCCTGGCGCCGTCGGCTACGACCTGGAACTGGTGGAGCCGCGCAGAGCCGGCTTCGTCGCCGACTACCTCGTGGTCGCCGAACGCGAGCCCGCCGGCGCCGACTCGCTGCGCGCCAACCTCCTGTGGTCGGCGAAGGAGAGCGCCCTGAAGGTGCCGGGCACGGGGGCTGTGCAAAGACACCCGCTCGGCGGCGGCCCGCCGCCCCGGCCCGCGCCCACACCTGGCTGTCTCGTCCTCGCGCCAGACCCGCCCGGTCAGGCGAGCTCACCGGCGATCTTCGCGGCCCACACCTCGACGCGTTCGGGGTTGCGGAAGTCGCCGCCGCGCCCGTTGCGCACGATGGACCGGGCGATGAAGCCCTTGGCCTCAGAGGTCAGGCAGCCGCCGAAGGTGACATGCTCGCGGGCGGCGAGCTTGCGCATGGCGTCGGCCGCGTGCCGCACCGCAGGGATCTCCTTGGTGTCGGCGGAGTCGTCCAGCGGCCCGCTGCTGAACAGCCAGACGGGCGTGCCGGCCAGCTTCCCGGCGTGCCTGCGGGCGAACGCGCGCGCCGCCGGATGCCAGCGGGCGTTGTACAGCGCGCCGCCGAGCACCACCGCCCGGTAGGCGCCGGCGTCGCGCACCTGGCCGGCCGGCCGGACCTCGGCCTCCAGCCCTCGCTTCTCGAACGCGGCCGCGATCATCTCGGCGATGCCCGCGGTCGAGCCGTTCCTGCTGCCGTAGGCCACCAGGATCTTCGGCGTGCTCATGGCGTCCCTCCTTCACGCGTGACGCTGCCCGCATGGTGCGCCGCAGAGAAGGAGCCGGGGCAGGGCCGAAGGTCGCGGCTCGCGGGGACATCGTCACCGCCGCTTCACCAGGGGCCGGACTCCGCGCCGGCAGGGGAGTGGCGCAGGCCGGCATAGGCCTCACGCGCGGTGATCGCGCCGGTCAGCACCCGGTGGATGGTGCGGCAGATCGGCAGCTCCGCGGGTGATGACCGCCGCTCTGCTGTTGTCCCCGACACCCAGCCCTTCAGCCATGCCCGCCGCGATCGCCACGACGTTCTTCAGCGCGCCGCCGAGCTCGCACCCGATCACATCGTCGTTGACGTAGACGCGCAGCAGCCCGCGCCGCAGAACCTGCTGCAGCAAGGTGGCGACCGTCTCGTCGCCCGTGGCGAGCACCGTGGCGGCGGCCTTGCCCGCCAGGATCTCCTTGGCCAGGCTGACGACCGGGATCCAGGGCGGCACATGGTCGCGCGCCGCTTACAGCACCTGGCGGAAGGCGTGCGACGGCACCCCCACGATCAGAACCTGCGCCCTGGCGGCGGCCCCGGGGTCGTCCGACCCCCTGAGCGTCTCGGGCAGGTCGAAGCCGGGCAGGTACACCTGGTTGCGATGGGTGGCGTTGAGTCCTTCGGCGACGCCGGGATCACGCGACCACACCAGCGTGTCATGCCGCTTGCACACCAGGGCGGCCACCGTGGTGCCCCAGGAACCGGCGCCGAACACGGATGTCCTCATCCCTCCATCTCGCCCCCCCTGCCGCCGCCGGCCAGTGCCGATGGTTGCCAGGCCGCCGGTGAAGGTCCCGGCGGGTGAGGACCATCGCCTCTGCACGCGCGCCGCCGGGTCCGCGATCCTGACAACAGGCACCCTTTGCGGGGTGCAGGAGGAATCCCCATCCCCAGGCGGCCTCCCGCCCGGCGACGCCGGGCAGGGGGCCGGTTCTGCGCTTCGCAGGGCCGAAGGTCCGTCCAGGACGGGACCGTGGCCTCTGCCCCGCCGATCGGCGGCGGCGAACGATGAGGGCATGAGGATGGGATCCATGCTCTCGGCAGGATCGGCCGTGCCGTCCTGCCGTGCCGCCACATGCGTGTTCCATGGCCCGTCGGATGACCGAGGGCAGCCTGGAGGGAGCCCGACATGTCCGCAGTGATCGTCGAAGGATTACGCAAGCGGTACGGCGCCGTGCAGGCCGTCGACGGGGTGAGCTTCACCGTCGCCCGGGGAGAGGTGTTCGCACTGCTCGGGCCGAACGGCGCAGGCAAGACCACCACGGTGGAGATCCTGGAAGGGCACCGGAGCCGGGACGCCGGCGAGGTGTCGGTGCTGGGCTTCGACCCGGCCACCGGCGGCCGGGCCTACCGCGAGCACATCGGGATCGTGCTGCAGGAAGCCGGGTTCGAGGAGGAGTTCTCCGTCTTCGAACTGGTGCGGCTGTACGCGGGCTTCTATCCGAATCCCCGCCATCCGGACGAGGTGGTCGAACAGGTCGGGCTCAAGGACAAACGCGACGCCCGCGTGCGCACGCTGTCCGGCGGGCAGCGCCGCCGCCTGGACCTGGCGCTCGGGCTGGTCGGCCGGCCGGAGCTGCTGTTCCTGGACGAGCCGACCACCGGATTCGACCCCTCGGCCCGCCACCACGCGTGGCAGCTGATCGACGGGCTGCGCTCCTCGGGCACGACCATCCTGCTCACCACCCACTACATGGACGAGGCCCAGCACCTCGCCGACCGGGTGGCGGTGCTGCGCGAAGGCCGGGTGGTCGCCTGCGGCGCGCCCGGCACGCTCATCGCCGCCGAGCACGGCAGCGTGCTGTCCTTCCGGCTGCCTGCCGGCACGACCGCCGCGGACCTGCCGCCTGTCACCGGCCGCCTCGAGTTGCGCGGCACGGACGTGTCGGTGCAGACCGCGCAGCCCTTGCGCGACTTGCACGCGCTGACCGGCTGGGCGCTGCAGCGCGGCATCGAGCTGACCTCGCTGTCCCTGGCCCGCCCGTCGCTGGAGGACGTCTACCTCGACCTGGTCGGCGAGACGGCCCCCCAGCAGAGGGCCGACCGGGAGGCGGCGTCATGATCGGGCGGCTGGTCCGGCACGAGACCCTCTCCTTCGTCCGCACCCCCATGGCGGCCTTCTTCACCGTCGCCATGCCGCTGCTGATGGCGGTGATCATCGGCGCCGCGGTGGGCAACCAGGTCGTCCAGCCGGGCACGGGCGTGCGCGTCATGCAGTTCGTCATCCCCGTCATGGCCGTGTTCGGCATCGCCCAGGGCTGCTTCGGCACCCTCGCCATCCGCCTGGCGGACCTGCGCGACCGCGGCTGGCTGAAGCGGTTGCACGGCACGCCGGTGCCCGCCTCGGCGGTGCTCGCGGGGCTGGCCGGGGCGTCGCTGGCGGTCGCGGCGACGACGGTGGCCGTGCTGCTGACGGTGGGCGCGCTCTTCTACGGCACCCAGATGGTCTGGCGCACGCTGCCCGCGCTGCTGCTCACCTTGCTGATCGGGGCGGCCTGCTTCACCGCGCTCGGCTTCGCGGTGGTGGCGCTGGTGCGCAACGCGGCCGCGGTGCAACTGCTGGGCACCGGTCTCCTGCTGGCGCTGGCGTTCATCTCCGACGTCATCCTCATCGGCGCCCGGCTGCCCGCCTGGCTGGACGCCGTCGGCTGGGCCTTTCCCTTGCGGCACTTCGCGCACGCCGTACGCGACGCCATGAACCCCTTCCTCACCGGGCCCGGCTTCCACCTCGACCATCTGGCCGTCCTGGTGGCCTGGGGGATCGGCGGCGCGGCGCTGGCATTGTGGCGCTTTCGCTGGGAGCGGCCCCAGGCCCGCGCACAGACTCTGCGCAAGGCGGGCGAGCAGCGCGTCATGCTGGGCGGGCGGCCCACGCCCCGTCGGCTGGTGGCCGGCCAGGTCGGGCACGCGCTCGTCCGGTTGCGCCGCGACCTGTCCACGGCGTTCTTCACCGTGATCCTGCCGCTGCTCCTCCTCGCGCTCACCTCGCTGATCTTCGCCGGGTCCCGGGTGTCCGGGGTGGCGCTGCCGGTGTTCATGCTCGCCGCGATGATCACGTACACGATCGGTGTGGCCTCCTACGTCAACATCCCCGAGACGATCGCCGGCGACCGCGAGCGCGGCGTGCTCAAGCGGCTGGCCGGCACCCCGCTGCCGCTGTGGGCCTACCACGCCGGCAACCTCGCCACCGCGCTGCTGGTCACCGCCGCCACCACCGTCCTGCTGACGCTGCTGGCGGCGTTCGGCTACGGCGTGACGGTCACCCCCGGCGCCGTGGCCGGGATGCTCGCCGCGATCGTCCTCGGCACGGCCTGCTTCACCGCGCTCGGCGCTTTGGTGGTGGCGCTGGCGGGCAAGCAGCAGACCGTCAACGCCGTCACTCTCGGCACGTTCCTGCCCCTGGCCTTCGTCTCCGACGTCTTCGTCATCGGCGGCGAACTGCCCGCCGTGCTGACCGCCGTCGGCGACGCCTTCCCGCTCAAGCACCTGTCGCACGCCGTGCTCGACACGCTGGCGGGACGGCCGTGGCCGTGGGCGGACCTGGCCGTGGTGACGCTGTGGACGCTGGGCGCGACAGCGGCCCTGGCCCTGGTGCGCGCTTCCGGTCCGAAACGAGGGAGGCTGTCATGACCAGCAGGACGCCGGACCGGCTGCAGACCCGCCTGGTCAACCCGCTGGTCGCCCTGCTGACCGTCACGGCCGCCGCAGCGGCGCCGCCGTCCAGCTGCCCGTCCGGTACGAGCGGCAGGGCACGACGCTCACCGTCGTCAGCGCCCCGCACCGGCGGTGGTGGCGCAATCTGCGAGGAGGCGCGCCGGTACGGCTCATCCTGGCAGGAGCGGTACGGGATGGACACGCCACGGTGCGCGAGGCAGCGGTCCCCGTGGTGACCATTCGCCTGACCCCGCAGGCGCAGGAGCAGGCGCCCCCCGTGAGGCGCGCGGGTTTGTGGTGGCGCTGGACACGGGCCGTCACACTGGGGGAGATCGCCGGATTCTCGGTGCCGGCGGTGGTGGCGGCCCTGGCGCTCGGTGCCGGGCCGCTCGCCCAGCTGGCGGTGATCCTCCTGGCGGGGATCGCCGAGGGCGCCATCCTCGGTCTCGCCCAGGCGTACGCGCTGCGTACGGCGCTTCCCACGATCGCCACCCGCGACTGGGTGCGCGCCACGGCGGGCGGCGCCGCCATCGCGTGGACCGTCGGAGCGCTGCCGATCATGCTCGGTGAGAGCCTCCTGCGATGGCCGCCCGCCGTGCTCGCGCTCCTGGCAATGACCCTGCTGGCCGCGATGGGGCTGCTGCAATGGCGGCTGCTGCGGCAGCACGCGCGCCGGGCCTGGTGGTGGGTGCCGGCGACAGCAGGCTCCTGGCTGGCCGCCCTGGCTGCGTTCGCTCTGGTGACCAGCCCGCTGTGGCAAGAAGGACAACCGGTCTTCCTGGTCATCGCGATCGGGGTGCTCGGCGGCTCGGTCATGGCCTTCACCGTGGCGGCGCTGACGGGCGCGGCCCTGGTGGGCCTGCTGGCACGCCCCGGACGGGCCGTTCCTCCCACCCCGACGCAGGTGTCAGGAACGCGTTAAGACCGGGACCGCTGGCGCTAGGGAAGCGTCAAGAACGTCCTGCTCGGGCCGTGGGCAGATCTTCGATGGTCTTTGTGAAGCAATTCCTTCTGGACGTGCCCAAGCGGCTTGTCGTGGGCCGTCCGCTGCGAAGTTCTCAGCTGGGCGAGACATTACTGCCCAAGAGGCTGGCGCTGCCGGTGTTCTGCAGCGACCCGCTGTCATCCAACGCCTATGCCACCGAGGAGATCCTGCTCGGGCTGAGCCTGGGCGGGCTGGCGATGTTCACGCTCACCCCCTGGGTGGCGCTGGCGGTGATCGTGCTGCTGGTGGTCGTGGTCGCCTCCTACCGGCAGACCTGCCACGCCTACCCGAACGGGGGCGGCGCCTATGCGGTCAGCCGGGAGAACCTGGGGCAGAACGCCTCGCTGGTGGCGGCCAGCGCGCTGCTGGTGGACTACGTGCTGACGGTGGCGGTGTCGGTGGCCGCGGGCGTGGCCAACATCGTCTCGGCCTTCCCCGAGCTGGAGGCGCAGGCGGTGCCGCTGGCACTGGCGATGGTGTCGGTGCTGACGTTGATGAACCTGCGCGGGGTCAGGGAGTCGGGGACGGTGTTCGCCATCCCCACCTATGGCTTCATCACCGTGGTGTTCACCATGATCGTCTGGGGTGGGGTGCGGGCCGCCGCAGGCCAGGCGCCGGTGGCCGAGTCGGCCGGCTTCGGCATCGAACCGGCCGCCTCCGCCACCGGGCTGCTGGCTGTGGGCCTGGTGCTGCGCGCCTTCTCCCAGGGCTGCACCGCCCTGACCGGGGTGGAGGCGATCAGCAACGGAGTGCCGAGCTTCACCCGGCCCAAGAGCCGCAACGCCGCCGCGACGCTGGCCATCTTGGGCGCCATCACCGTGGCCATGTTCGCCGGCATCACCGCACTGGCGCTGGTGGCCGGGGTATGCGTGGCGGACTCCCCGGACCACCTGATCGGGGCGCCCGCGGGCTATGTGGCCAAGACCGTCATCGCCCAGGTGGGCGCTGCGGTGTTCGGGGACGGCTCGGTGCTGTTCTATCTGCTGGCCGCCTGCACCGCCGCGATCTTGATCCTGGCGGCCAACACCGCCTTCAACGGCTTTCCGATCCTGGCCTCGATCCTGGGCCGGGACGGCTTCTTGCCGCGGCAGCTCGGCCGCCGCGGGGACCGGCTGGTCTTCAGCAACGGCATCGTGGTGCTGGCGCTGCTGGCCGGGGCGCTGATCTGGGCCTTCGACGCCAGCACCACCCGGCTGATCCAGCTGTACATCATCGGGGTGTTCATCTCCTTCACCCTGTCCCAGGCGGGCATGGTCAAGCACTGGAGCGTGATCCTGCGCACGGCGGACACGCCGGCTCGGGCACGGATCCGCCGGGCCCGCCTGATCAACGCGGTCGGCGCGACATTGACCGGCCTGGTGCTGATGGTGGTGCTGGTCACCAAGTTCACCCACGGCGCCTGGATCGTGGTGATCGCCATGCCGCTGGTGTTCATGCTGATGAGGGCGATCCGGCGGCACTACGACGCGGTGGCCGCCGAGCTGCGGCCGAGCCCGGCGGGGATCACCCTGCCCAGCCGGGTGCACGCGGTGGTCCTGGTGTCCAGGCTGCACACGCCCACGCTGCGGGCGCTCGCCTTCGCCCGGGCCACCCGGCCCGACACGCTGACCGCGGTGACGGTGCAGACCTCCCCGCAGGAGACGCAGGACCTGGAACGCGAGTGGACCGAGCGCGGCATGCCGGTGCCGCTGACCGTGCTGGACTCGCCCTACCGCGAGATCACCGGCCCGGTCCTCGGGTACGTCACGCAGCTGCGCCGCAGGAGCCCCCGCGACGTGGTGGCGGTCTTCATCCCCGAGTACGTGGTGGGCCGCTGGTGGGAGCATCTGCTGCACAACCAGAGCGCGCTGCGGCTCAAGGCCCGGCTGCTGTTCCGGCCCGGCGTCATGGTCACCAGCGTGCCCTGGCAGCTCGGCTCGGCCGAGGCCGCCCTCGCCCGCCGGCCCGACGAACAGCAGGCCGTCGAACAGCACGGCACCGCCGGTGTGTGACAGTTGCCTCATGGGCTCTGCCAGGCGATCGGCCGCCAGCACCCAACCGCGGCGGCTGCCGCTGCCCAGCGGCGGGCTGAGCCGCGGCCGCCGCCGGGCGGCGTTCGCGCTGGCCGGCGCCGGACTGCCGGTGGTGAGCGCGGTCCTGGTCGGGCTGCGCGAGGTGCTGGCGCTGGAAAGCGTGCTCCTGCTCTATCTGCTGGCCGTGGTCGTGGTGGCCGTGGTCGGCGGCGTGTGGCCCGCCCTGCTGGCTGTGCTGGCCTCGTTCTGCAGCGCCAACTACTTCTTCACCCACCCCTTTCACGCCTTCCACGTGGCAGGCCGCGACAGCGTCATCGCCCTGCTGGTGTTCCTGGCGGTCGCCATCACCGTCAGCATCACCGTCGACGTGGCGGCCCGCCGCCGGGTGGCCGCGGTGCGCAGCCGCATCGAGGCCGAGATCATGTCCCGGCTCGCCGCCGAGCCGGTCGCCCACGCCTCGCTGGAGGGGGTGTTCCTTCGGGATGAACTCGGTGGCGCTGCTGGAGCAGCGGGGCGACAACGAGCACGAACTGGCACGCGTCGGCGACCCATCCGGCGGGCACAACGTGATCGACATGGCGGCGGGGCCGGGCCTGAGATTCGTCGGACAAGGCCCGCAACCCTTCGCCGAGGACCGCCGGGTACTGACCGCCCTGGCCCAGGCCGCCGGACGCGCGGTGGAAGGCCGGCGGCTGGCCGCCCACGCGGCGCACGCACGCCAACTGTCGGAGATCGACCGGGTCCGCTCCGCCCTGCTGGCAGCCGTCGGCCATGACCTGCGCACCCCGCTGGCCGGGATCAAGGCCGCCGTCTCCAGCCTGCGCCAGGCGGATGTGGACTCCGCCGAACTCGACCGGCAGGAACTGCTGGCCACCATCGAGGAATCGGCCGACCGGCTGGGCGAGCTCATCGCCAACCTGCTGGACATGAGCCGGCTGCAGACCGGCGTGCTCAGCGTCACCCCGCACCCGGTCGCGCTGGAGGAAATCGTGGCCAGAGCCCTGATCCACCAGCACGCCGCCGACATACGGTCCGACGTGCCCGAAGGGCTGCCCGACGTGCTGGCCGACGCCGGCCTGTGCGAACGCGTGATCGCCAACCTGCTCGACAACGCCCGCCGCTACTGCCCGCCCGGCCGGCCGATAGAGGTGCGCGCCCACGCCGGCACCGCGACGGTGACCCTACAGGTGGCCGATCACGGCCCCGGCGTCCCGCGTAACCGCTGGGAGGAGATGTTCCAGCCGTTCCAGCGCCTGGACGACCGCTCACCCCAGGGAAACGGGCTCGGCCTGGCCATCGCCCGCGGCTTCACCCACGCCATGGCGGCACCCTGCGCCCGTCCGCCACGCCCGGCGGAGGGCTGACCATGACCCTGACCCTGCCCATCGCGCCGCGCCCATGAGCCGCATCCTCCTGGTCGAAGACGACCGGCACCTGCTGCGGGCCCTCAGCGTCAACCTGCGAGCCCGCCACTACCAGGTCGACACCGCCGCCACCGCCGCCGCCGCGCTGGCCGCCGCCGCCAAACATCCGCCCGACCTGGTCATCCTCGATCTCGGCCTGCCCGACATGGACGGCCTCGAGGTCGTAGGCGGGCTACGCGGCTGGTGCACGGCCCCGATCGTGGTGCTGTCGGCCCGCGACCAGCAGGCCGACAAGGTCACCGCCCTGGACGCCGGCGCCGACGACTACGTCACCAAACCCTTCGGCATGGACGAACTGCTGGCCCGCGTCCGCGCTGCCCTGCGCCACGCCACCCCCGCCATCGGCGACCCCACCATCCGCACCGACGCCTTCACCGTCGACCTGGCCGCCAAGAAGGTCACCTCCGCCGCCGGCCGGGACATCCGGCTGACGCCCACGGAATGGCACATTCTGGAGATCTTGGTCCGTAACGCCGGCAAACTCGTCGATCAGCGGCGGCTCCTGCAGGAAGTCTGGGGGCCGTCCTACCGGACCGAGACGAACTACCTGCGCGTCTACCTCGCCCAGCTACGTCGCGAACTCGAACCGGACCCCGCGCGTCCCCGCCACCTGATCACCGAACCCGGCCTGGGCTACCGCTTCGAACCCTGACAGTGCGCCGGCCGTCTCTCCACGTCTTCTCCACCGGCCCGCCACAGCCCCTGCACCCGCCCGCCGCACAGTGAAGGTGCAGGACACAAGAGAAGACGACGGACCCGGGAGGGGTCATGAAGCGCACCAGGAAGTTCGCTTCGGCCATCGCGGCCGGAGCCGTCACCGCGGGCGCGCTGGTCGCGACGCCGGTGCTGGCTGCCGGTCCGGGCGGGCCGGGCGGCGGTGTCTGGCCGCAGGGGCAGGGACAGCACAGCGGACGGGGTCACCCGGACGGGTACTGCATGGTCTTCGACCGGAGCATCCCGCAGGGCACCCTCACCGCCGAGCAGAAGAGCACGCTCGCCGCGGCGGCCGAGCAGGAGAAGCTGGCCCGCGATCTGTACGCTGCCTTCGCCGACCGGTACGGCCTGCGCATCTTCGATCGGATCGCGGCGGCCGAGGCGCGGCACCTGACGGCGGTGCGCACGGTGCTGGCCCGCTACGGCGTGAGCGACCCGACCGAAGGCAAGGCGGCAGGGGACTTCGCCTCGGCGCCGGTGCGGGCCGCCTACGACCGGCTGCTGGCCGAGGGCAAGAACAGCGCGCAGGCCGCGCTGACGGCAGGCCGGCGGGCTGAGCAGGCGCGCATCGACGCGCTGAGCCAGGCACTGCCCGGCCTGACCGCCCCGGACGTGCGGCAGCTGTACGGCAGTCTGCTGCGGGCCGAGCAGATGCACCTGGCGGCCTTCGGACGGTGGACCGGCTGACCAGCACAGCGTGTCCCGGCCTGGCCGCCCCCCTGGGGGTGCGACGGAGGCGAATACGCAGGATCCGACGACGGTCCTTGGCCGGCGCGACGTCTGCTCCCCAGACTGCACCGCGCACAAGGCGCCGGTGACTTGCGGTACGGCAGGGCGGGACTTTCGGCTCTGCCTCGGCGCTCCGAGCTCGCCTACACATGGGGGTATGGCAGGAACGGTGCTCGTCGTGGAGGACGAGAAAGCGATCCGCGACCTGCTGCGCCGCTACCTCGAACGCGCCGGCCACGGCGTGCTGACGACCGGCTCCGGCGCCGAGGCGCTGCGGCTGCTGCAAGCGGGCGGCGTCGATCTGATGGTGCTCGACCTGGGCCTGCCCGACCTCGACGGAACCGAGGTCCTGCGCGCGGCCCGCGCCCGCGGCGCGACCGCGGTGCTCGTGCTCACCGCCCGTGACGCCCTGGAGGACCGCCTCCACGGGTTGCGGCTCGGCGCCGATGACTACGTGACCAAACCGTTCAGCCCGATGGAGGTGACCCTGCGGGTGCAGGCGATCCTGCAACGCGCTCGCGGCCGGAACGCGGCCGGCGGCACCGTCACCTTCGGCGGCGGGCACCTGCGCATCGACGAAGCCCGCCACGAGGTCGTCCTGGACGGCCAGCGGCTGGACCTCACACCCACCGAGTGGGGGGTGCTGGTGGCACTGGCCGCGGTCCCCGGACGCGTCTACTCACGCTACGAGCTGGTGAACCGGGTGCGCGGGTACGAGTTCGCCGGCTACGAGCGCACCATCGACTCCCACGTCAAGAACCTGCGCCACAAGCTCGGCGCCACGGGCTCCGAGGTCGTCCAGACCGTGGTGGGCGTCGGATACCGGCTGGGGCTGAACCGTGATCCCTGACCGCGGCCCAGGCGCGGGCCTGCTCGGGCCACTCGGACGGCGCCTGCTGGCGGCGTTCGCACTGGTCGCCCTGCTGTCGGTGGCGGCGCTCACGCTGGCCTCGCTGATGGGAACCGGGGCCGGGCTGGACACGGCCCGCCGCGCGGACCGCGAGCAGGCGGCCACCCGCGTGGCGCAGTCGGCCGCGACCGCCTACGCGCGAGCAGGCACGTGGGCCGGGGCCGACCTGGCCGCGGCCCGCTCGCTGTCGGCGGGCGCCGGAGCCCGGCTGTCGATCCTGGACGCCAAAGGCCGGATGGTGCTCTCGCCCGGCGGATCCACACCCCGGCACGGCATGGGGTCCGGCGCGGCCGCGGGGCAGGGCATCACCACCGCGCCGATCATCGTGGCGGGAACGACCGTCGGCACCGCGCACCTGCGGTTCGGCACACCGGCCGGCTCCGCCGCCCGGGACGTCGCCTGGGGGTGGATCGCCGCGGCCGCCCTGCTGGCGCTGGCGCTCGCGCTCGGTGCCGGATTGCTGGTGACCCACCGTCTGAGCCGCCCGATCAGGACGGTCACCCGTGCCGCCCGCGCGTTCGCCACCGGGCACCGCGAGACCCGGGCCGGGCTGCGGGCTCCCGGAGAACTCGGCGAGCTGGCCCGCGCCTTCGACGACATGGCCGATGAGGTGACACGGTCCGACCGAGCGCGTCGCCACCTGGCCGCAGACGTCGCCCACGAGCTGCGCACCCCGCTCACCGCGCTGCAGGCGGGACTGGAGGAACTGCGTGACGGCCTGGCCGAGCCGGATCCGGCCCGCCTGGCCGTGCTGCACGACCAGGCGCTGCGGCTCGGCCGCATCGTCGGCGACCTGGCCGAGCTGTCGGCCGCCGAGTCGGCCGCGCTGTCCCTGCGCCCGCGCGAGACCGACCTGGCCGAGCTCACCCGCCGGGTACTCCACGCCGCCGAGCCCCGCCTGCACGCCGCCGGCCTCGAGGTGCGGGCCGACCTGGCCGAGGCCGTCGTCGTCCACGCCGACCCCGACCGCCTGCACCAGGCCATCGGCAACCTGCTCGACAACGCCGCCCGCTACTGCGCTCCGCACGACACCGTCACGGTCACCGTCCGCGCCACCGGCGGCCAGGCCATCGCCGAGGTGGCCGACACCGGCCCCGGCATTCCTGCGAAGGACCTGCCGCACGTCTTCGACCGGCTCTGGCGGGGCCGATCCAGCGGCGCGGTGGCCGGATCCGGCATCGGGCTCGCCGTGGTCCGCGAGCTGGTCACGGCGCACCACGGCACCGTCACCGCCCGCTCGCAGCCGGGCCATGGCAGTGCCTTCACCATCCACCTGCCCTTGAGGAGATCACCATGACCACCACCCGCGATCAGGCCACCCACCAGCGCATGACGACGCAGTGCGGACGCGAGATCGTCATCGGCCGGCTGCCCTTCACCGGCGACGGGCACCCGCCAGGCCGGGTGACGCTCGACGTCGGCCTGCGCTCCTACGACCGCGACGAGGCCTGGCTCAGCCTCACCCCGGCCGAGAGCCGCCGGCTCGCCGCGGCCCTGCTGGCCCAGGCCGCCGCCGTCGACGGCGGGGCGCCGGCGGGCATCGAGGTCACCCACGCCCGCGGGGGG
>NZ_JAHKRN010000083.1 GCF_019396385.1 Nonomuraea harbinensis | reverse complement strand
CGTCCGCCGCCCGGCCGCTCCGCCAGGCGGCGTACGTCCCCAGCGGCACCGCCACCACGATGTTGATCACCATGGCGGCGAGCACCAGTTCCAGCGAGGAGGGCAGCATGGCCGCGACATCCTCCAGCACCGGGCGCTGGGTGAACACCGACGTCCCGATGTCTCCCTGGAACAGCCGGCCCATGTAGGCCAGGAACTGGTCCCACACCGGCTGGTCCAGGCCCAGCCGGGCGGCGACGGCGGCCACCTGCTCGGCTGTCGCGTTGCGCCCGGCGGCGGCGCGGGCCGGGTCGCCGGGCAGCACCTGGGTCATCAGGAACGTGACGACGGCCAGGCCGACCAGCACGACGACGCTCGTGACGAGCCGCCGGAGCAGCAAACGGGCCATGCGGGGGTCCCTCCTCGTACCGCGGCTCAGCCGACCTGGATCTTGTAGACGTCCACGGTCTGGTGGTGGGCCGGCTGGTAGGTGTAGCCGGTCAGGCCCTGGCGCAGGACCGTCACGTACTGCGAGTTCGCCAGGTTGACGGCGTAGTGGTCGGCGGCGATGAGCTTCTGGGCCTCGCTGTACGCGGCGCACCGCTCGGCCTCGTCGGTCGCCTGCTGGCCCTGCTCGGTGAGCTTGTCGACCTCGGCGTTGTCGTAGCCGCCGCTGTTCAGCCCGCCGTTGGCGAAGCTGGAGTGGAACTGCAGGTACAGCACCGCGTCCGGGTCCGGGTACGGCGGGAAGCCGTAGATCATGCCGAGGTCCGGCGTGGTCTCGTTGGTCTTCAGCCGCTCGACGTACTGCGGGTAGGTGATGGCCTCCAGGTTCAGCTTGACGCCGATCTCGGACAGGTTGGACTGCAGCAGCGTGGCGGCCTGCTCCATCTCCGCCGTGGCCTTCAGGTACGTCATGGTGAGCGTGACGCCGCTCAGCCCGGCGTCGGCCAGGATCTGCTTGGCCTTGGCCACGTCCCTGACCGGCTGCGGCGTGGTCTCGTCGAAGCAGGTCATGCCGCTGGGCAGGACGCCGACGGCCTTCTTGCCGGCTCCCTTGAGGATGGCGCTAATGTGCTGGTCGTAGTCGTAGGCGTGCGCGATCGCCTCACGCAGTTTCGGGTTCGACACCGCCGAGTCCTTCATCTTGAAGAACACGTACAGCTGGACGTTGGTGTCGGCCTTGTCGACCGTGAACCCGGAGCCCTCCATCCCGGCCCAGTCGGTGGGCGCGATGTCCATCGCGATGTCGATGTCACCCGAGGCCAGCGCCGTCTTCTGGGTCGCGGCCTGCGGGAGGTAGCGGAACACCACGTCCTTGGCCTGGTTGGTGAACCCGCCCCAGTAGCCGTCGTAGCGGGTGAAGCGCGCCTCCTGGTTGGCGGTGTAGCCGGCCAGCTTGTACGGGCCGGACCCGGCGTCGTTGGTGGCCAGCCACTTCTGGCCGTCGTCGTCGCCGGCGTTGGCCGTCACGAGCTTGGAGTTGAGCAGGTAGACGCGGGTGAGCGCGGAGGCGAACGGCGCGTTCGGCTGCTTGAGGTTGATCCGCACGTGGGTGTCGTCCACGACCTCGGTGGAGTCGTAGGCGCTCACCAGGGACGCGACGCCGATGCCGAGCCGGGCGACGCGGTCGAGCGTGTACTTCACGTCGGCGGCCGTCAGCTTGGCGCCGTCGTGGAAGGTCACGTCGTCACGCAGCGTCAGGTCGAGCGCGGTGCCCTTCTCGTCGAACTTCCACTCCGTGGCGACCGACGGCGACAGCTCGTTGCCCTCGTACCGCAGCAGCGTGTCGTAGGCCGGGACGGACACCTCGTCCACGGTGGAGTTGTCCGCCTGGACGGGGTCGAAGGTCGCCGGAGGCTCGTTCTCGGCGATGATCAGCGTCTGCTTGCGCGCGTCCGCGCCTGCCCCGGTGGAGCCGGCGCCGCCGCCGCACGCCGCGAGGGCGAGGGAGGCGGCCAGGGCGGCCGCGACCAGACGCAGGGGACGGACCCGGCGGGACGGTCCCGCTGATGGGGGGATGCGGTGGTGCATGGATCTTCTACCCTTCATGAGTACGCCGTTGCGGCGAACACCTGCTTCCGGCCACGGCGCCTTGCCGTGTCCCACGTGGTCAGGACTCCGGGGCGGCCGTTCGCGCCGCTCTGGCCGGCGTGGGCCGCCAGGCTCCGGAGTCGTCCACGACGACGCCGTAGACCCGCTCCGCCGCCTCCGCGCTGACGTAGCCGTCGAGCACGTCGGCGACCACGGCGGCCGGGTCGCGGTCGAGCGGGTCGCCGTACCCGCCGCCGCCCGCGGTGCGGTTGACGAAGCGGTCCCCCGCCCGCATCGCCGCCCGGTACATGCCGACCCGCTTGGCCCGGTCGGTGCCCGGCCACAGCACCATCTCGCTGGGCTCGGGCTCGTGGCCGCCGTCCAGCGCCCAGGGGCGGGTCTTGCTCTTCTTCTTCATCGAGAGCACCTCGCCGTCGGCGAGGTAGCGGACCTGCCGCAGCACGCCCACGCCGCCGCGGAAGCGGCCCGCCCCGCAGGAGTCGGGGATCAGCTCCAGCCGCTCGTGGAACACGGTCGACTTGTGCTCCAGCACCTCGATCGGGGTGTTGCGGACCACGCTCTGCGAGGGGTGCTGCTGGGCGTTGGCGCCGTCGCGGTCCTTGCGCGCGCCCCAGCCGATGCCCTCGTTGTTGCTGATGACGAAGTCGGCGCCGGTGCGCGGGTCGTTGCCGAGCGCCATGAAGCCCGGCTCGTCGCCGCCGGAGGAGGCCGGGATGGTGTCGAGCACCTGGGCCAGGGCCTTGTGCAGCAGCTCGAAGGCGACGATGGCGCTCCACTGGGTGAACGTCGCCACCGGATACTGCGCGTTGAAGAAGTTGCCGGGGTCGGCCACGACGGACAGCGCCCGGTAGTGCCCGGCGTTGGACGGCTCGTCCGCGCTGGTCAGCTCCTTGAACGTGGCCTTGGCCAGGCTCTCGGTGGCGCCGATGGGCAGGTTGACCGGGCCCAGCACGGCGCCGTCGGAGCCGTTGAAGTCGACCTCCATGTGGTCGCCGTCGATGGTGACCTTGACTTCCATCCGGATCAGGTCGTCGGTGATGCCGTCGTCGTCGCAGTAGTCCACGGCGGTCCAGGAGCCGTCGGGCAGCGCGGCCACGGCCTTGCGGGCGACCCGCTCGCCGTGCTCGATGAGCTGACGGATGGCCTGGTCCACGGTCTCGCCGCCGAACTTCTCCCACACCTGGGCCAGCCGGTTCTCGCCGGTGCGCAGCGCCGCGAGCTGGGCGTGGAAGTCGCCGATGGTCAGGTCGGGCAGCCGGGAGTTGAACCGGATCAGCTCGATGATGTCCCGCACCGGCTCGCCACCGCTCACGATCTTCGTGCCGGGGAAGATCAGGCCTTCCTGGTGCATGTCGGTCGAGTCCAGGACGTAGCCGGGGGCCTTGGCGCCCAGGTCCATCCAGTGGGCGCGGACCGCCAGGTAGGCCGCGGGGCCGTCGTGCCCGTCCCGGAACACCGGGGCGAACAGCATCGCGTCGTAGGAGTGCGCGCCGCTCCAGTACGGATAGTTCAGCAGGTAGACGTCGCCGGGCGCGAGGTTCTCGCGGCCGACGTACTCCACGCCCTTGACGATGGCGTAGTCGTTGGCACCCAGGAACGAGGTGATGCCGGCCGCCTCGGCGGTCAGGTCCAGGTCGGCGTTGTAGATCGAGATGCCGAAGTCCAGCACCTCGTAGATGACCGGGTTGAACGCCGCCCTGACCAGGGTGCGGCGCATCTGCTCGCCCACCGAGACCAGGTAGTTCCTGATCACCTCGACGGTCGCGCCGTCCAGCCGCTCGCCCGTGCTCATGCCTGGCCTCCCGTGATCACCAGTTGCCCGTATCGGTCGACGGTGAGCCGCTGGTCTCCGAAGATGACCGTGGTGGAGGTGCCTTCCTCCACGATGGCCGGCCCGCTCACCTCGTGGCCGGCGCCCAGGGTGGCCCGCGCGTACACCGGGAACGGGACCGTCTCGCCCGTCGCGACGTCGAACGCCGGGCGCTCGGCGATCGGCTCGGGGGTGGCGGTCCCGGCCGGCGGCAGCTCGCGCAGGCCCGGCTTGGCCAGCCGGCCGACCGCGCGCACCCGCAGCGTCAGGATCTGGCCCGGCTCCGGCATCGCGTGGCCGTAGCGGGCCTCGTGCTGCTCGCTGAAGCGGGCGAGCACGGACGCCGCGGTGTCGCCCGGCACCAGGTCGATGCCGAGGCTGTGCTCCTGGCCGTGGTAGCGCACGTCCAGGCGGCGGATCAGGGTGCGGTCCTCGGGCTTGACGCCCTGGGCGGACAGCACCTCCTCGCCCTGCCCTTCCAGTTCGGCGAACGTGTCCTCCACCGCGGCCAGCGTCTCGTCGGTCAGCGGGCGCAGGACCGTGGTGGCGAACTCGTACTCCAGGTCCGACATCAGCATGCCGAAGGCGGAGAACGCGGCCGGGACCTGCGGCACGATCGTGGTGGCGATGCCCATCTCGCGGGCCAGCATGGGCGCCAGCAGCGGCCCCGCCCCGCCGAACGCGAGCAGCGCGAACTCCCTCGGGTCCAGCGCCCGCTCGACCGTGATCTCGCGCAGCGCGCCGACCGTACGGGCCAGCAGGACCTGGAAGACGCTCGCCGCCGCCTTGGTGACGTCGACGCCGAGAGGCTCGGCCAGCTCGGTCCGCACGGCGGCGCGGGCGGCGTCGGCGTCGATGGTCATGTCGCCGTCCAGGAACCCGGAGGGGTCCAGGTAGCCGAGGACCAGCGCCACGTCGGTGACGGTCGGCTCGGTGCCTCCGGCGCGGTACGCCACCGGTCCGGGCACCGCGCCCGCGCTGTGCGGGCCGACCTTGAGCAGGCCCTCGTCGATCCAGGCGATCGAGCCGCCGCCCGCGCCCACGGTGCGGATGTCGAAGATCGGGATGAGCAGCGGGAAGCCGTCGATGGCGGCCTCGTGCACCTCGCCGGGCTCGCCGTCCTCGATCACGCAGCAGTCCAGGCTGGTGCCGCCCACGTCGAAGGTGATCACCTTCGGCAGGTTCTGCTCGCGGGCCAGGAAGGAGGCGCCGACCACGCCGCCCGCGGGCCCGGACAGCACGGTCATCAGCGGCGCCTGCCGGGCCAGCTCGGAGGTCATCGCGCCGCCGCCCGAGCGCATGATGTGCAGCGGGTGGGTCAGCCCGGAGTCGTTCAGCCGCGACTCCAGGGTGGCGATGTAGTCGTTCAGCACCGGCCGGATGTAGGCGTCGAGGGTGACCGTGCTGGTCCGCTCGTACTCGCGGTACTCGCGGGTGATGTCGGTGGAGGTCGAGACCGACACCTCGGGGTACGCCTCGCGCAGGATGCGCGCCGCCAGCCGCTCGTGCTCGGGGTTGGCGTAGGAGTGCAGGAAGCAGATGGCCAGCGAGCGCAGGCCGTGCTCCTCCACCAGCACCCGGCCCGCCTCGCGCACCGCGTCCTCGTCCAGCGGCTCGATCACCGTGCCCTGGGCGTCGACGCGGCCGGGCACGCCGGCGCGGTGCCGGCGCGGGACGAGGGGCGGCGGCGGGGCGTAGGAGAAGTCGTACATGTACTGGGAGGGCACGTTCGCGCGGGCGATCTCCAGCAGGTCGCGGAAGCCCTCGTTGGTGATGATCCCGACGTCGGCGCCGCGCCGCTGGAGGATGGCGTTCAGGCCCAGCGTGGTGCCGTGGACGAACGCCTCCACGTCGTCCAGCCGGTCGGCGAGCCCGCCGACCGCGTCGAGGACGCCGCGTGCCGGGGCGTCGGGGGTGGTGGAGGCCTTGTGCAGCCGCAGTTCGCCGGTGGCGTCGTCGTAGGAGATGGCGTCGACGAAGGTGCCGCCGATGTCGACGGCGAAGCGGGTGCGGCCGGAGTCCTGGCTCACTGTGCGCCCTCCGTGGCGTGGTGGTCGGGTACGGCGGGCAGGTCGTCGCGGACGACCCGCCCGGCCTGCATGACGAAGGTGATCCGGCGCAGCGCCGACAGGTCGCTCAGCGGGTCGCGCTCGGTGACGATCAGGTCGGCGAGGTGGCCCTCCTCCACGACGCCCGCCTGCCCTTCGAGGCCGGTCAGGCGGGCCGCGTCGAGGGTGCCCGAGCGCAGCGCCTGGTGGGTGTCGAGCCCGGCCTCGGCCAGGAACTCCATCTCACGGACCGCGACCACGGTGTCCTCGATCGGCGCGCCGGGCGGGTAGTCGGTGCCGGCCAGGAAGGTGATCCCGGGCTTCTCCGGGTCGGTCGGGTCGGCGACGCCGGCCGCGATGGCGGTGCGGATGCTGGCGAGATGCCCGGGTCCGACCTCCAGCGCCCGCTCGATCTGCCACGGGGTGAAGGCGTGCTCGGCCATCCAGTCGGGGCAGCGGGTCACGCACAGCGTCGGGGTCAGGTAGACCCGCTGCGCCGCCATCTGCCTGGCGGTGGCCTCGTCGAGGTCGTAGGCGTGCTCGTAGCCGCGCACCCCGGCGGTGAGCGCCTCGCGGATGGCCGAGCCCGCGCCGGCGTGCGCGGTCACGTACGTGCCGTGCTCGTCGGCGGCGCGGACCACGGCGCGCATCTCGTCGACGGTCATCTGCGCGCCGTTGAACGATTCGCCCTGGTGGGCGATGCCGCCGGTGATGAAGATCTTGATGAGGTCGGCCCCGGCGGCCAGTTCCGTGCGGGCGGCGCGCAGGAAGGCGTCGTAGCCGTCGGCGTAGGCGCAGCCGCTGCCCTGCCCGTGGCCGCCGGTCGTGGAGATCGCCCGGCCGGCGCCCACGATCCGCGGAGCCTCCACCCAGCCCTGGCCGGCGGCGGTGCGGACGAGGAGGTCGGCGCGGTTCTGCTCGTGCACGGTCCGGATCGTGGTGACTCCCGCGTACAGCGCCTCGCGAGCTCTGGACAGCGCGCGCAGAGCCGTGATGCCGGGGTTCTCCGACTCGTCGTTGTCCGAGAACGGGTAGACCACCGACAGGTGGGTGTGCACCGAGATCAGCCCGGGCAGCAGGTAGCGTCCGCCCAGGGGCACGGTGCGCGCTCCGGCGGGCGGGGCGTCGGTGGTGATCCGTTCGATCCGGCCGTCGCGTACGACGACGTTGGTGTCCCGCCGGATCGATCCGGATCGCACGTCCACGACGTGACCGCCGGACAGCCACACGGGCTCGGTCACGGGCGCTCGCCCGTCTATCGCTGTCACCGTTTCCTCATCTCTTCTTCTCGGGGAGGTTGTGCATGAGCCGATCCGGCCCCAGGTCGGAGACGTCCACGGGCGGCTCCGCACCGGCCACGAGGCAGCGCAGGGTCTCGGCCCACAAGGGGGCGAAGGTGAAGGCGTACGTGCCGCCCGCGACGAGGAACCCCGGCCTGCCCGGCACCTCGCCGATCACCGGCATCTCGTCGGGCGTGGCCGCGAGCGGCCCGGCCCACGCCCGCAGCAGCCGCAGCCGGCGGACGAACGGCAGGATCCGCACGGCCAGGGCCAGGTTGCCCACCATGCTGTCCACGCCCGCGTCGCTGCGGCCGTCGAGGTTCAGCCGGCGGGCCGGCCAGCCGCCGCCGACCAGCAGGTTGCCCGCGTTGACCTGTTTGACCGACAGTCCTTCGCCGATGTGCTGGACCAGGTGCGGCAGGCCCGACGAGCAGCGCACGGTGGCGTGCATCTGGATCGCCACCGGGGCCACGTCGAGCGCGACCCCGGTCAGGGCGGCGATCTTGTGCAGCCACGGCCCGGCCACGTCGATCACCACAGGGGTCTCGATCTCCCGCGCACCGGCGCGCACCCGCCACGAGCCGCCCTCGCGGGCGATCGCGGTGACCGGCGCGAACGGCACCACCTCGGCGCCGTGCCGCACCGCGTCGTCCAGGTAGGCCGGGGTGACCTTCAGCGGGTTGGCGTAGCCGTCGTGCGGGCACCAGGTGGCGGCGGCGACGGTCGGCCCGAGCTGCGGCAGGGCGTCGCGGGCCGCGTCGCCGCCGAGGATCTCCGTCTTGATCCCGGCCGCGTTCTCCCAGGCCTGCTTGTCGTACAGCTCCTGGACCTGCTCGGGGGTCTCGGCGACGGTGAACCCGCCGCTGCGGCGCAGCTCGACCGAGGCGCCCAGGTCGTCCTCGACGGTCTCCCACAGGTCGCTCGCGGCGCGCTGCAGCGGCGCGAACCGGGCGCTGTCCAGGGGGACGGCCTGGCCGGGCCGCCGGGTGTGCACCGCCTGCACGTGCAGGTTCCCGGCGGTGGTGCCGGAACCCTCACGTCCGGGGGCGCCGCGTTCCAGCACCACGACCCGGTGGCCGTCGCGGGCCAGCCTGCTCGCCGCCGACGCGCCCAGCACGCCGGCGCCGACGATCACCACGTCCGCCGTCCTCATGCCGGCTCCCCTTCGCCGGCCATCTCCAGCAGCGTGGCCACCGGCACGGGGCGGACCGGGAGGCGGGACGGGAAGACCCCCGCGGGCAGCCCGTCCGCCGGGGACACCCGGGTCACGGCGGTGACGGCGAAGCCGCACTCCCGGCCCTGGCACGGTCCCATGCCGGCGCGGGTCCACGCCTTGGCGGCGTTCACGTCGCGGCCGGCGGTCCTGGCGATCCCGCGGACCTCTCCGGCGGAGACGGCCTCGCAGCGGCAGAGCGTGGCGGCGTCCGGCAGCGCGGACGGCAGCAGCCGCGCCAGCTCGGCCGGAGCCGGGTAGAGCGCGTCGGTCAGCCGCTTGAAGTGCGCGAGGCGGCGACCGGCCGCGGCCAGCCCGCGCACCTCGCCGGCGCGGGGTTCGTGCCCCTCGCGGCCCAGGATGTCGAGCGCGGCGGCGAGGCCGCGGACCTCCGCGACGGGCGCGCCGCCGATCCCCGCCGCCTCGCCGATGACGTACACGTCGTCGCGCGAGGAGCGCCCCGAGTCGTCGAGCTCCGGTGTCGCGTCCCCCGTCGCCGGATCGGTGCGCACCGCGCAGCCGAGCATCCTGGCCAGGTCGGTCTGCGGGCGGAAGCCGTACCCGACGCAGAGCGCGTCCACCTGGACCGTCCGCACCGGCCGGGTGGGCGCGGTGGCGGCGGCCAGCGTCACGGAGGTGATCCGGTCGCCTCCGTCGGCGCGCACCACCACGGTGTTCTGCCAGAGCGGCACGCGTGCCCGGGCCAGTCGCGCGGCGTATCCGGCCAGCTCACGCAAGCGCGCGGGATGCCGTACGGTCCCGAGCGCGCGGGTGCTGGGCCGGTACGGACGGCCGGCCTCGGCGATCCCGGCGACCGTCACGCCGAGGTCCAGCAGCGAGCAGGCCACCGGCAGCAGGAACGGTCCAGAGCCGGCCAGCACGACCCGCTCGCCGATCGGCGTGTGGTCGGCGGCGGCCAGATGCTGGGCGAAGCCGGGCGTGGTCACGCCGGGCAGCTGCCAGCCGGGGAAGGGAAAGGGGCGCTCGTGGGCGCCGGTGGCGATGATCAGGTAGCGGCCGCGCAGCCGCACGGGGCGCTCCGCGGGGTCGCAGACCAGCAGTGTGCGCCCATCGTCGCCGACGCCCCAGACCAGGTGGCCGGTGCGGCACTCGACGCCGGCCGCGCGCACGGCGCCGACCAGGCGCCCGCCCTCGGGGCGGTGGTCGCCCCAGACGCGGGCGACCTCGGGGGCGGGCCGCCTGAAGTACTGGCCGCCCAGCTCCGCCTGCTCGTCGACGACGGTGACGCTCAGCCCGGCGGCGGCCAGCCGGTGCGCGGCGGCGAGCCCGGCGGGGCCGCCTCCGACGATCACCACGTCGCGCTCGTGGACGGTCACGCCCGCTCCTCCTCGGTCTCGACGCGCATGCCGGGGCGTACCGGGGTCAGGCAGGCCCGCACGCCGGGCCGGCCGTCCACCGTCACCTCGCATTCGAGGCAGACGCCCATGCCGCAGAACGGGCCGCGCGGCTCCTCGCTGACCGGGTTGTAGCGGAAGGTCCAGGTGCGGTCGCCGACGAGCGCCGCCGCGAGGCTGACGCCCTCGACGACGCTGACCGGCCGGCCGTCCACGTGGATCGTGACCGTGCGCGGCGGCGTCCCGATGACGGCCTTCGCTCTCATGCCCGGGCTCCCGCCGCGGCCTTCAGGCCGGATTCGGTCAGGACGGCGTCGATCGCCCGCAGCGTCGCCTCGTCCTCGATCGGCAGGAGCGGCGGGCGGACGTGCCCGCCGGGCTGGCCGAGCAGGTTCATCGCGGCCTTGAGCTGGGCGATGGGCGTGCCGTAGACGCCGCTGTAGTCCGGGTTGATGAGCCGGGACGACAGCGCGCCGTAGCGGCCGGCCCACTCGCGGGCGGCCTGACGGTCGCCCGCGGCGACCGCCTCGTAGTAGGGGACGGCGAACGGGGCTCCCATGCCGCCGCCGTCGATGTTGCCGTCGCCGCCGATCTCCATGAGCACGGCCAGGCCGCGCCGGTGCAGGAAGCTGCCGAAGACGCGCACCCGGTCGCTGACCGCCTCGACGGTGCCGAGCATCCGCAGCCAGTCGCCGGTGCTGTCCTTGATGGCCACCACGTTGTCGAGCGCCGCCAGCCGCTCGGCCAGGCCCGGATGGGCGGAGATGTCCACGGCGACCCCGCGCGGCCAGTTGTAGACCATGAACGGCAGCGCGGTGGCGGAGCTGATGCGGTCGTAGTAGTCCACGATCTCGTCGGGGCCCGGGTGCACGTACGGCGGCGGCGTGGCGAGCACGCCGTCGGCGCCGGCGGTGGCGGCGTGGCGGGCCAGGCCGATCGCCTCGTCCGGCGTGTAGGCGGTGATGCCGGCGACCACGGGGAAGCGCCCGGCGACCTCCTCCGCCGCGATCTCGACGACCCGCCGGCGCTCGTCCGGGCTCTGGCTGAACCACTCGCCGGTGCTCCCGTTGACCAGGACCCCGTGCACGCGCTGCTCGGCGTAGAGGCGCAGCAGCGCGCGCCACGCGTCCTCGTCGAGGCGCCCGTCGGCGGTGAAGGGAGTGGGAGCGGCAGGCCAGTAGCCGTGCCAGGTGACGTCGTCGCGGTCCATGCGGTTCTTCGACCTCTAAAAAGTTGGAATGGGATCGATTGCATAAGGTTGTAGCATCCGCCGGTTTCCGGTCAAGGGCGAAACCGGGTTTTTACCGGCGAAATCTCGGCGTTACATCGACGTACGAGTGATCTTCTGGAAGGATCACCGTGCACAATGGGATCGATCCCAAAGATCCACGCCAGGCAGGAGGACGATGCGGATCGGACTGAAGGAGGTCGCCGCGGAGGCGGGGGTGTCGCGCAGCACCGCCTCTCGCGCCCTCAGCGGCTCCCCGCTGATCTCCGCCGAGACACGAGCGGCCGTCGAGGAGGCGGCCGCCCGGCTCAACTACCGCCCCAACCGGCTGGCCGGCGCCCTGCGCACGCGGCAGTCCCACCTGGTGGGCCTGGTGCTCAACAACCTCATCAACGCGTCGTTCCACACGATCGCCGAGGTCGTCCAGCGGCGCGCCGCGGCCGAGGGATACCAGGTCGTGCTGGGCATCACCGACGCCGACCCGGCGCGGGAGAAGGCGTTCCTGCTCACCCTCGCCGCCCACGGTGTGGACGGCATCGTCATGATCGGTACGGGCAAGAACGGCGCGACCACCAACGCGCTGCGCGCCGAGGGCGTGGCGGTGGTCAACGTCATCCGCCGTCCGATCGACAGCGCCGCCCCGGCCGTGCTGGCCGCCGACCGGGAGGGCGCCCACGCGGCCACCGCCCACCTGCTCGACCTCGGTCACGAGCGCATCGGGTTCATCGGCGGCGAGCCGACGGCCAACTCCGGGCGGGAGCGGTTCGCCGGATACGAGCAGGCGCTGCGGGAACGCGGCCTCGACCCGGACGAGTCACTGATCGAGCGCGGCCCCTTCACCCCCGCCTTCGGCACCGAGGCCATCGCCCGGCTGCTGGGGCGCACGCCGCGGATGACCGCGCTGTTCGCCGCCAACCACGAGGCCGTGTTCGGGATCCTGCCCACGCTGGCGAGCACCGGCGTCGCCATCCCCGGCGACCTGTCGCTGGTGTGCTACGAGGACATCCCGTGGCTGCGCTACTGGTCCCCCGCCATCACGGTGGTCGACAACGGCGCCAGCGAGCTGGGCGAGCTGGCGATGAACCTCTTGCTGCACCAGCTGAAGCAGGCCCGGGGCGCGGAGAACGGCGAGACCCCCAACGGCCGCGCCTACCGGGTGGGCGCGCAGCTCATCCTCCGCGACTCCACCGCTCCCCGCGCGCGGGGCGGCGACCGCCCGTCGGGTCCCACCGCGGCGGCCGTCGAGGCGTAGAGATCGGGACCGAGCCGCGGGCGAGTTTTCGTCCGCGGCTCTGCTGTTCCATGCGCGCCGGCGCCGGTCTGGAACGTACCGAACGGCTTGGGCTACTGAATTCGATTTCGACAGCACGCGCTCATCGCGCCGATGCATGGGCCCGCATCCGGCGGCGAAACCGCCGTGAAGAAGCCTTTGCCGGGCCCCGCTCCGGGGGATCGGGGAAACCGGCGGACGGGCTTTTCTCAATACGGCCGGGAATCAGGCTGGCGGAAGAGATGCCGAGCTGATATAGACGCTGCACCGGGCATCCGCCGTTATCGGCTACGCACTGGTCACGCCGGGTGGGACGGACGGATCTGGCGCGCGGGACCGCCCGGCTCCCAAGCGCTCAGGACAACCTTCTCCCGCCATGAATCGGCTCGTTCTCCCGTCGGCATGCCAGCCCGCTCCGGATCGTTCAATGCGCGCCCCGGATGACTTCACGCTCCGGTCTCCGCGTTTCGCACGCACCATAGTCACGGGAGGACAACCCGTCTACTGAAGACCGCTACAGTAGACCGCAAGCCTATGACTATGGAGCTGCAGCATGGCTAAGCAGATTCGCGAGATTTACATTGACGACCTCGACGGAAGCCGGATGTCGTCCGAGAACGTCGTCAAGTTCGGCCTCGACGGCGTCGCCTATGAGATCGATCTGGGAGAGAAGAACGAAGAAGCGTTGCGCAAGGCGCTGTCGCCCTTCATCACCAAGGCTCGCCCGGTCAAGAGCGAGCGGGCCGGGCGCGGCCGTCGCGGGTCCGGCGGCGCCGCCCGCGCGCTGAGCCGGGAGAAGTCCGCCGAGATCCGGCAGTGGGCCAGGGCCCAGGGCCTGCCGGTGAGCGAGCGCGGCCGGATCGCCTCCTCGGTGGTGGAGAAGTACGAAGCCGCCCACTAGGGCGCTCCTGGCATCGCCCGAGAGGTGGCCGGCCGGCCACGGGCTCGGGCGAGCTTCAGGCCCCGGCGGGGCCGGAGCGGCGGCGGCCCACGGCGCGACGGCGCCGGCCACAGCCATAGGTCCCGGAAACCAGGGGCGTTCGCCGCTTCCCCCGGCCCGCCCGGGAAACCATCCTGACGGTGTCACGGCATGTGGAGGTGAACCGATCATGATCGGTGGACGCGTGATCATGGAAGCCCCGGCGATCGACGCCGAACTGCTGGCCCTGAAGAAGCGGGTCGACGACCTCGACGAACAGGTACGCACGCTGACGGCCGCCTGCCTCGCCCTCGCGCGCGCCGTCGAGAACGCGCCGCGCCGGACCCCGTCCGGCTGAGCGTCCGCCCCCGCGTGGCGCGCTGACCAACGACCGTCCGGCAGAGGACTTCCGGCCCTTCGATCCGCCTCCTCCATGAGGTGCGATGGATGGGACGACAAAGGAGACCCCGATGCGGATGACCGTCGCGGACGTGATGACGACCGAGGTCGTCTCCGTCACCGCCACCACCCCGTTCAAGGACATCGCGGAAGCGCTCATCACCGGCGGCATCAGCGCCGTCCCCGTCGTGGACGACGACCGCCACGTGATCGGCATGGTGTCCGAGGCCGACCTCCTGCGCAAGGAGGAGTTCAGGGAGCAGTTCTACCGTGAGGGCTACCGGCCGCCGCTCCGCGCCCGGCTGCGCAACCCCAAGGGACGGCAGAAGGCCGAGGGCGACACCGCCGCCGAGCTGATGACCGCGCCCGCGGTGGCCGTCTCCCCCCAGGCGTCGGCGGTCGAGGCCGCTCGCCTGATGGACGCGCACGACGTCAAGCGGCTGGCCGTCGTCGACCCCGACGGCCGGCTGGCGGGCGTCGTCAGCCGTCGCGACCTGGTCAAGCTGTTCCTGCGCGGCGACGAGGAGATCGCCGCCGAGGTCCGCGAGGACATCCTCGACCACGCGCTGTGGGTGGAGACCTCCGGCGTGCAGGTGGAGGTGTACCAGGGCGTCGTGACGCTGTCCGGCTGGATGGAGCGCCGCACCGAGGCCGCCATCGCCGTCCGGATGACCCGCCGCGTCAACGGCGTCGTCGATGTCATCGACAAGCTCACCTGGAAGCAGGACGACTCAGCGTGGGAGGGCAGGTAGCCATGCTGGTGCGCGAGGTCATGAGCAGCCCGGTGGTCACCGTCCGCGGCGCCGACCCGGTGCGGCGGGCCGTCCGGATCCTGCACGGCCACGACATCACCGCCGCTCCGGTCGTCGACGACGCGGGCCGCCTGGTCGGCGTGGTCAGCGAGCTGGATCTGCTGCGCGGGGAGTTCGAGCCCGACCCCCGCGCCACCGTGACGCCTGTCCCCCGGACGGACGGGCCGCCGCCGCACCGGGTGCACGAGGTGATGACCGGCGACGTCGTCACGGTCACCGAGACGACCGACGTCACCACCGCCGTCGACCTGATGGTGGGCAAGCGGATCAAGAGCCTGCCCGTGCTCCGCGGCAAGGAGATCGTCGGCATGGTCAGCCGCCGCGACCTGATGGCCATGCTCGCCCGTACCGACGACGAACTGCGCGCGGCGGTCGAGGCGGCGCTGCGCGAGCAGTATCCCTCCGGCCCGAGCTGGGACGTCACCGTGCGCGACGGCGTGGCCGAGCTCAGCGGGCCGCCCTCCGAGCACGCCGGTCAGATCGCCGGTCTGCTCGCCCGCACCGTGCCCGGCGTCGTCCGGGTCAAGCTCCTGAGGAGATCGCCATGACCGCCATCGTCGAGAACGTGATGACCACCGACGTCGCCGCCGTCAACCAGAACGCGTCCTTCCACACCGTGGCCGAACTGCTCATCAGCCGGGGCGTCAGCGGGGTCCCGGTCCTGGACGACGAGAACCGCGTGCTGGGCGTCGTCTCCGAGGACGACCTCCTGGCCAAGCACGAGTTCAAGCAGCTCTACTACGGCGAGGACTACCGGCCGCCGCTGCGGGCGCGCATCCGCCACGGCGCGGGCGCCGGGGGCAGCGGCTACCGCAAGTCGCTCGGCGAGACCGCCGGCGCGCTGATGACCAGCCCCGCCCGCGTCACCACCCCCGACACGCCGGTCGTGGCCGCGGCGCGCGTGATGGACCGCTACGGCGTCAAGCGGCTGCCCGTGGTCGACGCCGGCGGACGCCTGGTCGGCATCGTCAGCCGGCGCGACCTGATCAAGATCTTCCTGCGCCCTGACGAGGACATCGAGCGGCACGTACGGGAGATCGTCCGCGCCGGCGACCACGCCCTGGACGTCGCCGTCGCCGAGGGCGTGGTCACCCTGACCGGCACCCTGCCCGAGCACAGCCAGGCCGTCACCGCCGTCCGCCTGGCCGAGAATGTCGACGGCGTCGTCTCCGTCCGCGACGAGCTCAGCTGGAAGCACGACGACATCGCCGACGTGCCCATGTGGGGCGGCGCATGACACACGCGCCGGAGCGGACCACACCAGCACCGCGCCCGAACCTGTCACCACCGGCGACGCACGCCGACGGCGGAACCACGAAGGTCACAACCTTCGGCCGCCGCACGAGTCCTCGTTGACACCCGATCCGCCGATGCTGTATAAAACCAGGTGGTTATTGAACTTCTAGGTTATGGATGAGTGTGCTCGACGACACCTTCGCCGCCCTCGCAGATCCGACGCGCCGGGCGATCCTCGCCCGGCTCAGGTCTGGCGAGGCCACCGTGACAGAGCTCGCCCGCCCGTTCAACATGAGCCAGCCGGCGATCTCCAAGCACCTCAGAGTGCTCGAACGCGCCGGGCTCGTCTCCCGGAGCCGGGATGCGCAACGACGGCCCTGCCGGCTCCAGGCGGGTCCGCTCAAGGCCGCCACCGACTGGCTGGAGGGCTATAGCCGGTTCTGGGAGGACCGCTACCAGAACCTCGACGAACTGCTGGACGAACTCAAAGGTGAAGAGGCCGACGATGGGTGAGATCGCCGACCGCTACCGGCGGCGCGCGGACGCCTTCGACCGCAAGGTCGCGACCGTACGCCCTGATCAATGGAACAACCCATCCCCGTGCGAGAAGTGGACCGCCCGGGATGTGGTGCGGCACATCATCGACATGCACGGCGTGATACTGCGCCAGCTTGACCGCACGCCCAGCGCCGCGCCGTCCGTGGACGAGGATCCGGTCGCCGCGTTCCGTTCCGCGCGGGCCGACGTCGAGGCGATCCTGGACGACCCTCCGCTGGCGAGCCTTGAGTGTGAGACGCCCACCGGCAGCATGACGGCCGAGGAGCACATCGACAAGGTCCCGAGCGCCGATCTTCCGCTGCACGGATGGGACCTCGCCCGAGCCACCGGCCAGGACGACACGATGGACCCCGCCGATGTGGAATACCACTGGTCGGCCATCACCGCGCTGCCGGCGGACCTCCTGGAGAAGTACCGCACGCCCGGCGCGTTCGGTCCGGGCGTGGAGGTGTTCGGCCCGGAGGTGCCGATCGAGGAGGACGCCCCGCCGCAGGACCGGCTGCTCGCCCTCATCGGCCGCGATCCGCGGTGGTCCGCATGACGGCTGGGGTCACCGTTCTGACGCCTTCCGACCGGACTGTGGTGATGCTGCGGGTCTTCACCGCCCCTCGCCATCTGGTCTTCGACGCCTGGACCCAACCTTCGCTGCTGGTCAAGTGGTACGGCGCGCACGGCTGGAACCTGGTCGTGGCCGAGGTCGATCTCCGTCTCGGCGGCGAGTGGCGCTTCGTCTGGGATGGGCCAGACGGCGCCTCGATGTCCTCCGGCGGGGTCTACCGGGAGATCGATCCGCCCGCCCGCCTCGCTTACACGGAGTCCTTCGACGACCACTGGTATCCGGGCGAGTCGCTGGTCAGCCACGACTTCACCGAACAGGACGACAGGACGACGCTGACCACCACCATGCTGTTCGATTCGCGGCACACCCGCGATCTCGTCGTCTCCTCCCCCATGGCCCGTGGTGTGGCCGAGGGCTTCGACCGACTTGATGCAGTGCTGTCCCCAAGACGTGCATCCTGATGCATTCGTACTCGGCACAAGGCCGGCATGATCATGTGGCGGCTGTCCTATGTCACGCCGCCACACCCAAGATCACGACCTCCGGCTGCCGTACCAGGCCGCGGTGCCGCCGGTCGTGGGCAGGCCGGCCGCGCGCCAGGCGTGGAAGCCGCCGACGACGTCGGTGGCCTTGGTCAGGCCGAGCTCGTGCAGCGAGGCGGCGGCCAGGCTGGAGGTGTAGCCCTCCGAGCACAGGACGATGATCTCGACGTCGTAGCCGGTCGCCACCGGCAGCCTGGCCTCTCCCGCGGGGTCGAAGCGCCATTCGAGCACGTTGCGTTCGACGACGAGCGCGCCCGGCACCTCACCCTCGTCCGCCCGCTGGGCCGCCGGGCGGATGTCGACGATGAGCGCCCCGGCGAGGGACCGGGTGTGCGCCTCGGCGGGCGGCAGCCGGCGCAGCAGCCTCCGCCTGTCGTCGAGGATCTGGTCGATCGTGCGCGCGCCGGGCGGCGGTCCCGTCACCACTGCTCCGCCGTCTCCTCCACCAGCTTGACCAGGCCGTGGTCCGTGAGCTCGTAGCGGTTCATCGTGGACAGCGGAGGCGAGTAGACGTGCACGCTGACCGCTGGCGCGGCGGAGCCGTTGTGGACCTCGTGCACGTAGCCGGGGCCGAACGCGCGGGCCTCACCGGGGGCGAGGTCGCGTTCGGCGGTCAGGTCGTGCTCCCGGAGGGTGCCGAGGGCGACGGCGAAGGCGCCCCGCGAGCCGCCGTGGTCGTGGAAGCCGGTCGTCTGCCCGGGGAGCCAGCTGATCAGCCAGACCTCGTGGTCGTCGTCCTGGTGGAGTCGCTCGTACCAGCGCTCCCCGGTGTTCAGCCGCACGCGCCCCACCCACGCGTCGAGGTCGGCGGCGATGGCGCGGGCCCTGCTCTCCAGGCTGGGACGGGCGGGCGCGGATGTCGTCACGGTCATGTCGGTGTTCCTGATCTGGTCGATGCCGGTCGTCGTCACGCGGATGCGGGCGCCGTACACAGCGCGCTCGCCTGCCGTCCGAGATCGACGGGCAGGTCTGACCAGAGAAGGGACCCGGAGTGCATGCGTCACAGGTTGGCCGAAATTCCCCACTAAGTCAACCTGGAATTAAGGGTTTTGCCGCGAAGGCCCGCACGTCAACGGCCGGTGTCGTCCCGGCGTGGCGTCTCGAAGCAGGCGAGCCAGGTGGCCAGCAGCGACTCCAGCTGGGCGGCCTCCTCGGGCGGCAGGCAGTCGAGCAGCCGGCGTTCGTTGCGCATGTGCTCGGTGAACGCCTCGTCGATCAGCTCCCGGCCGGCGGCGGTCAGGGCGACGACCCGGCCGCGCCCGTCGCTCGCGCTGCGGCGGCGGGTGACCAGCCCCGCGCGTTCGAGCCGGTCGATGCGTTTGCTCATCGCCCCCGTGGTGACCATGGTGTGCGCGGCCAGCTCGCCGGGCGCGCGCTCGAAGGGTTCGCCGGCGCGCCGCAGCGTGGCGAGCACGTCGAACTCCCCCTCCGCCAGCCCGTAACGGCGGTAGACCGCGCAGAGCTGCTCGGTCAGATGTCCGGCGAGGCGGTGGAGGCGCCCGATCACGCCCTGCGGCCGCACGTCCAGGTCGGGCCGCTCGCGGGCCCACGCTCGCTGGATCCTGGCCACGTGGTCCGAATACTCGCTCATGGTTCCAATATATCTTCCCGGGAAGTTATATTGCTTCCATGGAAGCTACCTTCCGCTGGCTGCCCGTCACCGCGATCGCGCCCGTGGCGTGGGGCGCGACCTACTACGTCACCCAGCAGTTCCTGCCGGCCGACCATCCCATGTACGGCGCCGCGATCCGGGCGCTGCCCGCGGGCCTGCTGCTCCTCCTCGTCCGCAGGAGACTGCCCCGGGGATCGTGGTGGTGGAAGTCGGCGGTGCTCGGCACGCTCAACATGGGCGCCTTCTTCGCCCTGGTCTACCTGGCGGCGCAGACGCTCCCCACCAGCGTCGCCTCCACCATCATGGCGACCTCCCCCATGGTGATGATGCTGTTCGCCTGGGCCGCCCTGTCCGAACGGCCCCGGGTGACCCATCTCGCCGGGGCGTGCGTCGGGATCGCGGGCGTCGGCCTGATGCTGCTGGAGGACATGGGAGCGGCCGGTCTCACCGGCATCCTCGCCTCCGTCTCCGCCATGACGATGTCGTCCCTGGGATACGTGCTCGCCAAGCGGTGGAGCGGCGACGTCGACGTCTTCTCCCTCACGTCGTGGCAGCTCATCGCGGGTGGCGCCGCGCTGGTGCCCGTCGCGGTCGCGGTCGAGGGCGCACCGCCGCCGCTGGACGGGCCCGCGCTGCTCGGCTTCGGTTACGTCACGGTCATCGCGACCGCGCTCGCCTTCGCGGCCTGGTTCGCGGGGCTGCGCCACCTGAGCGCCGGCACGGTCGGGCTCATCGGGCTGCTCAACCCGGTGACGGGAGTCCTCCTCGGTACGGTGCTCGCCGGCGAGACGCTGACCGGCCGGCAGATCTTCGGGCTCGTCCTGGTCTTCCTCGGCATCCTCCTGGGACAACCCATCGCGGCCCGCCTCACCAGACGCCCCCCGGACCGGAAACCGGCGGATCATGCCCCGTGGCGGGTCGCGGAGAAGGATCCGCCGGGCGGTGAGGCCCCGCGGCAGGTCGCAGAGAAGGGCGCCCCCGGGCGATGACGCACCCCGGGAGGTCGCGGAGAAGCGGCTGCCGGGCGATGACGCATCGCGGCACGTCGCGGAGAAGGGGGTCGCCGGGCGGTGACGTCACGGAGAAGCGTGCCATGCGCTGCCGGTCCGCACGTAACGGCGGCGGAAGCGGAAGGCGCTTTCGGCGGTTGCCCGCCGTTTCGGGGCGGGTGTTCGAACGCGACGTCGGCGGGCGAAGTACCCTGGGCCGATGTTCTCGCCTCAGGGTCCGTCGCTGCGTGAACTGGTGGTCCAGGCGCTGTCCTCGGTGGAGCGGGGTTACGACCTGCTGGCCCCGAAGTTCGACCACACGCCTTTCCGCACCCCCGACAGCGTCCTCGACGCCACGGCCGACGTGCTGCGCCCGCTCGGGCCGTTCGGTCAGGCGCTGGACGTGTGCTGCGGCACCGGCGCGGGCATGCGGGTCCTCGCGCCCCTGTGCCGAGGGCCGATCACGGGCGTCGACTTCAGCGCCGGCATGCTCGCGCGGGCGCGCCGGACGCACCCGGACGCCGCGTGGGTCCAGGCCGACGCCCGGGCCCTGCCCTTCGCCGGGTCCTTCGACCTCGCGGTCAGCTTCGGGGCGCTCGGGCACTTCCTGCCCGCCGAACGGCCGGCGCTCTTCGCCGGGGTGCGTCGCGCGCTGCGGCCCGGCGGGCTCTTCGCCTTCCCCATCGGCGCGCCGCCACCCGTCACGTCGGGCATGTACTGGGCGATGCTCGGGTTCGACCTCGCCATGCGGGCCCGGAACGCGCTGTGGCGCCCGCCGTTCGTCATGTACTACAACACCTGCCCGCTGAGCGCGGTCCGCGCCGAGCTGGCGGCGGCCGGGTTCACCGTGACGACGGCCCCCTTGACGGCTCTGGGCCGGCGCGAGGACGGCAGCCCGCGGTGCCTCCTCGTCCTCGCCCACACGATCAACCACCCGGCACCGTAAGCATCCAGCACCGTCCGCGAACTTCCGCCCTGGGTGGAGGCCGCCCGGCACCGTGAAGGTTCCGTACCGTACGCGAACCCCCGCCCTGGGGTGGTGGAGGCTGCCCGGCGCTGTGAGTAATCGGTACCGTACGCGGGCTTCGATCTGGGTTCGTGGGGAGGACGCCCGGCGCCGTGGGGGTCCGGTCCGTACGCGGACCCCCGCCCTGGAGGCCGCCCGCCACCGTGAAGGTTCCATACCGTACGCGAACTCCTTCCGGGTTCGTGGGGGAGGCCGCCCGGCACCGTGAGGGTCCGGTCCGTACGCGAGCCCCCGCTGGAGGCCGCCCGCCACCGTGAAGGTTCCATACCGTACGCGAACTCCTTCCGGGTTCGTGGGGAGGCCGCCCGGCACCGTGAGGGTCCGGTCCGTACGCGAACCCCCACCCTGGGTGGAGGCCGCCCGCCACCGTGAAGGTCCGGCACCGTACGTGAGCTTCCGAGCTGGGGTTGTGGAGGCGGACCGGGTTGCCGTACAGCCGGATCTCCGCGAGCAGGGTCGGCGCGAGGTGCGGGTCGATCTCGTCGATCAAGTCCGGTTCGAGAAGCTGAGCGCCGATGCCGGGCGAGAACGCCCCGAGGTTCCTTCCGCCTGCCCGATCCGGGCCGCCTCGGACGCGCCGTGACGACGTGGCCGCGCCGTAACGAGGGTCGCGCCGTAACGAGGGGTCGCGCCCGTAACGACGGGACCGCACCGTAACGACGGGGCCGCGCCGTGACGACGTAACCGCAGGGTGGCGGGAAGGGCGGTCGGCGCTGGTTTATGCGGTTGCGTACGGCTCGGCGGGCGTGCCTATGATCCCCCATGCCTCCCCTCACGCTTCCTCGTCAGCATGCCCGTACGGCCCGGTTCAAGCTCGGCGTCCCCAGGGACTTCACGATCTCGCCGGACGGCGCCCGGGTGGTGTTCCTCAGGTCCTCGGGCGGTGACGACCCGGTCAACCGGCTGTGGACGCTGACCCTGGCCACCGGGCAGGAGCGGCTGCTCGTGGACCCCGGCACGCCGGGCGGAACGTTGCCGGAGGCGGAGCGCGCCCGCAGGGAACGCACCCGCGAGCGCGCGAGCGGCATCGTCGCCTACGCCACCGACGCCGCCGTCACCAAGGCCGTCTACGCGCTCGACGGCGCGCTCCACACCGTCGACCTGCTGACCGGTGAGGTCACCCCGCTCGGCACGACCGGATCCGACCCGCGGCTCGACCCGGCCGGGCAGCGCGTCGCCCACGTGTCCGACGGCGCCCTGCACCTCGACGGCAAGCCGCTGCTGACGCCCGATGGTCCCGAGGTGACCTGGGGGCTGCCCGAGCACGTGGCGGCCGAGTCGATGGCCCGCCACCGGGGCTACTGGTGGTCGCCCGACGGCACCCGCCTGCTGGTGGCGCGGGTGGACAACGCCCGGGTGAGCAGGTGGCACCTGTCCGAGCCCGCCGATCCTGGCAGGCCCTCCAGGACCATGGCCTATCCGGCGGCCGGCACCGACAACGCCGACGTGACGCTCTGGCTGACCACGCCGGCCGGGGAGCGTACCGAGGTGGTCTGGGACAGGGCGGCGTTCGAGTACGTCGCGGCGGTGTCGTGGACCGGGCAGGGGCTGCTGATCCTGGTGCAGAGCCGCGACCAGCGCACCACCCGCCTCCTGGAGGCCGACCCCGGGACGGGCGCGACCACGCTGGTGCGCGAGGACGCCGACGACGCCTGGCTGACTCTGGTGCCCGGCACCCCCGCCCGCACGGCGGCCGGTGAGCTGGTCTGGACGGTGGACCGCGACGACACCCGCCGGCTGATGGTCGGGGACGACCTGGTCACGCCGCCGGGCCTGCAGGTGCTGCGGATCCTGGCGGTGGACGGCGACACCGTGCTCGCGCAGTGCTGCGGCGACGAGCCGACGGAACGCCACCTTTACAGCTACTCCAGGGCCGCGGGGCTGACCAGGGTCACCTCCGAGCCGGGAGTGCACACCGGAACGCGCGCCGGCGGCGTCACCCTGGTCGTCAGCCGCACTCTGGAGGAGCACGGGACCCGCGTCACGGTGACCGGCGGAGGGGCGGTCACGCCGATCGTCTCGAACGGCGCGACCCCGGTCGTGCGCCCCCGGGTGGATCTGGTGTCGCTGGGCGAACGTGAGCTGCGCGGCGCGATCGTGTTCCCGTCCGGGCACGTGCCGGGCTCGCGGCGGCTGCCGGTCCTGCTCAGCCCGTACGCCGGGCCGGGCGGCGCCCTGGTGCTGCGCGGGCTGGACGACTACGCGGTCGCGCAGTGGTTCGCCGACCAGGGCTTCGCCGTGCTGGTCGTGGACGGGCGCGGCACGCCGGGGCGCGGACCGGCCTGGGAGCGGGCCGTCCACCTCGACAAGCTGAGCGCGGCGCTGGAGGACCAGGCCGACGCGCTGCGGGCGGCCGCGAGCCGCTTCCCCGACCTGGACCTGGACCGGGTGGCGATCCGCGGCTGGTCGTACGGCGGTTATCTGGCCGCCGCGGCCGTGCTGCGCCACCCCGACGTCTTCCACGCCGCCGTCGCGGGCGCGCCGGTCACCGACGCCCGCCTTTACGACACCCACTGGCAGGAACGCTACCTCGGCCATCCCGACCGGAACCCCGAGGCGTACGACCGCAGCTCCCTGATCGCCGACGCCCCGAACCTGCGCCGCCCGCTCATGCTCGTGCACGGCCTGGCCGACGACAACGTCTTCGCCGCGCACACCCTGCGGCTGTCCGCCGCGCTGCTGGCCGCGGGCCGCCCGCACACCGTCCTGCCGCTGTCGGGCGTCTCCCACATGACCGCCCAGGAGCAGGTCGCCGAGAACCTGCTCCTGCTGGAGCTGGACTTCCTGCGCCGGGCGCTCGGCCCGGAGCCCAGCTGATCACGCCCAGCGGAAGACGTGCCGTCCGGCTCCCACCTCGACGGGGGTCCGGGTCAGGGGGCAGGCGGACGGCGGCGGTGGTGTTCGCCGGCACCACCACGACGAGTTCCGTCTGGTCCCCGGTCCGCTCCCAGCCGGCCTCGGCCCGGCCGTACGGGGTGTCGAGCGTGGCGCGGGCGCGGGTGAGGCCGCCGCCGGGAAGCAGGCGCGCGTCGTGGCACTCGCCGTCGTAGAGGCTCGCGGCGGTGACCGGGCCGGGCGCGCACCGCCAGGCGCCGTCGGTGGCGGCGGTGTCCGTGGTGCCGTCGGAGTAGGTGATCTCCAGCTGGGCGATCAGGGCGGTCCGGTCCCCGTAGACGGCGGACCTGCCCCCGGCGAAGCCGACGCGGCCCCGGTACCAGCCGTCGGCGAGGGTGGCGCCGATCGTGTTGGCGCCCTCCTCCAGCAGGCCGGTCACGTCGTGGGTGCGGTAGCGCAGCCGGTGGTGGTAGCTGCTCCAGCCGGGGGCGAGCACGTCGTCGCCCACGACCCGGCCGTTCATCTCGACTTCGTACGTGCCGTGCGCGGTGACGTACAGGCGGGCCCGCTCGGCGGGACCGCGCCGCTCGCGCGAGCCCAGCTCCGGTCCTGGCCAGGGCACGAGCACCGACTCCCCCGACGCGACGACGCCGGTGCGGGTGCCGTCGCTGAGCTCGATCTCGTAGGCCCGCTGCAGCCAGCCGAGGATGTCGGTCCGGATGATCCACGACAGGCGCGGGGCGCGTTCCCCGATGCCGAGAGGGTCCCGATGGTGTTCGAAGGTCACCGGTTCGACGTGCGGAGAGGTCATGTCATCCCTTGATGGCGCCGGCGGTCATGCCGGCCACGATCTTGCGGTTGAAGAAGACGAAGGCCAGCAGCGGCGGGATCGTGATCAGGACGATGTCCATGAACAGCAGGTTCCACTGGGTGCTGTACTGGCTCTGGAAGTTGTAGAGGGTGACCTGCACGGTGGCGTTGTCGTCGCCGGGCAGGAAGTAGAGCGGGTTGACGAAGTCGTTGAAGACGGCCACGGACGAGGTCAGCACGACCGTGATGGTGACCGGCCGGAGCAGCGGGAAGATCACCCGGAAGAACAGCCGCGCCCCGTGGCAGCCGTCGATCTGGGCCGCCTCGTCCAGCTCGCGCGGGATCGCCGCGATGAACGCCCTGAACAACAGCATCGCGAACGACAGCCCGTAGGCGACCTCGACCAGGATCAGCCCCGGCAGGGTCTTGAACAGGCCCAGTGCCTGCAGCAGCCAGATGGTGGGCACGATCGCGGGCGGGATGATCAGCCCGGACAGCACCAGGAAGTCGACCAGCGTCCCTACCTTGCCGGCGCGGCGCTGCAGCACGAACGCGGCCATGGCGGCGAAGAACACGATCAGCGCGACCGAGGCGACGGTGAGGACGGTGGAGTTGACGAAGGCGCGCAGCAGCACGTAGTCGCGCGCCTGGACGACCTCGACGAGGTTGTCCACCACCCGCCAGTCGACCGGCCAGGCGAAGTCCAGATCGGCGGCCTGCGCCGGGTCCTTGACCGCGGTCAGCAGCATGAACGAGAACGGCACCAGGAAGATCACGGTGGCCAGGACCAGCGCGATCGTGTCGGCGCCGTACCTCCTGAAGGTCCTCATACGGCGACCTGCCTCTTGCCCAGGACGTAGGTGAGCGGGACGACGATGGCGGTGACGATGAGGAACAGCAGCACGTTGCCGGCGGTCGACAGGCCGAAGAAGCCCGCCTGATACTGCTTGTAGATGATCGAGGCGATGACGTCGCTGGTGAAGCCGGGACCGCCCCGCGTCATCGTCCAGATGAGGTCGAACGACCGCAGGCCGCCGATGAACGACAGGATGATCACCGAGTAGGTGGCGGGCCAGGACAGCGGCAGCGTCACGTGCCGGAACCGGTGCCAGGCGCCGCCCCCGTCGACCTCGACCGCCTGGTAGTAGTCGCGCGGGATCGACATGATCCCCGCGATGTAGATGACGGTGGCCAGGCCCACCCCCTTCCACACGTCGACCAGCGCGACCGACAGCAGCGCGGTCGTGGCGTCGCCGAGCCAGTCGGCGCCGTCGACGCCGGCCAGCGCGAGGGCCTTGTTCACCAGGCCGGTGTCCGGGCGCAGCAGCGCGCTGAAGGTGATGCCGACCGCCACGGTGGAGACCAGGACCGGGAAGAACACCACCGCGCGCAGGAAGCCGCGCAGCCGCAGCCTGGACGTGAGCAGCACGCCCAGCAGCAGGCCGAGCACCACCTTCAGCCCGCTGGTGACCACGGCGTAGACGATCGTGTTCCGGAAGCCGACGCGCAGGTTCTGCTCGGCGAAGAAGTCGCGGAAGTTGTCCAGGCCGACGAACTCGCTGTCG
>NZ_JAHKRN010000082.1 GCF_019396385.1 Nonomuraea harbinensis | reverse complement strand
GTACGGCAGCGCGACGATCTGCGAGAAGTACCGCGGCGTGCCCAAGGGCAGCGAGCCCACCAAGATCGGCGAAGGCGCCGACGGCGTCAACTGCCTGTACTCCTCGTCCGACATCACCTACCGGTAGCCCGCAAGTGCCGGGGAGGGGCGACCTTCCCCGGCACGTGATGTTAGCGATAACACAAGGAGACCCATGAGACTCCTCGCCATCATCCTCACCCTCTTACTTCTCCCCGCGCTCCCCGCCAACGCCGCCCCCGTGAACCTGGCCACCGGGGCGACCCCCTCGGCCTCGTACACCTCGCCCTGGGAGAGCGTCAACGCGATCAACGACGGCGTCGACCCGCCGCGCTCCAACGACACCGCCAACGCCCGCTGGGGCACCTGGCCCCAGACCGGCACCCAGTGGGCCGAACTGACCTGGCCCACGGCCCAGACGATCACCTCCGCCGAGGTCTACTTCTTCGACGACAACGGCGGCGTACGAGTCCCCGCCTCATGGAAGCTCCAGCGCTGGAGCGGCGGCTCGTACATCGACATCCCCGGCACCTACCCCACCGCCGTCAACGCCTACAACCGCGTGACCTTCTCCCAGATCAGCACCGTGCGGCTGCGCGTCGTCCTGCAGAGCGGCGCCGCGTCCGTCGGCCTCCTGGAGGTCAAGGCGATCGGCGACAACGGCAACCCCTCGACTCCCTGGAACCCGCCGGCCAACCTCGTCACCCCGCTCAACGAGGTCTGGCAGCACGTCGAGAGCACGTACCCGAACCTGTACGGATTCCGCAACTACGGCTGGGACCAGATCATGGCCAACGGCGGATCCATCAACTACTGCGTCCGCTGGGACTCCAGCGCCACGGTGACGGCCGCCCAGCGCGACCGCATCCACGCCACGCTGGCCCGCCAGTTCAAGAAGTGGATGGACGTGATGGCGGGCCAGGAGGGCTGGCCGTACACGAACGTCCCCGTGAAGGTCGTCGGCTGGGCCGTACGCGACCGCAACCAGCTCCAGTGGACGGACAACTCCGTCGACATCTACGTCGGCGACATCCGCGAGAACGCCCCCCAGTGCGTCGCCGCCTGCGGGCGCTTCTTCAACCAGAACGGCACCTACCCGAACTGCCCGGGCGGCGCGGCGCGCCACTACGACATGTCCCTGTGGCTCACCGCCGGCATGGGCGGCGGCGCGGGCGGCGACTGGGGCCAGCGGCTCGGCAGCGAGTACTACATGGCCAACCTGGACGCCGACAACATGCACATCCTGCTGCACGAGATCGGCCACTCGTTCGGGCTGGACGACTTCTACGACTGGACGCCGTCCGGGGTGTGCTGCTTCCTGATGAAGGCGGGCAGCGCGTCGTCGATCACGGACTTCGACGCGTGGATGTTCCGCGACTGGTGGCGCCACCTGAAGAGCCGCTACGGCCGCTGAGCGCCCGGACCTGGCCTGCCGTCCCAGGCCAGGTCCGTTCGGCTTCGCCGGTTCCGTCCGACGACACGTCCGGCGTAACGTCCTGGTGGGGCCGGGCGGGTGTGGGCTTTCATGTGATCACTCGGAAAGGATTGTTCCATGGGGGTTCGGTCGGGGGCGCGGGCACGGGGCCTGCTGATCCGCGCGATGGGCGCGGGGATTCTGGAGGCGCTGGCCGAGGCGCTCGACAACGTGGAGAAGCACAGCGGGGCCACGACGGTGTCGATCGCCGTAACGGTGGGTCGCGGCGGCGTGCGGATGACGGTCAGCGACCACGGCAAGGGCTTCGAGCTCTCGCGGGCGGGCCGGGGCGTCGCCCGTATGAGGGCGGCGTTGGCCGAGGCCGGTGGTTCGCTGTCGGTCAACAGCGTGCCCGGCGAGGGCACCACCGTGTCGGGGGTCGTGCCCAGGGCGCGGTGAGGATCCCGCCGCGATCGTCATCGCCCGGCACAGCTGAGCCCGGCCTAGAAAAGCGCCCGCCCCGCGCCGAGGAACTCGTCCCGCTCGTCCCCGGCGAGCTCCAGCCCGACGGCGAGCAACTCCACCGTCCGGGTCCTCGGGCTGCGCCCCCGCTCCATCTCACCGATCGACCGCGAGCTGACGCCGGCCCGCTCGGCGAGTTTCTCCTGAGTGAGCTGGAGGCGGATCCGGTGCCGCCGGAGCAGCACCGCGAACCCGCCCTGATCGACGATCATGCCGCGAGGCTAACGCACGAGTGTCCGGCCTCCGGGCCGAGTACCAGCCGCGCATTGGCGCGGTTCATGCCGGAACGCCTCGCAGGGTGCCGGTCGGCTTCCTGGACCAGTTCGTCGTCGGGGTCAATCCCCGCTCGCTGGTCGAGGTCGGCCGCGGGATCCGAGAAGCCCAGGCCGCCGCCGGCGTCCACGTCACCGTTGACCGAGATCATGTTTCGCAGCTGGAGTGCCATTCCATCTATTGATGCGTCAGCGTTATAGTTGTTGGTATGCCAGAGGACTGGCTGACTAGTGATGAGGCGGCGGGCCTGCTCGGAGTGACGGCCGGGCGCGTCAATGCCTTGGCCAGATCGGGGGAGCTGGCCTACCGGATGGCGGGCCGTACGCGGCTTGTCGACCCCCTCTCCGTCCAGCGGCTCTTGTCGACCGCCCGACGTCGGCCGGGGCGGCCGTTGGTGCCGCGGTCCGCATGGGCGGCATTGTTGAGCGACCTGGGGACGGTCAACTGGATCGAGCTCACCGCAGCTCTGGGGATGTCGCCGAAGCAGCGCCACAACCTCAAGGGGTTGATCGCTCGGAGCCCTGCCGAGAACTGGGACAGGCTGGCGAAGGCTCGCGCCGCCGTCTCCCGGGTTCGCGTCCGGCCTGCATACCTGAACGAGATCCTGCAATGGGAAAGGGTTGTTCCTTCTGGGGTCTCCGCGACCGCTCAACATGGGCTGGACCTCATCGCGGCGGAGGAGGCGGAAGCCTATCTCAGCCACCAGACCTGGCAAGTGCTGCAACAGGAGTTCCACCTCGAAACCAGCCCGTCGGGCAACCTGGTGCTACGGTTTCCCTCTGTAACTGATGAACAACTTTCCGTTGTTCTCGGTCATAAGGTCATGCCGGTCGCGGTGGTCGCCGCGGATCTTCTCGATAGCGGCGATCCGCGCTCCCGCCGCACCGCCCTCCAGATCATCAACCAACTCCTGGAAGCAACCCCCCGTGGCTGAAATCCCGCTCCCTCGTCTCAGGAACCAACCCGTGGACCTCGGCCAGGTCAGCCTGCCCGACGATCGGTTGTGGCCGACCATGTTGAATCTGTCGAGGGTGCTGGAAGAGCGTGCGTGGGCGCTCATCGGAGGCCAGATGGTCGCGCTTCACGGCTTGGCCCTGGGCAGGACCCCCGTACGCTTCTCATCGGACCTGGACGTCATCGCAAATCTCGTGCTGAGGCCGTCCAGCCTGACTACCTGCGCCGCTCACGTCCGTTCGCTGGGATTCACCCCTGCTCCTACCTCGGACGGTAAGCGACTGCACCGATTCACGCAGGACAATCTGGTCATCGATATCGTCGCGCCGGACCATCCGCCTCGGCACCTTCTCCCCTTGCGGATAGTGGGCAAAGACGCCGTCGAGATCGATGGCGGATGGCGCGCGCTGCAAAGCACAGGCGTCATGCCCGTCATGTTCGGCTCCGCGCATGGCCAGATTCCGATGCCCGATCTGGGAGGCGCCCTCGTCATCAAAGCTCGCGCCGCTGTAGCCGACTCGCGTGATCCGCAACGACACCTGTTCGACCTGGCTTTCCTGCTCAGTCTCGTGGAGAATCCAAGGCAACTACGTGAGCGCCTAAGTGCGCGGGACCGGAGTCATCTGCGGCGCCTCGACCTGGGCGACGATACGCGCCAAGCACCGTGGGTCGTCCTATCTGACCAGGGCAACCGCAGCAATGCTGCCGAGGCATACCTTTCCCTGACTCGACACTGACACCGTGGCGTTGCCTGTCCAACGGACGTCCCCTACTCACGATCTTCCGCAAGCAGCGGATGCGGGAGACCGCGGAGATCGAACGAGCTGTGCGGGCGATGCGGCGATGTGTCACCGAGGCGCACACAGTGGACGAGGAGTGATCGACACGGGCGAGCGCAAGGCATGGTCGGACAAGCGCGCAGAGATCATTAACCGTCCCGGTGCCGGAGCCGCTTATGAGGCGGCACGTCTGCGCTTCGAACTAGGTACGGCCGTACGGAACCGCCGCGAAGAGCTCAGTCTGACCCAGGCCGAATTGGCCGAGCGGCCGGGCTCAAGCAGCCGGCTGTGGCGCGGTCCGAGGCCGGCGGCACGATGCCCACCATCCCCATGCTGGAACGTCTCGCCGAGGCCCTCGACTTGCGTCTCAGCGTTCGTCTTCAGCCGCTTCAGAAGGCGTGCCAGGGACGGCGCCATCCCGTTGTGCCCGATCTTGGCAGCCGTCTAGAAGTCGAACTCGCCTCGCTTCGCCCCATCCATGAAAGCGTCCCAAACGCTGGCGGTCACCACGAATGGCGCCTGCCCTGGGCTTTCGGTGTCACGGATGGCCACTCGTCCGCCGGACAAGGGGGCGACCTCGATGCAGTCTCCGCCATTCGGTCCACTCTTGCTGGCCTTGCGCCAGGCGGCGGTCCTCAGCTCGTCGTTCACGTCCATGCCTTGATTGCCTCTCTGAGTAGCTCGACAGACACATGCTGGGGGTGTGCCTCAGCTCGGATGGCGTCGTACCTCGTATGGAGCGCGATGACGTCCTCCGACCGGTCAGTAATCTGACCGCGTCCGGTGGACTCGTAATACACGATATCCGGACTTCCGGCTATCTGCGCGATCACGAAGCCACCGAGGATCCCTGTGGTGATACCAAGGGCCAAGGGGACCACTTGGACCGCGATGCGGGGCATTTTCGCCATCTCGACTAGGTGTTCGAGTTGCTGGCGAATGGTCTCTCGTCCTCCGATGGGACGTTGGAGGACGCCTTCATCGAGGACCACCCACAACATAGGGGGGTCGGGACGAGACAAAATCACCTGGCGCTCCAGGCGTGCTTGTACGGCTTTCTCTACCTGCTCGTCTGTGACGCCGGGCTCGCCACGCAGCATGGCGCGAGCGTACTCCTCTGTTTGCAGCAGTCCAGGAACGAGAAGGGGCTGCCATGTTCGGAGGGTGTGGGCTTCCTGCTCGATGTCCAGCCACTCGCGAAACCATCGTGGGCTCGCCTCGCGGCTTAGGAGTGGCCAGAGCCGAAGTAGCTCCCCCTCGGCTCCCAAGGCTTCGTCGCAGCGTTGTACGAGGTCCTTGCTCGGTGTCCGCTGAGCTCTTTCCACGAGACCGACCAGGCTGGGGCTGAACCTAACTATTTCCGCCAATTGCTCCTGGGACAATCTAGCCTTTTTTCGACACTTGCGTAGCTCGGCACCGAAGAAAGCCAATGGACTGGCCGTGGGGTCAAGCTCAAGAGGTGCGGGCATCCATGCCTCCTGTTCTGACGAGTAGCAGCAGAGTCCTACGCCAATCAGACAACCGGCACTACGAATCTGTCCGAAGGGTGTGCCGTTGATTTCGTTCCGTAATCTAGCTCACCACGGGCACCCTGTGTAGTGGCCAGGGATAAGCAATAAAAGGTACAGCGGTGCGGTCGCACAGCCTGTGGCCGCGTCCGGTCTGATTGCCATTCTAAAGATTCTGGACATGCAGTGTTTAGGCCACGAATGGGACGTTTCATCTTTTACAGCTTTTCGTACTGGCTGATGCCTGTGACACGGGAGTGAATACGTGAATCTGGGAGGTGGCGTAGTGGATAAGTTCTTGTTCGACGAGATCGCGCCGGGAGTCGCGCAATCGGCGAAGGCCGCTGCGGTGGCGGAGCGTTCCGGCTCTGTCGAGCGAAGCATGGTCTGGCGGCTTCGGGATGACGCCCGTGCGGTCGGTGATGCCCGTGACCTCGTCCGGCGTGCGCTTCTGCTGGTCGGTCTGGGGCGGGATCTGGTTGACGACGCCGTGCTGATGGTCAGCGAGCTGGTGACCAACGCGGTTCTGTACGGTGACGCGCCGTACGAGCTGGTGGTACGGGTCGATCCGGTCGAAGTGGTGTGCATGGTGGTCGACGCGGGGGTCATGCTCCCGGTGCGCCGGTGTGCGGATGCTCAAGCCGAGCACGGCCGAGGGCTGCTGATCGTGGCGGAGCTGTCGGCCGGGCTGTACGGCTGCGTTCCGCAGGGGTTCGCCACGTGCCCCGGGCTGGCGGGCAAGGCGACCTGGTTCGCGCTGCCTCATACGGCAGGCCGGCGATGAGCGGGGCGTCAGACCTACTTGAGGAGTATCACGGCCTTCACATGGCTCCTGCCCAGGAGGTACATGAACAGATCGCCTGGGCGAACCCCGCCGCTCGGTGCGTGCGGGTCCGGGTGCGCGAGCACACGTGCAGCCGGTGCGCGCCTTGCTACGAGTTCTGCGTCGCGGGTGGGCTCGCCTTCGTCCGGCGATCCGTCAAAGGCGTGATCCACGAGACGGCGTGGACCATGACAGCGGAGGCCGAGCGGGTCTGGGCGGCGATGCTCAGAGGCGAAGCCCGTTGAAACTCGGGCGCCCGTCACACGCGCAGGACGGTGACCTGGCGGCCGGCGGGTGTGGTCGTCTGTTCGAAGCCGCCTCGTTCCTGCCAAGGCGGGGCCTCGGGGCGGCGGTCGAAGATCACCAGCGCGCCGGTGGAGAGGGTGAGGCGGTCCAGGTAGCGGTCGAGCTGGGCGAGGCCGTCGGGCGCCGGGTCGTTCTCGCCTGCTCGCCACACCTTCAGCTCCATGGCCTCGCGCTGCATGACCCGTTCGCCCTCGGGGCTCGTGTAGGGCCAGCGGACGAGCACGTCCAGACGTTTGGTGCCGGCCGCGTACTCCCGGTCGAGGTAGCCGCCGTTGACCAGGCGGTGCAGGAAGGCCATGAGGATGATCTGGCAGGCGGCCTCGTGGTAGCCCTCCTGGCGGACCAGCACCTCGCCGTGCTCGCGCCAGAAGACGACGAACTCCTCCAGCAGGCGCGGCAGGTCGAACCGGCCGTCCGGCAGCACGAAACTGCGCGGATCGGCCATCACGTACTGTTCCGACGGGTCTCCGAGCACTCGCAGGATGACCTCCCGGTAGATCGGGTTGGCCACTTCGAGCGGGGGTTTCTGCTTGATCAGGCCCAGGTCGCGTACGTAGGACAGGTCGTCGGAGAAAGCGGGGTCGATGTGGGGGAAGGTCCCGGCCACGACGGGCTCCATCACCCGCTTGACCCGCGGCTCGTGCAGCCGGGCCATCACAGAGTCCAGATGCGTGGCGCGCGCCCGGATCAACCGCTCCTTGGCGTCTTCCATCTGCCCGGCGGTGACGGCGCCGGTCACGCCCATCTCGAAGACGACCTCATGGGCCAGGGCGTTGACCAGCCACGGCTGGCCCTGTGTCAGTTCGAACACCCGCTCCACCGCGTCCTTGGTGAACTCCTGGCCGGTCTGCTGAGTGTGCTGGTCGTAGAGTTCGGCGATGTCGTCGGCGGTGAAGTCGCCCAGGCGCAGCGACTTGGCGACGATGTTGAACGGGCTGGCCGGATTCGACCTGCCGGCTTCGCCACCCGAGGCGACCTTGTAGTCACGCAGGTCGCGTAGCCCGCACAGAACCACGGACGCGGGGAACGGTTGGCCCTCATGCCGGGCGTTGTGGCCGTGGCGGAGCTGGCTGAGGATGCTGACCATGCTGTTGCCTTGCAGGGCGTCGATCTCGTCGAGGAGCAGCACCACGCGGCGCGGGCAGCGGCGGCACCACTCGCTCAGCGCCGAACCGAACCGGGCGCCGGGCGTGACCTGCGGCCAGGAATCCGGCGGGAGCAGTTTCTTCGGCCATCCCGACCGTGCGGCGGCCTCGCGGAGGGAATCCAGCAGAAGCGACTCCGCGGCAGCGTAGTCGTCACCGGCCGACTTGGCGCGCTCGCAGGAGAACATCAGGGCGGCCATGTCGCCCTCGGCGGTCAGCTCGGACGCCAGGGTGCGCAGCATGGTGGTCTTGCCGGTCTGCCGGGGCGCGTGCAGCACGAAGTAGCGGTCCATCTCGATGAGCTCGCGCGCCTGGGGGAGCCGTTGCGTGGGAGGCAAGATGTAGTGGTGCAGAGGGCTGCACGGTCCCGTGGTGTTGAAGTATTTCGCTCGGGGTTGCCGCATGGTCACATTGTGTCATCATCTTGCCGCCGAATGTCTGGGACAAGGCATTCGCGTGAAGCGGAGACTGAGCGGGTCTGGACGGCGCTGCTCGCCTGGCACGCCGTAGCTGGGTACCTGGTGCAGAACGGGCGGATCACCGAGAACTTCGGCACCGACGGGAGCGTCCCGCGCCGGGAGAGCCACTACATCGGCCTTTATCACCGGCTCCTCGTCGATCGCCGCCCCCTCATGCCGAGAGAGCAGAGCGGCCTCCTGCACCACGTGCTTCTGCGGGGCGAGTAGCTCGGCCGATGGGCTACAGTCGTCCGCCGTGGCCGAATCCTCCCCCTATCTGACCGCGACCGCGGACGCCTACGACGCCCTCGCGGACGTCTACGCCGACTTCGTGCGGGACTCGCTCGACCGCCTGCCGCTGGACCGCTCGATGGTCGCCGCGTTCGCCGAGCTCGTGCGGGCCGACGGGGCCCGGCCCGTCGTGGAGGCCGGCTGCGGTCCCGGGTACATGACGGCACACCTGCGTGACCTCGGGCTGGACGCCTTCGGTGTCGACCTGTCTCCCCGGCTGATCGACATCGCCAGTAGGGACTATCCCGACCTGCGGTTCGAGGTCGGTTCGATGGGCGCCCTCGACGTGGCCGACGGCGAGCTGGGCGGGCTGCTCTCCTGGTACTCGCTCATCCACGCCCCACCATCGGAGCTGCCGTCCTACTTCGCCGAGTTCCGCCGGGTGCTGGCCCCGGGTGGTTACCTCCTGCTCGGTTTCTTCGAATCCGAGGGCGGCCCGGTAAGCCGGTTCGACCACAAGGTCACGCCGGCCTACCGGTGGCCGATCGACGAGCTGGCCGACCTGGCCCGCAAGGAGGAGTTCGTCGAGGTGGCGCGGATGCTGCGCGAGCCTCTGGAGGATGAACGATTCCGCCGGGGCCACCTGCTGCTGCGCCGCGACCGTACCGCGGCTATGGGGTGAGTGCACTGCTTCGTGGATCGGTCCGGGCCCCCGCGTGGAAGGCCAGGGCCAGCGCGAGCAGAAGCCCGGCGCCCGCGATCGGCACCCACGACAGCGTGGTCGACGGGACGAAGTCCTGGGTGAGCCCCGCCCGATCGAGTACGGTCGCCGCGGCGACGATCGGCAGCAGGGAGCCGAGGCTCGTGACGATCGCCAGGGCGACGAGCCCGGCAGTATCACGCCGGGTGAGAGGCCGCCCTTTCATGGTGGAGCTCAGCAGCAGAGCGGCCAGGCCCGCGCACAGACCGCCCAGGAGGACGTCCGCGCGCGAGAGCACCTGCTCGGCGACGGTGGCTCCCCAGACGCCCAGCGGAAGCTCTCCCCGGAGTACGACCCCGTCGGGGAGTCTCACACCGCTCAGCGGCGAGGGCCCGGCGTCCGGAGCGGTCGCCACACGTATGGTGACGTACGCGCCCGCCTGGGTTGCGCCGTTGATCACGTAGGCGATGCCCCAGATCGCCAGGGCGGCTCCCGCGAACCTGACCAGGTGAAGGATCGAGCTGACGAACGATCGATTCATGAGTGCCCCCACGACGCGCGTCGACTGCCGCCAGTATGCTGCGCGGCGGTCTCCCTAGATTGGCTCTATACCTGAGTTGCGACAGCGTTTGTTGGCCGGCCGTGACAGCGGTCGTGTAGTCCGCCGGACTGTGTTGCTGAGTTTTGACAGCACCCAAGTGGTTGCGGTGGGACTATCAGCGTGCTACGCACCGTGAGGGAGCCCACGTGCCTCGCATGTCGAAGGTTGAGCTGTACGCGGCGATCCGCCGCGATGCTCGCACTGGCATGTCCAACCGGGCACTGCAAACGAAGCACGGCGTCGGGTTCCGCACGGTGCAGAAGGCGTTGGCCTCGGCATGGCCTGAACCACGCAAGAAGCTGCCACAGCGAACGTCCAAGATCGACCCCTACAAGAACGTGATCGATCAGATGCTGCGCGCGGACCTGGACGCGCCGCGCAAGCAGCGTCACACCACCAAGCGCATCTTCGACCGGCTGGTGAGCGAGCATCACGCGGTGGGAGTGTCGTATCAGATGGTTCGCGCCTACGTCGCGCAACGCCGTTCCGAGATCTGGACCGAGTCGGGCCGGGGCCCGAGTAAGGCGTTCGTGCCCCAGTCGCACCGGCCCGGCGCCGAGGCCGAGGTCGACTTCGGGGAGGTGACCATCCGATTGGCCGACGAGATGGTCAAGTGCGTGCTGTTCTCGTTGCGGCTGTCGTATTCGGGCAAGGCCGTGCACCGCGTGTTCGCCTCCGGCGGCCAGGAAGCGTTCTTCGAGGGACACGTCCACGCCTTCAGCGTGCTGGGAGGGGTGCCATTCGGCAAGGTCCGCTACGACAACCTCAAGGCCGCCGTCGCTCAGGTTCTGGGGTTCTCCCGTGCCCGGGTGGAGACCGCACGCTGGACGGCTTTCCGCTCCCACTACGGGATCGAGCCGTTCTACTGCCAGCCTGGTAAGCAGGGCGCCCACGAGAAGGGCGGAGTGGAAGGCGACATCGGCTGGTTTCGCCGCAACCACATGGTGCCGATCCCCGATGTCGCCTCACTGGCCGAGCTCAATCTGTTGATCGACGCTTGGGGCCGACGAGACACGGCGGATTGGGAACCGCGCCCGGACCATCGGGGAGTACTTCGCCATCGAGGCCCCGTTGCTCAAGATGTTGCCCACCGAGCCGTTCGAGACGGGGCTGCTGCTGACGCCGCGGGTGGACCGCTACAGCCAGATCACCGTGCGCACCAACCGGTATTCGGTGCCCGCCCGCCTGATCGGCCGCAGGGTGCGGGTCATGCTGCACGCCTCAGAGCTGGTCATCTACGACGGACGGGAAGAGGTCGCACGGCACGAACGGCTCCTGGCGAAAGCCGCGAGCCGGCTGGAGTTGGACCACTACCTGGAGGTCCTCATCCGCAAGCCTGGCGCCCTGCCGGGAGCCACCGTCTTGGAGCAGGCGCGCGCCGCGGGCAAGTTCACCCCCGTCCACGATGAATGGTGGGCGGCTGCCTGCAAAGCCCACGGCGACGCGGCCGGCACCCGCGCTTTGATCGAGGTGCTCCTGCTGACCCGTCACATGGCCCACGAGCACATCGTCACGGGGATAGTTACCGCAATCCGGGCTGGTGCGCTGACCGCTGATGCCGTCGCCTTGGAGGCTCGCAAAGCCGCCGACTCTGACTCCTCCACCAACACCAGCACCGAACCCGTCACCGCATCCGGCTCAGTACCGACCGGCGCGACGGTGACCTTCCTGACCGAGCGGCGCCTGGCACACCTGCCGCCCGATAACCGGCCGCTGCCCTCGGTGGCCGCCTACGACCAGTTGCTGCGACATCGCCGACCCGCCGCGCAGCCGTCCGCCCAGGGAGACACCTCATGACCTTTCCCCGCCACCGCGGATTGACCGAGCAAGCCGCCCAGGCCGCCGTGGACTCGGCCTGTCGGATGCTTCGGCTGCCGACCATCCGCCGTCAATTCGGCGAGTTGGCCGACACCGCGACCCGCGAGCAGATGACCTATTTGGGCTTCTTGGCCGAACTGCTGATGGCCGAATGCGACGACCGCGCGCGCCGCCGCTCCGAACGCCGGATCAAGGCCGCCGCTTTCCCTCGTGACAAGTCACTACGCGAGTACGACTTCGACGCGAACCCCCACATTGACCCCGCCGTCATCCACACCCTCGCCGCCTGCGAATGGGTGAAGAAAGGACAGCCGCTCTGCCTCATCGGCGACTCGGGCACCGGCAAGTCCCACCTGCTCATCGCGCTGGGCACCGAGGCTGCGATGAAGGGCTTCCGCGTCCGCTACACCCTGGCCACCAAGCTGGTCAACGAACTGGTCGAAGCCGCCGACGACAAGCAACTGTCCAAGACCATCGCCCGCTACGGCCGAGTCGACCTGCTCTGCATCGATGAGCTGGGCTACATGGAACTCGACCGCCGCGGCGCCGAACTCCTCTTCCAGGTGCTAACCGAGCGCGAAGAGAAAGCCAGCGTCGCCATCGCCTCCAAACGAGAGCTTCGGCGGCTGGACCAAGACCTTCACCGACCCCCGGCTATGCGCGGCTATCGTCGACCGGCTCGCCTTCGGCGGGAACATCATCGAGACCGGCACCGAGTCCTACCGCCTGGCCCAGACCCGAGCTCGGGTCGAGCAGCGCACCGCAGGCTGACGATCAGGGGTCTGATACTGGTGTGATCGCCTAATCAACTGTCGCCACTTCCCCGGGGAGTCCAGCCAGCTGGTGACGGACTGTGGTCGCCAGCGGCTTGTCGCGCCACCGGGTGATGGCCTTGTCCTGGTAGCCGAGCGAGTCCGATACGACGGCGCAGGATTCGGCACGGGGCCGGAGAACAGCTGAGAATGGGGGGTGTTAACGTCCTTCCCGTGGCGAAGCACCAGGACGAGACCAGGACGGCCTACGACGGGGTCGTCGAGTTATATGCGTCGATGTTCGCTAACCGACTGGAGACGCAGCCGTTCGCACGGAACATGATCGGCACCTTCGCCGAGTTGGTGCGTGGGACGGGGAATTCGCGGGTGGCGGATGTCGGCTGCGGGCCCGGACATCTGACGGCCATGCTGCACGACCTGGAACTGGATGCCTTCGGGCTCGACCTCTCTCCGGCCATGGTCGACCACGCTCGGCGGGCCCATCCGGCGCTGAAGTTCGATGAGGCCCGGATGGAGGAACTCCCCGTTGAGGACGGCGCGCTCGGCGGCGTGCTGGCCCACTACTCGATGATTCACACCCCTCCTGGGGAACTACCCGCGCTGCTCGCCGAGCAGGCGCGTGTCCTGGCGCCGGGGGGCCTTCTCCTGGTCTCGTTCTTCGGAACCGACGCGCCCGAGCCGGTCCGCTTCGACCACAAGGTGACACCCGCCTATAGCTGGCCGGCGGACCGCTTCGCCGAGTTGCTGGCCGGGGCTGGGTTCGCCACATTCGCGCGGCTGCTCCACGACCCGGCCTCCGAGCGGGGCTTCCTGGACGCCCACTTGCTGGCCCGTCTCCGCTAGAGAACGGGCGGAGGTGGGTGCTGCCATTTCTCACCAACATTTCTGCGCCTGTTGATCGCCAACCGCTGTCCAAACTCACCAACAAACGATGTCGCTACTGACCGACGAAATCACTAGATAGTGCGCCAAGGTCTCCCCAGCAAAATGGCGGAGTGGGTGTCGGCCGGGCGGTGGACGACGGGGAGGGCCGGGCGTTCCTAGCCTTCGTGGCATCACCGGCCACTTAGGGGACACCATGTCGTTGTCAGATCCGATCCGATTCCGGAGGCTCGCCGCCGGCGCGTGCCTCATCGCCGCGCCCGTCCTGTATGTCGCGGGGGTGGTCCTCGATCCCGCTCTGCGCCTGGGCGGCGGCGACACGGCCGGCGTCTACGGGCGTCACCTGGAGCAGGTGTCGATCAGCGCGGCGGTCCTGCACTGGAGCTGGGTGCTGCTGATCCCGGGCATCATCGGCATGATCCACCTGGTACGCCACCGCGCGGTGCTCCTCGGTCACGTCACGGGCGGAATCGCCCTGCTCGGCGTGGTGAACTTCTCCGCGCTGATGCTGGGCGACTACTTCTACGCCCGCCTGGAGCGCTCGCTGCCGCCCGCCGAAGGGGCCGCGCTCGCCGACCAGGCGTTCGCCGATCCGGGACTCGTGTTCGGGTTCCAGATCCCGGGGTTCGCCGGGATCCTCGGGCTGTTCGCGCTGGGGCTCGTCCTGGCGTACTGCCGGAAGGCGCCCTGGTGGGCGCCGTTCGCGATGGTGCTGGGCATCTTCGGGGCGCCGGTCTTCCCGGTCGGCACGGTCGTGGGCGGACTGCTGTACCTGGCCGGGGCCGGGGTCATCGGCCTGCGCATCGTACGGATGAGCGACGCGGAGTGGGCGGCTCAGCCCGAGGGGAACCTGGCGCGTACCCGGTAACCGCCACCCCGCACAGGGCCGGCGGACAGGTCGCCACCGTGCATGGCGACCCGTTCGCGCATCCCGATCAGGCCCTGCCCGCTCCCGCCTCCTTGCCCGTCGCCCGTGCCGTCGTCGGTGACCTCCACGGTCACGGCGTCGGCGGAGTAGGCGACGGTGACGACGATCCGGGTCGCCCGCGCGTGCTTCAACGCGTTGGTCAGCGCCTCCTGGATCACCCGGTACGCCGACAGCTCCAGCCCTGGGGGCACCGGCCTGGCCTCGCCCTCGACCCGCACCTCCACGGCCGGACCGGCCTCCTCGATCTGGGCGACGAGGGCGTCCAGCCGGTCCAGCCCGGGGGCGTGCGGTTCGGCGGCCGTGCCGCCGGGGCTGCGCAGCATGCCGAGCATCAGCCTGAGCTCCTCGATCGCCTCGCGGCCCGCCCGCTCGACGCCGGTCAGCAACGTGCGTTCCCGCTCGCGGTCCGGGTCGTCGCGGAGCATCATCCGTACACCGCCCGTGTGCAAGGTCATCAGGCTGACGTTGTGCGAGACGATGTCGTGCAACTCGCGGGCGATCCTCACCCGTTCACGCGCGACCGCCTGCCGGGCACGCTCCTCGCGTTCGACCTCCAAGCGGGTGGCCTGTCTGGTGAGGCGTAACGTCTGATCGATCTGGCGGCGCAACAGGATGCCGCTGGCGTACGCGACGCCGACGAAAATGGCGCTGATCAGCACTTCAGCCACGTCGTTATGCTGAAATGTCTGTAAATAGCCGTACGCGAGCAGGACGCAGGCCAGCCCGGCCAGCCCTCGCCGGGTACGCAGCTCCGCCGCGCTGGCAACGGTGTGCACCAGGATGAGCGTGGAGTAGAAGTGCCACGCGGCGTAGTAGCCCGCGTCCGTGACCTCCCGCACCCCGATGCCGACCCCCACCAGCGCGAGCAGCATGCTCATCGGGAACCTCTGCCGGAACAGCAGCAGCGCCCCGGCGGCGGCCGCGCCGACCGCCAGCGGCACCGGACGGCTGATCTGACCCGGCTCGAACCCCTGCCTCCCGAACGACTCGACCTGCCCGGCGACCACCACGGCCAGCGCGAGCAGCGTGTCCATCCGGCTCGGCCGCCAGTTGCCGCGCATCATTCCTGACCAGGGCGGACGAAGCCGGACTCGTAGGCCAGCACCACCGCCTGGAGACGGTCCCGTACGTCCAGCTTGCGCAGGATCTGGGCGACATGGCTCCTGACCGTGGCCTCGCCGACCCCGGACTCCAGGGCGATCTCCCGGTTGGACAGACCCCGCGTCAGCAGCCGCAGCACGTCCACCTCGCGCGCGGTGAGCGCGGCCAGCTCAGGAGGAGGCGAGAGCGGGGGCTGAGCGGCGAAGGACGCGATGACCCGGAGGGTGACCGCGGGATCGATCAGTCCGTCGCCCGCCGCCACGACCCGGATCGCCTCCAGGAGATGCTCGGGAGGCGAGCTCTTCAGCAGGAAGCCGCTGACCCCGATGCGCAGCGCCGCGTGCAGGTTCTCGTCGCTGCCGAAGGTCGTCAGCATCAGGATCCTCGGCGGGGCGGGGTCCCCGAGCAGCGTCGTGGCGGCGGCCAGGCCGTCCATGCCCGGCATGGCGATGTCGAGCAGCAGCACGTCCGGCCGTCGCTCCCTCGTCACGGCGACGGCCTCCACGCCGTCGGCCGCCTCGCCGACCACTTCCACTCCTGGGGCGTTCTCCGCCACCAGCCGCAGCCCTGCCCTGATCATGGCGTGGTCGTCCGCGACGACCAGTCTGATCGTCATGTCTCACCCGGCATGTCCAGATCGTATTGAGGCCGCGGCCTCCCCGATAGGCGGGGCCGTGCGGAGGGGCGGCGTGGACCTCTGGTCGGCCACCCGTCCTGGAGCTGGTCGTCTCGATCCCAGCGCCACCTTTGATCATCGCCAGCACGCCTGCATCCCGCCTCTTCCTTGAACGTCGCCGTGTGACCCCGTGGCGAGTCTCGTGCGCTCACCATCCGGAGGCGGCGGTCCGCTCGTAAGCTGGAAGGGTGCCTCCGGTGTTGACCTTGCTCGACGGCGTCCGCTGGCAGGGGACGCGGGTGGCCGGTGAGCGCGCCCAGACCCTGCTGGCGGTGCTCGCGCTGCACGGGCGGGCGGGGGCTGGGGACGAGCGGCTGGTCGAGGAGTTATGGCCGGACGGGCCGCCCGCGAACCCCACGAAGGCTCTGCAGGTGGTCGTGTCGAGGACGCGGGCCGCGACCTCGGCCGACGCGGTGGTGCGGACCGCGCGCGGCTACCGGCTCGGGGTGCCGGACGAGCAGGTGGACGCGTTGCTGCTCGGCACGCTGGTGGAGCGGGCGCGGAAGGCGCTGACCGAGGGGGACGTGGCCGAGGCTCGGCGCGGCGCCGAGGAGGCGATGAGCGTAGCGAGCGGGCTGGCGACGGCGGGCGGGCTGGGGGCGGCAAGCGGGCTGGGGACCGCGGCGGGACCGCTCGGTGAGGTGCGGGCGGTGGCGGCGGGGCGGCTGGCGGAGGCGCGTCGCGTGTCGGCCGTCGCGCGCTCCCGCGCCGGCGACCACGAGGGCGCGCTGCCCCTGCTGGAGGAGGCCGCGGCCGACCGGCCGCGCGATGAGGAACTGCTCGCCTGCCTGCTGCGCGGCGAGGCCGCGGTCAGGGGCACGGCGGCGGCGCTGGAGCGCTACGAACGCCACCGGGCCGACCTGGCCGAACGGCTCGGCGCGGATCCGGGGCCGGCCCTCGCGCGCGTGCACGCCGAACTGCTCGCCGCGGACCGGCCCGTACGGGAGGGTGTGCTGTTCGACGGGTCGTCGCTGCTCGGCCGCGACGGCGACATCAGCGCGGTGCACGCCCTGCTGCAGACCCACCGGGTCGTCTCCGTCGTCGGGCCGGGCGGGTTGGGCAAGACGCGGCTGGCCCACGTCGTCGGCAGGAACGCCACCCAGCCCGTCGTCCACTTCGTCGGGCTCGTCGGCGTCTCGTCGCCAGAGGGAGTGGTGGGCGAGGTGGGTTCGGCGCTGGGGGTGCGCGACTCGGTGAGCGGGCGCGGGACGCCGGCGTTCGAGCGGCCGTCGGATGTACGGGCCCGCATCGCGCAGCATCTCGGCCGGGCGCCGGCGCTGCTGATCCTGGACAACTGCGAGCACGTGATCGACGCCGTGGCCGAGCTGACGGCCTTCCTGGCGGCGGCCACGCGGGATCTGCGGGTGCTCACCACGTCGAGGGCCCCGCTGTCGATCCCGGCGGAGCACGTCTACCCGCTCGGCGCGCTGGAGCCCGGCGACGCGGTGGAGCTCTTCCGCCAGCGGGCGACGGCGGCCCGGCCGGGCGTGCGGCTCGACGAGGGCCTGGTGCGCGAGGTCGTGACCCGGCTCGACGGGCTGCCGCTGGCGATCGAGCTGGCCGCCGCGAAGGTGCGCGTGATGGCGGTGGAGGAGATCGCGCGGCGCCTGGCGGACCGGTTCGCGCTGCTGCGCGGGGGCGATCGCAGCGCGCCGGGCCGGCACCAGACTCTGCTCGCGGTCATCGACTGGTCGTGGAATCTGCTGGACGAGCCCGAACAGCGGGCTCTGCGGCGGCTGTCCCTGTTCAGCGACGGTTTCACCGCGGCCGCGGCCGAGGCCATGGGCGCCTTGGACGCCGTGCAGGCGTTGGCCGAGCAGTCGCTGCTGAGCGTCGACGAGGCGGCCCACGGCGTCCGCTACCGGATGCTGGAGACCGTCAGGGAGTTCGGACAGGTGCGGCTGGAGGAAGCCGGTGAGGAGGTGTCCGCGCGAGCGGCGCTGCTGGCCTGGGCGACGGGCTACGCGCACGAGCACGCCGCCGTGCTGTTCGGCCCGGACCAGTTCGCGGCGGTTGACGCGCTGCGGGCCGAGGAGACCAACCTGGCCGATCTGCTCCGCCGGGCGCTCGCCGAGCCCGACCCGGCCACGGCGGTCCCGCTGCTGGCCGGGGTCGGCGCGCTGTGGTCGATCCGCGGTGACCACGCCAGGATCATCGCGCTCAGGACCGCGATCATCCAGGCCGTCACGGGCTGGTTCCCGCCGCCGGAGCTCGTCGAGCTGACCCGGGCCGCCCTGGTGGTCGCGATCGCCAACTCGATGATCCTCCTGGACGACCGGAGCGAGCCGCTGCACGATCTGCTCAGCAGGCTTCCCGTCGGCGACGCCACGGACCCGCGCCTCGCGGCGATGACGAAGGTGACGCTCATCGGCGCCTCCTCGAACAGCGCCGGCCTGCGCGATCGGCTGCGGGAGCTGTGCCGCAGCGCCGACAGTGACGAGGCGCTGGTGGCGACGCAGATGAGCGCCCACGTCCTGGAGAACGCAGGGGACATCGCGGGGGCGGTCACGGCGACCGAGCGAGGGCTGGCGCTGCTCCCGCAGGACGAGGGGCCGTGGCTCCGGGCGATCCTGCACACCACGCTGGCTCACCTGACCTTGCGGTGCGGCGACCGGCGGCGCGCCGTGGGCCACGCGCGAGCGGCCCTGCCGGTGCTCAGCCGGATCGGCGCCACGGACGACGAGACGCAGCTGCGCTCGCTGCTGCTGATCATCGCGCTCGGCGAGGGCGATCACCGGACCGCAGAGGCCGAGCTCGCGCAGATCAACCGGCTCAACGACGGCGGGGCGGTACTCGGCGGGCTGGCAGTGGCCGCCCTGTGCGCCGCCGAGCTCGCCCTCGCCCGCGGCGAGACGGCCGCCGCCCTCTCGGACTACCGGCTGGCGGTCGAGCGGGCGCGCGATCTGCGGCTGCCCGGGATGCCGCGCTCGGGCTTCGAACCATGGGTGGTCACGGCGGAGGCGCTCGCCCTCGCGGCGCACGCCTACCACGGGGAGCCCGCGGATCTCCCGTACGGCGAGGAGCTGTTCCGCTTCTGCGTCGCTGGGCGCGCCCGCGACGTGCTGAGCGCCGACGGCCGGCTCCTCGACTACCCGGTCAGCGGCTCGCTGCTCTTCGCACTCGGCGCCTGGGGGCTGCTGCGGGCGGCCCTGGCTCCCGGTGACGCGGTCGCCCTGCTGGTGCTGGCCGAGCGGTTCGCCTACAACGGCATGATGGCCGGCATGGCCTTCGACCGGATCGAGCCGTACGCGGAGCAGGTCGCGCCCGGCGCGCTCGCCCGCGTCCGCGCCGGTTACGGCGACCGGCGCGGCGCGGACCTGCTCGACGAGGCGCGGGCGCTCGTCGGACGGCTCGCCGCGGGTCAGATGTGCCGCTTGTAGCTCCGTACAGACAGCGGCGCGAAGACCGCGACCACGACCAGGCAGGCCAGCAGCGTCCACGCCACCGCCCCGCTCACCTGAGCGTGGTTGGCGAGGTCGCGAGCGGCCGTGACCAGGTGTGAGACCGGGTTGATCCGGACGAACGAGGCGAGCCAGCCGGGCAGGGTCTCGACGGGGACGAACGCGTTCGACAGGAACGTCAGCGGAAAGAGGATCATCATCGAGATGCCGTGCACGCCTCCGGCGCTGCGGGCGATCGTGCCGACCCACGTGAACACCCACGCCAGCGACCACCCCGTGAGGATCGCCAGCAGGATGGCGCCGAGCACCCCGGCCACGCCGCCGCCGGGGCGGTATCCCATCAGAAGGCCCATGGCGAAGGTCAGGGTCGCCGCGATCGCGTACCGGAGCAGATCGGCCACCATCGGGCCGGCGAGCGGCGCGATCCGGGCGATCGGCAGCGACTTGAACCGGTCGAAGACGCCCTTCTCCATGTCCTCGCGCAGTTGGACGCCGGTCACCATGCAGGTCGTCAGCACGGTCTGGGCGAGGATGCCGGGGATCATCAGCGGCAGGTAGCTCTGCACGTCCCCGGCGATCGCGCCGCCGAAGATGTACGCGAACATCGCGGTGAACAGGACGGGCTGCAACGCCACGTCGAAGAACTGCTCGGGGTTGCGGCGCATCTTCTTGGCGGCCCGCCACGCCATCGCGAGGGTTTGGCCGAGCGTCTCGCCCACGGAGACGTGCCGCCGGGTGGCCGCCACCCGTTCGGCCGCTCGTACCGCCTGCCTGACGGGTGCGGTGGTCGTGCTCATCGGGTCTCCTCCGTCTCGGTCTCGTGACCGGTCAGCGCCAGGAACACCTCGTCCAGGCTGGGCTTGGCGACGCTCACCGAGGAGATCGAGATCCCTGCGGTACGGAGCGCGATCAGCACGTCGGCGGCCATGTCGGCCTGGTCGAGCGCGACGTTGAGCCGGCCCTTCTCGGGGCTGAGCACCGGTTCGGAGCCGAGGCCGCGCCGGACGGCCTCGACGGCGGCCGGCACTTCGCCGGGTTCGGCGAGCATCAGCTGGAGGGTGGAGGCGCCGACCATGGTCTTCAGCTCGTCGGGCGTGCCCTCGGCCACCTTGCGGCCGTGGTCGATGACGGCGATCCGGTCCGCCAGCTGGTCGGCCTCGTCCAGGTACTGCGTGGTCAGCAGCACCGTGCACCCGTCGGTGATCAGGCCGCGGATGGTGTCCCACATCTGGCCACGGGTGCGCGGGTCGAGGCCGGTGGTCGGCTCGTCCAGGAAGATCAGCGGTGGTTTCGTGATCAGGCTGGCGGCCAGGTCGAGGCGGCGCCGCATGCCGCCGGAGAAGTGCGCGATCGGCTTGTCCGCGGCCTCTTCCAGACCGAACCGGCCGAGCAGGTCGGCGGCGATCCGCCTGGCACTCGGCGCGGGGATCCGCTGCAGCCGGGCGAAGAGCCGGAGGTTCTCGCGGGCGGTCAGCTGCTCGTCGACCGACGCGTACTGCCCGGTCACGCCGATCAGCTGCCGGATCACGTGCGGGCGGCCGGCCACGTCCACGCCGAAGATCTCCGCCCGGCCGGCGTCGATCGCCAGCAGGGTGGCCAGCATCCTCAGCATGGTGGTCTTGCCGGCGCCGTTCGGCCCGAGGACGCCGAAGATCTCACCGGGCCGTATCTCCAGGTCGATCCCGTCGACGGCGCGGTGATCGCCGAACGCCTTGACCAGCCCTTCCGCGAGTACGGCCGGTTCTGTTCCGCTGGAGGGGGCGGTACGGCCGAGTTCTGTGATGCTCATGGCGCCACTCTCGGCGCCCCTGGTTTCACGGCCCCCTCACGCCGGTTTCACCTGCCGAAAGTCAGCGGAGGGAGTTTCCTCCGTCGGTGACGACGGAGCGTCCGGTGATCCAGCCCGCTCCCTCGCCGCACAGGAACGCGACGACCTCGGCCAGGTCTTCGGGGGTGCCGGCGCGACCCAGCGGCGTGGCGCGCGCGGCGGTGGCCAGGAGCCGTTCCGGGTCGGGGCTGATGTCGCGGAGCGCGTCCGTCGCCACCACGCCGCCGCTCACCAGGTTGACCGTGATGCCGTCGCGGCCGAGTTCGACGGCCAGGTAGCGGACGACGCTCTCCGCCGCGGCCATGGCGGCGGCGATCGCCGCGTAGCCGGGGACGTGCCTGTCCGTCCCGGTGCTCACGGTCGTCACGACGCGGCCGCCGCCGTCGAGGTGCGGGCGGGCCGCCGCCACCAGGGCGAGGAGGGAGCCGACCCGGGTCGCGAACTGCCGCTCATAGGTGTGCCAGGGTGTTTCGAGTGCCTTTCCCAGGGACGGCGAGCCTGAGCCGAAACCTGTCGCGTTCGAGACGACCGCGCGGACGGGGCCGAGCTGTTCACCCGCCGCGCGGACGAACTCCGCACACTGGTCCCGGTCCGCGACATCCAGCGCAAAGGCGGCGGCCCGTCCGCCGTTGCGGCTGATCGTGTCGACGACTTCGGCGGCGGACTCGGCGTTCCGGTGGTAGCCGACCGCGACGGCGTAACCGTCTCGGGCGAGCGCGAACGCGGTGGCCCGGCCGATGCCCCGGCCGGCTCCGGTGATGACGGCGGTTCTCACGATCGGCCCCCGAAGGTGATGGGGTCACCGTCCGCCGCATCGGCGTAGCGGCGCCGCGCCTCTTCCTGGAGCGTCACGGATTCCGGACTGGCCAGCCTCTCCGCGAAGAGCGCGGCCTCCAGCCGGAGACCTTCGGTGATCGGCAGCCTGGAGCCCTCGACCAGGGCGCGTTTCGCGGCGGCGAGCGCGGCGGCGGGACGCGACGCCAGGTGACGGGCCAATTTCAGTGTCTCCGCCTGGAAGCGAGGGGTGGGGAGCACGCGTTCGACGATTCCGTACGTCCTGGCCTGGTCGGCGGTGAGGACGTCGCCGGACAGGACGAGGTCGGCGGCCCGCCCGGGGCCGATCAGCCTGGTCAGGCGCTGGGTGCCGCCCGCCCCCGGGATGATGCCGAGCGCGATCTCCAGCAGGCTGAAGTGGGCGGAGGCCGAGGCCCAGCGCAGCGTGCACGCCAGGGACAGTTCGAGGCCGCCGCCCCAGGCCTGGCCGTCGATCGCGGCGATCACCGGCTGGGGCATCCGCTCGATGCGCCGCATCGCGGTGTACCAGATCTTGGCCCGCGGCACCGGCCCGCGGGACAGTTCGGCGAGTTCGTCCAGGTCGGCGTGCGCGATGAAGTATCCGGGGACGCCGCTGGTCAGCACGACGACGCCGATGCCGGGTGTGGTCTCCACCCGCGCGAGCTCCGCGTCCAGTTCTTCCAGCGCGGCGAAGGTGAGGAAGTTGCGCGGCGGGTTGCGGTAGGTGAGGACGGCGACGCCGTCACCGTCCTCACGGCTCCATGTCGTCATGACTCCCCCTCGTCACCCAGGATGAGGACCGATGTGCCGTAGTGGACGCTCTGGGTGGACGGCTTCCCGTCGCCCTGGTTGCGGTCGTAGTGCGGAAAGTTGCTGCTGGACAGCATCAGGCCGATGCGGTGGCCCGCTCCGAACCGCTGGGCCGTGTGTCCGAGGTCGACGTCCACCTGGATCGGTTCTCCTCGCGGTACGGGGGTGCCCGGCCCGTCGCGATGGCTGAGGCGGACCACTCCCTCGCAGACCGGCAGCAGGCGGCCGTCCGGCAGGTGGTTCACCAGCCGGGCCATCACGTCGGCGTCCGCCGCGTCGGTGGCGAAGGTGAGCCGGAGCCGCACCTGGCCGACGACGTCGACGTCCTCGGCGAGCACGTCCCCGAGATAGAGGAGGACGTCGGATCTGGTGGCCGTCCGGCTGAGGTCCAGCGGCCCGGGGGTGAGGCGGCCCAGGTGCAGGACACGCCCGCCGCGGCTCGGCACCGGGTCGGCCGGGTCGTGCACGTAGTCGTCGGGTGCGGCCTGGCTCGGCACGGAGGTCAGCCGGCCCGGCGTCTCGCCGGGGACGGCGGGGCCGGTCAGGTACAGGGTGTGCCCGGCGGCGTCCGCGGGCGGCCACTGCTCCGCGGTGCGCCACACGTCGGCGCCCATCAGGAAGTACAGGACGGGGTCGGACTCGCCGGGCCCGTCCACGCAGCGGCGGAAGAACTCCAGGTGCCGGGCGGGCAGCCGGGCGGCCGCCGCCGAGGCGGCGACGCCGAAGTTCACCTCGCCCTGCAGATGGGTCAGGGCGCCGGTGTGCGCCCAGGGGCCGACGATCAGCTCGTGCCGCAGATCCGGCCGCAGCCGGCGCATCTCCAGGTGGCCGCGAACGGTCGCGGCGGCGTAGACGTCGTACCAGCCCGTCACCGACAGGCTCGGCACCTCCACCGCCGCGAGGTCCCAGTCGGGCAGGGCCCGGATCCGCCCGTCCAGCAGGTCACCGATGCTGATCGGGAACCCGGGCAGATCGATCATGTCCGCCAGTGGCAGCCGCCGCATCGCCTGTTCGGGATCGTGGATCAGCGACGCGACCTGCGCGGCCAGCGCGGGGTCCGCGTCCGCGCCCTGCCGGCCCAGCCAGTCGGCGGCCATGTAGGCGAGCCACCCGACGAGGTGGTCCAGCCGCAGCGCGCCGCCGGTGTCGCGGAGGTCGGCCGTCGCGCCGGTCGTCATGGCCGGGGCGATCCCCCGCAGGTGCGGCGGGCGCGAGGCCGCCCCGAGCCAGGCGACGATCCCGAGGTAGGACGTTCCCGCCAGGAACACCTCGCCGTTGCACCAGGGCTGCGCCGCCACCCACTCCACGGTGTCGTAGGTGTCTTCGGCCTCCTGCTCCCACATGACGGCCTGCCAGTCGCCGTCGGAGTCGAAGCGGCCCCTGGTGTCCTGCAGCAGCGCGGCGAACCCACCGGCGAGGCAGTGCTGGGGCTGCAGCGTGTCCGAGCTGATCTGACGCCGTCCGTACGGCGTCCTGAATACCACCGCCGGAGCCGGGGACGCGGGCCGCCACAGGTCGCCGCGCAGCAGCACGCCGTCCCTCATGGGGGTCTCGACGCCGCCTTCGATACGTCCCAGTTCCGTCATCACACCGCCTTGAGGGTGAGCATCGTACGGGCCATCTCGTTCCATCCGGCGGTGGCCCCGCCGTCCACGGTCAGGGTGCAGCCGGTGAGGAAGGAGCTGCCGGGCAGCGCGGCGAACACCACGGCGCGGGCCTGTTCCTCGGGGCTGGCCAGCCGGCCGGCGGAGGTGGTGGCGGTCAGGGAGTCGCGGAGCGGACCCGGCGGCCACAGTTCGTCCACCATCGCGGTGTGCGTCGGCCCGGTGACCAGGGCGACCGCGCGGATCCCCTGCGCGCCGTAGTCGACGGCGACCGACTGGGCGAGGCCTATGAGGGCGTGCTTGGCCATGTTGTAGACGGGGGAGCGGGGTGTCGCCGCCACCCCGCACATCGACGAGGTGAACACGAACACCCCGCCGTGCGCGCGCATGTGCCTGACCGCGGAGCGCACCAGGTAGAAGTTGGCGTCGCAGCAGACGCCCATCACCTTGCGGTAGTCGGCGTCGGTGATGCTGTGCGGGCGGCCGGGGACGTTGACGCCGGCGTTGCCGTGGACGACGTCGAGCCGGCCGTGCCGGGCGGCCACCTCGTCGACGACCTCGGCGACCTGTGCCGGGTCGGAGACGTCCGCCTGGACGATCCCCTCTCCCGGAGTCAGGTCCACGCCGACGACCTCGGCGCCCACTGCCCGGAACAGCCTCATCGAGGCGGCGCCGATGCCGCTCGCCGCGCCTGTCACCAGGACGACCCGGCCGTCGAGGCGGCCGAAGATGTCACCGTCCGCCTTGTCGTCTGTCACGGTCATGCTTTCCTCCTCAACGGCCGGTGAACTCGGGGCTGCGCTTCTCCAGGAAGGCGCGCGCCCCTTCGACCGCGTCATGGACTTCCCTGTTGTTGCGGATGTGGAAGCCGTTCTGGATGCGCAGCGCCTGCTCCAGCGGCTGTCCGTACACCCGCTCGCGCAGTTGTTTGTAGAGCCCGATCGCCCGGGTCGGGCCGGCCGCGAGGCGACGCGCCTCGGCGAGGACCGCGTCCTGGAGCTCCCCGGACGGGACGACGCGGGTGTAGATGCCCAGGCGCTCGGCGTCGGCGGCGTCGAGCAGCCCGCCGGACAGGTAGATCTCGGTCGCCTTCGCGGTTCCGACGATGCGGGGCAGCATGACGGCGGTGCCGGTCTGCGCCACGTTCACCAGGCAGCTTCCGATCCGCGCCGTGTCCGAGGCGATCCGCAGGTCGGCCGCACAGGCCAGCTCGGTGCCCGCACCGGCCGCGGGGCCGTTGACCGCCGCGATGACCGGCTGCGGCGCCGTGACGATCGCCTCGACGATCCGCAGGTACACCGGATCGGCGGTGTCGCCGAGCACCGGAGAGTTCCTGCGGTCCCCGGCGAGGTGCTCGTCCACCGCGCCGAGGTCGTCCCCGCCGCAGAAGGCGCTGCCCGCCCCGGTCAGCACCACGACCCTGGCCTGCGGGTCGGTCTCGGCGCTTTCCAGCGTGCGCAGCAACTCCTCGCCCAGTGTGCGATCGAGCGCGTTGCGCTGGGCCGGACGGTTCATGGTCAACCACAGCACCCCCTGGGCCGGCCGGGACACCAGCAAGGTCTCCGTATCGTGCGTCACGCTCTGACCATCCCTCCGTCGACGAACAATGCCTGGCCGGTGACGTAACCGGCCCCCGCTCCGAGCAGCCACGTGATCACGGCGGCGACCTCCTCCGGATGCCCGCACCGGCCGAGCGGCAGCTTCGCCGCGACCTTCTCCGCCAGCCCGCGGAGCCCGCTCACGTCGAGCATCGGCGTGTCGATGAAGCCGGGACACACGGCGTTCGCCCGGACGCCGAGCGGTCCCAGCTCGACGGCGAGCGAGCGGGTCAGGCTCAGCAGCCCGCCCTTGCTCGCGTCGTAGGCGGCCTGCCCGGCGAACCCGGTCACCGCGATCGAGCAGACGTTGACGACGGCGGCGCCCGGCCGTCCCGCGAGGACGGGCGCCGCC
>NZ_JAHKRN010000081.1 GCF_019396385.1 Nonomuraea harbinensis | reverse complement strand
AGCCCAAGCACGAAAAGGGGGCCCCGCACCGTGACCGGTGCGGGCCCCTTTCGCGTCGCAGGCGCGGGGACGGGTCACACGGCGGCGTGCAGCCAGCGGACGGGCGCGCCGTCGCCGGCGTAGCGGAACGGCTCCAGCTCCTCGTCCCAGGGCTTGCCGAGCAGCCTGTCGAGCTCCTCCTCCAGCACGCACCGCCCCTGGGAGGCCATGAGCATGGCGGCGCGCAGCCGGTCTTCGGGGATCATGATGTCGCCGGAGGCGCCGATGACCGCGCTGAACGGGCCGAGTGTCGGCGTGTAGGCGTGACGGGTCCCGTCGACGCCCTGCGAGGCGTCCTCGGTGATCTCGAACCGCAGGCGCTGCCACCCCATGAGAGAGGAGGCGATGGCGGCCGCTATGCCGGAGCGGCCCTCCCATTCCGCCTGCGCCCGCACGACGTTGGGCGCGGCAGGTTGCGGTGTCCACGTCAAGTCCACGGGCACGCCAAGGACACCCGCGACTGCCCATTCGATATGCGGGCACAGCGCGGGCTGAGCCGAGTGGACGTACAGCACGCCACGAGCAGACACCGGACCTCCCGATTCGGTACGAGGTGCGCCTTCCCCAACGGCCTCGTCCAACGGGATGATCACATGTGACTAGGGAGAGACTACCGTCGGTCGCAATCGGACACCAGAGGGGGGCCATACCAAGTTGGTGCGCGTGTGGCACGTGACAGTCGCTCCATCGGGGATAGATACCCGCTCATGGACATCGAATCGGCAGGCCACGCGCTCATCCGACCGGGTCAGCTGCTGACCGACCGCGGCGCGCTGTCGACGGCCGCCCGCTGGACGCAGGCCGTGTCCGAGGGCGACGGCGTCTGCATGGTGCATCTCTCCCAGGGTGTCGACCCGTGCGAGCTGACCGCCGAGTTGCGCGAGCACGGGTTCCGCGCCTCGCCCAACCACGTTCTTACCGGGCAGCCGCTGTTCTTCGGCGGCCCCGCGTCGCGTCCGTTCCCGGCCGAACCGGTCCACTACCGGCCGGGGCGGTCCCGCTCGGAGGTGACGGTGGGCCTGCTCGACACCGGCGTGGCCGGTCACCGCTGGTGGGCCGACGCCGACTGGTACGAGCAGGCCGCCGAGGACGCGCCGGACGCCGTCGAGGGCGCCCAGGCGGGTCACGGCACGTTCATCGCCGGGCTGCTGGCCCGCCAGGCGCCCGGCGCGTCGCTCCAGGTGGCCCGGGTGCTCGACGGCGAGGGGGTGGGCGACGAGGCGGCCGTGATCAGGGCGCTGCACCGCATGCGCGGGCGTCCGCCGCAGGTGCTCAACCTCTCCTTCGGCGGCCACACCTTCGACGACCGGCCGCCGCCCCTGCTGGCCGACGCGCTGGCCGAGCTGTCCGACACCGTGGTGGTGGCGTGCGCCGGCAACACCGCGTCCGATCGCCCGTTCTACCCCGCCGCGCTGGGCAGCGTGATCGCCGTCGGCGCCGTCGACTCCAGCGAGCGCCGGCGCGCTCCCTACTCGGCCCACGGGAGCTGGGTCGACGCGTGCGCCCGCGGCGACTGGGTGACCAGCAGTTTCCTGGAGCAGGGCGAGTTCGCCGGTTACGCGACCTGGAGCGGCACGTCCTTCGCCACCGCCGTGGTGGCGGGCACGATCGCCGCGGCCGCCCACGACCGGCCGGCCAGGCAGGCGGCCGACGAGCTCCTCAGTCTCAGGGAGACCCGGCAAATTCCCGATCTGGGAGTTCTCGTTCCGTCGAGTCTGTAGAGTTTACGCTCAGTCCACAGGCGATCACGTGGAGGCAGATCAGCCCCCTCCGCCGGTCTGGAAGGAGGCCATATGCCCGATCCACGCCAGCCCGCGGAGCTGCTCCCGGCGGCCGCCTCCGGCGACCAGAGCGCCTGGAACGAGCTGGAGGCCAGATTCGGCCCGCGCATGTGGGCGGTGGCACGCGCCTGCGGGCTCAACGAGCCCGACGCCGCCGACGCCGTCCAGGGAGCCTGGCTGCGCCTGCTCGAACACCTGCACGACATCAGCAACCCGGCAGGCGTGGGCGCGTGGCTGGCGACGACCACCCGCCGCGAAGCGCTCCTGCTGATCCGGAAGGCGAAGCCGGGGCCCGCCCCGTTCGACGTCACGCACGACCCCGACCCGGAGTCAGCCGTCCTGGAGGCCGACGGCAACCGCATGCTCTGGAAGACGGTCTCCACCCTCAAAGAGCCATGCCGCAGCCTGCTCACGCTCGTCGCGAGCGATCTCGGGAGCCGGCAGGTCGCCGTGCGGCTGGGCCTGCCCATCGGCAGCGTCGGCCCGACCAGGGCCCGCTGCCTGGAGAAACTGCGCACCCTGATCTCACTACAGGAGACGGTGCAATGATCGACGACGAGTACTTCCTGGCGGCTCTCCGGCTGGCCTCCGGACACGACCCGGTTCCCGCGTACGTGTCCACCGCGGCCCGGCAGGCCTTCGCCTTACGGGTCCCGCACGCGGTGACCGCCCTTCCCACCGGCTACACGGCCGCGCGGGGAGTGCGGGGCGCCGAAGGCCCGCAGTTGGTCCGGTTCGTCACGGAGGGCCTCACCTTCGACCTGGAGGTGACCATCGGCGACGGTCTGATCGACGTGGCGGGGCAGGTGTCCCCGCCCCCCGGGGAGGGGTGCCACGTCGACGTCCGCACTCCTCACCTGACGCTGACCAGGCCCGTCGCCACCACGGGCCAGTTCGCGGCCACGGGCCTGCCTCCGGGCTGGCTCAGCGTGGTCTGCCACCGGCCCGGCCACGCACCCGTCCAGACCAGGTGGGTGCGCGTCCGACCGTGACCCCTCGGCCGGGGCCGAGGGGTCCGCATCCCCCGGTCCCGGCCGCTTCTCCCCCGAGGCGGCGCATGGCGAAACCGGAGATCACCCGTATGCTCGATCGTTCCTCCGGCGGCGGCCTGCTGGTGCGCGCGGCCGAGATGGCCGTGCTGCGCTCGGTGATCGATCCGGGCCAGGCGCTGCGCGCGGGGCACAAGGTGCTGGAGGCGGCCGAGAAGGCCGGCGACGGCGAGGCCGCGTCCGTGGCGCTGCGCGCGATGGCGCTGGCCTCGCGTGAGCTGGGCGATCTGCAGGCCGCCGAGCAGCGGCTGCGGCAGGCCGTCCAGACGCGCGGCGCGCCCGCCGAGCGGATGGCGCAGGCGAGGCTGTCCCTCGTCACCGTGCGGACCGAGCGGGGCCACCCGCTGCAGGCCCTCAGGCTGGCCGCGCTGGCGTGGGCCTACCTGTCGCCGCTCGACCGGGCCAAGCTCGACACGCAGCGCGCCGTGGCCCTCGCCCACCTGGGGCGCTACCAGGAGGCGGTCGCCTCCTGCGACCGGGCGCTGCGGGCGCTCGTGGCGGCTCCCGGCACCATCGACGACCGCCGGTTCCTGGCGGGCGGGCTGCTCAACCGGGGGCTGGTGCACGCCTATCGCGGCGACTGGGACCAGGCGATGCGCGACATCAGCGCCTGCCTGCAGATCGCCGGGCACGCCCGGCTGTCCCACCTCGAGCGGCTGGCCGCCGCAAACCTGCCGTTCCTGGCCGTACGACGGGGCGACATCGGCGGGGCGTTCACCCACTACCGCGAGGCCGAGGACACCCTGTTCGGGTATCCCGAGCGGCTGGCGACGATGCGGGCGGACTTCGCGGGCGCGCTGCTGGCCGCCCACCTGCCCGGTGAGGCGCGGGCGCTGCTCAGCCTGGCCGTGCCCGATCTGGAGGAGTCCGGGGCGCAGGTGGCGCTGGCCGAGGCGCGGCTCAAGCTCGCCCAGGTCGAGCTGCTGACGGGCGACGCGCGCGAGGCCATGACGGTGGCCGAGCGGGCCATGCGCGAGCTGTCGGAGCAGGACCGGCAGGCCTGGCTGCCGCTGGCCAGGGAGGTGGTGCTGCGCTCCCGCCTGGCTCTGGAGCCGCCGACGCCCGGGCTGCTGGCGGAGCTGGCCGGGTGCGCGGACGACCTCGAACGCGACGCCGCCCACCTGGCCGAGGGCGCCTCGCTGCGGCTGACGGCGGCGGAGACCGCGCTCGCGCTCGGCGACCGCGCCGCGGCCTCGGCGCAGCTGTCACGGCTGACGGAGCAGCCCGGTCGCGAGCGGTGGCTCCCGCCGGGCGGCCGCCGCACCCCGCTGGCCTCGCCTGCGCAGGCGGGTTACGCCGCAGCGGGGCAGGTGCCGCCCCTGGTGCGCCAGCACGCCCTGGCCTTGGAGGCGGCGCTGCGGGAGGACGTCCCGGCCGCGTTCCGTGCCGTGGAGGAAGGGCTGGCCGGGATGGGCGGCCAGATCGACAGCCTGGACGACCCGTCGCTGCGGGCGCACGCGGCCCGGGCCGGCGGGCGGCTGGCGGCATTCGGGCTGCGGCTGGCGGTGCGTGACGGGTGCGCCGAGGAGGTGTTCGAGTGGGCGGAGCGCTGGCGGGCCGTCACGGCGCCGGCCCACGCCCGCTCGCCGCACGGCGCGGGCCTGCCCGAGGTGCGGGCGGCGCTGGGGCGAGCCGCGCTGGTGGAATACGTCACGGACGACAGCTCCCTGTTCGCCGTGGTGGTGACGGGGCAGCGGCTGGCGCTGCGGCCTCTGGGCGCGCTGCGGCCGGTCAAGGAGGCGCTGATCCGGTTGCGCTACTCGCTGCGCCGGTCGGCCCTGCACGACGGGGCGGCGGGGGCCGAGCCGGTCGGGGCTGCCGGGTCGGAGCTGGAGCTGCTCCTGCTGACCCCGCTCGCCGCCGAGCTGGGCGAGCGTCCCCTGGTGGTGGTGCCCACGGGCATCCTGCACACCCTGCCCTGGGCGGCCCTCCCCTGCCTGCGCGAGCGCCCGGTGACGGTGGCGGCCAGCGCCCGCTCGTGGCTCGCCGCCACCCGCGACCCCGCCCCGCTCCGAACTTGTCGCCCACCCGGGCCCCTGGTCATGACCCGCCCCACCGGCCCACCGAGGACCACCTCTCCGGAAGCGGCAGCGACACCACCCGCCGGCCCGGCAGGAACTCCGGCTCCGGGAACCACCCCACCCACCGCCCTTCCCGAAGCCGGGACCACGCCGCCCGCCGGTATTCCTGGGGCGGGGCCCTCTGATGGCGTCGTGCTTTCGGGGGCCGCGCATCCGGTCGGCTCTTCAGTCGATTCCTGGGCGGGGCTTTCTGGCGGCTCCTGGCCGGGGTCGCTCAAGGTGGTTGCGGCGGCGGGGCCGGGGCTGGCGCACGCGTACGAGGAGAGGGACCGGGTGGTGGCCTGTCATCCGGGGGCGCGACCGGTGGCCGCCCGGCGCGACGCGGTGCTGGCCGCGCTGGCCTCCTGTGACGTGGTGCACCTGGCGGCGCACGGGGTGTTCCACGCCCGCAGCCCGCTGCTGTCGAGCATCACGCTGGAAGACGGCCCGCTCATGGCCTACGACCTGCTCGGCAGCTCGCGTACGGCCAGGCTGGTGGTGCTGTCGGCGTGCGACTCCGGCATGGCCAGGACGCCCACGGACGGCGCGCCGCTGGGCCTCGCGGGCGCGTTCCTGGCGCAGGGGACGGCGTGCGTGGTGGCCGGGATGGTGCCGGTGTGCGACGAGGACGCGCTGGCCGTGATGAGCCGCTTCCACGAGTTGCTCGCCGCGGGTCACACCCCGGCGTCGGCGCTCGCGTACGCCTCGGCGCGGACCGGCATCACCGCCTTCACCTGCTTCGGCGCCGGCGACCAGCCTCTCATCCACCGCGAGCCGGACGCCGGGTGCCCTGCCGACATCGGCCGGGCACCAGTCCCGGTCCACGGCGAGGACGACCGGGAACGCGGCAGGCGGCCCATCGTGCCGACCGGCTGACCTGACGAACCGGCGTCGACACCCGAGCCCCGGCCCAGCCACCAGGCGGTCAGCCCGTGGCGACCGGTCTCGACGGGTCGGTCACCCAGTGGGACCAGGAGCCGACGTAGAGGGCCGCGGGCAGGCCGGCCACTTCCATGGCCAGCACCTGGTGGGCGGCCGTCACACCGGAGCCGCAGTAGGCGCCCGCGGCGACCCCCTCGCGGGCGCCCAGCGCGGCGAAGCGCTCCCGCAGCTCGCCGGAAGCCAGGAAGGTGCCGCCGGGAGTGACGTTCTCCGTGGTCGGGGCGCTGACCGCGCCGGGGATGTGGCCGGCCACCGGGTCGATCGGCTCGACCTCGCCGCGGTAGCGTTCGGCGGCCCTGGCGTCGAGCAGCACTCCGGAGGAGGCGAGGGCCGCCGCCCGGTCGGCGTCGAGCACGGGCATCCCGCCCGGCCTGGCCGTGAAGTCGCCGGGCGCGGGCACGGGCTCCTCCTTGACGACCGGCAGACCGGCCGCCTCCCAGGCGGGCAACCCGCCGTCGAGGACCCGTACGTCCTGATGTCCGAAGTAGCGCAGCGTCCACCAGGCGCGGGCCGCCGCGGTCGAGGAGGTGTCGTCGTACACCACGACCGGCCGCGCGCCGGAGACGCCGAGCCGCCGCATCGCGCGCTCGAACGCGTCGACGGCGGGCAGCGGGTGGCGCCCGCCCTCGCCCGGCGGGCCGGCCAGAGCTCTGTCGAGGTCGCAGAAGACGGCGCCCGGCAGGTGGCCCTCGCGGTAGAGGTCCATGCCGGACGGGCCGCCGAGCCGCCAGCGAACGTCGAGCAGGGTGACGTCGCCGAGCGCGGCGAGGGCGGACGGAGTGATCAGCGGACCGGTCACCGGGTGCTCACCTCCAGGAGCGGGATGTTCTGCTCGGCCGTGGTCATCGAGCCGTGGTAGCCGGTGAAGAGGGCCTCGATGCGGTGTGTGGACGGGGCGGTGATGGCCAGGTCGGTGTAGGGGACGGCGACCACGTCGCCGATGCGGCCCAGCCATTCGGTCAGGACCCGCGGGCCGAACCAGCCGGACTCGACGGCCTCCTCACGCGACACCACCCAGGCCCGGCCGCGCAGCGCCTCGCGCCAGGCGTCGAGCACCTCGGCCGCGGCGCCCTCCAGCGCGTACACGTGTCGCGCCCTGGCCTCGCCGCCGAGCATCGCCACCCCGTGGGCCAGCTCGGGGGTGGCCTCGGCGTCGAGCTTCTCCGAGGCGTTGACCATGCCGTGGTCGGCCGTCACGTAGAGGGCGGAGCCGGGAGGCAGGCCCGCCGCGATGCGCTCGGCCATGGCGTCGACGATGGCGAGCTGCGCCAGCCACTCCTCGGTGCCCCAGCCGGTCATGTGGCCGACCGCGTCGAGGTCGCCGTAGTAGACGGTGACGTGCGCGCGCGGCTGCCGCAGCTCGGCCAGCACCCGGGCGACCCGGTCGTCGACGGTCTCGGCCGCGGCGTAGCGGACGCCGCGGAAGACGGCGCCGGTCAGCCCGGAGCCTTCGAACTCGCCGGGCGCCACGTAGACGACGTCGAGGCCGGCGGCCGCGGCACGCTGGTAGACGGTCTCGGCGGGCTGCCAGTCGAGAGGGTCCATGGGCATCCCGGACCAGCGCAGGCAGTTGAACAGGCGGCCGGTGCCGGGGACGGCCAGGGTCAGGCCGAGCATCCCGTGCTCGCCGGGCGAGACGCCGGTGCCGAGCGAGCACAGGCTGGTCACGGTGGTGGCGGGGAATCCGGCGGTGAGCGTACGTGACCTGTCGAGCAGGCTCGCCAGGAACGGCGCCGAGGCGGCGTGCGCGGCCAGCAGCTCGGCGCCGAGGCCGTCGACCAGGAACAGGCAGGTGCGCTCGGCGGGCGGGAGGCCCAGGGGGTTGGGCCCGTCGAGGCCCAGCGACGCCAGCAGCGACCGGGACAGATCGGGCAGTGACCCGGCTCCGTACGCCGGCACGAGGGGGCCGATGGTCATGCTCCGATCCTATCCGTCCCGTTCGCCGGCGGCCCAGGTGAAGATCCCGCGAGGCTTCGGAGCCGGGCCTCGCGGTGGCTGTGCCTCTGTGTACGACATCGGCCGCCGTTGCGGCGGGGAGTCCGGCCGGTACGGCGTCGACGGCGTCTCGGGGTGGCGGAGCGCGGTCAGGCGGCGGCGCGGGCGGTGGCTTCGGAGAGGGCCTTGGCGAAGGCCAGGACGTGGGTGACCGCCTCGGGGCCGTCGGCCGCCTCGCTGACCCGGAGGGAGAGGTCGTCGGCGGTGATGGCGCCGGTGTAGCCGTGGTCGGCCTCGCAGTTCTCGTCGCCGCAGGTGGCGGGCTCGAGGTCGACGTGGGAGATGGCGCCCCACCCGATCGTGAGCGTCACCTCCGTCGGGGGGACGCCGGGGACGTACGACGCCGGCTCGGGGACCACCCGGGTGACCGCCACCGACTGGATGCGGCCGAGCTGGACGGCCTCGGTGGTCGTGGAGGCGTGCGCGGTCGAGACGCCCTCCACGGCGGGGTGCTCGTCGGTGTGGCACACCAGGAGCCTCGTGCCCGTCAGCACCAGGACGGTGACGTGCCTGCGCACCTCCATCGCGGGATCGAAGGTGGCCTCGTGGTGCACCACGAAGGCCGTGACGGCCTCCTTGCCCAGCGCGGATTCGACCGCATCGGTGACGAGGTCGGGATAGTAGCCGCTGCGCTCGATCGCTTCACGCAGGCCCGCGGCTGAGACTCGGGTTTCCCTCATGGATCCAGTTTGCCAGGGTCGCACAGTGCAACCACCCGCCGGATGTAACGCTCTATAACGTCTGCGCCACCGCGTACGGGAGCGCCGGAGCGGCCGGGAGCTAGCTGAGCCTGCGGGGGCCGCCGTCGAGGCGGGGGCCCGCGGGGGTGCGCAGGACGGCCCTGGCGTCGAGGATCGTCACGCCCTCCTCGCCCACGAGCACCTGGTCCAGGTCCAGCCTGGCCAGCTCCGGCAGGTCGTGGGCCAGGCGGCTCACCCTGACGAGCAGGTCCTCCAGGGCGTCCACCGCCACCGGCGGGTAACCGTACTCGCCGAACAGCAGCGGCGCGGCCCGCACCGAACGCACCAGCCCCGCCGCGTCCTCCCGGGTGAGCGGCGCCAGCCGGAAGCCCCGGTCGCGCAGCAGCCTGGCGGCCACCTCGCCCAGCCCGAACGACACGACAGGGCCGAACGCCGGGTCGTCGACGACGCTCACCACCGTCGGCACGGCCGGCTGTGGCGCCATCCGCTGGACGGCCAGCTCCACTCCGTCGCCGAGTTGCCGGGTGAACTCCTCGTACGCGTGCCGCACGGCGTCGGCGGTCGGCAGCCCGAGGCGTACCGTCCCCGCCCGGCGGGACGCTTCGGGGTCGGCCACCTTGAGCACGACCGGCCAGCCGAGCCGTTCGGCGGCCCGCGCGGCCTCGTCGGCCGAGCCGACCGCCTCGGCGGGCCAGACGGTCAGCCCGTAACAGGCGAGCAGCTCCGCGGCGTCGGCCTCCACCGGCGGCCCGGCCGCCGCGAAGTACGGAGCCCTCCCGCCTCCCGGCACGACCTCCGTAGCACCCGTCCGATAGGGGCTCCCGGACGGGCGGGGATGCGGTGTCCCTTCCGTATCACCGGACCGCACGACGGAACCGTCCTCCGGGGACACCCCGCCGGAGGCGCCGGCCGCATCCCCCTCCGCGGTGGACCCACCCCCCGCCGAAGATGGACGCGGGGCGGAGGAGTCCTCCAGAGGACCGTCCGCAGCGGAAGCGTCCGGCGAGCGCTTCCCACCTTCGGGAGACGCCTCGGCGGAGTCGGCCGTCTCGGGGGCGCCGGTGGTCTCAGGGTGTGCCGGTGGGAGGGCGCCCGCGAGTGTCTCGGTGGCGAGGGCGCGGACGCGGGCGGTGTCGACGTCCTCCAGTTCCGGGGGCGGCGCGGCCGGCTCGGCGCGCCAGCGGGCGTAGCGGACCGCCTGGGCGAGGGCGCGCACGGCTTCCTCGGGGGCCGCGTACGAGGGGATGGACCCGCGTTCCGGCGCGGGCCCGGCCCGCAGATGCGGATGCATGCCGAGATATCCCTCGAACGTGGCCAGCACGGGCTTCGACGCGCCCTTCGACACCCGCAGCAGCTCGGCCGCCACCCCGGCCGCGTCACCGGGGATGGGCGGCATGTAGATGACGACGGCCGCGTCCACCTCGGGTGAGGCCAGCTCGCCGGCGAGCCCCGTACCGAACTCGGACGGCCCCGCGGCCGCACCCAGGTTGACCGGCGGGCGCGGCGACAGACCGGCGGCGACGCAGGCGTCGGCGGCGAGCAGGCCGAGCGCGTCGGAGTTGGTGATCACGGCGACCCGCGGACCGGCGGGGAGCGGCTGGTAGGCCAGCAGCTGGCCGACGTCGAAGAGCTGGATCAGGTCGTCGACCCGGATCAGCCCCGCCTGCTCGAACAGCGAGCTGATCGCCGAGTCGGGCAGCCCCAGCTCCTGGGCGGAGTGGCCGGAGGGGGTGCCGCCGCTCTTGACCACCACGATCGGCTTGCTGCGGGAGATCCGCCTGGCCAGGCGGGTGAACTTGCGCGGGTTGCCCAGCGACTCGAGGTAGAGCAGGATCACCTCGGTCGCGTCGTTCTCCTCCCAATACTGCAACAGGTCGTTGCCCGACACGTCGGCCCGGTTGCCCGCGGAGACGAACGACGAGATGCCCATGCCCCGCTGCGCCACCCGCTGCAGCAGCGCGGTGCCGAGCGCGCCCGACTGGCTGAAGAAGCCGACCGTGCCGCGGCCGGGGACGGTGGCGGCGAGGGTGGCGTTGAGCTTGACGGCGGGGTCGGTGTTGGCGATGCCGAGACAGTTGGGGCCGACGACGCGCAGGCCGTGGGCACGGGCGATGCGGGCCAGCTCGTCCTGCCTGGCGCGGCCCTCCTCGCCCAGCTCGCCGAAGCCGGAGGAGACCACGACCAGCCCGTGCACGCCCTTGGCGGCGCACTCCTCGACGACGTCCAGCACGCTGCCGGCCGGCACCGCCACCACGGCCAGGTCGACCTCGTCGTCGATGGCGCCGATGCCCGGGTACGCGCGCACGCCCGCCACGGCGCGCGCCTCGCGGTGCACGGGATAGACGGGGCCGGTGAAGTCGGCGGCGAGCAGGTTGCGCAGCACGGTCTGGCCGACGCCGCCCGGCTCGCGTGAGACGCCGATGACGGCGACCGAGCCGGGGGCCAGCAGCCGGGCGATGGACCGGGCCTCGGCGCGGTGCTCGCGGGCCATGGTGACCTCGGTCGAGGTCTCGGTGGGGGTCAGGTCGAGGGTCATGCGGACCACGCCGTCGGCGAACCGGCTCTCGGCGGTGTAGCCGGCCTGGCGGAGCACGCCCATCATCTTCATGTTGGCGGGCAGCACGTCGGCGACGAAGCGCTCGATGCCTCGCTCGCGGGCCGTCGCCGCCAGGTGTTCGAGCAGCACCGAGGCCACTCCCCTGCCCTGGTGGGCGTCCTCGACCAGGAACGCCACCTCCGCCTCGCCCGGCCCGGTGCGGTCGTAGCGGATGACGGCCACCATGTCGGCCCCGATCGTGGCGATCAGGGCGACCCGGCCGACGTAGTCGACGTTGGTGAACCACCGCACCTCGCGGTCGGACAGCCGCGGCCGCGGCCCGAAGAACCGGAAGTAGATGGACTCGTCGGACAGCCGCGAGTAGAAAGCGCGCAGCCGGTCTGCGTCGGCGGGCCTGATGGGGCGCAGGTGAGCAGTGCCGCCGTCGGCCAGGACGACATCCGCTTCCCAGTGAGCGGGATATTGTGCCTCCACAGTCCCGAGACTAAACCCCCATCCCACATGCCAAGAATCCCCGGCCCGATTGGGCAACGGATGTGCATCGACTCAGGCCGGGTGTCGGGGGTCCGCCCCACGAGCAGCCCCGAAGCTGTTAGTTTTGCCGTGGCCAGGCTCGATCTGTAGCAGCAAGCAAGGTGGTGGCATCATGACGCGGGTCGTCGTGGTGGGCGATCTCATGACCGACGCGGTGGCGCGCGCCCGTTATGCGCTCGCCAGAGCGAGCGACACACCCGCGGTCGTGACCATGCACGGAGGCGGTTCGGGCGCCAACATCGCCTCGTGGCTGGCGGTCGAGGGCGCGGAGGTGGCCTACATCGGCCGCCGCGGCGCCGACATCACCGGCCGTAACCGCGACATGGAGCTGATGGGCTACGGCGTCGACGCCCGGCTCGTCATGGACCCGGAGCGTCCCACCGGCACCTGCGTGGTGCTCGTGACGCACAAGGGCGAGCGCACCATGCTCTCCGACCCCGGCGCCAACGCGGCGCTGGCCCCCGAGGACCTGCCGCGCGACCTGTTCGGCGGCGGCCACCTCCACCTGTCCGGCTACACGCTGATCAACGAGGGCTCGCGCGAGGCCGGTCTCGCCGCGCTCGACATGGCGCGCCGCGCGGGGATGTCGATCTCCGTCGACTGCGCCTCCGCGGCGCCGCTGGAGCGTACGGGCGCGGAGCCGTTCCTGGAGTGGACGGGCGGCGCCAAGCTGCTGTTCGCCAACGCCGACCAGGCCAAGGTGCTGACCGGCCGCGACGATCCCGAGGCGGCGGCCAAGGTGCTGACCGCGTGGTTCCCGCAGGTCGTGATCAAGATGAACGCCGAGGGCGCGCTGTGGTACGGCAACGGCCGCCCCGAGCCGGTGCGGGCGCCGGCCGAGCCGGTCGACCGCATCGTCGACGGCACGGGCGCGGGCGACGCGTTCTGCGCCGGGTTCCTGCCGGCGTGGCTGGCGGGCAAGCCCCCGGCGGAGTCCCTGAGCGCCGGCTGCAGCCTGGCCTCCAAGGCCATCGTGCACCTCGGCGCCCGCCCGCGCCTCTAGCGGGCCGCGCCTCTAACGGGTCCTGTCTCAGACGGGCCGCGCCTTTAGCAGGCCGCGCCTTCAGCGGGTCGCGCCTTCAGTTGGCCTTGCCAGCGTCCGTGACTGCCCGGCGATCCCCGGTCCGGCGCCGTACGAGACCCCCGGCTTTGGCGAGGGCGGCGTCTACCTGCGCGTTCAACGTCAGGCGAGCAGGTGACAGGCAACTGCCGCACACCGGACCACCAACGACGCCCGGGCGGCGCGGGCGCTTCCCACGAGAGGCTGAGGCGGCGCTCGCCGGGCTGGGCTGATCGGCAAAGCGTAGACCGCCGACCGGCGCGGACGCGCGCATCAGCCCCGCGTACGGGACAAGCCGGGCGCGCGCTGATCAGGATGTGACGGCCAGGGTCAGGGGGAGGACGGCCGGGGCGCCCGCGTGGCGGACCAGGGCGGCGCCGAGGGTCATGGTCCAGCCGGTGTCGACGCGGTCGTCGACCAGCAGCACCGGGCCGCCGCACGCCGCCACCGCGGCGCCCAGTTCCTTGGGCATGGCGAGCGTCGCCCGTACGGCCTGGACCCGCTTGGCGCTGTTGAACTGCCGGCCGGGTGGCCCCGACCGGTAGCCCAGCTCGCCGAGGTAGGTCAGGCGGCCGACCTGCGCGAGCCGTTCGCCGAAGGCGCGCACCAGCAGCGGCCTGGCCGAGGAGGGCACGCCGACCACGGCCACCGGCCGCTGCTCCCACTCCCAGGCGGACAGCACCTTGATCACGGCCGCGAACATGTCGTCGGGCATCGGCCCGTCGGGGCCCTGGAACAGGTCGCGCAGGCGGTTGCCCCAGCCGATGTCGGTCAGCCGGCCGAGGGCGCGTCCGGGCTCGGCGCGGAGCTCGGGCTTGATCTTGCCGGACAGGTCGGCCAGCCCCGTCGGCCACTGCTTGCGGGGGTCGATCTCCACGCCGGGCCGGGCCAGCCGCTCGCGGGCGCGCTCGACGGCCGGGGCGGCGATGCCGGGCGAGCGGTGGTGGCCGGTGCAGTTGTCGCAGCGGCCGCACGGCCCGGCGGCCTCGTCGTCGAGCAGCTCGCGCAGGTAGTGCTCGCGGCAGCGGTCGGTGGTGAGGTAGCCCAGCATGGCCTCCTGCTCGGCCCCGCGCTCGGCGGCGATGCGGGAGTAGCGCTCGGCGTCGTAGGCCCACGGCTCGCCGGTGGCCTCCCAGCCGCCCTTGACCCGGCGCACCGCGCCGTCGACGTCGAGCACCTTGAGCATCATCTCCAGGCGGCTGCGGCTCAGGTCGACGGCGGTCTCCAGGGCGGGGGTGGACATGACGCCCCGCTCCTCCAGCGTCTGGAGCACGGTGCGGACGACCGGCTCGGGCGGGAACGCGAGGGAGGCGAAATAGGCCCAGATGTCGCGGTCTTCGGCGCCGGGCAGCAGGATCACCTCGGCCCGCTCGACGCCGCGCCCGGCCCGGCCGACCTGCTGGTAGTAGGCGACCGGCGACTGCGGGGCGCCCACGTGGACGACGAACCCGAGGTCGGGCTTGTCGAAGCCCATGCCGAGCGCGCTCGTCGCCACCAGCGCCTTGATCTTGTTGGCGAGCAGCGCCTCCTCGGCCGCCAGCCGCTCGGCCGGCTCGGTCTGGCCGGAGTAGGCGGCCACCTCGTGGCCCTGGTCGCGCAGGTGGCCGGCGATCTCGTGGGCGGCGGCGACGGTGAGGGTGTAGACGATGCCGGAGCCGGGCAGCTCGTGCAGGGTCTGGGACAGCCAGGCCAGCCGCTGCTCGGCGCTCGGGAGCCTGACGACGCTCAGGTGGAGGCTCTCGCGCTCCAGCGGCCCGCGCAGGACCAGGGTGTCCTCGCCCATCTGCTCGGCGACGTCGCGGGTGACGCGGGCGTTGGCCGTGGCGGTGGTGGCGAGCACCGGGATGCCGGGCGGCAGCTCCTCGAACAGCGTGGCCAGGCGGCGGTAGTCGGGGCGGAAGTCGTGGCCCCAGTCGGAGATGCAGTGGGCCTCGTCGACCACGACCAGGCCGGCGCTCTCGGCCAGCTCGGGCAGGACGTTGTCGCGGAAGTCGGGGTTGTTGAGCCGCTCGGGGCTGACCAGGAGCACGTCGACCTGGCCGGCGGCGACCTCGCCGTAGACCTCCTCCCACGCCTCGGGGTTGGCCGAGTTGATCGTCACGGCGCGGATGCCGGCGCGTTCGGCGGCGGCGATCTGGTTGCGCATGAGGGCGAGCAGCGGCGAGACGATGACCGTGGGCCCCTCGCCCAGCTCGCGCAGCAGGGCGGTGGCCACGAAGTAGACCGCGGACTTGCCCCAGCCGGTGCGCTGCACGACGAGCACCCGGCGCCGGTCGACGACGAGCGCCTCGATGGCGGTCCACTGGTCGTCACGCAACCGGGCGTGCTCGCCCGCCAGCGCCCGCAGCTTCTCCTCGGCCTCTTCGCGCAGCATCGCCGCGTCGGGGGCGTCAATCATGGGTTCCTTGTTACCAGGTCCGGCCGACGATTCCGAGCCGGGGCGATGGAGTCGCACGCACCCTCTTTTCTTCGGCACAATGTTCGACATGGCCCGACGCAGCACCGCACCCCCTCCCGAGGACTTCGAGGAGCGCATCGTCGACATCGACGTGTCGTCCGAGATGCGCACGAGCTTCCTCGAGTACGCCTATTCCGTCATCTACCAGCGGGCGCTGCCCGACGCCCGCGACGGCCTCAAGCCGGTGCAGCGGCGCATCCTCTACTCGATGAGCGAGATGGGCCTGCGGCCCGACCGGGGGCACGTCAAGTCGTCCCGCGTGGTCGGCGACGTCATGGGCAAGCTCCACCCGCACGGCGACAGCGCCATCTACGACGCGCTGGTGCGGCTGGCGCAGCCGTTCTCGATGCGGCTGCCGCTGGTCGACGGCCACGGCAACTTCGGCTCGCCCGACGACCTGCCGGCGGCCATGCGTTACACCGAGGCCAGGCTGGCCCCGGCGGCGATGCTCATGGTGGAGTCGATCGACGAGGACACCGTCGACTTCAAGCCCAACTACGACGGGCAGGAGACGGAGCCGACGGTCATGCCGTCGGCGTTCCCCAACCTGCTGGTCAACGGCACCACCGGCATCGCGGTCGGCATGGCGACCAACATGGCGCCGCACAACCTGACCGAGGTCGTCGCCGCCGCCCGCCATCTGATCAAGAAGCCGGCGGCGACGCTCGACGAGCTGATGAAGTTCGTGCCCGGGCCCGACCTGCCGACCGGCGGCACCATCATCGGCCTGCAGGGCGTCCGAGACGCCTACGAGACCGGGCGCGGCACCTTCCGCATGCGGGCCACCTGCACGGTCGAGCAGATCACCCCGCGCCGCAAGGGCATCGTCGTCACCGAGCTGCCCTACAACGTCGGCCCCGAGCGCGTGGTCACCAAGATCAAAGAGCTGGTGACCAGCAAGAAGCTGCAGGGCATCGCCGATCTCAAGGACCTCACCGACCGGCACAAGGGCCTGCGCCTGGTCATCGAGATCAAGAACGGCTTCATCCCCGAAGCGGTGCTGGAGGAGCTCTACCGGCTGACGCCGATGGAGGAGACCTTCGGCATCAACAACGTCGCGCTGGTCGACGGTGAGCCGCGCACGCTCGGCCTGCGCGAGCTGCTCCAGGTGTACGTGAACCACCGGCTGGAGGTCGTCCGGCGGCGCTCGGAGTTCCGGCGCCGCAAGCGCGAGGACCGGCTCCACCTGGTCGACGGCCTGATCGTCGCGCTGCTCAACATCGACGAGGTCATCCAGGTGATCCGCGCGTCCGACGACTCGGCGCAGGCGCGCGAGCGGCTGATGAGCGTGTTCGACCTGACCGAGGTGCAGGCCTCCTACATCCTCGACACGCCGCTGCGCCGCCTGACCCGCTACGACAAGCTGGAGCTCGACCGCGAGAAGGAGACGCTCACCGAGGAGATCGCCGAGCTGACCGCGATCCTCTCGTCGGAGACGCGGCTGCGCCAGGTGGTCTCCGGCGAGCTGGCCGAGGTGTCGAAGAAGTACGGCACGCCGCGCCGCACCGAGCTGCGTGAGGCCTCCGGGCAGACCCGCACCCCGGTGGTGTCGCTGCAGGTGGCCGACGACCCGTGCCTGGCGCTGCTGTCGTCCACGGGCCTGCTGGCGCGCACCGCCGACGCCGAGCCGCTGGCGGCCGAGGGCGGCCGTTCGCCGCACGACGTGCTGGTCTCCGCCGTCCGCACGAGCGTGCGGGGCGAGGTGGGGGTGGTGACGTCGCAGGGCCGGCTCATCCGCGTCCAGGTGGTCGACCTGCCGACGCTGCCTGCCTCGGCCGCCCCGCCGACCCTGTCGGGCGGGCATCCGGTCTCCGAGTTCGTGTCGCTGGAGCCCGGCGAGACCGTGGTGGGGCTGGGTTCGCTCGACCCGTCGGGGCCGGGCCTGGCGCTCGGCACGGCGCAGGGCGTGATCAAGCGGGTGGTGCCCGAATACCCCGCCAACCGCGACGACTTCGAGGTGATCACGCTCAAGGACGGCGACACGGTGGTGGGCGCCGTCGAGCTGGAGTCCGAGGAGCACGACGTGGTGTTCATCACGTCCGAGGCCCAGTTGCTGCGTTTCCCGGCGTCGCTGGTCAGGCCGCAGGGGCGGCCGGCGGGCGGCATGGCGGGCGTCCGCCTCGACGGCGCCGCGCGGGTGATCTGGTTCGGCGTGGTCGACCCGTCCAGGCCCGCCCGGGTGGTGACGGTGGCGGGCTCGTCCACCGCGCTTCCCGGCACGCAGATCGGCGGCGGCAAGGTGTCCGACTACGCCGACTTCCCGGCCAAGGGCCGGGCCACGGGCGGGGTACGCGCCCAGCGGTTCCTGAAGGGCGAGGACGTGCTGCTGCTGGCCTGGGCGGGCCCGGCACCGGCCAGGGCGGTCTCCCCGGTGGGCAAGCCGGTGCCGCTGCCCGAGGAGCTCGGCCGCCGCGACGGCTCCGGGGTCCGTCTCACTCACACCATCGGCGCCGTCGGCGGCGCCCTGGCCTCCGCTCCCGCGCCCGCCTCCGCGACGCCGGAAGGCTGAGCGGGCCCATGTCACCCGTCCCGGTCTCCGGGGCGGGTCTCACGGGCGCGTGCCAGGAGGCCCAGGGTCAGGTCCGGCTCCAGGTCCTCGAAGTTCCACGCTCCCCGCCGGTAGGCGTGGTTGCTGACCCAGAAGGCCATCGTGCCGTCGCCCGGGGACAGCGCGTAGTTCGCCGGCGACCATCCGTTGCCGCCGTCGTGCCAGGCGATCCGGCCGTCGCCGGTGCCGCGGATGTTCCAGCCGTACGCGTACGACTCGTCCGAGTCCGGCACCGGCGCGTACGCGGTCAAGAGCTTCTTCCTGGCGCCCGCCGGCAGGACGGCGTCGCCGGTCAGCGCGCGGTGCCAGCGGAACAGGTCACGTGCGGTCGACAGCATGCCGCCGTTGCCCCGCAGGTTCCAGTGCGGGCCGTCGGCCCCACCGCGGCGATCCGGGGACGCCTGCGCCGGGCCGCCGTGGTGGCAGCCGCGCTGATCATGTCCTTCGCCGGGGGTGCCGCGTTCGCGGCGCATGCCGGGGGCGAGACGACAGCGACCGAGGAGACGGTGATCCTCGGTCCGTGAGCTCATGCCTGCTCACGTACCCGTCGAGGTCTTCTCGGGCAGGCGGCGGGCGAAGGCGGGGGCGCGTTCGGGGCGCGGGCCGACGCCGATGAGGTACGCCGGGACGTACGAGAGAGCCGGGAAGCGGCGCATGAGCCACACCAGCGGCCTGGGCGGCCCCGACCAGGTGCCCTGGATGACCCGCAGGGTGAACGCCCGGTGCAGCAGCCGCTGGAGGGTCTGCACGGCCACTGTCGGCATGAGGCGGCGGGCGCGGACGCGGGCGAGCGCCGCGGGCGTGGGCCGCCCTTTGCGCAGGGGTCCGGCCAGGAGCGTCGCGGCGGCGACCGCGTCCTGGACCGCCAGGTTGATGCCGACGCCGCCGACCGGCGACATGGCGTGGGCCGCGTCGCCGATGCACAGCAGCCCGTCGGCGTGCCAGCGGGTCAGCCGGTTGAGCCGGACGTCCAGGTGCTTGACATCGTCCATCGAGGTCAGCTCGTCCACCTCGCCGGCCAGCGCGGGCACCGCCGCGGCGATCTCGCGGCGGAGCGGTCCGAGCCCGCGGGCGCGGAACTCGCGGTCGTGCCCCTTGGGGCCGAGGTAGCCGACCTGGAAGTGGGTCTCGCGGGGCAGGACGATGAGCAGGCGGTCGCCCACGACGCGCGGGACGAGCGCCCCGATGCCGTTCTCCCGGTCGCGCGGCAGCCGGAACCACCACACGTCGAAGGGCACCCCGTACTCCTTGACCCGCAGACCGGCCCCACGGCGGGCGAGGGACCAGCGGCCGTCGCAGGCCAGGGTCAGGTCGGCGCGGATCTCCCCGTCCTGCCCGCCGGCGGTGCGGTAGCGCACCCCGGCGATCCGCCCGCCCTCGTGGATGAGACCGGTGACCTCGGTGCGCATCCGCAGGGTGAAGCCGGGCTCCTCGCGGGCGGCCCCGGCCAGCAGGTTCAGCAGGTCCCACTGCGGGACCATGGCGATGTACGGGCGGCGGACCCTGAGCCGCGACAGGTCTCCGATGACCACCGGCCCGTCGGCGGCCGGGAACGCGATCTCGGTGATGTGATACTGGGGCAGCCGGTCGAACCGGTCGCCCAGGCCCAGGTCGTCGAGCAGGGCGAGCGTCGACGGGTGGACGGTGTCGCCCCTGAAGTCCCGCAGGAAGTCGGCGTGCTTCTCCAGCACCGTCACCCGCACGCCCGCCCGGGCGAGCAGCAGCCCGGCGACCATGCCGGCGGGGCCGCCCCCGATGATGACGCAGTGTCCGGTCATCGCTCTCACCAGATTTCATCAATCGTTGAATAAGGCCATCTTGCGCCTCTGGTTCACTCTCGTCAAGAAACGTCTGTTATGAACCACGGCCCGTGTCCGATCTCTTGGAGAGAGCGCTCTCTGGGAGGTTCAGTGATCCGATTAAGAACTCCACTGTGGGCCGCGGCGGCCGTGCTCGCCTCGCTCCTGGTGGCACCACCCGTGCAGGCGTCCGCCGAGCCGCACACCGTGACCGACTTCGAGTCCGCCACCCTGCCGCCCGGCGTGACCGGCTGGGGCAACGACGCGGCCTCCACCCCCACGCTCACCGTGACCCCCGCCGACGACCGTCCGGGCGCGGCGGCGGGCAACCGGGCGTTGAGCACCGTCTACACGGTCAGCCAGTGGGGCGGCTGGTCGCACGACCTGACCGCCGCCCAGGACTGGTCACCGTACGAGGGATTCTCGTTCTGGGTGAAGGGCGCGGGCACCGGCCAGCGCGTCTTCTTCGAGGTCAAGGACGGAGGCGGCGGCGCGGGCAGCGCTGAGCTGTTCGAGTCCTCGTTCACCGACGACACCGCCGGCTGGCGGCAGGTCAGCGTGCCGTTCGCGGACTTCACCCGCCGCGCCGACTACCAGCCGGGCGGCTCGCCCACCGACGGCGAGCTGGACCTGATCGCCATGTGGGGCTACTCGATGCGGCTCCCCGCCGCCTCGTCGGGCACGCTGCTCTGGGACGACGTCCAGGTGTACGGGACGGCGCCGCCCCGGCCGGTCCGGCTCGCCACCGACGAGCCGGTCTACCCGGTCAAGGAGCGCGGCTCGGCCGAGGTGCGGGTGTCCGTCAGCACGGCCACCGGCGGGCCGCTCCCCTCGGACCTGACCGTGCGCTACGCCACCGGCGCCGGCACCGCCACGCCCGGCGAGGACTACACCCCCGCCGCGGGCACGCTCACCTTCCCGGCGGGCACCCCCTCGGGCACGGCCAGGTCGTTCCTGGTCAGGACCAAGGGCGACCGCGACGCCGAGGTGGCCGAGACCATCCCGATCCTGCTGTCGGGCGAGGGCGTCAGGCCGCCGGCCGAGAACCCGGTCGTCGTCATCGACGCGCACGGCCTGCCGTACCTGGACGAACGCAGGCCCGTCAGGCAGCGGGTGGCCGACCTGCTCGGCCGGATGACGCTGGAGGAGAAGGCCGGGCAGATGACGCAGGCCGAGCGCGGCGCGCTCGGCAGCCAGAACGACATCGCCGCCTACCTGCTCGGCTCGCTCCTGTCGGGCGGCGGTTCCACGCCGGCCACCAACACGCCCGAGGCGTGGGCGGACATGATCGACGGCTTCCAGCTCCGCGCCCGGCAGACCCGGCTGCAGATCCCGCTCATCTACGGCGTGGACGCGGTGCACGGCCACAACAACGTGGTCGGGGCGACGATCTTCCCGCACAACGTCGGGCTGGGCGCCGCCCGCGACCCCGCCCTCACCGAGCGGACCGGGAAGATCACCGCACGCGAGGTGAAGGCGACCGGCGTCCCGTGGAACTTCTCGCCGTGCCTGTGCGTGTCCCGCGACGACCGGTGGGGCCGCGCGTACGAGTCCTTCGGCGAGGACCCCGCGCTGGTGAAGCGGATGGCGACGATCATCGACGGGATGCAGGAGAACGGCGTCCTGGCCACCGCCAAGCACTACGTCGGCGACGGCGGCACCACGTACGGCTCGTCCACGACCGGGAACTACACCATCGACCAGGGCGTCACCGAGGTGAGCCGGGCCGAGCTGGAGGCGATCCACCTGTCGCCGTTCGCCGAGGCGGTCGAGCGTGAGGTGGCGACGGTCATGCCGTCGTTCTCCAGCGTGGACTCCGGCGACGGGCCGCTGAAGATGCACGCGCACCGGGAGCTGATCACGGACGTGCTGAAGGGCCGGCTCCGGTTCAAGGGGTTCGTGGTCAGCGACTGGCAGGCGATCGACCAGATCCCCGGCGACTACGCGAGCGACGTGCGGACCTCGGTCAACGCCGGGCTGGACATGATCATGGTGCCGTACGCGTACCAGGAGTTCGTCGGCGCGCTGAAGGCCGAGGTGCGGGCCGGGCGGATCCCGATGTCGCGGATCGACGACGCGGTCGCCAGAATCCTCACCCAGAAGTTCGAGGCGGGCCTGTTCGAGCGCCCGTACGCGGACCGGTCACGGCTGGCCGAGGTGGGCTCGCCCGCGAACCGCGAGGTGGCCCGTGAGGCCGCCGCCCGCTCGCAGGTGCTGCTGAAGAACGACGGCGGCCTGCTGCCGCTGGACCGGGACGCCCGCGTGTACGTGGCGGGCTCGAACGCCGACGACATCGGCAACCAGTCCGGCGGCTGGACCATCACCTGGCAGGGCTCGTCCGGGCCGATCACGCCCGGCACCACGATCCTGTCGGCGATCCGGAAGCGCGCCCCGTCCGTCACCTACTCGCGCGACGCCTCGGCGCCGCTCGACGGGCACGACGTGGGCGTGGTGGTCGTCGGCGAGACCCCGTACGCGGAAGGCCAGGGTGACGTGGGCGTCAACGGGCGCACGCTGAACCTGACCGGCGCGGACCGGGCCGCGATCGACCGGGTGTGCGGGGCGATGGACTGCGTGGTGCTGGTCGTCTCCGGCCGGCCGCTGCTGCTCGGCGACCTGTCGCGGGTGGAGGCCGTGGTGGCGGCCTGGCTGCCGGGCACCGAGGGCGACGGCGTGGCCGACCCGCTGTTCGGCGCGGTCCCGTACACCGGGCGGCTGCCGTTCACCTGGTTCCGCGGCGAGGAGCAGGTGCCGATCAACGTCGGCGACGCCTCCTACGACCCGCTCTACCCGTACGGGTGGGGGCTGCGCACGGACTCCGGCCGCGACCGGCTCAAGAAGGTACGCGACCGGCTGCTCAAGGGCGACGGACCGGCGAAGGCAGCGGCGGCGGCGCTGACCCCGGCGCTCCGTCCCGGCAACTGGCACCCCGGCGGCACCATCCGGAGCACCGCGGCCGTCCAGAGTGCGGCGGCGCTGCTCGAACGGTCGCGCAGCGCCACCTTCCAGCAGGGTGACACGGTCGTCTCGGTGGCCAGGGACGCCGCCCAGGCGGCCGGCAAGCGGTTCGACCTGCAGGCGCGGGCGGACCACGAGCTGGCCTCCGGCGACCTGAGCGAGGCGGTGGAACTGCTGGCGCGCTCGGCCCGCTAGACCGTCAGGCAGAACGGGTGTCCGGCCGGGTCGAGGAAGACCCTGAAAGCGTCGTCCTCACTCGGCTGGACCTCCGCCTTGGTCGCGCCGATCTCCAGCACCCGCTTCTCCGCGTCGTCGAGATCGTCCACCAGAACGTCGAGGTGCAGCTGCTGCGGCCGCTCCCCCTCCGGCCACATCGGCGGCCGGTAGTCCTCCACCAGCTGGAACGCCAGCCGGTCCGGCGATCGCCCGTCGCTCACCACCACCCAGCCGTCGTCCTCGTCCGTGATCGGCCAGCCGAGCAGGCGCGAGTAGAACCGGGCCAGAGCCGACGGGTCCGGGCAGTCGAACACCGTCGACCGGAACCGGGCGATGCCTTCCATGGATTCACCTCCGACAGGGACGACCGGCGACAATGGGAGACATGGCTGCGCATTCGTTCATGGTTCCGCTCGGCACACCCGCACCGCACTTCGACCTGACGGCCGTCGACGGCGGCAATGTGTCCCTCGCCGACCTCGAAGGCTCCCCCGCCACCCTCGTGATCTTCCTGTCGAACCACTGCCCCTACGTCCGCCACATCGAGCACGGGCTCGGGCAGCTGACCGCCGAATACGGCTCCCGCCTTTCGGTCGTCGCGATCTGCAGCAACGACAGCGTGAACTACCCCGACGACGATCCCACACACCTGGCCGAGCAGGCGGCCAGGGCCGGCTTCACCTTCCCCTACCTGCTCGACGACACGCAGGAGGTGGCCAAGGCCTACCGCGCGGCCTGCACGCCCGACTTCTTCCTGTACGACGCCGCTCTGAAGCTGGCCTACCGGGGCGAGTTCGACGGCGCAAGGCCGGGCAACAAGGTCCCGGTGACTGGCTCCTCGCTCCGGGCCGCCGTCGACGCGCTGCTGGCCGGCAAACCCGTCGAGGACGACCAGACGCCGTCGCTGGGCTGCGGCATCAAGTGGAAGCCGGGCAACGAACCGGCCTGAGGAGCCGGGGGCGCCCATCAGCAGGGTCTGGTGCCGTGCTCCTGGTCGCGCCGTCCGGCGGCGGCGGTGATCGCCGCCGGGAGCGACAGGAGGAGCTCGTGCGGCTCGGCTCCCTCCCACGTGCGCACGAGCCGGGTGCCGGCCTCGCCGGGGTCGAACGCCTCGCAGCCGAGCGGCCCGTAGCAGCCGGCCTGGTCGAGCATGAGGATCAGCGGGTCGTCGTCGGCCAGCCCGCCGGCGTAGGCGGCGGCGTCGAGCAGGGCCAGCGTGCGCCTGGCGTTGCGTCCGCCGTCGTCGGACTCCACTCGATCCAGACAGCGCCGGGCCTGGGCACGGAGATACGCGGCAAGCGATTCGGACCTGCTCAAGACGACCTTCTTCGATCATGCGCACAATGGGCTACGGAATCATCACGCAAAGTTAGCAGTGATCGCGTGAGCTTGCTCACCTCCGGCGAATTCGTGGCCCCCGGACGCATCGACGAAACGGTCATGGGGGATCATCTTTGGCATGGATGCGTTCGACGACCTCTTTGCCGCCAACGCCGAGTTCGCCCGCACCTTCCGCGGGTCCGACCTGACCGGGCGCGCGGCACGTGGGCTGGCAGTCGTCACCTGCATGGACTCGCGTATCGACCCGCTCGGCCTGCTGGGGCTGGAGCCGGGCGACGCGAAGATCCTCAGGAACGCCGGCGCGCGGGTCACCGACGACGTCCTGCGTACGCTCGTGCTGGCGGTCTACCTGCTGGGGGTGGAGCGGGTGCTGGTCATGCCGCACACCGACTGCGGCATGACCAAGGCCACCGACGCGGACGTGCACCAGCTGACCCGTGACCAGGGCGTGGACACCCGGAGCCTGGAGTTCCACATGGTGCCGGACCAGACCGAGGCTCTCGTGCACGACCTGACCCGCATCACGTCGTCACCGTTCCTGCCGGCGGGCATGCCGGTCGTGGGCGCCGTCTACGACGTGAAGACGGGCCGCCTGATCCCGCTCGGCTGACCCCCGGGCGCGCGGTCAGGCGTCGATGTGGTCGCGGTCGACCTCGGCGGCGCTCTTGACGATGAACTCGCGGCGCGGGGCCACGTCGCTGCCCATCAGCAGGCTGAAGATCTGCTCCGCCTCCTCGGCGGCCTCGATGCGGACGCGGCGCAGGATGCGGTGGCGCGGGTCCATGGTGGTCTCGGCCAGCTGGTCGGCGTCCATCTCGCCGAGGCCCTTGTAGCGCTGGACCGGGTCCTTCCAGCGCTTGCCGCGCCGCTCCAGGTCGCGCAGCACCTTGTGCAGCTCGGCGTCGGAGTAGCAGTAGATGTACTTGTCCTTGCCGCGCCCGGGGTTGGTCAGCTCGATGCGGTGGAGCGGGGGAACCGCGGCGAAGACCCTGCCCGCCTCCACCATGGGCCGCATGTAGCGGTGGAAGAGCGTGAGCAGCAGGCAGCGGATGTGGGCGCCGTCGACGTCGGCGTCGGCCATGAGGATGATCTTGCCGTAGCGGGCGGCGTCGATGTCGAAGGAGCGGCCGGAGCCGGCGCCGACGACCTGGATGATGGCGGCGCACTCGGCGTTCTTCAGCATGTCGCTGACGGACGCCTTCTGCACGTTGAGGATCTTGCCGCGGATCGGCAGCAGGGCCTGGAACTCGGAGTCGCGGGCCAGCTTGGCGGTGCCTAGGGCGGAGTCGCCCTCGACGATGAACAGCTCGCTGCGGTCGACGTCGTCGCTGCGGCAGTCGACGAGCTTGGCGGGCAGCGCGGAGTTCTCCAGTGCGCTCTTGCGGCGCTGGTTCTCGCGGTGCTCGCGGGCGGCGATGCGGGCCTTGGCTGCGGCGACGATCTTCTCCAGCACCGCGCGCAGCGGCTGCTTGTAGCCGCGCGGCGGATTGTCGAACAGCTCCTTGAGATCGCGGCTGACGACGTGGGAGACGATGCGGGCGGCGGCGGAGGTGCCGAGGACCTCCTTGGTCTGGCCCTCGAACTGCGGCTCCGGCACGCGGACGGTGACGACCGCGGTGAGCCCTTCGAGGATGTCTTCCTTGGTGACGGGGTCGTCGCCGTTCTTGAGCAGGCGGGTCTCGCGGAGCTGCTCGTTGATCGTGCGGACGAGGCCGCGCTCGAAGCCGTTGACGTGGGTGCCGCCCTTGGGGGTGGCGATCACGTTGACGAAGGAGCGGACCGTGGACTCGTACCCCTTGCCCCAGCGCACGGCCACGTCGACGCTGAGCTCGCGCTGGACCTCGGTGGAGGTCATGTGGCCCTGGTCGTCGAGGACGGGCACGGTCTCGCGGAAGTGGCCCACGCCCTGCAGCCGCAGCACGTCGCAGACGGCCTCGTCGCGGGCGAGGAACTCGGTGAACTCGGAGATGCCGCCCTCGAAGCGGAACTCGTCGCGGACCTGCTCCTCGTGGCGGCTGTCGACGACGGCGAGGGTGAGGCCGGGCACCAGGAAGGCGGTCTGGCGCAGCCGGACGTGGATCTCGTCGAGCGACACCTCGGCGTCGGGCAGGAAGATCTGCTTGTCGGCCCAGAAGCGCACGCGCGTGCCGGTGACCTTCTCGGGCAGCTTGCCGCCGTCGCGCAGGCCGGACTTCTTCTTGAACTTGGCGGTCGGCTCCGGCCCGTCGAACACGCCGGGCACGCCGCGCCTGAAGCTCATCTCGTGGACCTTGCCGTCGCGGTCGACCTGGATGTCGAGCCGCGCCGACAGGGCGTTGACCACGGAGGCGCCGACGCCGTGGAGGCCGCCCGAGGCGGTGTAGGAGCCGCCGCCGAACTTGCCGCCCGCGTGGAGCTTGGTGTAGACCAGCTCGACGCCCGCCAGGCCGCTCTTGGGCTCGACGTCGACGGGGATGCCGCGGCCGTTGTCGCGCACCTCGATGGAGCCGTCGGCGTGGAGCTCGACCTCGATGCGGTCGCAGTGGCCGCCCAGCGCCTCGTCGACGCCGTTGTCGACGATCTCCCAGAGGCAGTGCATGAGCCCCCGGCTGTCGGTGGATCCGATGTACATCCCCGGGCGCTTGCGGACGGCCTCGAGGCCCTCGAGCACCGAGAGGTGCCGAGCCGTGTAACCCGCCTCCACTACCGTCACTCCAGCCCTCCGGGTCTATAGTTCGAACACGTGTGCGTAGCTTACCGTTCTTCCCTTACGCACGCGTACAAGCTTGCCATGGCGCCATGTTTGCCGTTACCAGCAGGGTGATCCCCATTACTTTCGGACACATTCCGCTCTGGGCGTAGAGACCTGTGGGTTGGGAACGTCCACGTCCGGTTAGATGTTGTTCCAAGTGACTGACGCCAGATCCTCGCTTCGGCGGGGGTGACCCGAAAGGCGATACGTGACTGGAGCTCTTGCCCCCGTTAAGCCGCTGACGGCCCTCGACCGCTGCGACCGTTGCGGTGCCCAGGCGTACATTCGCGCGACCCTGCCGGTAGGTGGGGAGTTGCTGTTCTGCGCCCACCATGGGCGTAAGCACATCGCGGCGCTGCGCGAGAAGGGCGCTGACATCCTGGACGAGTCGGCACGTCTCAGCGAAACACCGAAGATAAGCCCCAACGACGAGCGCTGACGTGCTCGCCGTGATGACATAACCACATATATCTCGACAAGACGGCGATCCCGGCTCGACCGGGATAGATCGGAAG
>NZ_JAHKRN010000080.1 GCF_019396385.1 Nonomuraea harbinensis | reverse complement strand
CGATCGCCGCGGCCCGCAGGGCAGCCGCTGCCGCCGCCCGGCGCGCCGCGCTCGCCGCCGCCCGCCGCCGCGCCGCCGCCGAGGCCCGGCGCAAGGCGATCGAGGCGGCCAGGAAGAAGGCCATCGCCCAGGCCAAGAAGAAGGCCGCCGCCGAGGCCAGGAAGAAGGCCATCGCCAAGATGCGCAAGGCCGCCGCCGAGGCGGTCAAGCGCAGAGCGGCCGCGGCGAGAGCCCGCGCGGCGGCCGCACGGGCCCGCGCCCGCGCCGCGGCGTCACGCGCACGGGCGGCCGCGTCCAGGGCACGCGCCAGGACCGCGGCGAAGGTCAAACGCGCCGTCGCCCAGCGTCCGAAATTGACCAGGGCCAGACCCAACCACCGGCCCACCACCCGCCGGGCGCAACAACGCGCGAACCCGCCCAAGGCACAGCGAAATCCGTCCAGTAACCAGTCCCAGCCCCGAAGAGGGCTCTCCGAGGAGCAGAAACGCTCCATCGACGAGCAGATGGGAGCACGCCGCTACAGTCCGGAAGAGCTGGGTGCCCACACCCGCACCGCGCGCAGCGAGTCGGAGCTCATGCCCTGGCAGGGCACCGGGCACGGCCCCGCGAGCAAGCCCTTCGAGTCGGACACCCCGGGCGTCGGCAAGGGCAAGGCGGTCGCCTGGTTCCTCTGGAAGATCCTCAGACCGGTGGCCAAGGACTGACCACCCGCTGATCGGCCCCGGGACCTTCCGGGGCCGATCACACCGGTCGGAGCATGCCCGACAGGTGGACCAGCCCTTCCCCGTACCGCTCGGCGACCTCTCGCTCCAGCTCCGGAGTGACCACCCAGACGCCTACCTCGACCCGTCCCGCGAGGATGTCGACAGAGGCCGATCGCAGGCCCTCCACCTCCTTCTCCACCCGCTCCCGCACCGCCTGGAGCTCGGCCTCGGTGTGCTCGGCCGGGCTCAGGCACAGCGCGCCGCCCCAGAGCTCGCGGATCGCGGCCTCGTGAGCGGCGGGGTCGCCGGTGAAGCGGACGTTCAGGACGAGCCGCTTCGGGTCGTTGCCGTGGCGCTCGACCGACCCAGGGTCGCCTTCCATCTCCTCCAGGTAGCTCTGGTCCAGCCAGCTGCCCGCGTAGCCGGGAAGCTCCTGGGCTCTGGCGAGCGCGGCCTCCATCGCCTCCTGAGTGGCCTTCGCCGGGTCGGCCGGGCGCCAGCCGCCCTCGGGTCGCGGGCACGGCGAGGTGAAGTCCGGCCCGCCGCCCGGAGCGTCGCGCTGCCCGGCGGGGCGCGGCGGCTCGGTGAGCGTCAGTTTCGCGCCGTCCCAGGTGCCGACCACGTGGTACTCGCCCCACCGCACGCCCCCTTGGGCCGAGTGCTCGACCGCCTCCCAGTCCCACCCGGCCAGGTCGATCCCGCCGCACTGGGGCGGAAGGGACTCCATGACCAGGTCGCAGAGCTGGGGTCCGTGCTCGTCGTCGGACAGCACGGTGCCTTCGGCCTGGTATCGCGTGACGGTCGCGGCCGGGGCCGTCCCGCAGGAAACGATGGTCACCAGCGCGGCCACGAGCAGGGCACCTCTCATGCCTCTGAGACGGGTCCGGGCGCGCGGTGGTTCAACGGGCCTTGAGTCGGTCGATCAGCGTGCGGTAGTCCGTCGCGATGTCGGCCAGCAGGTCGCGCAGCTCGTCGCCGTACACCGCGGCGGCGGCGAACGCCTCGAAGGCCTCCTCGTGGGCGGCGATCTCGGACGCTCCGGTCAGGGTGAGATCACCGGTCAGGGTCTCGACCACGCTGACCGTGCCGTCGTAGATGGTGAACCCGTGGAGCGGGAAGGCCGCCGCCTCCGCCTTCCAGGGGACGACGCCGAGCCGGACGTGCGGCAGCGCCGAGACCTGGGCCAGCCGGTCGAGCTGCGCCGGCATCAGGGACGGTGACCCCGGCCGGGTGCGCGCCGCGCCCTCCGTGAGCACGAACGCGAACCGCCGGCCCTCTTCCAGGAGCACCGCCTGCGCGTCGACCCGGGCGGCCACCGCCTCGGCCGCGTCGCCCGTGTCGCCCGTGTCGCCCGTGTCGCCCGTGTCGCCCGTGTCGCCCGTGTCGCCCGTGTCGCCCGTGTCGCCCGTGTCGCCCGTGTCGTCCGTGTCGCCCGGGTCCGGGCCGATGGCCAGTCGCGCGTAGTCCGCCGTCTGCAGCAGCGGCGGGATCATCGCGGGGGAGAACACCGCCATCCACCGCGCGGAGCGCACCCGCGCCGCCTCGGCCGCCTCGCGCCGGGGCAGCTCACCGGGTGTCCGTAGTCGATCCTCCACACCGAGGGTTCTACCACGCGCTTGATTTGTCGCAAGCTTTGACGCATCATATTAAGACAATGCTTGCGACAAACTGGAGGGGTCATGTCGAGCGACGCGTTATCCGGTCACGGTCCGGCGGTGCGGCCGGAGGACCTGAAGATGGCGGAGATCTGGCTGACCGGCCACGGCCTGCCCGACGTCCGGCCGACGCCGCTGCTGGCCGTGCGGCTCGCGGTGCGCCGGCGGGCGCGGCTCGCCAACGCGATCCTGCCGGCCGGCCTGTTCATCGGGGCCGCTCTCGCCTACGTCTCCGGCGAATCCGGGCTGCACGCCATGGTGCCGGTGCTGATCCTGATCGTGCTGGTGGTCGGGATGCTGCTGGCGCAGGCGCTGCTCGACCGGTGGGTGCGCAGGGTCGACCGGCGGGCCGGCGAGGCCCTGCCGCGCCGGACGGCTCACCTGGCCCAGCCCGGCTGGCAGGCCCTGCTCGGCCGGCCGCGCGCCGTGTTCATCGTCGCCACCTTCGCCGGCGCGACGGCGCTCGTGGTGAGCGCGCTGACCGTCCAGGACGCCGACGCGCGGTACGCGGCCCTGGTCGTGCTGGTCGGCGTCGCCGGGGCCGGCGCCGGGATCGTCCTGCAACTGCGCGACCTGCTGGCGCGTCCGATCGTCGCCGAGGACGAGGCCTCGCTGACCGCCGACGTCATCATGCGGATCGAGGACGCGCGCGAGGCCGGCATGCCGACCGTGCCGTGGTCGCTGCCGGTGGTGCTGATCTTCGGCGCCGCGCCCCTCTGGTGGAAGGTCGCGTCGATCGCCCTCGTCATCATCGGGATGATCGCGCTCATCGTGATCACCACGCGGACGCCGTCGAGCGTGACGACGGCGCGGCGCGTGATGAGCCTTTCATGATCGTCATCGACGCGGCCTCACCCGTCCCTCCGTACGAGCAACTGCGCGCCCAGCTCGCCGGCCAGATCCACGACGGCACGCTGCCCGTCGGCTCCCGGCTGCCGACGATCCGCCAGCTCGCGGCCAACCTCGGGCTGGCCGTCAACACGGTGGGCAGGGCGTACCGGGAGCTGGAGGAGGCGGGGCTGATCGAGACCCGGGGCCGGGCCGGGTCGTTCGTGTCGGCCGCCGGCGAGGAGGGCCGCGAACGCGCCCGCCGCGCCGCCGCCGACTACGCGGCCGTGGTCGCCAGCGTCGGCATCGACCCGCACGAGGCGCTCCGCATCGTCGAGGCCGCCCTGCGCCCCACCTCACCGGCGCGGGCCTCCCCCTGAGTGTCCGGTCAGGTCAGGACGACGAGCAGGATGGTCACGCCGAGGGTGAGGTCGAGGACGGCGCAGAACTCGGCGAGCGAACGGGTCACGACCTTGTCCGCCCGCCAGACGATCACGTCCAGCACGACGTGCCCGATCAGGGCCGCGGCGACGAGGCAGCCGCCCAGGACGGGCGGCAGGGCGAGCCCGGCCAGGGCGGCGCCGCCGAACACCAGCATCGCGGGGAGCTGGCCGGCCCTGAGCCCTGGCTCGCCCAGCATGCCGTTGACCAGGCCGAGCGCGGCCAGGGTGACGGCGCTCGCGACCAGCGCCGGCCACACGTCCAGGTCGAACAGCCGCAGCGCCGTCACCCCCACCACGGACATGCAGAACAACGTCCACACCACGCCCGGCTTCCCGATGACGGCGGTGGCCAGGTAGACGAGCGCGGCGAGGAACACCACCATCCCCTCGTCCCGCGCGTCTCCCATGTTCAGCCCGGAGAATGCGGCGAAGGCGAGCCCGGCCAGCGTCGGCCACCGGTGCGGCAGCGACCTGAGCAATCGGGCGGCGGGGGATACGGGTGTCTCGCTTGCGACGTGCATATCGCCGACTATCACCGCCAGGCCCGCCGCTCCTCCGGGCCCACGGCCCTACATGTCCGAATACTTGGGAATGTCGTCAGTTCGGACATGATCCAGCGCCGGGTTCGCCGCCGACGCAGAATGGGGGCATGAGAGCGATCGTGCAGGAAGCGTATGGCTCATTCGATGTCCTGAAATTACGTGACATCGACATGCCGGCGGTGAAGGACGACGAGGTGCTCGTCCGGGTGCGCGCCGCCTCCGTGCACCCCGACGTGTGGCATGTCGTGACCGGCCGGCCGTACGTCCTCCGCGTCATGGGGTCCGGGCTGCGCCGGCCGAAGGTCCGCGTTCCCGGCACGGACATGGCCGGAGTGGTCGAGGCGGTGGGCGCGGGCGTGACGCGGTTCCGGCCGGGCGACGAGGTGTTCGGCGAGACCCTGCACGGCATGCAGTGGAAGAACGGCGGCACCTTCGCCGAGTACGTCGCCGTACGGGAGGACAACCTGGCGCCCAAGCCCGGCGACGTGAGCTTCGAGCAGGCCGCGACCGTGCCCACCGCCGGGCTCATCACCCTGATGAACTTCCCGCCGGGCCCGCTGGGTGAGGTGCTGGTCAACGGCGCCGCCGGCGGCGTGGGCGGGCTCGCGGTGCAGATCGCCAAGGCCCGCGGCGCGACGGTGACGGGCGTCGAGCACACCTCCAAGCTCGACCTGGCGACCTCGCTCGGCGCCGACCACGTGATCGACTACACCAAGGAGGACTTCACCCGGCGCGGTGAGCGCTACGACCTCGTCTTCGACATCCCGGGCAACCGCCCGTTCGCGGAATGCCGCCGCGTGCTCAAGCCGGAAGGCACGTACGTTCTCATCGGTCACGACCACTACGGCGCCGGGGGCCATCAGGTGCTCGGCAGCCTGCCGCGCATGATCAAGCTGATGGCCCAGTCCATGTTCCACCGGCAGCTGCCGAAACCGACCGGGTCCCCGCCGCCCAGGAAGGAGTCGATGGCCGTGCTCACGGAGCTGCTGGAGACGGGCGGGCTCACCCCGGTCGTCGACCGCGCGTTCCCCCTGGAGGAGGCCCCCGCCGCCCTCCGCTACCTGACCGGGGGCACGGCCCGGGGCCGGATCGTCGTCGTCCCCTAGCCCGGTAACGTGGGGCGAATGCGGCTTCATGTGGGTTGTGCGATGTGGACGCACGGGCCGTGGCAGGGCCGGTTCCTGCCGCATCCGCTCCCGCCGGCCGAACGGCTGCGGGCCTACGCCACCTGGTGCAACGCCGTCGAGGGCAACACGACGTTCTACGCGACACCGGCCAGGAGCACGGTGGAGACGTGGGCGGCCCAGACGGCGCCCGGCTTCCGGTTCGTGGTGAAGCTGCCCAAGACGATCACGCACGAGCGGCGGCTCTCGGGGGCCGACGAGCCGTTGCGCGAGTTCCTGGACGCGATCGAGCCGCTGGGCTCAAGGACGCACGCCCTGTGGATCCAGCTGCCCGGATCCTTCGGTCCCGGTGACCTCGGGACGCTGGCGGCGTTCCTGCACCGGCTGCCGCAGTCCTACCGCTACGCGGTCGAGGTGCGGCACAAGGCGTTCTTCGAGGACGCGCGGGCCGTCCGGTCGCTGGAAGGCGTGCTGGGCCGGGCCGGCGCCGAGTGGGTGCCGTTCGACACGGTGACGCTCTTCGAGACCCCGCCGGCCACCGACGCCGAGCGCGACGCCTGGGTGAAGAAGCCGCGGGTGCCGCGCCGGTCGGCCGCGCTCACGGACCGGCCGATCGTGCGCTACCTGGGCCGCGACGACGTCGACCGTACGGTGGAGGGGTGGGGCCACTGGCTCGGCGTGGTGACGGAGTGGCTGCGTGAGGGCCGCTCGCCGACGGTGTTCGTGCACACCCCCGACAACGCCGAGGCCCTGGAGCTCGCCCGCCGCTTCCACGACGCCGTGCGCGCCCGGCTGCCGCAGGTGGAGCCGCTGCCCGAGCCTGTCCCGGCCGAGCCGCCGACGCTGTTCTGACCAGCGGCCGTGGACGTGTCACCGTACGGACGGAAGGGCAGGCCGGTCGCATGGAGTACGGCGAGCTGCTGGAGGCGGCGCGCGGCGGCGACGAGAGGGCGTTCGGCAGCCTCGTCGGCCCGTTTCAGGACGAGCTGCGCGCCCACTGCTACCGGATGCTCGGCTCGGTGCACGACGCGGAGGACGCCGTGCAGGAGACGCTCGACCGGGCATGGCGGAGCATCGGCCGGTTCGAGGACCGGGACGGCTCGCTCCGCCCGTGGCTCTACCGGATCGCGACGAACCGGGCGTTGACCCTGGCCGAGCGGAGAGGCCGCCGGGAGCTGCCCGCGGACCTGCGGCCCGGGGTGACCGAGGTGGCGTGGCTGGAGCCGTACCCGGACCGGCTGATGGGCCCGGAGGCGCGGGCCGTGGAGCTGGAGAGCGTGGAGCTGGCGTTCGTGGCCGCGCTGCAGCACCTGCCCCCGGTGCAGCGGGCCGCCCTGCTGCTGCGCGACGTGCTCGGCTACACCGCCGCCGAGACGGCGGGCCTGCTGGACACGACGGTCCCGGCCGCCAACAGCGCGCTGCAACGCGCCCGCAAGACCGTGGCCGGCCTGCTGCCCGGTACGACGCAGCGGCGCGAGCTGGGCGCCGGCGGGCAGTGGGAGCTGGCCAGGCGGTACGCGGCGGCGTGGGAGGCGGGCGACGTCGAGACGATCGTGGCGATGCTGACCGAGGACATCAGATACTCGATGCCGCCGCGGATCGAGTGGTACGCGGGCCACGACGCCGTCCGCCGCTTCCTCATGGAGGCGGCGCGGCGGGAGCGCTGGCGGTTCGTGCCGGCGCGGGCCAACGGTCAGCTCGCGTTCGGCACGTACCGCTGGGACGGGACCGCGTACGTCCCCGGCGGGCTGGACGTGCTGGCCGTGCGGGACGGGCGGGTGGCCGAGGTGGTGTCGTTCCTGGAGGCCGACCTGACCACGTTCGGGTTGCCGGCCGAGCTGCGATGAGTTTCCCGATCCGGCTGGGTTGTACGGGTGAGGGAGACCATCCAAGGAAAGGCCGGAGCTCATGCGTACCGATGACCAGCGGATCAGGGAACTCGTGGAGCGGTGGGCGCGCGCCGCGCACGCCGGCGACCTGGACGGGGTGGTCGCCGACCACGCCGACGACATCGTCATGTTCGACGTGCCGCCGCCCTACGAAGGGGTGCGCGGCATCGAGGCCTACCGGCGCACCTGGCCGGAGTTCTTCACCTGGCAGGCGGCGGGGGCCACGTACGACATCGTCTCGCTGGAGGTGACGGCGGGCGAGGACGTCGCGTACGCGTACGCGCTGCTGCGCTGCGGGATGCCGGACGACGACCCGAAGGTCCTGCTCCGGCTCACGTTCGGGCTGCGCAGGGAGGGTGGGCGGTGGGTGGTGGCGCACGAGCACCACTCGTTCCCGGTGGGCGCCGGGGCTTGAATCGAATCAAGCATCAACTGTGAGCGTAAGCGAGGGCTCCCCCCTGGGCTTGTGCGGTAGAAGGAAGAACGTTTTAATCCTCCTCTGAAGCACCGACAGGAGGAGGAGCCTTGATCGGCTATGGCGGCGACTGGAATCCGGAGCAGTGGCCCGAGGAGATCTGGGCCCAGGACGTCGCCCTGATGCGCGAGGCCGGCGTCAACCAGGTCAGCGTCGGCATCTTCTCCTGGGCGCTGCTGGAGCCGGTCGAGGGCAGGTTCGAGTTCGGCTGGCTGGACCGGGTCCTGGGCCTGCTCGCGGACAACGGCATCGGCGCCCTTCTCGCCACGCCGACCGCCTCGCCGCCGCCCTGGTTCGGCCACGCCTACCCCGAGGCGCTCCCGGTGGACGCCGACGGCCGACGGCTCCACCACGGCAGCCGCCAGGGCTTCTGCCCCAGCTCGCCGATCTACCGCGACAAGGCCCTGCGTGTGGTGGAGCGGCTCGGCGAGCGCTACCGCGGGCACCCGGCGCTCAGGTTGTGGCACGTGCACAACGAGTACGGCTGCCACAACGCCCGCTGCTACTGCGACGCCTCCGCCGACGCCTTCCGCGCCTGGCTGCGCGGCAGGCACGGGACGCTGGACGCGCTCAACGACGCCTGGGGCACCGCCTTCTGGTCGCAGCGCTACAGCGCCTGGGAGCAGATCCTGCCGCCGCGCGCCACCCCGTCGTTCACCAACCCGGGGCAGCAGCTCGACTTCCGCAGGTTCAGCTCGGACGCGCTGCTCGACCTCTACCGCGCCGAGCGCGACCTGCTCGCCGGGCTGTCCCCGGACGTGCCGGCCACCACGAACATGATGGCGGGCGCGCACTGGGACATGGACTACTGGTCCTTCGCCAAGGAGGTGGACATCGTCTCCACCGACCACTACCTGATCGGCCCCGACCCGCACATCGACCTGGCGTTCGCCGCCGACTACGCCCGCTCGCTCGGCGGCGGCCGGCCGTGGCTGCTGATGGAGCACTCCACCAGCGCGGTCAACTGGCAGCCGGTCAACCGCGCCAAGCGCCCCGGCGAGCTGCGCCGCAACTCGGTGCAGCATCTGGCCAGGGGCGCGGACGCGATCATGTTCTTCCAGTGGCGGGCGTCCAGGGCGGGGGCCGAGAAGTGGCACTCGGCGATGCTCCCGCACGCCGGCACCGGCACGAAGATCTGGCGCGAGGTGACCGCCCTCGGCACGCTCCTCGGCGCCGCCGCCGAGGTGGCAGGCAGTACGGTCGAGGCCGACGTCGCGATCCTGCTCGACCACGCGAGCGTCTGGGCGCAGGACCACCCGGCCCAGCCCACCACCGAGCTGAAGCCGGTCGAGGTGATCAAGAGCTGGTACGCCGAGCTCTGGAAGCAGGGCGTCACCTGCGACGTCGTCCACCCGGAAGCCGACCTGTCCGGCTACCGCCTGGTCCTGGCGCCCTCGCTCTACCTGGTCAGCGACCACGGCGCCGCCGGTCTCGAACGCTTCGTGGCCGCCGGCGGGACCGCCCTGGCCGGCCCGTACAGCGGCATCGTCGACGAGCACGACCGGGTCAGGCTCGGCGGCTATCCGGGCGCCTGGCGTGACCTGTTCGGGGTGACGGTGGAGGAGTTCTTCCCGCTGGAGCCGGGGGAGAGCGTCACGCTGTCGGGCGGCGGCACCGGGACCGTGTGGACCGAGACCGCGCACCCCACCACCGCCAAGGTGCTCGACACGTACGCCACCGGCGAGCCCGCCTGGACCCGCAACGCCTGGGGCGACGGGACGGCCCACTACCTGACCACCCTGCTCGCGGGCGACGACCTGGCGGCCGTGCTCCGCACGGTCTGCGACGAGGCGGGCGTCACCGCCCCGGCGGCTCCCGGCGTCGAGCTGGTGCGGCGGGCCCACCCGGACGGCCCGGCCTACCTGTTCGCCATCAACCACACGGGCGCGGACACGACGGTCGACGCCACCGGCACCGACCTGGCAACGGGCGACCCGTTCACCGGCGAACTCCCCGCGGGTGAGGTGCGGATCATCCGGCTCACGCCCGCCGGATAGCCCGTGGGAGGATCACGCGCGAACCCGGGCGGATCCGGGGCGTCCTACACACGTGGACGGACAACGGGAGGCTGTCGTGAAGTTCGTGAGCGTGCTGGGCGCCGTGGCGCTCGTGGTCACCGCCGTACCCCCGGCGCAGGCGGCGGAGCGGACGGGGCCGGTGAGCGGGGCCGCCGTCTACGCCCGCTACGACGACGGCTACCGGATCGCCCACCACCGCCCGGGCTCCGGCCTGAAGACGCTGGCGGAGCTGAAGAACAGCGTGCAGTTCGCGGCCTCGCCCGACGGGCGGAAGGTCGCCTACGTCGCGGGCGGCGCGTTGCGGGTGCGCGACGGCGGCAAGGTGACGACCGTGGCACGCCGGGTGCAGGACGGCACGCCGTGCCTGACCCCCGCCTGGTCGCCCGACTCCCGGCGGGTCGCGTACGTGACGGGCTCGAAGGTGCGGGTGACAGACGGGCGGACCTCCAAGGTGCTGGGGAAGACGCGGGGCGTGTGCCACCTGACGTGGTCGCCCGACGGCCGCTACCTCGCCGGATACGCGGGCACCACCGACGGCGTCTACCGCCTTGACGTGAAGACGGGGAAGTCGGTCAGGGTCAAGGGCGTGAAGCTGGCCAACCACGTGCAGAGCCTGTCGCCGGGCGGCCGCTACGTGGTGGTGCGGACGCTCGGCCCCGACGACCCGGGCGGTGACGGCGGCTGGCCGGTGTGGTTCACGCCGACGGTGGTCGACACCGTCACCGGACGCCGGGTGCCGATCCCGGTGAAGAGGGCGATCGGCGCCTTCTACCTGGCGGACGGCCGGCTGGTGGTGCGGGTGCGCGGGCAGGCCGCCAACACCTGGGCCGTGCTCGACCGGCGGGGCCGCGTCACCGAGCGGCTGACCGAGCCGTCCGCGGCCAGGGAACAGTCGCTGCTCCAGGTGCTCTGACCCCTGCCGGTGGATGATCTCTTCCAGTAGCATCGGCGGACGTGTCGGTCGTGCGCGGTCCCGTCCTCCTCTCGTACGTCGCCTTCGTCCTGGTCGGGGTGAGCGCCGGGGTCGCGGGGGTGCTGCTGCCCACGCAGATCGCCGACTACGGCGTCGACATGGCGACGATCGGCATCACGTTCTTCACCTTCTCCGCCGGTTACCTGCTGGCCGGGTCGACGTCCGGGGCGCTCGTGCAGCGGTACGGGACGCGGCTGGCGCTGCTGGCGGGCGCGGGCTCGTTCGTGCTGTCGGCGCTGGTGCTGGGGGTGCGGCCGTCGTTCCTGGTGTTCGTGGCGGTGCAGGTGGTGGCCGGTTACGGGACGGGGCTGCTGGAGGCGGTGCTCAACGCGTACCTGGCGGGGCTGCCGTCGGCGACCACGCTGCTCAACCGGCTGCACGCGTTCTTCGGCGTCGGCGCGCTGGTGGGGCCGCTGCTGGCGACGTGGATGCTGACGTTCGCGCCGTGGAACGCCGTGTGGCTGGTGCTGGCCGCGCTGTTCGCGCCGCTGATGGTGGCGTTCGGGCTCACGTACCCGAAGGAGGCGGCCGCGCGGGCCTCGCAGGGGGAGGGGGCGCGCAGCGGGCTGCTCGGCACGGCGCTGCGCTCGCCCGCGGTGGTGCTGGCCTGCGCCTTCCTCGCCGTGTACGTGGGGCTGGAGACGGCCGTGGGCAACTGGGGGTTCACGTTCCTGGTGGACGAGCACGCCCAGGCCGCCGAGGTGGCCGGGCCGATGGTGAGCGGCTACTGGCTGGGGCTGACCGCCGGGCGGTTCCTGATCAGCCCGGTCGCCGCCCGGCTCGGCTGGACCACGGCGGCCATGGCGTACGCGTGTCTGGCCGGGATCGCGGCGTCGGTGGCGCTGATCTGGGCGGCCCCGGCCGGTCTGGTGGCGGGCGCGGGGCTGGCGCTGCTCGGGTTCTTCCTCGGGCCGGTGTTCCCGACCGCGATGGCGGTGGTGCCGAACCTCACGGAGGCCAGGCTGGTGCCCACCGCCATCGGCGTCATGAACGGCGTGTCGGTCGTCGGCGGCGCGGTGTTCCCGTGGCTGGCCGGGGCGGTCGCCGAAGGCGTCGGCGTGTGGACGCTCATGCCGTTCTCGCTCACGCTGGCCCTGGCCCAGCTGTCGATCTGGCGCCTGCTCATGGCCCGGACACGCTGACCGGTCACCTCGGCCGGTGGGCCTCCTCGGGGCCGTACTTCTCGTGGACCCGGCGCAGCATGTCCATCAGTTGCTCGTCCTCGCGGATCTTCGCCCGGTACTTCTCCGGCAGCCTGCGCAGCTCCTCCTCCTCGTCCTGGAGCCTGCGGTAGAAGTACGCGCACTCCTCCGGGGAGCACTCCTCGTCCAGGAGCCTCGTGGCGTAGCGGCGGGTGGCCGAGGACATGTTCTGCGCCCGGCCCTTGGTGCTGGCCAGCGAGGCGACGACGGTGATCACCAGGAGGGTGACGATCACGATCAGGGACAGGCCGGTGGGGATCTCGACCACCGGCACGGGCTCGCCGTCGTTGATGAACGGCACGTTGTTCTCGTGCAGGGCGTGCAGGAAGAGCTTGACGCCGATGAACCCGAGGATCGCGGCGAGCCCGTACGAGAGGTAGATGAGCCGGTCGAGCAGGCCGTCGATGAGGAAGTAGAGCTGACGCAGGCCCAGCAGGGAGAACGCGGTGGCGGTGAAGACCAGGTAGACGTTCTGGGTGAGGCCGAAGATGGCCGGGATGGAGTCGAGCGCGAACAGCAGGTCGGTGCCGGCGATGGACACCATGACGAGGAGCATCGGCGTGAGGACGCGCCTGCCGTTCTCGACGGTGGTCAGCTTGTCGCCGTCGTAGTGCTCGGAGGTCGGCAGGAAGCGCCGGGCCAGGCGGACCACGAAGTTGTCGCCCCTGTGGCTCTCCTCGCTCTCCGGCCTGACCAGGTGTCCGGCGGTGAAGAGCAGGATCAGGCCGAAGATGTAGAACACCCAGGCGAACGTGTTGATCAGCGTCGCGCCCAGGAAGATGAACCCGGTCCGCGCAACCAGCGCGAACGTGATGCCGAACAGCAGCACCTTCTGCTGGTCGGCCCTGGGCACCCGGAAACTCGCGATGATGATCAGGAACACGAACAGGTTGTCGACCGAGAGCGCCTTCTCCGTGACGTAACCGGCGAAGTACTCGGCCCCCATGTCGCCGCCGCCGAAGACCCACACGCCGAGCCCGAACACGATGGCGATGCCCACGTAGGCGGCCGACCAGACCGCGGCCTCCCTGAGCGTGGGGATGTGCGCCTTGCGTACGTGGAAGACGTAGTCGAACAGCAGGAGGCCGGCGATCCCGAGGACCGTCAGCCACCATATGAGCGCCGGCACATCCACGTAGGCCCTCCAGAATCCGGACAGAGATCCTTCTGTTACCCCTCGCCGGAGAACTCACGCATCAGGCGATGCAGAGCTCGTTGCCCTCCGGGTCGATGATCGTCACCCACCGGGTGGGGCCCTGCCGCCCTTCGTGGAGCACCTTCGCACCCTTGCCGACCAGCCGCTCCACCTCGGCGTCGATGCTGCCGGCCCCGGCGCGGACGTCGAGGTGGATCCGGTTCTTGACCGTCTTGCGCTCCGGCACGAGCTGGAACAGCACGCGCGGGGCGCGCTCCAGCCCGCCCGGGTGGCGGATCGCGGTGCCTTCCTTCCACACCAGCGCGCCCTTGTGGAACCCGGTGTCGGCCTCGGTGGCGTGGCCCTGCACGATCTGCCGGCGGATGAACGCCTCGTCCTGCCGCTCGACCTGCCAGCCCAGGGCGTCGGCCCACCAGTCGGCCAGATTGTGCGGGTCCTGTGAGTCGATGACCACCTGGATGTCGTGCGCCATGTGCCGATCCTAATAAGGTCTTTTCATCATGACTTCGGTACGCCGCTCCGGGATCGCACCATGAACGAACCATGGCAGGAAATCGGCGATGGGGTTTTCGTCCGCCGCCACGAGTCCTATGACATGAACGTGGGCCTGGTGGTCGGCGACGGCCAGTGCCTGGTCCTCGACACGGGGATGTCCCACCGGGAGGCGGCCGACCTGGTCGCCGCCGTCCGCCGGGTCACCGGCAGCCCGTGGACGGTCGTCAACACGCACGCGCACTTCGACCACTACTTCGGCAACGCGATGTTCGGCCCGGCGGAGATCTGGGGACACGTCCGCTGCGCCGAGGAGATCGAGCTGCGCGGGGCCCACCACCGGGCCGGCGTGGTGGCCGCGCTCGGCGGGGAACGGCGGGCGGAGCTGGAGGAGGTGCGGATCGTGCCTCCCGACCACGTCTTCACCACGGCCGCCACACTCGACATCGGCGGCCGGATCGTCCACCTGCGCCATTTCGGGCTCGGCCACACCTCCGGCGACATCGCGGCGCATGTGCCCGACGCGGGTGTGGTCTTCGCGGGCGACCTGGTCGAGGAGGGCGCGCCGCCGGCGTTCGGCGACGCGTACCCGCTCGACTGGCCCGGCACCACGGCCAGGATGCTGCGCGACATGCGCGAGCAGGTGTACGTGCCGGGCCACGGCGCGGTCGTCGGCCGCGACTTCGTGATCGGGCAGCACGAGGAGCTGTCGGTGGTGGCCGAGCTGGCCCGCCGCGCCCACGTGGAAGGGCTGCGCGACCTCATCGGGAAGTTCCCCTATGACGAGGACGTCACCCGTACCGCCATCGGCAGGGCCTTCGCGCAGCTCGACGGAGAGCTTCCCTGAAGACGGGCATTTCGCTATAGTGCATATTGCACTATTGAGGGAGGCATGATGGCGCGACGCCACGACCTGGTGGGGCTCACCGTCCTCGCCATGCTCTCGGTACGCGCCAGCCACCCTTACGAGCTGCACCGTTTCATCGTCGACACGCACAAGGACTACGTGACCGGCCTGCCGAGGAGTCTCTACCACGCGGTGGACCGGCTGGCCAAGGACGAGCTGATCACCCCGGCGGAGACCGGTCGCGAGGGCCGCAGGCCGGAGCGCACAGTCTACGAGATCACCGACGAGGGCAGGCAGGAGCTGACCGTCCGGATGCGCAGGCTGCTGGAGCAGCCGGAGCCCGACCGGCGCACGTTCGTCGCCGCCGTCTCGATGATCGGGGTGCTGGCTCCGGAGGCCGCGCTCAAGGCGCTGCGCACCCGCACGGCCGCGCTCCAGGGCTCGATCGGGGGCATCGACGCGCACCTGGCCACCCTGGCCGAGAACGGGCTGCCGGAGATGCTCATGCTGGAGCTGGAGTGTGACCGCGCCCTCTACGGCGCCGAGCTCGACTGGGTGCGCACGGTCATCGGCCGCATCGAGCGCGGCGAGCTCGACTGGTCGGGCACGGTCAAACAGTCGCTGATGGAGCAGCTGCTCGACGAATGAAGCGGCCGCCGGAGTGCGCCAACACCCCGGCGGCCCATCCGAACACGGCGCCTGCCCTGTCCAGACTCGCAGTCCCAGGATAGGCGCCGCCGACCACGGGAGTGTGCCATGTCCGCTGAGATCCGCCGGTTGCTCGACCGCGTCTACGAGATCTGGAACGCCGGTGACGCCGCCGCCTACGCGGCGCTGTTCACCGAGGACGCCGACTACATCACCTACTTCGGCGCCAACCTGAAGGGCCGGCAGGCCATCGAGGACGCCCACCGGCAGCTGTTCGCGATGCCGATCAAGCTGGAGAGCCGGGGCGAGCCCGCGATCAGGGAGCTCGGCGACGGGGTCGCGCTGGTCATCGCCACCGGCGGTTCCACCGTCGACGGCAAGCCCGAGCCCGAGCGCGACTCCGTCCTCACCTACACGGCGGTCCGGACGCCGGAGGGCTGGCGGTTCGCCTCCTTCCAGAACACCCGGGTGAGCCGGCCGTGAAGACGCTCGTCACGGAGGTTTCGGGCGTCGTCGAGGCGCCCGCCGCCCAGGTGCGCGCCGCCCTGGCACGGGCTCTCCTGCCCGGCGGCAGGGACGTCCACGGGCGGTTCACCGTCCAGGACGCGCCGGGCCACACGTCCACGGTCGAGGTCACCGGTTCGGTGATCGCGTTCCAGGGCGGCTGGTGGTACCGCGGCGAGTGGTCGCTCGCGCCGCACCCGTCGGGGACGCTGCTGGTGCACCGCGTCTACAACGTCGCCCGGCGGGCGCGCTGGGGCGTGGGGCTCGCCAACCGGTTCTTCGCCGGCTTCGCCGAGGAGACCCGCCGCTCCTTCACCGACACCCTCACCCGCCTCGGCGCCGACCTGGGGACCCGCACCCGGGTGACCTGATCAGGTGGCGGCGCAGGTGTCGTGGGTGGCGTCGAAGCCCTTGAGCGCCTCGCTGTCGGCCGGGTCCAGGGGCTTGAGGCCGCGCCAGTCGTCGCCCACCACCAGCACCAGCCGGGCCGTGCGGGCTCCCGGCACCGCCCGCGGCGTGGCCGTGCGCACGTCGCGGGCGAGTGTCGGCACGCGCGCCTCGCCGTTCGTCCCGTACAGGATCACGGACTTGCGGTACGGCTTGCGCGCGGTGTCGCCGACCTCGGTGACGTGGTAGCCACGCTGCTCCAGCGCCGCCGCGACCTCGGTGGCGATGCCGCGGCGGTAGGTGCCGTTGCGCAGCTCCACCGCCACCTCCGACCGGGGCACCCGGGTCTGGCCGCCGCGCACGCCGTCGAGGCTGCCGTCCCTGGCCACGATGCGGAAGAGCCGGTCGGCCTGCGGGCGCTCCCACTCGACGCGGCCCGGCTGGGTCGTCGAGTAGTGCCAGGGCGTGGTGATGAAGCGGATCCGGCCGGCGTTCAGGCCCTGGAGGCTCTCGGCCAGGTCCTTCATGACGCCGAGGGTGAAGTCGGGGTCGGTGGTGACGGCCCGCGTGCCGGCGTCGAGGAAGCCGATCAGCCGGGCCGGGTCGGTGAGCGTGTCGCCGCTCATCACCTTCTTCACCATCGAGGCGATGAACCGCTGCTGCCGCTGGATCCGCCCGATGTCGGAGCCGTCGCCGAAGGAGTAGCGGGCGCGGACGTAGCCGAGCGCCCGCTCGCCGTTGAGCGTGTGGCGGCCGGCGGGCAGGTGGAGCATGGCCTTGTCGTCGTCGACCCGGCGCGACAGGCACACCTCGACGCCGCCGATGGCGTCGACCATGCTCTTGAACCCGGAGAAGTCGACCTTGACGAAGTGGTCGATGTGGATGCCGGTGAGCGACTCGACGGTCTTCCAGATGCAGGCGATGCCGCCGTTGTTGAACGATTCGTTGATCATGCCGACGTGCGGCTGCTGGCCGGAGTGGCCCTCTCGGGGGCGGCAGGCGGGCAGGCGGACCACCGAGTCACGCGGGAAGCTGACCACGACCGCGTCGTCGCGCCGGGACGACAGGTGGGCCAGCATGATCGTGTCGGTGCGCTCGCCTTCGATGCGGTGGCCGTAGCGGGCGTTCTTGCCGTCGCGCTGGTCGGAGCCGACGATCAGCACGTTCACGGAGGTCATGGCGACCTTGGGCGGGCGGGTGGCGCCCAGCTCGCCGGTCACGTCGATGTGGCGGACGTTGCCGGTGAGCTTGAGCACGACGCCCACTCCGGCGGCCGTCACCAGCAGCACGGTCGCACCGGCGCCGACCGCCAGCCGCCGCAGCCAGCGGCGGCGCGGCGGCGAGCTGGAGGTCGGGGGCGCGTCGATGAGCCCGCTGGTCACGAGACTCCCCAGGGAGACGGGGCCGCGGGTGGCAGCCCTAGGCGCGTGGTGGGTCCGGCCGAACGATAGTACTGAAACGGACCGGGTGTGGTGTCCGTATCGGTCGACTGCCGGTATACGGAGCGTCACCGCTCAGCCGTCGGGCATGCAGGCGGGCGGGCGGCCCGAGGTCGGCCACACGTACTCCAGGTCGTCCGGCTCGTCGCCGAAGATCGGCCGGTAGAACGCCGGGTCCTTGCGCAGCAGCGCCGAGCGGTGGCTGAGGTGCAGGGCGGGGTCGCCCAGCCAGGGCGGCAGCTCGCCCGACCCGGCCAGCTCCGCCTGGCTGCGCGCGGCCGGGGTGCCGCAGTGCTCGGCCAGCTCTCGCGTCAGGGTGCCCGCGCAGGTGTCGGCCCGGCCCAGCGAGCACCAGTGGCGGCACACCTCCAGCCCGTAGCGCACCAGCGCCTCCTCGAACCCGGCCCACATCTTCACCACCGGGTGGTGCCGCCAGCCGTAGCCGGGCACCGTCAGCGCCCGCAGCACCTGCAGGCACTCCACCCGTTGCTTGCCCAGCCTGAGCGGGTCCAGGACGTCCGCGGTGCGGGCGAAGTCCGGGTAGGGCAGGAAGGTCTGCATAGCGGTCTCCCTGCCCTGGCCAGGGTGTTCACACGTGCGCGGCGAGCCACGGGCGGAGCACGGGCAGCACCGCGGCCGGCTGCATGGCCCGCGCGTGGTCGAGCCCGTCGAGCACCACCACGTCCCAGCCGAGCGCCTCCAGCTCGGCCCGGCGGCGGACGACCGGCCCGGCGATGTCGACGCGCGTGCCGCCCCACCGCTCGTCGTACTCGATCACGTCGGCGGATCCGGCGAAGCACAGCCTCGGGCAGGTGACCGCCCGCTGCGCGGCCCGGTCGTCGAAGTCCTGGAGCGCCTCGTACAGGGTGACGAACTGCCTCGCCTGGCCGTCCGACATGTCGACCTCCACGGTCGACCAGTCGCCGGGGGTGGCTTCCTTGCCGGTCGCCGACCCCACCATCGCGAGGGTCGCCCTGGTCACGTCGAGCATCTCCGCGTACGGGCCCTCGACGGGCGGGTAGCCGCCCATGACGAGCCCGTCGAGCCGGTCGGTGCGGATCGCGAGCTGCAGCCCGCTGAGGGCGAGCCAGGAGTAGCCGTAGTAGGCGAACCGGCCGGCTCCCACGGCGTCGGCCACGGCCAGCAGGTCGGCGGCCACGTTGTCCGGGGTGAGCGTCGCGGCCTTCGGGTGGGCGAGCACGTGGCCCTCGTAGTCGAACGCGGCCACCCGGACCTGGTCGCCGAGCCCTTCCATGAGCGAGCGCCCCAGCGCGGGGTCGGCGCCCCAGGCGCGCATCGCCTCGGCCTGCGCCCCTTCGGCGGGCCTGGGGTTGACGGGCAGCAGCAGCGTGGGACCGGCGCCGTGCACCACGATCTCGATCGTGCTGCCGTCGTGCAGTCTGGCTTCGGGCATGACATCTCCATACGCCGTAAAGGATTCTCGACGAGAGAATACCTTAGGGCGTAAGGAGATCGTCCATGGCGCGGCGGCCGGTCGCCGTGGCGGGGGCGGGCCGGTACAGGATCGCCCGGGCCGCGACCAGGACGCACACGGTCCCCAGCAGGAGTCCCCACACGGTGTCGCTGACGAAGTGCATCCCCCGGTACAGGCGTGAGATCGCGACCGTGAGCGCCGCCCCCACGGCGACCACCCACACGGCCACCCGCAGCACGGGATGGCGCGTCCGCGTGGACAGCACCAGCGCCAGCCCGCAGTAGAACGCCACCGCGGCGCTGGTGTGCCCCGACGGGAAGCTGGACGTGGGCGGGGCCGGGTCGAGGTGGGGCACGTCCGGCCTGGTCCGGTCGATGACCGCGGTCGTCGCCAGGAAGATCAGCGACTGGCTCCACACGGCCGCGACCAGGAAGGCGGACTCGCGCCAGCGCCCGAAGGCCCACCGGAAGGCGAGGGCCGAGATCGCGGTGAGCGCCACGATGTACGGGGTGTCGGACAGGCTGCTGCCGAAGTCGGTGGCCGCGTTCCACGGGCCGGTCCGCCCCGCGGCCAGCATGTCGCTGACGGCGGCCTCACCGGTGGGCACGGAGAGGATCAGCTCCCCCGCCGCGAAGGTCACCCCGGCCATCAGCGCCAGCGGCAGGACCAGGGATAAAGCGTAGTATCGAAGATCAGTAACGGTCATGTCCCGTCCTCACCGCCTCGGGTTCCACTCCCTCCAGATGCGGCGACGCCCGCTTGCGCCCCTGCTGCCGCCGCCAGGTCTCGAACGCGGCCACCGTCGCCGCCAGCACGGCCACGCCGAGCACGACCCCGCCCAGCACGTCGCTCACCCAGTGCACGCCCAGCGCCACCCTCGTGTACGAGACGGTCACGATCACGAAGACGGCCCCCGCCCACGCGGCGACCCGTCCCCACGCGGGCAGATGGGGCAGGGCGAGCAGCAGCAGGATCCCGGCCCCGAGCGTCGCGTGCAGCGCGTGGCCCGACGGGAACGCCATGCCCGGGGCGAGCGCCACCGGATCGGGCAGGCTGGGCCTCGCCCGATCCACGATGATCTTCAGGAGCCAGCCGACCAGGCCGCCCACCACGATCGTGGTCACCGCCCACAGCGCCGCGCCCTCGCGCCGCCGCCGCCACAGCCAGACCGCCAGCACGAGCACGACGGCCCGCCACGACCACGGCCCGAACACGTCCGTCCACACGATGAGCAGGTCCGTCACCAGAGGGTTGGCCCGCGCGTACACGTGCAGGTCGTGCGCCACCCGCGCGTCCAGCGGGTTGAGCGGCAGCTTGGCCAGCACGAGCAGCAGCATGAAGGGGATCGTGAGGGTCACCACCGTGACCGACGCGATCGTCAACCTGATGGGCAGCCCGTGCTCACCCCTGAGTCGCGTCGCCATCCACCGCCGCATGAGGCTCGCGGCTACCCCCAGCCGCGCGCCTCATGCGCCGCCCGGCCGCCGACGACCTTTCCGCCTGCCATCGTGAGCGTGTCGTGGGCCCGCGCGGCGGCGTCGCGCGTCGCCATCACCACCGTCTGTCCCAGATCCTCGGCCAGCTCCGCGAGCAGATCGAGGACCCGGGCGGCGGGGCCGGGCCCGAGCACTCCAACGGGCTCGTCCGCGAACAGGACCGCGGGCCGGGCCGCGAGCGCCCGGACGACGGCGGCCCGCTGCCGCTGCTCCCCGGACAGCTCGGCGGGCCGGAGATGGAGCCGGTCGGTCAGCCCCGCCCGGCCGACCAGCTCCCGCAGCCACGCCCGGTCCGGGCGGAGCCGCGCCAGGCGGAGCGGCAGGGCGAGGTTCTGCTCGACGGTGAGCGACGGCAGCAGGTTGGAGGAAGGGAAGACGTGACCGGCGTTCGCGCGCCGCCACTCGTCACGCTCGCTCTCGCCGAGAGCGGTGACGTCCACGCCGTCGACGGTGACCGTGCCGGAGGTGGGCAGGTCGAGGGCGGACGCGCAGTGCAGCAGCGCGCTCTTGCCCGACCCCGGCGGCCCCACCACGGCGAGGAACCGCCCGGCGGTGACGGTGAGCGACACGTCGTCGAGCGCGACCGTCCCGCCGTGGAACTTGCTGACGTGCTCCAGAGTCACGGCTCCGGTCACGCGCCGCGCCTGTTGCGGTGGTCGACGACGAGGCCGGCGATGCACGCCAGGGCGAGCACGCCGGTGGCGGCGCCGACGAGCATGCCCCACCCGCCGACGGCGTTGGCGACGACGTTGGCCGCGGCGCTGACGACCAGGCCGGTCCACAGGGCCATACGCGGCATGACGGACTTCTGGGCGGCGGAGGACCTGTATGAATCAGTCATGGCGGCAACGTTAGGAACGGCGCAGCCCTCGGAGAATCCCGCCCGCTGCCCTCTCCGCGGTACAGCAGGCTGGAGTGACGGCCTGTCCGGTTGTCCGTAGATTGGCCGGTGATGATGAGAAACGCCGTCGAGGCGCTCGACCGCCTCGCGGGCGGCCTCGGCACCGCCGTGCTCGCCCTGGCCACCGTGGCCTGCTGGGTGGTCGTCGGCACGGCGTCGCTCTTCTGGATCGGCCTGCCGCTGCTTCCCTCGGTGATCTCGATGACCAGGGTGGTGGCGGACAAGGAGCGGGTCAGGCTGGGCCGCTGGGGCGAACAGGCGCTGAGCCCGTACGAGACCTCCATCGAGGACCTGACCTGGCAGGACGCGGTGCGCGCCGCCCGGCGCGACCCGGCCACCTGGCGCGACCTGCGCTGGCTGTGCCTGCACGCGACGTCCGGCCTCGTGCTGGGGCTGCTCGGCATCGCCTTCCCGGTCATGGCCGTGCGGGACCTCTCGTTCCCGCTGTGGGCCGGGCTGCTTCCGGAGACCGAGACGACCAGCACCGTGTACCTGCCGGTCGACTCATGGACGGGCATCGCGGGCACGGCCCTGATCGGCCTGGTCTGGACGCTGCTCAGCCTGACGATCGGCCCCGGCATGGCCAGGCTGCAGGCGCTGCCGGGACGGCGGCTGCTGCCGCCGCACCCGTCGGTCGACCTGTCGCACCGGATCGCCCAGCTCACCGCCACCCGGGCGGGCGCTCTGCAGGCGCACGCCGCCGAGCTGCGCCGCATCGAGCGCTCGCTGCACGACGGCGCGCAGAACCGGCTGGTGGCCGTGGTCGTGCTGGTCGCGGCCGCCAAGCGGGCGCTGGAGCGCGATCCCGCGACGGCCGGCCCGGTGCTGGACCGCGCCCAGGAAGCCGCCGAGACGGCGCTGACCGAGCTGCGCGGCGTGGTGCGCGGCATCCTGCCGCCGATTCTGCAGGACAGGGGCCTGGCGGGCTCGCTCGCCGCGCTGGCCTCCGACTGCCCGGTGCCGTGCAAGGTGTCGGTGGGCGAACTGGGCGCGCTGCCGCTGTCGGTGGAGACCACCGCGTACTTCACGGTGGCGGAGGCGCTCACCAACGTGGCCAAGCACAGCGGCGCCACGCACGCCCGGGTGGCGCTGCACCGGCGCGGCGACACGCTGCGCGTCGAGATCGAGGACGACGGGCACGGCGGCGCGGCGGAGCGGGACGGCTCCGGCCTGGCGGGCATCCGCCGCCGGGTGGCGGCGCACGACGGCGTCCTCACCCTGGACAGCCCGGCAGGCGGGCCGACGAGAATCGAGGTGGAGTTGCCGTGCGTGTCGTGATCGCCGAGGATGACGCCCTGTTGCGCGAGGGGCTGGCGCTGCTGCTGGGCGGTGAGGGGTTCGAGGTGGCCGCGGCCGTGCCCGACCCGGACGCGTTCATGAAGGCGGTGGCCGAGCACCACCCGGACGTGGCGGTGGTGGACGTGCGGATGCCGCCCACCCACACCGACGAGGGCATCAAGGCGGCGGTCGAGGCCAGGCGGCTGCACCCGGAGCTGGCGGTGCTCGTGCTGTCGGCGTACGTGGAGCAGGCGTTCGCCACCGAGCTGCTGGCCGGCGGCGCCAACGGGATCGGCTACCTGCTGAAGGAGCGGGTGGGCCGGGTCGGCGAGTTCATGACCGCGCTGGAGCGGGTGGCGGCCGGCGGCACCGCCATCGACCCGGAGGTGGTGGCCCAGCTCTTCACCCGCCGCGACGGGCCGCTGGACCGGCTCACCACCAGGGAGCTGGAGGTGCTCGCGCTGATGGCCGAGGGCCTGGGCAACACGGCCATCGCCGAGCGGCTGGTGGTCACGGAAGGCGCCGTGCACAAGCACATCCGCAGCATCTTCGCCAAGCTCGACCTGTCACCCGCCGACCGCGTCGACCGCCGCGTCGCCGCCGTCCTCCACTACCTGAACGCCTGACCACAGCCCTGCCCCACGCCGCTCCCCTTCAGTAGCCCCGCCGCGGGCCGCCAGGAGGGGATGCCGCCTAAAGGGTGGCTTGTCCTGCGTCGGGGGTGAATGGGGGGCGGGGGTGTGATAATCCGTCCGTGGTGGGGCTTTCCAGGCGGGCGCTGTTATGGGTGGGGGTCGGGGCGCTGGTTCCGGTGGCTCGGGGCGGGGTGGGTGTGTCGCCTGGGGCGTTCGCGGGGGTGCGGCGGCGGTGGCGGGAGGTGACCGTCGATCCCGCGTACCCGGTGGGGCCGGCGAGGCGGCGGCTGGCGGAGATGGCGCCCACCGGCCGCCATCTGTGGCCGGATCTGCCGTACCCGTCCCTGAGCGCGACCCCGGGGCGGCTGCTCGCGATGGCGCGGGCGTACGCGGTGAGCGGCGACGCGCGGCTGCGCGCCGGCGTCGAGACCGGCATCGGCCACTTCTGTGGGCACGTGTACGCGGCCGGGGCGGACCCGGTGGGCAACTGGTGGGACTGGGAGATCGGCGCGCCGAAGCGGCTGCTCGACGCCGCCGTCCTCGTCGGCCTGTCGGGGCGGCAGGGCGGCGCGTTGCTGGAGGCCGTCGACCACTTCGTCCCACCCGACCGGCTGCGCGACTACGGCGGCACCAGCACGGGCGCGAACCGGGTGGACCTGTGCCTGGTGACGCTGCTGCGCGCGGTGCTGGGCGGGGACGCGGAGCGGGCGGACCTCGCGGTGCGGGCGCTCGCGCCGGTCTTCCGGTACGTGACGGAAGGCGACGGCTTCTACCGGGACGGCTCGTTCCTCCAGCACGACACCGTCCCCTACCAGGGCGGTTACGGGCTCGTACTGCTGGAAGGGCTGGCGACGCTGTTCGCGGTGCTGCGCGGGAGCCCGTGGGAGGTCACCGACCCGAACCGGCGGATCGTGTACGACAGCGTGGAGCGGTCGTTCGCCCCGTTCACGCACGCCGGTCACGTCATGGACCTGGTGAGCGGCCGGGGCATCGCCAGGGACCCGTCCGGCGGCGAGCTCAGGTTCCGCCGCCTGGCCGGCGCCGTGAGGCGGCTGGCCCTCACCGCGACGCCCGCCGAGCGCCGCCGCTGGCGAACCCTGGTGGACGGGGCCGGCGAGCAGCCCACGGGGCACCGGCTGTTCCCGATGAGCGCACGCGCCGTGCACCGCGCGCCCGGCTGGTGCGCGGCGCTCAGCATGTCCTCCGACCGGATCGCCCACTACGAGCACGGCAACGGCGAGAACCTGCGCGGCTGGCACACCGGCTCGGGGATGCTCTATTGGTGGGGCGAGGGCCACGGGGCCCACTACGCCGACGGGTTCTGGGCCACCGTCGACCCCTACCGGCTGCCGGGCACCACCGTCTCGACCCGGCGGCTGCCCGACGGCGCGGGCGAGGCGTGGGGCGGCGCGTGCCCGCCATTCCGCTGGGCCGGCGGCGCCACCGACGGCCGTTACGCGACCGCCGGCCAGCACCTGCGCGGGCTGGAGTCCACGGTGGAGGCGTTCAAGTCGTGGTTCTTCCTCGACGACGCGGTGGTCTGCCTGGGCGCGGGCATCACCGGCAGGGACGGCGCGCCGGTGGAGACCGTGGTCGACAACCGCCGCACCGCCGCGCTCCTCACCGTGGACGACGCGAACGGCTGGGCCCATCTGGCGAGACACGGCGGCTACGTCGTCCGCGACGGCGGCGTGCTGCGCCGCCTGCGCGAGCACCGTACGGGCGGCGGGATGACGCGCCCGTACGTCACGCTCTGGCTCGGTCACGGGCTGGACCCCGGCGACGCCCGCTACGACTACCTGCTGCTGCCGAACGCCACCGTGGCGGCGACCAGGGCGCGCGCCGCCGACCCCGGATGGGCGCGGGTGCTCGCCAACACGACCTCCCAGCAGGGCGTGCACGTGCCGTCGGCGGGGGTGACGGCGGTCAACTTCTGGCAGCCGGGCACCGCGGGCCCGCTGTCGGCGTCCGGGCCGTGCGCGGTGCTCGTCACCGAGCGCGGCGACGGCTCGGCCACCGTCACCGTGTCGGACCCGCGCCGCGACCTGACGGAGCTGACCGTCACCTGGAACCGCCCGGTGGCGGCGGTGACGGGACGCCCGGCGGCCCTGACAGGGGCGCGGACGGGACGGCGGCTCACGCTGACGTTCGGCCCGCTGCCGGACTCCGCGTCGGTCACCGTCCGGCCGGGCGAAGGCGGGTGAGATCTCGCGGCCTCTGACCGGCGGAAATTTCTCACACCCGGAGAGCCACGACGCGTGCGGCCCGAGTAGTTTTTCAGATCGGACCCCGGCCGTGATAGACGTCTCATGAGATGGTCTTGCAGGATTTGGCCAGCATGAGCTGGTAAGTCTGGTCGGCAGGTCCTAGATCCAACGAGTCAAGGATGTGCCCATGCGCGCCAGAGACCTGCTTGCCGACTATCCCGTCGTGACCCTTGAGACGCCTGTGCTCCAGGCAGCCCAGTTGCTCGCCGAGCAGGATCTGCCCGGTCTGATCGTCAAGAACGACGACGAGCTCACCATTTTGCCGGGCACGGAAGCACTTCGACTGGCCGTGCCGCGCTACATCATGGACGATCCTGCGCTGGCCCGGGTGGTCGACGAGGCGCACGCCGACGAGTTCCTGCGCGCGCTGGGCAGTCGTACGGTGCGCGAGGTGCTGCCCCGGGAGCGGCGGGAGCTGCCCGTCACGGATCCTGACGCGACCGTGCTGGAGCTGGCCGCGCTGATGGCGCGCACCCGCAGCCCGTTGGTGGCGATCGTGGACAAGGGCCGGTTGCTGGGTGCGGTCACGCTGCAGGCGCTGCTGGACAGGATGCTAGGCACATGAGCCCGCTCGCCTGGGCGAGCGTCGCAGTGTTCGTGTCCGCCTACGCGCTGATCGCCACCGAGAAGGTGAACCGGGTGGCGGCGGCGCTGGGCGGGGCGTGGGTCATGCTGTTGATCCACGCGACCAACGCCGGGTCGGCGTTCTTCTCGGAGCATGCCGGGATCGACTGGAACGTCATCTTTCTGCTGCTCGGCATGATGGTCATCGTCGGGGTGCTGAAAGAGACCGGCGTCTTCGAGTATCTGGCGATCTGGGCGGCCAAACGCGCCCAGGGACGGCCCTTCCGGCTGATGGTCCTGCTGGTCCTGATCACGGCCGGGGCGTCGGCGCTGCTCGACAACGTGACCACGGTGCTGCTGATCGCGCCGGTGACGTTCCTGGTGTGCGAGCGGCTGGCCGTGTCGCCGGTCCCCTTCCTGATCGCCGAGGCGCTGGCCTCCAACATCGGCGGCGCGTCGACGCTGGTCGGCGACCCGCCGAACATCATCATCGCCAGCCGGGGCGGGCTGAGCTTCAACGACTTCCTCATCCACATGGCGCCCATGGTGATCGTGCTGGTCGCGGTGTTCGTGGGGCTCTGCTGGCTCATGTGGGGCCGGACGTTCCGGTACGACCCGGACCGGGCGCAGGAGGTCATGGCGCTGGACGAGAAGGAGGCGATCGCCGACCCGCGGCTGCTGTGGCAGTCGCTCGTCGTGCTGGTGCTGGTGCTGGCGGCGTTCGTGCTCCATCCGGTGCTGCACTACGAGCCGTCGGTGGTGGCGCTGCTGGGCGCCGGTGTGCTGGTGGCCTTCACCACGGTGACCCCGGAGAAGTCGCTGGCCGAGGTGGAGTGGCCGACGCTGGTGTTCTTCGCCGGGCTGTTCGTCATGGTCGGCGCGCTCGTCCACACCGGGGTCATCGACCAGGTCTCCAGGGCCGCCGTGGAGGCCACGGCGGGCCGGTTGGACGTGGCGACGATGGGGCTGCTGGGCGGTTCCGCCGTGGTGTCGGCGGTCGTGGACAACATCCCGTACGTGGCCACGATGAGCCCGATCGTGGCGGAGCTCGTGGCGGCGCAGGGCGGCGAGTCGGCGCAGGTGCTCTGGTGGGCGCTGGCGTTCGGGGCCGACCTGGGCGGCAACGCCACGGCGGTGGGCGCGGCGGCCAACGTGGTCGTGCTGGGCATCGCGGCCCGCAACGGCACGCCGATCAGCTTCTGGCACTTCACCAAGTACGGGGTGATCGTCACGGTCGTCACGGTGACCCTGGTGGCGCCGTATCTGTGGTTCCGATACCTGTAGAAACCCCCGCAAAGGTAAAAGTTCGCCCCGAAAACCCCTATGCCATAGGGGATCCCGTCGTCGGGGCCCGTTCCGCGCTTGCCCTTTCCCTTGCGCGACGATTACCTTCGGACCCATCGATGGCACGCGCTTGAGCAGCGCTTTTAGGTAAGCCCCCGCGCGTTGCCGATGAATTGCCGAGACCGCGCCCACCCGCGCA
>NZ_JAHKRN010000008.1 GCF_019396385.1 Nonomuraea harbinensis | reverse complement strand
GGCAGGCTGCGCGTGCGCGCCGCCGGCGACCTGGCCGCCGGCCTGGTGGCGGCGGTGCGGGAGGCGCTGGGGTTCGAGGGGTCGGTGGGGGTGATCGCCGCCGATCCGGCCGCCGGGGCGCTGGAGGAGGCGCTGCGGGCGGCCGGGCTTGAGCCGGACGAGCGGCTCGCCGTCCTGCCCGCCTCGCTGGCGAAGGGGCTGGAGTTCGACCACGCGGTGGTGTGCGAGCCCGGTGACATCGCCCGCTCGGGCGAGCGCGGCCCGAACCTCCTGTACGTGGCGCTGACCAGGGCGGTGTCCCGGCTGGACATCGTGCACGCGGGGCCGTTGCCGGTGGAGCTGGACCTCGGAGGCGGCGCGGGTATGTGATGGGCTGACCTGCCCCTCCAAGAGAGGCCGCGATGACCTCGCCAGACCCGCACCCCGATGAGCCGCGCCCGGGTGAGCTGCGCGGTCCCGCGGCCGAGGTGCTGTCGGCCGCCGGGTTCGCCTGTGCCGCCGTCGCCCTGCTCTACCTGCCGATCGCGTTCGGCCTGGCGGGGATCCTGCTGGGCATCGCCGGTCACGCCCGCGGCGAGGCGCTCGGCAGGTGGGCGGCGGTCGGCGCGGCCGCCGCCATGGCCGCGGGGACCGCGCTGGGCGCCCTGCTGGCGGCGTGAGATCCTGAGCGGATGCTGCCGCCCATCGACGAGCTCCGGGCTCTGGTCACCGCCCGGCTGCGGGCCTTCGACCGGCGGGAGGTGCCGCCCGCCGACGGGATCCGCCGGGCCGCCGTGACCGTGTGCGTGCTGGAGGACGAGCGGCGCGACCCGTACACGATCGTGATCAGGCGGGCGCCGCACGGCCGGAACCCGGGGCAGTGGGCGCTGCCCGGCGGGCGGCTGGACGACGGCGAGACGCCCGTCGAGGCGGCGCTGCGGGAGCTGCAGGAGGAGACCTCGGTCGGCGGCGTGACCGTGGCGGGGCTGCTCGACGACTTCGTGACCGACTCCGGGTTCGTCATCACGCCGATGGTGGCCTTCGGCGGCTCGCAGCGGCCGGTCGCCGATCCGCGCGAGGTGGCGTCGGTGCACGACGTGCCGCTGGAGTGGCTGCTCGCGCCCGGGGTGCCGCGGTGGCGGGGCGAGCTGCTGCAGCTGCCGCTGGGGCCGTCGATCGTGATCCACGCGCCGACGGGGGCGATTTTGTGGCAGTTCGCGGAAGTCGCGCTCCGTGGCCGTGAGCAGCGGGTGTTCGACGTGGCGCAACCGCACTGGACCAGAACGTGACCGAATCTTGGGCCCGGGTGGAATACCTCCAGCCGGATGTCCGTTAGCATCGAATGGCCGATGTGGTCTGTGTCCCCCGGGCCGCAAATTACCGCCTTCACGGAATACCGTTCGGCTGGAGCCGTGTTGTGCATCTCGCCGAGGAGGCGACCGCCACATCGGCCTTAACGCGTCCTCGTGCCCCGTCCCCGGACGGGGCACGACGCGTTTAGGGTGAGTGGCCGGACCGACACGATCGCCTCCTGGAGCGCCAAGTTGCTTTATCACGTGGTCAAGTTCGCCGCGGTGCCGCTCACCCACGCCATGTGCAGGCCGCACCTGTCGGGCGCGGCGCACGTGCCGCGGACCGGCCCGGCCATCCTGGCGGCCAACCATCTGTCGGTGATCGACTCGTTCCTGCTGCCCGCGCTGCTCCCCCGGCACGTCACGTTCGCCGCGAAGAACGAGTACTTCTCCGGCAACCCGGTCTCCAGCTGGTTCATGCGGCTGGGCGGCAGCCTGCCGACCGACCGTGAGAGCGCCAGGGCCGCGCAGGAGATGCTCGACGCCGCCGCCGGGCTGCTGGAGCGCGGCGAGCTGTTCGGCATCCACCCGGAGGGCACCCGCTCCCCCGACGGCCGTCTCTACCGCGGCAAGGTCGGCGTCGCCTGGCTGGCGCTCAAGACCGGCGCCCCCGTGCTTCCCGTGGCGCTCAGCGGCACCGACAAGGTGATGCCGTTCGGCGCCAGGGTGCCCCGCCCGGCCACCGTCGGCATCCGGATCGGCGAGCCGCTGCGGTTCGACGGCGACCATCGCGACGCCCGGGAGCGGCGCCGCGTGACCGACGAGGTCATGGCCGCCATCCAGCGGCTTTCCGGGCAGGAGTACGTCCCGGAGTACGCGTCCGGTCACAAGCCGTCCCATGGCACGTCGTGATGCCGCCCCGCTAAGCTCGGTCCCCTGTCGACGGTCAGGGGGCTGACAGTGGCGCGTACGCGCACCATCGTGATCGTGTCCGTCGCCACCGTGGTGGCGGTGGGGGCCGCCGCCGGTGGCGCCTACTACGTGCTGCACACCCGCGGCACACCCGCCGAGACGGCGCAGCGCTTCGCCGCCGCGTGGCAGTCCGGCGACCAGGCGCGGATGAGCGCCGAGCTGGCCGTGCCGCGCGAGCTCGGCCTCTACGGCCGGCTCCGCGAGGGACTCGGCGTCGAGTCCACCGAGGTGACGCTAGGGCAGCCGCGCGAGAGCGACGACCGCGCCACCGTCCCCTACACCGCCACCCACCGGCTGAAGAACCTCGGCGACTGGACGTACGAGGGAGAGCTCGCGCTCAAGGTGGCCGACCGCCACTGGAAGGTCGACTGGGCCCCCGCCGCGGTGCATCCGAAGCTGACCTCGGAGGCGGAGTTCACGCTCAAGGCGAAGTGGCCCGAGCGGGCCAAGATCGTCGACGCCGACGGCAACCGCATCGACACCGGCGAGGTCGGCGGCTCGGTCCAGCAGCTCGTCGGCTTCCTCGACAAGGCCACTAAGGACGACGTGCGGCGGCTCGGCTCCGCCTACAAGACCGGGCAGGCGGTCGGGCGGGGCGGGCTGCAGCAGACGTTCGAGAAGCGGCTCGCCGGCACGCCGACGACCGAGATCAGGGCGGGCGAGACCACCCTGGAGACGATCGAGGGCGAGGACGGCGAGTCCCTGACCACCTCGCTCGACCCCCAGGTGCAGGACGCCGCCGTCACCGCGGTCAAGGACCTCGACAAGCCCGCCTCGCTGGTGGCGATCAGGCCCGGCACGGGAGAGATCCTGGGCGTGGTCAACAACCGGGGCGGGTTCAACCGGGCCATCGACGGCCGCTACCCGCCGGGCTCGACGTTCAAGGCGGTCACCGCGGCCGGGCTGCTGGCCGCGGGGCTGAAGCCGGGCGACACCGTGACCTGCCCGAAGTACGTGACCGTGGGCGGGCTGCGCATCCGCAACTCCGAGGAGGCCGCGTACGGCAAGGTGTCGTTCTCCGACTCGTTCGCCTACTCGTGCAACACCTCGTTCGCGCCGCTGGCCAAGCAGCGGCTCGGCGCCGACAAGCTGCTGAAGACCGCCGAGCTGGTCGGCTTCAACACGGCGCCGGCCATCGGCCTGCCCGCCACCGAGCCCAGCTTCCCCAGGGCCGAGTCCGACGCCGAGCTGGCGGCCGAGTCCTTCGGCCAGGGCCGCATCACGGCCAGCCCGCTGTCGATGGCGTCCGTGGCCGCGGCCCTCGCCGACGGCACCTGGCGGCCGCCCACGCTGGTGCCGGAGGCGGAGCAGAAGGTCAAGCCCCGCCCGCTGCCCGACGGGGTGACGGATGACCTGCACGCGATGATGGCGGCCGTCGTCACCAAGGGCACCGCCAAGGCCGCCGGCCTGCCCGCCGGCACCCACGGCAAGACGGGGACCGCCGAGTACGGCACGGGGCCCGAGCTCGACTCCCACGCGTGGTTCATCGGGTTCAGGGACGACGTGGCGTTCGCGGTGGTGGTGGAGGGCGGTGGCGGCGGCGGCAAGGTCGCCGCGCCGGTGGCCGCCGACTTCCTGCGCGCCCTGCCGTCCTCCCGCTGACCCCGGCCCATTCAGGCGAGGCCCGCGGGGCGGATGGGGTCAGGCGGCGGTCAGGGCGAGGGCGGCCGAGGCCCCCTCACGCAGGACGAGGATCAGGAGCGTGGCGACGAGCGTGGCGATCAGGAACCAGCTGATCACGATGATGACGGTCGAGCGGCTGGGCGCGTGCCCGCCCGCCGACCTCTCCTCACTGCGGCGCGCGCGCTCGTTGAACGACTCCAGCCGTGCGACGAGTCGCGGATCGTCATCGACGAGGTGCTGCTCGATCTGGGCCAGCATCCGCTCTTCGTCCTGCGACCAGGCCATGGGTGCACCTCCGGAACGCAAGCTCTGTGCCGCATTCCTGCCCAACCATGAAGATCATTAGCCGTGGGCCGACCTGCCAATTGCGATCTCTTTTGGTTTGCGATCACTGTCGAACCTCTGTTCTAATCATGGCATGCGCTGGGACAACCTGCGTCTGACCGACGCCGGGCCGGACGATCCGGCCGCGCCGCTGTTCGCCCGCGGCGCGGTGGCCCGCACCTTCGACACCCCCGGCTTCCGGGGCATGACCTTCTACGAGATCCAGGCGCGTTCGATCATCAACCGGGTGCCGGCGGCCAGCCGGGTGCCGTTCGACTACACGATCAACCCTTACCGCGGTTGCGGCCACCGGTGCGTCTACTGCTTCGCGCGCAAGACCCACGAGTATCTCGACCTCGACGCGGGGGCCGACTTCGACTCGAAGATCGTGGTGAAGGTCAACGCCGCCGAGCTGGTCCGCAAGGAGCTCGCCGCGCCGCGCTGGCGCGGGCAGCACATCGCGATGGGCACCAACGTCGACTGCTACCAGCGCGCCGAGGGCCGCTACGAGCTGATGCGCGGCATCCTGACGGCGCTGCGCGACGCGGCCAACCCGTTCTCGGTCCTCACCAAGGGCACGCTGATCCTGCGCGACCTCGACCTGCTCACCGAGGCGGCCGACCGCGCCGACGTGGGCGCGAGCTTCTCGGTCGGCTTCCTCGACCCCGACGTGTGGCGCTCGGTCGAGCCGGGCACCCCCGACCCTCGCCGCCGCCTGGAGGCGTGCGCGACGCTCAACGCCCACGGCATCGGCTGCGGCGTCCTGATGGCCCCGGTGCTGCCCTACCTCACCGACTCCCCCGCCCAGCTGGAGCGCACGGTCAGGGAGATCGCCGCCGCCGGCGCCACCCATCTCACCCCCATCGTGCTGCACCTGCGCCCCGGCGCCCGGCAGTGGTGGCTGGCCTGGCTCTCCCGCGAGCACCCGCGCCTCGTGCCGCGCTATCTGGAGCTGTACGGTCGCGGCGCCTACGCGCCCAGGGCCTACCAGGAGCGCGTCACGACCCAGATCAGGGAGCTCGCCACCCGCTTCGGCATCGGCCGCGCCACCCCCGCCAGGGCCCGCCGCCTCCCGCCGCCGCCACCGCCTTCTCCCCAGCAGCTCACCCTGCTGTGACCCCTGGATGCGGGATGGGTGGGGCCTGAGCTTTTCGCGTTCTGGACTCGTACCAAATTGATGGTATGTCGCGTTTTGGTGGAGTAGGGGTATTACGGGGTTAGTGCGTTATATGAGGCGCACTGTCCGTACAGGGGGGACACCATGTCTGACATGAAGAAGAAACCCAGCGCGAAGTCCGGCAAGGCGAAGAAGCAGGCCCTCAAGGCGAACCGGCAGGACAAGGAGATGAAGAAGGAGGCCGCGAAGCCTGAAGAGGCGTAACGACTGGGCACTGGCGAGGCAGCCGGGTCGTCCACATCCCGGCTGCCCTGTCAGATTCGTCTGAAAAGTGTTGACTTCGCAAGCAACGTTATCCCGCCATATGGCGTCTAAAGATCATAGAAGTGGATAGCGCCACGGGGATGAACGGCGCAAACCACTCGAACTCGGTAAGGGCCGACGGGGGGCGACTCCTACCGCCGGCCTCGCCGATCCATCACGTTGTCAACCGGCGGGGGGACGTTCCAGGTGCGGACATGGGCGCGTAAGGGCAAGTCGGCGGCGGCCCGGGTGTACAGGGGTTACAACCGGCGCAGGGCGCGCAAGGCGCCCCCGCCGTCGACGCGGGAGATCAAGATCCTCCTGCTCCACGCCAACGGCATGGGCGGCACCATCAGGACCGTCTTCAACCTCGCCGGCCAGCTGGCCGAACGGCACGACGTGGAGATCGTGTCGATCCTGCGGGAGGACGAGGAGCCGTTCTTCCCGCTGGACCCGCGGGTGCGGGTGCGCTATCTGGACGACCGGCTGACGCCCGGCTCCGACCCGGTGCGTGCCATGCTGTCGAAGCTGCCGAGCAGCCTGATCCCGCAGGACGAGACCGCCTACCACCGGTTCACCCTGTGGACGGACCTGAAGCTGGCCCGGTTCATCCGCTCGGTCGGCACGGGCGTGCTCATGGCGACCAGGCCGGGGCTCAACCTGGCGGTGGCCCAGTTAGCTCAGCCCAGCGTGATCACGATCGGGCAGGAGCACGTGGCGCTCAAGGTCAAGGACCAGGGCCTGCAGGAGCTGATCAAGTGGCGCTACCGCCGCCTGGACGCGCTCGTCACGCTCACCAAGGCCGACCTGAGCGACTACCGGGCCGCGCTGCCCAAGCCGCCGAAGAAGCTGGTGCGCATCCCGAACGCGGTCCCGCCGATGAACGGCGACCTCGCCAAGGGCGACGCCAAGGTGGCGGTCGCGATGGGCAGGATGACCAAGCTGAAGGGGTTCCACCGGCTGATCAAGGCCTGGGAACAGGTGGCGGCCGCGCACCCCGACTGGACGCTGCGCATCTTCGGCGCCGGCCCGCAGGAGGACAACCTGCGCGAGCAGATCGCCGAGGCCGGCCTGGAGGGCAAGGTGGAGCTGCCCGGCAAGACCGCCGACATCGGCGCCGAGCTGGAGAAGGCGTCCATCCACGTGATGAGCTCACGCCACGAGGGCTTCTCGCTGACGATCCTGGAGGCGATGGCCAAGGGGGTCGCGATCGTCTCGTTCAACAGCCCGCACGGCCCCAAGGAGATGATCACCGACGGGGTCGACGGGCTGCTGGTCAAGCCTCGCACCGAAGACAACCTGGCGGCCGCCATCATGCGGGTGATCGAGGACGAGCCGCTCCGCCGCCACCTGGCCGCCGGCGGCCTGGAGACCGCCAAGCGCTACGACATCGCCGCCATCGGCGCCCAGTGGGAGGAGCTGATGGACGACCTGCTGGCCCGGCGCACCCGCGTCAGGCTTCCGGCCCCGACAGCTCCACCGGTTCGGCGATGACGTCGACCAGCGCGCCGTTGCGGTAGACGGTGATCGGCAGCGGCCGCCCGATCGCGTCGGCGAACATCAGCCGCTGCAGGCTCTGCGCGTCGCCCACCGGGTTGCGGCCCGCGCTGAGCACCAGATCGCCGGCGCGCAGCCCGGCCCGGCCGGCGGGCGAGCCGGCGATCACCTCCACCACGCGCAGCGCGCCGTCCTGGCCGGTGCGCCGCCGCAGCGCCTCGGGCAGCGGCGCCGGCGAGGTGACCAGCCCCAGGAACGCCCGCCGCACCCGCCCGTCGCGGATGAGCGCGGCGACGATGGCCCGCGTGGTGGCGTTGACCGGCACGGCCAGCCCCACGCCCACGCCGGCCACGGCGGTGTTCACGCCGACCACCCGCGCCCGGGAGTCGGCCAGCGCGCCGCCGGAGTTGCCGGGGTTGAGCGCCGCGTCGGTCTGGATCACGTCCTCGATGAGCCGTACGGCCGAGCCGCTGCGGGCGGGCAGCGACCGGCCCAGCCCCGACACCACGCCCGCCGTCACCGATCCGGTGAGCCCGAGCGGGTTGCCGACGGCGACCACGAGCTGGCCGACGACGAGCTCGTCGGCCTGACCGAGCTCGGCGGGCTCGGGAGCGGGCACCCCGGAGCGGATCACGGCCAGGTCGGACAGCGGGTCGCGGCCGATCACGGTGAACGGGCCGGAACTGCCGTCGGCGTAGGCCACGGTGCCGGACCGGGCGGAGCCGACCACGTGCGCGTTCGTCAGCAGGAACCCGTCGCGGGTGAACACCACGGCGGAGCCGCTCCCCCTCCCGGCGCGGACACTGGCGACCTTGGGCAGCAGCTCGGCCGCCACGGAAGAGACGATCTGCGAGTAGGAGTCCACGGGGAGCCTCCCGACATGACGGCCGGCGATGTGATTACATCATTACCCATCACGTCAAGCTAAGCTCAAAGGGCGATCCAGTCGGTCACCACGTTGGTGCCGCTGCTGGGGCTGCACTGCAGCCGGAACGCCTGCGACGGCGCGGGCCTGAACACGAAGCAGCCCGACTCGTCGATCGCCGACTCCACCACCGCGCCGGTGACCAGGTGCGTGTAGGCGGTGCCCGGCCGGGCCGGGACCACCTGCCCCATCAGCGCCTCCCTGCCGACCTCCAGCTCGATCGTGACCTCGCCGGTGGCGAAGATGAGCGCCCGCAGCGGCACGTGCTCCGCGCCCCGCGTCGGCGACAGCTCCTCCCGCTCCGCCGCCGAGTCGTAGGTCAGCGACGCCAGTTCGGCGTCGACGTCGTGCCAGGTGAAGATCGCCTTCCCGGCCGCCACGAACTCGGGCGGCACCTCGCGGGCCGCCTCATCGGCCCGTCTGAGCGCGGCGAGCAACCTGTCTTCGTCCTTCCACCACGGCGTGGCCATGCCTCTCGCCCTCTTCCTGCGTCTCACGTTCGGACCTGATCAGGGCGGCCACCGCCGGAGAGCGGCGCAGCTTGGCCAGGCACCGCGCCCGCGTCGGCCCGATCGCGCCGACGGGCATCGACAGCTTGTCGCTGATCTCCGCGTACGAGGCGGGCGGCACCCGCATCAGCATGGCCAGCAGCTCCCTGCAGCGCGCTTCGAGCTGCCGGAAACCGGCCATGAGCGCCGCGTTCCGCTCCGCGTCGAGCAGATCCTGATCCAGCGCCGCCGCCCGCTCGTCCACCAGCGCCTCCTGGTCGACCTGCTGGCTGAGCCGCTGCTGCCGTTCGGCGCCGTGAGCGAGCCTGAGGCACTCGCGCCGGGTGGCGGTGGCCAGCCAGCCGGGCAGCGCCGCGGGCTCACGCAGCCTCGGCAGCTGTTCGACCAGTGACAGCCACACCGTCTGGCCCACGTCGTCGGCGTCGGCCCGGCTCAGCCGGAAGGCCTTGCAGATCGACCAGACCAGGGGCGCGTAACGTTCGACGATCTCGTCCCACGCGTCCTTCTCACCGGCCCTCGCCCTCATCACCAGGGCGACGACCGATGGATCGTCTCGCATGTCCGTGTGCTCCTTTCCGGGCCCGGCCCACCCCGTCAGGGTGAACGCGAATGCGCGGTGCGTCCAGGCGTGACGCTGCAACGGACGATGCGAGCAGTAAAGGGGCATGACGTCTCTTCGCTACTCGGTGACGGCGGTCACCCTGACGGAGCGGCCGGACCGCGCTCTGATACACCGGCCGCTCCTGGAGAAAAATCACCCGTATCAAATCGGGACCACCGGACTCCTACAGGCGTAAGCACCCGCCCGCCAGGCGAGGGGCGGACACCGGGAGCACCGGCGCGGGCACAGGGGCCCCGCGACCGGTGATCCGCGGGCCGGAGCGCGCCATCAGGCCTGCCCGCACGGGAACAACGCCCTGCCCACTCCCTGCAGATCCTGCGCCGAGGCGAGCACGGCCGCCCTGGCGTCCTGCGCCGACTCCCCCGTACGCGCCATCCGGTCCGCGATCAGCCCCGCGACCAGCGGCGCCGCGAACGAGGTGCCGTCCCAGCGGGCCATGCCGGCGAAGTTCTGCACGGCCGGCCGCTTCGGCGGCTCCTGGTAGGTGTACTCGCCGGTGGCGTAGGCGTTGACGTGGCCCTCGCCGAGCGCGTACACGTCCACCCACGGACCGTAGTTGCTGAACCAGGCGCGGTGCGTCTGGTCGGGTCCGAGCGCGCCGACCGACACGGCCCAGTCGTAGGCGGCCGGGTAGAACGGCCGGTCGGTGGCGTCGTTGCCGGCCGCGGCGACCAGCACGACGTCCGGATGGTCCTGCTGGAACAGCTCGAACCCGATCGACGACCAGTTGTCGCGGGTGTACGTGCCGGCCGAGAGGTTGATCACGTCGGGCGCCGGCGACTGGGCCACCAGGTCCTCCAGCTTGCCGACCATCACGTCCTCCAGTTCGGCGCCGGAGGTGGAGAAGTGGTCGGCGACGGACACGCGCGCCGTGGGCGCCTGGCACTTGGCCACCCCGGCCACGAACGTGCCGTGCCCGCGGAAGGCGGGGATGATCGGCAGCCCGCTGATCGGCGAGGGCGGGCCCAGCGGCTCGGGGTCGCCGCTGACGCCGCCCAGCCAGGGGTACACGGCCGGGTCGAGCTGCAGCCAGCCGGTGTCGCACACGCCGATGGTCACCTCCCGCACCTCCTCGCCGGCCTCGCACGGCGGCGGCCACGGCACCCCCGGATCACCCGGCGGCACCTCGGGCTCGGTGCCGGGACACAGCCGGGAGATGTGCATGACGTGCACCGGCGAGGCGATGGGCGCGCGCTCCCGCGTGGCCTCGCCCGCATGGCCGGGCCGCCGGTCGAGCGGGCGCGCGCCGGTGCCGAGCCGCTGCTCGATGCGGGCCAGCGCCTCGGGTACGGTCATCGTGCCGCCCTCGATCCCCTCCAGCGACAGCACCGACAGCTCGCCCCGGCCGCGCCGGTCGAGCTGCCTCAGCCCGGGCGGCAGCGCCTCGGCGATCCGTCCGACGTCCCCGCGTCGTGCCAGCAGACGGCCCGCCTCATAGAGGTAGTCGACCTCCCCGGCCGGCGTGTAGGCCACCGTCACCTCGATCCCCCGTGAGGCGAAGGCGTCCTTGATGATCCGGAACTGAGCGTCGAACACCGCGTCCATGTATGGCCTCTCCCCAGGCGTCGCATAGGTGGCTCTGGCGGTCGGTTTCCCCCTCCTATATCGGCGCGGGCTTGCGGGTGATACACGTGATCCTCCAGAGTCGAAGAATGCCGGCGGATTCCGAACTCCCCCGAACGGACGCGGCCGGTCTGCCGCCGCTGGCCCTGTCGCGCCCGCACGAGGCTCTCGGCAAGGCCCGTGACCTGCTCGCCACCGGGCCGCCGCCGCTGGAGGCGTCCTTCGCCCGCCAGGCCGTCGGGATCGTGCTGCGCGAGTTCGGCGACATCGAGGCGGCGGTGCGGGAGCTGGAGACGGCCCGCCGGCTGGCCCGCCGGTCCGGGTCGGCCGAGCGGGAGGCCGACGTGCGGGCGACGCTGGGCGTCGCGCTCGCCTTCGCGGGCCGTACGACCGCCGCGCGCAACACCCTCAACGCGGCCGTCCGCCAGTCCACCGGCCATCTGCGCGGGCGCATCCTGCTGCGCCGGGGCGGCGTGCTGGCCACCCTGGGCCACCACCGCGACGCCCTGGCCGACCTGAACAGCGCCGTCACCGCGCTGCGGGCGGCGGGCGACCCGATCTGGGAGGCGCGGGCCCGCACCGAGCGCGCCACCTGCGACCTCGCGCTCGGCGGCCTGAGCAGGGCCGCCACCGACCTGAGCAGGGCGGAGGAGCTGTTCAACGCGACCGGCCAGGAGCTGGAGTCGGCCGACGCGATCGTGCACCGCGGCGTGCTCGCGCTGCGCATCGGCGACCTGCCCGCCGCGCTCCACTGCTTCGACCAGGCCGCCGAACGGTTCGGCAAGCTCGGGCTCCCCGACCCCACGCTGTCCGTCCAGCGCTGCGCTGCCCTGCTCGCCGCCGGCCTGCCCCGGGACGCGCTGGACGAGGCGCACACCGCGCTGGACCAGCTCGAACGCAGCCACGGCCAGGCCACCAAGAAGGCCGAACTGGAGCTGGCCGCCGCGGGTTGCGCGCTGGCCGCCGGACAGAGCGACGCCGCGCTGCGCCACGCCACCCGCGCCGCGGACCTCTTCTACCACCAGCGCCGCCGCTGGTGGCGCGCACACGCCCGCCTGGTCAAACTACGCGCCCAGGTCGCCGCGACACCCCCCACCGCCGACCCCCGACGGTCAGCCGCCAGTACGGAGCGGCACCACGCGGCCGACGCGGAGCCGCGACGCGGAGCCCGCACGAACCCGCAACGCGTAGCTGGCACAGAGCTGCAACGCGCGGCCGGCGCGGACCCGCACCGCACGGCAGATCACGGGCCAGCGGGCGCGGACACGCACCGCGCGACCGATCACCGCCCAGCCGTCACAGACCCGCGACGCGGAGGCGGGGGGGACGGGGTGGAGTTGTTGCGGGAGGCCGCGCGGTGCGCTCGTGAGCTGGCCGCGTTGTCCTCGCCCGATGTGCCGCTGGCTCATCTGATCGCCGGGCGGCTGGCGCTCGCGTTAGGGCGCACCGCCGTGGCGCGCACGCATCTGGCCGCCGCCGCGCGCGGGCGCCGCCACGGCCCGGCGCTGTCGCGGGCCGTGGCCTGGCTGGCCGAGGCGCTGCGCGCCGAAGCCGAGCACGACCCGGCCCGGCTGATGCGGGCCTGCAGGCGCGGCCTGGACGTGCTCGACCAGCACCGGGCCACGCTCGGCTCCAGCGAGCTGCGCGCCCAGGCCAGCGCCCACGGCGCCGAGCTGGCCGCGCTCGGCCAGCGCCACGCCCTGCGGCTGGACCGTCCCCGCCTGCTGCTGGCCTGGAGCGAACGCTGGCGGGCCACCGCGCTCGCCGTCCCCTCCGTACGACCGCCCGACGACGAGCGCCTGCAGGCCGACCTGGCCGCGATCCGCGCCGTCACCGACCGGCTGGCGCAGGCCCGCGCCCAAGGGCTGCCCACCGCGCACCTCGCGGCCGAGCAGCTGCGGCTGGAGCGCGCCGCGCGCTCCCGCGCCCTGCACGCCCCCGGCCAGGACGCGGACGCCACGACCGGCTGCGACGTGCCGGCGTTGCTCGCCGAGCTGGGCGCGGACCGTCTGCTGGAGCTGGTCGACGTGGACGGCCGGCTGCACGTGCTGGTCTGCGGCTCCGGCACGGTGCGCCGCTTCCCCGCGGGGGACACCGAGGAGGCCGCGCGCCACATCGACCTCGCCCGCTTCGGCCTGTCCAGGCTGGCGCACGGCCGATCCACGCTCAGCCCGGCCGCCCTGCTCGCCCAGGTGGAGAAGAGCGGCCGCGCGCTGCAGGAGGCGCTGCTCGGCGACGCCGCGCACCACCTCGGCGACGGCGAGGTGGTGATCGTCCCGCCGGGCCGGCTGCACGCGGTGCCCTGGGCCCTGCTGCCGGCCCTGCGCGAGCGGACGGTGAGCGTCGCCCCCTCGGCGGGCACCTGGCTGCGCGCCCGCCGCGCCGGCTCGCCCTCCGGCGGCCGGGTGGTGCTGGTACGCGGTCCCGGCCTGCGCTCCGACGGCGCCGAGATACGCCACATCGCCCCCGAGTACCCCGGCCGGGTCGTGCTCGGCGACGGGACGGCCACGGTGGCCGGGATCCTGCGCGCGATGGACGGCGCCCGGCTGGCCCACGTGGCCGCGCACGGCACCTTCCGCGCCGACAGCCCGCTCTTCTCCGCCCTGAGGGTGGACGACGGGCCGCTGACCGTCTACGACCTGGAGCGGCTGCGGCGCGCGCCCCGCCAGGTGGTGCTGTCGAGCTGCGACTCCGGGCTGACCGCGCCCACCGGCGCCGACGAGCTGCTCGGCCTGGCCAGCTCCCTCATCCAGCTCGGCACGACCGGCATCGTCGCCAGCGTGGTCCTGGTCAACGACAACGCCGCGGTGCCGCTCATGGTGGAGCTGCACCGCCGGCTCTCGCGGGGCGCCTGCCTGCCGGCCGCGCTGTGCGAGGCCCGCCGCGCGGCGGCCACCGACCCGGTCGCCACCGCCACCGGCTGGTCCTTCGTCGCCCTCGGCGCCTGCTGACCCGCCCGGCGCGCCGCTCAGCCCAGGGTGCGGGCGAGCAGCACGCCGCCCGCCGCCGCCGCCAGCCCCAGGGCCACGCTTACCACCGCGTTGGCCACCGCGTGCCGCCCCGCACCCCGCTCGGCCAGCCGCACGGTCTCGTAGCCCAGCGTCGAGTACGTGGTCAGCGCCCCGCAGAACCCGGTGCCCAGCAGCGCCGTCCAGCCGGGACCCACCGGCAGCGCCGCCAGGAACCCCAGCAGCGCCGACCCGGCGACGTTGACCAGCAAGGTTCCCCAGGGGAACATCGAGCCCTGCCTCGCCCGTACCGCCTGATCGACCGCGTAGCGCAGCGGCGCGCCCACGGCGGCGCCCAGCACCACCAGCAGAGCCGTCATCGCCGCACCAGCGCCCGCGTGATCCTCATGCCCGCCCAGGTCGCCGCCACGGCGGCCACCATCGTCCCCGCCAGATAGGCCGCCGCCACCGCGGTCGTCCCGGCCGCCAGCAGGCCGTGCGCCTGCACCGCGTACGTGGAGAACGTGGTGAACCCGCCCAGCACCCCGGTCCCGAGGAACGGCCGCGCCAGCCGATGCGAGACCCGCCCCTCCGAGACCACCACCATGAGCACCCCGATCAGCGCGCACCCGGCCGCGTTCACTCCGAACGTCGCCCACGGGAACCCGCCCGGCGCCGCGGGCAGCAGCTCTTCGACGGCGAGGCGCGCCAGCGCCCCGGTCGCGCCGCCCGCCGCGATCGCAGCGACATACTCCTTGCCCAACAGCCTCACACTCCTCACCGTGTCGGAACGCGCCGGCGTGGGAACCTCTCCAGAGAAGTCCGACGCAGCACCACGGAGCCCTGTTTGAGTCTCAAGGACGCCGTCGCCATCTTCGCCGGAGCGGTCATCGTCGTCGCCCTCGCCAACGGCACGGACACCACGACCGCCGCCACCGCGGCCAGCCCGCTCGGCAACACCAGCGGAACTCTACCCGGCCTCGCGCCCATCACCTCCCACCAGGACAAGGACCGCGCCCGCGCCATCATCGCCAGGCTCAAGGTCAAGGGCCGCGGCCCCAGCACCGGCTACCACCGCGGACGCTACGGCGAGAACTGGGCCGACACCGCCACCGGCGTGCCCTACGCGCGCAACGGCTGCCGCACCCGCGACGACCTGCTGGCCCGCGACGGCCGCAACGTCCGCTACCGCGAGGGGTCCACCTGCGAGGTGATCGCCATGGACCTGGACGACCCGTACACCGGCCAGCGCATCGGCTGGTCCAAGAGGGACGCGGGCGCTGTCCAGGTCGACCACGTGGTGCCGCTCGCCTACGCCTGGCGGATGGGCGCCTCACGGTGGGCCGGGGGCAAGCGCGTCGACTTCGCCAACGACCCGCTCAACCTGCTGCCGGTCAAGGGCGCCGCCAACGAGCAGAAGGACGCCTCAGGACCGGCGAGCTGGCTGCCGCCGCAGCGCCGCGTGCGCTGCGCGTACGTGACGCGCTTCGCCCAGGTGGCCGTCAAGTACGCCGTGCCCGTCACCCGCGCCGACAAGAAGGCGATGCTCGCCCAGTGTCGCTGAGGGGGCCGTTACCGGGGGTCGGCCCAGGTGAAGCCGTTGCCGAAGGTGAGCTCGGCCAGCACCTTCTGACCGGCCACGTTGGGGTGGAAGTAGTCCCACCGGCTCACCTGCTTGAGCGTGAACGGGTAGGAGAACACAGCGCCCCGGTCGGTGCGGCACCACAGGCGCGCGGCGCACACCTCGGCGGCCTCCCGGTTGTAGTCGATGACCCGTTCGCGCACGTGGGTCCGCCGCAGCACGTCGGCCTTCGCGGTGGAGGTGGGCCTGGCCAGCATCGACGGGCAGATCCGCCCGACCCGCCACACCCCGCGCGCCACGGCCTGGTCCTTGGCCACCCGCCACAGCCGGTGCACGTCGGGGATGCTCGCGACCAGCACCCGCACCCCCGGCACGCCCGCCCGCAGCTCGTTGAGCGCCTGCTCCAGCCGCTGACGGTAGACCGACACCGGCGTCATCTGCCGCTCCGAGGCGGTGCACGCGTCCTGCGCCCCGATCAGCACGGTCACGTAGTCGGCCCGCGCCGCCACCGCCTTGCGCACCTGCCCGAGCAGGTCGGCGCTGGTGGAGCCGGGCACCGCGTAGTTCTTCGGCGCGAGACCCGGGCCGAGCGCCGCCAGCCGCCCGTAGTGGCTGTCCACGGCGGCGTTCCGGCCGGACGACCAGGACCGGGACCGGCATGAGATGAAGAACCCGCAACTGTTGTAACCGGACGAGATCGAGTCGCCGAGCGCCGCCATCACCCGCGGCACGGGCTCCCCGGGCGTCGTCGCACGAGCCACACCCGACGCCGCCAGCACCCCCGCCACCGCCAGCACCGGCACCACCTTGATGATCATGCACTCACGGTAGGCAGATGATCACCACGCGTCCATCACCTGGGGGTCACGCCTGCCATGTCAGGACCAACTCGCTATCGGCGCTTGACGAAGGGACCGTAACCGGCCGTTCACGGGGGTCCAAGTCGAACACGTTCAGTTCCCGCATAGAGTGTCTCAAGTGAGTGTCGCGCTCGGAACAACCCGCCCGCTACCGGTTCGCACGACCCCTGTACGCGACCCCGGTAACCTGATCGTCAGCCTGCCCATGACGGCGCCCTACGCGTGGATCAGGCACGGCGAAGGGCTCGTCGGCTGGGGTGAGGCGGCGCGCGCCGACGTCCCACCGGGTCCCGGCCGGTTCGCCTGGGCGCGCGAGTGGCTGGCGACCGTCTTCGACGGCGCGCTCGTCGACGACTCGGTGCGCTCCCCCGGCAGCGGCCCGGTCGCGTTCGGCACCTTCACCTTCGACGAGAACTCCCCCGGCTCCACCCTGGTCGTCCCCCAGGCGGTGCTGGCCCGCAAGGACGGGCGGGCCTGGCTGACCACGATCGGCGACCAGCACCTGGAGACGTTCACCCCGCTCGCCGACCCGGGCCGCATCAGCTACGGCGACGGCAGCCTCACCGCCCCCGAGTGGGAGCACGTGGTGGCCCGCGCCGCCCGCCGCATCCGCCAGGGCGAGCTGGAGAAGGTCGTGCTCGCCCGCGACCTGCTGGCCACCGCCGAGCAGCCGATCGACATCCGGCTCCTGCTGCTGCGCCTGGCCCGCCGCTACCCCGAGTGCTACGCGTTCTCGGTGGCCGGGCTGGTCGGCGCCACCCCCGAGCTGCTGATCCGGCGCACCGGCCAGGAGATCGAGTCCCTGGTGCTGGCCGGCACCACGCCGCGCGGCACCGGCCCGGCCGACGACCTGGCCCGCGGCGAGGCGCTGCTCGCCTCCACCAAGGACCGCCACGAGCACGAATGCGCGATCTCCTCGGTCCGCCAGGCGCTCGCTCCGCTCTGCTCCTCGCTGCGCACGCCCGACGAGCCGGAGCTGCTCGTGCTGCCCAACGTGCAACACCTGGCCAGCCACGTGACGGGCAGGCTGGCCGACGGCGCCTCCGTGCTGGACGTGGTGGCCGCCATGCACCCGACGGCGGCCGTCGGCGGCACCCCGACCGCCACGGCCATCGAGGTCATCCGCGAGCTGGAGGGCATGGACCGGGCCGGTTACGCGGGCCCTGTCGGCTGGATCGACGCCCACGGCGACGGCGAGTGGGGCATCGCGCTGCGCTCCGGCATCGTCGAGGGCCGCCGCGCCCGCCTGTTCGCCGGCGGCGGCATCATGGGCGACTCCGACCCGGCGGCCGAGCTGGCCGAGGCCCAGGCCAAGTTCCGCGTCATGCAGTACGCCCTCGAAGGCTGACCGGGCCGCTCAGCCCGGCAGGTGCACCGGCTCGCCGGGCGTCACGCGCGCCCGCCCCGCCGTCAGCGTCGCCAGCCAGTCGGTGAACCCCGCCACCTCGTCCTCGCCCACGGCCACCGCGAACTCCACCGCCTGCCCGTAGGTCACCTCGCGCACCGGATGACGTGAGGCCCGCAGGTCGTTCTCCACCCGGCCCGCCTGGTCGTGCGCCACCGACACCAGCATCAGCCTGGCCGGCACCATCCGCACCGGCTCGGCCCGGTCGAGCGTCTCGGTCACCGCCGACCCGTACGCGCGCACCAGCCCGCCCGCGCCGAGCAGCGTGCCGCCGAAATAGCGCGTGACCACCGCGACCACGCGGTCGAACCCGCGTCCCACCAGCGCCTGCACCATCGGCGTGCCGGCCGTGCCGCCGGGCTCGCCGTCGTCGTCGCCCTTGCGCTCCTGCCCGACCACGTACGCCGTGCAGTTGTGGGTGGCCGACGGATGCAGCCGCCGCCGCTCGGCGATGAACTCCGCCGCCCGCGCCGTCGTCCCGGCCGGGGCGATCGCGCAGATGAAGCGCGAGCGCCTGGCCTCGGTCTCGTGCTCGATGGGGCTTTTCAGGGTGAGGTACGAGGACACGCCTCCCAGGCTAGGGCCCGCGGTTGCCACTCTTGAACCGTATGGTGTACGGTACAGCGTACTGAATTGACTGGAGGCTCACGCTTGACCGACATCCGCCCGTACCGTCTGGAAACCCCGCAGGCCGACCTCGACGACCTGCACGCCCGCCTCGACCGGGTGCGCTGGCCCGACGAGGTGCCCGGGCAGGGCTGGCGCCTCGGCGTCCCGCTCGCCCACCTGAAGGACCTCGTCACCCGCTGGCGCCACCACGACTGGGCGGCCGCCTGCGCGGAGCTCAACCGCCACGACCAGTTCGTCACCGAGATCGACGGCCAGCGGATCCACTTCCTCCACGTGCGAAGCGCCGACCCCGATGCGCTCCCGCTGCTCGTCACCCACGGCTGGCCCAGCTCACCGTTCGAGTACCTCGACGTCATCGAGCCGCTCAGCCGCGACTTCCACCTCGTCATCCCGTCCCTGCCCGGCTACGGCCTATCCGGGCCCACCGCCGAGCTGGGCTGGGGCTCCACCCGCGTCGCCCGCGCCTGGCTGGAGCTCATGACCCGCCTCGGCTACGAGCGCTTCGGCGTCCAGGGCGGCGACTGGGGCACCTGGATCTCCCGCGAGACCGGCGTCCTGGCCCCCGAACGGGTCGTCGGCATGCACGGCAACGGCATCATCTGCTTCCCGATCGGCGCTCCCGGCGAGCTGGACGACCTCACCGCCGCCGAGCGGGAGCGGCTCGCCTTCCGCGACCGCTATATGAGCGAGCAGTACGGTTACAAGCTCATCCAGTCGGCCAGGCCGCAGACCTTCGCCTACGGCATGGCCGACTCCCCCGTCGCCCTGCTCGCCTGGTTCGCCGGCGTCTACCACGAGTGGAGCGACGGCGGGATCGACCCCGACCACCTGCTCACCACCACGACGCTCTACTGGCTGACCAACACCGCCGGCTCGGCGGCCCGCTCGTTCGTCGAGACGCCCGACACCGACCAGGACACCTCCGTGGAGTGGGAGCTCAAGCCGGCCACCGTGCCGACCTCCGTCTCCGTCTTCCCGAAGGACATCCTGCGGCCGATCCGCCGCTTCGCCGAGCGCGACAACGCCATCGTCGGCTGGGTCGAGCACGACCGCGGCGGCACCTTCGCCGCCCTGGAGCGGCCGGACGCGTTCGTGGCCGACGTGCGGGAGTTCTTCGCCACGTTGCGCCGGCCGGGCGCCTTTACGATGTAGATCTCAGTCGCGTTCGAGTTCGTGGGCCAGTTCCTTCAGCTCCGCCTCCCCGGCCATCAGCGAGGTCAGCTTCTCCCTGGTGATGTCCGCCTTGGCGAACTCCCCCAGGCTCGTCCCCCGGTTGAGCAGGAGGAACCGGTCCCCCACGGGGTAGGCGTGGTGCGGGTTGTGGGTGATGAACACCACCCCCAGCCCGCGGTCACGGGCCCTGGCGATGTAGCGCAGCACCACCCCGGCCTGCTTCACGCCGAGGGCGGAGGTCGGCTCGTCGAGGATGAGCACGCGCGCGCCGAAGTACACCGCGCGCGCGATCGCCACCGACTGCCGCTCGCCGCCGGACAGGGTGCCGACCGGCTGGTCCACGTCCCGGATGTCGATCCCCATCGCCCGCAGCTCGTCCCGTGCCACCCGCCTGGCCTTGGCCACGTCGAAGCCCAGGCCCTTGCGGGGCTCGGAGCCGAGGAAGAAGTTCCGCCACACCGACATCAGCGGGATCATCGCCAGGTCCTGGTAGACGGTGGCGATGCCGCGGTCGAGCGCGTCGCGGGGGCTGCCGAACCGGGTCTCGGCGCCGTCCACCAGCAGCGACCCGGCGTCGTGCTGGTGGACCCCGGCGAGGATCTTGATGAGCGTGGACTTGCCGGCGCCGTTGTCGCCGAGCACGCAGGTGACGTGGCCGGCCTCCACCGACATCGACACCTCGCGCAGCGCCAGCACCGAGCCGAACGACTTGCCGATGCCCTTCGTCTGGAGGATCAATGCTTCACCTCCTCGGCGTAGCGGCGGACCAGGCGGTTGGCGAGCGTGGCGAGCAGCAGCATCGCGCCCAGGAAGAACATGAACCAGTCGGCGTCCCAGCCCAGGAAGACGATGCCCTTGTCCGCCATGCCGAAGATCACGGCCCCTATCGCCGCCCCGATCGCGGACCCGTACCCGCCCGTGAGCAGGCAGCCGCCGATCACCGCCGCGATGATGTAGATGAACTCCTGCCCGATGCCGACGTTGGCCTGCACGGACGTGTAGCGCAGCGCCAGGATCGAGCCGACCAGCCAGGCCGCGAACGCCGTCGTCATGAACAGCGCGATCTTCGTACGGGCGGCCGGCACCCCGACCGCGCGGGCGGCCTGCTCGCCACCGCCCACCGCGAAGATCCAGTTGCCCTGCCGGGAGCGCATGAGCACCCAGGTGGCGACCGCGGTGACCAGCAGCCACCACAGGATCGCCACCCGGAACGAGGCGCCGCCGATCTGGATCGTGCCCGCGAAGACCGTGTGCGCGCTGTCGAACCCCCAGGCCGTGCGCAGGCCGCTGACCTGCACGGTGCCGGTGAGCGCCTTGGTGACGCCCAGGTTCACGCCCTGCAGCATGAGGAAGGTGCCGAGCGTCACGATGAAGCTCGGCAGCCTGGTCCTGGTCACGATCAGCCCGTTGAACAGGCCGACGGCCAGCGCCACGACCAGGCCGACGAGCATGGCCGCCCAGACGTTCATGCCGTAGCGGGTGGCGAGCGTGACCAGGATGAGCCCGGTCGTGCCGGTCATCACGCCCGCCGACAGGTCGAACTCGCCGCCGATCATCAGCAGCGCGATCGCCACCGCCATGATGCCGAGCGTGGCCGCCGGGTCGAGCCAGTTGGCGATGCCGGGCAGGGACCGGAACACCGCCGACTGGCTCGCGAAGAACGCGAACACCACGACCGCCCCGACGACGGCGCCCAGCTCGGGCCGGATCAGCAGGCGGCGCAGCGGCCCGACCTCGGCGACGCGCTCGTCCGCGCGGCCCGCGGTGGCCGTCATCGCGTGCCCGCCTCCGCGAGCTTGGCCACCTGCTCGGCGTTCTCCTTGGTGACGAACCCGGGCCCGGTGTTCACCGGCAGGCCGCCTCCGACGGTGTTCAGGTTGTTCTTGTACAGGTGGAGGAAGGTGATCGGGAGGTAGCCCTGCAGGTACTGCTGCTGGTCCACGGCGAACATGATCTCGTCGGCCTGGATGGCGGCGACCACGTCGGCCGACAGGTCGAAGGTGGCGAGCTTGGCCTGCGAGCCCGAGTCCTTGATCGCGTCCCTGGCGGCCACCGCGACGGCCGGGTTGAGCGCGAGCACGCCGTTGACCGCCTGGTCCGACTGGAGCTTGGCGGTGACCTTCGAGGTGACGTCGGCCAGGTTGCTCACGTCCACCTGGAGCCGCTCGACCGTGCCGCCGAGCGTCTCCTCGGCGCCCTTGCAGCGCTGGTCGAGCCCGATGTTGCCGGCCTCGTGGATCACGCACAGCAGCTTGGTCACCCCGGCGCCCCTGAGCTGCTCGCCCGCGCCGCGCCCGGCCACGTCCTCCGACTGGCCGACGTGCGTGACCGCGCCGAACTCCTTGGACGAGTCCGCCCCCGAGTTGATCGTCACCACCGGGATCTTCGCGGCCACCGCCTTGCCCACGGCCTCGCGCAGCGCGTCGGGGTTGGCCATGGACACCACGATGCCGTCCGCCTTGCCGGACACCGCCTGGTCGATGAGCTGCGACTGCTTGGCGGGGTCGCCGTCGCCCTGGTACGTGACGGTCACGCCGTACTCCTGCCCGGCGGCCTCGGCTCCGTTCTTGACCACGTCCCAGAAGGAGTCTCCGGGGGCGCCATGGGTGATCACCGCGTAGGTGCCGCCACCGCCGGCGGGGGGCGCCGAGCCGGGTTCGTTCTGCGTATTCTGCTCGGCCGGCGCGGAGCAGGCGGTCAGCGCCAGAGCGCTCACCAGGGCCAGCACGACAGGGGTTCGTCTCATGGAACACCTCCAGAGCGTTGGGCTCGCCCCCGGTTCTACCCCAATATCAACTCTATGTATAGACATGCGGACTAACTGAGCTAGAACGGAATTCTTCGTTCCGATAAGCTCGGAGGCATGACCACCGCACCCATGAGCGGCCGCAAGGCCCAGGCCGCGAGGAACGACGAGCTGATCCTCGCGGCCGCCCGCGCCGTCTTCACCGCCGACCCCAACGCCCCCATCGCCGCCGTGGCCGAGCGCGCCGGCGTCGGCATCAGCGCTCTCTACCGGCGTTACCCCAGCAAGGAGGCGCTGCTGCAGAAGCTCTGCGGCGACGGGCTCAAGCGGTACATCGAGGTGGCGCAGCGGGCGGTGGACGACGACGAGGGCGACCCGTGGGAGGTGTTCGCGGCGTACCTGCGCGGCATCGTGGACGCCGACAGCAGCTCGCTGACGATCAGGCTCGCGGGGACGTTCCAGCCGACGGAGGAGCTCTTCGCCGACTCGGCGCGGGCCTCCCGGCTGGCGGTGGAGGCGCACCGGCGGGCCGTCGAGGCCGGAGTGCTCCGGCCCGACGTGACGCCCGCCGACATCGCGCTCCTGTTCGAGCAGCTCGCCTCGGTCAAGCTCGGCGACGAGCGGCGCACCGCCGAGCTCCGCCACCGCTACCTGGCGCTCGTCATCGACTCGCTCCGTCTCCCCCCGGCCCGCCGCGCGCTCCCCGGCCCCGCCCCCGACGACGAGGAGCTCGGACGACGCTGGATCCCCGAGCCCTGACGTCCCCGGGCCGTCAGGAGTCGGCGAGCTGGGTGGAGAGGATTAGGGTCCGGCGGGCGCGGGCCACGATCGGCGCGTCGACGAAGCGGCCGTCCGGCAGGGCGAAAGCGCCCGCGCCCGCGGCGTCGGCCGCCTGCACGATCTCGGCGGCCCGCGCCGTCTCCTCCGGCGTCGGCCGGAAGGCGGCCCTGATCACCGGGATCTGCCGCGGGTGGATGGCCGTGCGCCCGAACATGCCGAGCGCCCGCCCCTCCGCGCACGACGCGGCCAGCCCGGCCTCGTCCCGTACGTCCGGATAGACCGCCATGGGCACCGGCGGCAGCCCTGCCGCGGCGGCGGCCAGCACCGCCCGCAGCCGGAGGTGGTCCAGCGCCGGCCCGCCCGTGATGGCCAGCTCGGCCGCCAGGTCCTGCTCGCCGAGCGCGATGCCGTCGACGCACGGGTGGGCGGCGACGGCCCGCGCCTCCAGGATCCCGGCCGCGGACTCCAGCAGCGCGTACGCCCGCACGCCCAGCCGCTCCACCAGGTCGAGCGCGGTCGCCGACTCCACCTTGGGCAGCCGCACGGCGTCGGCCGACCGGCCCAGCTCGTCCAGGTCGTCCAGCCCGCGCTGGGTGGTCAGGTCGTTGACCCGCACGTGCACCGGCGGCCCTCCAGGAGGGCGGGAGCGCAGGTAGCCGGCCGCGTTCGCGCGGGCCTCGTCCTTGCGGGCGGGCGCGACCGCGTCCTCCAGGTCGATGATGACCACGTCGGCGCCGGAGTCGGCCGCCTTGGCGAACCGCTCGGGCCGGTCGCCCGGCACGTACAGCCAGGTGACGGGGATCCTCACGCGATCACCCCGGCCTCGCGCAGCCGGGCGATCTCCCCGGCCGGGTACGCGAGCTCGCCGAGCACGGCGTCGGTGTCGCGCCCGAGACCGCGGCCCGGCCAGCGCACCTCGCCCGGCGTGCCGGACAGCCGGAACAGCACGTTCTGCACGGTGACCGCGCCCAGCTCCTCGTCGGGCACTTCGACGAACGTGTCCAGGGCCGCGTACTGCGGGTCCTCGGCGATGTCGGCGACGTCGTAGACGGGCGCGACCGCGGCCTGCGCCTCCTCGAAGCGGGCGACGACCTCGGCGGCGTCGCGGGCGGCGATCCAGGAGGCGACGGCCTCGTCCAGCTCCTCGACGTGCGCGACGCGCCCGGCGCCGCTGGCGAACCAGGGCTGCTCGACCAGGTCAGGCCGCCCGACCAGGGTCATCACCCGCTCGGCGATCGGCTGGGCGCTGGTGGAGATGGCCAGCCAGCGTCCGTCGCGGGTGCGGTAGGTGTTGCGCGGCGCGTTGCTGGAGGACCGGTTGCCGGTGCGCCTCGGCACCACGCCGAGGGCCTTGTAGGCGGTCATCTGCGGGCCGAGCAGGGCGAGGATGGGCTCGATGATGGCCAGGTCGACGACCTGGCCGCGCCCGGTGTGCTCACGGGCACGCAACGCCACCATGATCGCGTACGCCATGGCGAGGCCCGCGATGCCGTCGGCGAGCGCGAGCGGCGGCAGCGTGGGAGGCCCGTCGGGCTCCCCGGTCATCGCCGCGAACCCGCTCATGGCCTCGGCCAGGGTGCCGAACCCGGGCCGCGCGGCCATCGGCCCGAACTGCCCGAACCCGGTCATCCGCGCCACGATCAGCCGGGGGTTGCGCTCCAGCAGCACCTCGGGCCCGAGCCCCCACCGCTCCAGCGTGCCGGGCCTGAAGTTCTCCACGAGCACGTCGCAGCCGTCGGCGAGGCGGCGCAGGATCTCCTGCCCCTCGGCCCGCGACAGGTCGACGGCGGCGGCGCGCTTGTTGCGCGAGAGCGTCTTCCACCACAGCCCCACCCCGCCGGCCGCGGCGCCGTGACCGCGCGCCGGGTCGCCGCGCCTCGGATGCTCGATCTTGATCACGTCGGCGCCGAAGTCGCCCAGCATCATCGCGGCGGTGGGCCCGGCGAACAGCGTGGCGGCGTCGATGACCCGCAGTCCCGCGAGGCTTGTCATGGGTATGTAACTTATAAGAAATATGTCATAGGTCAACCGGGATTCAAGAGACACTTGACCCATGACCGCCGACCATCGGCCGCCGATGAGCAAGGCCGACTACGTCTACAGCGTGCTGCTGGAGGAGATCCGCACCGCCCGCATCCCCGGCGGCACCGCGCTGCGCGCCGGCGCGGTCGCCCGCCGGCTCGGCGTCTCCGTCACTCCGGTACGGGAGGCGCTCCGCAGGCTGGAGAAGGACCGCCTGATCAGCTACGAGGCGCACCACGGCGCGACGGTGGTCGAGCTGGGCGACGACGCGCTGGAGGAGTTCTACGGGCTGCGCGCGGTGGTCGAGGGCCTGGGCGCGCGGCTGGCGGCGGCCCGGATCACCGCGGGCGAGCTGGCCTGGCTGCGTGATCTGCACGCGTCGATGGCCCGTGACGCGGAGGCGGGCCGCCACGACCGGCTGGGCGAGCGGAGCAGGGACTTCCACCTGCGCATCACCGACATCGGCGGCCCGGCGTTCCTCGGCCAGCAGGCCAGGGCGGTGCGCAACAGCTTCCCCGTCCCGGCCGCCGCCTCCCAGTGGCTCGACCCCGGACAGGCGCGGCGGCACCTCGACGCGCACGCCGGCGTGCTGGCGGCGCTGGAGCGGGGCGACGGCGAGGCGGCCGAGCGCGTCATGGCCGGCCATGTCCGCGAGGCCGGCGAGTACCGCAGGAACGCCTGACAGGATGGAAACGTGATCAACGGCATTCTGTTCGACCTGGACGGCACCCTCCTCGACCACCGCACCGCGGCCGACACGGCGATCGGCGCCTGGGTGGCGGAGCGGGCTCCCGGCCACCCCAGGCTCGGCGACGCGCCCGCGCTCTGGGCGGCGCTGGAGGAGCCCCACCTGGCGGCCTGGCACGCGGGCGAGTGCTCCTGGCAGGAGCAGCGGCGCCGCCGCGTCCGCGCGCTCTGCGCCGAGCTCGCCATCGAGGTGCCCGCCGACCTCGACGCGGCCTTCGCCGGGTTCGCCGAGCACTACCGGCGCGGCTGGGTGGCCTTCCCCGACGCGGCGCGGACGCTGGCGGCGCTCGGCGGGTTCCGGCTCGGGGTGCTGACCAACGGCGCCCAGGAGATCCAGGAGGAGAAGGTGCGCGCGATCGGCCTGGACGGGCTGGCCGGCCCGGTGCTGACGGGCGAGGTGCTGGGCGGCTGCTACAAGCCGGCGGCGGCCTGCTACACGGCGGCCGCCGCCGCGCTCGGGCTGCCGCCCGAGGAGATCCTGCTGGTCGGCGACGACATCGCCAAGGACGTGACGGGGCCGGCGGTGACGGGCATGCGCTCGGTCTGGCTCGACCGCCTCGGCGTCTCCCCGCCCCCGGACGGCTTCCCCCGCATCACGACCCTGGCCGACCTCCCGCCCCTGGTGCACGCCCCCTGACACCGGGCACGATGCGCCTACCGCTTCTCCACGGCCACCTCCGCGAGGGCGGACGAGGCGAGGTCGAAGCCGCCCACGTGCGCGAGGTAGTCGCCGGGGGCGAGGGGGTCGCCCAGATAGACGCCGCCGGCCCGGTGGACCAGGAGTGCGCCCGCCGCCACGTCCCACGGCTGGGCGCGGGTGCCGTAGACCGCGTCCGCCCAGCCGGCCGCGACGTGCGCCAGGTTGAGCGCGGCGCTGCCGGGCCTGCGCACGGCCGCGAAGGCGTCCACCAGCCGCCCGTAGCGGCGCAGCCCCTCCTCGCCGTCGACCTCCAGGTCCAGCGGCGACGGGTAGCTGCACAGCAGCATCGCCTCGCGGTCGCGCGCCGCGCCCGCGCTGCGGATGGGCACCCCGTTGCACCAGGCGCCATCGGTCGTGGCGGTGAACTCGTCCTCGCGTACGGGGTCGTACACCACTCCTGCCACCAGCTCGCCCCCGACGGCGGCGGCGATCGACACGCAGAAGAACGGCAGGCCGGCCGCGAAGTTGGCGGTGCCGTCGATGGGGTCGACATACCAGACCAGCTCGCCGGAGCCGGTCGTGCCGCCCTCCTCCCCCACGATCGCGCTGCCGGGGAAACGGCCCTCGATCACGCCCCGGATGGTCTCCTCGGCCGCCTTGTCGTGCTCGGTCACCGGGTCGTGGAAGTCGCGCTTCACGGCCACCTCGGGCCTCGAACGGAACGCCTCCCGCAGCGGCGGCCCCACGGCCCTGGCGGCCTCGGCGGCGGTCTCCAGCAGTGTGGTCGTGTCCATGATCCCCCCAAGAGAAACAGTCATCACCGACAACCATGGCAGGTCGGGGTCACCCGGCCCGAACCGCCCTCGTACTCAGGGGAAGAGATATTTGTCAGGACATTCTTACCTCGGATAACCTGATCAGCATGACCGCGAACCTGGCGATCGACCTGGATCGATCCAGCCCCGTGCCGCTCTACTTCCAGGTGGCCGAGCAGATCGCCGAGGCCATCCGGCGGGGTGACCTGGCCCCCGGCTCCCGGCTGGACAACGAGATCCTGCTGGCCGACAAGCTCGGCCTGTCGCGGCCCACGATCCGCCAGGCGATCCAGTATCTCGTGGACAAAGGGCTGCTGGTACGCAAGCGCGGCGTCGGCACCCAGGTGGTCCACGGCCAGGTCAAGCGGTCGGTGGAGCTCACCAGCCTCTACGACGACCTGCGCCGCTCCGGGCAGGAGCCGGCCACCCAGGTGCTGCGGCTGGAGCCCCGCGTGGTCGAGGAGGAGGTCGCCGGCATCCTCGGCGTGGAGCCGGCCACCGAGGTGCTCTACCTGGAGCGGCTGCGGTTCGCCGCCGGTGAGCCGCTGGCGCTGCTGCACAACTGGCTCCCGATCGGGCTGGCCCCGCTGACTCCCGAAGGCCTGCAGAGCCGGGGCCTGTACGAGCTGCTGCGCGGGGCGGGCGTGCGGATGCGGGTGGCCAACCAGCGCATCGGCGCGCGGGCCGCCAGCCAGGCCGAGGCGCGGCTGCTCGCGGAACGCCGCGGCGCCCCGCTGCTGACCATGGTCCGCACCACCTACGACGACCAGGGCCGCGCCGTCGAGCACGGCTCCCACGTCTACCGCGCCTCCCACTATTCGCTGGAGGTCACGCTCATAGAGCGCTGACCTCGTACGGTTTCGGGATCTATGCCGATTACCCGCAGGGAATCGGGTTCTTCCGGCGAAACACGCCGACCCCCCGCTAGCATCCAGCGTGACAGCGTACGGCGACGCACATGCGCCGTCCGGCCCGCAGCCCGCCGGCCCCTCACACCGGCGAGTTCCCCGGGACGGCGGCGGGACCCCCCTGGCGTCGCGCGACGACGTTCACCGCGAGGGGTCCCATGCACGCATTCCACCTGACGACGAGCGTGCGCGACGACGTCGTGACCGTATCGGTCGGCGGGGAGCTGGACATCGCCTCCAGGGAGCTGCTCCGCGCCCACGTGCTGGAGCTGCTGGACACGATCGCGCGCCCCGCGGAGATCGTCCTGGACCTGGGCGGGCTGGCCTTCATCGACGCGGCGGGCCTGGGCGTGCTCGTCGCCGTCCAGCGGCGCGCACGCCAGTGCGAGGCCGGGCTGACGCTGACGGGCGTGTCGCCCAGGACGTCCGGGCTCATGCGCGTCACCGGTCTGGACGAGCTCTTCGGCACCGCCGGCGCGGAGCGGAACTGACGGCGCGTGCTCAGGCGAGCGCGGCGCGCACCGCCTCCTGCGCGGCGTCCTTCAGCCGCGCGTGGACGAGCGCGTTCGACTCGCGGTCCGTGCGCACCTCCACCACCCGCGGCCCCTCCCCCCGCAGCGCCTTCGGCAGCTCGGAGACGTCCTCCACGAGGGTGTGAGGGGTGCGGGTCGCGGCCGTGACGTAGCCGAGGTCCACCCCGTGCGGGGTGCCGAAGACGCGCTCGAACGGGTCGCGCACGGCCGCCTGCGGCAGCATCGAGAAGATGCCTCCCCCGTCGTTGTTGACCACCACCAGGCACAGGTCCGGGCGCGGCTCGCGGGGGCCGAGCACCAGGCCGTTCTGGTCGTGCAGGAACGACAGATCGCCGATGAGGCCGTAGGAGGGCCCGTTGTGGCCGAGCGCCGCCCCCATCGCCGTCGACACCAGCCCGTCGATGCCGGACGCGCCCCGGCTGGCCATCACCCTGATGCCGCGCCGCGGCCGCATCGCCTGGTCCAGGTCGCGGATCGGCATCGACGACCCGCAGAACAGCAGCGCCCCGTTCGGCAGCGCGTCGACCAGGTCGCGGGCCAGCCTCGGCTCGCTCAGCCCGGAGGAGTCGAGCACCTCGTCCATCGCCGCCCTGGCCGCCTGGTCGGCCCGCCGCCAGGCGTGCAGCCAGGCGTCGTCGCCGGAGGCCACCGGGATCTCCACCGCCTGGGCCACCTGGGTGGCCGAGCGGGTCGGGTCGGGCCAGCGGTCGAGGTCGGGGGCGACCACGATGTGCTCCGGGGCGCGCGTCAGCCACGACAGCAGCGGGCGCGACAGGCCCGGCCTGCCCAGCGTGACCACCACGTCCGGCGGGTGGGCGTCGGCGAACTCCGGCATGCCGAGCAGGAAGTGGTAGGTGGACACGGCGTGGTCGCCGTAGCGGCCGCCGCCCTGCGGCTCCGACAGCACCGGCCAGCCGGCCATCCCCGCCGCGGCCACGTACCGGCGCACGTTGGGCGCGCCGTCGCCGACCACCAGGACCCCGCGCCTGGTCGGCGGGAGGTGCAGGGCGACCGGCGGCGGCGCGACGCGGACCCGCACCCACGGGCCGTTCGCGTCGCCGCCGAGCGGCTCGCACCAGGAGGTGTCGCCGTCGGGCAGCAGCGGCTCCCTGAACGGCAGGTTGAGGTGGACCGGGCCGGGGTCGCCGGGGCCGAGCGCGCGCTGGTAGGCGCGGCAGGCCAGCGACCGCCAGTAGGCCACCTGGCCGGGCCGGTCCTCGGGCACGCCCAGCTCGGCGAACCAGCGCGTGGCGGTGCCGTACAGCTTGAGCTGGTCGATGGTCTGGTTGGCGCCGGTGCCGCGCAGCTCCGGCGGCCGGTCGGCGGTCAGCACGAGCAGCGGCACGCCGGACTCGGCGGCCTCGATCACCGCCGGGTGGAAGTTGGCCGCGGCCGTGCCCGACGAGCAGATCACCGCCACCGGCCGGTCGGTCCGCTTGGCCAGGCCGAGCGCCAGGAAGGACGCCGACCGCTCGTCGACGCGGACGTGCAGGCGCAGCCTCGACTCGGCGTGCGCGGCCAGCGCCAGCGGCGCCGACCGGGAGCCCGGCGCGATCACGACGTCGGTGAGGCCGCAGCGCACCAGCTCGTCGACCAGGACCGTGGCCAGCGCGGTGGCGGGGTTCACAGTGACGCCTCCTGCATCCGCCGCAGCCACGGCGGAGAATCGATCTCGAATGCCGACAGCCGCCCGGGGTCCACGTCCGGACGGCGCACGGTGAGCACGCCGCCCTCCGGGACCAGCGAATCGGCCACCACGTCGCCCTCCAGCAGGGACATCGTGCCGAGCCCGCACGCGTACGGCAGCTCGGGCAGCGCGGCGGCCAGCGCCAGGCCGGCGGCCAGCCCCACGGACGTCTCCACAGCGCTCGACACGACGGCGGGCAGCCCGCACGCCTCCACCACGCGCAGCGCCGCACGCACCCCGCCCAGCGGCTGGACCTTCACCACCGCGATGTCGGCCGCCCCCGCCGCCCTGACCCGGAGCGGGTCCTCGGCGCGGCGGATGGACTCGTCGGCCGCGATCGGCACGTCGCAGGCCCGCCGCACGGCGGCGAGCTCGTCCAGGGTGGCGCAGGGCTGCTCGGCGTACTCCAGGTCGAACCGGTTCAGCTCCTTGAGCCGGCGCACCGCCTGGGAGACGTCCCAGGCGGCGTTGACGTCCACGCGCAGCCTGCCGGACGGGCCGAGCGCGTCGCGCACCGCCTCCACCCTGGCCAGGTCGTCGGCGAAGCGCTGGCCCGGCTCGGCCACCTTGACCTTGGCCGTGCCGCATCCGGAGCGCCGCACCATCGCGTGCGCCTGCTCGGGGCCGACGGCGGGCACGGTGGTGTTGACCGGGACCGTGTCGCGCACCGGCTCGGGCCAGCCCTCGAACGCGGCCTCGCGCGCGCAGGCCCGCCAGCGGGCGCACTCGCGCGGCCCGTACTCGGGGAACGGCGAGAACTCGCCCCATCCGGCGGGCCCTCGCAACAGGACCCCTTCCCTGACGGTCTGACCACGGAACCTGGTGCGCATCGGAATCCGGAACACCACGGGGGAACGCGTCACGACCCTCCCTGCCGCCTTGCCCGTTCTGACGTCACTAACCTTACGAGCATGTGGAGAAACCCGTCGCATCCGGACCGTCCGCTGAACGCGGTCGTGCGGCCCGCAGGCCCCGAGCTGTACGCGGCGGTCCGCGACGCGCTGTCAGGCGAGGGCCCTGCGGTGCTGCCGCTCACCCCCGGGCAGGCCGGCGCCGCCATCGCCGCGCTGCGGCCCACGCACGTCGACGGCGAGCCGCGCGACGGCGGGCACGGGGTGCCGCCTGACGTGGCGGTGGTCATCGCGACCAGCGGCAGCACGGGCGCGCCCAAGGGCGTCATGCTGTCGGCGACGGCGCTGCGCGCCTCGGCGGCGTCCTCCCTGCGGCGGCTGGGGGCGGCCAAGGGCGAGCGGTGGCTGTGCTGCCTGCCCGCTTCGCACGTGTCGGGGCTGCAGGTGCTGGTGCGTTCGCTGCTCGCCGGGAGCGAGCCGATCATGCACGAGCGCTTCGACCCGCGGGCCGTGCTCGGCGCGGGCGCCGACCACGTGTCGCTGGTGCCCACCCAGCTGCACAGGCTGGTCGAGCTGGGAGCCGACCTGTCCGGGTTCCGCACCATCCTGCTAGGGGGCGCGGCGCCGCGTCCCGGCCTGCTCGACGAGGCCCGCGACCTCGGCGCCTCGATCGTGACCACGTACGGGATGAGCGAGACGAGCGGCGGCTGCGTGTACGACGGCCGCCCCCTTTACAATGTAGATCTGAAGATCGGCGAGGACGGGCGCATCCTGGTGTCGGGGCCCGTGCTGTTCTCCGGCTACCGCTCCGGCGAGCCCGGCCCGTTCGACGGCGGCTGGTTCGTCACCTCCGACCTGGGCGAGCTGTCCGGCGGCCGGCTGCGGGTGCTGGGCCGGGCCGACGACGTCATCAACACCGGCGGCGAGAAGGTGGTGGCGGGCGCCGTGGCCACCGTGCTGGGCGGCCATCCCGCGATCACGGACGTGGCCGTGATCGGCAGGCCGGATCCCGAGTGGGGCGAGGTGGTCGTGGCCGCCGTGGTGCCCGCCGACCCTGTGAATCCGCCCACACTCGAGCAGTTGCGCGCCTATTGCGACGACCGGCTGCCGCCGTACGCCGCGCCGCGCGACCTGCGCGTGTTGCCCCGGCTTCCGCTGCTGCCCAACGGCAAACCTGATCTGTTGCGGCTGAAGTCCGGAACCTGATGAAGTGCGGATGCGTCATAGTGGGGAGAAGGAGGGAGCCTTGATGAACCAGTCCCGCAAGACGTGGGCGTCCGCGGCAGTGGTGGGCGTCGTCGTCGCCGGCGGCGTCTGGGTCGCGGCGGCCGCCTCGGCGGGCAGGCTCGACCAGGTCAGGCAGTCGACCCGGGCCGTCGTCGAGCAGGTCAGCCCGCCCCCTTCCGAGCCGACCGACATCGTGGTGTCCACCGGGGTCAACCCCGACCCGGAGGACGTCCTCCAATACTGGACCGACGAGCGCCTGGAAGACGCCCAGCCGATGCCCATGCCGGAGGTCGGGGAGTTCGAGATCGGCGAATAGCGCGATCAGGACCCGCGAGGGCGCGCCGCCGGCCGGGCGGCCCGCCCTTTTTCGCGTCACGGGAACAAATCGCGCCGCATGGCGTTATTGATACTGGTGAGTAGAGCGGCCGGAGCCGGGGCCGCGCCACCACACCCGCCTACATTTCGCTTCCACTCCGTTATGGAGGAGGTGTCCTCATGCCCCGAACCGCTGTGGCCCCAGCCGCCACCCTCGAGCAACTGATTGACCGAGGGCGAGCCCAGGGCCGCCTCTCTCTCGCGGAGCTGCGCGACGCTTTCGCCCAGGCCGGCATCACCCCGGCCGAGGGCCGCTCGATCTTGCGCGAGCTCACCGAGTCAGGGGTGAACCTGGCCGCCGAGAACGAGCCGGCCACCCCGAAGAAGGCCGCAGGACGGCCTGCGAACAAGCCCGAGGCCAAGCGCTCCACCAGGAAGGCTTCGCGCTCAAAGACTACCGACTCCAAGGCCCCGGAGGCAAAGGCCGCCGAGGTGAAGACGGAGATCGACGCGGAGGGTCCCGACGACGCCGCGCTGGAGCCGGAGGAGGCCGAGCTGGAGACCGAGGCGCTCGACCTCGACGACCACCAGTCCGCCATGGGCGACTCGGTGCACACCTACCTGAAGTCCATCGGCCGCCGCACCCTGCTCACCGCCGCCGAGGAGGTCGACCTGGCCCGCCGGATCGAGGCCGGCCTGTACGCGGAGCACAAGCTGGAGAGCGAGCCGGACCTGTCCCCCGAGGACCGCGAGGAGCTGCTCCTCGTGGCGGAGGACGGCAAGGCGGCCAAGGACCACATGCTGGAGGCCAACCTCCGGCTGGTGGTCTCGGTGGCCAAGAAGTACACCGACCGCGGCATGTCGCTGCTGGACGTCGTCCAGGAGGGCAACCTCGGCCTGATCAGGGCCGTGGAGAAGTTCGACTACACCAAGGGCTTCAAGTTCTCCACCTACGCCATGTGGTGGATCCGCCAGGCGATCCAGCGTGGCTTCGCCGACTCGGCCCGCACCATCCGGCTGCCGGTGCACGTGCTGGAGATGCTCTCCAAGCTGTCGCGCGTCGAGCGTGAGATGCACCAGCGGATGGGCCGCGAGCCCACGCCGGAGGAGCTGGCGGTGGAGCTGGACAGGACGCCCGACCAGATCGAGGAGCTGATGCGGACCAGCCGCCAGCCGATCTCGCTCAACGCGACGATCGGCGAGGACGGCGAGACCACGATCGGCGACCTGATCGAGGACGTCGACTCGCCGGAGGCGTCGGAGATCGTCGACCGGCAGCTCCTCGGCGCCCAGCTGCGGGGCGTGCTGCAGAACCTGTCGCCGCGCGAGGCGAAGATCATGGCGCTGCGGTTCGGCCTGATCGACGGCAAGCCGCACACGCTGGACGAGATCGGCAAGCACCTCGGGCTCACCCGGGAGCGGATCCGCCAGCTGGAGAAGGAGTCGCTGTCGAAGCTGCGCCACCCGAGCAACACCCGCCCGCTGCTCGACTGGGCCAGCTGACCAGGGTCACCGCCGGGCCCGGCCGGGATGAACCCCGCCTGACCGTACCCGGGCCGGCTGACCCGGCGAACGCGACGAGCCCCGGCCTGCGCCGGGGCTCGTCTGCGTCTTGGCGGCCGGGCCGGGCTCACCGCCCGGTGAGGCCGGTCACCTGGCGGAGGGCACGGGACGGGGCACGCGCGGGATGCCCCACATCCTGTTTTCCTCGCGGAGCGTGCGCAGCTGCTCCACCTCCATGGTCCACGTGGCGCCCTTGGGCGTCGCCTTGGCCTTGCGCCGGGCGATGCGGTCGTCGTAGGACTTGACCCCGAACGCCGCCCGCTGCCCCGCCTCGGCCGCGCGCAGCGCCTCGGTCAGCTCCTTGTCGAGCGCCCGGCCCGCGGCCCGCAGCTCGATCTCGTCGGCGTCGGCGGCGCGCAGGTCACGCAGCACCTGCTCCGCCTCCCTGGCCCTGCCGAGCAGCTCGGGGTAGCGCTTGGAGATCTCCAGATCCGCGTGGTAGCGGACCTCGGCCTCGCGGCTCACCCGCGGACGGAAAAACGCCATCGACTCTGCCCTTCACGCTGTCGTTCTTATCAGCGACCAGGGTACGCGCTCCGCGCCCCCGCCCCGTAACCGGTCCGGCGCGGCACTCCGGCGCAGCCTCCTTTACATAGTAAGATGATCACCATGCCCGCCAAGCGACCACCGGTCCCCCTGTCCCGCGAGCGCATCATCGAGGCCGCCCTGCACATCGCCGACAGCCAGGGCCTGCGCAGGCTCACCATGCGCAGGCTCGGCGACGCCCTCCAGGTCGAGGCCATGGCCATCTACCACCACCTGCCGCGCGGCAAGGAGGCGCTGATGGACGCCCTGGCCGAACACGTCACCGCCGTCCACGTCGAGCAGGCGGCGACCTGGCAGGAGACCGCCAGGGCGTGGTGCAGGGCCGGTCGGGAGATGCTGCGCGAGCATCCCGGCGTGCTGGCGCTGGCGCTCACCAAGCCGCCCAAGGGCGCCACCGTCATCGCCATCGGTGAGCAGATCGAGCAGCTCGCCGACGGCGGCCTGCCCGGCGCCGAGGAGGCCGTGCGCACGCTGCGGGCCTTCGTCTTCGGCAGCGTCGCGGTCGAGGTGCAGCGCTCGGGCTGGGCCGACCCCGAGGTGGACGAGTGGGTGCGGCGCGACCGCGACGCCGACGCGGACTTCGAACGCGGGCTCGACGCGTTGCTCCGAGGGCTCCAAACCTAGTGTGCGTGTCATGCTTGGCCCGTTATCCTGCATAAGGCACGCTGTGTCGGAGGTCACACTCCAGGGGATCCTCCCTTAACAGTCCAAACGGGCTATGTCGGAACGTGTGACGCACATCGCACACTTGCTGCACACTTACTGGAAAGAGAAACCCGAGCCGCTCCCGACTCCTTGATCGGGGGGCCATCCACGAGATATCGGAGGCACGCCGATGTGCCCGCACGACCCGGTCTGTCCGTCTGCCGACGCGCCTGACCGCGAAGCCGCCCGCACCCTGGCCTGCCACCCCGAGCAGGGGTGGAGTCTGCTGTGCAACGGGGTCGTCCTGTTCGAGGACACCGGTGAGCTGCTGCCCGGCGGCACCGCGATCGCCCCGCACCGCCCCGACCCGCTGGTCGGGGCAGCCTGAGCGCACCGCCGACCGGTTACCCGAGATAACGGGTCAGCCAGTCGGCGACCACCTCGCCCACCCGGGCGGGTTCCTTCTTCAGGTCGTGCCCCTCTCCCGGGAGCACCACGAGCCGCGTCGCGTCCGCCGCGTCGGGCACGCCGAACGGGTCCCTGTCACCGTTCACCACCAGCACATCGACTCCGGCGCCGCGCAGCTCGTCCGCCCTGGAACGGTCCGGCTTGCCGGGCGGGTGCAGCGGGAACGCCAGGGCCACCACCGCCACCGCCCCGGCCGCCCGCGCGGTCCGGCAGGCGACCCGCGCCCCGTTGCTCCGGCCGCCCTGCACGAGCGGCAGCCCGGGCCACCGGCCGCGCAGCTCGGCCAGCACGGCCAGCCACGCCTCGTCCTGCCGCTCGGCCGATCCGGGGGCCCGCGCCCCCGCCATCCTGAACGCCTGCGTCACCCTGGCCACGGTCACGCCCATGCCGAGGGCCGCCTCGCGGACCGCCAGCAGGTCGGGCGCGTCGACTCCCCCGGCCGACCCGTGCGTCAGCACCAGCAGCAGCCGGCCGCGCTCCTCCTCGTCGACGTCGACCCGCGCCGGCCCCCGGGGAGTCATGATCTCCATGGCAGCACCGTACCTGGGGAGGAGCTCAACATAGCTCCCAGGTCTGATGACGGCGCGCCTCCGGACAGGGCAGGATGTCCTCTATGCAACCGGAGAGGGATGTCCGCGACGAACTGCGGGCGACGATCGACGCCCGCCGCGACCTCGGCCCCGACTACGAGCCCGCTCTTGTCGACTCCCTGGCCGACCGGCTCGACGCGACGATAGCGGCCCGGGTCGAAGCCGAGCTCAAGCGGCGCGGCAAGGAGACCAAGCGCAAGAACGACAGCTCCCGCTCCATGGTGCCGATCGCGCTGGGCTCGATGGGCATCGGCGTCCCGCTGACGGCCATCGCCGCCAGCCAGGCGGGCACCGTGGGGCTGATCGTCGCCTGGCTGTCCATCGTCCTGATCAACATCGCCGCCGCCGGCGCCCTGATGCGCCGCCCCTGACGGCCACCCCCGTCCCCCTCTCCCCCAGACGCGACCCCGGAACTACGGCGAGCCGAGCGGGCCGAAGGCACGCCTTACGGCGCCCGGCCCGTGGGGGTTCCCCAAAAAGAGGTCTTGACCTGCCGCCGAGAATCGGCCGCCCGCCCCGTCAACCCACAGCGGCGAGCCGCCAACACCCGAAAGGGATCACACGGCTGCCCCCACTCCACAACCCAAGCGGACGAGACCGACCACTGACGCGGCCGAAAGGCTTTCAAGCGATCGCCCGCACTCCACACGAGCAGACCGACCACTGACGCGGGCCGAAGGGTTCTCACACGGTCAGCTGCGCGCCCTCCACCTCGTCCACCCGTGACCCATCGGGTTCTCATGCGGTCAGCTGCGATCCGCAACCCATGAGAGGGCAGAGCCGGCGCCGCCTGGAGAGGTTCTCAACCGCGGTTCGCCCGCACTACCCGATGACCGCCGGCGCGCACGGTGCCTGGGTTGAAAGGGGCGGGTCGGCTCAGGTGTCGCGGTCGTAGCGGAGGCGTACTTCGGCCGCCAGCCCTTCGTCCTGGTGCTCCAGCCCGTACGCCCACACCTGCCCGGCGGCGTCGTCGCGGCCGCGCAGGGGAAGCGTGCGGGCCAGCAGCTCGATCGCCAGCGCGCTCACCTGCGCCTCGCCACCCTGCTCGACGGCCTCGGCGAACTCGGCGCAGGCCATCTCCAGGTGCGCGATGCCGAGCTGCACGCGCAACCGTGCCGCGTCCTCACCGGAGGCGGCGTCCTCCAGCGCGTCGAGCAGCACGTCGGCGGCCTCTCCCGGCTCCTCGCGCCCGATCAGCAGGTCGGCGAGCTGCTGCGCGGCGTGCACCCGCACCTCGGCGGCGGGTCCGTCCGGCTGAGAACCCTCACGCGACGCTTCCCCCTCGGCCGGGGCGCCGTCCCCGCTCTGGTGGCCCGTCTCGATGGCGGCGCGCAGCTCGGCCTCCGCCTCGTCGTAGTCGCCCACCTCGCCGGCCAGCCGGGCCAGCGCCAGGTGCGCGAGCGGCACGTACGAGGGGGTGCCGACGCCGAGCACGGCCTGCCAGGCCCCGCGCGCCTGGTCCAGCCGCCCTTCACGCTCGAACCCCTGGGCCAGGTGGCAGGCGGCCTGGGCGGCGAACTCGGGATGCCCGGTGGCCAGCGCCGTCCTGGCGGCGGCCCGCGCCCCCTCCACGTCGCCCGCCTGGTCGAGCACCACGGCGAGCCCCACGGCGGCCTGCGCCCGATCGGGGCTGCCGGGCTGCGCGGCGAGCTCGGCGAGTATGGCGGCCGCGCCGTCGAGGTCACCGCCTTCGGCCAGGCGGCGGGCGGTGTCGAGCGGCGGGGTCTCCAGCTCTGAGAACGTCAAGAGAGCTCCTTCTGCGACGAACGCCCCGAGCCTAACGAGTTCTCGCGATCATGTCTGCTCGGTTGACCCCATCGGTCTGGCTGACGCCCGATTGGTCCGAAATGCCCTCTGGGACGCGAACAGGCCCGGCCGCGCGGGCCGGGCCTGGACCGCCGTTGTCAGTCCTCGTACGCCTCCAGAGGCGGGCAGGAGCACACCAGGTTGCGGTCGCCGTACGCCTGGTCGATCCGCCGTACCGGCACCCAGTACTTGTCCTCGCGCAGCGACGGCACCGGATAGGCCGCCTCGCTCCGCGCGTACGGGTGACTCCACTCGTCGGCGGTCAGCGCCTCCGCGGTGTGCGGGGCGTTCCGCAGGGGGTTGTCGGCCGGGTCGTACTCGCCGGAGGCCACCTTGGCGATCTCCGCGCGGATGGCGACCATCGCGTCCACGAACCGGTCCAGCTCGGCCAGGTCCTCGCTCTCGGTCGGCTCGATCATGAGCGTCCCGGCGACGGGGAAGGACATGGTGGGCGCGTGGAAGCCGTAGTCGATGAGCCGCTTGGCCACGTCGTCGACGGTGACGCCGGTCTCCTTGGTGATCTGCCGCAGGTCGACGATGCACTCGTGGGCGACCAGCCCGCCCCTGCCGGTGTAGAGGACGGGGTAGTGCGGGGCGAGGCCGCGGGCGAGGTAGTTGGCCGACAGGATGGCCTGCTCGGTGGCTGCGGTGAGGCCGTCGCTGCCCATCATCCTGATGTACGCCCACGAGATCGGCAGGATCCCGGCGGAGCCGTACGGAGCGGCAGAGACGGGCCCGACGGGCGAGCCGTCGCGCAGCGGGTGGCCGGGCAGGTAGGGGGCGAGGTGGGCGCGGACGGCGACCGGGCCGACGCCGGGCCCGCCGCCGCCGTGCGGGATGCAGAACGTCTTGTGCAGGTTGAGATGGGAGACGTCGGCGCCGAACTCGCCGGGCTTGGCCAGGCCGACCAGCGCGTTGAGGTTGGCCCCGTCGACGTACACCTGGCCGCCGGCGTCGTGCACCTTGGCGCAGATCTCCGTGACGGTCTCCTCGTAGACGCCGTGCGTCGACGGGTAGGTGACCATGATCGCGGCCAGCCGGTCGCGGTGCTTGCCGATCTTGGCGTCGAGGTCGGCCAGGTCGACGTTGCCGTCGTCGTCGCAGGCCACGACCACGACCCGCATGCCGGCCATGACGGCGCTGGCGGCGTTGGTGCCGTGGGCGGACGACGGGATGAGGCAGACGTCGCGCCCGGTGTCCCCGTTGGCGCGGTGGTAGGCGCGGATGGCCAGCAGCCCGGCGAACTCGCCCTGGGAGCCGGCGTTCGGCTGGATGGAGACCCTGTCGTAGCCGGTGACCTCGGCGAGCCAGTCCTCCAGCGTGCGGATCAGCTCGCCGTAGCCCAGCGCCTGCGCCTCGGGCGCGTACGGGTGGATGCCGGCGAACTCGGGCCAGGTGATGGGCTCCATCTCGGTGGTCGCGTTCAGCTTCATCGTGCAGGAGCCGAGCGGGATCATCGAACGGTCGAGCGCGATGTCCTTGTCCTGGAGCCTGCGCAGGTAGCGCAGCATCGAGGTCTCGCTGTGGTGGGTGTTGAACACCGGGTGGGTGAGGAAGTCCGACTCGCGCAGCAGGGAGGACGGCAGCGCGTCGTCCACGGCGTCCAGGGCGGCGTCCGTGCGCTCGACGCCGAAGGCCGCCCACACCTTGGCGAGCTCGGCGGCGCCGGTCTTCTCGTCGCAGGCGATGGAGACGTGGTCGGCGTCGGCCTGCCACAGGTTGACGCCGCGCTCGGCGGCCGCGGCGACGATGCCGGCGGCCCGGCCGGGGACGCGGGCCAGCACGGTGTCGAAGAACTCGGCGTGCACGACCTCGACGCCGCCCTCGCGCAGCCCCGCGGCGAGCGCGGCGGCGTGCCGGTGCACCCGCCGGGCGATCCGCCGCAGCCCGTCGGGCCCGTGGTAGACGGCGTACATGCCGGCGATGACGGCGAGCAGGACCTGCGCGGTGCAGATGTTGCTCGTGGCCTTCTCGCGGCGGATGTGCTGCTCGCGGGTCTGCAGGGCCAGCCGGTACGCGGCCGCGCCGTCGGCGTCGACCGACACCCCGACCAGGCGGCCGGGCATCTGGCGCTGCAGTCCCTCGCGTACGGACATGTAGGCGGCGTGCGGCCCGCCGTAGCCGAACGACACGCCGAACCGCTGGGAGGAGCCGACGGCGATGTCGGCGCCGAGCTCGCCCGGGGCGGCCAGGAGCGTGAGCGCCAGCAGGTCGGCGGCGGCCACGACCAGCGCGCCGGCCTCGTGCGCCCGCTCGGCCACGGCGCGGAAGTCGCGCAGCCGCCCGGACGCGCCGGGGTACTGGACCAGCACGCCGAAGCATTCGGGCAGGTCGCCGGTCAGGTCGCTCTCGACGAGCTCGATGCCGAGCGGTTCGGCGCGGGTGGCCAGCACGGCCTTGGTCTGCGGCAGCGTGTCGGCGTCGACCACGAACACCGGGCTCTTGGCCTTGCCGGCGCGGCGTGCCAGCGTCATGCCCTCGGCCGCGGCGGTGGCCTCGTCGAGCAGGGACGCCCCGGCGACGGGCAGGCCCGTGAGGTCGGAGACGACGGTCTGGAAGTTCAGCAGCGCCTCCAGCCGGCCCTGCGAGATCTCCGGCTGGTACGGGGTGTAGGCGGTGTACCAGCCCGGGTTCTCCAGGAGGTTGCGGCGGATGACGGCGGGCGTGACCGTGTCGTGGTAGCCGAGGCCGATCATGGAGGTGAGCACCTGGTTGCGGCCGGCGAGGGCGCGCAGTTCGGCGATGGCCTCGGCCTCGCTCGCGGCGGCCGGCAGTTTGAGCCGGTCCTTGGCCCTGATGGCCTCGGGCACGGCCACCGCGACCAGGTCCGCGACCGATTCGAAGCCGACGGCCTCGAGCATGCGCTGCTGCTCGGCCGCTGAGGGCCCGATGTGCCTACTGGAGAACGGCGGTGCTGACAGGTCGGTCATGGAGATGCCTCCCGAGGCTGTGGAGACCGGCGCTGGGCGCGGGCGTATGCCGGATCTCCCCCTCTGTCATGGCGACCTGAGAGCTTCACCCCGCTACGGGGCTTGCACCGTCGGTGAAGTGCGCCTGGCGGGCGCACCTGCTTTCCAGAGTTGCCTCACCCGAGCGGTACGGGCGCCTGAGAGATTCCGGGGAGGGTTGCTCCTTCGGCGCCCCGGCGGTGCCGGGGACTCTCCCGCACGGGGTCGTCAGCATGTCCTAGATTACAGCCTCGACCCGAATTGGGCCCGAATTGGGGTGGTACGGGGCGTCACCCGATGCGGCGCGCGCGCCGCCGCCGGGCCAGTTCGTCAGCGGGATGGTCGGCCGGGACGTCGTCCACGACCGCCGCCCGTTCCCCCGGCAGCTCCGCGAGGGATCCTTCGACCTCGCGCCAGACCCGGCCGAGCGCTATGCCGAACACGCCCTGACCGCCCTGGAGAAGGTCGATGACCTCGTCGGCCGAGGTGCACTCGTAGACGCTGACGCCGTCGCTCATCAGCGTGATCTGCGCGAGGTCGGCGACCCCGCGGTCGCGCAGATGCTGGACGGCGGTGCGGATCTGCTGGAGGGAGACTCCGGTGTCGAGGAGCCGCTTGACGACTTTCAGGACCAGGATGTCGCGGAAGCTGTAGAGGCGCTGGGAGCCGGAGCCGTGCGCGGCTCTTATCGTGGGCTCCACCAGGCCCGTGCGCGCCCAGTAGTCGAGCTGCCTGTAGGTGATGCCGGCCGCCGCGCAGGCTGTCGGCCCGCGGTATCCGATGTCGTCCGGCAGCGTGGCAGGCTGCTCGTCGAAGAGCAATCCTTGTTCTCCGGCACGCTGCCGCGCACTCTCGCGCCGCACCGGATCTTCCTGGCCGGCCGTCTTTCCCTCGCCGCTGCTGACCGCCACGCGGACCTCCGGCTTTCTCTCATCCCGTGGCCTCATCTGGGGGTTCGTAAAAGGTCGACCACGGGTTTCACTTGCACCGTAGGACCGTGACCATGCTCAGTCAACGATCCGGCTCGGCGCGTCGTGAAGCGTAAATGCACTGAAATACCTACCCCGCCCGGCCGAAGTCCTCGGGTGAGATCGTGTCAAGGAACTCCCTGAACTTCTCCACCTCGTCCTCCTGGTCGTCGGGGATGATCACACCGGCCTCCTGGACCACCTCCTCGCTGGCGAAGATGCGGGCTCCGGTGCGCAGCGCCAGCGCGATCGAGTCGGAGGGCCGGGCGCTGACCTCCACGCCGTTGGAGAACACGAGGTCGGCGAAGAAGATGCCGTCACGCAGAGCGACGATGTTGACGGCGCGCAGACCCACGCCGAGCGCGCTCAGCACGTCCCTGAAAAGATCGTGGGTGAGCGGCCGGGGCGGCGGCTCGTCGGCCTGTGCCAGCGCTATGGCCGTCGCTTCGGTCATGCCGATCCAGATCGGCAGGAACCGCTCCCCGTGTGCCTCCTTGAGCAGAACGATCGGCTGATTGGTGGGCATTTCTACCCGAACGCCCACTACCTCCATCTGCAACACGGGCTGCTCCATATTCGACTGGCCGGTGGCCCGGCTCAGGTCATCGCTGGTCCGCTTCTGCATTTCAACGTAACACCCGCCGAGCCCTGAATGTCCCGCAGGCCGCTCATCGGCCCAGAACGCCACGAACCCCCGTACGCAGCAGGGCGGCATGGAGGTCGAGCAGGAGCGCCGACAGCTCCCTGGCCGCTTCGTCGGCCTCACCGATCGCGCCGGGCTTGCGGCGTTTGAGTATGGGCGCGACCGTCTGCTCGACCAGACCGGCCTCCCGCTCCGCCGCGGCCTTGACGGCGCGCAGATGACGGGCGTGCAGGCCGAAGCGGGCCAGCCCGCCCACGGCCCGGGCGATCTTAAGCGCTTCCTCGTCGTAGCGCCGGGCGACCGGCGCCAGCAGCCCGTAGTCCTCCAGCTCGGTGAGCGTCTCCTCGTCGAGCCCCGCGGACTCCAGCAGCTCGGCCCGGGTGAGCTTGACCTCCTGCTTGTCGTGCAGCGCGCGGGGGCGGCCGAAGCTCTCGGCCATCTTGTCCTTGATCACGCGCAGCGGGAGGTAGTGGTCGCGCTGCTCGGTCAGGATGTAGCGCAGCTGCTCGACGTGCAGGTGGGTGAACTTGCGGAAGCCGGACGGGGTGCGCTCCGGCTCGATCAGCCCCTCGCCCTCCAGGAATCGGATCTTGGAGATCGTGACGTCGGGGAACTCGCCCTGCAGCAGGGCGAGCACCTCCCCGATGCTCATGTGCGAGCGTGCCGCCTGTGAGCTCATGCGCCGGCGGGGGTCCGCATCAGGAACAGCAGCCGGAACTTGCCGATCTGCACCTCGTCCCCGGAGTGGAGCGGGACCTCCTCGATGCGCTCCCGGTTGACGTAGGTGCCGTTGAGGCTGCCCACGTCGCGCACCGAGAACTGGCCGCCGCGATGGCGGTAGAACTCGACATGACGGCGCGAGACCGTGATGTCGTCGAGGAAGATGTCGCTCTCCGGGTGGCGGCCGGTGGTGGTCAGCTCCTTGTCGAGCCGGAACCGGCTGCCCTGGTTGGGCCCCCTGGTGACGGTGAGCAGCGCCGCGCCCGGCGGGAGCTGCTCCACCAGCGCCCGCTCGGCCAGCAGCATGTCGCCGGTCTCAGCCTCGTACGCCTCTATTCCCGCGACAGAGATCGTCGATGTCGTGTCCCCGGAGACCTCGGGTCTGGTCAGCTGGGTCCCACAACGGGAACAGAAACGGGCATCCTCGGGGTTGGCATGCCCGCACTGCGTGCAGTAGACGCTCGGCATCGATCGGCTCGGCCTCCTACCGCGAAGTCGCGGCAACGGTGCTCGGGGCGCGCCTCGCTTCGCTCTTCACGTTTTGGCGAATGCCGCAACTTACGCTGATCAGCGGCAAAGGTCAAGGCGGGGCGCTGGACGACAGGTTCGGACGCTGACAAAGTTACAACCGCCCCTACCTGAAGGTCCATGCCGCCGCGCGTCTTAACATTACGATCTTGCGGTCCTTCCAGACAAATCGTGGACAGGATCCGGCCTGTTATGGATCATGTCGCCTGCTCGACCACCTGGGCCCAGCGTTCGAGCAGGATCTGCGCGGTGTCGACGTCCGACGCCTCCGCCCACAGGTCGGTCGCCGGTTCGGTGGCGGCGGGCAGGATGAGGACCCAGCTGCCGTCGTCGCCGACCACCCGCACCCCGTCGGTGGTGTCGATCCGGTGACCGTCGCCGCTCGACTCGGCCGCCTCGATGACCGAGCGCATCACCGCCCCCTTCGCCGCCCACTGCGTCGGGATCGTCCGCTTGAGCAGCTTGGCCTCGGGGATCCTGGCGTCGATCTGGCTGAGCGAGAGCCGGGTGCGGGCCACCAGCCCGAGCAGCCTCATGAACGCGGCCAGCCCGTCGATGGCCGGGCTGAACTCGGGCACCACGAAGCCGCCCCGCCCGTCGCCGGCGAAGATCATGCCGGGGTCGCCGGCGGCCGAGGTGAGCGCGTCGACGGCGGTCGAGGTCCACCGCACCTGCACGCCGTGGAAGCGGCACACCTGCTCGGCGACCCGGGTGGTGGTGACGGGCAGCGCCACCTGCCCGCCCCTGCGCTCGGCGGCCACCAGGTCGAGGACCACCAGCAGCGCCCGCTCCTCGCTGATGAGCTGGCCCTGCTCGTCCACCAGCGCGATGCGCTCCCCCACCGGGTCGAACCTGACGCCGAAGGCCGCGCGTGAGGAGCTCACGAGCTCCGACAGGCGCTGCAGGTCGCGCCGGCGCTCGGCGATCGTCTCGGTGGGCGACAGGTCGTCCAGCACCGCGTTGACGGTGAGCACCTCGATCCCGGCCCGGCCCAGCAACCGCGGCAGCACCAGCGAGGAGGTGCCGCCCGCGCAGTCGGCCACCACCTTCATCCCGCGCACGCCGGTCATGTCGACCCGGCCCAGCAGCTCGTGCGAGTAGTCCTCGACCGCCCTGGCCGGAAAGGTCAGCTCGGCGATCTCGCCGGGGAAGGCGCGGCGGAACTCCTGCCGGGAGAAGACCCGCTCAAGCTTGCGCTGGGCGCCGGGGGGCAGGTCGGCGCCGCGGTCGTCCATGATGACGATGTCGACGCTCTGCGGGTCGCCGGCGGTGGTGCGCAGCGTGATGCCGCCCGCGGCGGTGCCCCTGGCGGTGTGGAAGCGCGCCACCGGCAGCGGCGCCGCCTCGAGGTCGTGGACGTTGATCGCGCTGGCGTTGAGCGCGCCGATCACGGCCCGCTTGAGCGCCCTGGCGGCCAGCGAGGAGTCACGCGAGGTGACGACGTACTCGCCCTTCTTCAGCGTGGTGGCGTACGCGCTGGCCAGCCGGACGCAGAGCTCGGGCGTGATCTCGACGTTGACCAGCCCGCTGACCCCGCGCGGGCCGAACAGGCCGCGCTGGCCGCGCGACTCCCAGATGACGCTGGTGTTGACGACCGCGCCGGCCTCGATGGTCTTGAACGGGTAGATCTTGACCCCGCTGGAGACGTACGCCTCGGCTTCGATGACGCACTCGTCGCCGATGATCGCGTTCTCCTCGATGCGGGCGCCGCTCATCACGTCGGTGGCCTTGCCGATCACGCAGCCGCGCAGGTGGGTGCCGGGGCCGAGGTAGACGTTGTCGTGCACGATCGCGCGGTGCAGGAAGGCGCCCTCGCGCACCACCGCGTTGTTGCCGAGCACCGTGTACTCGCGCAGCTCGGCGCCGGCCTCGACCTTGGCGTACTCGCCGACGAACAGCGGCCCCTTGAGCACGGCGTCCGGCTCGACCGAGGCGGAGCCGGCCACCCAGACGCCGGGCGACACCTCGAAGCCGCCGATGTCGAGCCTGACCTTGCCGGACAGGGCGTCGGCCTGGGCCTTGCGGTAGCTGTCGTGGCTGCCGACGTCCTCCCAGTAGCCGTCGGCCACGTAGCCGTAGATGGGGGCGCCGCGCTCCAGCAGCCTGGGGAAGACGTCGGCCGACCAGTCGGCGGGCTCGCCGGTGGGGACGTCGCCCAGCACCTCGGGCTCCATGACGTAGATGCCGGTGTTGACGGTGTCGGAGAAGACCTGGCCCCAGGTGGGCTTCTCCAGGAAGCGCTGCACCCGCCCGGCCTCGTCGACGATGACGATGCCGAACTCGAGCGGGTTCGGCACCCGCTTGAGCCCGATGGTGACGAGCGCCCCCGTGTCGCGGTGGAAGCGGATCATGTCGGTCAGGTCGATGTCGGTGAGCGCGTCGCCGGAGATGACCAGGAAACGGTCGTCGCGCAGCCGGGCGGCGGCGTTCTTCACGCTCCCCGCGGTGCCCAGGGGCACGTCCTCGGTCGCGTACTGCAGGCGCATGCCGAGCTCGTCGCCGTCGCCGAAGTAGTTGCGCACCAGCGCGGCCAGGAACTGCACCGTGACCACGGTCTCGGTGATGCCGTGCCGTTTGAGCAGGCGCAGCACATGTTCCATGATCGGACGGTTGACCACGGGGAGCAGGGGTTTGGGCTGGTTGGCCGTCATCGGCCGCAACCGGGTGCCTTCGCCGCCCGCCATGACAACCGCCTTCACCGCTCACTCCTTCGTGGTCGCGGTCACGAGCCGGCGCACCTGTAGCACGTACAACACGCCTGCCCACCAGTAGAGGCCCGTTCCCCACAGCGCGAACGCCCACCCGACGATGCGGGCCACTTCGGCATACCACCCCGTGTGGGAGGCAAGGAAGAGGAGAGGGAAGGCATACATGAGGTTAAACATGGCGGCCTTGCCCAGGAAATGCACCTGAAGTGCCCGATATCCATGCTTGCGGAGTACAGGGAAGGAACAGGCGACGAAGATTTCCCTGGCCAGGATCACGGCCACCAGCCACCACGGGATGATCTCCCGCACCAGCAGCGCCACAATGGTCGCGAACACGTACAGCTTGTCCGCGGCCGGGTCGATCAGCCGCCCGAGCCTGCTGGTCTGGTTGAACGCGCGAGCGATCTTCCCGTCGAGCCAGTCGGTGAACCCGGCCACCGCGAGCACCCCGAGTGCCCACCCGTCGGCCCGCGGCCCCAGAGCCAGCCACAGGAACACGGGCACGCCAAGGAGACGCAGGAAGCTCAGCAGGTTGGGAACCGTCCAGATTCGGTCCTCGGCGGAAGTTTCACTCACGCCCCAGACCCTACTGCGCGAACTTCCGGCCCAGCGGGGCCGCATCCGGCCAAGCTCCCGCCGTCAGGCGCGGACGAAGTCGTGCGTGCGGCCGATCTCCGCGAATCCGAGGCGGGCGTAGAACTCCCTGGGCCAGTCGCCCGCGTCGGCCACCAGGAACACCAGCCCGGCCGCCGCGGTGGCCTCCGCCAGGAGTGAGAGCATCAGCGCGCGGGCGTGCCCCCTGCCCCGGTGCGGGACCGCGGTCACCAGGTCCTCGATCTGCGCCACGCCGTCGTGGACGTACAGGTCGGCGCGGGCGGCGATCTCGCCGCCGGAGCTCCGCACGCCGCGGAACCCGACCCGGCCGGCGCCGCGCAGCCTGGTCTCGGCCCGCCGGGCGAGCTGCTCGATCACCTCGTCGCCGGCGTCCGGCAGCGTCTCGCGCCAGGTCTCGTGCAGCACGGGCAGCAGCACCGCCAGGGAGAGCTCCTCGGCGTGCGGGACGCGCGGCGGGTCGCCGCGGTAGGCCATGAGCACGTTCTCCTCGTGCCGGAAGCCCGCCGCCGCGAACGCGGGCGAGAACTCCCGGCCGAGCCGGTCGTCGTGCACGCACACCATCCGGTGGCCGCGCGAACCCGCGCAGGAACTCCCGCGCCCGCTCGCCGCTCTGTAAGCGTTCCCCGGAGTCCCGTCGGCTCCGTTCCCCATGGCGCTCCGAGAGCGCGTCACCTCGCCCTGAGAGGGCGCGTCAGGAGGCGGCGCGGGCGGCGTCGACGAAGGCGGCGATCAGCGCCGGGTCCTTGACGCCGGGAGCGGTCTCGACGCCGCTGGAGACGTCGACCCCCCACGGGCGGGCGGCGGCGATCGCCTCGGCGACGTTGGACGGCGCCAGGCCGCCCGCGAGCATCCACTGCCCCGAAGGGCGGCCGCGGACGGCCGACCAGTCCCACGGCTCGCCGGAGCCCGCCCGGGGCGCGTCGACGATGAGCATGCTCTCGTCGAAGGCGCCGCACCGCAGGTCGGCCCGCGCGTCGACGGCCCTGATCAGGGTGCGGCCGAGGTCCTTGAGCGCGGTGAAGTCGCCGTGGGGGTGGTGGCCGTGGAGCTGGACGGCCCGCACCCCGGCGGCGAGCGCCGCGGCCCGGACCGTGGCGGGGTCCTCGCCGCGGAAGACGCCCACGGTCAGCACCTCCGGCGGCACGAGGGCCCCCAGCTCGGCGGCCCGCTCGGGCGTGATCCGGCGCGAGCTGCTGGTCAGCACGAAGCCGATGGCGTCGGCGCCGGCCTCGACGGCGGCGGCCACGTGGCCGGGGTCGGTCAGGCCGCAGATCTTCACGTACACAGGAACGAGGTTAGCGGCGGCGGGACGCTCCCGGCGACCACGACCAGATGAGCAGCGCGGTGGCGAGCCCGGACATGACGATCCCGTTGGGCAGGTGGGCGCCGAGCATCTCCCAGGTGAAGTGCTGGCCCATCCCCGCGACGAACAGCGCGAGGCTGGCCAGGGCGGGCCAGCCGGCGCCGCGGCCGGGCCGCCACACGAGCACGGCGAAGACGATCTGCAGCAGCCCGACGAGGTGGACGAGCATCCCGGCCATCACGTGGGGCTCGGCCATCGCCCCGTCGGTGGCGACCGACTGTCCGGCGAGCGAGCCGGCCACGACGAGGCCCGCCGCCTGGGCGATGATCGTCAGCCGCAGCGCGTACAGCAGGCCGGCGTTGACCGGCTTGGCGGGGGCCGAGGCGGGCGGGCGCTGGAAGAGATCCGTTTCTGACATGTCCGCAGTCCTTTCGATCGAGGACCAAGGATGCGCGCCGGGCCCGCCGGCGGTCGTCAGCCTGCCGGGCTATCCTGCCCTCCGCCGCGCGGCGGACGTACGGGGCGGAAGGACGCGTCGACGAGGCCGCTGCGGTGCGCGACCACGGCGGCCTGGATGCGGTTGCGCAGGCCGAGCTTCTCCATCGCGGAGGCGACGTGGGTCTTGACGGTGGTGACGCCGACGTGCAGCTCCTCGGCGATCTCGGCGTTGGACAGGCCGGTGCCGACCAGGGCGAGCACCTCGACCTCGCGCTCGGTGAGCCCGCGCGGGGCGGCCCCGGCGGACTGCTCCTCGGCGGCCAGGAAGCGCTCGACGACGCGGCGCAGCACCGACGGGGCGAGGAGCTGCTCGCCTGCGTGGGCGCGGCGGACGGCGTCGACCATGCGCGCCGGCTCGTCGTCCTTGACCAGGAAGCCGACGGCGCCGGCGCGGAGCGCGGCGTGCACGTTGGCGTCCTCGGCGAAGGTGGTGAGCACCACGATGCGGCTGGCCGGGCGGGCGGCGAGCACCCGCTTGATCGCCTCCAGGCCGTCGACCCTGGGCATGCGCAGGTCCATGAGGATGACGTCGGGCAGGTGGCGCTCGGCCAGCCGGACGGCCTCGGCGCCGTCGTCGGCCTCGGCGACCACCTCCATGTCGCCGTCGGCCTCCAGCAGCATCCGCACGCCCGCCCGGACGAGCACCTGGTCGTCGGCGACCAGGACACGGATCACGAGACGCTCCTGGCCGCGGGCAGGCTGGCGGCGAGCAGCCAGCCGCCGTCCTCGTCGGGACCGGCGCTGAGGGTGCCGCCGAGGGCGCGGACCCGCTCCCGCATGCCCGCCAGCCCGCGCCCGGAGGAGGGCAGGCGCTCGATCGTGGTGGGCGGGCGGCCGTTGTGGATCTCGACGCCGACGCCGTGGCGGTCGGCGCTGACCCGGACGCGGACCTCGGTGCCGGGTCCGGCGTGTTTGAGCACGTTCGTGAGGCCTTCCTGGACGATGCGCGCGGCGGAGGCGCGGGCGACGAGCGGGGCGTGGTCGGTGCCCCGGTCGAGTTCGAGATCCACCGCGAGGCCGGCGGCCGTCATCCGCTCGGCGGACTCGCGGATCACGTCGTTGGGGTCGGCGAGCAGGCCGGGCTGCCGGTCGGGGTCGCGTAAGAGGTCGATCAGGCCGCGCAGGTCCTCCAGCACCTGGTGGCCGGTCTCGCGGATGTCGGTGAGCGCGTCGGCGACCGGGCCGTCGGGGGCGGTGTAGCGGGCGGCGCCGGCCCGCAGCACCATCGCGCCGACGTGGTGGGCGACGATGTCGTGCACGTCGCGGGCGATGCGCTCGCGCTCGGCGAGCTGGTCGGCGCGCATCTGGGCGACGGTGAGCCGGGTGGACTCGCGCACCCGCAGCCGCTCGGCCGCGGCGGCGGCCTGCTTGACCCCGAGGTAGCGGCCGATCGCGACCGGGGTGAGGACGAGCGCGCACACGACGGCGGCGCGGAAGAAGGTGGTCTCGGTGTCCGGGCCGACGACGGCGACCCCGGCCAGCAGGCAGGTGGCCAGGTAGGCGGCGGCCGTCCACCCCCAGGAGGCGACCCGCATGGCGAACACGCCGAGGGCGATGAGGAGCAGCACCAGGCTGGTGCTGACCACCTGGGGGAGGTAGGTGTCGGCGAGGACGACCAGGATGCAGTGGAACAGGAAGACGAGCCCCGGCATGCGCCTGGCCACGCCGAGCGCCAGCCCGGCGGCGACCGCGAGCACGCCCGTCATCCAGGCCGGCTGGGGCCCCGAGTGCCAGCTCGTCCAGGTGCTCAGCATGGTGTAGGCCAGGCCGCCGGCGGCGAGCAGCACGTCGGGGGTGACGTCGCGGTGCTCCAGCTCGCCCACCGGGCCGCGCAGGTAGCCGCCGACCACGGCGGGGAAGATCGCGACGCCCGCGCAGTAGAGCCCGGTCCTGAGCGAGAAGGCGGCGCCGGGGTCGACCAGGTTGACGGCGGTGGCGACGCCCGCCGCGGCCATGGCCACCGCGATGGAGCGCCAGCGCTCCCGGTAGGCGGTGAGCCCGACGGCGACCAGCAGCAGCATCTGGGCGGTGTTGGAGCTGTAGGCCCCCATCTGGTCGGTGAGGACGAGGGCGCCCGCGAGCCACAGCGCGGCCACGAGCGGCCGGCGCCGCACCAATCCGAGGGGGACGCCGACCAGCAGCGCCAGGGGGACGATCGTGTACTGCGGTGCGAGCTCCCCGAGCCGCGCCTGACCGGACATCAGCAGGTCCAGGCTGACGCCCGCGGCGGCGAGGAGCAGGTCGAACGGCACACCGCGCCAACGCCAGCTCATGGCACCCAAGGTATCGAGCGGGGCCTTCCGGACAGTCCTCCCGGCGGAGGATGCCTCCTCCTCCAAGTGGCCGATTCTTCGTCCCCCCGGCGGAGACGCGCATGGGATCCGGACCCTTACCTTTGAGTCATGTCCAACGACACCACGCTGCTTCTGCGCCAGTTCCTGCGTTCGCCCGCCACGATAGGGGCGCTGGTGCCCAGTTCGCAGCGGCTGGCCGCGGCGGTGTGCGCGCCGGTGCCCGAGCGCGGCGAGCCGACCGTGGTGGAGCTGGGGCCGGGCACGGGCCCGTTCACCGCCGAGATCCAGCGCAGGCTGGGCGGTCGCGGCCATCATCTGGCGGTGGAGCTCAACGAGACGATGGCCGCGCTGCTGGCCGAGCGCTTCCCCGCCGTGGACGTGGTGAACGGCGACGCCGCCAAGCTGTCCGCGCTGCTGGCCGAGCGCAATCTTGGACAGGCGGACGTGGTGGTCAGCGGGCTGCCGTGGGCGGCGTTCCCGAAAGGGCTGCAGCTGACGCTGATGGGCGCGGTGACGTCGGTGATGAGCCACGCGGGCGCGTTCACCACCTTCTCGTACGTGCACGCGATCCCGCTGAGCCGGGCGCGGCGTTTCCGGACGCTGCTGGCCGAGCGGTTCGAGGAAGTGGTGGCCGGGCGGACGGTGTGGCGCAACGCCCCTCCGGCGTTCGTCTTCCACGCGCGCAGGCCTCGCCCGCGAACAGAGCTTTCTTCTACCATGGACTGATGGATTTCACTCTCCCGGAGAGCGCGCTCGCGGTTCAGCGTGGCATCGCCGACATCTGCGCCCGCTACGACCTCGACTACTGGCAGCGGTGCGAGAGCGAGAAGCGCTGGCCACAGGAGGTGTGGGAAGAGCTCGGCAAGGGCGGCTGGCTGGGCCTGGCGGTGCCCGAGCGCTTCGGCGGCGGCGGGCAGGGCCTGCTGGAGCTGGCGGTGGCGACCGAGACGATCTCGGCGTCCGGCGCGGCGGGCGGATCGGCCTTCACGTACGTGCTCACGCCCGGTTTCGGGGCGCTGACCCTGACCCGCCACGGCACCGACCGGCAGCGGGAGGAGCTGCTGCCGCGGCTGGCCACCGGCGAGCTGGAGACGTGCTTCGCGCTGACCGAGCCCGACGCGGGCTCCAACTCGCTGGCGATCACCACGTCGGCCCGCCGCGAAGGCGACGAGTTCGTGATCAACGGCCAGAAGATCTGGATCACCGGCGTGCAGCGGGCCGCCTGGATGCTGCTGGTCACCCGGACGGTCCCGGCGGCCGAGGCCAGGCCGCGGTCCCACGGGCTGACGGTGTTCCTGGTGAACGTGCCGGAGGCGGTCGCCGCCGGGCGGCTGTCGTTCCAGCCGATCCCCAAGATGGGCGCCAACACGACACCGTCCAACATGGTGTTCATCGACGACCTGCGGGTGCCGGCCGCGAACGTGGTCGGCGAGGTCGACCAGGGCGCGGCGGTGCTGTGGGACATACTCAACCCCGAGCGCGTCCTGCTGGCGGCCTCCGCGCTGGGCGGCGCCGAGGTGGCGCTGCGGGTGGCCGTGCAGTACGCCAAGGAGCGCGAGGTGTTCGGCCGGCCGATCGGCGCCAACCAGGCGGTGGCGTTCCCGCTCGCCCAGGTGAAGGCGAAGATCGAGCTGGCCCGGCTGATGATCTACAAGGCGGCGTGGTCGTTCGACCGGCGCCTGCCGTGCGGCACCGAGGCCAACATCGCCAAGCTGACCGCCTCCCAGGCCGCCTGGGAGGCCGCCGACGCCGCTTTCCAGACGCACGGCGGCATGGCGTACTCGCTGGAGTATCCGGTGGCCCGGCTGCTCGCCGACGCCCGGATCGGGAGGGTGGCACCCGTGACCGAGGAGCTTCTGCTCAACTACCTCGCGACGCAGGTGCTCGGCCTCCCGCGCGGTTTCTGACCGCCACCCGGCGCTGACCGCGGCGGGCCGCTGCTTCGTCCCCCGAGGCGGCGTTCTCGGCCCCGGCCGACAGGCTCGCCGTGCGGTCTGCCATGCGTTCCATGCCTTGGCGACTACCCCGGCCACGACGCCGAAACCCCCCTCAGGTGAAGCGGGGCGGACGCTTCTCGCGCAGCGCGCGGAGCCCCTCGGCGGCGTCGGGGCCGGTGAAACCGAGGAACTCCATGGCGAGCGAGGCGTCGAACGCGGGCCCGGCCATCCGCAGCCAGTTGTTGAGCGCGTACTTGGTGAGCCTGATGGCCTCCTGCGAGCCCGCGGCGAGCTTGACCGCGATCTCCATGGCGGTGTCGTGCACGGCGTCGTCGTCGACGCAGAGGCTGACCAGGCCCATCTTCTCGGCCTGCTCGCCGGTGACGGGCTCGCACAGCAGCAGGTGGTACTTGGCCTTGGCCATGCCGCACAGCAGCGGCCAGATGATGGCGGCGTGGTCGCCCGCGGCGACGCCGAGCCGGGTGTGGCCGTCGATGATGCGGGCGGTGCGGCCCGCGACCGAGATGTCGGCGAGCAGGGCGACGGCCAGCCCGGCGCCCACGGCCGGCCCCTGGATGGCCGAGACGACGGGCTTGGCGCAGTTGAGCACGTTGTAGACGATGTCGCGGGCCTCGGCGAAGACGCGCAGCCGGGTGTCGTGGTCGCGGGTCATCTCCTCGATCATGGACAGGTCGCCGCCGGCGGAGAACGCCTCGCCCTCGCCCCGGATGACCACGGCCCTGACGGAGTCGTCGCGGTCGGCGTCGCGCCAGATCTCGGCCAGCTCGCGGTGGCCGGTGCGGTCGACGGCGTTGAGCCTGCGCGGCTCGCTGATGGTGATCCGCAGCACGCCGTCGGCGGGGGTGTCGGTCTTGAGCCGCTCGTAGGTCACAGCGACTCCTTGAGCCGGGCGGCGATGTACTCGCGGGCCTCGGCCGCCTGGTCGAACAGCCGCGGCAGGGCGAAGAAGCTGTGGACCGCGCCGTCGAAGCGGCGCAGCTCGACCGGCACGCCCTCCTCGGCGAGCCGGGCGGCGTAGCGTTCGCCCTCGTCGCGCAGCACGTCGTACTCGGCGGTCACCACGGTGGCGGGGGGCAGCCCGGCGCATGAGGCCAGCCGCAGCGGGGACAGGCGCGGGTCGCCGGGGTCGGCCCCGGCGGCGTACTGGCGCAGGAACCAGGCCGACTCGGCGGCGTCCAGGCCGTAGCCCTCGGCGAACTCGCGGTAGCTGGGGGTGTCCATCAGCGCGTCGAGCATCGGGTAGACCAGCACCTGGTGGGCCAGGCGGAGCCCGGCGTCGCGGGCCTGCCAGGCCGCCACCGCGGCGAGGTTGCCGCCGGCGCTGTCGCCGATCACCGCCACCTTGCCGTCGCACTGGTAGAAGGCGGGCCGGGCGAAGACGTCGCGCACGACGGTCCAGGCGTCGTCGGCGGCGGCCGGGAACGGGTGCTCGGGCGCGAGCCGGTAGTCGACCGAGACGACCACGGCGCCGGTGCGGATGGCCAGGTCGCGGCCGAGTGCGTCGTTGCGCTTGACGCTGCCGAAGACGAACCCGCCGCCGTGGAAGTAGACGACGACGGGCAGCGGCTCGTCGCCGCGGTCGGCGCGGTAGATGCGGATGGGCACGCCCTCGGCCGTCTCGTCGCGGACCGAGGGCAGCTGCGTGAGCGGGCCGCGCTGGGCCGCGAGGCCGTCGACGGCGCGCATCTCCCGGATCCGCTCCAGATCGAGCGTGGCCGGGTCGACGCCCAGGTCAGACGGGTAGGCGGCGATGTACGCGCGTGCCTGGGGATGCAGCGACATGATCGAAGCCTAGCGGGCCGCCTCCACGAGCGCATCGAACAGGCCGTTGCCCTTCCCGCCGTCGCCGGTCTCGCGCTCCGGGTGCCACTGCACGCCCACGCCGAACCGGTGGCCCTGCAGTTCGATGCCCTCCACGATCTGGTCGTCCGCCCAGGCCACGGCCAGCAGCCCGGAGCCGAGCCGGCGCACCGACTGGGTGTGCGGGGCGACGGCCTCCACGTGGTCGCCGACGGCCTTGCCGAGCTTGCTCGACACGCTCACCTGGATGCGGTGCGGGGCGCCCGGCTCGTTGTGCCGCTCGCTCTCCAGCATCTCGGGCAGCCACGGGATGAGGCTGCCGCCCTGGGCCACGTTGAGCACGTGCATGCCGCGGGCGATGCCCAGGACGGGGATGTCGGCCTGCACGGCGGCCCTGGCCAGGGCCAGCTCGAACCGGTCGCGGTGCGGCTGCGGCTCGGGGGCGCGCGGGTCCTGCTCGTCGCCGTAGGCGGCCGCGCCCACCTCGGTGCCGCCGGTCAGCACGACGCCGCGCAGCCCGCTGACGTAGGCGGCGATGGCGTGGGAGTTGATCGGCGGCAGCACGACCGGCGCGCCGCCGGCCCTTTCGATCGCTCTGGCGTACGAGGGCGGGGAGAGCACGGCCTCCCGTACGTAGTCATCCCAGCGGGCGGCTTCGAAGTAGGCGGTGACGCCTATCAGCGGTCGGGACATGCGATCTCCAGGGGAGCGTTGTGCAGGGGTGGCCTGGGGCGCAGGCACATGCCCATCATGGCGCACACCATTTCGGTTATGTCGCTTGTCCCACAAGTCTCCTGGGGGCTGCCCGTCTGAAGCCCGCCGTCCGGTCCCGCGGCGGGGCGGGCGGGATGAGCCGGAGCAGGGCGGCGGGACGGGCGGACCGCCCGACAATCCGCCCAAATCCCGAAATTTCATTATGAAAGGCGAATACAATTCCTATTCGCGTTCAATACTCGAAATACAGCCCCGGCAAGATGGGGAAAATAATGTGACCGTTACTGAAAGTTCAGATGTGCACCTCATTGGGTGAATCGGTTGTGAGGTTACAGAGGCGGTGTAACACTGGATTTCGAGCGATCGGATGTGCCGGGGCATACCGGACGCTCGTCACCCGGAGCCGCCAGGGAGGTGGGACGACACGACCGGAATAACTTTCCGGCCAATAGGACGGGTTGGGTATATGTCATTGAATCCGCGCCTGGTCAAGGAGAGCTTCTCCATCATCGAGCCGGTGGCCGACAAGGCGGCCGCCTACTTCTACGGCAGGCTGTTCGCGGAGAGCCCGCACCTTCGCGGGATGTTCCCGCCGGCCATGGACGTGCAGCGCGACCGGCTCTTCAGCGCGCTGGCCCGCATCGTGTGGAGCGTCGACAGCCCGGAGAGCATGCGCTCGTTCCTGGGCCAGCTGGGGAGGGACCATCGCAAGTACGGAGTGGTCGCCGAGCACTACACCGCCATCGGCAGCGCCCTGGTCGCCACCGTCCGGCGCTTCGCCGCCGACATCTGGAACGCCGAGATCGAGGCCGCGTGGGTGTCGGCGTACACCGCCGCGGCCAATCTGATGATCGAGGCGGCCGAGGCCGACGCCGGGGTCTCCCCCGCCTGGTGGCTGGCGGAGGTGCTGGACCACGAGCGCCCCCACGACGACATCGCGATCCTCACCCTGCGCCCCACCCAGCGGCTGCCGTTCACGCCGGGCCAGTACGTCAACGTGCAGACCTCACGGTGGCCGAGAGTGTGGCGGACGTACTCGATCGCGAACGCGCCGCGCCCCGACAACGCGCTCCGGCTGCACGTGCGCGCGGTGCCCGGCGGCTGGGTGTCCACCACGCTCGTCCGCGACACGCGCATCGGCGACACGGTCATGCTCGGGCCGCCGATGGGCACCATGACGCCGCCCGAGCGCGGCGTGCGGGACCTGCTGTTCGTGGCCGGCGGCACCGGGCTGGCACCGCTGAAGGCGATCATCGAGCAGGTGATCGCCTCCGGCTGCCGCCCTTCCATGCACCTGCTGTTCGGCGCGCGCACCTCGGCCGAGCTGTACGACCTGCAGGACCTGATCCGGCTGGAGTCCTCGTTCCCGTGGCTGCGGGTGCTGCCCGTGGTGTCGGACGAGCCGGGCTACGAGGGGATGCGCGGCCGCCTGCCGGACGTGACGCGCCGCTTCCACTCCTGGGCCGAGCACGAGGTGTACGTGTGCGGGCCGCCCTCCATGGTCACCGAGACCGTACGCAACCTGCAGGCCGACGGGGTGCCGCCGGCGCGCATCCACCGGGACGTGGTGCACGGCGAGCGGTGATCAGCGGAACGCCGCCGCGGTCTCGTCGTCGGCCGGCCAGAACGTCTCGATGGCCAGCTCGGAGACCGTCACCTCCACGGGCGTGCCGAAGGTCGCGATCGTGGTGAACATGGACAGCACGCGGTCGCCGTGCCTGATCCGCAGCGGCAGGAGGATGTCGCCGGGGCCGGGCACGTGCGCCACGTTCAGGTCCACTCCCGGATACCGGTAGGCGGCCAGTTCGTCGTGCAGCTCGGCCAGCCGCCCGTCGCCGGACATCTCGGCCTGCCTGCGCAGCCGGTGCAGCAGGTGGGCGCGGACCTCGGCCAGGTTCAGCAGCCGCCCGCCCATCGCCTCCGGGTGCAGCGACAACCGCATCACGTTGACCGGTTCCTCCAGCAGCTCGGCCGGGACCCCCGCCATGAACATCCCGGCCGCCGGGTTGGCCGCCACCAGGTTCCAGGCGGCGTCCACGACCAGCGCCGGGTACGGCTCGTGCCCGGCCAGGATCGTGTCGAGCGCCTGCCGTACGACGTGCATCTCGGGCGCGCGCACCGCGCGCTCGGCGAACACCGGCGCGAACCCGGCCGCGATCAGCAGCCTGTTGCGGTGCCGCAGCGGCACCTCCAGCTCCTCCGCCAGCTTCATCACCATCTCCCTGCTGGGCCGGGCACGCCCGGTCTCCAGGAAGCTGATGTGCCGGGCGGAGACGTCCGCCTCGATCGCCAGGTCGAGCTGGCTGACCCGGCGCCGCTGCCGCCACGATCGCAACAAATCACCAAAAGCCTCTTCTTGTACAGCTACAGCTCCCATGTCCCGATACGTTAGCGACAAAAGGGGAAGTGCCACGATTACCTGGCAGGTAATCGTGCGGCAAATCTCCCAGTACTCGGCGAGCCGGTCAGCCGCGTGGCACGATGGCGGCATAGCGACCATGGGAGCGATGCCATGACAGACGCAGTGCTCGCGATCGGCACCCGCAAGGGCCTGTTCCTCGCCCGCTCCAGCGGCGCAGGCGCGTTCCGCGTCGAGCCGATCGCGTTCTCCACCGTCGGGATCCACTCCGTGGCGATCGACACCGGGGGCGCGGCTCCCCGCCTGCTGGCCGGCATCGAGTACGGGCACTTCGGCCCCTCGGTCATGTACTCCGACGACCTCGGCGGGACCTGGCGGGAGGCCGAGAGCCCGCCGATCGCCTTCCCCGAGAAGACCGGGACCACGCTCACCCGCGTCTGGCAGCTCACGCCCTCCCCGTCGGAGCCCGGCGTGGTGTGGGCCGGCGTGGAGCCGGGCGCGCTGTTCAGGTCGGAAGACGGCGGCGTCACCTTCAGCCTGGTGGAAGGCCTGTGGGAGCACCCGCACCGGCCGCGCTGGCAGCCGGGCGGCGGCGGGCTGTGCCTGCACACGATCATCCCGCACCCGTCCGACCCGCGCGTGCTCGGCGTGGCGATCTCCACCGGCGGCTTCTACCGCACCACCGACGGCGGCCTGTCGTGGGAGGCGGCCAACCAGGGCATCCGCGCCCCGTTCCTGCCCGAAGGTCAGCAGTATCCGGAGTTCGGCCAGTGCGTGCACAAGGTGGCGATGGAAGCGGGCCGGCCGGACCGGCTGTTCCTGCAGCACCACTTCGGCGTCTACCGCAGCGACGACTTCGGCGGCTCCTGGCACGACATCGGCTCGGCGCTCCCCTCCGACTTCGGCTTCCCCGTCGTCACGCACCCGTCGCGCCCCGGCACGCTGTACGTGCTGCCGCTGCACGCCGACATGGACCGCACCCCGGTCGGCCACCGCTACCGCGTCTACCGCAGCACCGACGCCGGCGGGTCGTGGGAGCCGCTGGAGCGCGGCCTGCCCGAGGGGCCGGTGCACGCGAGCGTGCTGCGCGACGCGATGGCCGCCACGGAGGCGGGCCTGTTCTTCGGCACCCGCGGCGGCGAGGTCTACTGGTCGGCCGACGACGGCGCGAGCTGGTCGCTGGTGGCCTCCCACCTGCCTGACGTGCTGACCGTGCGGGCGGCGGTGCTCTGAGCCATGGCCCGTCCCGTGATGCTGGTCGTGTTCGTGCTCCCCGCCGCCCTGCGCAGGTGGGTGAGCGGCCGTACGGAAGTGAAGGTGTTCGCGGTCGGGCCCGACCGCGACTCGCCGCCCACCCTGGGCGCGGCGCTCGACGTGCTGCGCCGCACCCACCCGCTGCTTGAGGAGCGGATCAGGGACGAGTACGGGCGGATCCGCCGCCACATCAACATGGTCGTGTGCGGCGAGAACGCCCGCGGCCTCGGCAGCCTCGACTGCACGCTGCCGCCGGGCGCGGAGGTGTACGTCATGCCCGCCCTGGCCTGACCCGCTCGATCAGGGGCAGACGCGGCCGTTGGCCTCGAACGCCGCGTGCGTCAGCGGCATCAGCCCGGCCCACAGCGACTCCATCTTCTCGGCCACCATCTCGATCTCCCGCTGCGGGAACGACGGGAAGGCGGAGTCGTCGCGCCGCACCCGGAGCGAGAGGAAGTTCATCAGGGCGCGGGCGTTGCAGGTGGCGTACATCGAGGAGTAGAGGCCGACCGGCAGGACGGTCCGGGCGACTTCGCGGGCGACCCCGGCCTCCAGCATCTCCAGGTAGGCGCGGTAGGCCTGCCGGTAGCTCTCCGTCGTCGCCTCGGTCACCACCTTGTGCTGCTCGGGGGTGCCCTCGCGGAACACGTACTTGCCGGGCTTGCCTTCCTGCACCAGCTTGCGGTCGGGACCGGGCACGTAGAAGACGGGCACGAGCTGACGGTATCGGCCCGACTCCTCGTTGTAGGAGAAGGTGCGGTGCCGCATGAACTCGCGGAAGACGAAGATCGGCGCGCTGACGTAGAAGGTCATGGACGAGTGCTCGAACGGCGTGCCGTGCCTGTCGCGCATGAGGAAGTTGATGAGGCCCTTGGACCGCTCGGGGTCGGCTTCGAGCTCGGCGAGCGAGCTCTCCCCCTTCGTGGAGACCCGCGCCGCCCAGAGCACGTCGGCGTCCGACGCGGCGGACTTGACGAGCTCCACGTCCATGTCGCCGCGGAACGTGATCTCAGGTTCGGCGCTGCCCATGGGAACCCCCCGGTCGGTTCGGTGGTGATGACGGCATACAAGCAAACCACAGGCGGGGGCCGGGGCTCACAGGCGGTAGACGCGGCGGGCGTTCCCCGCGCCGATCATGTGGGCGATCCTGGCGGCGTCGGCGGCGCTCCACTCCCCCGCGTCCAGCCGGGCCTTCAGCGCCGCGCCGAGCGCGCGCCGGAAGTAGACCGCCCCCAGGTGGCACGTCTCGGCCAGCTCGCGGCAGCCGGACCCGTACAGCTGCTTGTGGAACGGGGCCAGCTCCAGCAGCTCGGCCAGCACCCGGGGCGACCCGGCGCCGGTGTGGGCCAGGGCGAGCCCGACGTCCACGTACACGTGCGGGAAGGCGTGCGCCAGATAGGCGGCCTGGCGCTGGTACGGATAGCAGGTGAGCAGGACGACCGGCACCCCGGCCGGCTGCAGCGCCCGGATGAAGCCGGTGAGCAGGGCCGGGTCGGCGAGGTGCGGCCCGGCGTCGCAGGCGCCGAGGCCGGCGTGGATCTGCATCGGCAGCCCGCGCTCCCTGGCCACGTCAGCGGCCGACCAGAGCAGGTGGCGGGCCAGCGCGGGCTCGGCGAGCGGCTGCTTGGGGTCGGCGAGCCGCCGGTTGGCGGCGGCGAGGACGGCGCCCCGGCTGGGCCTCGCGGAGTCGAGGCCGAGGCCGCACAGACCGGCCACCACGGTCTTCAGCGCGACCGCGCGGGCGGCGCGGGCGGACAGCTCGTCGCCGAGGCTGTCGAGGTAGTCGACGGCGACGCCCGCCATCTCGGCGACGTCCTGCTCGATCTGCTCGATCCTGACGACCTCGCCGGCGGCGGCCTCGCCGCCGGACCCCATCTCGGCCGCCGTCAGCAGGTCGGCGCCCTCGGGGCCGGTGTCGACGAGGAAGGCCGACACGCCGGACGCCCGCAGCAGGAGCCGGTTGACCTCCGCCGCGCCCAGCTCGGCGCGGCGGGACAGGTAGACCGGCGGCGGCGCGTGCGGCTCCAGGCCGAGCACGGGCGCGCACCAGCGTCGCACGGCCGCGCCGAGCGGGGTGTCGAAATGGGTGGTGCCGGGCGGGGCCGGGCTGCCGCCCTCGTTGAGCAGCAGCTCGAACCGCCCGCGGGTCAGCTCGTCGCGGCGCACCCCGTGGCAGGCGTGGTCGACGAGCGGGGCGAGCAGGGCGTCACGCACCGTGTCGGGCAGGTCTACGGGGAGCATGCGGGAGACTCTAGGCGGTCCCCGCACGCGCCCGCGGACGTTTTACCCACTCACCGGCGGCACAGGCGCAGCACGTTCCTGATCACCTTGGCCCCGGCGCCGTCCTCGGCGGTGAGGATCGACTCCGGGTGGAACTGCACGCCGAAGCGGCGCCGGTCGGGGTCCTCGATCGCCATGACGTTGCCGTCGGGGGTGACCGCGGTCGGGGTGAAGCCGACGACGCCGGGCCGCTTGGCGTGCAGCGAGTGGTAGCGGGCGGCGGTGAACTCCTCGGGCAGCCCGTCGAGCAGCACGCCGGCGCCGAGCCGGGAGACCTGCCCGCGCTTGCCGTGCTCGGGGTAGTCGAGCAGTTCGAGCGTGCCGCCGGCGTGCTCGACCATCGCCTGCAGGCCCAGGCAGACGCCGAACACCGGCAGGTCGCGGGCGTAGATCTGGTCGATGAGCGCGGCCGTGCCGAAGTCGGCGGGCCAGCCGGGGCCGGGCGAGAGCACCACCAGGTCGGGGCCGATCTCGTCGAGCATCTCCGTCGGGAAGCCGTGGCGCAGCGTCACCACGTCGGCGCCCTCCTGGCGGAAGTAGTCGGCGAGCGTGTTGACGAAGGAGTCCTCGTAGTCGACGAGGAGCACCTTCATGCCCAGCCCCGGCTGCTCCCTGGCCGGGGTCTCGGCCACGGTGTCGGGCGCGCCGACCGCGGCGAGCGCGCCGAGCAGGGCGCTGGCCTTCAGCTCGGTCTCGCGCTCCTCGGCCTCGGGGTCGGAGTCGAACAGCAGGGTGGCGCCGGCCCGCACGGTGGCCAGGCCGTCCTTGATCTGGGCGGTGCGCAGGGTGAGGCCGGTGTTCATGGAGCCGTCGAAGCCGATGAACCCGATGGCGCCGCCGTACCAGCGGCGGGTGGTGGCCTCGTGGTCCTCGATGAACTGCATGGCCCAGGTCTTGGGCGCGCCGGTGACGGTGACGGCCCACATGTGGGTGAGGAAGGCGTCCAGCGCGTCGAACTCGGGGCGCAGCCGGCCCTCGATGTGGTCGACGGTGTGGATGAGCCGCGAGTAGAGCTCGATCTGACGGCGGCCGATGACCTTGACGGTGCCGGGGACGCAGATGCGCGACTTGTCGTTGCGGTCGACGTCGGTGCACATGGTCAGCTCCGACTCCTCCTTGACGCTGGTCAGGAGGGTGCGGATGGCCTCGGCGTCGCCGACCGGGTCGGCGCCGCGGGCGATGGTGCCGGAGATCGGGCAGGTCTCGACCCGGTCGCCGCTGACGCGCACGTACATCTCGGGCGAGGCGCCGACGAGGTGCTCGCCCTCGCCGAGGCTGATGATGAACTCGTACGGGGCGGGGTTGCTCTTGCGCAGCCCGCGGTAGAAGCCGGACGGGTCGGCGCAGGTGGCGTGGAAGACCTGGCCGGGCACCACCTCGAACAGGTCGCCGCGCTTGAACCGCTCCTTGGCCGCGGCCACGACCTCTGAGTACTGGCCCCTGGGCGGGTTGGGCGGCACCTCGGCGGGGGCGACCTGCGGGCGGGCCTCGCCGGTGCGCTCCAGGCCGCGGGTGCTCCGGCCGTCGACGGTGAACTCGTAGCGGCGCTCGAAGCAGGTCTCGCGCTGGCGGTCGATGACCACGAGCCGGTCGGGCAGGTGGAGGACGAGGTCGCGCTGGTCGGCGGGGCGGTCGAGCCGGTGCTTGATCGGCTCGAACTGGAAGGCGAGGTCGTAGCCGAACGCGCCGTAGAGCCCGAGGTGCGGGTCGGCGCCCTTGAAGGTCGCGATGACCTCGCGGATGGCGGTGAAGACGGTGGGCCGGCGGCTGCGCATCTCCTCGGGCAGCAGGTCCTCCGACTCCGGGACGTGCACCTGCACGAAGTCGGCGGTGGGCTCGCCGACCGGCTTGCCCGCGGCGAGCAGGCAGGAGGCGACGGCGGGCAGCACGACCCGGCCGCGCTCGTTGAGCGCCCTGGCCGAGATGGTGCGGCCCTTGGCGACCAGTTCCACGCAGGGGTCGACGTAGCCGAAGGCCCATCGGCTGTAACGGCCGGGGTAGTCCATGCCCGAGGAGAACGCGCCGCCGCGCCGCTCTCCCAGAGCCGTCACGATCTCTTCGAGCGCGTCCTCGGACACCTCGCGCACCTCGAGCTCGACGTCGATGCCCTTGGCGGTGGTATATCCGCTCGTCTCCACTGCTGCCCCTTCGCGCACTTCGATCAACGAGCCCCGGGGCGAACACGACAAAGGCCGCCGAACCGGGGCGGCCTGCCAGAGGGTATGCGAAATCTTCGCGCCGCCTAGGAGCGGCGCCACCACTGAAGCTCGGCGTGAGTTCGCATGAGGCAAGGCTACTCCGGGCTGTCAAGATCGCGCAACGCGACGCGCAGGTGGCACGAAGGATCTACGGCGCATAGGTTGGATCGTCATGGACAGCCCCCTCGCGTGGCGGCCGGTCACCGCCGTCTCCGCGGTCCTCGTGACGCTGCTGCTGGCACTGAGCCCCCGCTACGGCTACCACCGCGACGAACTGTACTTCCGGGCACTCGCGGACTATCCGGACTGGGGGTACGTGGACCAGCCGCCGTTCACGCCGATGGCCGCCAGGCTGTCCATGGCGCTGTTCGGCGACTCCCCGACCGCGCTGCGGGTGCTGCCCGCGCTGGCGGCGGCGCTGCTGGTGGTGCTGACGGCGCTGATCGCCCGCGAGCTGGGCGGGGGCGGCGCGGCGCAGACCCTGACCGCGGCCGGCACCGCGACGGGCGCCTACACGCTGATCGCCGGGCACACGCTGCTCACCGCGAGCTTCGACCTGCCGATCTGGGCGGCGGCCATCCTGTTCATGCTGAAGGCGCTGCTGCGCGACGAACGCTGGTGGCTCGCGGCCGGCGCGGTGATCGGCGCCGCCACGTACAACAAGCTTCTGATCGTGATGCTGGTGCTGGGGCTCGCCGTCGGGCTGCCGGCCGCGGGGCCGCGGCGGCTGCTGGCGAGCAAGTGGCTGTGGGCGGGGGCGCTGGTCGCGGCCGTGCTGGCGCTGCCGAACTTCGTCTACCAGCTCACCCACGACTGGCCGCAGCTGAAGATGGCGGCGGGGCTGAGCGAGGGCGACGGCGACACGATGCGGCTGCTGTTCACGCCGATGCAGCTGCTGCTGTTCGGGCCGGTGGTGGCGGTGATCGCCGGCTTCGGGTTCGTGCGGCTGTGGCGTGACCGGCGGGTGCGAGCGCTGGCCGTGGCCTATCCGGCGGCCGCGGTGGTGACGGTGATCAGCGGCGGCCGGTTCGACTACACGGCGGGGCTGGTCCTGCTGCTGTTCGCCGCGGGCTGCGTGACGGCGGAGTCGGCGGGGCGGGAGAAGATCAAGTCGGCGGGCCTGTCGCTGGCGGTCAACGGGCTCGGCAACGCGGTGATCACACTGCCGCTGGTGCCGCTGACCATGCTGGCGAGCACGCCGGTGCCCCTGATCAACGAGGTGGCGCGCGAGTCGATCGGCTGGCCGGCGTTCAACGCGGCCGTCACCGGGGTCCTTGACTCGCTGCCGCCGGAGGAGCGCCGGCGCGCCGTCGTGGTCACGGGCAACTACGGCGAGCACGGCTCGCTCGTGCAGGGCGGCCTGACGCGGGTCTACTCCGGCCACAACCAGCTCTGGGAGTACGGGCCGCCGCCGGACGACGGGGACCCGGCGATCATCGTGAACGTCGGCAGGATGCGGCGCGACCTGCAGTACTCCTCCTGTGAGGTGCGTGCCAGGGTCGACAACGGCCTGGGGCTGGACAACGAGGAGCAGGACATGCCGGTGTTCCTGTGTCAAGGGCTGCGGCAGCCGTGGACGGCGACCTGGCATCGGTGGCAGCAGTTCGACTGACCACATTACATTTTGTTACATACGGCGCATTGTCAGGATTTTCTCTTGCAATCCCGACAAGATCTCTTCACTCTTCTCCACAGAGCCGTAAAGATCAGCTCTTTCCCGCTGGTGTGAAGGAGAGCCGGTGCCCAACACCCCCCGCTGGCGCGCGCTCCTGACAGGAGCCGTCGCCGCATTAGCCATGATCGTCCCGAACGGAGTGGCCCAAGCGGCGCCCCCTCCGGACAAAATCAACAAGTCGGTCCAGGCTCAGCTGGACAGCGAGGACAAGGCCACCTTCTGGGTGCGGATGAAGGACGACGCCGACCTGAGCGGCGCCCGCCGGGCCACCGGCAAGCAGGACAAGGCCGAGCGGGTCTACGAGGCCAAGACCGAGAAGGCCGACGCCTCGCAGGCCGGTCTGCGCAAGCTGCTGGACCAGCACCGCGCCGAGTACACCCCGTTCTGGATCGTCAACGCCGTCAAGGTGACGGCCGGGTCGAAGCTCGCGGCGGAGATCGCCGGGCTGCCCGAGGTGGAGCGGATCGAGCCGGTCCGCACGCTGACGCTGCCCAAGCCGGAGCCGGCCAAGGCCGAGGCGCGGGTGAACGCGGTCGAGTGGAACATCGACCGGGTCAACGCCCCGCGCGTGTGGGAGGAGCTGGGCAACCGCGGCGAGGGCATCGTGGTGGCCAACATCGACACCGGCGTCCAGTTCGACCACCCCGACCTGCGGGACGCGTACCGGGGCAGGAACCCGGACGGCACGGTCACCCACGACTACAACTGGTTCGACCCCGCGGGGGTCTGCCCGACGGCGGTGCCGTGCGACAACAACGGCCACGGCACCCACACGATGGGCACCATGGTCGGCGCGAACGGCATCGGCATGGCCCCGGGCGCGCGCTGGATCGCGGCCAAGGGCTGTGAGGTCAACACCTGCACCGACGCCTCGCTGCTGGCCTCCGGCCAGTGGGTGCTGGCGCCGACCGACGCGAACGGCGAGAACCCGCGCCCCGACCTGGCCCCCGACATCGTCAACAACTCCTGGGGCGGCGACGGCTTCGACCCCTGGTACAAGGAGACGGTCGAGGCGTGGATCGCGGCGGGCATCTTCCCGGCGTTCTCCAACGGCAACGAGGGCCCGTCCTGCCAGAGCAGCGGCTCGCCCGGCCAGTACGAGATCAGCTACAGCGCCGGCGGGTTCGACGTGAACAACGCGCTGTACGTGAACTCCAGCAAGGGCGCGGGCGAGAACGGCGAGATCAAGCCGAACATCGCCGCCCCGGCCGTGAGCGTGCGCTCCTCCGTGCCGGGCGGCTACGCGGCCGGCACCGGCACCTCGATGGCCTCGCCGCACGTGGCGGCCACGGTCGCGCTCATGTGGTCGGCCTCGCCGGGGCTGCACGGCGACATCGCCGCCACCCGGCCGCTGCTCGACAGCACGGCCGTGGACGTCGCCGACACCAGCTGCGGCGGCACGGCCGCCGACAACAACGTGTGGGGCGAGGGCCGGCTCGACGCCTACGCCGCGGTGCGGGCCACGCCTCAGGACAGCCTCGGCGGGCTGACCGGCGCGGTCACCGCGGGCGGGCAGCCGGTGGCCGGCGTGACGGTCACGATCGATGGCCCGACCGACCGCACGCTGGTGACGGGCGACGACGGCGCGTTCTCGTTCGTCCGCCTGCTGCCCGGCGAGTACCAGGTGACGGCGGCGAAGTTCGGTTACGAGAGCGGCACCGCGACCGCGACCGTCACCGGCGACCAGACCACCACCGTGGACCTGACCATGACCGCGGTCGCGGCGGGCACGGTGTCCGGCACGGTCACCACCGCGGGCGCGCCGGAGCCGGACGCCCGGGTGACGGCCTCGGGCACGCCGCTCAGCGCGGTGACCGACGCCTCCGGCCGGTACGAGCTGACGCTGCCGCGCGGCGAGTACGAACTGGTCGTCACCCCGGTGTCGCGCTGCTCCGCGGGCACCACCGTGTCCGTGACGGTCGACGGCGACGTGACCAGGGACGTCGAGCTGCCGCTGCGGGGTGACAACTTCGGCTACACCTGCCGCGCGGGCGCCGAGCCGTACGTCGCGGGCACCGAGAAGCTGGCGCTGACCGGCGACGACGAGGCGGTCCAGGTGACGCTGCCGTTCCCCGTCCCGTTCTACGGCACCGGCCAGAGCCGGGCCTGGGTCGTCACCAACGGGTTCCTCACCTTCGCCGAGGCCCGGCTGACCACGCCGAGCAACAGCCGCCTGCCGAGCACGGGCACCCCGAACAACGCCGTCTACCCGCTCTGGGACGACTTCATCGTGGACGCGGAGAGCGGCGTGTACACGGGCGTGGTCGGGACGGCTCCGCACAGGCGGTTCGTGGTGGAGTGGCGCAACGTGAAGTTCTACGCCGACCAGAACCTGCGCGTGTCGTTCGCGGCCCTGCTGGGCGAGGACGGCTCGATCGGCTTCCGCTACAAGGACATGGAGACCGATCGGGAGCGGGGCGCGTTCGGCACCGTCGGCGTGGAGAACGCCGCCGGCGACGACGCGCTGCTCTACCTGTACGAGGAGCCCGCCCTGGCCGCCGGCCAGAGCGTGACCATCACGGCGAGCAGGCACGGCCTGGTGACGGGCGTGGTGTCCGACGCCAACGACGGCGACCCGCTGCCCGGCGCGACGGTGCGGATCGGCGACGTGGCGACGTTCACCACCGGCGCCGACGGCTCCTTCTACGGCCAGGTGCTGGCCGGCGACTACGACGTGGAGGTGTCCAAGGAGCACTACGGCACGTTCACCCGGGCCGTGACGGTGGCCCCGGCCACGGTGCAGCGGATCGACACGGCGCTGGTGACCGGGCGGGTGGCCGCCTCGGCCGCCGAGCTGACCGTGGTGATGCCGCAGGGCCAGAGCAGGACGCGGACGATGGAGCTGACGAACCTCGGCTCGCCGACCCCGTACACGATCACCACGGATCCGGCGGGCGGCTGGCTCGGCGTCACCCCGGCCTCGGGCACCCTGGCCACGGGCCAGAAGGCGACGCTCAGGGTGACGGTGTCGAGCGACGGCGTGCAGCCGGGCTCGACCCGGGCCGGGAAGCTCCTGGTCAGGTCGGCCAGCGGACGGCAGCCGGTGATCGAGATCACGGTGACCGTCGTGGTGCCGAGGCACCAGGTGGCGGTGGACGTGGGTGCCACCCGGGGGTCCACGGACGCCGCCGGTGACGCCTGGACGCCGGACCGGCGCTACAGCGCGGGCTCGCACGGCTATGTCGCCACCTCCTCCGCCACCCGCAGCACGAACAAGACGATCAAGGGCACCGAGGACCAGGCGCTGTTCAGGACCGCCCGCGAGCGGATGCTGGAGTACCGCTTCGACGCCGTGCCCAACGGCGTCTACACGGTCGAGCTGGACTTCGCCGAGATCCGCAACATGGCCATGGGGCGGCGGGTGTTCGACGTGCTGGTCGAGGGCCAGCTCGCCATCCCGGCCCTGGACCTGGCCCTGGAGGCGGGCACGTACACGGCGGTGAGCAGGCAGTACACGGTGCGGGTCACCGACGGCCAGCTCAACGTCAGGTTCGCGACCCGGGACGGGGCGACGATCGTCAACGCGATCCGCGTCTCGGAGCGGCCGGACAAGACCGCGCCGTAACGGCCGCGCGGGGGCGGCGCCCCCCGTCGCTCCCGCGCACGCCGGTGCGTCCGGCCGGATCGGCCGGGCTCCGGGCTACCGCCTGCGCGGCCACGTATGTTACTGGTAGGTAATGCGACGCGTACGTGTCCACCGTGACATCCCCGTGCGGATGCCCGACGGCGTCACCCTGCTGGCCGACCGCTACGTCCCCGCCGGGGCGGAGCGGGCGCCGGTCGTCCTCATCCGCTCCCCGTACGGCCGCCGCGGCCTGTTCGGGCTGCTGTACGGGCGCGGGTTCGCCTGGCACGGCTTCCAGGTGGTGATGCAGAGCTGCCGGGGCGGCTTCGGCTCCGGCGGCGATCTCGACCCGCTCGGCCACGAGCACGACGACGGCCTGGCGACGATCGCGTGGATGCGCGAACAGCCCTGGTACGGGGGCTCGTTCGCCATGTTCGGCCCCTCCTACCTGGGTTTCACCCAGTGGGCCGTGGCCCCGTACGCGGGCCCTGACCTGAAGGCGATGGCCACCCAGATCACCGCCTCCCAGTTCAGGGACGCCGCGTACGTGGGCGGCGCGTTCGCGCTGGAGTCGGCGCTGAGCTGGACCACGCTCACCGAGCACATGGGCCGCCGCTTCGGCGGCGCGGCCGGGCTGACCGCGCCGCGGGTGACGCGGCGGGCCGTGCTGTCGGGGCGGCCGGTGGGCGAGCTGGACCTGGCGTCGGCGGGCCGGCCGCTCCGCTTCTACCGCGACCTGCTGGCGCACCACGCCGACCCGGCGCCGTACTGGACCCGGCGCGACCACTCCCCCAAGGTCGGCGAGGTGGACGCGGCGGTCACCATGCTCGGCGGCTGGTACGACGTGTTCCTGCCGTGGCAGCTCAAGGACTACGCGGCGTTGCGGGCGGCGGGCCGGCGGCCGTACCTGACGATCGGCCCCTGGTACCACATCGACGCCCGCCACCTCGGCCCGTCGATGGCCGAGTCGCTCGCCTGGTTCCGCGCCCACCTGCTGGGCGACGTCTCCGGGCTGCGCGACCAGCCGGTGCGGCTGTACGTGACGGGGGCCGAGGAGTGGCGCGAGTACCCGGACTGGCCGGTGCCCGGCCTGCGGCGGCGGCGCTGGCACCTGCAGCACGGCTTCGGGCTGGGCACGGACGGCCCGCTGGAGTCGGAGCCGGACCGGTTCCGCTACCACCCGGACCATCCGACGCCGGTGATCGGCGGCCCGGTGCTGCTGGCCGACTCCCGGCCGCGCGACCAGCGCCGCCTGGAGGCCCGGCGCGACGTGCTCGTCTACAGCTCGCCCCCGCTGGAGTCCGACCTGGAGATGATCGGCCCGGTCAGCGCGGAACTGTACGTCCGCTCCAGCACCCCGTACGCGGACGTGGTCGTCCGCGTGTGCGACGTGCACCCGGACGGGCGGTCGATGAACGTGTGCGAGGGCGTGCGCCGCCTGGGCCCGCTGGACGCCGATACGCTGGGGGACGTGCGCAGGGTACGGGTGGAGCTGTGGCCGATCGGCCACCGGTTCAGGCGGGGCCACCGCGTCCGCGTGCACGTCGCCGCGGGCGCCTATCCGACGATCGCCCGCAACCCCGGCACCGGCGATCCGCTCACCCATTCCGGCGGGCCGATGGTGCCGAGCGACGTCGAGGTCTTCCACTCCCCCGATCACCCGTCCGCCGTGATCATGCCGCTGTGCGCGCCGCCCGGCTGATGTCGCTCGTGCTGCTGCTGCAGGGCCGCGGCGGCATGACGGCGGCGGAGCTGGCCCGCGAGCTGGAGGTGTCGGAGCGCACCGTCCACCGCGACGTGCTGGCGCTGTCCTCGGCCGGCATCCCGGTCTACGCCGACCGGGGGCGCGGCGGCGGCTACCGGCTGCTGGAGGGATACCGGACCCGGCTGACCGGGCTGGACCGGGCGGAGGCCGAGGCGCTGTTCCTGTCCGGCGTCCCGGGCGCGCTGCGCGAGATGGGGTTGCAGGAGGTGGCGGCGACGGCCCGGCTGAAGGCCGCCGCCGCGCTCTCCCCCGGGCTGCGCGACGCCCCCGCGACGGCCGCGCAGCGCTTCCACCTGGACGCGCCCGGCTGGTTCGCGCACGACTCCCCACCGCCGCCGCAGCTCGCCCCGCTGGCCAGGGCGGTGTGGGGCGACCGGCGGGTGACCGCCGGATACAAGGGACGCACGCGCACCCTGGAGCCGTACGGGCTGGTGCTCAAGGCGGGCGCCTGGTACCTCGCGGCCCGATCCCCGTCCCCACCATCACCGAAACCGGGACCGTCACCTGGGCCGGGGCCGTCATCGGCACAGCCGCAGGGGCAGTCGGCGGGGCAGGCGCGGTTCCTGTTGTTCCGGGTGGACCGGTTCGGTGAGATCGCCGTGCGCGACGACGTGTTCGTCCGGGATCCGGGCTTCGACCTGGCCGCGTTCTGGACCGAGCAGTCGGCCGCGTTCGGCCACTCGCTGCTGCGGACCTCGATCACGCTGCGGCTCACCGAGGCCGGGCTGCGGATGCTGCGGCACGTCGCCGACCCGGCGGCGCTGCCGGACGCGGTGGCCTCACTTCAGCCCGACGGTACGGTGCGGCTCGGCGTGGAGTCGATCGAGATCGCGTACTCGCAGGTGCTGCGTTTCGGGCCGGAGGCGGAGGTGCTGGAGCCGGCGGAGCTGCGGGAGATGGTCACGCGGGCCGCCATCCGCATGGCGGCGCTCTACCGATAGCCGGCACCGCCGTCCACATGGTGGCGCTTCACCGGTAGCGGGGGCCTTACAGGGGTGGTTGCGCTGGGTCTTCCGCTTGGGGCCGGTGACTAGCGGTAGTCGTCCGGGTTCGGCTGCTTGCCGCCGTCGGTGTCGGCGATGAACCGCCACACGTCGGGGCGGCTGCCGTCCACGTCGGTGAAGCCGTACTCCTTGGCCAGCGTGCCGCTGTCGACGGACTTGCCGGACCAGCGCGCCCGGTCGGGGTCGGTGGCCAGGGCGGCGACGGCGCGGCCCGCGTACGCCGGGGTCTCCGAGACCGCGAACGACGGCTCCCGCTCGGCCCCGTCGCGCCAGTTCTCCTCGGTGACGCCGAAGTTCTCCAGCATCGCCTCCGAGCGCAGGAACCCCGGCGTGAGCGCCACCGCCGTGCCGCCGTGCGGGCGCAGCTCGTGCGCCTGGCTGAAGGCGAGCCGGTTCACCGACATCTTGACCAGGTCGTAGTAGAGGTTCTCCCGGTAGCGGGGGGCGTTGAAGTCCCACGTGCCGTCGGTGACCTCGACGACCAGGCCGCCCCTGTTCCTGATCAGCAGCGGCAGCGCGTGGTGGCTGGTGATGAGGTGGGTGTGCACGCCCAGGCTGAGCATCCTCAGACCTTTCTCCAGGTCCTGCTCCCAGACCGGGGTGTTCCAGCTCCAGAGCTTGTCGCCGCCCCAGACGTCGTTCACCAGCACGTCGAGCCGGCCCTGCTCGCGGTCGATCCGCTCGACCAGGGCCTTGACCTGGGCCGGATCAAGATGGTCCACCCGCACGGGGATGCCGGTGCCGCCGGCCTTCGTCACCAGTTCCGCCGTCTCCTCGATCGTCTCGGGCCGGTCCATCTCCGAGCGCCGCTCCCGGGTCGTCCTGCCGGTGCAGTAGACTGTCGCGCCGGCGGCGCCGAGTTCGACGGCGATGCCACGTCCTGTTCCGCGGGTCGCGCCCGCCACCAAAGCAATCATGCGACCAGGTTTCCCGGAAAAGAGGACATCCACTGTCATGTTTTCTCGATAGATTCTTCTCATGACGGACGTCCATCCGGCCTGGTTGCCTCCCGAGGCGTTCCGGGCGATCGGATCCCGGCGGGTCCTCGTACGCGGGGACGGGCCGCTCGCCGGCACGGTCCGCGACGAGGTCGCGCGGGCCTGCGCCCGGTTCGGCGGGAGCCTGTGCGACGGCGGGGAGGCCGACCTCGTGCTGGCCACGTCCGAGCGCCTCCCGGCCCCCGCGCGCGCGGTCCTTTACGGCGAAGAGGCCGGGGAAACCGGCATGCCGGACGAGGCGTTCCTGGTCGGGCGGCGGGGTGGGGTGACCGTGGTGGCCGGCGAGGGGGCGGGGCTGCTGTACGGGCTGTTCCATGTCGTCCGGCTGGGTGAGCGGGCGTTCGGCGCGGACTTCCCGGCCGAGCGTCATCGGCCCGCGATGCGGCGGCGGATGCTCGACCACTGGGACAACGTGGACGTGCATCCCGTGATGGGGCAGGTCGAGCGCGGGTACGCGGGCGGTTCGATCTTCTGGGCGGACGGCGGCCCGCGCGGCGACCTGGACCGGGTGCGCGCCTACGGGCGGCTGCTGGCCGCCGCCGGCGTCAACGCGGTCGCGGTGAACAACGTCAACGTGCACGCCACCGAGGCGCGGCTGCTCACCGACCGGCTCGGCGACGTGGCCGCCCTCGCCGGCGCGCTGCGCCCGTACGGGATCAAGGTCCATCTGTCGGTCACCTTCGCCGCGCCCGTCGTCCTCGGCGGGCTGTCCACCGCCGACCCGCTGGACGAGGACGTGCGGGCCTGGTGGGCGCGGGCGACCGCGCGGGTGTACGAGGCGATCCCGGATTTCGGCGGTTACCTGGTCAAGGCAGACTCCGAGGGGCAGCCGGGGCCGTTCGCCTATGGGCGCAGCCACGCCGACGGGGCCAACCTGCTGGCCGGCGCGCTCGCCCCGTACGGCGGGGTGGTGCACTGGCGGGCCTTCGTCTACGACCACCGGCAGGACTGGCGCGACCGTGCCACCGACCGGGCGCGGGCCGCTTACGACCACTTCGCGCCGCTCGACGGGGAGTTCGCCGGGAACGCGATCCTCCAGGTCAAGCACGGGCCGATCGACTTCCAGGTGCGCGAGCCGGTCTCGCCGGTGATCGCCGCGATGCCGCGCACCCGGCTGGCGGTGGAGCTGCAGGTGACGCAGGAGTACACCGGCCAGCAGCGGCACGTCTGCTACCTGGCGCCGATGTGGCGCGAGGTGCTCGGCTTCGAGCCGTGGGGCCCCGGCGGCCGGACGGTGGCCGGCGTCGCCGGCGAACTGGTGGCGGTCTCGAACGCCGGCGACGACCCGTACTGGACCGGGCATCCGCTCGCGCAGGCCAACCTGTACGCGTTCGGGCGGCTGGCCTGGGACCCGGGGCTCGGCCCTGCGGAGATCCTCGACGAGTGGATCGGCCTGACCTTCCCGGACACGGCCGACCGCCTGCGGGAGCCGCTGCACGCGATCATGGACGGTTCGTGGGAGACGTACGAGCGCTACACGGCGCCGCTCGGCGTCGGCTTCATGGTCCGGCCCGGTCACCACTACGGCCCCGACGTGGACGGCTACGAGTACACGCCGTGGGGCACGTACCACTTCGCCGACCGCGACGGGGTCGGCGTGGACCGGACGCGCGCCACCGGCACCGGCTGCACCGGCCAGTACCCGGAGCCGTGGTCGGAGGTGTACGAGTCGGCGGAGCGGTGCCCGGACGAGCTGCTGCTCTTCTTCCATCACGTCCCGTACGGTCACGTGCTGCACAGCGGGAAGACGGTCATCCAGCACATCTACGACACCCACTTCGCCGGCGCCGAGGAGGTCGCGGAGCTGCGGCCCGCCTGGGACGGGCTGGCCGGGCTGGTGGACCCGGCGCTGCACGCCCGGGTGCGCGAGCTGCTGGACGAGCAGCTCCGTTCCGCCCGGGAGTGGCGCGATCAGATCAACACGTACTTCTTCCGCAAGTCGGGCGTGCCCGACGCGCACGGCCGCCGCATTCACTGACCGGACACGAAGCGCTCGCGGATCTCGGCGATCATCGGCCGGCTGTTGCGCAGCAGCCCCGCCGCGAACGCGGACGCCAGCGCAAGCGGCGCCAGCTCGGTGGCCACCAGGGTGAGCCCGCCCGCCACGACCAGCAGGCACGCGTTGCCCAGCGTGGCACCCGGGCACCGGGCCAGGAAGTACGAGGCCAGCCGGGCGACGTCCACGGCCCTGAACCGGAACAGCGACGCGATCACCAGCGCGTTGGCGGCCCACAGCACGGCCGCCACCGCGACGGCGACCAGCAGGGCCGCCCACCACCCCGGCACCCCGGCGGCGGCGAAGTGCGCCAGGTTGACGCCGACCACCGTCATGCCGGCCAGCCACGGCGCCCAGACCTTCAGCACGTCGGCGGCGTTGGCCCGGTAACCGCGCAGGAACGCGGCCGCCGGTGACAGGTCCGCCAGGCCGGCGCCGCGGTGGCGCAGCGCGTACAGCGCGGCCGACAGCGCCGGGCCGGCCGGCAGCGCGCAGAGCGCGTACAGCGGCAGGTTGCTCACGTCGCGGTCGAGCAGGACCAGCCCGGCCAGGCCCGGCGCGGTGGCGGCCAGCAGCAGCAGCTCGACGACCAGCATCGTGTAGATCAGGGCGGCGGCGCGCGAGAGCGGACCCTCGCCGAACCGCCGCCCGGCGGTCACCTCGCCCATCGGCTCAGCCGTGCTCCTTCTTGAACCGGTCCGCGGCGGCGTTGACCAGGTCGATGTAGGTGGTCATGTTCTTGGCTTCGAGTTCCTTGACGTAGGCGTCCCACTCGGCCAGGTCGCGCTCGCCGAGGATGAACTTGAGCGTGTTCTGGGTGACGTGGTCCTTCAGCGGCGTCTCCCAGAGGGTCGACCGCTCGCGCTCCTCGTCGGTGAACGGGTGCGGCGGGTCCACCGGCCACTGCTTCCTGGCGTTCATCACGTTCTGGAACTCCAGCTCCTCCTCGGAGAAGGTGGACTGCAGCAGCTTGGTGGTGCCGCCGTAGGCGAACACGCCGTTGCCGAAGCCGAAGTCCTTCTGCAGGTGCTTGGAGGCGCCCGGGTTGAGGCCGACCATGTCGATGTCGTCGGCGAGCTTGTAGGCGCCGGCGGAGTCCTTGGTGTACGTGGTGCCCTCGACGCCCCACTTGGCGAACTCCTGGCCCTGGTCGGAGTACCACAGCCAGTCGATGAACTGCATCATGGCCACGAAGTTCGGGTTGTCCTTGGCCTTGCTGGAGATCATGATGCCGTTCTCCAGCCGGGTGCCGATCTTGTAGTCGCCGACCGGGCCCATGGGCACCGGGATCTTGGCGACCTTGGCCCCTTCGACCGTCTTCTCCAGGGGCCCCCGGTAGTCGTTGATCAGGCTCTGCGCGTTGGTGCTGATGACGAAGGACTTGCCGGAGGTGAACTTCTGCTTGGCCTGCTCGTCCTGCTGGGTGAAGCTCTCCGGGTCGATCAGCTTCTCCTGCACCAGCTTGTGCAGGTACTCGATCATCTGCTTGTACTGCGGCATGGCGCCGGTGAAGGCGAACTTGCCGGCCGTGGGGTCCCAGGTCGCGTGCAGGTACTCCCAGCCGCCCCTGGTGCCGTACGCCTGGGCGACGAGCTTGAACAGGTTGCCGCCCGGGGTGGGGTCGCCCCACCGGTCGGTCATCGGGTACTGGTCGGGGTACTCCTCCTTCATCGCCTTCAGCACCGTGTAGAGGTCGTCCCAGGTGGCCGGGACCTCCAGGCCGAGCTTCTCCAGGATGTCGGTCCTGACGGCCAGCGTGTAGTCCACCCAGACGCTCTCGTGCATGCCGGGCAGCAGGTAGAAGCGGCCGTCGGCCTGCCTGCGCGTGTTCAGCTCCGGTTCCATCCGCCACCTGGCGACCTTGTCCTTGAAGTGCGGCATCAGGTCGAGGTAGTCGCTGACCGGCAGGATGGCGCCGGAGGAGACGAAGGTGTCCTCCTGCCCGGGGTAGGTCTTCGGGATGATGAGCGGGGCCTGGCCGGAGCCCACGAGCAGGCCGCGCTTCTGCTCGTAGTCGCTGAGCGGCACCTCGACGGGCTTGAGCGTCACGTTCGTCCGCTTGGTGAGCTCTTCCCAGAACAGCCAGTCGTTCTTGTTGGGGTAGAACGAGTGGTTGTTGTAGAGCACGTCGAAGGAGATCGGCTCGGTGGCCTTGAACTGCTGGCCGACGCCGTAGTTCGCCATCGCGCCCGCCCTGTTCGCGGACGTGTCGGCGGCCTTCGGGGCCGTGCCGTCCTCGCCGCAGCCGGCGAGCACGAGCGTGAACGCGCCCAGTCCGATGATCGCCTGACGTCGTGAGATGTCGCGCATGGGGGGGACTCCTTTGCCGTGGGGGTGGGGTTGCGGTCTATCCCTTGACCGCGCCGAGCATGACGCCGGAGACGAAGTACCTCTGGACGAAGGGGTAGACCGCCAGGATGGGCAGGACGGTGAGCATGATCGCCACCGACTGGATGTTCGACGCCGCCTGCGTCACGTCGCCGGCCGCGAGGCCGTAGGAATCCGAGGTGGTGGCCCCGGCGATGAGGTTGCGCAGGTAGATGGTGACCGGGAACAGCCGCTGCTCGTGCAGGTAGAGGAACGCGGTGAACCAGGAGTTCCAGAACGAGACCGCGTAGAAGAGCACCATCGTGGCGATGACCGCCTTCGACAGCGGCAGCACGATGCGCCACAGGATGCCGTAGGTGCCGAGGCCGTCGATCGCGGCGGCCTCCTCCAGCTCGGTCGGCAGGTTCTCGAAGAACGCCTTCATGACCAGGAGGTTGAAGACGCTGATGGCGTTGGGCAGGACGATGGCCCAGATCGAGTTCGTCAGCCCGAGGCTGTTGATCAGCACGTAGTTGGGGATCAGACCGCCGGAGAAGATCATGGTGAAGACGGCGATCCAGATCAGGACCGTGCGGCCCTTGAGGTGCCTCTTCGACAGCACGTACGCGTAACACGTCGTCATCACCATGGCGATGGCCGTGGCGACGACGGTGTAGACCACCGTGTTGCGGTAGTTCGTCCAGAACATCGGGTCCGACATCAGGACTTCGTAGGTCGACAGGTTGAACCCGCGCGGGATCAGGTTGACCTGCCCGGTGACGATGTACCGTTCCTCGCTGAACGAGCGCGCGATGATGTTGACGAACGGATACAGCGTCACGACCACGACGCCGGTGAGGATCACCGCGTTGATCCACCGGAACACGCGGTAGCCGGGGCTGTCGTCCAGCTTCACCACAGGCTCGTCCCTACTGTGCGGCGGGAGATCACGTTGGCCGAGGTGATGAGCACGATCCCGATCAGCGCCTCGAACAGGCCGATCGCGGCGGCGTAGCTGAGGCTGCTGGACTCGACGCCCATGCGGTACAGGTACGTGGTGATCACGTCGGCGGTCGGATAGGTCAGCGGGTTGTACAGCAGCAGGACCTTCTCGAAGCCCACGGCCATGAAGGTGCCGATGTTGAGGATCATCAGCGTCACGATCGTGGGGCGGATGCCCGGCAGGGTGACGTGCCAGATCTGCCGCCACCGGCCGGCGCCGTCGATCCGCGCCGCCTCGTACAGCTGGTCGTCGATGGTGGTCAGCGCGGCGAGGTAGAGAATCGTCCCCCAGCCGACCGTCTGCCACATCTCGGACGTGACGTAGATCGTCCGGAACCACTCCGGCTTCTGCAGGAACGGTACGGGCTCCTCGCCGACCACCTTGAGCAGCTGGTTGATCGGGCCGTCGACGGCCGTCATCTGCATGACGATGCCTGCCACGATCACGATGGACAGGAAGTGCGGCAGGTAGGACACCGACTGCAGGAACCGCTTGAGCTTGCGGGTGCGGATCTCGTTCAGCAGCAGCGCCAGCACGATCGGCAGCGGGAAGCAGAACAGCAGCGTCAGGCCGCCGAGGACGAGCGTGTTGGTGAACACCGTCCAGAACGTCGGGTCGTCCAGGAACATGCGCACGTAGCGCAGGCCCACCCACTCCTCGCCGAAGATGCTGCCGCCCGGCTCGAACTTGCGGAAGGCGATGACGTTGCCGATCATCGGCACGTACCTGAAGATCAGGAAGAACGCCAGCGGCAGCAGCGCCAGCGTGTACAGCTGCCAGTCGCGGCGCAGCGCCCGCCGCCACGTGGTGCGCGGCGCCGCCGGCGGCTTCCCCCCGTCGCGGCGGGCCCGGCGCGGCTCGCGCGTGTCCGGCGGGACGGTGTCGGTTGCGCTCATCAGACCTCCGGTGCTCCGTCCCGGCGGCCCACGCCGGTCATGCCGCGCTCGATGTGGACCGTGGGTTGCAGGCGCCGTTCGCGGGCGACCTCGCGTTCCTCGCCTGTCAGGCGTAACGGGAGCGCCGCCGCCACGTCCGCGCTGGAGCGGGACAGGCGCAGCTCGACGTCGCCGGGCTCGACGATCCGCCTGCCGCGCACGCCGGTGAACGAGGCGAGGTCGGCGTGGACGGTGAAGGTGACGCGAGCGGCCTCGCCGGGCTCCAACTGCACGCGGGCGTACCCGATGAGGCGGACGACCGGACGGGTGGTCTGGGCGACCGGGTCGTGCAGGTAGAGCTGGACGACCTCGGCGCCGGGCCGCTCCCCGGTGTTGCGGACGGTGACGGCCGCGACCGTCTCGCCGTCGACGGGCCACTCGCCGCCGCTCTCGGCCCCGGTCCACTCGAAGGTCGTGTAGGTCAGGCCGTGCCCGAACGGGAACGCGGGCGTCGGGTCGACCGACGACACGTCGGTGCGCCGTCCCAGCGGCGGGGTCAGGTAGGTGGCCGGCAGCCCGCCCGCGTCGCGGGGGACGCTGACCGGCAGCCGCCCTGACGGATTCACCGCGCCGGTGAGCACCTCGCTGACGGCTCGACCGCCGAGCTGGCCCGGGAAGAAGCCGAACAGCACCGCCGCGGCCGCGTCCGTCTCCGGCCCGAGCGCGTACGGGCGACCGGCGAGCAGCACCAGCACCACCGGGGTGCCCGTGGCGAGCACGGCCCGCACCAGTTCGGCCTGCACGCCCGGCAGGCTCAGGTCGGTCGCGTCGCACCCCTCGCCGGAGGTGCCGCGCCCGAACAGCCCGGCCCGGTCGCCGACGGCGAGCACGCACACGTCGCTCTCCCTGGCGACGGCGACGGCCGCCGCGATGCCTGCGGTGTCCTCTCCCCTGACGTCGCAGCCCGCCGCGTACGTGAGCCCTGGGATCCGTTTCCCCAGCTCCTCGCGCAGCGACGGGATTTCCAGCCCGAGCCCCTGCCCGGGATGGTGCGGACCCACGTGGTTGGGAAAGGCGTAGCAGCCGAGCATCGCCATCGGATCGTCGGCCACCGGCCCCACCAGAGCGACGCGCAGACCGGGAGCCAGCGGCAACACCCCGCCGTTCCTCACGAGCACGACGGACTCCCGAGCCAGCCGCAGAGCAAGCCCCCGAGACCCCTCGTCATCAAGCCTCAAACCACCACGACCCCCGACACCCTGCCCCTCCCCGCCATCACCCCCGTGATCGGAAACCCTCTCGGCCACGCCGTCGTCCGCGCGACCCGAAGCTTGCGCGTCCGTCCCGTAACCCCGGCTGCCAGAAATCCGCCCATCCCCGCCGCCACCCACGTGCCCGGAGACTGACGCGTCCGCCGAGTGGTCAGAGACCCGCCCGTCCGTGCCGTCGCCCACGCGGCCCGGAGCTTGCGCGGCCGTCCCGTAGCCCAGGGCTTGGGGGGCCGGAATCGGTTGCCAGTCCTCGTCGAGCAGGCCGAGTTCGGCCTTCTGGGCCAGGACGCGGTGGAGCGCGCGGTCGATCAGCGCCTCGCTGACCGTGCCGGACTTGACGGCCTCGACGAGCGGCCCGCCGTACGTGTCGACGGTGGGGAGTTCGACGTCGATCCCGGCGCGCAGCGCGAGCCCGGCCGCCTCCGCGCCGTCCCCGGCCACCCCGTGCAGGCTCTGCAGGAACCGGACGGCGAAGTAGTCGGCGACCACCGTGCCGGTGAAGCCCCACTCCTCGCGCAGCAGCCCGGTGAGCAGGCTCTCGTCGGCGGCCACGGGCACGCCGTCGATCTCCGCGTACGAGTTCATGACCGACCGGGCGCCACCCAGCCGCAGCGCCATCTCGAACGGCGGCAGCACGACGTCGGACAGTTCACGCGGCCCCATGTGCGCGGGAGCGAGGTTGCGTCCCCCGCGGGAGGCCGCGTAGCCGGCGAAGTGCTTGAGGGTGGCGACGATCCCGGCGCCCTCCAGGCCGCGCACGTAGGCGGCGCCGATGCTGCCGGCCAGGTAAGGGTCCTCGCCGATGGTCTCCTCGGTGCGCCCCCAGCGGTAGTCGCGGGTCACGTCGAGGACCGGCGCGAGGCCCTGGTGCACGCCGGCCGCGCGCATGGAGCGGCCGATCCGCCCGGCCATCTCCTCGATGAGCCCCGGGTCGAAGGACGCGCCCCAGCTCAGCGGCGCCGGGTACACGGTCGCCCGCCAGGCGGAGAAGCCGGTCAGGCATTCCTCGTGCACCTGGGCCGGGATGCCGAACCGGTTGGCCGCCATGATCTCCCGCTGGGATGCGTCCAGGGACCGGGCGCCCGCCGCCGGGTCGACCGGGGCGGTGCCGTACGGGCGGGTGAGCTGGCCCAGGCCGTGGCGGATGACCGTGGCCCAGTCGACGACGTTCATGTCGGCCTGGCGCGGGGCGACGCCGTCCCCCGATGGGTCGGCGCCGGCCCAGACGCCGACGAGCTGGGCGATCTTCTCTTCCAGCGTCATGAGCGGGACGAGGGCGTCGGCCCGCTCGGCGGGCGTCAGCCTCCGGTCCCGCCAGGGGGAGTTCGCGCCGGGCGTGGTGTCGGGGGGTGACTGGCCCGTCATGCCATCCTCTCGGCCGGGCGGCATACGGAAACCGTGATGCCGGACTTTGCCGAAAATTTTCGGAGACCCGTTAATATTTCGGCAACTTAGGGCGCGCGTCGAGAGGTGTCAAGAGGGCGGTCGGAGCCCGGCCGTACCAGGAGATGCGCACCTGCGGCAACGTCCAGGGCGGGGCTCGTTTGCCAGAAACTTTCAGAGGCCCGTGCGAGGGGTGACGCCCGCCCGCATGATGCCGCCGTACGACGAGTCAGCCGGCGGGAGGAGCGGTGCTGCTCCGGACGACGAGACTCGTGGCGAGCTCGATGCGGGTGCCGGTGGAGCGCGGGTGCGTGAGCTCCTCGTGGACCAGCCGGATCGCCTCGTTGGCCATCTCGTCGAGCGGCTGGCGCACGGTGGTGAGCGGGGGCGTCATCATCTCGCACGGCGGCGAGTCGTCGAAGCCGACGACGGACAGCTCGTGGGGCACGCGGATGCCGCGTTCGGCGGCGGCCTGGTAGACGCCGGCGGCCTGCGGGTCGGAGCCTGCGAAGACGGCGGTCGGCCGGTCGGGGCGGTCGAGCAGCTCGCCGCCGTGGAGCCGGCCGCCCGAGATCAGGAAGTCGCCGTAACGGGTCAGGGCCGGGTCGGGGTCGATGCCGAACGTGCGGTGCGCGGCGAGGTAGCCCTCGTAGCGGTCGAGCGTGCACTGCTTGTCGAGCGGGCCGCCGATGAAGCCGATGCGCCGATGGCCGAGCTCCAGCAGGTGGGTGGTCGCCTGGACGCCGCCGGCCCAGTTGGTCGCGCCGACGGCCGACAGCCCCAGCTCGCGCTGGCCGACGGGGTCGAGCAGGACCAGCGGGACGTGCAGCAGGTCCTTGATCGCCTCGATCTCCTCCTGGCCGGCCCGCGACAGCACCAGCACGATGCCGTCGGTGCCGCGCTTGCGCAGCATGCCCACCCAGCGCCGCCGGTCGAAGTCGGGGCGGTAGGAGGAGGTGACCACGAGCGAGAAGCCCCAGCGCGCGGCCGCCGCCTCGGCGCCCTCGATGAGGACGTGCGCCCAGGGCGAGCCGAGGCCGTTGATGAGCAGGTCGACGATGCCGGCGCGAGGGCCGCCCGGCGGGCGCGGCGGCTCGTAGCCGTGGGCCCTGGCCGCCTCCAGCACCCGGTCGCGGGTGGTGGGCGAGACGTGCTTACGGCCGCTCAGGACCTTGGAGACCGTGGGCACGGAGACACCGGCGGTCGCGGCGATGTCGGCGAGCGTGGCGCGTTGCACGGAACCCCCTGGGAGCGCTCGTGGCGCTGTTGACAGCGCCGCGAAGCGGAGCCTACCGTAACGCAACAAGTGACGGCCAAGTTTCCGGCAACTCCTACCGAAACTTTCTGATGCCGTGCGGCATCGGTTGACTGCTGCTTTGGGAGCGTAATGTCTCGTATGGCCGCGTTCAGGAGTCGCGTCGGCGGGCTGGCGTACGGCGGTGACTACAACCCCGAGCAGTGGGACCCGGCCGTGTGGTGCGAGGACGTGCGGCTGATGCGCGAGGCCGGGGTCAACGTCGTCTCGCTCGGCGTCTTCGCCTGGGCCTCACTGGAACCCGAGCCGGGCACGTACGAGTTCGGCTGGCTCGACGAGGTCATGGACCTGCTGCACGGCAACGGCATCGCGGTCAACCTGGCCACTCCGACGGCCGCGCCGCCGGTGTGGCTGACCCAGTTGCACCCCGAGGTCTTTCCGATCATGGCGGACGGGGAGCCGTTCGGGTTCGGCAGCCGGCTGCACTACGACCCGTCCTCGCCGATCTACCGGCGGTACGCTGCGGCGATCACCACCAAGCTGGCCGAGCGGTACTCGTACCATCCGGCGCTGGCGATGTGGCACATCAGCAACGAGTACGGGCCTACCGCGTACAACCCGGCCAGTTCCGTCGCTTTTCGGGAGTGGCTGCGGCGGAGGTACGGGTCCCTCGACGCGCTGAACGAGGCGTGGACCACCCGGTTCTGGGGGCAGGTCTACACGTCCTGGGAGCAGATCGAGGTGCCGAACATCCCGCGTTCGTGGTCGAACCCGGCGCGGCGGCTCGACTTCAAGCGCTTCACGTCGGACGCGCTGCTGGAGTGTTTCGTCGCCGAGCGGGACATCGTCCGGTCGTTCCGGGATGACATTCCGGTCATGACAAACTTTATGCGCTTTTATCGCCATGCCGACTACTGGCGCTGGGCGCCGGAGGAGGACGCGGTCGCCCTCGACATCTACCCCGACCCGGCGGACCCGACGTCGCACATCTCGGCCGCCTTCCAGTACGACCTGTTCCGGTCCTTGAAGGGCGGTCAGCCGTGGATGCTGATGGAGCAGGCGGCCTCGGCGGTGAGTCAGTGGAAGCTGAATGTCGTCAAGGAGCCGGGGCGGATGCGGCTCGGGTCGCTGCAGGCGCTGTCGCGGGGGGCGGACTCGGTGATGTTCTTCCAGTGGCGGGCCAGCCGGGGCGGCCAGGAGCGTTTCCACTCGGCGATGCTCCCTCACTCCGGGCCGTCGTCCCGCACCTTCCGCGAGGTGACGGACCTGGGCCGGGAACTCCGACTGCTGTCCGGGGTCGCCGGCACCTCGATGCGGGCCGACGTGGCGATGCTGTTCGACTGGAACGGGTGGTGGGGGTTGGAGGAGACGTACGGGCTGCCTCGGAACGACTTCAGCTATGCGGACACGGTGATGCGGCACTACACGCCGCTGTGGCGGGAGCATGTGCCCGTGGACGTGGTGTCTACCGGCGGCGATCTGTCCCCGTACAAGGTGTTGATCGTCCCGAACGCCTACCTGATTGATGATGTCGGGGTGGCGACCATCCACGCGTTCGCCCTCGCCGGGGGGACGGTCATCATGTCGTTCTTCTCCGGCGTCGTGGATTCTTGCAACCGCGTCCGGCCGGACGGGTATCCGGGCGCGTTCCGGGAGTTGGTCGGCGCCAGAATCGACGAATACTGGCCGGCTCGCCCATCCGAGACCTTCATCGTCGAGTTCACCGACGGTCGAACCACCACGGCGAGCTGGTGGCGTGAAGACCTCCACCTGGAAACCGGCAAGCCCCTGGCGGTCTACCACGACGGGCTCCTCGCCGGCCGCGCCGCCGTCGTCGAGAACGGATTCGGCTCGGGACGGGTGATCTACTTCGCCACGCTATTGGAGGAGTCAGCTTTCGGCGGAGTGCTGGTGGATACCGTACGAATGGCGGGTGTGAGGTCGCCATTCACCGAAGTTCCTTCGCACGTGGAATGCACGATCAGAGGGGACAAATACCTATTCCTGCTCAACCACAGCGCCAACTCAACCACCGTTCCGCTTCCTTTCTCCGGTACAGATCTCCAGACCGGAACCCAGGTGACAAAGGAGATCACCCTCGTTCCTCTGGGTTCAGCGGTCATCGAGCGTGCTTGAGCAAGGATTCCCCCTTCGGGATACCTGGCCTCACCTATAAGGTGTCTTGGGAGTCTTGTCACCTTGAACTGCTGAGAGAGCTGCCCGAGCAGCCTCTTGGTAGCACTCGTCTAACCACACGTCGCCAGCGGTTACCCGCGTCGGGCCGTGGGCGATCGAGTGCAGGGCGGGGATAGCCTCGGCGGCAGCTGCGCCGATCCATCCCAAGGTCTCGATCGCCTGCAATCCATCAGGTGGCATTCCAAACCACTCATCATCCAGCGGTCTTTTCTCGACGGCGGCAACTAGCGGTGGGATCAAACCTGCTGCGTTACCGGTGACAGCCCACAACGTCCGGGCGATGCCCACAGATCGATGATCGTCCGGTTCGATATCGTCGAGCAACGAACGTAGGTAGGGGGCGGCACTTGCGGCAGCGGGACCTAGCTGTGTGAGTAGAGGGGCTATGCGGCGGGTAGCATGGTGATCGCCCACAATGGCGTTGGTCCAGATTTCAACCGCCCTCCCAGGTTCACCAGTTATGCGCCACAACGCCCAAGCAGCCAATTCCTGTTCCTCGTCGTAATCGTGCCCATCTTCATCGAGCAAGGCCCGCACGAGTGGCTCGGCTTCCATGGCAGCTGGGCCAATCGCGCCTAGCACAGATAACGCCAGCCAAGCATGCTTGTGCATCCGAGCCGCGACGGCAGAGGCCAACGGAGCAGCCGCCTCCTTCCATGCGCACAAGCCCTGCATAAACCTGACCGTGTCCCATCTGGGGTTCCAGCCTGGGTCGTCGAGCTTACGCAGGACCGTCTCGACTACGGGGATCAAAGCGTCGCTATGAGCCGTCATACCGGGTAGTGCGTGTCCGAAATCGATGTGACCAACCAGCCCGCGGTGCTCGAGCATGGCGGAAGCTAGCCATGGAAGACAGCGGGCATCACCGATGCGTGCCAAAGCATTAACTGCCGGCGATGTCCCCGCTGGCCAGTAATAGTTGGGATCACCTGTCAAAAAGGTAGCGAGTAAGTCGGCGTGAGCAGCGACGGCATGTCCAGAAAGCCCAAGCACCTCGACAAACTGTTCCGTAGCATCGAGGTCCTCCTGGTTTGGCGCCACAATCACCATCGTTCGGACCTTGTTCGCGACGAGTGGAACGAGTTCAGCCGGAGCACTTCTCCATCGCTCCATCGCCTCCTGCGCCAGGAGCGCGCCCCACTGGTCCTCCCGCTGCCCCGAACGGGACAAAACTTCCCGTGCTAAGGCGCGACTCCAGCGCTCGGCTTGCTGGAAGCTCGTGCTGATAACGTTCAGCCCGTATCGGTACCAATGAATACGGTTGAAGGCTGAAGCTCGATCCAATAGAGCATCAGTGGCTGCTCGCACTGCAGGGAGGTCGGCCTCCGCTCGCCAGTCCGTTAGCGCTATCCCTACTGCAGCGGCAGCGCTCACATCAGGGTGGATCGCTTGATGGAACATGTTTGTGAACCAGCCGCGGTGCCCATCCGGTGAGAGCCGTGCGAGGGCGATAATACAGGCCGCTTCCGCATCTCTCGCACTGGTGTCACGGGCGTTACTATCGGCTGCGCCGCTTTCAACTCGGGCGCGTAATACCGGCACACTCGCCTCAGCGGCCTCTGGCAGCCATGCAAGCAACTGAGCCGTCGCAGCAGCGACCGAGTCGTCCTTATCGTAAAGAAGCCTGATCAGTCGATCGCTTTCAGCAACTATTTTAGCTCGTGCTACCGCAACATAATCTGGTTTCGACCTGCCTGCCTGCTCGCTGGAATAAGGGTAGGCCGACTCTCCGAGTACGATCTCCGTTAGGGTGTTCACGATCAGCGCCCGATGCGGCAGTTCAGGTACCGCAACGACTTCCAGCAGGTAGGGAATTAGGTAAGGAGCAACCTCAGCAACCTTTCCTTCACCAGCAAGAAGTCGGCTGCGCAGATCCCACACATATGCGTCGCCCGACTTCCCTTCTACGATTTTGCGTAGCAAGAACAGTACAGATTGAGGCTGGTCACAGGCCCCTGCAATCTGGGCCCAGGGAACTTCGTCGATCCCCGCAAACACTGCATCCACCTTTGAAAGTGCACCATGACCATGTCCAGTCCAGCCACAATAGATGCGACGGGAATCGAAAGGGAAATTGCTCAAAACCGATACCGGGCAAAGGACAATCCACTACCTTGTGCGGTGCCGGACGATCACGAAAGATCCGGCCAGGGACGAATACTTACGCCCCGGCTCCATAAAGTGCATCGCGGATGGCGCGGTGCAACTCTCTCATCACGTTTCGCTCGACTCCGGTTCTTGTCTGGAACTCCCAGTCTTCCAACTCCTGGTCGGCTTCACGCAGACTCGCAATGATGGTGTGCGTTTCTTTGACAGAGAGTTCGAGAACGATCATGTCCTGGCCACGGGCCACTACCTTCATTCGGGGACCTCCATCAAGGTGTTGTCATAGACGATCGGGATATGCTCTGCCCGTCAGCCAGGAAGGCGCCAATTGCAGATGCCCTCGATGCATAGCTCGGTGGTCGTCTCACCAGGGTCCGGCGCCTTGATGGAGACATTGCCGCCCCACCGGCTGTAGCGGGTGTCGACGTCGAGGGTTTTGCCTACCAGTTCGTCGAGGCCGTCAGCGAATGTGAACGTGCTCCGCACCCTGCTGATCACGTTCATGGAGTTCAGAGTGATGGTGTAGGACAGCCTTGTGCCCGAATCCCAGCCGGCGTGCGTTGAGTGCTGCGCCCAGCGGGAAACCCGCTCAAGCTCCTCGAAGGTGATTACGCCTGTGATGGTGTCTCCACTCCGCTTCCCGTTCTTCAGCAGAGCGTCCAAGGTCGCGGGCTCGGCCGGGTTGACGAGTTGCTCGTCATAACCAAGCAACTGTGTGTGCCAGAGGTGCGACTGGTGAGAATCCTTCCACCAGTCGTTGCCCGTCTTCAGCCACTTTCCTACAGGTCCCCCGGAACGGTAGCCGGTGCCGCCTACGTCGTGGTGGAAGCCGATAGCACGTTCACGTCCGTGCTCACCCCCCGTGGTGGTGACGTGGAGGGCCTTGACGCCGCCGTCCGCGTTGAACTCGAAGAGCCCCGTACGCTGGCGCTCCACCCGCTCGCCGGCGCCACCTGACAGAGTGGTCACCTCGGTGAAGTGCACGCCACGTCCCGGCGCCAGAAGAGCATCAAGCGCCCGTACGGGGTCCTTGGTCACTGCCCGAGAAGAATCACCGCCCGCCAGCAGAGCACCGCAGGCCACCAAAGTCACGGTGATCTTCTTCATCAACGTGATGATGCCCCGCTCGGATCACATCCAGAGCACGGACAGGATGCGATCACATGCGGCGGTCTCGATCCCGTTCGATCTCGCGCTGGATCCCATAGACCACGAGGGCTGCCCCGCCTACCAGGATTCCCACGGCGCCGAGGGTGCCGCCGATTCGGACCACGTCAGGATCAGGACTTGCCTTCAGAGCAAGCGAAATAGCGGCGACGACGAGAGCTACGCCTGTGAGGACAAGGGGCGTCCAATTCACCTTCACGAGATCCATCCTCTGCCATCTTCTTCAATGCCATCGGGACACCATCAAGTGCTGACCCCGGCCCGCCCATTCATCCCCGCGATCTGTACCATCACAGCCTCCGAAGCGCCTCCGGTCTCGGGTGAGCCGGCCTCGACCGCCCTTTCACGCCCATCTCCGTGCCTGCAGCGTCCCTCACAGCAGCAGCCAAGATGTTGCCACATGCATGGAGGCCGACCATCGGAGATCAGGCCACCCCTGCATGCCGGACCGGCCAAGACCGTCACCCAACTGCTCGACAACGTCCTGCTGGAAGTCTTCTGCGACCGCGAGCACGACGTGCTGCGCTTCGCCCACGACCTGAACGTTCCCCCACCACCAACCAGGGCGAACGTGACATCCGCCCGGCCAAGACCCAGCAGTAGATCTCCGAACGGCTCCGCTCGGAGCACACCACCACCGTCGAGACCTGGTGGTCCGAGAGCCAGGCTCTCATCCACACGGGTATCCCAACGTCGGCTCCAAGGGCACCACCCCGGCTCGCCACCCGCTTCCCGGCTTCGACCGGTTATAGGGCGCGATGCTCCGGCAACGAAGATAAGCTTCCGCAGGTTGCCGGGCTGGGGAGGGCCTCCCCAATTCCCACCGCCACTATCGGCACGTTCCGCGACCCATACGCCGGGGAGTCCTTGACGGCTGCTTCCAGGATCTTCACCGCGTCCATGGCCTTCGCCCCGGTTTCGAGAGGCTCGGCACTCCCTTGTCCCACCACAAGGGCGGGCTGAGCAACGACGCCGCAGGCTTCGCTTCATGCTACGGACCGCACCGTCGCTCCCCCACGAAAGGGCCTTTGACGCTGGGCTTCGACCCCACCCGTTTCAGACGAAGCCGCCAGCCTGCTACCGGGCCTCCTGGCAGCTACCCGGGCCGGACTCCCACCGGCAAGCGACGACGAGCTTACGAACAGCAAGATCCACCGCTATGTCACGGCTTCACCTCCTGCTCTGCTGGGCGCACGAAAAAGCCTCAGTGCTTCGCCCAGTAGATCATCCGAACGTATGGACCTAGCATCGCAGGATCGGGTGCTCCGTCATGGATAATTGGCTCGATAAGAGGACCTTCCCCAGAATGGAGAGCCTCCATGTCGAAGATTGCATCCTCTATGTCCTCGTCGAGTTCGCTCGTACGGCGTCGAACCCAGAAGCTCAATTCGATGCGATCCTTCTCCGCACGGACTGCCACGGCAATCACATCTGGGGAGATGAGGCCCAATAGTGCCTGGACCGCGTCCAGAACTGCCTCATTCTCTCGCTCGAGTTCTTCCGGGCTCATCATCGTATCCTCTAGTTCGTCGGAACCACGCTTGGACTTGTTGTGCCTTTGATCAGGAAGATATTCGTAGGTACGCCGAATCGGCCCATGCGTGGGGCCGGCCTCGACCTATCTCCGTGCCTGCAGCGGCCTTCACTTCAGGAGCGTCGAGATTCACCTCGAAGGATTCACGGACCCCGTATCGAAACAACGGAACGTGAGGCTGATGCGGCGTCCGGCGGAACTGGTGCGGGGGACACCGTGGGTCCAGGTGCGCTGAGTCGTCTGTGTCATCAGGAGCAATGACCCGTGCTCAAGGGTGAGTTCCGTGCGGTGGGCCCCGTCGATGCTGCGGAACACCAGGGGGCGTGTGGCGCCGAGCGAGACGATCGCGATCGCGCTGGACGGAGTCAGGCCCTCGTAGGAATCCTGGTGGAAGCCCATGGTGTTGTCGCCGGTTTCGTAGCGGTTGGCCAGGCAGTTGTTGAAGGGGTAGCCCGCGAACTCGCCGACGCGGGCCGCGATCGCCGCGATCCGCGGTGGCATCGCCATGGGTTCGTAGTGCTGGCCGGAGTAGTTGTACGGCACGCCGAAACTGGCGGTACGGCGCGCACGCATGCGGTCGTCCCAGGTCACCTCGGTGAGGAGGAAGGCCAGATCAGTGTCGGCATGGGGCAGCGCGTCCGCGAAATAGCGGACGTCGAGTGGCGGTGCGGTCATTGCTTCTCCGTCGCGGGGGTGGGTTCAACCAGTGGTGCGGTGTGAACTCACGTTGTCGCTGGCGACGATGGCACGGCATGGCCGGGATCCTAGAAGGGGCTCGCACCCGCAGGCCAGCGAATAACACCGGCCCGCGGACGCGATGACCGTCGCTTTCGCATAAGCGCGAACAGGCGTGCACCGATATCGGTGGCTGTACTCTGATCAACTGTCCGTGCCGAGCACGATGGCGGGAGACGGTCATGACTTCGAGGCTGGCCGGTGACGTGGTCGGCGGGCGCTACCGCCTGGTCGCCGAACTGGGGTCCGGGGGTTTCGGGCGGGTCTGGCAGGCCCGCGACACGGCCCTCGACGTGGACGTCGCGATCAAGGAGCTGCGGCTGCCGGCAGGGCCGCCGGAGACCGAACGGGCCGAGCGGCTGGCGCGCGCCACGCGCGAGGCCCGCAATGCCGCCCGGTTGCGCAAGTACGACGGCATCGTCGCGGTCCACGACGTCGTCATCGATGACGGCCTTCCTTGGATCGTCATGGAACTCGTCGACGGCCGCTCGCTGAGCGAGCACCTCGCGGAGCACGGACCGCTTCCGGCGGGCAGGGCCGCCGAAGTCGCCGCGGCACTGCTGACGGCCGTCGGCGCGGCGCACCGGGAAGGTGTCGTGCACCGCGACATCAAACCCGCCAACGTCATGCTCGCCGAGAACGGGAAGGTCCTGCTCACCGACTTCGGGACCGCGGTCCACCACACCGACACCGCGCTGACCGCAACCGGGATGCTCATCGGCTCGGCCGAGTACACGGCGCCGGAGCGGTTGCGCGGCGCCGACGGCCTTCCCGCCGGCGATCTGTTCTCCCTCGGCGTGACCCTCTACCAGGCCGTCTAGGGAGTCTCGCCGTTCCGCCGCGACACCCACGAGGCGACGCTGGCCGCGGTGCTGCTGGAGGAGGCCCCGGCGCCGCGACGAGCCGGACCGCTCACGCAGCTGATCACGCGGCTGCTGGACAAGGACCCGCGGCGCAGGCCGACCGTCGCCGAAGCGCTGACCATGGCAGGGGCACAGCCCGCTACCAAGGTGCACGTGCGGAGTGACACGACGCGGCCGAAGGCGTGGCAGCTCATGGGTGTTGCCGCGCTGATGGCGATCATCACGGCGGTCGACGTCGCCGGGCTCCCCGACGCCGGCGGGACGTGGGAGCACTTCGAGCACTACGGGGACGATGCCGTGCTCAGCGTCGCCGTGCTGATCGTCGCCGTCGCCGATGTCGTCCTCGCCGGCTTACTGTGTGCCGGTCTCGCGTGGTTCCTGCCGGTGCGCGCAGGCAAGACCGTCACCGCGCTCGTCGGTGTCGCGGGGTTCGTCTTCGGTTGCGGTGCGGCCGCGTTCGCCTTCCACGGCGCGGGCGAGACCTTGCAGAACACGATGGAGCTCTCAGGACGAGAGTCGGTGACGGTGTCGCTGGCCCTGATCAGCATCGTCGTCCTCGTCGCGGCCGGGTTGGCCTGGAACTTTCCACGCCCGGGTGGTCATTTTTCGTGATCATAAGGCGACGCTCTGTGAGGTCCCGGTGCCGAATCCGTCCATCGATTCCCGCTCCTCCAGGCTCTGCAGTTCCTGGAAGACGGTGATGTGCATGCCACCCGGCGCGTCCAATCGGGCGTTCAGCGACTGCCAGGGCGTGACGGTAGGCGGTGCGACCTCATCCGCTCCACCCGACGTCAGGCGGTCGACGGTCTCCCGCGTGTCCTCCACCTCGAACGCGACCCGGAACTTGGGCGCCACCTGCCGCCCCACCTCCACGTCGTCGATCATCCGCTTCTGCGCCGGATTGGCGATCTCCAGCGTCGCCCGGCCCGCCTCCAGGATCACCACCTCAGCTCCGTCGCCCCCGGAGAAGGCGGCCTGCTCCGGCAAACCCAGCACGTCCCGATAGAAAGCGACGGCCGCTTCGTAATCCTCCGCCTCCACCACGAGCCGCAACTGCCTGACAGCACCCGGCTTCCGCTCAGCTGACATCGTCATCCCTTCTCGGAAATCTTCGGGGTGGCCCACCGGTAGCCCTCGCATGTGCCTGGATGTTCGTCCTCTCTAGTCAAGATTCTGGCAGAAAGGGTCCTGCCAGCCTGCCACTCGCAATCGCTCGAAATCATTGAGCGAACCGGGGTCTGCTCGATCAGGGTGCCCCCTGTCAGCGAGCGATCCCACAGCCACATCGCTTCGGCGGCGGGGGCTGGTGACGAACCGGCCACCGTGCGGCCACTCGCCCCACTCCACGTCCACACCGGACAGCAGGTCGCGAGCAGTCTCCAGCCCTGCCTCGCAAGTCCTCTGTTGCGTTTGTTTCGATTATTGCGCATAATGCGACTGTGGGGAGGGAGCCAGTCATGGCAGGCATCCAGGTCAAGCGCTCGATCGAGCCCGGGTCGATGGACGCGCAGGTCGCAGCCCGAGCCGTCAGGCGGATCAAGGACTATCTGATGAGACATCCCGAGAAGGAGGTCATCCCGGTTTCCGGGGAGGTCGGCAACGAGGAAGCATTGATTCTTCCGCGTGACGCCGTGAGCCTGCTGGCGTACATACTGGCTCAGGCCGCGGAGGGTCGGGGTGTGTCGGTTGTTCCGTCCCACGCCGAGCTCACCACCCAGCAGGCGGCGGACATGCTGAACGTGTCCCGGCCGTACCTGATCGGCTTGCTGGAGGATGGTGCGATCCCTTACCGGATGGTGGGGAAGCACCGTCGCATCACCGTTGAGGATCTCATGGCGTACAAACGGCGTGATGATCTGAAGCGGCGGTCCGCCGCCGACGACCTCGCCGCTCTCGGCCAGGAGCTGGGGATCTGACGTGGCCTTCGTCGTGGTCTACGACGCCAACGTCCTCTATGGCAACACTCTCCGGGATCTCCTCATCCGCATCGCCCAGGCCGACATCGTGCAAGCCAAGTGGACGAACCAAATTCTGGACGAGACGCTTCGCAACCTGGCGGCCGATCGCCCGGACATTCCGGCGGACAAGCTCTCGAGATTGCGTGACCTCATGAACGCCGCAGTCCGAAACTGCCTGGTTGAGGGATACGAGCCGTTGATGGAAGGGCTGAAGCTGCCCGATCCGGATGACAGGCATGTACTCGCAGCCGCGATCAAGGCGTGCGCCCGGGTCATCGTCACCTCCAATCTCAAGGACTTCCCAGCGGAGGAACTAACCACCTGGAATTTGGAGGCTCAGTCGCCGGACGACTTCATCCTCGATCAGATCGAACTCGACGACCGGATCGTGTGGGCCTGTGTCCAACAGATCGTGGACTCCCGGGTGAACCCGCCGGAGACAATCGAGGACGTGCTCTACGCACTGGAGAGGGCCGGCTTGGTGGAGTCGGTCGCCGCACTACGTAGCGGCCGGTTCGGCGCATGACGCTCTTCTCGCGATGAACACGAACTCCCCTTTGTCCGCCTGCTGCGCGCGAGCGGCCACGCGTCCATGCGCGGCCGCTCACGAAGCGGAAGGGGAAAGGGTCAGGTGAAGTTGACGTCGCTGCAGAAGTAGTACGTCTGGTCCATGTGGGACGCCTTCCAGATCGTGTAGATCACGTGGCGGCCGGTGCGCGAGCCCTTGGTCAGGCTGGTGATCAGGTAGTTCTCGGCGGGCGCGTACCGGGGTGTCTCGCGGACGAGCTCCAGGTGGTTCCAGCCGAGCGGGGTCGTGGTGGCGTCGTAGCCCTGGCGGGTGATGTAGACCCTGATGTAGTCGGCGCCGTGGCGGGCCTGGTCGTGCAGCCGCATGCTGAACGAGCCGCCGACGTTCGTCGTGGTCCAGGCGCCGGGGGTGTCCATGGAGCGGTAGCGGCCGTCCTGGGTCCGGCCGGCGCTGCAGAGCTGGCCGTTGGGGACGGCGGCCTGGTGGTTGCCGCCGACGTTGTCGCGGTAGAGGCCGTTCCAGTTCCACATCGCGTTGGTGTTGTCCTGCCAGGCCTGCCAGCACATCGGGTCCTGCTGCTGCATGGCGGGGTTCTGGAAGTCGCTGCCCCAACGCAGCCAGCAGCCGTAGTTGCGGGAGGCGGGGTCGACGATCGAGCCGTGCGCCGAGGCGGTGCCGGTCAGGGGCATGGCGAGGAGGGTCACCGTGGCGGCGAGCAGCGCGAGGATGCGCCGCGCCCGGCGGCGGGGTCCGGCGTGGGACATAGTGCGGTCTCCGTGTTCCGGTAGGGGGCCGGTGGTGGGAGCGCTCCGTCCGGTGACGCTATCTGACCGCTGAAGGCCACGCCAATGACGGCATGATGTCAAGAGCCGAAGTGGACGAACCTACCAGGGGATGAGCTGGGGAAAGGGCTTTCCGCAGAGGGCTCGTACGGGGTGAAAATTTCAGCGGTAGCCGGGGTTGGCGACGGCGAGTTTGGCGCGTACGGCCTCCTTCAAAAAGGGCGCCAGCATGGGGTTGTCGTCGAGGCGGCCCTCGCGGATCGCGGCGGCCAGCTCGGCGTCGGAGGCGACGCCGAGGGCCGCCAGGCGGGTCTCGTGGTCGAGGGCCTGGGACGGGCCGAGCTCGATCTCGCGTTCGACCATGGCGAGCACGTTGATGGCGACTCTGGTGTGGAAGCGGACCCGGCCCTCGGCCGCCGGGAGCACGTCCGTTTCGAGGAACTCACGGACCGCGGCGACCAGCTGGGCAGATGTCGGGGCGTCGTGCATGCTGTTCTCCGTTGACCGGACAGTCGTTTTCGGTTGAGATCCTTGCATGAGTTTCGCCGTGCCTGACAGGGTCCGCCCGTTGCGGGATGCCGTGTACGCGTTCATGACCGAGCGGGTGGAGCCCGCGGAGCGCGCCATCGAGGAAGGCGGCCGGGAGGCGCTCCGCGAGCTGCAGGAGGAGGCGAAGAAGGAAGGGCTCTGGGCGCTCGGGCACCCGAAGGAGCTGGGCGGCGGCGGGCTGCCGTTCCTCGACTACGTGTACGTCAACGAGGTGCAGGGGCGCAGCGAGTACGGGCAGCTCGCGCTCGGCACGTACACGTTGCAGGACTCGCTCATGCTGTACGAGCACGGGACCGCCGAGCAGCGGGAGCGCTATCTGGCGCCGCTGGTGCGGGCCGAGATCTCGCCGAGCTTCGCGATGACCGAGCCGGCGGTGTCGAGCAGCGACCCGACGCAGATCGCGACGCGGGCGGTGCTCGACGGCGACGAGTGGGTGGTGAGCGGGCACAAGTGGTTCACCACGGGCGCGTCGCAGGCGGCGTACACGACCGTGATGTGCCGGACCGAGGAGGACGCGCCGCCGCACCTGGCGTTCTCGATGATCCTGGTGCCGACGGACACGCCCGGTTACACGATCGTGCGGGAGACGCCGGTGCTCGGGCTGAACGGGTCGCACTGCGAGGTGCGGTACGAGGACGTGCGGGTGCCGGCGGCCAACCTGCTGGGGCCGCGCGGGCACGGGTTCGTGATCGCGCAGAAGCGGCTCGGGCCGGGGCGGATCTTCCACTGCATGCGGTGGCTGGGGCAGGCGCAGCGGGCGTTCGACCTGATGTGCCGCCGGTTGCACGAGCGGACGGCGTTCGGCGAGCCGCTGGCGAAGAAGCAGCTGATGCGGCAGCACGTGTTCGACTCGTACGCGGAGATCCAGGCGGCGCGGCTGCTGACGCTGCAGGCGGCGGAGGCGGTCGACGCCGGGGGCGGCGCGCGGGTGGAGATCGGCGCGATCAAGGTGGTCGGGGCGCGGATGCTGCACAACGTCATCGACCGGGCGATCCAGGTGCACGGGGCGGCGGGGCTGACTCCGGACACGCCGCTGGACCGGATGTACCGGCACGCGCGGGCCGGGCGGATCTACGACGGGCCGGACGAGGTGCACATCGACTCGGTGGGGCGGCGGATACTCGGCGAGTACGCGGGCGGCGGCAACTGGGAGTTCGGGCTCCGGTGACCGACGTCGACGCGGTGGTGCGGGAGGCCTTCGGCGGCGGGGCCTCGGTCGAGGGGCGGGTGCGGCTGCCGGGCGGGGCGTCGCGGGAGACGTGGGCGCTGGACGTGGTCACGCCTGACGGGGTACGTCATCCGCTGATCCTGCGGTCGGGGGCCGAGGGCGGGCTGGGTGCCGGGCCGGCGGCCGAGGCGGGGTTGATGCGGGCCGCGCGGGAGGCCGGGGTGCCGGTGCCGGGTGTGGTGGCGGCGGCTGGTTCGTACGTGCTCATGGAGCGGGTCGAAGGTGAGACGATCCCGCGGCGGATCCTGCGGGACGACGCCTTTCGCGAGGCGCGGCCACGGCTGGCCGCGCAGTGCGGTGAGGCGCTGGCGGCGATCCACCGGATGCCGCTGTCCGCGCTCCCCCAGGCCGATTACGGAAGCGACGATCCGCTGGATCAGTGGCGGGCGGCGCTGGACATGGCCGGGGAGCCGCATCCGGTCTTCGAGCTCGCCCTGCGGCGCCTGGCGGCGGCGCGGCCGGAGCGCGGCCGGCGGACCGTGGTGCACGGCGACTTCCGCAACGGCAACCTGATCGTCGGGCCCGAGGGCGTCAGGGCGGTGCTCGACTGGGAGCTGGCGCACGCCGGCGACCCGCTGGAGGACCTCGGCTGGCTGTGCGTCAAGGCGTGGCGGTTCGGGTCGCCGCTGCCGGTGGGCGGTTTCGGGTCCTACGACGACCTCGTGACCTCGTACGAGAAGGCGTCGGGACACCCGGTGGACCGGGAGGCGCTGCGCTGGTGGGAGACGTTCGGGGTGCTCAAGTGGGGCGTCATCTGCGTCGTGCAGGCCCGGCGGCATCTCACCGGCGAGTCGCGGTCGGTGGAACTGGCGGCGATCGGGCGGCGGGTGTGCGAGAACGAGTGGGACCTGCTGGCCATGCTGGAGGAAAACCCGTTGCGGTGACTCGCGCCGGGGCAGCACGCTGAAGCGGTGGCCATCCTCGAGGCGATCAAGCTGGTCAAGCGGTTCGGCCCGGTCACCGCGGTCGACGAGGTGAGTTTCGGCGTAGGCCACGGCGAGGTCGTGGGGCTGCTGGGCCTCAACGGGGCGGGCAAGTCGACGACGCTCCACATGCTGCTCGGGCTGATCACTCCCGACGCGGGCCAGGTGCGGGTCTTCGGGATGGATCTGGCGCGGCACCGCGTCGAGGTGCTCAGCCAGGTCAACTTCGCCGCCAGCTACGTGGACCTCCCGGGGCCGCTGCTGGTGCACGAGGTGCTGGACGCGTTCGCCCGCCTCTACGCGGTGCGGCGGCCGAAGGCGCGGGTGGCGGAGATGATCGAGCTGCTGGAGCTGGGGCCGCTGCGCGGGCGGCGGATGATGGACCTGTCGTCCGGCCAGCGCACCCGGGTGCAGCTGGCCAAGGCGCTGCTCAACGCGCCCCGGCTGCTGGTGCTCGACGAGCCGACGGCCAACCTCGACCCCGACGCGGGCGACCGCATCCGCGGCCTGCTGTCGCGGGTGGCCGGGGAGAACGGCAGCGCGATGCTGATCACCTCGCACAACATGCGCGAGGTGGAGCGGATGTGCGACCGCATCTGCTTCATGGCGGCCGGGCGGATCGTCGCCGAGGGGACGGCCGCCGAGCTGGCCGGTCACTACGGGGTCGTGGACCTGGAAGAGGTGTTCCTGAAGGTGGCGCGCGGATGACGACTCTGACGCTGCCCCCGCTCGGGGCGGCCGCCCGGCGGCAGCGGATCCTCGGCGTGGTGCGGCGCGACTTCGCGGCGCTGCGGCGCAGCCCGATCAGGATGTTCGAGATCCTGTTCTGGCCGACGGTCGAGCTGGTGCTGTGGGGGTTCGTGACGCTTTTCCTGCAGTCGCAGCGGGTGCCGTTCGTGGTCACGTTCCTGCTCGGCGCGGTGCTGCTGTGGCAGGTGCTGCAGAAGGCCAGCAACGAGATCTCCATCGCCTTCCTGGAGGACATCTGGTCCAGGAACCTGCTGAACGTCCAGGTCAGCCCGTTGTCCAGCGTGGAGTACGTGACCGGGCTGATGCTGTTCGCGCTGGGCAAGGTGGCGGTCGCGGTCATGGTCATGGCGGGGCTGGCGTACGCGCTGTACGGGTTCGGGGTGATGACCCTGGGCGTGGGGCTGGTGCCGTTCATGGGGGTGCTGCTGGTGTTCGGCTGGTCGCTCGGGCTGGTCGGCATCTCGGCGGTGCTCAGGTTCGGCGAGAACGCGCAGGTGATCGCCTGGTCGCTGGTGTTCGTGGTGCAGCCGCTGGCGGGGATCTTCTATCCGGTCTCGGTGCTGCCGGAGCCGCTGCGGGTGGTGGCCTGGTTCACGCCCGCGTCCCATGTGTTCGAGGGGATGCGCACGGTCATGGCGGGCGGCGCGGTGCCGTGGGACCGGATGGCGTGGGCGGCGGGGCTGAACGTGGTCTACGTGGCGGCGACGCTGGCGCTGTTCGGGTGGGCGCTGCGGTATGCCCGGCGGCACGGGAAATTGTCCCGGTTCGGCGACTGACGGCGCGTCCTTCCGGGATTAGTGTCGAACGCATGAAGATCATTCCGAACAGCGGGACCGGGTTCGGGGCCATCACTCCCGACGGCTCGCCCGTCGAGTTCTACAAGCTGATGCGGCCGGGCGGGGAGCCGGACATCGTGGCCGGCGAGGTGCCGGCCGGCGGGTCGGTGCTCGACCTGGGCGCAGGCGTGGGGCGGGTGACCCACCCGCTGGTCGAGCGCGGCTACGAGGTGGTGGCGGTCGACGAGTCGGCCGAGATGCTGGCCGAGGTCCGGGGGGCGGAGACCGTCTGCTCGCGCGTACAGGACCTGCGGCTGGGGCGGCGCTTCGACGGCGTGCTGCTGGCCTCGAACCTGGTGCACACCGCCGACGAGAGCGGGCGGCGGGGCCTGCTGGAGGCGTGCGCGCGGCACGTGGCCGGGGACGGGGCGGTGCTGATCCAGTGGACGCCGCCGGAGCGGCACGACGCCTGGGAGGTGGGCCGGGGCAGGACCGACGGCGACCTCCGGATCGAGTTGTCGGCGCTGGAGGAGATCGCGCCCGGCCTGGTCAACGCGACCATGAGTTACTGGTACGGGCAGCGCGAGTGGTCGCAGTCGTTCACCTCGCGGCGGCTGTCGGACGAGCAGCTGGCGGCCGCGCTGGAGGAGGCGGGGCTGCGGCTGGACCGGTTCCTGACCGACGACAGAGGCTGGCTGAAGGCCGTGCCTTCGACCGGCGCCGGGGCCTGAGCGAGGACCTCGCCCCCGGCCTGCGCTGAGAACCGGATGGCCCCGCGCGTTCGCCGGCGATCGGCTTCGCGGGCTCGGTGCGCGCCCTGGAGCGTGGGTTGATCGGCTGGCAGACTGCCCCCAGGGGAAACGCCATCCGGGAGGTAACCGTGTCCGACGAGTTCGACGTCATCGTGATCGGAGCAGGCCCGGCCGGTGAGAACGTCGCCCAGCGGGCGGTGCGCGGCGGGCTGTCGGCCGCGGTCGTGGAGGAGCGGCTGGCGGGCGGCGAGTGTTCCTACTGGGCGTGCATCCCGAGCAAGGCGCTGCTGCGCCCGGTCGAGCTGGCCGCCGACGTGTCCCGGGTGCCGGGCCTGGAGGTGGGGCCGATCGACACGCGGGCCGTGCTGGCCCGCCGCGACGAGGCGGTCAGCCGCTACGACGACGCCGGCCAGGTGGGGTGGATCGAGAGCGTGCCCGCCACGTTCGTGCGCGGGCGCGGCAGGCTCGACGGCCCGCGCCGGGTCGTCGTCGACACCCCGGACGGCGAGCGGGTGCTGACCGCCCGCCACGCCGTGGTGCTGGCGACCGGCAGCGTCGCCTCGGTGCCGCCGGTGCCGGGGCTGAGGGAGGCGGAGCCGTGGACCAGCCACGAGGTGACCGCCGCCTCCTCGGTGCCCGACCGGCTCGCGGTGATCGGCGGCGGCGTGGTCGGCTGCGAGATGGCGCAGGCCATGCACGGGCTGGGCGCCAGGCAGACGACGATGCTGGTGCGCGGCGGAGGGCTGCTGGAGCGGATGGAGCCGTTCGCGGGTGAGCTGCTGGCCGAGTCGTTCGCGGCCGCCGGGATCGACGTGCGGCCGCACACCTCGGCGGAGCGGGTGGAACGGCCGGAGCCGGGCGGCAAGGTGACCGTCCACCTGCCGGAGGGCCCGCCGATCGAGGCCGACGAGGTGCTGGTCGCGACCGGCCGCAGACCCGCCACCAAGGGGCTGGGGCTGGAGAGCGTCGGGCTACCGGCGGACCGGCCGGTCGAGGTGGACGACAGCCTGCGCGCCACCGGCGTGGACGGCGGCTGGCTGTACGCGGTGGGCGACGTCAACGGGCGCAACCTGCTCACCCACATGGGCAAGTACCAGGCGCGGGCGTGCGGTGACGTCATCGCGGCCCGGGCCAGGGGCGAGGCCGACGACCTGCCGGGGATGCGCGCGGTCGCGGACGGGTTCGGGCCGCCGCAGGTGGTGTTCACCGACCCGCAGATCTGCTCGGTCGGGCGCACCGAGTCGGCCGCCCGCGAGGCCGGCTTCCGGGTGCGGGCGGTCGAGTACGATCTCGCGGACGTGTCCGGCGCCTACCTGCTCGGCGACGGCTACCGCGGCCGGGCCAAGGCGGTGGTGGACGAGGACCGCAAGGTGCTGCTGGGCGTCACGTTCGCCGGGCCGGGCACGGCCGAGCTGCTGCACTCGGCGACCGTCGCGGTGACCGGCGAGGTGCCGCTGGAGCGGCTCTGGCACGCCGTGCCGTCGTTCCCGACGGTGAGCGAGGTGTGGCTGCGGCTGCTGGAGGCCTACGGTCTGTGACCGCCGCGCAGGTAGGCGACGGTCATCTCGCCCACCATGCGGCGCAGCCGGTCGCGGTGTTCGGGCGCGGCCATGTCGCGCCCGAACAGCGCGCCGAACGTGTGCTGGTTGGCCACCCGGAAGAAGCAGAACGCGCTGATCATCATGTGCACGTCGACGGCGTCGGCCTCGGTGTCGAAGTCGCCGCCGGCCCGGCCCGCCTCCAGGATGCGCTCGATGACGCCGAGCACGGGCGTGCCGAGGTTGGCCAGGGCCTGCGACTTGCGTATGTGCTCGGCCCCGTGGATGTTCTCGATCGCGACGAGCTTGATGAAGTCGCGGTGGGCCTCGTGGTGGTCGAAGGTCAGCTGCGCGAGCGTGCGGATCGCCTCGACCGGCGCCAGGTGCTCCACGTCGAGGTCGCGCTCGGCGGCGCGGACCTCGGAGTAGGCCTTCTCCAGGACGGCGATGTAGAGCTTCTCCTTGCTGCCGTAGTAGTAGTAGATCATGCGCTTGGTGGTGCGCATCAGCTCGGCGATCTCGTCGACCCGCGCCCCCGCGTAGCCGCGCCTGGCGAACTCCCGCTGGGCGACCTCGAGGATCTCCGCCCTGGTGCGGTCGGCGTCGCGCCGTCGCTCACCGGTGGCTGGCTGCGAGGTCATGTGACTCCACGGGACGGCGGGGACGATACGCCTCATCCTATGACCGCTCGGCGTGCTGCACGGCCAGCCGGACAGCCGCGTTGGCGGCGCCGTACCCGTCGTAGCCGCCGATCCGCTGCACCAGCTCGAAGAACACCCGGCCCGCCGTCACCGTGTACAGGTGCAGGAACTCGCCCTCCTCGTCCCTGTCGTACAGCAGCCCCAGCTCCCTGATCTCCGGGTCCGCCCCGTACCTGGCCTCCAGGTTGTCGTAGTAGTTGGCCGGGATGGGCAGCAGCAGGCCGGGATGGTCCGCGCGCAGCCGCCGGGCGAGCGCCCGCAGGTCGCGGACGGCGAACGCGACGTGCTGCCGGGACGCCTGGCGGGCGACCGTCCTGGCGATGTTGACGACCAGGCGGGTGCCGCCGCCGGCCATGGCGCGGCTGCGCAGCAGGCCGTACGGGTCGGCGACCTCCAGGCTCTCCTGCGGGCGCAGCCCGAGCACGCCGCGGTAGAACAGCGACGCCTCGTCGAAGTGCTGCCAGGGCTGGGTGAGCGCGACGTGGTCGATCCCGGTCACGTCCCCTTCCGGTACGGGCTCCGCACGGGGGAAGTCGGCCGTCCAGTCGGGGTGGTCGGCGTGGCCGGTGCGGCAGAAGAACAGCGCGGTCCCGTCGGGGGCGGCGATGGCGTCCAGCGGCGCGTCGCGGGGCGCGCGCTCGCGCGGCAGCACCGGCGCGAGCAGTTTCCCGGCCCGTTTCACCGAAGCGGCCGGGTCGGGCGTCTCCAGCCCGATCGCCACCAGCGCCGGCTCCTCGTCGGCCGATTCCGCTGGGGCCGCGTTGAGGAGGACGCGGGCGCCGCCCTGCTCCCAGAGCTCGACCGGTTTCGTGCGATGCGTGCCGGTACGGGCGAAGCCGAGGGCCGACAGGATCCCGGAGAGCTCGGCGGAGCCTTCGGTGGCCAGCTCGGCGAAGGCGAACCCGGATGGCACCACCGGCGGCACCCCGTCCGGCGTCAGCGCCTCCTCCAGCGCGATCAGCGACCGCATCGCGTCCAGCGCGGTCCGGCGGGCGTCGGACTGCCGGAAGACGTCGTTGAACACCTCCAGCGACAGCGGTCCCGCGTACCCTGTGGCCAGCACGTGCCGTACCAGGCCCGTCACGTCGAAGCCGCCCTGGCCGGGGAAGCAGCGGTAGTGGCGGCTCCACTGCAGCACGTCCATGGCCAGCCGGGGCGCGTCGGCGAGCTGCAGGAAGAACACCTTCTCCCCCGGGATCGCCTCGATGCCGATGGGGTCGGAGCCGCGCGACAGGATGTGGAAGCTGTCCAGGCAGACGCCGAGCGCGGGATGGTCGGCCGTCCGCACGATCCGCCAGGCGTGCAGATACTCGCTGACGTGCCGTCCCCAGGCGAGCGCCTCGTAGGCGACCCGGATGCCGTGCCCGGCGGCCCGCTCGGCGAGCAGGCGGAGCTGGGCGGCGGCCAGCTCGTCGTCGGGCAGGGCGTCCGGGGAGACGTTCGAGCAGACCAGCAGCGTGTCCGCGCCGAGCCGGTTCATCAGCTCGAACGTGTACTCGGCGCGGCGCAGGTTGCCCTTGAGCACGTCGTCGGGCACCGCCTCGAAGTCGCGCAGCGGCTGGTACATGTCGATGCCCAGCCCCAGGTCGTCCGCCCGCAGGCGGATCTCCTCGGGCGGCAGCGGGCAGGCGACGAGGTCGTTCTCGAACACCTCCACCCCGTCGAAGCCGGCCGCGGCGATCGCCTCCAGCTTCTCGGTCAGCGTGCCGCTCACCGACACGGTCGCGATGGACTTGCGCATGGCGTCCTCCTGTCAGGCGGTGACGAGTTCGGTCAGGTGGGCGAGCATCCGCTCCGCGTCCGGTTTCCTGCCCGTGAACAGGTGGAAGGCGTGGGCCGCCTGGAAGACGACCATGCCGCCGCCGTCGAGGGTGCGGCAGCCCAGGGCGCGGGCGCGGCGCAGCAGCTCGGTCTCCAGCGGCCGGTAGACGATGTCGGCCACCCACAGGTCCGGGCGGAGCAGGGCGGCGGGCAGCGGCAGGCCGGGGTGTCCCGCCATGCCGGTGGGGGTGGCGTGCACCAGCCCGTCGGCGTCCGGCAGCAGGTCCGGCAGGTCGTCCGGGGCCGCCGGGTGCGCCCGGCCCGCGCCGAACCGCGCGGCCAGCTCCCCCGCCAGCGCCCGGGCCCGGCCGGGCTCGGCGTCCACCACCGTCAGCTCGCCCGCGCCCAGCGTGAGCAGCGCGTGCGCGACCGCCGCCCCGGCGCCGCCCGCGCCGAGCTGCGTCACCCGGCGGGTGGGCGCGCCGGGCAGGTCGCGGGCGAACGACTCGGCGAAGCCGGTCCAGTCGGTGTTGTGCCCGACCGCGCGCTCGCCGTCGAACACCACCGTGTTGACCGCGCCCAGCGTGGCCGCGTCCGCCGACAGCTCGTCCAGGTGCGGGAGCACGGCCCGCTTGCAGGGATGGGTGATGTTCAGCCCGTCGAAGCCGAACCGCCGCGTGGCGCGGACCAGCTCCCCCACCTCGGCGGCGTCGGCCGCCTCGATCAGGCGGTAGACGTACGGGATGCCGAGCCGGACCGCCTCCCGCTCGTGCAGGGCGGGGCTGAGTGACGGCCCGATGCCGGAGCCGATGAGCCCGATCAGGTAGGAGGTCATGCTCACCCTCATGATTTATGTACGAACTAGTGAGTTAGTCATAACATCTCCGGAGCCGTCCCGTGAAGAGACTCTTGACATGAGATCGCGGTCACAGGAGCATGGCGAGCAATTAACTATCTAGTTCGTAACAAGTGCGGGGCCCGGACGGGGGCACGGTCCACACTGACGACGCCGCACCAACAGGGAGCCATCGTGACCGACCAACCCCCCGGCGCCCGCCAGGGCACGCCGCGCAAAGCGGCCGTCGCGGCCTGGATAGGCAGCGCGCTGGAGTACTACGACTTCTTCATCTACGGCAGCGCCGCCGCCCTCATCTTCTCCAAGGTGTTCTTCGACGAGTCCGATCCCACCACGGCGACCCTCCAGTCGCTGGCCAGCTTCGGCGTCGCCTACGCCGCCCGGCCCGTGGGCGCGTTCATCCTCGGTCACGTCGGCGACAGGTTCGGCCGCAAGCGCATCATGGTGTTCACGCTCGTGCTCATGGGCGTGTCGACGTTCCTCATCGGCTGCCTCCCGAGCCGCGACCAGATCGGCGACCTCGCCCCGGTGCTGCTGGTCGTGCTGCGCATCATGCAGGGCCTGTCGGCCGCCGGAGAGCAGGCCAGCGCCAACTCCATGACCCTGGAACACGCCCCCGAGCACCGGCGCGGCTACTACACCAGCTTCACGCTCAACGGCACCCAGTTCGGGCAGATCCTGGCCACCGTCGTGTTCATCCCGGTGGCGGCCATGCCCGAGGAGCAGCTGCTGTCCTGGGGCTGGCGGGTGCCGTTCTGGATGAGCGTGATCGTGGCCGTGGTCGGCTGGGTGATCCGGCGCAAGCTGGAGGAGACGCCGGCGTTCGAGCGCGAGGTGGCCCAGGGCACGGTGCCGCGGATGCCGCTGTCGCTGCTCTTCCGCGACCACTGGGCGAGCGTGGTGCGGGTGGTGTGCGCGGCGCTGATCGCGACGGTCAGCACCATCTTCACCGTGTGGGCGCTCAACTACGCCGTCGAGAACGTCGGCCTGGACCGGGCCACCATGCTCTGGGTGAGCACCGTGGCCAACACCGCCGCGCTGCTGGCCATCCCGCTGTGGGCCATGCTGTCGGACCGGATCGGGCGCAAGCCCGTGTTCCTCATCGGAGCCGTCGGCAGCCCGATCATGATCTTCGCCTACCTGGCGGCGATCAACTCCGGCAGCTACCCGATGATCTTCCTGGTCGGCATCCTCACCCTCGGCGTCGTCTACAGCGCCTCCAACGGCATCTGGCCCTCGCTCTACGGGGAGATGTTCACCACCAAGGTGCGGCTGTCGGGCATGGCGATCGGCACCCAGATCGGCTTCGCCGTCGCCGGCTTCGCGGTCGCCTCGGCGGCCGGCATCGTCTCCCCCGGAGGCTGGCTCGGCCTGCAGGGCTGGGTCGGCGTCGGCATCTTCACCGCCATCCTCTGCGCGATCAGCGCGGTGGCGGTGGCCACGGCGCGCGAGACCCACAAGGTCCCCACGGACCAGCTCGGCCTCCCGCCCGCCGACCGCGTCACGACGTCCGCCTGACCCTTCCGTACGCGGCCGCGCCCTTCCCGGGTGCGGCCGCGTACGCATCTGCGGGACACGCACCGAAATACTGGTAATTACTGGAACCCCTGATACCCTCGCGCCATGAGTGACCGGCTGGACGAGCTCGAACGGCGCATCGACGAGCTCAGGGCCGGTGTGCGCAGGGCCATGCGGGCCAGGGACGGCTCGGCGGCCAGGGCGCTGCGGGCCGAGCTCCGCACCGCCGAGAAGGCGTGGGACTCCCTGGTGAGCGGCGAGAAGCCCGCCGGGAAGACACAGGGGCCACGGCTGGTGACCGTGCGCGAGCAGGTGCACCAGGCGCTGGAGCTGCTGGGCGCGCCCGCGCAGGCCCGGCTGGTGGTGGCGGTGAGCGGCGCGTTCCTGGCCGGCACGATCCGCAGCTCCCAGCTCACCAGCCTGCGCAGGGACGAGGAGCGCTCGTTCCGCTCGTCGCCGTTCGGGCGGCCCTACTACCTGTGCGCGGCGCTGACCGACCGGCTCTCCCCCGCCCGCGGCTACCTCACCGTCAGCACGTGGCCGGTGGAGCGCCGGGTGGTGGGCCCGCTCAGCCCTCGCGTCGACTTCCTCACCTGCGCGATCCGGATCGCCGAGCACGCCGCGGGGCGGCGCTCGCCCGACGGCGACCGGCTGTTATCCAGGATGGCGCGCAACATCCCTGGCGCCGGTGACGAGGTGCCGCCCGACCCGGCGCGGGTGGCCGAGGCGGCGCGGCGGGAGCTGGCCGTGCACGCCGGGCGCGACGCCGGCGACCGCGCGGAGCTGGCGGGACGCGCCGACACCCAGCTCGATGACGTGGCCCGGCTGTTCGGGGCCACTACGCTGACCACTGTTCCAAGATCAGTCATGGCTATGGGAGGCGGCCGATGAACCGGCTCGACGCGCTGCGCGGCACCACACCGCCGAAGCCGCACGACGCCCGGGCGATCGCCGCGCTTGCGGCCAACCCCGGCTGCACGCGGCGGGCGCTCATGGACGGCGCCGGGATCGACAAGGACGCCGTCGCCCGCCACCTCGGGTTCCCCGCCCCGTTCGGCCAGTCGCCGTTCGCGATCACGCGGGGCAACGCGTTCGAGGCGCTGGTGAAGGCCGACGGGTGCGCGGAGCTGATCCGGATGCTGCGCGAGCTGCTCGGCCTGCCGATCGACGAGGTGGCCTACCACGACGTGGAGAACGTCGGCGCCCACCTGCGCCACACCCACACCCGCGCGCTGATCGACCGCGCGGCCAGGGGCGAGGGCGTGGGCACCGTCTACGACCACCCGCTGTTCACGCTGGGCATCGCCGGCCACACCGCCTATCTGGAGCCCGACGTGGTCGCGTTCCAGCTCGGCGGCCGGTTCCACATCGTGGAGATCAAGTCGTTCGCGGTGGTCGACGGGCAGGCCGACCCGGCCGCGGTGGCGGCGGCCGCGCGGCAGGCGGCCGTGTACGTGCTCGCGCTGCGGACGCTGCTGGAGGAGCTGGGCCACGACCCGCTCCGGGTGGCCGACGACGTGGTGCTGGTCTGCCCGGAGAACTTCGCCAACCGCCCGGTGGCGACGCTGGTCGACGTGCGCCGCCAGCTCGCGGTGCTGCGCCGCCAGCTCTCCCGGATGACGAGCCTGGACCGGCTGCTGGACGCGCTGCCCGAGGACGTGACGTTCGACCTGGCGCCGGACGCCGACGGGCGGCCGGCCAGGCCGGTCGCGGAGCTGGCCGACGCGGTCCGCAGGGCGGAGGCCCGCTACGCGCCCGACTGCCTGTCCACGTGCGACCTGTGCTTCTTCTGCCGCGACGAGGCCCGTCAGGAGGGCGCGTCCGATCTGCTGGGCCGCGCCGTCCGCGACGAGCTCGGCGGGGTGGCGTCGGTGCGGGAGGCGCTGGCGCTGGCCGACGGCTCGCGCGCGCCCGCGCAGGGCCAGGAGGAGATCGCCCGGCTGCTGCGCGGCGCCGAGCGGCTGCGGCGGGAGTGCCTGGCGTGAGCCTGCTCACCTCGCTCGCCCGGCTGCGGGCGATCGACGAGGGCGTCGCGCAGCCGATCGCGACCGTCCGCCACTGCCACCTGTCGGCGCGGCCGATGGTGTTCATCCCGCTGAAGCTGTCGGGTGAGGCGGCGGCGCCGCTGGCCGCCATGCTGGGCACCGATCCCGCCGAGCCGCGGCTGCTGGCGGTGGCCCAGCCGCGCAACCGCGACCTGCGCTTCGCCTGGACGGCCGACCTGGCCGGGGTGCTGCTGCCGTACGTGGCGGGCTTCACGGCCGAGACCGAGACGGTGGAGCGGCGCGGCGCCGACCCGTACGAGCGGGCGCTGGACGCGCCGCAGCTGATCGTGCCGAACCGGGCCGGGGTGGCCTTCACCCGGCTGCTCGGCCGCTCCACCCGGTTCCGGCGCACCGACGGGCCGTTCCCGGTGCCGGAGGGGGTGCCGCTGCTCGGCCGGTGGCTGACGTACTTCGCCGAGCGCGCCGCGTACCCCGGCTCGTCACTCATGCTGGCCGCGACCGACGAGCTGGCCCGCCACTGGGCGAGCGGGCAGAGCGCGCTGGAGGACGCCAACCTGGCGGCGCTGCTCGCCTGGATCACCGACGGGCCCGACGACGCGGCCGAGGACCCGCTGATCTGGCCGCCGGCCGGCCCGGCCACCGATCCGGGGTTCGACGCGGAGGTGCTGGCGCCGGCGATGGAGAGCGGATCGGCAGAGCGGATCGCCGAGGCGCTGCGCACCCAGCTGGAGCCGACGTGGCGGCTGGTGTGGCGGGCCGTCGAGCTGCTGCGCGGCCTGGAGCCGGGCGCGAGCGTGGCGCAGCGGTGGGAGCACGACCGCGGCTCGTTCAGCGGCATGACCGCGCAGCTCGCGGAGGGGGCGCCGCCGCAGGCCCGCCGCGACGGCGCGGTGGCCGCGGCGGCCCGGCTCTCGCGGATGGAACGCGCCCAGGCCGCCTACGAGGTGCAGCGCGCCTACGACGACCCGCTGGTGATGGCCGAGTACCGGCTCACGGGCGAGGCGTTCGCGGGCGAGGTCGTCGACACGGTGCCCGGCAACACCGAGGGCGAGGGCCGCTCACGCAAGCTGCGCCCGCTGGTGACGGTCAAGACCGACGATCCCGTACGGATCCCGCCCGGCACCTCGCTGGGCACGCCCGAGCGGCGCGGGCAGGGGGCCGAGCTGGTGTCGGCGGGCGACGGCCTGGTCACCTTGAAGATCACCAAGGGCATGGGGCGGGGCAAGACCCCGGCGCCCGGCGCGGTGCCGGAGATCGGCGAGCGGGTCTGCTACAGCTCGCTGACCGACGAGTTCCAGGGCGCGGCGGCGCTGCCGGAGCCGGAGGCGACGCCGTGGACCCACGGCGGCCCGCCGCGCCCGTACGAACCGGCCGACGAGGATGCCCGGGAGGAGTGGTCGTGATCCCTGAGCCCACGCCCGAGCCCACGCCTGAGGAGGTCATCCGGCGGGTGCTGGCCGACCTGCCGGGCCACCGGGGCGTGGTGGTCGACTCGCCGCCCGGCGCGGGCAAGTCGACGCTCGTGGTGCGGGCGGCGGCGCACCTGGCCGCCACCGGCGAGCCGCTGATGATCGTCGCCCAGACGAACGAGCAGGTGGACGACCTGGTGACGCGGATCTGCGAGAAGCATCCGCGGCTCACGGTGGGCCGGCTGTCGGCGGGCGGCTACGTGCCGCGCAAGCGGATGCTGGAGTTGCCCGGGGTGACCTTCGGCACCCGCGTCCAGGACCTCGGCGATCCGGACGTCGTCATCGCCACCGCCGACAAGTGGGCCTGGATCAGCGGCCGGACGTGGCCGTGGGCCATCGTGGACGAGGCCTACCAGATGCGCTCCGACAAGCTGCTGCGCATCGCCGGGCTGTTCGAGCGGGCGTTGTTCGTGGGCGACCCCGGGCAGCTCGACCCGTTCTCCATCGTGGACGGCGACCGGTGGTCGGGGCTGTCGTGGGATCCGCTGCAGAGCGCCGTGTCGGTGCTGCTGCGGCACAACCCCGACCTGCCGGTGCACCGGCTGCCGGTGTCGTGGCGGCTGCCCTCGTCGGCGGCGCCGGTGGTGTCGCGGGCGTTCTACCCGTTCACCGGGTTCCGGTCGGGCACCGGGCCTGGCGACCGGCGGCTGGAGCTGGTCACCGGCGGCATGGGCACGGTGCACGACCGGGCGCTGGAGGAGGCGGCCCGCTCCGGGTGGGCGCTGCTGGAGCTGCCGAACCGGCACACCGTGCGGACCGACGCCGAAGCGGTGGAGGCGGTGGCGCTGCTGGCGGCCCGGCTGATGCAGCGCGGCGCGGTGGCGAGCTCGGAGCAGGGCGAGCGGCCGGTGACGGCCGACCGGATCGCGGTCGGCGCGGCCCACCGCGACCAGGTGGCGGCGATCAGGAACGCCGGGCTGCCGCCGGAGATCACCGTCGACACCGCCAACCGGCTGCAGGGCCGCGAGTACGACGTGACGATCGTGCTGCACCCGCTGTCGGGGCGGCGCGACGCGACCGCCTTCCACCTGGAGTCGGGGCGGCTGTGTGTGCTGGCCTCGCGGCACCGGCACGCGTGCGTGGTGGTGGCCAGGGCGGGCATCGCCGAGCTGCTCGACGCGCATCCGTCGGCGGAGCCGGTGCAGCTCGGGGTGCCGGTGAAGTTCCCCGACGGGTGGGAGGCCAACCAGGCGGTGCTGGACCACCTGGCGGCCCACCGGGTCTAACCGGCTTCGACGGTGCCGGCTTCGACGGTGCCGGGTTCGACGGTGCGCCGCCAGATGTCGATGACGAGGACCGGGCGCATCCCCTCCGACTCGTACAGGCCCAGCGCGGGGGTGGTGTTGTTGGTGTCGACGTGCAGGATCGTGCCCTCGCGGCCGCGGGCGGCGTCGGCGGCGATGGCGGTGCGCAGCAGCAGGCGGCCCAGGCCCCGGCCGCGGAACTCGGGCCGCACGGCGAGCGTGTCGACGTAGCCGCAGCCCTCGTCGGCGGCGAACTGGTTGTTGCCGAGCACCATCGCGGCCGCGCGGCCGTCCACCCTGGCCAGGGTGAGCTGGCTCCAGTCGGTGGTGGGGATCGCCTGCCTGCGGGCGTACCAGCGGTCGTAGTCGACGTAGGCGTGGCCGAAGTGGTCGGCGAAGCCCTCCTGGTACACCTCGTGGGCCTCGCGGCGGACCTGCTCGTTCTGGCCGCCGTGCAGGGTGACGCCGGGCGGCGGCTCAGGCGGTTCGACGGGGCCGTCGAAGTCGACGCGCATGCGATGGAAGCTGGTGGCGGCCGCGAACCCGTACCCGGTGACGAGCGCCTGCTTGGCCCGGTCGGCCCGGTAGACGCCGACGTCGGTGACGGCGGCGGGGTGGCCCGCCTCGCGGGCGAGCGCGCCCGCGCGCTCCAGCACGAGCGGCCAGAGCCGCTCGGCGAGGCCGGCCACGCCGGGGCGGACGATCACGTCGGCGTCGACGATCTCGCTCGCGCCCTGGCGGCGCGCCCACGCCCAGCCGTCGAGGCGACCGTCCGGGCCGTGCGCGAGCCAGGCGTCGCTGTCGAGGTCGAAGCCGGGCTCGGCAAGCTCGCCCGCGATGTCGTCGAGGGTGAGGTCGGGCCGTCCGAGCACTTCGGTGTCGCAGGCGGCGCTGAGCTCGTGGATGGCCGGGGCGTCTCCGGCACCCGGTCGGCTGAAGTGATGCATGGGGTGATTGTCATGGTTGTGCCCCTCGCCGCGCGCCGTATTTTCGTGGTGGTTAGGCTGTGAGGGTGCCCGACAAGACCCCGCTGCAGATCGAGATCGACTCGTCCGACAAGACCACGGTCCAGCTCGCGGTCCGCGGTGACCTCGATTTCGACACCGCGGACGAGCTGTCGTCGGTCCGGCTGGGTGACGGATTCGAGCGGGTGGACGTCGACCTGTCGGGGCTGGGGTTCATCGACTCGTCGGGGCTGGCGGCCCTGGTCCGCCTCTATCAGCGGGTGGCCGCCGAGGACGCGGTGCTGCGGGTGGTCGCCGTCACGCCCTATCTGCGCAATCTGATGCGGATGACCGCGCTCGACCGCCTGTTCGGCCTGCCGCCGGGCTGAGCGTCTCCTTCCGTAACGAATGCTTCGCCGGATCATGGGCAGAGGCATTCTCGACACGGAAGGGAGGCGCCGGTGGAGACCACGATGGCGCTGCGGCTGCCCAGGGACGCGGCGAGCGTGCCGCTCATCCGGCAGATGCTCGACGGCACGCTGAACTCGCTGGGTGTGGAGCCGGAGATCCGGGACGACATCGAGCTCATGTTGACGGAAGCGTGCTCCAACGTGGTCAAGCATGCCGCGCCGAGCGACGAGTACACGGTGAGCGCCATGGTCTACGACGATCTGTGCGTGATCCGGGTGGTCGACACCGGCCATGGTTTCGACCCGGCGTCGGTCAGGGACGCGACGCCCGGGTCCGAGAACGGGCGGGGGCTGCAGATCATGCGGGCGCTGGCCGACGACGTCCGCTTCACCAACAAGCGGGAGAACGGCGCGGTGGTGTGCCTGGAGAAGCGGCTGCGCTACTCACCGGGCGCGGCGGGGCCGCACTTCATCCGGACGTGAGGACGTCATGGCTCACGGCCGCTCCGCCGGGCGGAGCCGCCGTGCGTCAGGACGATCCCGCTCATGGAGGCCATCAGCGCCAGCCAGATGAGCACGGCCACCGCGATGCCCAGCACCGCGAGGAACGACAGGGAGAGGGCGACCAGCAGCGAGCCGATCGCGCCGAGCAACGTCCACACTCCGTCAGAGTTGCCCGCCGGTGCTCGTTCTCTGCAGTTTCATCGCGGTCAGTTGCCTGTTATGTGGCGATATATCCCTCTTACTCGGTGGGTCCGTCGGGCGCCTCCAGCCGTCCCGGCAGCGCGTCCAGCCGGCGCAGGATGACGCCCTCGCGCAGCGCCCACGGGCAGATCTCCAGCCGCTCCACCTCGAACAGGTCCATCACCGCGTCGGCCACGATCGCGCCCGCCGCGAGCTGGGCCGCCCGCCCCGCCGACACGCCGGACAGCTCGGCGCGCTCGGCGGCCGTCATGGCGGTCAGCTTGGCGGCCCAGTCGGCGGTGTCCTGCCGCGACAGCGAGCGCGGCACGTGGACGCCGTCGCTGGACGGTGCCGCCCCGGCGATCCTGGCCAGCTGCTTGAAGGTCTTGGAGGTGGCCACCGCCCGGTCGGCCCCGCCGTAGCGGACGACGGAGCCGACGGTGCGGGCGATCTCGGCGCGCACGTGGCGGCGCAGCCGGCGCACCTCGTCGGCGGACGGCGGGTCGGCGGTGAACCAGTCGCGGGTCAGCCGCCCGGCGCCGAACGGCAGCGACACCGCGACGTCGGGCTCCTCGTCGACCCCGGCCGCGATCTCCAGGGAGCCGCCGCCGATGTCGAAGGCCAGCAGCCGCCCGGACGACCAGCCGAACCAGCGGCGCACCGCCAGGAACGTCAGCCTCGCCTCGTCGCGGCCCGAGAGCACGTCGATGAGCACGCCGGTGTGCCGCTGGACCTTCTCCAGCACCCGCTCGCCGTTGGCGGCCTCGCGCACGGCGGAGGTGGCGAAGGCCAGCAGCTCCTCCACGCCCTTGTCCTCGGCGATGACCACGGCCTGCTCGACGAACGCGCGCAGCCGGTCCACGCCCTCGGCGGACAGCTTGTCGTCCGGGCCGAGATGCTCGCTGAGGCGCAGCTCCTCCTTGTGGGAGAACGCCGGGATGGGACGGCCGCCGCGGTGGGCGTCCACGACGAGTAAATGGACGGTGTTCGAGCCGATGTCCAGCACGCCGAGTCGCATGGCGATGACGCTACAGGCAGGCGCTTCGCCCGCGAAGCGGAGGCCGGGGGGCGACGACCGCGTGATCGTGGGCATGCCGGGGCGACTACCCTTCCTAGAGGTCGTGACACATGGGAGGAGCCAGATGAGCGCGTGCTGCGGGCCCGCCAGGGAGGCCGTCACCGGGGCGGACGCCCCCGAGGCGCCGGTCCTCGTGATGCCCGGGCCGGCGCGGCGGGAGCCGCCGCGCGGGATGGTCCGCGTCCCGGGCGGGACGTTCTCGGTGGGCGGCGACGACCCCGACGCCAACCCGGAGGACGGCGAGGGCCCGGTCCGCGAGGTGAAGCTGGATGCGTTCCTGATCGACCCGACCTGCGTGACGAACGCGCAGTTCGCCAGGTTCGTGAAGGAGACCGGATACGTGACCGAGGCCGAGCGGATCGGCTGGTCGTTCGTGTTCCGCCAGTTCGCCTCCCGCGGCGTCATGGACGCGAGCGTGCCGCAGGCGCCCTGGTGGGTCGGGGTGGAAGGAGCCTCCTGGCGCTCCCCCGAGGGGCCCGGCTCGTCGATCGGCGACCGGCAGAACCATCCGGTGGTGCAGGTGTCGTGGCACGACGCGACCGCGTACGCGCGGTGGGCCGGCAAGCGGCTGCCGACGGAGGCCGAGTGGGAGACGGCCGCCCGCGGCGGCCTGCGGCGGACCCGCTACCCGTGGGGCGACGAGCTGGCGCCGAAGGGGCGGCAGCGGTGCAACATCTGGCAGGGCCCGTTCCCCTCGGCGCCGAGCAGGGGCACGATGCCGGTCAAGTCGTTCCAGCCGAACGGCTACGGCCTCTACAACGTGGCGGGCAACGTGTGGGAGTGGACCGCCGACTGGTGGGACACCCGCTGGGAACCGTACGCGGAGAACCCCACGGGCCCGGCCGAGGGCACCATGAAGGTGATCAGGGGCGGCTCCTACATGTGCCATGACTCCTACTGCAACCGCTACCGGCTGGCCGCCCGCACCGCCAACACCCCCGACTCGGCCACCGGACATACGGGTTTCCGGTGCGCGGCCATAGTCTGAGCCCATGTCACAAACCCTGCGACTGCTGATCACCGGCGGCGGCACCGGCGGTCACACCTACCCGGCCCTGACGACCCTGACGGCCATCCAGCGCCGGCAGGTGCCGCACGACGTGCTCTGGGTGGGCACGGCCAACGGCCTGGAGGCCAGGATCACCGCCGAGCACGGCATCCCGTTCAAGGCGATCACGACGGGCAAGCTGCGCCGCCGGCCCAACCTGCGCGAGCTCGGCACCAACCTGGCCGACCTGTTCCGGATCCCCGTCGGGGTGTTCCAGGCGATCGGCCACGCCGCCCGCTACCTGCCCGACGTGGTGCTGTCGACCGGGGGCTACGTGGCGGTGCCGATCGGGGTGGCGGCCAAGCTGATCCGCAGGCCGCTGGTCATGCACGAGCAGACGACGGTGGTGGGGCTGGCCAACCGGATCCTGTCCAGGCTGGCGACGCGGATCGCGCTGTCGCACGAGTCGTCGCTCGAACACCTGCCCGCCAAGGCCAGGGCCAAGGCCGTGGTGACGGGCAACCCGATCCGGCCCGAGCTGCTGCAGGGCAAGCGGGCGGCGGCCTACGACCTGTTCGGGCTGACGTTCGAGGTGCCGCTGATCTACGTGACGGGCGGCGCCCAGGGCAGCAAGCAGATCAACACACTGATCGCGGAGGTCCTGCCCAGGCTGCTGCCGCACGCCCAGATCGTCCACCAGTGCGGCCCCGCCTGGATCGAGCAGATGCGGGCCGTGGAGCTGCCGCCCGAGCTCGCCGACCGCTACCACCCGGTCCCCTACGTGGGGTCCGAGCTGGCCGACCTGTACGCGGCGGCCGACGTGGTGATCTCGCGCAGCGGAGCCGGCACGGTGTCGGAGCTGACCGCGATCGGCAAGCCGTCGCTGCTGATCCCGCTGATCCCGACGGGCGGCGACGAGCAGCGCAAGAACGCCGGCTACCTGGTGTCGGCGGGCGCGGCGCGGGCGCTGCTGGAGCCGAACCCTGCGGCCGACCAGCTGCTGGCCGAGCTGATGCCGCTGCTGGCCGACCCGGGCCTGCGGGCGGCGATGGGCGAGGCGGCCCAGAAGCTGGGCCGCGTGGACGCCGCCGACGTGCTGTGCGACCTGCTGCTGCAGACCGCCCAGCCCGCCCGGCCCGCCGCGGCCTAGGACCGCTCGCCCGGCTCCAGGTGGCGGAAGGCCTCATGCGCGGAGCTGAGGCTGCGCCGCAGCGCCTGCTCCAGCTGGTCGGCGTCCTCGGCGAGCCGGGCGATCTCCGGCACCGCGAACGCGTCGGCCCCGGTCTCGGCGACCAGTTCCTCGTACTGGTGGATCCGGCCGCGCAGCTCCTCGACCTGCTGGTGGGCGCGGAAGGCGCGCTCGGCCTCGGTGACGTTGGCCGCGTAGCGTTCCAGCGCCTCGACCCGCGCCACCACGGCCTCCTCGCTGCTGTCGAGGGCCCGGGCGAGCGGCTCGGCGACGGCCGCCACCTCGGGGGTGACGGCGCCGGTGACGGTCTCGCGGTGTCTGGTGCGCAGCGCCGACAGCTTGGCCAGCAGGCGGGCGATCTCCCACTCCTGGGCGGGCAGCATCACCGCGTTACGCACCCCGTCGAGCAGCCCTTCGGCGTTGACCGACGACTCGTTGACGGTGGCGATGGCCCGTTGCGCGCGGGCCAGCAGCCTGCGCGAGGCCTCGTCGAGGTCGTCGGTGAGCACGTAGCGGCCCTCGTACCAGCGCAGCTGCTCGTAGACCTCGCGGGCGAGCACGGCCTCCTCGTCCTCGTCGGTGAGGTCGTTGCGGATGAAGGCGACGAGGAGCACGGGCACGCCGACGAAGGCGAGCAGCAGCAGGCCGATGCCGCGGCTCATCAGGCCGAGCGCGATCAGCAGCACGGCGACGGCGGTCACGGCGACGGCCACGCCCTTGGACTGGGCGACGCCGGCGCGGGGCGGCGGCTCGGGAACCCAGCCGCGGCGCATCCTGACCAGGACCTGGCCGCTGTCCCTGATCAGCCGCGCGTCCTCCGGTGGCACCCCTGGATCCACCACGACTTCCACAAATCCGGATCCTATGGGAACTCTGCCCTTCGAGCTCGATTCTTTGTACGACAAACGGCGTGCGACCCTCCCTGTGGCGGACGGCGGGGTGAACGGCCGATCACCCCTGTAAGTGACGGAACGCTTCGTGGGCCGACGTGACGCTGTCGCGCAGCGCTTGTTCGAGCCGGTCGGCGTCCTCGCTGAGCCGGCTCAGCTCGGGCACGGCCGAGTCGTCGGCGCCGGACTCGGCCAGGAGCTCTTCGTAGCGGGGCAACTGGGCGCTGAGCCGCGCGATCTGGTCGCGGGCGTGGTAGGCCCGCTCGGCCTCGGCGACGTGGCCGGCGTAACGTTCCAGAGCCTCGACCCGGGCGACGACCGCGCGCTCGCTGCTGTCGAGCACCTGGGCGAGCGGCTCGGCGACGGCCGCCACCTCGGGGGTGACGCCTTCGGAGACGACCTCCCGGTGTCCGGACCGCAGCGCCGACAGCTTGGCCAGCAGGCGGGCGATCTCCCACTCCTGGGCGGGCAGCATGACGGCGTTGCGCACGTCGTCGAGCAGCCCTCCGGCGTTGACGTGGGACTCCATGACCGCGTCGACGGCGGCCTGGGCGCGGGCCATGAGCCGGCGGGCGCTCTCGTCGAGGTCCTCGCGGAGCACGTAGCGGCCCTCGAACCTGCGGGCGCTGTCGTAGACGTGCCGCTCGACCACCTGGCGCCGCTCGGCCTCGGCGTCGGGCCTGGGTTTGGCGAGCACACCGGCGATGAGCAGCGCGGCCAGCGTCATGACGACGACGAACGGGGTGTAGAGGCCGGCGAGGAAGAAGTCGAGCCCGGCGCCGACGGCGACCAGCGCGACGAGCGTGGTGGTCATCCGGGTGACGAGCCCGAGAGCCGGAGGATGACGCCTGTTCGGCGGGGTCCACCCGGCGCGGATGCGCAGCAGGAGCTTGCGGTGGTCACGGAACAGGTCGGCCGTCTCGGCAGGCACCGTCGGCTCCACTACCACCTTCGCATGACGACCCGGCACATTAAGAATCCTATGTGGCGGTCTGTCCGAACGTCAGCCTTCTAAGTAGCGAAAAGCCTCATGCGCGGAGGTGACACTTCGCCGCAGGGCGCGTTCCACGGAGTCGGCGTCCTCCGCGAGGCGTTCGATCTCGGCGACGGCCATCGTGCCGGCGCCGGTCTCGGCCAGCAGTTCCTCGTAACGCGGCAGCCTGGCGCGCAGCTCTTCGATCTGCTCGCGGGCGTGGTAGGCCCGCTCGGCCTCGGCTACGTGGCCGGCGTAACGTTCCAGAGCCTCGACGCGCGCGACCACGGCCGCCTCGCTGCTGTCGAGCGCGCCCTGCAGGGGCTTGAGCACGGCCGCGACCTCGGGGGCGAGGCCCCGGCCGAGGAGTTCGCGGTGGTCGGCGCGCAGCGCCGACAGCTTGGCGAGCAGGCGGGCGATCTCCCACTCCTGCTCCGGCAGCAGGAGCGCGTTGCGCGGGCCGTCGAGCAGCCCTTCGGCGTTGACGTGGGAGCGCAGCACGGTGCCGACGGCCTGCTGGGCCCGGTGGAGCACGGCCGCGGCCTCCTCGTCGAAGTCCTGCGGGATCAGGTAGCGGCCGTGGTGCCGGCGGGCCTTCTCGTACAGGGCCCGCTCCTGGGGCCGGTGGTCGTCGTCGACCGCCTCGCTGATGTTGGCGATCTTGACGAGGACGAGGAAGACGAACCCGCCGAGCAGCAGGAACCCGGCGGGCGCGGCCGGCGAGTCCAGCAGCACGGCCATGAGCGCGATGACCAGCGGGGTGGCGGCGAGCAGCGCCACGCTGGAGGTGTTGCGCCGCCTGGCGGGGACCGGCAGGGCGGCCGGGGGCACCCAGCCCGTCCGGATCCTCGACAGCAGCGGGGCGTTGGCGCGCAGCATCCCCGCGGTCTCCGGCGGCACCGCCGGATCGACGACCACTCCCACGCTCTGCCCTGGCACCTCGGCGCCCCCAACGCTCCTCTGTTCCGGATACTACGAAACATCCCGCTCGGGTGTCAGCCTCGCGAAGGACAGGCCGGGGAACCACCAGTTACGGTCGCCGAGCACCTCCATCGCGGCGGGCACCAGGACCATCCGCACGATCGTGGCGTCGACCAGCACTCCGGCGGCCAGCCCGACCCCCATGACGCGCAGCGCCCGGTCGTCGAACGCGCCGAAGGCGGCGAACACGCAGAACATGATCGCGGCGGCGGCGGTGATCACCCGGGCGGTCCCGGCGAGCCCGGCGGCGACCGCGGCGCTGTTGCCCAGCCCGTTCCGGTACTCCTCGCGGATGCGGGAGACGAGGAACACCTCGTAGTCCACGGACAGCCCGAACGTGATCACGAACAGCATCATCGGCACCCAGGCGTCGATCGGCCCGCTGGTGCCGAGCCCGAGCACGTCCCACTGGAAGACGGCGACGACCACCCCGTACGCGGCCCCGATCGACAGCAGGTTGACCAGGATCGCCTTGACGGGCACCGCCACGCTCCTGAACACGGCCATGAGCAGCGCCAGCGAGGCCAGCAGCACCGCGCCGACCGTCCACGGCAGCCGGTCGGCGGCGTGGTCGGCGAAGTCCACGGCGGCGGCGGTCGAGCCGGTCACCAGGACGGGCTCCGGCAGCTCGGCGCGGAGCCGGCGCACCAGGCCGGCGGTGGCCTCGTCCTGCTGCGCCGTGGCGGGCACGACGAGCGCGGCCCGCTCCCCCAGCGGCGTCACGCCGGCCACTCCCGGCGTGGCGCGGGCCCGCTCGACGGCGGCGCCGAGCGGGCGGTCGGAGGCGAGCACGAGCGGCGACCCGGCGCCCGGCCCGAACGCGCCGGCCTGCAGGTCGTGGGCGCGCCTGGTGGTGTCGGTGACGGGCCGGTCGGACGCGTCCGACCAGCCGGTGCGCAGGTCCAGCGCGGGCAGCGCGAGCCCGGCGAGCAGCGCCGTCGCCAGCAGCCCCGCCGTCCACGGCCGGCGCTGCACGGCCCTGCTCCACCGCGCCGACCACGGCTCCCCGCCGGTACGGGCCGGCAGCGAGAACCGGTCGATCCGGTGGCCGATCATGGTCAGCAGCGCGGGCAGGAGGGTGAGGGAGGCGAGCATGACCATGAGCACGCCGCACCCCGCGGCCACCGCGATGCCGCCGCCGAGCCCGGGGCCGAGGAACACGATGCCGGCGCCGGTGACGATGACGGTGACGCCGGCGAACAGCACGGACCTGCCGGCGGTCCGCATGGCCGTGCCGACGGCTGTCTCGACCTCCTGGCCCTCGTGCAGGCCGCTGCGGAAGCGGGTGACGATGAGCAGGGCGTAGTCGATGCCGACGCCGAGGCCGAGCATGATCGTGAGGTACACGGCGAAGTCCGGCGTGGCGACCAGGTGGCCGAGCAGGGCGAGCAGGCTGGTGCCGGAGACGACGCCGACGACCCCGATGGCGATCGGGAGGGCGGAGGCGAGCAGCGACCGGAACGCGTACAGCAGGATCACCGCCGCAGCCACCAGCCCGACCCCCTCGGTCAGGCCGCCGGGGGTGAAGTCGGCGAAGTCGTCGCCGGCCAGCTCGGCCGTGACGGCCCCGGCCTCGAAGCCGTCACGGACCTCGGCCAGCTCGCGGGCGGCGGTCTCGTCCGGGTAGTCGATCGGGATCGTGCCGACGGTCCCGTCCGGCGAGACGCGTGCGTACGGGGTCTCGGCGCGGACCCCCGGGACCTCGTTCATCCTCGCGAGAAGCCCGTCCACGGCTTGGCGGGCGGCCGGCGACTCGACCCCGGCGGGGGCGGACACGACGAGCGTGCCGGGCGGTTCGGCGGGTGCGGGCCCGAGCAGCTCGGCGGCCCGCCCGCTCTCACTGCCGGGCAGCGCGAACTCACCGGCCACCGGCGCCGGGTTCCAGGCGGCCCCGGCGACGAGCGCGGCGACCAGCGCCAGCCAGCCCAGCAGGACCAGCCGCCGGTGGCGGATGCAGAATCGGATCATGCCGCCGACGCTAGGAACGGCCCTCCGCACCGGTCGTCCCCCCACCGCGGTCCCCCGCCTACCACACCCGCGGCATCCAGCACCGAACGGCGGAGGATCAGAGGCGGGTACGGGTCTTCCTCCACCGCACCCGGCGCCGGACGGCCGGGGTCAGGGACAGGGCGTCCCCCACCGCATCCACGGGGTGGTCAGGGGTGGTGGCCGGGGCGGGTGAGGCCGGTTTCGTAGGCGAGGACCACGAGCTGGGCTCTGTCGTGGACGCCGAGTTTGGTCATCATGCGGTTGACGTGCGTCTTGACCGTGGCGGGGCTCATGAACAGCTCGCCGGCGATCTGGTCGTTCGTGCGGCCGTGCGCGACGCGGGCGAGGACCTCACGCTCACGGCCGGTGAGGGGGGCGAGCCGGTCGTCGTTCACGCCGGGCCGGGCGGCGAACTCCTCGATCAGCCTGCGGGTGACCCCCGGGGACAGGAGGGCGTCGCCCCGCGCGGCCACCCGCACCGCGTGCCGGATCTCGGCCGGTTCCGCGTCCTTGACCAGGAATCCGCTGGCACCCGATCGGAGCGCCTCGTACACGTACTCGTCCAGGTCGAAGGTGGTCACCACGACGACGCGGGTCCGTCCGGAGGCGATGCGGCGGGTCGCCTCCAGCCCGTCGACGCCGGGCATCCGGATGTCCATCAGCACCACGTCCGGCCCGAGCCGGGCCACCTCGCGCACCGCCTCGGCCCCGTCGGCGGCCTCCCCGACGACGGTGAGATCGTCCTCCGGGTCGAGCAGCGCGCGCAGCCCCGCCCGGACGAGCGGCTGGTCGTCGGCCAGCAGGACGGTGATCACGCGGGCATCCACGCCGCCACCCGGAACCCGCCCGCCGGACCGGCACCGGTGGTGAGTCTCCCGCCCGCGGCCTCCACCCGCTCGGCCATCCCCCTCAGCCCATGGCCTCCCGCGTCCAGACCGGGGATGCCGGACGGGCCGGTGCCGTCGTCGTCCACGCGCACGCGCACGCCCGCCTCCTCGTACGCCAGCGTCACCGTGGCGCGGGTGGCGCCGGCGTGACGGATGGTGTTGGTCAGGGCTTCCTGGACCACCCGGTAGACGGCCAGGTCCACGGCGGGCGGCAGCGGCCGCGGCTCGCCGGTGGTCTCCAGCGTGACCGGCAGCCCGGCGGTCCTGGCCAGGGCGGGGAGCTGGGCGCTGCCGGGCAGGGGATGCCGGGGCCGGAGCACGCCGAGCACGCCCTTCATCTCGGCCAGCGCCTGCCGGCTGGAGTCGCGGATCACCTGGAGGGCGTCGCGGGCTTCCGGCGGCCCGCCCGCGCGGGCGACGGCCTCGGCCGCGACGGCGGCGTGCAGCGCGATCACCGACACCGTGTGGGAGGTGACGTCGTGCAGTTCCCTGGCCACCCGCAGCCGCTCCTCCTGGGCGCGGCGCAGCGCCTCCTCCTCGCGGCCGCGCTCGGCCTCGGCGGCGCGGCGCTCGACTTCGAGGGTGTAGGCGCGGCGGGCCCGCGACACCTCGGCGGGCTGCGCGGCGACGAGGACGAGCAGCGCCCAGATGACCACGGCCACCGCGTTGTCCACCCCGGGGTGGAGCACCGCCGCGACCGCCGGCACCGCGACCAGGAACACCGCCCCCGCCCAGCCCGCCGCCCGGCGGCCGGTCGAGATGGTGGCGAAGACCGCGATCAGCGCCGGAGCGGGCCAGAACGCGTACGCGTAGCCAAGGGTGAACAGGGCGGCGACCGCCCCGACGCTGATCGCCAGCGCGACCTCCGGCCTGCGGGGCAGCCAGGCGAGCGCGAGCACGTCCGTGACGAGCAGCGCGTAGCCGGCCGGGTCGAGGGGCGTGGCCCCGGGCTGGTTGTCGTAGGCCATGACGGTCGAGTACAGGACGACCACCGCCATGCCGCAGACCAGGGCGAGCGTCCTCACATGTTCACGGTAGTGCGCTCGTCCCCCGCCGCGCGATACCGCGATCGCGGTATCCCGTGTACGGCGAGCGCGGCGGCGACGCAGCCCGGCGGGATCGCGGGCAGCACGTACCGGTGGTCGAAGTCGAGCGCGGCGACCGGCGCCACCAGGAGGAACGCGGCGAACACCCACGGCAGCAGCGCCGGCCGCCGCCGCCCGACGGACCCGGCGGCCCCGGCCAGCAGCAGCACCCCGAAGAGGGTCCCGTGCAGGAACCACGGGTACGGGTAGGCGGCCAGCACCGATCCCCACGGCTCCACCGAGCGCATCCCCCTGATGTCCGGGTCGTAGTCGGCGCGGACCGCGCGCACCAGCTCGTTGTCGGGCACGGTCCAGACCCCGTACGGGAACGTCGAGGTCGGCGTCATCCGGTCGGGGTGCGGCACCGGCTCCCAGGTGAAGGCGAGCGCGGTGTCCCCGGCGATCTGCCGCAGGTAGTCCAGGGGCTGGGCGGCGATGGCGCGCAGGGCGAAGGACCTGGCCAGGTCGTTGTGCGCGAACCGGTCGCCGGGCAGCAGGTTGAGCGAGGCGCCGGGCGCCCACACGTACTCGGAGGCGGCGTCCATCACGGTGCCGTTCGGGCAGAGTCGCGCCTCGGCGGGCGGCGGCTGGATGACCGAGCAGTCGGCGAACGTCATCGTGCGGGCCCATAACGCCACGCCGTCGGAGCCGCTGAGCGCGAACCGGTCGTGGTGGCGTTCGTACCATCCGGCGTAGGCGAGCAGCGGCAGCGCGCCGGCCACCAGCAGGACGGCCGCCCGCCGGCGCCGGCCCCGCCTGAGCAGGAGCCAGAGCGCGGCCAGGCCGATCAGCGGCACCGCGGCGGTGCGGGTGAGCCCGGCCAGGGCGAGCAGCAGGCCGGCCCCGGCCGCCGCCCGCGCGGTGACCTCCTCCCGGCGGCCCAGCACGAGCAGCGCGGCCATCACCAGGAAGATCGCCTGCAGGTCGGACAGGATCGCGTGCTCCAGCCGGACGAACGACGGGTCGAACAGCACCGGCAGCGTGGCGAGGGTGGCGCCCCAGCCGGGCAGCCCGCGCGAGCGCAGCAGCGCGTACATCAGCACGGCGACGCCCAGCCCCATCGCGTGCTGCACGCCCGCCACGAGTTCCACGCTGTGGAAGGGCCGCAGCAGCCACAGGAACGCGGAGTATCCGGCGGGGTGGAAGGCCCCCGTTCGGCCGCATGCGCACGGCGGTGTCGAGGTACGTGAACGAGTCGTACCAGTACACCATCGCGGTGTCGTACCCCAGCATGACCAGCACGCGCAGCGCGGCGGCGAGCACGAGCACGGCCGCGAACAGGCGGTGGCCGGCCGGTCGCGCCACGGCGGAGCGGCCGGGCGGGACACGGAAGGCGAGGACGGACGCCATGGCAGAGGTTCCCCCGGACGGGCCGGGCGGATCCCGGCGCGGAACCGCGGTTCAGCGGTCGGCGGATACCCTAGCGGTACTTGATCAAGCTATGGCGGCATTTATTACGCAAAGTCCGGGAGAGCCGGTCATGGGCTGTGGATCTTGCGGAGCACGTCCTCGGGGATGCCCGCCTCGACGAGGCTCTCCCAGCTCTCGAACCGTTCGGCGATCATGGCTTCCACGAGCGGCCGCAGCAGCGCGTGGTCGGCGCCGGCGTGCAGCAGCTCGCTGACGATGCGGCCGCGGCCCGCGAACGGCAGCCGGGCGCCGTCGATCGTGACCGCGTGCGCGATGAGCGCGAGCAGGCGGGCGTCGGGCGGCAGGCCGGGGGCGGTGGCGGCGGTGATCGCGTCGAGGTAGCGGGCCAGCCGGTCGTCGGGGTTCAGGGGCTCGCCGGTCAGCAGGTCCCGCAGCAGCCGGGGCAGGCTGGCCACCCGGCCCCGCGGGCGCAGCAGGAGCGGCGGGTCGGCGCCCTCGTCGAGCAGGTCGGCCAGCAGGTCGGTGTCGGGGTTGAGCAGGTACGCGCGCTCGGCGAACACCCTGATCCGGTGGCGCAGCACGGTGGCGCAGCACGGTGGCGCAGCACGGTGGCGCGCCGCCCGAGGCCGTGACCGAACCACCAGCCGAGCCCGTCGCCGCCCGGCGGTTCGGCCGGCCCGCCGAGCAGGATGTCGCGCTCGCCGTGCTCGGAGACCCGCAGCGCGGGCATGGCGGCCAGCAGCCCGCTCCAGCCGCCGTCGCCAAGCTGGCTGCGCCACAGGTGGGCGTGCGAGGTCCACCGCGCCAGCGGGTCGGGGCCGCCGAACAGCTCCGACACCCGTACGGGCGCGGCGGACGCGGCCACGATGAGCAGGGTGAGGTTGGCGGAGTAGGCGGCCAGCCGCCGCGTGACCGGCCGCCGCACCGGCTCGAACGCGGTGAAGGAGCGCCGCCGCCGCTCGTACAGCGACTCGCGCAGCAGCACGCCGAGCAGTTCCACGGCCCGCTCGCGCTCCCGCGCGGGCAGCCCGGCGAGCAGTTCGACGGCGAAGCCCACGATCGGCCCGCGCTCGGCCAGGCAGGAGAACGAGGTGACCGCGTACAGCAGGTCGTCGTCCAGGTCCTGGGCGGGCGCGGCGGCCAGCTCGCCGCCGGTCAGGTCGTGTCTCCTGACCAGCTCGCGCACCGCGAACACGGCCAGCCAGCCGACGAGGAACTCGCCGAAGGTGGCGTGCGCGAACTCGTAGCCGTCTGTCCCGTTCCCCGTACGGTGCGCGGACGTACGGCGCGCGAAGAAGAACCGCCTGGTGGCCCGATCCGCCCCGCTGCCCGGCCCGCACAGCGCCGCCAGGTCGGCGTCGAGCGCGGCCGCCGCGGCGACCGGCCGGCCGCGGGCGAACATCGACAGCGCGACCGCCCCGAGCCGCACCAGCTCCCGGTCGACGAGGGCGCGCAGCCGGGGCGGCGGCAGCCCGGCGGCGGAGGCGTCCCTGCCGACCTCGCGGCGGGCGGAGCGCCTCCGACATCCGCCGGTGGACCAGCCGCACGGCCTGCCGGGTCTCCTCGTACGGGCGATGCGGCTCGGGCGTCGGCAGCCCGGTGGCGAGCAGGCTCCTGACGAGGGCGGCGTACCGCTCGGCCGCCTCCGGGTGGCGGGTGTGGTCCAGTCTCTCCAGCGTGACCGGCGGCCTCGACTCCTCGCCCAGGGCCTCGAAGTACGCGGAGACCACGATCACGGCGTGGGCCGCGGCCAGCCGCCGGGTCCTGACGAACCGGGTGTCGCCGCCGCGCCGGGCGGCGACCCCGCGCACCGTGTCCTCGGTGTAGCGGACGATCTCGCCGCGCAGCTCCACCAGGCCCGCGGCGGGCACGGCGGCGCCGCCCCAGCCGGTCGGAGGCACGGCCGCGGCCCGCTCGACGGCCTCGGCCAGCCGGGGCCGCTCACAGCCGAGGATGTCCAGCGCGCCCGCGTAGCTCAGGATGTCCGTCATCGGCGTCTCCGAAGAGCGTGAGAGCTCCCATCATGACGCCGTTGGTCCGGCTTTGGAGGGTTGTCGGATGCTCAGCCCTTGAGCGCGTCGGTGATCTCCGTGAGGGCGGCGGGGTCCTCGATGGTGGACGGCACGCGGTAGGGGGTCCCGGCGGCGATGTCGCGCATGGTGCCGCGCAGGATCTTGCCGGAGCGGGTCTTCGGCAGCCGGCTCACGACGACGGCCCTGCGGAAGGCCGCGACGGGACCGATCCGCTCGCGGACCAGGGAGGTCAGCTCGCGCTCGACGTCGGCGGGGTCGCGCTCCGCGCCCGCCTTGAGCACCACGAGCCCGACCGGGAGCTGTCCCTTCAGCTCGTCGGTCACGCCGATGACCGCGGACTCGGCGACGTCCGGGTGGTCCGCGAGCACCTCCTCGATGGCCCCGGTGGACAGCCGGTGCCCGGCCACGTTGATGACGTCGTCGATGCGGCCCATGACGAACAGGTAGCCGTCCTCGTCGATGCGGCCGCCGTCGCCGGTCAGGTAGTGGCCGGGGTAGCGCGACAGGTAGGCCTCGGTGAAGCGGTCGTCGTCGCGGTAGAGGGTCGGCAGACAGCCGGGGGGCAGCGGCAGCCGGACCGTGACGGCGCCCTCGACGCCGGGCGGGCACTCGTTCCCGTCGTCGTCGAGGACGCGCATGTCCCAGCCGGGGACGGGCTTGGTGGGCGAACCCGGCTTGACCGGCAGTTCCTCGATGCCGACGCAGTTGGCGGCCATCGGCCAGCCGGTCTCGGTCTGCCACCAGTGGTCGATGACCGGGATGCCGAGCAGGGCCGAGGCCCAGTGGTAGGTGTCGGGGTCGAGCCGTTCGCCGGCGAGGAAGAGGTAACGCAGGCTGGACAGATCCCACTTTTTGGCGAAACTGCCGGACGGGTCTTCCTTCTTGATCGCGCGGAACGCGGTGGGCGCCGTGAACAGCGTCCGCACCCCGTACGTCGACACCACCCGCCAGAACGCGCCCGGGTCGGGCGTGCCCACGGGCTTGCCCTCGTACAGGACGGTCGTGCAGCCCGCGAGCAGCGGGGCGTAGACGATGTAGGAGTGGCCGACGACCCAGCCGACGTCGGAGGCGGCCCAGTAGACCTCGCCGGGCGCGGCGCCGTACACGTTGGCCATGCTCCAGTGGAGCGCGACCGCGTGGCCGCCGTTGTCGCGGACCACGCCCTTCGGGGCGCCGGTGGTGCCGGAGGTGTAGAGGATGTAGAGCGGGTCGGTGGCGGCCACGCTGACGCATCCGGCGGGTTCCGCGTCGCGCACGGCGCTCTCCCAGTCGAGGTCGCGGCCCTCGGTGAGGTCGGCGGGGTGCTGCTCGCGCTGCAGGATCACGCAGTGGGCGGGCCGGTGCGACGCCCGCTCCAGCGCGGCGTCCAGCAGCGGCTTGTACTCCACCAGCCGGGACGGCTCGATCCCGCACGACGCCGACAGCACGACCTTGGGCCTGGCGTGGTCGATGCGGACGGCCAGCTCGCTGGCCGCGAACCCGCCGAACACCACCGAGTGCACCGCCCCGAGCCTGGCGCAGGCGAGCATCGCGACCACGGCCTCGGGCACCATCGGCATGTAGATCACCACGGTGTCGCCGGTCCCGACGCCGAGCCCGCGGAGCATCCCCGCGGTGCGGGACACCAGGCCGAGCAGCTCCCGGTAGGTGTAGCGGCGCGCGGACCCGGTGACGGGGCTGTCGTAGATCAGCGCGTCCTGGTCGCCCCGGCCCGCCGCGACGTGCCGGTCGACGGCGTTGTGGCAGGTGTTGAGCCGCCCTCCGGGGAACCACCGCCCGCCGTCGTGGGCCCGCTCGGGCTCCACGTCCCAGTCGACGCCCCGCGCCGCCTCGCGCCAGAACTCCTCCGGCGCCTCGATGCTCTGCCGGTAGACGGACTCGTAGCTACGCATTTCCGGAGCACTTCCCACGACTCAAGACTGTGTCAGCAATCGACGATCATCAACCCGGAACGGGCAACAAAGCCCTAAATTGGGGGATTCGGGCTTCGTGCGGGGCTCGGTGCCGACCACAGGAGGTAAGAGTCGATCCTCATGGGCGATGACCTGATCCTGTCCGTGGTGACCGGTTCGCGCGCGTACGGGCTGGAAACCGAGGCGTCCGACATCGACCGGCGTGGCGTGTTCGCGGCCCCGACCGAGGCGTTCTGGCGGCTGGACAAGCCGCCGACGCACCGCGACGGGCCGCTGCCCGAGCAGTTCTCGTGGGAGGTCGAGCGGTTCTGCGTGCTGGCGCTGCAGGCGAACCCGACGGTGCTGGAGTGCCTGTGGTCGCCGCTGGTCGAACTGGTCACGCCCGCCGGGCGGCGGCTGCTCGACCTGCGCCGCGCGTTCCTGTCGAGCCGCGCCCAGGAGACGTTCGCCGGGTACGCGGACGCGCAGTTCCGCCGGCTGGACCCGGAGGCGCCGAAGTGGAAGCAGGCCATGCACATGATCAGGCTGCTGCTGAGCGGCCTCCATCTGGTCCGGCACGGCGAGCCGCGCGTCCGGATGGGCGACGACCGCGAGCGCCTGCTGGCGGTCAAGCGGGGCGAGGTGCCGTGGGCGGAGGTGGACGCCTGGCGCGCGCGGCTGGTCGCCGAGCTGGCGGCGACCGACTCGGTGCTGCCGGAGCGGCCGGACCGGGACGCGGTCGAGGAGTTCCTGATCGGCGTGCGGAGGGAGAACCTGTGAACCTGCCCGCCTGGTTGCCGGAGATCCCGGGTGAGCAGCCGTACCCGCTGGTCTTCGCCACCGTGAGCGGGGCCCATCTGTACGGTTTCCCGTCGGCGGACTCGGACGTGGACCTGCGCGGTGTGCACGTGCTGGCCGCCCGGGAGGTCGTCGGGCTGGTCACCGGGCCGGAGACGCTCGACGCGACGTGGACGCGGGACGGCGTCGAGGTGGATCTGGTGACGCACGACCTGGCCAAGTTCTGCCGGTTGCTGCTGAGCCGCAACGGCTACGTGCTGGAGCAGCTCCTGTCGCCGCTGGTGGTGGCGTCGTCGCCGGTGCACGAGGAGCTGGTGGCGCTGGCGCCCGCGTGCCTGACGCGCCATCACGCCCACCACTACCTGGGGTTCGCGCGGACGCAGTGGCGGCTGTTCGGGAAGACGGGCGAGCTGAAGCCGCTGCTGTACACGTTCCGGGTGCTGGCCACCGGGATCCACCTGATGCGGTCGGGCGAGCTGCGGGCCGACCTGACGCAGCTGTATGAGTACGGGCCCGCGTACCTGCCCGAGCTGGTGGCCGCCAAGCGGGAGGCCGAGCACGGCGCCGCGCCCGTGATCGCCTCGGCCGCCGCGGACGTGGCGAGGATGACCGCGGAGCTGGAGCGGGCCGGGGACGGCTCGGCGCTGCCCGGCACCGCCTCCGCGCACGCCGCCCTGCACGACCTCGTGGTCCGGATCCGCCTGGGGTAGCGCAGAATCGGTGCCATGACGTTCGTCGGCAGGCGGGAGGCGCTCGCGGCGATCAGCGGCGTGCTGGCCGAGGGTGCGGGATGCGTGCTGGTGGAGGGTCCCGCGGGGATCGGCAAGACCCGGCTGCTCGCGGAGGCCGCCCGCCTCGGCCGCGCACGCGGCCTGACGGTGGCCGCCGGTCGTGCCACCGAGCTGGACCGGGTGGCCCCCTTGTCGACACTGCGCTCGGCACTGGCCGGAGTGGTGCCGGTGACCCGCGAGCTGGACGGTGTAGCTCCCCACGCCGCCGCCCGCACCGATGATGAGGACCCTCTGCCCGGCGGTGGAGCGGACCGCCGGGAGGACCCCGCCGCTCGCGGGCGGGATCCCCTCGCGACGGCCGGCGGCGTCCGGCAGGCCTTCGCGGACGGCTCGGGGGGCCGGTGGGCGGCCGGAACGGGCCACCTCGGCGATCGGTTCGGCGGGGTGGAGCTGATCGGGGACGCGCTGGAGCGGTTCGCTGGGCCGTTGCTCGTGGTGCTGGACGACGTGCAGTGGGCCGACGAGCTGAGCTTGCTGGCGCTGCGGCGGCTGGTGCCGGGCGGGTCTTCGGTGGTGTGGCTGCTGGCCCGGCGGCCGCTGCCCGAGCAGGAGTCGCTGGACCGGCTGGAGGCGGTGCGGGTGCCGCTGCCGCCGCTCAGCCAGGAGGAGGCGGCGGAGCTGAGCGGCCACCTGCTGGGGTCGCCGCAGTCGCGACCGGTTCTGGAGCTGGTACGGGCGAGCGGCGGCAATCCGTTCCTGCTGGAGGAGGCGCTGTCAGCGGCTCGTGAGGACGGCCGGGTCAGGATGGACGGCGGGTTCCCTGAGGCGGTGGAGCGGCGGCTGCTGCCGCTCGCGGCGGGGACGCGGCGGCTGCTGGGGGTCGCGGCGGTGCTGCGGCGGCCGTTCTCGGTGCACGAGGCGGCAGGAGTGCTCGGCGCGCCGGTGGCCGGGGCGGTCGCGGCGGTGGAGGAGGCGGTCAGGGCCGGGGTGCTGGTGGATGAGGGCGGGCGGCTGGCGTTCCGGCACGACCTGATCAGGGAGGCCGTGTACGGAGGGCTGCCGGAGGCGGTCAGGAGCGCGTGGCACCGGGAGGCGGCCGCCGTGCTCAGGGCCGAGGGCAGGCCCCCGGCGGAGCTGGCCGAGCACCTGCGGCACGGCGCCCGCCGGGGAGACGCCGCAGCCGTCGCGGAGCTGCGTGCGGCGGCGGCCGGCCTCAGAGCCACCGCCCCGTCGGCCGCCGCCGACCTGATGACGCGAGCCCTCGACCTCTCGGACAGCTGGGATCCGGCGCTGGTCGCGGACGCCGTACGCCTCCTCGCCTCGGCGGGCCGCCTCGCCGATGCCCGCGCCCTCGCCGACGACTGCTCCGCGCGACCGTACGCCCGTCCCTGGTCTCCTGACACCCCGGCTCTCCCAGGTGATGAGAACGACCCGATGGACGGCCCCACCCCCCGGCGGCACACGCCCAGAGAGCCGGGCGCGAGGACGGCGACGGCACCGTTGGACGCGCCGAGCCGGCAGACGGAAGCCGGACAGCTGGACGCACCCGAAGAGCCGAGCGCGCAGACGGCGACGGCACCGGCGGACGCGCCGAGCCGGCAGACCGGACGGCTCGACGCACCCGAAGAGCCGGGCGCGAGGACGGCGACGGCACGGTTGGGCGCGCCGAGCGGGCACATGGAAGCCGGACGGCTGGACACACCAGAAGAGCCGGGCGCGCAGGCGGTGACGGCATCGGCGGATGCGCTGGGCGGGCGGCTGAGTGCTGGGGAGGAGGCCGCGATCTGTCTTGGGCTGGCGGAGGCGCTCAAGCATGCCGGTGACGACGCGGGTGTGGTGGAGCGGACGGGGCGGGCGCTGGCGCGGGCCGGGGTGCCGGTGGAGGCGCGGGCGCGGCTGCTCGCGGTACGGGCGCACGCGCTGATGATGACCGGACGGATCGGTGAGGCCGACGCGGCGGCGGCGGGCGCGGTGGCCAGTGGGGAGCCGTTCGGGCAGGTGGTCGCGTTACAGGCGCGTTCGACCGTGGCGCTGTTCCGGGGCGAGCCTCGGGTGGCGCTGGAGCATGCCGAGCGGGCGGTACGGATCGCGGACGCGGCCGGGGGTGAGGTGGCGCACAGGCATCCACGGCTCTGGCTGGGCGCGGCCTTGACGGTGCTGGACCGGTTCGAGGAGGCGGACGCGGTGTACGCGACGGTCGCGCGGGAGTCGCGCGCGGCGGGCACGGCCTGGTCGCGGCCGTTGCGTCACCGGTTCAGGGCGGATCTGCTGCTGGCGTGGGGCCGGTTGGACGACGCGGAGGCGGAGGCGGAGGCCGGGCTGCGGGTCACCGCCGAGCTGTCGGCGATGGCCCTCGCACCGGCGCTGCTGGCGGTGCTCGGCCATGTGGCTGCGCTGCGCGGCGACTCGGACTCCGCCCGCCGCCATTTCCGCCAGGGCGCGGAGCTGGCGGGAAGCGGCCCTGGCCTGGTCCACGACGAACTGCGCTTCCGTACGGCACTCTTCGAACGGTCGATCTACGGGCACGGGACGACGGGCAGGCGGACGAAGAGAGGCGCGGGGCCGGCCGACCGCGATCAGAGGGCTGGCGGAACGCCGACCCACCGCGACCAACCCACCCACGGAACACCGACTCACCCCGATCAACCCACCCACGGAACACCGACCCACCCCGATCAACCCACCCACGGAACACCGACCCACCCCGATCAACCCACCCACGGAACACCAACCCACCGCGAACAGCCCACCCCCGAATCACCGCTCAACCGCGATCAGGCAGCCCGAGGAACACCAACCGACCGCGATCAGGCAGCCCGGGGAACACTGGCCCACCGCGATCGGCGGGCCCTTGGGACGTCGGACCGTCAGGGTCGGGGTCGTGACGCGCCGGGGCTGGGGTGGCTGGGTGAGGAGGGGAGTGCGCTCGCGTACCTGTTGTTACAGGAGCCGTGGGCGGCGGCGCGGCTGCGTGGGGAGCCCGGGGTGGTGGCGGGCATCCGGGCGCTGGCCGCGCGCAACCCGGAGGTGGTGTCGTTACGGGCGGCGGCCGCGCATGCGGAGGGGCGGCTGGCCGAGGCCGTCGAGCTGTACCGGGCGGCACCGCGACCGCTGGGGCTGGCCGCGGCGCTGGAGGAGGCCGGGCGAAGGGACGAGGCGCTGGAGGTGTACGCGGCGTGCGGCGTCAGGAGGGACGCCGCCGGGCGCCCGCCGACCGGGTGGGCCGCGCTGACCCCGTCCGAATTGAGGGTGGCGCGGCTGGTCGCCCGGGGGTTGACGAACCGGGAGGTGGCCGCCGAGTTGTTCGTGTCCCCGCACACCGTCGACAGCCACCTCCGGCACGCCTTCGCCAAGCTGGGCGTCAACAGCCGGGTCGAGCTGGCCAGGCACGCCCTGATCAGCGAGGGCCTCACCTGACCCGCACAGGCGGGCGGGCCCGCACCCCGGCCGGAAACCTCTCTGACCCGTGCCCGGACAGCGAAGGGATGCCGGGCGAAGGCCTCAGTCCGGACGGCCCTCGGGGTGGATCAAGGGCAGCAGCGCCGCGGCGTCCGCTTCGGAGATCGTGATGCCGATGCGGTCGCGCAGGCCGTCCCGCAGTTCCCCGGCCGTCCGCGCGCCCAGGTGCTCGATCCGTACGCGCTCGCCGATCGCCGTGCGCTGGGCCAGCACGTGGGAGAGGAACGGGGAGCGGGGGTGGGTGGCCACGTAGTGGTTGGCGACCTCGAAGTCGCTCGGGTAGTGGGGTTCGTCCGTGCGGAACCCGTACAGCTGCTCCTCCCCCGCGTGCAGGACCCAGAGGTCGCCGTCCCGGGCCAGGCGCCACCGCCAGGGGCCCGCCGAGGCGGTCGACTCCTCGGCGAACGGCATCGGCTCCACCAGCCCGTCGCCGCCGAACCCCACGTCGGCCAGCCACCGCCGCCCGTCCGCGGTCACCAGCAGCATGGCGTGCGAGCGCGGCAGGTGGGAGCGGCCGCCGAGCCGGATGCGGGCCAGCAGCCGCGTCACCGGGAAGCCGAGGCGTTCCAGGGCGGCCGCGAACAGCAGGTTGTGCTCGTGGCAGTAGCCGCCGCGGCCCCCGGTCACCATCTTGTCCTGCAGGGACTTCGGGTCGAGCGGGATGCCCCTGCCGAGCACCACGTCCAGGTTCTCGAACGGGATGGCGGTGACGTGCGCGCGGTGGACCGCGCGCAGCGTCGCGGCGGACGGGGTGCGCGGGCCGCCGTGGCCGATCCGGTCGAGGTACGCGTCCAGGTCGAGATCATCGATGTGCCACATGGCTCAACCGTGCCGGAGCGGGCGGCCCGCGCGCATCACGCGTTCACGGGATTCGCGGAGAGCACGAGCCTGACGGCGAACAGCTCGTACCCGGCCCGCTCGAACGCCCGCGCCATCGGCACGTTGCCCGTGTCGGTGTCGGCGACGACCCGGTCCGCGCCGCGCCCGGCGTGGCTGCGGGTGATCTCGGCGAGCAGGTCGCCGGCGTAGCCGCGGCCGCGGTGCTCGGGCAGCACGCCCAGGTAGCCGACCACCGGCCCGGAGGCGTTGGCGGACGGCAGCGCGAACCCGGCGAGCTCGCCGGAGCGGGTGTGGGCCAGCCGCCACCACGACCGGTCGCCCGGCATCGCCAGGTAGTCGGCCAGGTCCTCCCTGGCCTGCGCCTCGGCGTCCTTGACGAGCAGCGCCTGCCGGGTGTGGTGGTCGAGGCTGCCGGCCGACGCGGCCGCGAAGGCGGCGACGAACGCCTCATCGTCGGGCTCCTCCCGGAAGACGAGCCTGCCGGACGCCTCCGGCAGCGGCCGGTCCGGCGTCCACGCGTACCGGAGCCGTTCCAGCTCGTCGGTCAGGCCGGCGCGGCGGCAGGCCTCCTGCCGCCAGCCGACGGCGGCGGTGACGGCGTCGTTGCCGCGCCAGCCGACCGGCAGGAACACGTGGTAGGCGGGACGTGCGCCGAACGCGTCATGGGCGTGGCGCAGCAGCTCGGCCGCGAGCGCGACGCGGTCGGTGACCGAAGGGTGGGTGTGGAGGCAGTCGAGCGCGAGCGGCCCGGCGCCGGGGAAGCCCCACCAGACGGCGCGGGCGAGGATCTCGCCGTCCTGTTCGGCCACCCAGATCCGGTCGTGGTGGTAGTGGCCGTCGGCGAGGAAGGAGCGCAGCCGTTCGGGATGGGCCCAGCTGACGGGCTCGTCGACGGCGCAGTCGAGCAGGCGGCCGAGATCAGGCGCGGCCGTGGGACGGAAAAGCACGAGTCCTCCGAAGATCGGGGTCGGACGCGGTGAGCGTCCGGAAGGAGCGGGACATCTCAGCGCCTCCTTTCTTCCGGTCTTACGGGGTAGGGGGACCATATCGCACTTGCCAGAAAGGTCCGACAGGATAGGGGAATGCCCGCCTACGAAGACGTTTTCCCGCTCCAGCCGCCCGTCCGCCTGCCGCCTCAGGACGAGCTGGTCGCCGCCGTGCGCGCGGCGCCGCTGGCGGCCGAGTTCCTCGACGGCCAGGAGGACGTGCTGGAGGCCTGGGGCGAGGTGTGCAGGGACCGGCTCGACGAGGGCCTGCTGCTGGAGGTGGTGCGCCTGTTCGTGGCGCGCGAGCCCGCCGTCGGCGACCCTCCCGCGGAGCTGGTGGCCTTCGGCCTGGTGAAGGGCGCGAACCCGTACGAGGCGACGCCGGTCGGGCTGTGGATGGGCCGGAGGCTGATCGGGGAGCTGACCGGGCAGGAGGTGCCCGTCATGGGCTCGCTCGCGGAGCGCGACGGGGCGGGGCTGCTGCTGGGCCTGCGCTCGTACCCGGAGGCGGACCGCGACGAGGAGCTGGCCGGCTGGCTGGCCCGCCGTGACGCGGCGGGGGCGGCCAGGGAGATCGCGGGCGTGCTGCCGGCGGTGAGCCCGCTCAGCCGGGCGATCGGCATCGAGCTGCTCGGCTTCCAGCTGGGCGACGAGGGCCGCCGGGCGCTGGACGACCTGGTGATCGAGCCCAAGGTGGGCGCGGTGATCGCTGCCCGGCTGAGCCGCGACGACCGGCAGCCGGCCACCGAGGAGATCGGCTGGGTGCTGGTGGACATGGCGGCGGCGCTGCTGGAGTTCGGCGGCGAGCCGTCCGAGGTGGTCGAGTCGGTGGCGGCCGGCATGGAGACGGACGAGCAGGCGAGCACGATCACGCTGCTGGCGCTCTGCGACCACCCGGCCACCGAGCCCGTGCTGCGGGTGTTCATCGACTACCACCCGGACGCCGGGGTGGCCGCCGCCGCCCGCAAGGCGCTGCGCCGCCTGCACGGGCTCGCCGCGGCCCGCGGGTGAGGGGCCGGGGGTAGAGTCGGCGACGATGACGAAGCATACGATCACCCGCCAGACCGGGACGATCCTCGGCGACACCTACGGCTGCGACTGCGGGGCCCAGCTGGGCGGGCGGATGGCGGCCGAGGTGCACGCCGCCGAGCACCACCAGTGCTCGGTCTGCCTGGGCTCGGCCGAGGAGGAGCCCGCGCCCGGCCTGACGCGTCCCTGCACCTCCTGCGCCGGCACCGGGCGGCGGCGCGAGCAGATCAACTGGCAGCTCGCGCACGCCGAGGCGGAGCGGCTGGTCACGCCCGTGGTGGTGCGCTCGGTGGTGGACGCCTTCGACGGGCCGTTCCGCCTGTCGGAGGTCGCCGACGCGGTGCGCGACGGGTTCGGGCTGCCGCCGGGCCGCCTGCCGGTGGGGCCGCGGGTGCGCGACCTGCTGCTGGAGATGCAGGCGGCGGGCGAGATCACCATGGTGTCGGCGCCGGACGAGCTGATCGACGGCACCGACGTGGTGCTCTTCCGCGACCCCCAGTGGCAGCGGGCGCGCACGCTCGGGCTCTGACCGCCGGTCGTCAGGCGCGGCAGATGATCTCGCCGTGCAGGATCGACATCCAGCCGTCGTCCGACGCGGCCCAGGTGCGCCAGCCGTCGGAGACGCGCCGCAGGTCCTCCGCGGTGGCGGCGCCGGTGGCCAGGGCCTGCTCGGCCATCGCGGAGCGCAGGATCCGGTCGGCCCACATGCCGCCCCACCAGGCGCGGTCTTCCGGGGTGGCGAAGCACCAGGTGGACGAGGTGGCGGTGACGTCGGTGAACCCGGCGGCGCGGGCCCATGACAGCAGCCTCCGACCGGCGTCCGGCTCGCCGCCGTTGCCGCGCGCCACCTTCTGGTAGAGCTCCATCCAGGTGTCGAGCGCGGGCACGCGCGGATACCACGCGAAGGCCGCGTAGTCGCTGTCGCGGGCGGCCACGACGCCGCCGGGCCGCGCCACCCGCCGCATCTCGCGCAACGCCTGTACGGGGTCGCCGACGTGCTGGAGCACCTGGTGGGCGTGCACGATGTCGTACGACCCGCCGGGGAAGGGCAGCGCGTGCACGTCGGCGACGGCGAAGCCGACGTTGCCCGCGCCTCTGGCCGCCGCCTCGGCCCTGGCCAGCTCCAGCGCCTCCTCGCTCACCTCGGTCGCGGTCACACTGGCCACCCTGGCGGCCAGGTCGGCGGTGATGGTGCCGGGGCCGCTGCCGACGTCGAGCAGGACCGCCTCGGGCCGGAGGTGGGGCAGGAGGTAGGCGGCCGAGTTGCCGGCGGTGCGCCACCGGTGGGAGCGCAGCACGGTCTCGTGGTGGCCGTGGGTGTAGACGGCGTTCATCGGAACTCCCTCGTCTCGCCTGATGTCCGGCACGCTACCATTCATCTCGCCATACGAGAGAATATGTCTCATTATATGGATATGTGGCGCTCGACCGTACACTGTTCCGGACGACTACGGAAGGGCGGTCGCCATGGGAGAGGTCCGGCCGATCGTGCGCGTGGGCGACCCGGTGCTGCACGCGCCGTGCGAGCCGGTCACCCGGTTCGACGACGCGCTGCGGGCGCTGGTCGACGACATGTTCGCGAGCATGTACGCGGCCGACGGCGTGGGGCTGGCCGCCAACCAGATCGGCGTGCCCCTGCGGGTGTTCGTCTACGACTGCCCCGACGACGACGGCGTCCGCCACCGGGGCGTCGTCGTCAACCCCGCGCTGGAGCTGCCGGGCGTCGGCGAGCGGCGCCTCGACGCGGGCGAGGAGGGCTGCCTGTCGGTCCCCGGCCAGTACGCCCCGCTCCCCCGGTCCGACCGGGCCACGGTGCACGGCTCCGACGCCGAGGGCCGGCCCGTCACGGTCGAGGGCACCGGCATGCTCGCGCGCTGCCTCCAGCACGAGACCGACCACCTCGACGGCCACCTCTACATCGACCGCCTCCCGGCCAAACGCCGCAAGCAGGTGCTGGCCGCGTACGAGCAGTCCCTCACCACAGGGCAAATTCCGACAAACAACCCACCCAGCACGTGAGCGACGGCAAATCGGGTAGATGGTGCTCCTCCGGAAGCGATCCATCGAGGAGACACACCATGGCCAGAACCGTGGCAGACGTGATGACCAGCCACCCCGCGACCGTCGACGGCGACCAGCCGGTCAGCGTCGCCGCCGCGCTCATGCGCGACAACGACACCGGCGCGATCATCGTCAACGACCACGGCCGGATGGCCGGCATCGTGACCGACCGCGACATCACGATCAGGTGCGTCGCCGACGACAAGGGCCCCGACACGCCCGTGCGCGAGGCCTGTTCGCCAGGCGTCGAGGCCGTCTGCCCGGACACCAGCATCGACCAGGCCGTCCAGCTCATGCGCCAGCACCACGTACGCCGCCTCCCGGTGCTCGAGGACGGCCGCGCGGTCGGCATCCTCAGCATCGGCGACCTCGCGATGGAGCGCGACCCGGACTCGGCGCTCGCCGACATCTCCGCGGCGGAGGGCAACCGCTAACGTTGACCACGTGGTCACAGTCGAGGACGTGCGGCGGCTCGCGGCGACTTTCCCGCGGTCATCGGAGCACCTGATCAGGGACCGGATCAAGTTCCGGGTGGGCTCCATCGTCTACGTCGCGTTCTCGCGCGACGAGACGCTGATGGGGTTCGCCTTCCCGAAGGAGGAACGGGCCGCGCTGGTCGCCGCGGAGCCCGACAAGTTCCTCCTGCCCCCCGAGTCCGATCTGCGCTTCAACTGGGTCGTCGCGCGCCTGGCCGTCCTCGACCCGGACGAGATGCGCGAGCTGGTGCTGGAGGCGTGGCGGATGGTGGTGCCGAAGAAGGTGTACGCGGCCTACGTCGGCTAGCGCGACGGGGCCGCCCTTCAGCCGTTCAGGTGACGCTGCGATAGAGCCCCGCGGTGAGCTTCGTGATCCGGTTCACCGAGCCCCGCCACGCGCTGCCCGCCGGGTGCGCCGTCAGCACCGCCATCACGTACCTCTCGTCCTTGCCCACGAGGCCGGTCGTGTAGAGCACCGGCCGGCCGTAGTCGGGCACGCGCGTGTCGGCGGCGCGCGAGGCGACCAGGGAGATCGACGCGCTCTGCGTCCTGGCGTCACATCTGACCGGCGGCGTCAGCCCGAAGCCGGACCAGCCCTGCTTGACCGCCTTGCGGCCGGGCACCCCGTCGGGGATGCCGAAGGTCTGGTCGAAGCCGTCGCTGCCGCACGGCGTCGCCGCGCGCAGGTGGCCCAGGATCGTGTCACGCACCCGGGGCGAGGCGGTGTCGAGCAGGTAGCGGTAGGTCCGCACGACGTCGTGCGCGCTCAGCGTGGCGTAACCCCAGAAGCCGGGCTTGGACGCGGGCGGCGGCGTGGTGTCCGGCAGCCGGAGCTTGCGGGCCATGCGGGTGACGATGGCACCCTTGCCGCCCCGGTCCCAGAACGTGGAGGCGGCGTCGTCGTCGCTCTCCCTCAGCATGATCTTCAGCAGCCTGGCGTCGGCCGCGGAGACGGTCCTGCGCGACTCCAGGAAGTCGATCGCGATCAGGATCTTGATGACCGAGGCGGAGCGGTACTTGCGGTGCGCGTGCCGGGTCGCGACGAACTTGCCGCGCTGCCGGTCGAACACCAGCCAGGACGCGGTCGTGCCCGGCGGGACCTTGGGCGGCCGCGCCGTACGTGACGCCGTGGCCCGGGCGGGCGGGCTCTCGGCCGACGAGCTCTGCGAGGTGCCGCTCGACGCGCGGGCGGGGCCCGCCGCGGGGCCGGCGACGCATCCCGCCGCGAGGGGTACGGCCGCGGCGACCGCGGCCCAGGGCTTCAATCGCATCGCACATACCTATCAGAGTCTTGACCAACCACAGAAACGGGGATAAACAAAGGGGAAACCAACCCGAAACGGCGGTGAACCAACATCATGTACGCCGAGGAGCGGCAGCAGGACATCCTGCGCAGGGCGCGCGTGGCGGGCCGCGTCGACGTGGTGTCGCTGGCGGCCGAGCTCGACGTCACCACCGAGACCATCCGCCGCGACCTGACGGCGCTGGAGCGGGCCGGCGTGCTGCGCCGCGTGCACGGCGGCGCCATCCCCGTGGAGCGGCTGGGCTTCGAGCCCGCGCTCGCCACCCGCGACGAGGTGATGACCGCGGAGAAGGAGCGCATCGCCAAGGCCGCCCTGGCCGAGCTGCCCGACGACGGTTCGGTCATCATCGACGCGGGCACCACGACGGGCCGCCTGGTCGGCGTGCTGCCCGCCGACCGCGAGCTCACCGTGGTGGTCAACTCGCCGCCGCTCGCCACCGTGCTGGCCGCGCGGAGCAACCTCAACGTGATCATGCTCGGCGGGCGGGTACGCGGCCGCACCCTCGCGACGGTGGACGACTGGGCGCTGCAGCCGCTGGCGCACCTGCACGTGGACGTGGCGTTCATGGCCACCAACGGCTGCTCGGCCGAGAAGGGCCTGACCACGCCCGACCCGGCCGAGGCGGCGATCAAGCGGGCGATGGTGCGGGCCGCCGAGCGCAGCGTGCTGCTCGCCGACCACACCAAGTTCACCAACACCTACCTGGCGAGCTTCGCCGCGCTGAGCGAGATCGACGTGGTGATCACCGACGCCGGCGTGGACGACGCGCTCGCCGCCGAACTGTCCGCCGCCGGACCGCAGGTGGTCCGCGCATGATCGTGACCCTGACGCTCAATCCCAGCCTGGACCGCACGATCGAGATCGCCGCGCTGGACCGCGGCGCGGTCATCCGCGCCGCCGCCGCCCGCCTCGACCCCGGCGGCAAGGGCGTGAACGTCTCCCGCGCCCTGCTGGCCAACGCGGTCGCCTCGCGCGCCGTGGTGCCGTTCGGCGGCGACGAGGGACGGCAGCTCGTGCACCTGCTCCGGCAGGAGGGCCTGGACATGGTGACCGTGCCGGTGGCCGGGCGGACCAGGTCGAACGTGACGCTGGCCGAGCCCGACGGGACCGTCACCAAGATCAACGAGCCGGGCACGGCGCTCTCCCCCGGCGAGCTCGACACGATCGCCGACTCCGTGCTGGCCGAGGCGCGCGAGGCCGACTGGGTGGTCGCCTCCGGCAGCCTGCCGCCCGAGGTTCCCGGCGACGTCTACGCCCGGTTGTGCCGCCGGTTCGCCGGGGCGGGCATCCACGTCGCGGTCGACACCAGCGGCCCGCCGCTCACCCGCGCGCTCGGCGCCGGGCCCGCGCTGATCAAACCCAACCTGGAGGAGCTGGCCGACGCCACCGGCGTGGCGATCACCTGCGTCGGCGACGTGGTGGCGGCCGCGGCCAAGCTGCGGGCGGCGGGCGCGCGTACCGTGCTGGCCAGTCTCGGCGCCGACGGCGCCGTGCTCGTCGAGGACGGCGGGTGCTGGTACGGGGAGGCGCCCGTCGCCGAGCCCCGCAACGCGGTCGGCGCGGGCGACGCCATGCTCGCCGGGTTCCTCGCGGGCGGCGGAAGCGGCGAGACGGCGCTGGTGGAGGCGCTCGCCTGGGGCGCCGCCGCGGTCAGCCTGCCGGGCAGCCGCATGCCGGGGCCCGCGGACATCCGCCGCGACGCCGTCCGCGTCTCCCGCCCCGACCCCGGCCGCCTCCTCACCTCGCCGCTCCCCCGTACCCCCGTGACGGTTCGCGCGGCGGCCACCGGGGCGGCGCCGCATCCGCCGCCGTCCCCCCGCTGACTTACGGCTCACCCACGCACGAGCCTGCTCACCCCCCGAAGGAGCAATGTCCCATGGCCGACACCTATACTCCCCCGGTCTACGGAACCGGCGCCAAAGCCACGATCCAGCGGATCGGCGGCCACCTGGCAGGCATGATCATGCCGAACATCGGCGCGTTCATCGCCTGGGGTCTCATCACCGCCCTGTTCATCCCCACCGGCTGGGTGCCCAACGCGGATCTCGCCGCGATGGTCGACCCGATCATCAAGGTCCTGCTGCCGGTCCTCATCGCCTACACGGGCGGCCGGATGGTGCACGGCCAGCGCGGGGCCGTGGTGGGCGCCGTGGCCGCGATGGGCGTCGTGGTGGGAGCGGACGCCCCGATGTTCCTCGGCGCGATGATCATCGGTCCGCTCACCGCCTGGATCCTGAAGAAGGTGGACGCGTTCACCGAAGCGCGGACCCGGGCCGGGTTCGAGATGCTGGTGGACAACTTCTCCGCGGGCATCATCGGCGGCGCGATGGCGGTGGCCGGCGTGCTGGGCATCGGCCCGATCGTGCAGGTGGTCACCACGGCCGCGGGCAACGCGGTCGACTGGCTGGTCGGCACCGGCCTGCTGCCGTTCGCGTCCGTGCTGATCGAGCCGGCCAAGGTGCTGTTCCTCAACAACGCCATCAACCACGGCGTCCTCGGCCCGCTCGGCGTCACCCAGGCGGCGGAGACCGGCAAGTCGATCCTGTTCATGCTGGAGTCGAACCCCGGCCCCGGCCTCGGCCTGCTCCTCGCCTTCATGTTCTTCGGCCCGCGGGCCATGCGGCCCAGCACGCCGCCCGCGATGATCATCCACTTCTTCGGCGGCATCCACGAGATCTACTTCCCGTACGTGCTGATGAAGCCCCGCCTCATCCTGGCCGTCATCGGCGGCGGCATGGCCGGCGTGTTCACCTTCATGGTCACCGGCGCCGGTCTGGTCGCCACGCCGTCGCCGGGCAGCATCTTCGCCTACCTGGCCGTCACGCCGCGCGGCGGCCTGTTCGCGTCCATCGCGGGCATCGTGGTCGCCACGGCCGTGTCGTTCGCCCTGGCCGCGCTGCTGCTGGGCTTCGGCCGCGGCGAGAAGGAGGAGCCCGCCGGAGACCTGCCGGCCGAGGGCGCTCCCGAACCCGCCGGCTCCCACCGGGCCGGCGCCGACGACACCGTGGCGGACGTCGTGGCGGACACCCCCGGCGAGCAGCCCGCCAACGGCGAGCGCCGCGACTCCGGCGAGCCCGCGCAGACCGAGACCCGTACCGCCAGCAAGGAGGCGTGAACCGTGCCCAGCATCGACAGCAAGGACATTCACAAGATCATCGTTGCCTGCGACGCGGGGATGGGCAGCAGCGTGATGCTCGCCAGCCAGCTCCGCAAGCAGCTCAAGGACTCCGGGGTCGCCGTCGAGCACACGCCGGTCAACAACATCCCCGCCGACGCCGACGTCGTGCTCTGCCACGCCGGGCTGGCCGCCAGGGCCAGGGCGGCGGCGCCGGGCAAGGTGCTGGTGCCGTTCCAGATCTTCCTGGGCGACCCGGCCGTGACCAAGCTCGTCGCCACGATCAAGAGCGGCGGCACCGTCGATGCGTGAGGACCTGCTCGACCCGCGCGCGGTGCTGCTGCACGAGAGCGCGGCCGACCGTGAGGAGGCCATCCGGCGCTGCGGGCGGGTCCTGGTCGACATCGGCGCGGTCGCGGAGCCGTACATCGACGCGATGCTGGAGCGCGAGCGCTCGATCTCCACGTACGTCGGGGAGGGCGTGGCCATCCCGCACGGCACCGCGGCCGCCAAGGAGGACGTCAGGCGCGACGCCATCTGCGTCGTGCGCTTCCCCGGCGGCGTCGACTGGGACGGCGAGCCCGTCACGGTCTGCGTCGGGATCGCGGCCAAGGACGACGGCCACGTGCCGCTGCTGGCCGCGCTCGCCGAGATCCTCCTCGACCCGGACCGGGCGCGGACGCTGCGCGAGGCGACGGAAGCACACCAGGTGATAGAGGAGTTGACGTGAAGGTCGCCAGATTCCGCGCGCCGGGCGACATCCGGATCGAGGACGCGCCGGAGCCGGTCGCCGGCCCGGGCGAGCTGAAGATCCGGGTGCGCAACTGCTCGACGTGCGGCACCGACGCGAAGATCTACAAGTTCGGCCACCACCACATCCGGCCGCCCCGGGTGATGGGCCACGAGATCGCCGGCGAGGTGGTGGACACCGGCGAGCGGGTGCAGGTGATCGCCGCCATCCCGTGCGGCGCCTGCCCTGACTGCGAGCACGGCCGCATGACCGTGTGCCCGAACCAGGAGTCGATGGGCTACCACTACGACGGCGGCTTCGCCGAGTACATGATCATCCCGGCCAAGGTGCTGGCCGTGAACGGGGTGAACGCGATCCCGTCCGGCGTCGGGTTCGCCGAGGCGTCGGTGGCCGAGCCGCTGGCGTGCGTGCTGAACGGGCAGGCCCTGGCCCGGGTGGGTACGGGTGACGATGTGGTGGTGATGGGAGCGGGCCCGATCGGCTGCCTGCACGTGCGGCTGGCGCGGGCGCGCGGCGCCGCCCGGGTGTTCCTCGTGGACGTGAACACCGACCGGCTCGCGATGGCGGCCGAGCTGGTACGCCCCGACGCCGCGATCGACGCCGACCCCGTGGAGCAGGTGCTCAAGCTGACCGGCGGCCGGGGCGCGGACGTGGTCATCACCGCGGCCGCGGCCGGCGCCGCCCAGGAGCAGGCCGTGCTGATGACCGCCCGCCAGGGACGCATCAGCTTCTTCGGCGGCCTGCCGAAGGACGACCCGTTCATCCGGCTGGACTCGAACCTGGTGCACTACCGGGAGCTGACCATCGTCGGCGCCAACGGCTCCAGCCCCGGCCACAACGCCGAGGCCCTCCGCCTGATCGCCGAGGGCGCCGTGCCGGTCGCCGACCTGATCACCCACCGGCTCCCGCTGTCGCGGGTGCTGGACGGGATCGGCCTGGTCAGCCAGGGCGCGGCCATCAAGGTCACCATCGAACCGTGAGGAGGCACCCATGCCCGAGAGGACCGTGGCCGTCGCGTCGGCCAGCGGGCTGCACGCCCGGCCCGCCAAACTGTTCGTCCAGGAGGCGGCGCGGCTGGGGGTGCCCGTGCGCATCCGGGTCGGGGAGAAGTCGGTCCCTGCCCACAGCATGCTGGGCGTGCTGTCGCTGGGCGCCGTCCACGGCACCGAGGTGACCCTGGAGTCGGACGCCCCCGGCGCCGACGAGGCCCTCGACGCCCTGGTGACCCTCCTGTCCCGTGATCTGGACGCGGAAGAGGCCCTGGATGCCTGACCTCCAGCCCTCCGGCCCGGCCTCGCTGGCCGGGCTGGGGGTCAGCCCGGGGCGGACGGCGGGTCCGTGCCTGCGCATGGCCGGGCCCCCGGCGCTGCCCGCCCCGAACCCCGTGACCGACACCGGCGCCGAGCTCGCCGTCGTCGGCGAGGCGCTGGAGGCGGTCGCCGAGGACCTGCGCCGGCGCTCCGCCGCCGTGGCGGGCGGTGACCGCGGCGCCGCGGAGATCCTCGACGCGCTGGCCATGATGGCCGACGACCCCATGCTCAAGGAGGAGGCCGAGCAGGGGGTGCGCGACGGACTGGACGCCCCGCACGCCCTGGAGGCGGCCTTCGCCCGTCACCGCGAGGCGCTCGCCTCGCTGGGCGGCTACCTCGCCGAGCGGGCCGCCGACCTGGACGACCTCAAGCACCGCGCGGTGGCCGCCGCCCTCGGCGTGCCGATGCCGGGCGTGCCGTCGCCGGGGCACCCGTTCGTGCTGGTCGCCGAGGACCTCTCCCCCGCCGACACCGCCGGGCTGGGCCCGGACGTGCTGGCGCTGGTGACGGTGAAGGGCGGCCCGACCAGCCACACGGCGATCCTGGCCCGTGGCCGCGGGCTGCCCGCCGTGGTGGCGTGCGCGGGCGCCGCGCACCTGGTGGACGGCACGTACATCGCGGTGGACGGCGCCACCGGCGAGATCGTCACGGGCGTCACGGAGGAGGACGCGGCACGCGTCCGCGAGCAGGACAGCGCCGAGCGGGCCCGGCTCGCGGCCACCAGCGGCCCCGGCAGGACCGCCGACGGCCATCCGGTCAAGCTGCTGCTCAACATCGGCTCGGCCGCCGACCTGCGCCCGGACGGGGAGGGCGTCGGCCTGTTCCGCACCGAGTTCCTGTTCCTGGACCGCAAGCAGGCGCCCACGTACGAGGAGCAGGTCACGGCCTACGCCGACGTCTTCACCGCCGTCCCGTACGTCGTGGTGCGCACCCTCGACGCCGGCACCGACAAGCCGCTGCCGTTCCTCGGGCTGCCCGAGGAGCCGAACCCGGCGCTGGGCGTCCGCGGTCTGCGCGTGGACCGGGTGCTGCCGGACGTCCTGGACACCCAGCTGGACGCGATCGCCGAGGCGGCCCGCCGCACCGGGGCCGAGGCGTGGGTGATGGCCCCGATGGTCAGCACCCCCGGTGAGGCCGCCGCCTTCGCGCGCCGCGCCCGCGCCCGCGGCATCGCCCGGGTGGGCGCGATGGTGGAGGTCCCGGCCGCGGCCCTCCTGGCCGACCGTCTGCTGCGCGAGGTGGACTTCCTGAGCATCGGCACCAACGACCTGAGCCAGTACACCTACGCCGCCGACCGGCAGCATCCCGCCCTGGCCGACCTGCTGGACCCGGCCCAGCCGGCCCTGCTGCGCCTGGTCGAGCTCTGCGCCGAGGCGGGCCGCGCGGCCGGCAAACCGGTGGGCGTCTGCGGCGAGGCGGCCGGCGACGCGAGGCTCGCCCCCATCCTGGCGGGTCTCGGCGTGACGAGCCTCTCGATGGCGCCCGTCTGCGTCCCCGCCGTCCGCGACGCCCTGGCCCGTCACACGCTGGAGGAGTGCAGGGAACTGGCCCGCGCGGCCCTGGACGGCCGCTGACCGTTCACCTTGAGGCGACGGCTTCCTGGATGGGCGTGTCGCCGGAGACGAGTTCGAGCGTGCGCCGGCCGGGAGCGGTCAGCAGGGCGGCGACGACGGCGGCCACGTCATCGCGGGGCACCGAGCCGGGCGGCACCTCCGGTTCGAGCCGGACCCGGCCGGTGCCGGGTTCGTCGGTGAGGCGGCCGGGGCGCACGATGGTCCAGTCGAGGTCGCGGCGGCGCAGGTCGTCCTCGGCCTCGGTCTTGGCCGTGATGTAGGCGGCCCACACCTCGTCGGTGCCGGCCGCGGGCGGCCGGCCCGCGCCCATGGAGGAGATCTGGACGAACGTGCGCACGCCGGCCCGCTCGGCGGCGTCGGCCATGAGCACGGACGCCGCCCGGTCGACGGTGTCCTTGCGGGCGGCGCCGCTGCCGGGGCCGGCGCCGGCGGCGAACACGATCGCGTCGGCGCCGCGCACGATCCCGGCGACCTCGTCGGGGCTCGCCTTCTCCAGGTCGCACACCACCGCCCGGGCGCCGGTGGCCTCGACGTCGGGGACGTGCGCGGGGTTGCGGACCAGGCCGACGGCGGCGGAGCCGAGCAGCCTGGCCAGCCGCAACGCGATCTGCCCGTGTCCGCCCGCGATGATGATCCTCATGGCCCCATGGTGTCATGGGGGTATGCACGACTTCCCCGAGGCGCCCGCTCCGGCGTTTCTCTTCGACCTCGACGGCACCCTCATCGACAGCGTCTACCAGCACGTCATCGCCTGGCGGCAGGCCCTGTCGGGGATGGGCATCGACCTCGCGGTGTGGCGCATCCACCGGCGCATCGGCATGAGCGGCGGCCTGTTCGTGAACGCGCTGCTGCGCGAGACCGGGCTGAAGCTCACCCAGGCGCAGATCGACGAGTTGCAGACGACGCACGCCGACGCGTACGAGCAGCAGGTCGAGTCGGTGCGGCCGCTGCCGGGCGCGCCGGAGCTGCTGGCGGAGCTGTCGTCGCGGGGCGTGCCGTGGGCGATCGCGACCAGCGGGTACGCCCGCACGGCCCGGCTGGCGCTGGGCATGCTGGGGCTGCCGGAGGACGCGCCGCTGGTGACGCGCGACCTGGTGCGCCGGGCCAAGCCGGACCCGGACCTGTTCCTGGCCGGAGCCGCGCTGCTGCGGGCCGATCCGGCGCATGCCATGGTGGTGGGCGACAGCATCTGGGACCTGCTCGCCGCGCGCCGCGCCGGCTCGCTGGGGATCGGGTTGCTGTCCGGCGGATACGGCAGGGACGAGCTTGAGCGTACGGGGGCGTTCCGGGTGTACGCCGACCCGGCCGACATGCTCGACCGGCTGGACGAGCTGGGCGTCCGGCACGGCGACTACTAGCGGGAATACCGGCCCGAACCTGTGGGCTGGAGCCTGCGTACCACCCATAGAGGAGCTTTCACATGGACTTGGCAGACATCGGCGTCACCGGCCTGGCCGTCATGGGCCGCAACCTGGCCCGCAACCTGGCCAGGCACGGCTACGCGGTGGCGGTGCACAACCGGTCGGCGTCGCGCACGCACGCGCTGGTGCGGGAGTTCGGCGGCGAGGGCACGTTCATGCCGTCGGAGGAGCTGGCCGACTTCGTGGCGTCGCTGAAGCGGCCGCGGCGGGCGATCATCATGGTGAAGGCCGGCGCGGGCACCGACGCCGTGATCGACGCGCTCGCGGAGCTGATGGAGCCGGGCGACATGATCGTCGACGGCGGCAACGCGCACTTCGAGGACACCCGGCGGCGGGAGGCCGCGCTGCGCGCCAAGGGCATCCACTTCGTCGGCACCGGCATCTCCGGGGGCGAGGAGGGCGCGCTGAACGGCCCGAGCATCATGCCGGGCGGGTCGAAGGAGTCGTGGGAGGCGCTCGGCCCGATCCTTCAGGACATCGCGGCCCAGGTCGACGGGGTGCCGTGCGCGGTGCACGTGGGCCCCGACGGCGCCGGCCACTTCGTGAAGATGGTCCACAACGGCATCGAGTACTCGGACATGCAGCTGATCGCCGAGTCCTACGACCTGCTGCGCCAGGCGCTCGGCGCCACCCCGGCCGAGCTGGCGGAGGTGTTCCGCGAGTGGAACCGGGGCGAGCTGGACTCGTACCTGATCGAGATCACCGCCGAGGTGCTCGACCAGGTGGACGCGGAGACCGGGAAGCCGTTCGTGGACGTCGTGGTCGACCGGGCCGAGCAGAAGGGCACCGGCCGGTGGACCGTGCAGAGCGCGCTGGAGCTGGGCGTGCCGGTGACGGGCATCGCCGAGGCGGTGTTCGCGCGGGCGCTGTCGGGCCATCCCGAGCAGCGGGCGGCGGCCAGGGAGCTGGCGGGCCCGTCGGTGTCCGGGGTGGGCGCCAAGGAGCTGATCGAGGACGTGCGCCAGGCGCTGTACGCTTCCAAGATCGTCGCGTACGCGCAGGGCTTCGACCAGATGGCGGCCGCGTCCAAGGAGTACGGCTGGGACCTGGACCTGGGCGCGATGGCGACGATCTGGCGCGGCGGCTGCATCATCCGGGCCAAGTTCCTGGACCGGATCCGCGCCGCCTACGACGCCGACCGGACCCTGCCGACGCTGCTGGCCGACCCGACGTTCGCGGCCGCGCTGGGCGTGGCGCAGGAGTCGTGGCGGCGGGTGGTCACCACGGCGGTCCAGATCGGCGTGCCGACGCCCGGTTTCTCCTCGGCGCTGGCCTACTACGACGGGCTGCGCCGCGACCGGCTCCCGGCCGCGCTGGTGCAGGGGCTGCGCGACTATTTCGGCGCGCACACGTACCTGCGCGTCGACCGGGAGGGCGCCTTCCACACCGACTGGTCCGGCGACCGCGCGGAGCGGCCCGCCTGATCAGCCGCGCAGCGACCCGCCTGATCAGCCGCGCAGCGGCACCGGGTTGGCCAGGGCGGTGACCACGCAGAACCCGAACGGGCCGGTGGTGTCGTGCAGGGTGACCTGGCCGGTGGCGACGCCGGCGGCGGCGACCCGGCCGGTGGCCTCCATGCCGATCAGCTCGCTCCCGGGCATCCGGGCGAGGGTGAGCGTGTAGTCGGCGTTGATGAAGGCGACGCCGCCCTCGGCCATGGAGGTGAGCGGGCTGGCGAAGTCGCCGGCGAGGGCCGTGCGCACGATCGGGGTGAGCTTCTCGTCGTCGACGAGCGGGCGGTCCTCGCGCATCCACAACCGCCGTTGGCCGGGCACCCACCACATCTCGAACGGCGGCTCCCAGCCCGTCGAGGGCTCCGGGGGGCCGTCGGGCGGGGTCTCGTCCCACGGGTCGGTGAGCACCGGCTGGTTCTCCGGCTGCTCGCTGGTGCGCAGCAGGACGGCGCTCACGCGGCCGATCACTCCCTGCTCGGTGCGGATCGTCGCGTCGGCCACCCGGATCCGCCGCCCGTCCCTGACGAGCGCGGTCTCGACCGTGACCGGCAGCATCGGGCTGTTGCGGAACAGGTCGACGGTGAGCCGGGCGACGTGCAGGTCGGGGTCGGCGTAGCGGGACTCGATGGCGCGGGCCGCCAGCCCGCCGAGCAGGCGGCCGTGCAGCATGCCCGGGGACCAGGGGCTGTGCGCGTGGGCGGCCGGGACGAACTCGGCGCCTTGGGAGGTGAAGAACGGGGACGTCACAGAACGAGATTCTAGAGGAGGGCCGCCGGGCCAGGTCGTGCCCGGCTCTTGAACATCCTCGCGAGGCGGCGAAGATCGGAGATATGACGGTCCTACCGCCCGCGGGCGTGCTCGCCGCATTCGGCCTTTCCGGCGTCCCCGAACCGCTGCCCGGTGGTGAGGGCCGCGCCGTACGGGTCGGCGGCGCGGTGCTGAAGCCGGTCGACGGCCGCGAGGAGGCCGAGTGGAGCGCCGGGTTGTTCGAGCGCCTGCCGCCGTCGGTGTCCTTCCGCGTCCCCCGGCCGATCAGGGCCGGTTCCGGCACGTACGTGGTCGGCGGGTGGACGGCGTCCGAGCTCCTCCCCGGCCGGACGGGAACCAGGAGGTGGGCGTCGCTGCTGGCGGTCGGCCGGGCCTTCCACGCGGCGTTGCGGGACGTGCCGCGCCCCGATCTGCTGGACCGGCGCGTACACCCGTGGGCCGTCGCGGACCGGGTGGCGTGGCAGGAGGCGGACGTCGCGCTCCGGGGGGACGCCGGGCCGATGCTGGCCGAGTTGCTCGGCCCGCTCGCGCCGGTCGCCGCGCCCGCCCAGCTCGTGCACGGCGACCTGACGGGCAACGTGCTCTTCCACCGGGGCAGCCCGCCCGCGGTGATCGACTTCTCCCCCTACTGGCGGCCCGCCCCTTACGCGGACGCGATCGTCGTCGCGGACGCCCTCCTCTACCACGACGCCGAACCGGACCTGGTGGACGCCATCGGCGAGGACGCGCCGCGCTGGCTCGCCCGCGCGCTGGCGTTCAGGCTCGTGGCGCTGGGCCTGCTCACCGAGGATCCCGCCCCCGATGAGCTGGCCCGCTTCGCCGCCGTCACCCGGCTGGCGAGAGCGCGCCTCTGACGATCCGGTGTGACCGCGGGTGCTGGGCGGGCGGGGCGGCCCGTAGAATCCGCGGGTGCGTGATATCGGAGAGGACCCGCGGCCCGTCAGGGGCGCCGTGCGGGAGGTGCGGTCCCTGCGGGAGGCCGCCACGCTGGCCTACTCGCCCGACCTCGACGGGCTCGCCGACCCAGGCGAGATCGTGTGGGCCTGGGTGCCGTACGAGGAGGACCCGTCGCGGGGCAAGGACCGGCCGCTGCTCGTGGTGGGCCGGAGCGGGCGCAGGCTGCTGGGCATGATGCTGTCCAGCCGGGGCGACGACGGCCCCGACTGGTACGAACTGGGCGCCTGGGGCCGCGACGGCAAGACCTCGTACGTCCGGCTGGACCGGGTGTTCGAGCTGGACGAGGACGACATCCGGCGCGAGGGCGCGGTGCTCGACGCCGACCGGTTCACGCGGCTGGCCGCGCTGCTGATGAGGACGTACGGGTGGGCCGCGGGACGGTGAGTCCCGCGGTGTTTCCCGCGGCGGTCAGGCGGGGCGCCAGGCGGGGATGTCCCCCGCCTGGTGGAGGTGGAAGTCGGGGGCGGCTTCCAGGGCCTTCTCCTCGCCGCCCGGCGTGTAGGTGACGATCAGGCGGAGCGGGCGCCAGGTCGTGTTGAACGTCGAATGGTAGACGCCCGCCGGGATGTGCACGGCGTCGCCCTCGCGGATCGGGAACTCCTCGCCGTCGCCCACCATCTGGCGGGCCTCGCCGGAGATCACGTACAGGACCTCCTCGGCGTCCGGGTGGTTGTGGCGGGCGTGGCCCATGCCGGGGTTGACGATGACCTCGCCCAGGGTGCTGCCCGCGCCGGCGATCGCCGACGGAGTGACGAACCACTTGATCGAGCCCCAGCCGAACGTCATCGTCGGGACCGCGTCGGGATTGATGAGCATCAGATCTCCAGGTTCTTGAAGGCGGCGACCTGCTCGGTGATGGCCCGCTCGGTGGGCAGGCGCTCGACGGAGGACGCGCCGAAGAAGCCGGCCACGCCCTTGGTGCGCGCGAGCACGTGCTGGGCGTCCTGCGGCTCGGCGATCGGCCCGCCGTGACACAGGACGAGGACGTCGGGCCGGACGGCGACGGCCGCGTCGCGCATCGCCTGCACGCGGGTCACGGCCTCGTCGAGGGTGAGCGAGGTGCCGGCGCCGATGCTGCCCTTGGTGGTCAGCCCGACATGCGGCACGAGCACGTCGGCCCCGGCCTCGGTCATGGCCCGCGCCTGGTCCTCGTCGAACACGTACGGCGCCGTCACCAGCTCCCGCTCGCGCGCCAGCCTGACCATCTCGACCTCGAGGTCGTACCCCATGCCGGTCTCCTCCAGGTTCTGCCGGAACACGCCGTCGTACAGACCGACCGTCGGGAAGTTCTGCACGCCGGCGAATCCCATGGCCTTGAGCTGGTCGAGGAAGCGCGGCATGACCCGGAACGGGTCGGTGCCGCAGACCCCGGCCAGCACCGGGGTGTCCTTCACCACGGGCAGCACCTCGGCGGCCATCTCGACCACGATCTGGTTGGCGTCGCCGTACGGGAGCAGCCCGGCGAGCGAGCCGCGCCCGGCCATCCGGTAGCGGCCGGAGTTGTAGATGATGATCAGGTCGACGCCGCCGGACTCCGCGCACTTGGCGGACAGCCCGGTGCCCGCGCCCGCGCCGATCACCGGCCTGCCCTCCGCGACGGTCGCGTGGAGCCGTTCGAGCACTGTCTGCCGGTTCACCGCTTGCCTCCGATCATCTCGTGGAGCCGGTCGGCCATCGCCCGCCCGAACTCCGGGTCGTTGATGTGCAGGTCGAGCCGCACGGTCGAGGGGAAGGACGCAAGGGCGGCGAAGCAGGCCCCGTCCGCCTCCGGGTCGTGGAAGGGCATGCCCTCGGCGTCGAGCGCGGACACCCCCTTGAGCGGCACGAACAGCTCGGCCGGCCCGCTCGCCCCGGCCAGCTTGGCCGCCACCCTGCGGCCCAGCTCGGCCATCTCCTCCGGGGTGGTGCGCATGAGGGTCACCGTGGGGTTGTGTACGTACAGGTTGCGGCGGCCGAACCGCTCGGGGACGGTGTCGCGCGGCCCGAAGTTGACCATGTCGAGGGCTCCGGGCGCGACCACCTGCGGCACGCCGTGCCGTCCGGCGGCGGTCAGCCGGTCGGGCCCGGCCGACAGCACGCCCCCCACCAGGTCGTCGGCCAGCTCGGTGGTGGTCAGGTCGAGCACCCCGGCGAGCATGCCGCTTGCGGCGAGCCCTTCCATGGCGCGGCCGCCGGCCCCGGTGGCGTGGAACACCAGCACCTCGTACCCGAGCTCGCGCAGCCGCTCGCGGGCGGCGTCGACGGCGGGCGTGGTCACCCCGAACATGGTGGCCCCGACGAGCGGCCGGTCGCCCTCGGCGGCCCGCTGCTCCCGGTAGGCGGCGGCCATCCCGGCGGCCGCGGCGGCGGCGTTGCCGAGGATCGCCCGGGACAGCCGGTTGACGCCCGCGATGTCGACGACGCTGTACATGAGCGTGACGTCCTTCGCTCCCACGTACGGGGACACGTCGCCGGACGCCATGGTGGAGACGATCAGCTTGGGCAGGCCGATCGGCAGGTCGCGGACGGCCCTCGCGGCGATCGACGACCCGCCGCTGCCGCCCACGGCCAGGACGGCGGAGACCCGCCCCGCCGCGTGCAGCTCTTCCAGCACCGCCGCCGCGCCCTCGCCCATCGCGGTGACCGTCGCCCCCCGGTCACCGGCCGCGCGCAGGGCTTCCAGGTCGGCGCCGGCGGCGGCCGCGACCCGGTCGTTCGGGTGGTCGACGGGGTACGGCACGCCCGGGTCTCCGGTGCCCGCGTCGATCACCACGACTTCCTGGCCCAGCTCGGTCAGCCGGTCGCGCAGCCATCCGTATTCCTCGCCCTTGGTGTCGAGGGTGCCGATGAGTACGACTGTCATCCTCCGACGTTAACCCGGATGGGATCATGGGGGCATGCGTGTCGTGGTCATCGGGAGTGGCATCGTCGGGGCCGCCGCGGCTCACCGGCTGAGCGGGCGCGGCGTGCCGGTGACGGTGGTGGACGGGGCGTACCCGGGGCAGGCCACCCAGGCGGGGGCCGGGATCGTGTGCCCGTGGGTGGACCATCCGGACGACGAGGACTGGTACCGGCTGACCCGCGAGGGCGCCCGCCACTACCCGGGGCTGGTGTCGTCACTCGGCGAGTCCCCGGGGTACGCGCGGGTGGGCGCGCTCCTGGTCGCCGGCGAGCCCTCCGACCTGGAGCCGGTGCGCGCCCTGCTGGCCCGGCGGCACGCGGAGGCGCCGGAGATGGGGGACGTGGTGGACGTGGCGGCGCCGTCCGCCCTGTTCCCTCCCCTGGCGGAGGACCTGAGCGCGCTCGTGGTGCCGGGCGCGGCGCGCGTGGACGGGCGGGCGGTGCGGGACGCCCTCCTGCGCGCGGCCCTCCGGCAGGGGGCGGAGCTGCGTACGGGCACGGCGACGCTCACCTCGGACGGCGGGGTGCTGGTGCGCGAGGTCCGTGAGGCGGACTCCCGCGGGCGCGTCACGGGGGTGTCCGGGGCTCCGGGCGACCGGGAATCCTGGCGTCAGGCCACCCCGGGTTCCCCCCAAGATCCGCCTTCCGCGCACGGAACGCATCCGGCGTCCGAGGCATCTCCGTACGGGGCCGCCCGCGACGCCGCCGCAGGCGCCCCACCCGAACCCCGATCACCGTACGGGGACGAGCCGGAGGCCACGCTTACGGCGGGCACCCCACCCGAACCTCGCTCACCGTACGGGGACGAGCCGGGGGTGGGCGGTGAGGGGACGCTGGTCGAGGCCGACGTGGTGATCGTGGCCGCCGGGGCGTGGAGCGGGGAGGTGTGCCGGGGGCTCGGAGTGGAACTGCCGGTGTTCCCGCGCCGGGGGCAGATCGTGCACGTGACGCTGGAGGGCGTGGACACCTCGGGGTGGCCGATCGTGCTGCCCCACGTCGGGCCGTACCTGCTGGGGTTCCCGGGCTCGCGGGTGGTGGTGGGGGCGACGATCGAGGACGTGGGGTTCGCGCCGCGGGTCACCATGGGCGGCCTGGACGAGGTGCTCCGTGCGGGCCTCCGGGTGGCGCCCGGCCTCTCCGAAGCGACGGTGACGGAGACCAGGGTGGGGTTGCGGCCGGTGCACGCGCCGGGCCCGCCGCTCATCGGACCGGTGAACGACCGGGTGATCGTGGCTACAGGCCTGGGCGCGTACGGCCTGACAGCAGGCCCTTTCACCGGGCAGGTGGCGGCCGGACTGGCACTGGGCGAGAATCCACCCCTCGACCTCCGCCCGTACCACCCCCGGCTCCACTGACCCCAGCCCTGGTTCCCTGAGGGCTGGCGGTGTGGCCGGGTGCCGGTACGGGGGTGACCGTCGTGGGTACGATCCGGGACCTCCCCCGCGTGTGGTCGTGGGGAGGCGTCGTTGCGCGCGTTGGTGGTGCTGCTCGTCGTGGTGGCGGGGTGTGCCGTGTCGGTCCCGTCGAAGCCTCCGCCGTCTCCTCCGGGGACGAGCGCGCCGCCGCCGAGCGCGCCGCCGCGTGCGGAGCCCGAGGTGCCGCGGCGGGCGTCGGGGAGGTACGAGGTGGTCCCGGGCGGCGCGATGGCGAGGCGGGGACGGGGGAAGGTGATCCGCTACCTGGTGGAGGTCGAGCGGGGGCTGCCGTTCGGGACGCGGGCGTTCGCGGCGGAGGTGCACAGGACGCTCAACGACCCGCGCGGCTGGGGCCGGTTCCGGCGGGTGGACGGGCCGCCGGTGCGGTTGCGGGTCGCGCTGTCCAGCCCGAAGCTCACCGACCGCGAGTGCGTGCCGCTGCGGACCAGCGGCGACCTGTCCTGCTGGAACGGCTCCCGCTCGGTCATCAACGCGCGCCGCTGGGCCGAGGGCGTCCCGCAGTACGGCGGCGACCTGGCCGCCTACCGCCGGTATCTGATCAACCACGAGGTGGGGCACGCGCTCGGCCACCGCCACGCCAGGTGCCCGAGACGCGGCCGGCTCGCGCCGGTGATGGCGCAGCAGTCGAAGTCGTTGCACGGCTGCCGCCCGAACCCGTGGCCGCACCCGGAGCGTGGCCGCGAGGAGCGTTGACGTGGAGAGCACGGCGGCGGTGCGGTCGGCGCGCTCCGATCTTCCGCGATCTATCGTACCGATAGGGAACATCGGGGCTCTCCCGCCGGGTTGACGCGGGAGGACGTTTTCCAGGGGGTGTGAGCATGGCGGGTTTCCGGACGGCACGGCGCGTGCTGGCGGGTGGCGCGGTCCTGGCGGCCGCGGGCTGGGCGCTGCGCCGGGTGCCCGCGGAGCTGGGGCTGCGGCCCCTGGGCTCCGGGCCGGTCCGAGCGGGCCGGATGCGGCGCTCGCCGCAGTTCCGTGACGGTGTCTTCTTCAACCGGATGCCGGAACCGGTCACGTTGATGACCGCGCCGCCGGTCGGCGCGATCGCCGGGCTGCTCAGGAACAAGGAGCTGCGCCGGCCGCCCGGCCCCGTCCCGGTGCTGGCGCCGCCGTCCGGTGAGCCCGCTGCCGGCGGGCTGCGCGCGACCTGGTACGGGCACGCCTCGACGCTGGTGGAGATCGAGGGCAGGCGGGTGCTGCTCGACCCGGTGTGGAGCCGGCGGCCGTCTCCGTCGCAGCTGGTCGGGCCGAAGCGGCATCATCCGGTGCCGGTGCCGATCGGCGGGCTGCCCCAGGTCGACGCCGTGGTGATCTCGCACGACCACTACGACCATCTCGACATGGCCACGGTGCGTGCGCTCACCCACACCCAGAAGGCGCCGTTCCTGGTCCCTCTGGGCATCGGCGCCCATCTGGAGCTCTGGGGCGTGCCGGCGTACCGGATCATCGAGCTCGACTGGGACGAGGAGGCGGAGGTGGCCGGGCTGCGGTTCACGGCCACCGCCGCCCGCCACTTCTCCGGCCGGTCGTTCACCCGCAACGACACGCTGTGGGGGTCGTGGGTGGTGGCCGGGGCCGCCAGGCGGGTCTTCTACGCGGGCGACTCGGGATACTTCCAGGGCTACCGGGGCATCGGCGCCGCCCACGGGCCGTTCGACCTGACGATCATGCCGATCGGCGCCTACAGCCCGTCCTGGCCGGACATCCACATGACCCCGGAGGAGGCGGTGACGGCCACCGTCGACCTCGGCGGGAGGCTGATGCTGCCGGTGCACTGGGCGACGTTCACGCTGGCGCCGCACCCGTGGGCCGAGCCGGTCGACCGGCTGTGGCACGAGGCCAAGGCACGTGACGTGCCTTTCGTGGTGCCCAGGCCCGGTGAGGCCGTCGACACCGTGGACATCCCCGCCGTCGACACCTGGTGGGAGATGCTGGGCCCGGCCCGTACAGTCGGGGGGTGAGCAACCTGGAACCGGACCCCTCCGAGATCCTCTGCGGCCCCGGCGGCGGCGCGGGCGGCGAGACGCTGGAAGGGCGCGCGGTGCCGCTCGGCGGCCCGCGTGCCATGACCGTGACGCGGACACTCCCCCACGTGCACCGGCGCATGATCGGCGCCTGGTGCTTCGTCGACGCCTACGGCCCGGAGCAGGCGGAGATGCGGGTCGCGCCGCACCCGCACACCGGCCTGCAGACCGTGAGCTGGCTGGTGGCCGGCGAGGTGCTGCACCGCGACAGCCTGGGCAGCCTCCAGGCGATCCGGCCCGGCAGTCTCAACCTCATGACCGCCGGGCGCGGCATCTCCCACTCCGAGGAGTCGCGGCTGGGCACGCTGCACGGGGTGCAGCTGTGGGTGGCGCTGCCCGGCGGGCACCGGGAGGTCGCGCCCGCCTTCGAGCACCACGCCGTGCTGCCCGTGCTGTCAGGGCCCGCTACGCGGCCACCGTGTTCATGGGCGCGCTGGGCGGGGTCCGCTCGCCGGCGACCGCGTACAGCCCGCTCGTGGGGGCGGAGATCGCGGTCGACGGTGACGCCGAGGTGCCGCTCGATCCCGCGTACGAGCACGGGCTGCTGCTGCTCGACGGCGAGGTCGCCGCGCTGCCGCCGGGGCCGCTGCTGTACGTGCCGCCGGGCCGCGAGGTCGTGCGGCTGAGCGGCGCCGGGCGGGTGCTGCTCGTCGGCGGCGAGCCGTTCGCCGAGGAGATCGTCATGTGGTGGAACTTCGTCGGCCGGAGCCACGACGAGATCACCGCCTTCCGCAAGGAGTGGATGGAGGGCGACGGGTTCGGCACGGTGCGCGGCTACGACGGCGCGCCGCTGCCCGCTCCCGCGCTGCCCGGCACGCGGCTCAAGGCCAGAGGCCGGGTTCGCTAGGCCGTTCACGGGGCCCACGGCGCGGCCAGCTGCCACGTGCTGTCGGCCGTCAGCGTCTGCGGGCGGTTCCACGCGGTTCCCGTGCCGTTCGCCGACCACACCTCCGCTTGGTAGTGCCGCAGGTACGAGCCCGGATAGTTGATCGATTCGAGGGTCACGCCGTCGCCCTGCAGGCCGGGCCGGGCGCACCAGGTCGCGTCCTGGGCGAACAGCGCGCTTCCGTCGTTCGCGTCCATGCGCACGCGCGAGCTCGCGTGGCGGAGGAACCGTCCCGGGTAGTTGACCGACTCGAAGGCGTAGCAGCTGGAGTCGGCGAGCCCGCGGCGGATGGTCCACGTGGCGTCGTTCTTCAGCAGCGCGCCGCTGCCGGAGTTGACCACCGCGGTGGACGCCAGGCTGTCGGCGTGCCGCAGGTAGCGGTCGGTGAAGCCCCAGGTCCGCACCTGCAGCGACCGGCGCGCGTCCACGGGGAGATCGGCGGAGCTGCGCCACAGGGCGGGGGCGCTGACGTCCCAGGTGGCGTCGGCGTCGAAGGTGGCGCCGCCGTCGAAGGGGTTGGGGCCGCTCGGCCTGGCCAGGTAGACGTTGTCCGAATGGTGCCGCAGGAACGCCCCGGGGAAGTTCAGCGATTCGAACGAGGCGCCCGTGCCGGTCCGGCCGGGGCGCGCGCACCAGGTGGCGTCCGCGGCGAACGACCCGCCGGTGTTCGCGTCGAGCCGCACCACCGAGTTCGCGTGCCGCAGGTAGCGGCCGGGGAGGTTGACCGACTCGAACGAGTGGCAGCGGGCGTCGGCCAGGCCGGGCACGGCGCGGAACGACGCGTCCCTGCGGGCGAGGTCGGGGCTCGTCGTGGTGATCACGTCGGTGCGCGCGACGGAGTCGGCGTGCCGCAGGTAGCGGCCGGTGTGGCCGGGGGTCGTCACGCGGAACGAGCGCACGTGGCCGGCCGTCAGCCGCGGCGTCGCGTTCTCGTTCGCGGCGGCGGCCAGGAGGTCCCGGTGGGCGGCGCGCACCTGGTTCGTGTCGACCTTCTGGACCCGGCGGTCGTAGGTCATCAGGCCGTTGTACTCGCCTTCCAGGTCGGTGATCTCGGTGTAGACGGACCCGCTCAGGCCCTTTTTGGTGACCAGCTCCCGCAGGTCGCGGACCATGCCGGTGTAGCGGTCGCCGAGCTGCGCGCCGCTGGTCAGGTGCTCGTAGGCGAAGAAGCCGCCGTGCGGGCTGTACTCGTGACCCGGCGTGCGCAGGCCGAGGCCGCCGAACTCGCCCAGGATCGAGACGCGGGTGGAGGAGGGCGCGGGAGCGTCCGGGCCCGTGTACACGTGCCAGTCGATCATGTCGCCGTTGCCCGGGTCGCCCAGCGAGTTGCAGCAGTTGAACCCGCTGTGCCCGTTGACCAGGCGGGTCGGGTCCTGGTTCTTGACGTTCTGGATGACGCGGCGGGTGTCGGCGAGGTTCCACTCGCCCCAGCCCTCGTTGAACGGGACGTAGGCGACGACCGCGGGTGAGCTGCGGTGCTCGTCGACGATCTCCCGCGCCTCGGTCTCGAACTGCTGCGCGTGCGCGGGGGTGATGTTCCTGTTGGACGCCTGCATCGACGGGATGTCCTGCCACACCAGCAGGCCGAGCCGGTCGGCGTGGTAGTACCACCGCTGGGGCTCGACCTTGATGTGCTTGCGCACCATGGTGAAGCCGAGCTCCTTGTGCTTCCGCAGGTCGAAGGCGAGCGCCGCGTCCGTGGGCGCGGTGTAGAGGCCGTCCGGCCAGTAGCCCTGGTCGAGCGTGCCGAGGTGGTAGACGAACTCGCCGTTGAGCGTGGGCCGCAGCACCCCGTTGACGAGCCGCTTGCCGACCTCGCGCATGCCGAAGTAGTGCGTGGTCCGGTCGACGGTCCGCCCGGCGCCGTCGCGCAGCGAGATCCGCAGGTCGTACAGGAACGGGTCGTCGGGCGTCCATCGGCGGGCGTTCGGGACGGGCACGCGGAACTCGGTGAACGCGCCGGTGGCGGCGCCGACGACGGTGGTGCCGTCCAGGGCTTCGGCGAGCACGGAGTGCCCGCTGACGTTCCCGCGCGTGAACACGCGCACCCGGAGCGTGTCGTCGCTCAGGCTGGGGTACGTGTCGACGCTGGAGATGGACGACGGGGGCGTCGGCTCCAGCCACACGGTCTGCCAGATGCCGGACACGGGCGTGTAGAAGATGGCCGACGGGTCGCGGGTCTGCTTGCCGATGACCGGGTGGCTGCCGTTGTGGCCGGAGTCGGTCGGGTCGTACACCTTGACGATCAGCTCGTTCGCGCCGCCGTTGAGCGCGTCGGTGATGTCGAACTCGAAGCGGTCGTAGCCGCCCCGGTGGGTGCCCATCGCCCGGCCGTTGACCCAGACCGACGCTTCCCAGTCGACCGCGCCGAAGTGCAACTGCACCCGGCGGCCCTGCCAGGCGGCCGGGACCGTGAACGTCCGGCGGTAGAAGAGGTAGTGGCGGTCGTCGCCGGCGGCGCGCATCACGCCCGACAGGGCGGACTCGACCGCGAACGGGACGTTGACGCGCTCCGGCAGGGTGACGCCGAACTGCGGCGCGCCGTCAGTCGCCGACTGCCTCAGCTGCCACTCGCCGTTGAGGTTCAGCCAGTCGGGCCGGGTCATCTGCGGGCGGGGGTACTCCGGTAAGGGCGTGCCGACGAGGGCCTGGCTCGTCCACGGGGTCGACAGCGGGGGCGGCTTGGCGGGCGCCGCGTGGGCGGGCTGGGCGGCGAGCGGCAGCCCGGCGAGGAGGGCGAGCAGGAGCGCGAACGCCCTGGCGCGATGGTGGGTCTTCATGGATATCTCCGTTGGGGGGTGAGGAGACGGCCGGATCGGAGCGGCAGTGGCCGGCAGCCCGACATGACGTATACGTACACCTTGGTGCGCGCCACGGCACCCCCGGTCATGGAAGAAGGCCCGCTCGGGCGAGCGGGCCTTCTTCGTCGCGGTCGTCTGATCAGATGGTGACCTGGTGCCAGGCGCCCCGCTTGGTGAGGTTGTTGCTGTAGTAGCCGATCTGGCTGACGCGGATGCGGACCTTGTCCACGTTGTGCTTCCAGAACGTGAAGTTCTTCACGTGGCCGGCGTTGCACAGCTTGTAGGCCCCGGCCGCGTCCCACTTCCAGTTCGGCTGGTAGAGGTGGTGGACCCGGATCTGCACGAACGCGCACTTGCCGCCCTGCTGCAGGGTGCGGAAGTCCAGGTCGTACAGCTTGCCCTTGATCCGGACGTCGTTCTGGGTGTGGGCCGGGTTCCAGTTGGCCTTGACGGTGCCCTTGGCCTTGGCCTTGAAGTTGCTGGAGTAGTAGGAACCCCAGTTCTGCGTCGGCGGGTTCATGATCAGGGGCTGCGGGTCTGTCGAGGCGGCGGCCGGGGCGCCCATGACCACGGCGGTGGCGGCGGAGGCGGCGGCGAGCGTGAGAACGGTGCGAAGCGAGCGGCGCATGACTTCTCCTTGAGGGATGAGTGCTCCCCGGGCTTCTCCCGGGGGCCCCGTGTGCTGTCGGGGTGTGCACCACCTTGATAAGGCCGACCGCCTGCCGGACGCTTGCTCGTGCGATGCCGCGCGCCTGCAGCGCACTGTATCCGTGGTTGCAAGCGCTGACTTACCGCGTTTTCCCGGCCGTCCCGGCTTCGACGGCGAGGAAAGCGCGGCTAGTAGACCGAGATGTGCGGGTGGTCGTAGTGGTTGGCCGTGGTGCCGCCGCGGTCGGTCATCACGCGCCAGGAACCCGTCCTGACGTGCCAGATCCGCTGCCGGTAGATGATGTACATGATGCCGAGGCGCCGGGCGTTCTTGATGGCCCATTCGGCGATCGCGTGGCCGCGCTGGACCTCGGCCGGTGAGGGGAAGGCGCCGCCCCGGCTGAGCATGAAGTCGCAGGCGCGGCCCAGGGGATGCTCGCCGCCGTCCTGGATGGGCCGGTAGCAGCCGATGCCCGGCCCCGTCCCGAAGCGTCGCTCGATGAGCGACTTGACCAGCCGCATGCGCGGGGTGACGTTGTCGGACCCGTCGGGGAGCTGTGGCAGGAACGTGCCGTCGGAGCGGCGGCCGGGCGCCTTGTGCAGCTGGTCGATCTTGTCCCGGATCTTCTCGATCGTGGCTTCGGCCTTCTCGCGCCGGCCGGCGAGGTCCTTCACGGTGGCGTCCAGCTCGTCGGCGCGGGCCTCCGCCTCCTCCTTGGCCTGCCGGTGGCCGTCGCGCACCCGGGCGAAGCCCGACAGCTTGGCGTGCTGCTCGTCGGCGAGGTGCCGGGTGAGCGCCAGCCTGCGGATCAGGCCGCCCCGGTCCTCGACGCCGGTGAGCAGCGCCATGTTCTCGGACCCGCCGGTCATGTACTGGGTGATCGCCATGGCGCGCAGCTCGGTGGCGTGCCGGTCGAACACCTCCTGGGATCCGGCCAGCTTCTCACGGGCGGCCTTCTCGGCCTTCTCCGCCTGCTGCTGCTCCCGGCGGCCGTGGTAGTAGTCCTCGATCAGCTTGTCCGACTCCTTCTGGAGTGCGGCCAGCTCCTTCTCCAGCTTCTTGACCGAGGGCTTCGGGTCCGCGAGCGCCGTCAGCGGGACCGCCGCGGTCAGGCCCGGGCAGAGGGCCGTCAGGAGGGCCGTCGTGCCCAGAACTCGGAGGAGGCCGCGCCGCCTGCCGGCGGAGGACGCAACGGCCACGCTTCTCCTTCGCCACGTGGTGCAGGACGCGTTTCCGGGCCTGGACTGCACGGGCCGGTCGCGCCCACTATCGAGGCAAAATAGTAGGGGATCTTTCGCTCACCTGTGGCCAATCATGATTTATCCGCATCAGATGTGGTGCTCAGGCGGCGGCTCTGGTGAGGAGCCGGTCGACCGCGCGGGCCACCTCCCGGCCGGCCCGGTTGGCGCCGATCGTGCTCGCGGAGGGCCCGTATCCGACCAGGTGCAGGCGAGGCTCCCGGACCGCGCGGGTGCCGTCGACCTTGATGCCGCCGCCCGGCTCCCTCAGCCGGAGGGGCGCCAGGTGGTCCAGGGCCGACCGGAAGCCGGTGGCCCAGACGATCACGTCGGCTTCCTCGTACCGTCCGCCGGGCCAGACCACGCCGCCGGGGGTGATCCGCTCGAACATCGGCCACCGGCGCAGCGCGCCCGCCTCCAGCGCCTGCCGGACGACGGGGGTGGCGCCGAGGCCGGTCACGCTGACCACGCTCCGCGGCGGCAGGCCGGCGCGGACCCGGGCCTCGACCTGGGCCACCGCCTCGCGCCTGGCCCGCTCACCGAAGTCGTCGCCCCGCAGGTCGGGCGGCCGGCGCGTCACCCAGAACGTCTCACTCGCGACCCCCGCCAGCTCCGCCAGCACGTGCGCGGCCGAGTGGCCGCCGCCCACCACGACCACCCGCAGCCCGGCGAACTCGGCGGGCCCGCGATAGGAGACGTAGTGCAGCTGCCGGCCGCGGAAATCCGCGGCGCCCGGATAGTAAGGCCGGTACGGGCGCGTCCACGTGCCGGTGGCGTTGACCACGGCACGCGCGGCCCACCCGGCGACCTCCCCCGTACGCGGTGACCCGGACAACGTCAACCCGGCGCGAGAGGACGGGCCCGTGGCGGCACCGGCCGACGCCGCGTCGGTGCCGGAGGTCGCGGCGGTGCCGAGGCGTGCGGTGATCAGGAGGCGGTCGGCGGGGCCCGGCTCGACGGCGGTGACCTTGGCGGGGCGGCGCACGTCCAGGCCGAGCTCCCGCTCGTAGGTGGCGTAGTAGGCGGGCACGACGGATGCGGCGGGCCGGTCGTCGCCGTCGCGGGCCGGGTCGCGCCGGACACCGGGCAGGTCGAAGACGCCGTGGACCTTGTCCATGGTGAGCGTGGGCGAGCGGTGCCGCCACGCGCCGCCGGGCCCGTCGTCCGCGTCCAGGACCAGCGGGTCGTAGCCGAACCGGCGCAGGAAGTAGGCGCTGGACAGCCCCGCCTGCCCGGCGCCGATCACCACCACGTCGACCTCGTCCACGTCGACCTCGTTCATGTCCATGCCAACCATCCGCGCGAGCCGGCTCTTCCCCGCTGGTCGTCTACTCTGAGAGAGCGCTCTCACGTCCGTCGTCGTCAGGAGAGTCCATGCGGTGTCCCCCGGCGTGCGCGGCCCTGCTCGCCGCCTTCCTGATCACCTCGTGCGGCACGGGCGGGCACGCGGGACACGCTCCCCCGCCCACCCCCGTGGCGTCGGCGAGCGGGTTCAACGGCACCGACGCCGCGTGGCTGCAGCTCATGATCCCGATGGCCGGGCGCGCGCTCCCGATGCTGGACCTGGGCGCCAGGCGCGGTTCCACGCCGGAGGTGCGGGAGCTGGCGGCGTCGCTGGCCGGGGCGCACCGCGACGAGCTGGACCGGCTGCGCGAGCTGCGCGCCGCGGCGGGGCTGCCGGACGTGAACGTGCACGAGGGGCACGACATGCCCGGCATGGCGACGGCGGCCCGGCTCGACGCCATGCGCGGGGCCCGCGGGAAGGCGTTCGACCGGCTGTTCCTGGAGAGCGTGCGCGCGCATCTGGACCAGTCGGTCAAGGTGACCCGCGGCGAGCGGGACTCGGGCGCGGACCCGCGAGCCCTGGCCATGGCCGCCGACCTCGAACGGACGCGCACCGAGCAGCTGAAGGCGCTGTCCGCCGTGGAGTGACGGAGGAGGTCAGAGGGTCGTCTCCAGGACGGGACGGCCCCGTACTCCCGGATCGGCCGCGAACAGGGCGCCCGCGAGGGGCTGCTCCGCGCGGTCGACGCCGACCGCGGAGGTGGTGATGAACAGGCGGTCCAGGCCGTCGCCGCCGAACGTCACCGCGGTGACCTTCCGCACCGGCAGCTCGACCACCGCGTCGAGGGTGCCGTCGGGGGCGTAGCGGTGCACGGCGCCGCCGTCGAAGAGCGCCACCCACACGCCGCCCTCGGCGTCGACGGTCAGCCCGTCGGGTTTGCCCCGGTCCACGGTGACGAACGGGCGGCGCGCGGTGAGCCCGTGCTCACGGTCGTAGTCGAGGACGTCCACCCGGCCGGTCAGGGTGTCGGCGTAGTAGGCGCGGTCTCCGGAAGGGCTGAAGTCGAGGCCGTTGGAGATGCCCACCCCGGACAGCACCACGGTCAGCGACCCGCCGGGCGCGGCCACGTACAGGGAGCCCTTGCCCGGGGTCTCGTCCCAGGCCATGGAGCCGATGTAGAAGCGGCCGTCGGGGTCGCAGCCGCCCTCGTTCATCCGCACGGACGGGTCCTGCCACGCCTCGCCCAGCGAGCGGAGCGGCGCGTGGAGGTCGTCGGCGTCGGCGAGCAGCAGCTCGCGTTCGGCGGCGACGAGGAACCCGCCGCCCGCGCGCGGCCTGATGACGGCGGCCAGCGATCCGGCGTGCCTGCGCCGCACGCGCCCCTGCGCGTCGAGCGCGAGCAGGTCGCCGGCCAGCATGTCCACCCAGCGCAGGCCGCCCCAGCGCGGGTGCCACGCGGGGCCCTCGCCGTGGTGGGCGATGGGTTCTGTCACGGGATGTGCGGAGATCGCCATGCGGGCATGCTAACATCATGAATGCACGTTCATGAACGCATGTTCATCCAGGAGTTGGTATGGCGATCGTCAACACTCACCAGGCCGAGGCGTGGAACGGCTACGAGGGCGCCCACTGGGCCGGCCACCACGACCGCTACGACGCCATGAACGGCGTCTACAACGAGCACCTCCTCCGTTTCGTGCGCGACGGCGACCGGGTGCTCGACGTCGGATGCGGCGCCGGCCAGCTCACCAGGCTGGCGGCGCGGCGGGGCCGGGAGGCGACCGGGCTCGACCTGTCGGCGCCCATGCTCGCCAAGGCCCGCGAGCTGGCCGCCGCCGAGGGGGCCGGCAACGTGACCTTCACCCAGGGCGACGCCCAGGTGCACGACTTCGGCGAAGGCGCCTACGACCTGGCTGTCAGCCGGTTCGGCATCATGTTCTTCGCCGATCCGGTGGCCGCCTTCCGCAACATCGGGAGCGCGCTGGTGCCCGGCGGGCGGGTGGCGTTCCTCAGCCTGCGCGACATACCGGAGCTGGTCACGGTGCTCGGCGCCATGGCGGCCCACCTGCCGCCGCCGCCCGAGTCGCCCGACGGCACCTCCCCCGCCTCGCTCGCCGACCCCGCCCGCGTCCAGGAGGTGTTCACCGCCGCGGGCTTCACCGATGTGGAGGTGACCCCGGTGGAGGCCGACCAGGTGTGGGGGCGCGACACGGAGGACGCGGCCGCGTTCCTCGCCGGGTGGGGGCCGATCCGTTACCGGCTCTCCCTCGCCGATCCCGCCTCCGCCGAGCGCGCCACGGCCGCGCTCGCGCCGGCCCTGCGCCCGTACGAGCGAGCGGGCGCGGTACGGCTGCGCGGCTACGCCAACCTGATATCGGGCGTACGGGCATGAGCCCTCGTAAAGCGGCAGCCGTCCCCGGCAGTGAGTCGTTGCCCGCGCACCTCATCGCGACGGCCGAGCGGCTGATCGCCCGGCACGGCGCGGCGGGGCTGACCGTGCGGGCCATCGCCAAGGAGGCGGGGGTCGCCGACGGGGTGCTGTACAACCACTTCGCCGACAAGGAGGAGCTGATCGCGCGGGCGCTGCTGGCGCACGTCCGGACGGTGGAGCGCGGCCTCCCCGCGCTGCCGGACGGCTCCGGCGAGGGTGACCTGGAGACCGGTCTGCGGGCGTACGTCGACTACGGGGTGTCGCTGCACCTGGCGATCCTGCCCGCCTTCGCCGGCCTCCTGGCCCAGCCGGGCGTCCTGGCCCGCTTCGCCGAGCTCGGCGGCGGCCCCGGCCTCCTCCGAGGGCACGCCGAGGGGCCGGACGGTTTGCGGGGGGCGCTGACGCGTTATCTGCGGGCGGGGCAGGCGGCGGGCAAGGTCGCCGCGCGGGCCGACGCCGAGGCCGCGGCGACCATGGTGGTCGGGGCCTGCCACGAGCTCATCCTGCCGCACCTGCTCACCGGCACCCCGGCCGGCGAGATCCGGGTCCCGCCCGGCTTCACCGACCGCCTGGTGGCGACGTGCCTGAGTGGCATCGCCCCTGGCTGAACCGTACGGGCGGGTTTGGCGTCAGCAATCGGTGGCATGGGGTCACTTACTGGACGAAAAGGGACAAAAGTCCTGCCCGACCGTTCCACCCGCAGGAGATGAGGACGCCATGCCCGCCACCGGCCGGGGGAGCCTGCTGTTCATCGGGAACGCCACGACGCTCATCCGCTACAACGGTTTCAACCTGCTCACCGACCCGAACTTCCTGCACCGCGGCCAGCGCGCCTACCTCGGCTACGGGCTGACGACCAAGCGCCTGACCGAGCCCGCGCTGCGGATCGACGAGCTGCCGCCGCTGGACGCGGTGGTGCTGTCGCACATGCACGGCGACCACTGGGACCGGGTGACCCGCAAGGGCCTGGACCGGGACACGGAGATCGTGACGACCCGGCACGCGGCGCGGCGGCTGGGCCGGCAGGGGTTCAAGCGGACGACGGGCCTGTCCATCTGGCAGCAGCACGAGCTGCGCGGCCCCGGCGGGTCGGTGACGATCACCGCGCTGCCGGCCCGCCACGCGCCCGGCTCCGCCGAGACGCTGCTGCCTCCCGTCATGGGGAGCATGCTGGAGTTCTGCGACTCGGAAGGGCTGCCCGACCTGCGGCTGCTCATCAGCGGCGACACGCTGATGGACCGGCGGCTGGAGTCGATCCCGATCCGCTTCCCCGACGTCGACGTGGCGGTCGTGCACCTGGGCGGCACGAAGCTGCTCGGCCTGATGACGGTCACGATGGACGGCGAGCAGGGCTCCCGCTACGTCGACCTCGTCGATCCCACCACCGTGGTGCCGGTCCACTTCGACGACTACGCGGCGTTCGCCTCGCCGCTGAGCGACTTCAAGCAGCACATGCTGAGCTGCGGCCTGGACGATCGCGTGGTCTATCTGGAACGGGGCCAGAGCCTCCAGCTGACCGGGCGCCGTTCCAGCGTCTGAGCCCCTTGCCTTAACGCCGTGCGCGTGGTTCACTGCACTCAATAGAGATCGGTGCTCTCTGATTGGAGCGGTGAACTATGGAATCGCTGGACGTTCCCGGCGGCCGGATCGCATACCGGGTCAGCGGCGAGGGCCCGCTGGTGGTGCTGGTCCACGGCATGGGCGACACCCACCGCACCTTCCGCCACCTGATCCCCCGGCTGGCCGGCCACCGGGTCGCGGCCATGGACGTGCGCGGCTACGGCGCCTCCGGCACCGGCTGGCCCGGGTACGGGGTGGACGCGATCGGCTCCGACGTGCTCGCCCTCATCCGCCGGTTGGGCGGCCCGGCGACGGTCATCGGCCACTCGATCGGCTGCTCGTCGGCGGTCTGGGCGGCGGCCGAGTCGCCGGAGTCCGTCTCCGGCCTCGGGCTCATCGGCACGTTCTCCGGTGAGACGAGGGTCAAGGCGTGGATGCGGGCGGCGTCCTGGCTCGTCGGCAGGAACGCCGGGCTTTGGGGGATGTTCCTGCGTACGAGCTACCCCTCGGCCCGGCCGGACGACTTCGACGCGTACCTGGCGGAGCTGAAGGCGGCCCTGCGCGCGCCCGGCGGCATGGTCCCGCTCCGCGCGCAGATCGCGCTCTCCCTGGCCGGGGTGGAGAACCGGTACGCCGAGGTCACCCAGCCGTCCCTGCTGGTGATGGGCGGTAAGGACGCCGACTTCCCCGACCCCGCCGGCGACGCCGCCCGCACCGCGGCCAAGCTCGGCGGCCCGGCCACGGTACGCGTGATCGACGGCGCGGGCCACTACCCGCACGCCGAGATGCCCGACCAGACCGCCGAGGCCCTGCTGCCCTTCCTGACGACGATCGCGCCACCCCTTGCGACCCACCACCGAAACGACCGCGCACCGACCAGCTGACCGGCATCACCGAGCGGCACTCACCCGACCGGGTAGTCGGGCGGGGTTCACCCGGCCCGGGCGGGCGGTGGACGTCTGATGTCGGCGGGCCGGCTCCTTTGCCTGTGTCGAGGGCGACCGGCGGTCAGGCCGGTTGTGGGTGGTTATTTGACGGCGCCGAAGGCGACGGCGGTGGCTGAGGCGATCACGGTGGTCAGCACCGCCATCAGCAGGACGGTGGCGAGGGGGTTGGGCCGTTCTGGTGGGCCGGGGCGTGCGGCCACGATCCTCAGGTTGGAGGTGGGGGTGGGCTCGGCCTTCGTGGGGGTCGGGGTGGGGGTCACGACGGGCGGCGACACCTGGGAGGCGTGCCAGGTGCTCTCCGGGGCGGGGGTGGCGCGGCATCTGCCGATGTGGACGTGGGAGCGCGGGGTCTCGACGCACACCGCGTCTCCGTACACCCGCACGTCAGGCACCGGCACCAGCGGCCCCGGCCGCCGCTTCCCCGGCACCCGGCCCTCCCCGACGGAGACCCCGGGCGGCTCGACCCGGGGTTTCGACACCCGGGGTTTCATTACCCGAGGCTCGGCCAGCCGGGGCTTCGACAACCGGGAATCCGGCGTCCGGGACCTCGGCCGGGACAGGTTCCTGGCCAGCCGTTCCGCCCGCTCCCCCAGCTCGGCGGGGTCCGGAGGGCCGTGATCGGCACGCACCCCCGTCACGGACCAACGCCCGGCGCGATACGACGCGCCCTCGACGCGGCTGACACGCACGGGCTGGAGATCCGAGGGCGCGACGGGGCGGACGAGCGGTGGGGCGGGGCCGCTGCCGCGCGCCGCCGGTTCGGCGGGCAGGCAGGCGGAGAGGGTCAGCAGGGTGATCGCCACCAGCAGGGGGGCCAAGGGACGTGGCATGTCAGACGCCTCCGGCGATGCGGGCGAACTCGTTCAGCGCCGCCGTGAAGGCCTCCGGGCCGACCGCCAGGGGACCGTCGAAGGCGCGGGCGATGTCCCAGGTCAGATACGTGCCGAAGCCCAGGAGGGCGGCCATCGCCGCCAGCGGCAGCAACGTGATCCCGCGCGGCCGGGCCCCCGCGAGGAACGGGAAGAAGATCACCGCCAGCCCGGTCAGGACGGTGAGGGACAGGAGCCCCGCCGGCGGGGTGGCGGCGGCGTCCGCGGCACGCTGGGCGCGGGCCGCGCCGATGGCCGAGAGGTGGCCGAGCGTGGTGGTCCTGGCCTCCCGCTCGTCGTCGTCGTCCGAGCTCAGCTCGATGATCCGGGAACGCAGCTCGTCGAGCCTGACGCCGCCCATCGGGTCGAGCTCACCCCGGGCCATCCGCGGCCACTCGTCCTCCACGACAAAGGTCGCGTACTCCCGCAACCCGGTGCGGATCGGCCCCACCATGACGGACGGCAGCCCGGCGGCGGCCCAGTAGGCGTCGACCACGGCGCGGCTCTCGACCTGGGTGTTCTGTCTCGCCGCGTCGGCGGTGGTCCAGGGGACGATCACGGCGATCGCGAAGACCAGCAGGAACAGCGCCGACAGCATGGCCCCCGCGTGCCCGGCCGACGGCCCGTCGGCGCCGCGGTCGTCACTCCCCTTGCCCGCCAGCCGGAACGTGAAGGCGGCGGCCCCCACCAGGGCAACCGCCGCCATGACCGAGAACACGTACGCCACCATGACGATCTCCTCGTTACCGACGGTGATTTGACCAACACAGTAAGCGATGTGATCGGAATAGCCAAGGATTCCCCGGGCCCGGCTGGACGGATCGCCGCCCAGCCGGTCGCCGCCGCGCCATCCGTCCAGCCGGTTCCCGGCCGCGGGCGCGCAGCCTCCACGATGGAGCGCGTGAACCTACTCAACGGCCGCAAATTCGTGATGGTGAGCTCGACCGCGAGCAAGGTGGACCCCGACAGCCCCACCGAGTTCGAGTACTGGGAGGAGGACGGCCTGGTGTGGGGCAGCTACACCGGCGACACGGTGACCCTCGGCCGCTTCGTCGGCACCCGGGAGGGCGAGCGGGTCTCGATCTCGTACGTGCACGCGCTGGTGGCGGGCGGCACCGCGGCGGGACGCAGCGACAGCCGGGTGGAGAACGAGTCGGACGGCAGGCTGCGCCTGGTGGAGGAGTTCATGTTCGCCGGTGACGACACACCGCACGTGAGCGTGTGCACCGAGGTCGTCGCCTGACCGTCAGGTGTCCTTGCGCAGCGCCGCCCTGCCCTCGGCGGCCTGCACGAAGCGCATCTTGCCCAGCGGCACGTCCCCCGGCGTCTCGGGGGCGGGCCGCCGGGCGGGGCGGGCCCGCTCGCGGTCGCTCGGCAGCACGTAGGGCCGCTTGAGCACCTCGTCCAGGATGAACACGGTCTCGGTGGCCTTGACCGCGGGGATGTTGGCCAGCCGGTCGGTCACCATGGCGTGCACCTCGGCCACGTCCGCCACCCTGACCAGGATCATCGCGTCGTGCTGCCCGGTGGTGATCGCGCAGTACTCGACCTCCGGCATGCGCGCCAGCTCGGCCCTGAACTGCTTCCACATCTGCTGCCGGACGGTCACGAAGATGAGCGCGGTGATGCCCAGTCCGGCCTTGACCGGGTCCACCTCGGCGGTGAAGCCCTTGATGGCGCCCTCCGCGCGCAGCGCCTCGAAGCGGGTGTAGGCGTTCGCCCGGGAGATGCCGACCCGCTCCGCCAGGGACGCGACCGAGATCCTGCCGTTCTCGCGGAGGACCTCAAGGATCTTCATATGGGTGGAGTCCAGGTCGAGCCCGATGCCGATCCGTCCAGGGTGCGTGCCCCCGGTACCACCATTTCTGGAAATTTCAGTCATTGTTACCTCGCACTCATTTATATCCGTCTCAGTGACCGCACAGAACCTGGACAGATTGACGGACAATCCTGGGCGTTCCCGTTCGAACCGTCCACTTGGAGGACCTACATGGCGACCCGCTCGCAGACGGCGGCAGTGCTGCTCGCCGGTGCGCTCGCCCTCGCCGCCTGCGGAAGCGGCGGCGCACAGGCCCCCGCCGCGCAGAGCGGCGGCAAGACCCTCGTCATCGACACGTCCTTCGACCTGAAGACGGCTGACCCCGGACGCACGTACGAGCCGACCGGCCTCATCGTGGGCAAGGCCACGTACGAGACGTTGCTCACGTTCGACGGGTCGGACGTGACCAAGCCCGTCCCCGCCCTCGCCGAGTCCTACGAGCTGTCCGACGACGGCAAGGTGCTGACGCTCAAGCTCAAGCAAGGAGCCACGTTCGCCGACGGCTCCCCGATCACGGCCGACGACGTGGTCTTCTCGCTCACCCGGGTCCGCGACATGAAGGGTAGCCCGTCGTTCCTGCTCGACGGCGTGGAGGTCGAGAAGACCGACGACACGACGGTCACGATGACGTCGGAGAAGGCCAACGCCGCCCTGCCGTACATCCTGCCGAACCCCGCGCTCGGCATCCTCAACAGCGACGTGGTCAAGGAGAACGGCGGCACCGCCGACGCCCAGGACAAGGCCGAGCAGTACCTGAACGCCAACTCGGCGGGCTCCGGCCCGTACCAGATCGAGACGTTCAACGTCAGCAGCCAGGTCGTGCTGAAGGCGAACCCGCAGTACCACGGCGACAAGCCCGCGTACGAGAAGGTCGTCATCCGCAACGTCGAGTCGGCGACGCAGAAGCTCAACGTGCAGCGCGGCGACAGCCAGCTGGCGCTGAACCTGTCCGGCGACCAGGTGGCGAACATGCCGGACACGCTGCAGGTCAAGAAGACCGCCTCGGCGAACGTCTTCTTCCTGCTGGCCAACCAGGACTCCGAGATCAGCGACGTGACGACGAACGCCAAGTTCGTCGAGGCCGTCCGCAAGGGCGTCGACTACTCGGGCCTGCTGGAGCTGGCCGGCGAGGGCGCGGCCAGGGCGCCGGGCGTGATCCCGTCCCAGATCCTGGGCGCGCTGCCCGAGGGCGAGGCGGTCCAGCGCGACGTGGAGGGCGCCAAGGCGGCGCTGGCCGAGAGCGGGCTGTCCAACCCGACGGTCAAGCTGGAGTACCCGACCGAGCTGACCGTGAACGGCCTGTCCTTCCAGCCGCTGGCCGAGCGCGTGCAGGCCAACCTCAAGGAGGTCGGCATCACGGTGGACCTCCAGCCCGCCCCGGTGACGACGGCGCTGGACAACTATCGCAACGGCAAGGAGGAGATGGGCCTGTGGTACTGGGGCCCTGACTACCCCGACCCGAACGTCTACCTGGCGTTCCTGCCCGGCCAGCTCGTCGGCGAGCGCGCCGGGTGGAAGGCCGGCGCGAACAAGGAGCTGGAGGAGCTCGGCGAGAAGGCGGCGACCGCGATCGGCGACGACGCCCGCACGCAGGCCTACCAGGAGGTGCAGCGCAAGCTGAACGAGTCCGGGCCGTTCGTCCCGCTCATCCAGCCGAGCCAGAACATCGTCGCGGCCACCTCGGTCACCGGCATCGAGTACCACCCGGTGTGGCAGGTCGACGTCGCCGACCTGGGCGTGCAGTAGAAGTGCCCGCGAGCGTGGAGAAGGGCGCGGCGGTCACCCCGCCGCGCCCCCGGCGGCCGGCGCTGCCGCCGCTGGCCCGGTTCCTGATCCGCCGGGTGCTGATGGCCATCCTCCTCGCGTGGGGGGTCACCCTGGTGACGTTCGTGCTGACGAACCTCGTACCGGGCGACCCCGTGGCGGCGAACCTGGGCCAGCGGGCCATGAACGACCCGGAGATCGTCGCCCAGTGGCGGGCCGAGCACGGGCTGGACAAGCCGCTGTGGGAGCAGTACGGCCTGTACCTGCAGGGGCTGGTCCAGGGTGACCTGGGCGACAGCCAGCAGAGCCACCGGCCCGTCAGCCAGGACCTGGCGGAGGCGGTGCCGGCCACGCTGGAGCTGGCGGGCGCGGCCATCCTCATCTCGCTGGTGCTCGGCGTGGCCTTCGGCGTGATCGCCGCGCTGCGCCGCGACCGGCTCTCCGACCACCTGCTGCGGCTGGTGAGCCTGATCGGCATCTCGGTGCCGACGTTCTGGCTGGCGCTGGTGGCGTTCTACGTGTTCTTCTACCGGCTGCAGATCACCCCGGGCAGCGGCCGGGTGGACCCGGCGCTCGGCGCGCCGCCCCCGGTGACCGGGCTGCACACGGTGGACGCGCTGCTGGCCGGCCAGTGGGACGTGTTCGGCTCCGCCGCCGGCCACCTGATCACGCCCGCGCTGGTGCTGGCGCTCTACACGATCGGGCTGCTGACCCGGTTCACCCGCTCGGCGGTGCTGGAGGTGCTCGGCCAGGACTACGTGCGCGCCGCCCGGGCCAAGGGCCTGCCGGGACGGGTGATCCTGTTCCGGTACGTGCTGCGCTCGGCGCTGGTGCCGGTCATCACGGTGGCGGGCCTGGCGTTCGGCAGCCTGCTGTCCGGCACCGTCCTGGTGGAGGCCATCTTCGCCTGGCCGGGCATCGGCCAGTACGCCTACAAGAGCGCCACCACGCTCGACCTGCCCGCGGTGATGGGCGTCGGTCTGGTGGTGGGCGTGGTGTACCTGGTCATCAACCTGATCGTGGACGTCCTGTACGGCGTGATCGACCCCCGAGTGAGGTTGCGATGAGGCGGGATCCCCTGGCCCGCAAGGGGCTGCTGGGCCGGCTGCCGCAGGCCTGGCGGCAGCCGCTCGCCGTGTCCGGCGTGGTGATCGCGGTGGCCTGGCTGGTGATCGCGGTGGCGGCGCCCTGGCTGGCGCCGCACGACCCGCTCGCCCAGGAGCTGCCGCGGCTGGCGCCGCCGGGGCCCGATCACTGGTTCGGCACGGACCAGCTCGGGCGCGACATCCTGTCGCGGGTCATGCACGGGGCTCGGGTGTCGATCCCGCTGACCCTGGCGCTGGTGGCGCTGTCGTTGCTGATCGGCGGTCTCCTCGGCGCCTGCGCCGGATATTTCGGCCGATGGGTGGACGAGACGATCATGCGGCTGGCGGACCTGGTGTTCGCGTTCCCGACGGTGATCCTGGCGATGGTGGTGGCCGCGGCGCTCGGCGCCAGCCTCACCAACGCGGTGCTGGCCGTGCTGGTCGTGGCCTGGCCCGCGTACGCGCGCGTCACCCGCGGGCTGGTGCTGGGCGTGCGGGAGCGGGAGTTCGTGCTGAGCGGGCGGCTGCTCGGCTTCTCCGCGTGGCGCTCGCTCCGCGTGGACGTGCTGCCGAACGTGACCGGCCCCATCCTGGTGCTGGCCACGCTCGACATCGGCACCGCGCTGCTGCTGCTGTCCGGCCTGTCGTTCCTGGGGCTGGGCGCCAAGCCGCCGTCGCCCGAGTGGGGGGCGATGGTGTCGTCGGGCGTCGAGGTGTTCGACAGCTGGTGGGTCGCCACCTTCCCGGGCCTGGCGATCCTGACCGTGGTGCTCGCGTTCAACTTCCTCGGCGACACCCTCCGCGACGCCCTGGACCCCCGTACCGCTCGCGCGATCAAGGAGCGTGCGCTGTGACGCTGGCGATCACGGACCTGAAGGTGACGATCGGCGGGAAGGACATCCTGCGCGGCGTGGACCTGACGCTGGAGCCCGGCCGGGTGCACGGCCTGGCCGGCGAGAGCGGCTCGGGCAAGACCATGACCGGGCTGGCCGTGCTCGGCCTGCTGCCGCACGGCTCCCGCGTCACCGGCGGCATCGCGCTGGAGGGGCGCGAACTGCTCACGCTGCCGCCCAAGGAGCTGAACAAGGTGCGCGGCGGCGAGGTCGCCATGGTCTTCCAGGACCCGGCCACCAGCCTGCACCCGATGCTGACCGTCGGCAGGCAGCTCACCGAGCACATGCGCCACCACCTCGGCCTCGGCAGGGCCGAGGCCCGGGACCGGGCGGTCGAGCTGCTGCGCAAGGTGCGCATCCCCGGCGCGGAGGAGGCGTACCGGCGCTATCCGCACCAGTTCTCCGGCGGCATGCGGCAGCGCATCGCGATCGCGGTGGCGCTGGCCTGCTCCCCCAAGGTGCTCATCGCCGACGAGCCGACGACCGCGCTGGACGTGACCGTGCAGGCGGGCGTGCTGCGGCTGCTGCGCGGGCTCTGCGACGAGCTGGGCCTGGCGGTGCTGCTGGTCACGCACGACCTGGGCGTCATGTCGGCGGTCGCGGACGAGGTGAGCGTGATGAAGGACGGCCTGGTCGTGGAGACCGGGCCGCGCTCCCGGGTGCTGCGCGAGCCGGATCACCCGTACACGCGCACGCTGCTGGCGTCGCTGCCCGACGCGGAGGTCTCATGAGTAGCCTGCTGAAGATCGACGACCTGGTCGTCGAGCACCGCACCCCCGGCCGGCCCGTGGTCAGGGCGGTCGCCGGGGCGAGCCTGGAGGTGCGCGCGGGCGAGGTGGTGGGCCTGGTCGGCGAGTCCGGCTGCGGCAAGTCCACGCTGGCCCGCGCCGTGGTCGGGCTGAACCGGGCCGCCTCGGGGTCGATCAGCTTCGAGGGGACGCCGGTGACGCCGCTGGGCCTGCGCCGCAGGACGATGACCGGGGTCCAGATGGTGTTCCAGGACCCGTACGCGTCGCTGAACCCGCGCCGCCGCGTCGGCGACCAGATCGCGGACGGGCTGCGGGTGGCGGGCGACGCCACGAGCAGTCCGGCCGACCTGCTGGAGCGGGTGGGGCTGCCGCGCGAGTTCGCCTCCCGGCACCCGCACGAGTTCTCCGGCGGGCAGCGGCAGCGGATCGCGATCGCGCGGGCGCTGGCCGCGCGGCCGCGGCTGCTCATCGGCGACGAGCCGATCTCGGCGCTGGACGCCTCCGCCCAGTCCCAGGTGGCCACCCTCATGCGGGACCTGGCCGTCTCCTCGGGGGCCGGGCTGCTGTTCATCAGCCACGACCTGTCGGTGGTGCGGCTGATCGCCGACCGGATCGCGGTCATGTACCTGGGGCGGATCGTCGAGGTGGGCGACACGGCCGAGGTGTGGGCCGAGCCTCGTCACCCGTACACGCAGGCCCTGCTGGGGGCGATCCCGAAGCCGGACGGGATGGGGGTGCTGCCGGCCGAACTGCCGGGCGACGTCCCCGACCCGGCGGACCCGCCGCAGGGGTGCCGGTTCCATCCCCGGTGCCCGCTGGTGATGGACGTGTGCCGGGTCAAGGAGCCGGAGTTCGGGCCGGTCGCCTGCTGGCTGCACGAGCCGTCGTGAACCCGCCGGACCCCTCCCAGCCCCCGCCGGACCTCCGGCCGGTGGGCGGCGTGCGGGAGGAGCGGACGCGCCCCGCCGTGTCCGTTCCGGTCTCCGGAGGGGACCGGCTGAGTGCCGTACGGGCGGGGATGGCGGCGGACGGGATCGACGCGCTGGTGCTGCGGCCCTCGCCGGACTTCCGGTTTCTCGGCGGGCGCGGTGACGGCTTCCTCGTGGTGACGATGGACGGGGCCGCCGAGACCGCGGACCCGCGCCCGTACCTGCCGCCGGGGGTGCGGCGGGTCGGGGTGGACCCCGAGATGCGGGTGCGGGAGCTGTTCGGGCTGGCCGTCGACGCGGAACTGGTCCCGGCCGGGCAGGTGCTCGCGCCCCTGCGGCTGCGGAAGGAGCCGTACGAGGTCGCGATGGTCGAGCGGGCCGCGCTCGCCGCCGAGTCCGTGCTGGCCTGCGCCCCTGAGCTGTCCTGGTTCGGCGCCACCGAGCGGGCCATGGCGACCCGGCTGCGCGTGCTGGCGCTGGAGGCGGGGTGCGAGGAGGTGCTGTCGGTGCGGGTCACGGCCGGTCCAGGCACCGCCGCGCCGGGGAGCGCCCCATCCGACCGGGTGATCAATCCGGGGGACGCGCTGCTGGTGTCGCTGAGCGCGCGCTGGGACGGTTACTGCGCCGAGGTGGCCCGGGTGTTCGCGGTCGCCGAGCCGCCGGAGGACTACGACGCCGTGTACTCGGTCGTGGTGGCGGCCCGCCACGCCGGGATGGCGGCGGCCCGGCCGGGCGTGCCGGCAGCGGCGGTGGCGGCTGCCGTGGCGCAGGCCGTCGACGACAGCGGCTACGGCCGGTTCGCGGCGCCCGGGGCGGGCCGGGGCGTCGGGCTGGGCGCCGACGAGGGCCCCCGGCTGCGCGCGGACGACGACACGCCGCTGGAAGCGGGCATGGTGCTCTGCCTGGAACCGGCGATCTACGTACCCGACCTGTTCGGCGCCCGGGTGGCCGACATCGTGGCGTGCACGGAATCCGGCCCCCGCCCCCTGACCACGGCCCCTTCCTCCCTCCCCGTCCTCGAACGCTGACCCCGCCCAGAGCGGGCTCCTCGGGCGGGGCGACGAAGAAGCCCGCCGTCTTGGTATGCCCGGACGAATCCCGGCGGGGGTGCGGTGGCATAACGTCGCGGTGACATCCGACCCACGGAGAGGGCCGACAGCTTTGAACGCCATCAGAGAGCTCCACGGCATCGCGGAGTTCGAGCAGGTCATGGCGCTGTTCGAGGACATCTGGCACTTCGAGCCGGCCGGGCGGCCGATCACCGCCGAGCTGATGCTGGCCATGGCGCACGCGGGCAACTACGTGGCGGGCGCCTTCGACGGCGAGCGACTGGTGGGCGCGTCCGTGGCGTTCTTCGGCGCGGACGCCACGCTGCACTCGCACATCACCGGCGTGCTGGGCTCCCCCGGCACCGGGTTCGCGCTGAAGCTGCACCAGCGGCAGTGGGCACTGGAGCGCGGGGTGAGCCGGATCACCTGGACGTTCGACCCGCTGGTGCGCCGCAACGCCCACTTCAATCTGGCCAAGCTGGGCGCCCGGCCCGAGGAGTACCTGCCGGCCTTCTACGGCGTCATGGACGACGCGATCAACCAGGGCGACGAGGCCGACCGGGTGCTCGCGGTCTGGCCGATCACCGACCGGCGCGTCGAGGCCCTCGTCTCGGGTGCGCGCTCCCCCGTACCGGTGCCGCCGGACGCGGTGGTGGCGCTCGCCGGCGACGGCGGGCGCCCGGTGCCCGGCCGCGCCGACGCCGCCACCGTCCTGGTCGCCGTGCCCGAGGACGTCGAGCGCCTGCGCCGCACCGACCCCGGCATGGCCAAGGCCTGGCGGCATGCCGTACGGGAGACGCTGGGTGACATGCTGGCTGAGGGACGCAGAGTCACCGGATTTCACGACAAGTCGTACTACGTAGTGGAGAGAGCGTGAAGATCACTGGAGTCGAGCTGCGCCGGGTCGCGATGCCGCTGGTGGCCCCGTTCCGCACCTCGTTCGGCACCGAGACGGCCCGCGACGTGCTGCTGGTGCGGGTGGTGACGCCCGACGCGGAGGGCTGGGGCGAGTGCGTGGCCATGTCGGAGCCGCTCTACTCCTCCGAGTACGTGGACGGCGCGGCCGAGGTGATCCGCCGCTTCCTCCTGCCGAGGCTGCCCGCGAGCGTGGACGCGCAGTCCGCCGGCCGGGCCATGGAACCGGTCAAGGGGCACCGGATGGCCAAGGCCGCGCTGGAGACGGCCGTGCTGGACGCGCAGCTGCGGGCGTCGGGCGAGTCGTTCGGCCGCTACCTCGGGGCGTCCCGCGACCGGGTGCCGTGCGGGGTCTCGGTGGGCATCATGGACTCGATCCCGCGGCTGCTCGACGCGGTGGAGGGCTACCTGTCCGAGGGGTACGTGCGGATCAAGCTGAAGATCGAGCCCGGCTGGGACATCGAGCCGGTCCGCGCCGTCCGCGAGCGCTTCGGCGACGACGTGCTTCTCCAGGTGGACGCCAACGCCGCCTACACCCTGGCCGACGCCCGCCACCTGGCCCGCCTGGACGCCTTCGACCTGCTGCTCATCGAGCAGCCGCTGGCCAACGACGACTTCGTCCAGCACGCCGCGCTCGCCCGCCGGTTGCGCACCCCCGTCTGCCTGGACGAGTCCATCGAGTCGGCCGAGCACGCGGCGGCGGCGATCGCCCTCGGCTCCTGCTCCATCATCAACATCAAGCCCGGCCGCCTCGGCGGCTACCTGGAGGCCCGCCGCGTCCACGACCTGTGCCGGGCCAACGGGATCGCGGTGTGGTGCGGCGGCATGCTGGAGACGGGCCTCGGCCGCGCGGCGAACGTGGCGCTGGCGGCCCTGCCCGGCTTCACCCTCCCGGGCGACACCTCCGCCTCCCGCCGCTACTTCGCCACCGACCTCACCGAGCCCTTCGAACTCTCGGACGGCCACCTGGCAGTGCCGACGGGGCCCGGCCTCGGCGTGGACCCGATCCCGTCCATCCTGGACGAGATCACCACGTCCAAGGAGTGGATCCCCCTCTGACGCACCTTAGGTAGAACGCGCACACACCTGGAGTTACTGTCTAGTCTCCTAGACGCTGATCTGTCTACTAAATTAGACGCCGCCGCCATGGTTCAGGGAATGAAGACTGCCACCGAGGTGGAGAGGTGCCTGCGATCCGCAGCCCGTCGTGCCGAAGCCCCATACGTCGTTGATGAGGTTTCGGGCCAGAACGGGCGGCGACGAGGTAAGGGATCCCACAAAATGGTCGGCTTGTATGACGAGGAAGGGGAACTGCTGGCGTGGACGACGATCCCGCAACACCCTGGCGACCTCGCTCCTCGGGTGACGCGGGAGATCGAGGCGACCTTCGAGCCGTACCTGGGGAAGGGATGGATGGACAAATGAAGCCCGTCTACGAAGTGCAGGTCTGGCAGGAGGACGACTGGTGGCTGGCGCGGGTCACAGCTGCCGGCGACGGCGCCGATCCGGCTCCACTCAACGCACTAACCCAGGCACGGACCCTGACCAGGATCGAGTCGATGGCTCGCGACCTCATCGCGACGATTCTCGATGCGGAGCAGAGCACGTTCGACATCGAGACCACATATGCCCTGCCTGAAGACGTAGGCGAGTTGCTGTGCGAGGCCAAGGGCGCGCGTGCGTGGTTGGACGCCGCGCAGGATCTGTGGCAGGAGCGATCCACCATCGCCGCTCGTGCCTTGACCGAGAAGGGATACTCGCTCCGGGAGACGGCGACGCTGCTCGGTCTGTCACACCAGCGCGTGGACCAGCTTCTGCGCGGCAACGACGATCTCGGGCGAAGCAACGTGGTTGCCATAGAGGTGAGAGCTCGCGGGGAAACGGGTTCCTTTGCCAGCCGGACGCGACGCGAAGCCCCTCAGGATGTGGACGTGGTGCTGGTCTTCCGCGCCTCCCCGGCGATGGGGGGACCGGAAACCCTGGCCAAGGACGTGACGCGGACGAACATCCAGGAGCGGTTGCGAGCCGCCGTCAATGAGTGGTTCTCCCGCATGCACCAACCCGGACGACCGTAAGACCTTCCTCCTGGCAGTCGATCTCATCGAGAGATCGCCGATCTCGTCGCACACGTACCGGACCCAGCAGACCGATGGCCTGAGGTTCTGGCCTTCGACGAAGATCGGCTCCTGGCCGACGGTGATGGTGTCTCCTGGGCGCACCGCGTGGGAAGTGCCGTCGAGTCGGCGCAGCGTCGTCGTGTCCCGGCTTGCCGGGATCTCGGCGGTGCCCGCGACCGTCCACATGACCGCGGCCCCGTGCGTCCCGCCGTCGCCGGTGACCGTGACCTCGCACCGCCAGACATTCGCGGGGAGTCCGATGGCGTCCCCATGACCGCACGATCGGCTGGAGGCGTGAGCGAGCCAGCGTTGCAGCTGCTCGACGGCCAGGGCGGCCGAGGTCGGCACGCCGCCCTCGGCCTGCAGGACGATCGGGATCTTCGTGCCGCCCCAGTTGTAGAAGTACATGCGTTCGACGTTCAAGCCGCGCGCGTAGAGGCCGACGAGGAAGTAGCGAGCCGCGTAGGCCCTCGCGGTGAGGGCGTCCAGCGGGCGCTCCAGGGGGAGTGTGTAGGAGGTCCCGGTGCTCCAGAGCCGTGGGTGCACCCCGGCTTCATGCAGGGTCCGGTCCGCGAGATCTGCCAGCTCCAGCATGGTTTCGGGAGGATCGGACGCGATGCGCTGGTGCAGCTTCACGCTTGCCACATCACCGTGGCCGTAGCCGCCGAGCTGCGCGAACCTGCGCAGGGCGTCGCGGCCGTCGCGGCTCCACAGCCGCCCCATCCCGGGGCACACCAAGGTGGCCTCGGGATCGGCTCTCCTGATGATCCGTGCTGCGCGATGAGTCATCTCGATCAGCGTGCCGATGTCCCCGCTGTGAAGCGGTGATCGTTGCCGAGCACCCACAGCTCGTATGCCGCGATCCGGCCCCGATAGCGGCCGGCCACGGCACGGACGAACGACTCCCAGTCGGCGAGGTCGTCCGGGGGCGCGGCGCGGGAACCATCGGGGTAGGGGGCCGGCGGGCCCGTAGGACTGGCCCACCCAGGCGTGCCACCGAAGACGAACAGCACCGGCAGCCTCGACCGCTGCGCACCCTCGACATGGCGATCGAGCGTCGACCAGTCGAACTCACCACGCCTTGGCTGGATCTGCGACCAGCGGGTCGCGCTGTCCCACAGCCGCACGGCGCCGATCCGGAAGGACGGCATGGCCCCGGTGGCGCTGTTGACGGTGACGCCGAACAGCGTGGCCGGCACCGGGGCGGGCGGACGCACCCAGCTCGGACCTGTGATCCGCGGGAGGCCGGCCGGGGACCCCGTCGGGTTCCCCGGCGCGCTGGCCGTCAGGATCAGGAGGCAGGCGATGACCAACCCCGCGCTCGTCCAGACCACGCCTCGCCCGTCGGCCGCCGCGCGCCGGACGGGCTCGCGCTCTCGTGGTGGCCGGAGCAGGACGGTGATGGATTCCTGCGATTCCGCGCTCTCCTCAGCGGGGGTGGTCGCTCGGATCCACAGGCGATGCAAGTGGGCCAGGTCGGTCTTGTCACTGTGACCGCTCTGCTCCTTCAGTTGACGGAGAAAACGGCCTAATTCGTTTGCGCGCGGCGCATCCGCCACAGCTGCCCCCAGCCGTCCCGTAGGTCGTGCCCGCATGCTACATCGGCCCGGTGAACGCGTCCCGGGACGAGGATGTTCTCGCAGGTCACAAAGGCTTTCCCGTCCCGAACGTCCCATATGAGGGCGGAGGCGTTGCGGGTTGGCCGACGCGATTGTCAGGCTGTCGTCCACGATCCAGGCGAGATGCCGACAAAGGCATCCTGTATTCCGAACGGGGCTTGACACATGCATTCCACAACCGCGCGTCTGGCCGTCATTTCTTCGGCGGTGGCCGCCACGCTTCTCAGCGGGCCTGATCACGACAAGCGGCGCGCACGCCGACGACACGGTCTGCACCACCGTCGCCCAGTCGCTCGCCGGCTGCGGCGGCGTCACCAATCTCAGCGGCACGGCGGTCGTGGCGTACAAGAGCTGGTGCGACGGCAACAACGGGCCATGCGGCAACTCGCACCAGCGCCGTCTCACCCGCGGGCAAGTCACCCCATGGTTCGAGGACTGGGACGCGGTCTGGGTCCCCTGTCGAGCCGTCGGCTACAAAACCGTAGGCGGGGGCGCCGTGCAGTACCCCTGGACGGGCGGTGCCGGGAGGCCCGGCGGCGTGGGCGCTCACAAGATCCGTGACCCCGAGCACCTGGTCATCACGGGCGTCTTCTGCTGAGCCGGCCCCGGCTCCCGGTCAAAGGTGACCGGCACGCCCTTGGCGAACCCCCGGGGGGATCAGCGGCGCAGGCGCGGCACCGCCTCCAGGAGGGTCCGCGTGTACGGATCGGCGGGGCTGGAGACCAGATCCACCGTGTGGCCGTGTTCGACGACGCGCCCCCGGTGCATGACGGCGATCTCGTCGCACACGTACCGCACCACCGCCAGGTTGTGCGAGATGAAGAGGATCGGCAGCCCCGTCCGGTCACGCAAGGATCGGATCAGGTTGAGGATGGACCCCTGCACCGACACGTCCAGGGCGCTGGTGATCTCGTCGGCGACCAGGAGGTCGGGGTCGGCGGCGAGGGCGCGGGCGATGGCGACGCGCTGGCGCTGGCCGCCCGACAGCTCGCGCGGGTAGCTCGGCGCCGTCTCCGGGGGCAGGGACACCATGCCCAGCAGGCGGGTCACCTCGGCGGCGCGCGCCCGGCGCGGGAGGTGGAGGAGGGCTTCGCCGACGGAGTCGCCGACGCGCATGCGCGGGTCGAGCGAGGCGTACGGGTCCTGGAAGATCATCTGGATGCGGGAGGCGCCGGTGACGCTGCCGGTGTGCGGGACGAGGCCGCTGACGGCGCGGGCCACGGACGACTTGCCGCTGCCCGACTCGCCGACGAGCCCGACGATGCGGCCGGGCGGGATCTCCAGGGTCACTCCGTCGACGGCGGTGAACGCGCCGTACCGGACGGTCAGGTCGTCGATTCTCACGAAGCCTCCCAGCAGGCGACCCGGTGGTCGTGGCCGTGTGCCTCCAGCGCGGGCCGATCGGTGGCGCAGCGGCCGGTGGCGAGGGGGCACCGGGGGGCGAACGCACAGCCGGCGCCCACCTCGGCGGGCGCCGGCTGGCGGCCGGGGATGCTGGCCAGCGGGAGCGCCCGGTCGGTGTCCATGTCGGGCAGGGACGAGATGAGCGCCCGGGTGTACGGGTGGGCGGCGCCGTCGGCGAGGCGGTCCACGGGCAGTTCCTCCACGACCCGGCCCGCGTACATGACCACCACCCGGTCGCACAGCTCGCCGACCACGGCGATGTCGTGGGAGATGAACAGCGCGCCCGCGCCGCTCTCCTCGACGACCTCGCGGAGCAGGCGGAGGATCTGGCGCTGGACGGTGACGTCGAGCGCGGTGGTGGGCTCGTCGGCGATGATCAGCTTGGGGTCGCCCATGAGGCCCATGGCGATGACGGCGCGCTGGCGCATGCCGCCGGAGAGCTGGTGCGGGTGCCGCGCGGCCTGCTTCTCCGGTTCCGGCAGATGGACGTGGCCGAGCCGGTCGACGGCGCGCCGCCGGGCGTCCTCGCGGGTGGCGCCCTGGTGCACGACGGCGACCTCGGCGAGCTGGCCGCCGATCTTGAGCGCGGGGTTGAGCGAGGCCATCGGGTCCTGGAAGACCATGGCGAGGGAGGTGCCGAGCTGCTTGCGGCTCAGGTTCGCCACGTCCTCGCCGCACAGCCGCAGCCGCTCGTGGCTGACGGTCCCGGGGTACGGGACGAGCCCGCCGACGGCGGCGGCGGTGAGCGACTTGCCGCTGCCCGACTCGCCGACCAGCCCGACGATCTCGCCGGGCCGCACGCTCAGCGACACGCCGCGCACCGGGGTGACGCCGCTGGGGAAGGTGACGGTGAGGCCGGCGACGTCGAGGACGGCGCCGGGCTCGGTCTCCCCCGCGTCCGCGGCGGCGGCCGGCCGTTCCTGGCGGGAGCGCGGAGTCCGTACGGGGGTGCGGGCGGCCCGCCTGGCCAGGGCGTCGCCGAGGAGGTTGAAGCCGATGCCGGCGAGCGCGATGGCGGCGGCCGGGCCGAGCGCGACCTCCGGGTGGATGTAGATGCGGCCGAAGCCGTCGAAGAGCAGCCTGCCCCAGTCGTAGTCCGGCGGCTGCACGCCGAGACCCAGGAACGACATCCCGGCCAGGCCGAGCAGCGCCCCGCCGAGCGCCTGGGTGAGGTTGAGTATGAGCGGCTCGGCGATGTTGGGCAGCACGTGCCGGGCGAGGATGCGGTGGCGCGGCACGCGCAGCATGCGGGCCGCGGCCACGTAGTCGGCCCCGGACACGGAGGCGGCCAGCGTCTGGGTGAGCCGGGCGAAGCCGGGGGCGATGGCCGCGCCGATGCCGAGCACCGCGCCGCGCGCGCCGAGCCCGGCGACCACCGCGGTGAACATGGCCAGCAGCAGGCCGGGGAAGGCGACGAGCGCGTTGACGGCGCCGGTGACGAGCCGTCCGGCGCGGGCGGGCAGCACGGACGGGAGCGCGCCGAGCACGATGCCGGCGCTCGCGCCGATGAGCGCGGCGGCCAGCGCGAGCTGCAGCGAGTACCGGCCGGCGACGAGGACGCGGGCGAGCAGGTCGCGGCCGAGGTTGTCGGTGCCGAGCGGGTGCGCGGCCGAGGAGCCCTGCAGGATCGCGCCGGCGTTGACCAGTTCGGCCGCGTCCCCCCAGATGGGCGGCCCGATCACGGCCAGCACCACCATGAGCGCGGCCAGGGCGGCGCCGGCGATGGCCGCGGGGGTGCGGAGCATCACGACTCCTTGATGGCGGAGGTCGGGTCGAGCACGCCGAGCACGACGTCGACCAGGAGGTTCACGAGCAGGACGATGGCGCCGTAGACGAGGATCACGCCCTGGGCGACCGGGTAGTCCTTCTGGGTGATCGCTTCGACGATCTTCCCTCCGAGCCCTGGCCAGGCGAAGACGTACTCGACCAGCACGCTGCCGGCGATGAGCGAGCCGAGCAGCAGCCCGCCCAGGGTGAGGGTGGCGGTGAGCGTGTTGGGCAGCACGTGCCGCAGGTGCAGCCGGGCGGCGGGCAGCCGCTTGGCCCTGGCCAGCCTGACGTAGTCGGTGCCGAGCACGCGCAGCGTCTCGACCCGGGCGATGCGGGCGATCATGGCGGCCGGCCCGAGTGCCAGCGCGAGCACGGGCAGCAGGTAGGACTCGGGCCCGGCCTTCCCGGCGGGCGGCAGCAGCCCCAGGCCGATGGCGAACACCGCCACGAGCGCGATCGCGTACAGGAACTCGGGGATGGCCACCACGGCGCTCGTGACGGAGCCGAACGTGGCCTCGGTGCCCCGGTTGCGGCCGTTCTCGGTCCGTACGGCGGCCCACATGCCGAGCGGGACGGCGGCGAGCAGCGCCACGACGGTGGCGAGCAGGGCGAGCGCCAGCGTGTTGGGCAGCCGGGCGGCGATCACGGCGGTGACCGGCTCCCCCGTGAGGAACGAGGTGCCCATGTCGCCGGTCACCAGCCCCGACACGTACGCGGCGAGCTGCTCGTGCGGCGGCAGGTCCAGGCCGAGCGCGGCCCGGCGGGTCTCGACCAGCTCGACCGGGGCGGCCGGGCCGAGCGAGGCCCGTACGGGGTCTCCGGGGATCAGGTGGATCATCGCGAACGCGGCCAGCACGAGCACCGCGAGCGACACCGCGAACCGGACGAGCCGCCGGATGAGCGGACGGCGCACTCAGCCTCCCTGGGTGAGCCGGAACGAGCTCGGGTCGAACAGCCCGCCGGCCATCCGGAAGGCGGCGTTCTTGGTGGCGATGAGCGTGGTGTTCCCCACGACGGGCACCAGGTCGGCGCTCTCGAACAGAGCGGACTCGGCCTGGCCCCAGAGCGCGCAGCCCTTCTCGCCGGGCGTGCCGTTGGCCTCGGTCACCAGCTCGGAGTAGCGGTCGTTGTCCAGGTGGGCGAAGTTGGCGCCCTTGGGCGCGGCCGGGCCGGAGAGGAAGCCGACGAGCTGCGACGGCAGCGTGACGGTGATCGGCAGCCAGACGGCGTCCCAGTCCTGGGTGACGTTGAGCGACTCCGACAGCTTGGTGTCGAGCACGCCGTTGAGCTTCACCTCGGCGCCGGCCTTCTTCCAGGCGGCGGCCATGTACTCGGCGGCGGCCTGCACGCCCGGCCCCCGGGTGGTGGCGTAGAGCAGGCGCAGGCTGAGCCGCTTGCCGTCCTTGACCCTGATGCCCTCGGGGCCGGGCTTCCAGCCGGCGGCGTCGAGCGCGGCGGCGGCCGCGGCCTCGTCGAAGGCGGGCACGTGGCCGGTGACGGTGTCGCCGGGGCAGGCGCGGGGTTCGACGACGAGCCCGGTGGCGGGCCGGCCGGTGCCGCCGGAGGCGATGCCGCCCAGCTCGGTCAGGTTGAGCGCCTGGGTGAGCGCCTTGCGGACGGCGGGGTCGGCGCCGGGCCGGTCGTCGCCCTGGTGGTAGAAGAACTGGCCGTTGCCGACGGGGGTGACGATCTGCCCGATGCCGGGGGTGGACTCCATGCGGGCGCGGTCGGGGCCGAGGAACTGGGCGCCGTTGAGGGTGCCGGCGACGAGCAGGTTGGCGGCGGTCTGCTCGTTGGGCACGACCTTGAGCACGACCTGCTCGGGCAGGTCCGCGCCGGTGCCGCTGCTCCCCCACGCGTAGTCGCGGCGCACCTTGAACGTGTAGTGGTCGCCGGGCGCGGCCTCGGACAGCACGTACGGGCCGGAGCCGGAGGTGCCGCGGGCGAGCAGGGAGCGGTCCTCCACCCCCTTGCCGCAGACGATGAAGATGTCCCTGGCGCTCTCCAGGATGAACCCGAACGGCTCCGGCGTGGACAGCGTGACGGTGCCGTCGCCGGCCTCCGCCTTCATGCCCACCGGTACGAACACGCCGTAGACGGGCGACTTGGTGTCCGGGTCGGCGATGTGGTTGATGGTGCCCGCCACGTCCTCGGGGGTGACCGGGGAGCCGTCGGAGCAGGTGACGTCCTTGCGCAGGGTGAAGGTGACGGCGTCCGGCTTGACGTCCCACTTCTCGGCCAGCCCGGGGACGATGCCGCCGTCCTCGCCGGCCCGCACGAGCGTGTCGTACGCGATCGAGAGCACGGTGTTGGTGACCGACAGCACGCCCGTCGCGGGGTCGAGCACGCCGGGGTCGGCCGGGATCGCGTACGTGAACGTGCCGCCGGTGGACGTGGGCGCCGCCTCGGGCGTGCCCGCGCCACATGCGGTGGCCAACAGGGCCAGCGCGGCGGCGCCTGCTGCTTTCTTCATGGGAACTCCGGGAGGTGGGAGGTGATGCCCCACCTTTTCCGCTTGCGGCGGCTCGTTCTTCGTGCCCGCCCACGAAATCCGCGCGCGCCGTCGTGCTACGGCCCGAAGATCCGCATCTGCAGCATGACCGTGAGCCTGGCCTCGGGATCGGACAGGTCCAGGCCGCTGATCTCGACGAGCCGCTTGAGCCGGTAGCGGAAGGTGTTGGCGTGCACGTGGACGCGCGCCGAGGCGGCGTTCACGTCGCCGAACGCGTCGAGGTAGGCCCGCAGGGTGGCGGCCAGCTCGCTGCCGTGCTCGCGGTCGTGCTCCAGCAGCCGCTGGTAGGGGCCGGTGGGGGTCTGCTCCTCGGCGCCGGCCACGTCGGCGACCTGCAGCAGCAGCGACTCGAAGTGGACATCGGTGTAGCCGGCGGCCTGACCGGAGGTGCCCCGGGCGCGCAGGACGCGCAGCGCCCGGTCGGCGTCGGCGCGGGACCTGGACGCCTGGGCGAGGGTGCCGGCGAGCCGGCCGACGCCGATGTTGGCGGGGTGGCGGGGGCCGACCCGGGCCAGGAAGTCCTGGGCGATGCGCACCGCGCGGGCCTCCTCGTCCTCCGGGCCCGCGGTGAGCGGCAGCACGGCGTACGCGACGGAGCCGACGAGCGCGGCTGCGGCCTTCGGGTGGATGGTGGCGACGTGCAGGGCGAGCGCGTCGCAGAAGCGCTGGCGGTCGCTCTCGCCGCGGGCGGGGTCGCCTTCCTGCTGGTCGGTGAGCTGGGCGGCGAGCACGCACAGCCGCTGGGTGGCGATGCCGAGCCGGCCCGCCGCCTCGGCGGCGCCCGTCCCGCCGGCGAGGACGGTGGACAGCAGGTCGGCGCGGAGCCGCCGCTGGGCGTCGGCGCCCGCCCGGTCGCGCAGCAGCCGCAGCGCCACGATCTTGGCGGCGTCGGCGAGGGCGCGCTGCCGCTGCTCGGTGAGCGGCTCGCCCACGGCGGCCCAGATCGAGCCGAGGATCTCGTCGCCTGAGCGGACGGCGACGGCGGCCCGGTCGAGCATGTCGGCGGGCAGCTCGATGTGGATGGGGTCGCGGCTCTGGTAGAGCTCCTTGAGCGCGCCGCGCTCGTCGAGCATGCGCCGGTAGCGCTCGGGCACCTGGCGGCCGAGCACGGTCTCGACGCGTCCGGGGTCGGCCTCGTCCTGCCGGCCGGAGAAGGCCAGGACGCGGGAGGAGCGGTCCTCGATGGTGACGGGCGCGTCGAGCAGCGCGCAGACGGCGTTGGCGAGGGAGAACAGGTCGCCCTGCGGCTCGTCCTCCGGCCCGTCCAGGTCGCCTTCGGCCAGCAGCGAGCGCAGCAGCGCGGCGACCTGCGACCAGGAGGCGGCGCGGGTGAGGCCGAGCACGGCCACTCCGGTCCCGGTCACCGCGGCGCGGACCCGTTCGTCCACCTCGACCGGCAGTTTGACGACGACGCCCGCCGCCCGCGGCGCCCGCTCCAGCAGGGCGCGGACGCCGTCGGCGCCGCGCACCCCGACGGCGAGCACGATCCCGCCCGGCGCCACCATCGGCTCGTCGTGCGGGTCGTAGATGTGCACGCCGGTGACCTCGGCGTCGAGGTCGCCGGGCGCGGCGGCCACGTCGAGGACGGTGCTGCCCAGGTCCTGCAGGATCCGCCCCAGGCTGGCGCGCGGGCGGGTGGTCATCCACTCACCATAGGGGGCGGCCGTCATGGGCCGCGCAACCGGTCAACCGCCAGCCGGGCGGCCCGCCCGATCACCGCGTCGGCGGCCGGGTCGCGCCCGCCCAGCTTGTCCGTGCGCAGGAACACCGCGACGGCGTAGCGGCCGCCGTCGGGGTACTCGACGACGCCGGCCTCGTTGCGCACCCCCCACAGCGTGCCGGTCTTGCCGGAGACCCGGACCTCGTCGCCGAACCCGGAGGCGAGCCGGTGCGGCCAGATCTGCCTGCCCATGACCGCGCGGACCTCGGCGCACGCCTCCGCGGGGCCTGCCTCGTCCCGCCAGATCCTGGCGAGCAGCGTGGTGATCTCGCGCGGCGTTCCCGACGTGGTCCGCGCAGGGTCGCGCACGGCCAGCGGCTCGATCAGCTCGCGCGGCATCCCGTCGAGCTCGACGGTGCCGAGCTCGGCCTCGACCTGGGCGAACAGCTCGGCGCAGCCGCCGATGAGCCGGGTGCGGCGCAGCCCGAGCCGGGCGAGCGTGGCGTGCACCCGGTCCAGGCCGACCCGGCGCAGCAGCACGTCGGTGGCGGCGTTGTCGCTCATCGTCATCATGAAGTGCGCGAGGTCCCGCAGGGTGAGCGAGACGTCGTCGGCGCAGCCCGAGGTGCCGATGCCGCCGTCCTTGTCGGCGGCGGTGACGGTCAGCCGCTCGGTCCGCGCCAGCTCGCCCGCCGCCGCCTGCAGGGCGTACTCCAGCAGCACGGCGATCTTGAACACGGACGCGAGGACGACGGGCTCGTCCGCGTCGAGGCAAGTTTCGCGGTCGCCGTCGACGTCGCGGGCGTGCAGGAAGCCCCGCGCGCCCGCGCCCTCGAACACCTCACGCACGCCTTTCAGCCCGTCCGCGGCGTGGCGCGGGCGCCCAGGTGCACGTACGGGGAGCCGTCGGGCAGCTCGAAGAACACGGCCGAGAGCCAGTCGGGGTCGCCGTCCCTGCGGCCGACGAAGGTGACCTCGTCGACGGGCCGCAGGTCCAGCTCGACGGGCTCGTCCAGCGCGGCCAGCTCGCCGGTGGACTCCATGCGCAGCCGCAGCCCGCCCTCGCGCTCGCCGATCGTGATGCGGGACCCGGCGCGCTCGTAGACGCCGGCGTAACGGGCGGAGTCGACCTGGACGGGCCGCTCGGGCGGGCCCAGCCTGGCGGGCACGGTGACGCCGTCGAGCTCGGCGAACAGCTCGGTGACGACCCGGTGGGTGAACGCGCCGCTGTGGCCGCCGTTGACGGTGACGCAGGCGATGGTGCCGGTGCCGGGCAGCATCCAGAGCATGGCGTGCTGGCCGATGGTGTTGCCGCCGTGGGAGACGACCTGCCGGCCGTCCCACTCGTCGAGGATCCAGCCGATGCCCCACTGCCTGCCGAGCGTGTGCGGGTTGGGGATGTCGATCTGCGGCTCCCACATGGCGGCCGGGTTCTCCAGCAGGCCGCCTTCGAGGTGGGCGCGGGCGAAGGCGACCACGTCGGCGGGGCGGGCGCAGATGAGCCCGGCGGGTCCGGCGGAGCGCATGAGCCCCCAGACCGGGGCGGGGTCCCCGTTCTCCATGTGGCCCATCGCGGCGCGGAAGCGGAGCACGTCCTCGGCCAGGGTGGCGGTGTGGGTGAGGCCGAGCGGCTCGATGATCCGCTCGCGCAGCACGTCGTCCCAGCGCTTGCCGGCCAGCTTCTCCAGCACCCGCCCGGCGACGATGAAGCCGGAGTTGCAGTAGGACTGGGTGACGCCGAGCGGGTGGTTCTGGGCCAGGTCGGCGCAGGCCGCCACGTACTTCTCCACGCAGTCGTCGCCGCGGCCGGTGTCCAGGAACAGGTCGCCGTCGATGCCGCTGGTGTGGGAGAGCAGGTGGCGGATCGTGACGGTCTTGGTCACCTCGGGGTCGGCGACCTTGAACTCGGGCAGCACGTCGACGACGGGCGTGTCCAGGGTGAGCCTGCCCTGCTCGATGTCCTGCATGAGCAGGGTGGCGGTCCACACCTTGGTGACGGAGCCGATCTGGAACAGCGAGTCGGGGGTGCTCTCGACCCCCGTCGCCTTGTTGAGCACCCCGGCGGCGAACTCGTGGAGCTCCCCCTGGTGCAGGTAGGCGAGGGCCGCGCCGGGCACCTCGTATTCGGCGATCAGCTCGGCGAGCCGGTGACCCATTGCTGCAGCCACGCGATGATCCTCTCGTTGTAGTCGAACCGGTGTGAGGGGCGTCCGTTGAGGATGAACAGGTGGGAGGCGCCTGGATAGCGCACCAGCCGGACGGGCACGCCGCGCTCGCGCAGCGCCGCGAACCACTGCTCGGCCTGGCCCACGGGGCAGCGGTCGTCGGTGTCGCCGTGCAGCAGGAGGGTGGGGGTCGTGACGTCGTCCACGTGGGTGAGCGGGGACTGGGGTACGACGTCACTCCCGCATTCAAACATTTTCAGGAAATATCCCATATCGGAGGTTCCACCCATGCTGACCAGGTCAGTCACGGCACCGCCGGGGATGGCGGCCTTGAACCGCCCGGTCCGCGTGGACAGCCAGCAGGTCATGTAGCCGCCGTAGCTGTAGCCGGTGACGGCCAGCCGCTCCGGGTCCGCGACGCCCTCGGCCACCAGGTCGTCGAGGGGGCCCAGGAAGTCCTGGGTGTCGGCCAGCCCCCAGGCTCCGGCCGCCGCCTTGTAGAAGGCTTCACCGTACCCGTCGCTGGCGCGCGGGTTCAGGGTGAGCACGGTCCAGCCGCGTGCGGCGAGCACCTGGTGGTAGAGGTGCGCGCCGTCGAAGACGGGCGCCCAGGCGTTGTGCGGGCCGCCGTGGATGTCGAGCAGCAGCGGCCCCGGCCCGTCCAGCGTCTCGTCGCGCAGCACGAACCCCTCGACGGGAGTGCCGTCGGCGGCGGTGAACGTGCGGCGGACGGGGGTGAACAGGTCCACGCCGGCGAGCGCGTACGAGGTGAGCGCGCCCTCTGGCGCCGGGGTCTCGGAGGTGTCCGGCGGTGACTCTCCCGATGTCTCGGATGTTCCGCCCGGCGGGAGATCCGTCAGGTACACCTCGCCAGCGCTGCGGGCCGTCGCGGCGACGTACGCGAGCTTCCCGGCTGCGGTGCCCGCACCGGCCACCACGGCGTCGCCGCCGACGACCTTCACCGCCGTCCCTCCGGTCAGGGGCACGGTGTAGAGGTGCGTGCAGCCGCGGTCGCGGGCCGCGAACAGCAACTGCCCGCCGGCGAGCCGGGGCGCGGCGCCGGGGTAGCCGGGCGCGCCCACCATGACGTTGCGGTCCAGCCCGGTCTCCAGCTCCCGCGCCCCGTCCGCCTCCACCAGGTGGAGCCGCGTGTGCCCGACCGGCTCGACCGGCCCGGCCACCACCAGCCGCCCGCCGAGCCACCACACGCCGGCGGCGATCACCTCGGGACCGGTCAGCCGTTTCGGCTCACCCCCGCCCACCTCGACCGCGTACACCGAGCTCGACAGCCGCAGGTCGCCGTCGGGCTCCATCCCGGCGGTGAACGCCAGCCGCTCCCCGTCCGGCGCCCACGAAGGCTCCCCCGCGTGGAAGCCGCCCTCGGTGAGCCGGACGGTCTCCCCCGACGTCACCTCGGCGACGAAGACCTGTGTGGTGATCCCGCGCAGCAGCCCGGCGCCGTCGGCCTTGTAGTCCAGCCGGTCCGCCACCACGGGAGCGTGCGGGTCGAGCTCGCCGTGCGGACCCGCGTACGCGATCCTGTCGCCGCCGGGCGACCACACCGGCGCGCCCGCTCCGAGCGGCACGGCGGTGAGGACGCGCGGCTCACCGCCGTCCATGGGCAGCAGGTGGATCTGCGGCCGGCCCTCGACGGGCCGCAGGTACGCCAGGGTGCGCCCGTCCGGCGACCAGCGCGGGCAGCTCCCCTCGGCGAGCCGCCGGGGCTCCGCGCCGGGGGCGGCGAGCCAGATCTCGTCGTGGTTCCCGTCCGGCTCGCGCCGGGCCGTGGTGAGCGTGTACGCGACCGCGCCGCCGTCCGGCCGCGGCTGCGGATCGGACGGCACGGCCAGGCGGAACAGGTCGTCCAGCGTGATGCGGGGCATGAGCGAACGCTAGGCCAGCACCGTCACGCCTTCTTCGGTCTGCAGGACGAACCGGGGCCCGCGCCTTGTCCGACGGACCAAAGGGAATATTCGATTGCCCATCGCCGCTGAGAGCAGCACCATGGTCATCATGATCCGGCACGCGCTCCCGACGACGCCCGCCCGCGCGGGCGCGTTCGAGCGTGCCTGCGACGGCCTGGAGCGCTGACCTCTTCCCGTTCGTCCCGGAGTGTGACCCGGCGGGGAGAGGTCGACGGCCCTGCACGGGTCACCACGCATCCAGGTTCGCAAGGAAGGGATCATGGCCAAGCAGGCCTATGTGCGGAACAAGCCGCACCTCAACATCGGCACGATGGGCCACGTCGACCACGGCAAGACCACGCTGACCGCCGCCATCACGAAGGTGCTGGCGGAGCGCGGCCAGGCCACGTACACGCCGTTCGAGCGGATCGACCGCACCCCGGAGGAGCACTCCAGGGGCATCACGATCAACATCTCGCACGTCGAGTACGAGACCGCCACGCGGCACTACGCCCACGTGGACATGCCGGGCCACGCCGACTACGTGAAGAACATGATCACGGGGGCGGCGCAGCTCGACGGCGCCATCCTGGTGGTGTCGGCGCGCGACGGCATCATGCCGCAGACCAGGGAGCACGTCCTGCTCGCCCGGCGGGTGGGCGTCGAGCACCTGGTCGTCGCGGTCAACAAGGCCGACGGGGCCGACCCGGAGCTCACCGACCTGGTGGAGCTGGAGCTGCAGGACCTGCTCGGCGAGCACGGCTTCGCCGGCTCGCCGATGGTGCGCGTCTCCGGGCTGCGGGCGCTCGAGGGCGACCCGGCCTGGACGGCGTCCATCGACGAGCTGCTCCGTACGGTCGACGACCACATCCCGGTCCCGGTCCGGTACGTGGACGCGCCGTTCCTCATGCCCGTGGAGAACGTCATGTCCATCACCGGCCGCGGCACGGTCGTCACCGGGGCCATCGAGCGCGGCGCCGTCCGCGTCGGCGACCCGGTCACGGCCGTCGGGCTGGGCGGCGACCTGTCCGCGGTCGTCACCGGCGTCGAGACGTTCGGCCGCACGATGGAGCGCGGCGAGGCGGGCGACAACGCCGCCCTCCTGCTCCGCGGCGTCCAGCGGCACCAGGTCAGGCGCGGCATGGTGCTCGCGGCCCCGGGCAGCCAGGCGGCGCACCGGGCGTTCACCGCCCGGGTGTACCTGCTGACGGCGGAGGAGGGCGGCCGGCGCAAGCCGATCGCCTCGGGCTACCGGCCGCAGTTCTACCTGCGCACGACGGACGTGCCGGGTGAGCTGCTGCTCACCTCGCCGGCCCGGCCGGGGGACACGATCGAGGTCCCGGTCACCCTCGGCAAGGCGGTCGCCCTGGAGCCGGGCCTCGGTTTCGCCATCCGCGAGGGCGGCCTGACCGTGGGCGCCGGCACGGTGCTCGCCGTGACGGACTGAACCGTGGTCGCCGGGACCTCTTCGGAGGTCCCGGCGACCAGCGGCATCAGCTGAAGCCCTGGGGACAGAGGAAGGTCTTGATGCTGCCCGGCGCTCTGGCGAGGAGGGACGGGCGGTCCGACAGTGAGCAGAAGTTGCTGCCGATCTCGGCGTCGACGAACCGGGCTCTGTTCCGCGTCGCGATCAGGGAGATCCCGCCGACACTCGGGGACTCGATCTCGGCCGCGAGCCAGGAGCCCGCGCACTTCCTGCCCCCGACCGCGGCGTCCTGCGGCAGGCTGCCGCCGTTCATCGCGGCGACCTGCTGGAGTATCGCGCTGTTGGACGGGCACGGCGCGGTGGTGGCCGAGGGGCGCGGGCTCGTCTTCCTCGCGGTGGGCGTCTTCACGGGGGTCCTGCTGGGAGTGGGCGACTCCTCGGCGGTCTCGTCCGCCGTCGCCGTCTCCTCCGGGCTCTCGCTCTCATCCGGCTCCGGGCTTTCGCTCCCGCCCGGCTCCGGGCTTCCGGACCGCGTGGACGAGGAAGAGACGCCCGGGCTCCGCAGCGCCTCCGGCGTCCCCGCCGCGTTCACCGTGAAGGCCACGCCGACGGCCGAGACCGCCGCCACGACGGCGACGGCCGACCACAGCGGCACCACGGGGCGCCTGCCGGGCACCGGCATGGGGGTCGTCGCGCCCCTCCTCAGCGCGGTGACCCGGGCGAGCAGCTCGTGCGTGGCCGGCCGCGCCTTCCGATCCTTGGCGAGCGCGCTCCGTACGAGGTCGCGGACGCGCGGCGGCACGCCGGACAGGTCGGCGTCGACGCTCATGACGCGGTAGGCCAGGACATCGGGGGCGCCGGTGCCGAACGGCGGGCGCCCGGTCGAGGCGTACACCATCAGCGCGCCCCAGGCGAAGACGTCGGCGGCCGCGTCCGCCTGGTCGCCCCGGTACTGCTCCGGGCTGATCCAGCCGGGGGTGCCGATCAGCGCGCCGGTGCCCGTGAGCCCGCTCTCGTCGAGGGCGCGGGCGATGCCGAAGTCCAGGACCTTCGCGCCGGAGGCGGAGAGGATGACGTTCCCGGGTTTGAGGTCGCGGTGCACGACGCCGGCTCGATGGATGTCGGTGAGCGCTTCGGCGATGTCGGCGCCGAACGACAGTAACTCGTCCGGCGGCAGCGGCCCGTTGCCCTGCACGTGCGTGCTGAGCGTCGGGCCGGGCACGAACTCGGTGGCCAGCCAGGGAGGCATCGTGGCGGTGTCGGCGGCCAGCACCGAGACCGTGCAGCGCCCGCGCACCCGGGACAGGAGATCGACCTCGCGCACGAAACGGGCATGGAACTGCGGATCGGCGGCCAGCCCCGGATGGATGACCTTGACCGCCACCCGGGCGCCGTCCGCCGCCACCCCCGCGTAGACCACGCCCATGCCGCCGGCGCCCATCCGGCCTTCGACGCGGTACGGGCCGATCACCTCTGGCTCGTCCATCGCCCGGGGGCCGAAGCCGCGGGGGTCGCTCATCGGGGCTCCCGATCGCCGGGGTCATCGCAACGGCAATGATCCTAATGATCTGGGCGTGGTGGTGCTCCATGGCACACTGTCGGCCCCGCGGCATGGAGGTGCCATGTTCGAGTCCGTCAGATTATGGCTGGTGATCGCCCTCGGTTTCCTGACGAGCGCCTGCGCGCTGGGGAACAACGTCCTCTGGGCCGGCGCGATCGCCTGCCTTCCGGTGATCGGCTACATCGGCGTCCGCCGGCTGCGCCACGGGAGCGCGCGCGGGACCGGTGACGTGTTCGGCGCTCTCACCTGGACGCTCGTGGGAGCCATGGCGTTGTACCTCGGCTGCGTGCTCGCCTGGCCGTTTCCCACGGGGCTGGTCGTCTCGCTGTTCTTCCTGGTCGTCGCGATGATCATCGGTATCCGGAAGGACGTCTCGGCACGCTACGCGGGCGACTGAGGACCGGCTGACGGCTCAGGTCAGCGAGCGCAGGTCCGCGACGTCGTACTCGGTCACCGAGGCGGCGAGTATCGCGTCCTGCTGGGTGTCGTCGGGGCCGCTGCCGCGGAACGCCTCGACGGCCGCCCGCGACTCCCAGCGCTCGAGAATGTTGACGCGGCCGGCGTCCACCAGGTCCGCGCCGATGGCGAAGTCGAGGCAGCCGGGTGCGCGGCGGGCCAGCTCGACGACGCTCTCGCAATCCGCCAGATAACGCTCGCGCCGGTGCGGATCGACCACGATGTGCCCCGCGACGATGACCATGTCCTGCTCCTCTGCCGAGTTCGTCCTGACCGTCGTGGTTGTGACCGCCGAGCGAGCCGGAACTCATCGGTGCGCGCACGAGAGGGTCACCTTCGCGCAGGGGCGGCGCGCCGGGTACGGGCGAGCGTGACCGCGGCCAGGACGAGCAGGGCCATGGCGACCGGCGCGAGGACGGTGTACCCACCAGAGGAAAGGACCATGGTGGAGGCCAGGCCGGCCACGGCGGCCGCGCCCCAGAGTCCGGCGTCGACCGCGCCCTCCACGCGCATCCGGTCGGCCCCCTCCGGCAGCCCCGTGGCGAGGCCGGCGCTGCCGCCGATGAAGCAGAGGTTCCAGCCGTACCCGAGCAGGAACAGGCCGGCCGTCAGCATCGGCATGCGGCCGGGCCCGGCCGCGGCCAGGGCCACGGACAGCGCCATGATCGCCAGCCCGGCGGCCATCACGGGCCGCGCGCCGTACCGGTCGATCAGGTGGCCGGTGAGCGGCGAGAACGCGAACATGCCGAAGGTGTGCGCCGCCAGCGCGGCGCCGACCGCATCCAGGCCGTGGTGGTGCAGGTGCATGTCCGGCGGGGCCGCGGTCATGATGCCGACCATCACGACCTGCGCCGCGGCCATCACCGCGAACGCCGACCGCGCGGCGGGCCCGTGCACCAGGTCGCTGAGCCGTGCCCGCCCGGGGACCGGGCGTGCCCCGGATCCCGCCAGGGCGGCGGAGACGGCCATGGCCGCGGCGCAGGCGACACCGGCCAGCAGGAAGGGGCCGGTGAAGGCGATCCATCCCAGCCCGGTCGCGACCGTGCTCGACGGTGCGAGCAGCAACGGCCCGCCGACCGCGCCGAGCGTGCCGCCCCAGACCACGGTCCCGATCGCGAACCCGCGCCGCGCCGGTGGATACAGGTCTGCCGCCGCGTAGCGGGACAGCTGGGCCCCGGCGTTGCCCACCCCCAGCAGGAGCATGCCCAGGGTCAGCGTGACGATGTCGTACGAGGCGACGGCCAGGAGCGCGAGGCAGGCCCCCGCCGTCGCCACCGCGAAGCCGAGCACGAACCCGGCACGCCGCCCGGCGCGGTTCATCACGCGGGTCAGCGCGAGGGCGCCGGCGCCGGTGCCGACGATGCCCGCCGTCACGGGCACGCCGGCCCACGCGAGGCCGAGGCGGTCCGTGGCGACGAGGGTGCTGACCGCGCTCGCCGCCGCCATCGCGGCGTTCATGAGCGCGGTCGCCGTGAACAGGGCGGTTATGCTGCGCCGGTGTCTATTGATCATCCCTTTACGATAGGAATGTCGGTTTTGAGAATGAAGGGGATCTGAACGGCCCTGCGGCGGTTACGCTTCTCGAACGTGATGCATGATCCGGTCAGAGGTTGACGAATGGACAGACAGTTGGATCGTACGGACTGGCGGATCCTCGCCGAACTCCAGCGCGACGGCCGCCTCTCGTACAACCGGCTCGGCCGCCTCGTCAACCTGTCGCCGCCCGCCGTGGCCGAGCGGGTGCGCCGTCTGGAGGAGGCCGGAGTAATCACCGGATATCAGGTCAGGATCGATCCGGCCAAGGCGGGGCTGCCGCTCACCGCGTTCGTCCAGATGCGCTGCGCGCCGGGCCGCTGCCTGCTGAAGACCACCACGGCGGGGGACTATCCCGAGGTCGTCGAGGTGCACAAACTGACGGGCGACTCGTGCACCATGCTCAAGATCCGCACCGCCTCGATGCGCCATCTGGAAGGACTGCTCGAACGCCTCGGCGGGCACGGCGAGCTCACCTCGTTCGTCGTCCTGTCCACCCAGTACGAGGGCCGTCCCGTCGAACCTCCGGCCTCCGAGCTCAGACCGGTGACCGACTCCGCCGGGTGGAGCCGCTGACCCTACTTGAGGGACAGGATGCGGCCGTGGTACTTCGGGTGCTTGGTCTCCCAGTAGCGCCAGCCCTCCACCTTGGCGGGGACGTTGGCGATGCCGCGGTCGATGAGACGGTGACGGCAGGTGCCGAGCACCGACCAGGCCGACCAGCCGACGCGGTAACCGAAGACGCGGTAGCGCATGTTGCCGTACATGCCCTTGCTGACTTCCCGCGTGTACTCGTGGCCGGCGAAGACCATGTGGCGCTCCTCCAGGTGCGGGATTCCCAGCCGGCGCAGGTTGCGCACCACGTCTCCGGTGGTGAGGGAGATCTGCTTCTCCGACTCGGTCTCGAGGAAGGCGAGCACCTCGTGCTCACGTGTCACACTCACCGTCATCGTGCCGCCCGGCCCGTCGATGAAACGGGTGCGTGGGATGTAGAAGTTCCGCGGCGAGAGCCGGTGGATCTTGAAGAAGACCCTGGATTCGCACGTCGCGTCGACGTCCCCGAAGCCCCACCTCACCCGCGTAGCCGGGGTCGGGCTCTCCGTGGGGCTCTCGGTGGGACTCTCCGTAGGGCTGGGCGTGGGAGTCGGGGTGGGAGTCGGGGTGGGACCCGGGGCCGGGCCCGCGCTCGCCGACGGGGACAGGATGGCGACGAGGGCCGCGGACAGGGTGCCCGCGGCGACCAGCATCGCCGATCTCCCGGCCGGGCGACGCCTTCCCGGCCCGGACGAGGCCACTCTTCCTGGTTTCGCCGTGGACATGTCGGTGAGCTTCCTTTCGACCGGGTCCGTACGATGCTCGCAGCCGACCCGAGCCGCAGGGCGACGGCTCGCCGGTTCCTCCTTTCTGGTACCTGGAAAGAATGGTCGACAAAGAGACCAAGCCGTTCATCGCATCCGGCCCTGGAGGATGATCCGCCTTCACGACGGCAGAGCACCTCCCTCATCAGGTCTGCATGCACTCCGCGACGTTCGCCACGTCGTACCCGGTGTCGGCGTTCAGGAACGCTCCCCCGCTCCAGTACCTGCCGTCCTCCAGGGCGAGGAAGAGCGTCTCGTCCCACCCTTCGGCGAAGTGGAACCGGTGGCGGGCCCTGACCTCGGGCGGCAGGTCGGCGATGACCGTCTCCAGGGCCCGTTCCAAGGGAGTCACGACGGCTCGAAACGGAGGCGGAAGGTGGCCGGGCGGGCGCGCAGTTCGTACCGCGCCAGGGTGGCCGGGCCGCAGGCGGCGCTGCCGATGCCGTGCTGGGCCAGGTCCAGGGTGAGATGGAGGCGGCCGTCCGGGACGAGGTCGGGGCGGTGGGCGGCGGCGTCCAGGGCCGCGGTGCTCCAGGGGCGGACCGTCAGGCCGAACACCGGGGCGCCGGTGATCCGGATGCCGGCGAGCTCGGCCCAGCGGACGGCGGCGCGGTGGCCGTTCTCCTGGGGGTAGACGTACGGGGTCTGCATCCCTTCCACCGTGCTGGTCCACCGGCCGACCCGGGTGGCCATACCGGTGTCCGGGTACGCCTCCCCCGGCCCGAGCCCGTACCAGGTGACCGTCCGAGGGACGGACGGAAGCGTCAGCGCGAGGCCGAGGCGCGGGATCGGCTCGGGCCAGTCGCCTTCGGGGACGATGTCCACCCGGAGGTCGAGGGCGTCGCCCGAGGCGGTCCAGGTGTAGGTGGCGCGCATGCCGAGGTCGGTCGCTGCGGGCGCCACCCTGGTGCGGACGGTGAGCGCGTCGCCGGGCTCGACCGCGTCCACGCGGTGGGTGAGGCGGTGCAGGCCGAGCAGGCGCCAGCGGAACTCGGTGCCGTCGTAGCGGTCGTTGTCGATCGGCGCCCGCCACAGCTCCAGCCGAGGACCTTCGACGTCGAGGCCGAACAGGCGGGTGAGACGGCCGGTCGCCCCGTCGAACACCGCCCCGCCGACCTCGACCTCCTCCCCATGAGCGGCCGAGGCGGCGTCCCTGCGGTGAGCGGGTCCATCGGCACGGCGCGGGACGGCGCGGAGGTCGTCCGGCCCCGTGTACGGGGTGCCGTCCGTGTCGAGGGGGACCTGGGCCCACGCCACCTCGTGCCCCGCGTCCGCCCACGGCTCGTCGCGGGCCAGGGAGGCGCGGACGGTGAGCCAGCGCTCGCCTTCCCCCTCCGGGAAGACCGGCAGCTTGACCTCGCCGCCCTCGGCCGGGACCTCCAGCGGGAACGACCCCAGGGGCACGCCCTCCGCCTCGACCTCGCCCGAGAAGGCCAGGTGGGACAGGTCGCGGAAGCCGTACTTGCTCCGGATCGTCACCGAACCCTCCGAGAAGGTGAACGCGACCGGCTCGAACACCTTCTTCAGGTCCAGGAGCCCGGGTGACGGCGTGCGGTCGGGGAAGACGAGGCCGTCCACGACGAAGTTGCCGTCGTGGACGGGCTCGCCGTAGTCGCCGCCGTACGCGTACCCGAGCGCGGGATGCGCCAGGCCGTGGTCGATCCACTCCCAGATGAAGCCGCCGGCCAGCCGCGGATGGCGCTCGAACAGCTCCTGGTACTCGGCGAGCCCGCCGGGGCCGTTGCCCATCGCGTGCGCGTACTCGCACTGCAGGAACGGCATCGCGCGCCGCCGCGCGTCCAGCTCGGGGTCGTCCAGCGGGTCCTCGGCGCCCCGGCCGATCGCCTCGACCTCGGCGTGCGAGGCGTACATGCGCGAGTACACGTCCGTGTGCTCGCACGAGCGGTCGCCCTCGTAGTGGATGGGCCGGGACGGGTCGCGCTCGCGGGCCCAGTCCGCCATGGCGCCGAGGTTGCGGCCGACGCCCGCCTCGTTGCCCAGCGACCACATGATGACGCTGGGGTGGTTCTTGTCACGCTCCACCATGCGGCGCATCCGGTCGAGGCACGCCTCCTCCCAGCGCGGGTCGTCGCTGGGGTTGCGCCGCCAGCCGACCTGGCCGAAGCCGTGCGTCTCCAGGTCGCACTCGTCGATCACCCACAGCCCCAGCTCGTCGCAGAGGTCGAGGAAGGCGGGGTGGGGCGGGTAGTGGCTGGTGCGGACGGCGTTGACGTTGTGCCGCTTCATCAGCAGCACGTCCTCGCGCATGGTCTCGTACGAGACCGCCCGCCCGTGCTCGGGGTGGAACTCGTGCCGGTTGACGCCCTTGAGCAGCAGCGGCCGCCCGTTGACGAGCAGCACCCCGTCCTCGATGGAGACGGTGCGGAAGCCGACGCGCAGCCGGACGGTCTCCCCCGGCGCGCGCAGCACCGCCTCGTACAGCCGCGGCGTCTCGGCGCTCCACGGCTCGGCTCCGACGGTGACGCGCTCGCCCGGCCCGAGCCCGGTGATGCCCAGCTCGGGCACGTCGAGGGCGCCGTCGCCGTCGAAGCTCAGCGTGCCGCGCCCTTCCTCGTACGAGGCGCGCACGAACACGTCGGCGGCCGAGCGGGTGAGGGTCACGTCGCGGAAGATGCCGGGAAGCCACCACTGGTCCTGGTCTTCCAGGTAGGAGGCGGCCGACCACTGGTGGACGCGCACGGCCAGCACGTTACGTCCCGGCTTGAGCCACGGCCCGGCGTCGAACTCGGCGGGCAGCCGGCTGCCGGTGGTGAAGCCCAGCTCGTGCCCGTTCAGCCAGACCTTCGCGTACGACTCGACGCCCTCGAAGCGGAGCCTGCCGCCGCTCCAGCCGTCCGGCAGGTCGAAGGCGCGGCGGTAGTCGCCGGTCGGGTTCTCCGTGGGCACGTGCGGCGGGTCGACGGGGAAGGGGTAGGACACGTTGGTGTACGCGGGAGCGCCGTGGCCGTGCAGCGGCCAGTGCGACGGCACCGGTAAGTCGTCCCAGCCCGTGTCGTCGTAGCCGGGGTCGGCGAAGCTCTCGGAGACGGTCGCCACCGGTGACAGGCGGAACCGCCAGGTGCCGTCGAGGTCGAGCGAGGGGGCGTCCGAGCGCAGGGCCGCGCGAGGGTCGAGGCGGCCGGAACCAGGGGTGAAACGTTCGCATTCCATCGCCTGCCGAGCCTAGAGGTTCGGCGCGCTTTCGTCAGCGACGAGTTTCCGGCGGGACGGCGGTCTACAGGGTATGAGTGATGTGGTGCTGAACATGACGGTCTCGGTCGACGGGTTCGCCACCGGGCCGGACGAGGATCTGGAGCGGCTCCACCGGTGGATCTTCGCGGAGAGCGCGGAGGACGCGGAGATCATGGCGGAGTTCGCCGCCGAGCCGGGCGCGTACGTGATGGGGATGGGCATGTTCCGGTCGGGCCTGGAGCCGTGGGGTGACGCGCCGCCGTTCCCGCACCCGGTGTTCGTGCTCTCCCACACCGAGCGGGAGCCGCTGGTCAAGCCGCCGGCGACGTTCACGTTCGTCACCGGCGGGATCGAGGACGCGGTCGCCCGCGCGCGGGCGGCGGCCGGGGAGCGGGACGTGTGGGTGGTCGGCGGCGCGGACGTGTGCCGGCAGGCGCTGGCCGCCGGGCTGGTCGGCGAGCTGCGGCTGCACGTCGCGCACGTGCTGCTCGGCGACGGGCTGCCGCTGTTCGGGAAGCTCCCGCTGCCGGCCGAGCTGGAGGAGGTCAGGACGGTGACGACGCCGGGCATGACGCACCTGACGTTCCGGGTCGCCAGGAACGCCTGACCCCGTCAGGGGATCACCCGTTCCTGGGGATGCCGGCGGACACCCCTCCCGTTGACGTTCGGCGACGGGGACGCGGCGAGATAGCCGGCCAGGAGGCTTTCGGCGACCTCGCCCACGGTGGCGTCGCCGGGCAGGAACTCGGGGGTGTGCAGCCCGGCCCGCGTGTCGACGCCGACGAACATCATCAGCGACGGCATCAGCTCGCCGTACTGGGCGAAGTCGTCGCCGCCGCACGAGCGCAGCTCCTCGCTGACCGACCGCCCGCTCTGGCGCAGCAGCGCGCCGGTGCGCATGGCGAGCGCGGCGTCGTTGACCAGGACCGGCTCGCCCCGGTGGACCCGGACGTCGGCCTCACAGCCGTAGGTGCGCGCCATGTCCTCGACGAGCTGGGCGAACTGGGCGTGCAGCGTCTCGCGCGCCGGCTGTGACAGGGTGCGCAGGGTGCCGTGGGCGACGGCCTCGGCGGGGATGGCGTTCGGCGCGGTGCCGGCGTGCACGGTGCCGAACGTCACCACGGTCGGCACCATCGGGTCGGCGGTCCGGCTGACCAGGTGCTGGGCTCCGGTGATCACCTGCGCCATGGCGACGATCGGGTCGCGGGCCAGGTGCGGGTAGGCGGCGTGCCCGCTCACGCCCCTGAGCGTCACCCGGAACTCGTCGGCGGAGGCGTTGACCGCGCCCGGCGTGCAGGCGGTCACCCCGGCGTCCAGCACGGGCTGCACGTGCGCGCCGATCATGGCGCAGACGTCGTTGCGGGCCAGGGCTCCCGATCGGACGATGTCGGCGGCGCCCGACGGGTGACTCTCCTCGCGTGGCTGCAGCACGACCATGAGCGGGGCCGGCCGCTGCTGGGCGGTCACGGACTCGTACCCGGCCTCGGGCCGGCTCTCGTGCGTCTCCAGGATGGCGGTGACCCTGGCGACCGCGCGGGCCAGCGCCACGACGGCGGCCAGGTGGACGTCGTGGCCGCAGGCGTGCATGGCGCCGTTGTCGGCCGCCCAGGGCACGCCGGTGCGCTCGACGATGGGCAGCGCGTCGAGTTCGCCGCGCACGCCCACGGCGGGGCCGGGGCCGCCGATCCTGACCAGCGCGCCGGTCCCGGCGACGTGCTCCACCGGCCCTTCCGGCAGCGCGTCCAGCACCCGTCTGAGCGTGGGCGCCTCCTTGCCCGACACCCTGGGGTCGGCGTGCAGCTCGCGCCGCAGCCGCTCGGCGGCGGGCAGCTCGGCGTGCAGCGCCTCCCGCAGCAGCACCTCGCGGTGGCCGGAGCCGAGGTCGGCGCGGGCGTCCGCGCGCCGGCCGGAGAGCTGATCGGATCGCAGCTCAGCACGGTGGTCCGTACGCCGGTCGGAGTGGCCGTCCGGGCGGGGATAGGAGGTCACGCGGCGCCCCCGAGCCGGTAGAGGCGGCGCGCGTTGGTGGCGCCGATCATGGTGGCGACCCGCACGGCCTGGCCCGCCGACCACTCCCCCTCGGTGACGAAGCCGCCGAGCACCCGCGTCATGGCCCGCCGCCACAGCTCCGCGCCGAGGAAGTGCAGCTCGGCCGGGCCCCATCCGTCGGACGAGAACATGATCTTGGCGAACGGGGCGATCTCCAGGCTCTCGGCCACCACCGCGGCGCTGCCCGCACCGGTGTGGTGGACGGCCAGGCCCAGGTCGAAGAACACGTGCGGGTACGCGTGCGCCAGGTATCCGGCGTGGCGGTGGAACGGGTAGCAGTGCAGCAGCACCAGCGGCACCCCGGCCGGCTGCGTCCGCTCGATCAGCCCGCGCAGCAGCAGCGGGTCGGCGCGGCGCAGGTCCAGGTCGGGGTCGCCGATCCCGGTGTGGAACTGCAGCGGCAGGCCGGTCTCCAGCGCGGTCCAGATGAGGTGCCGCAGCAGCACCGGGTCCGCCAGGCGGCCGCCGGCGGCGAGCCAGCGGCCCGCGGCCTCGGTCACCTCGGCGGGCGAGGGCGGGTCCGGGTCGAGGTCGAGCCCGTGCCGGTAGGCGACGATGCTCTTCAGCGCGCGGGCGGTGCGGATCCGCTCCCCCAGCGCCTCGGCGAACCGGCCGGCGAAGCCCGCGGCGGACACGCCTGAGGCGGCGACCTGCTCGGCCACGGCCTCCAGCCGCACCACCTCGTCGACCGGGACCGCGGCGAGCTCGGCCATGCCGGAAGGGCCGACGACCTCGTCGGCGCGGTAACCGGTCTCGATCAGGTAGTGGCCCGCGCCCGCGGCGCCGAGCAGCAGCCGGTTCACCGAGACGACGCCCAGCCGGGCGCGGCGGGCCAGGTACTCCTCGGGCGAGATGAACGCGTCGAGTCCGAGCACGGGCGCGCAGTGGCGCAGGATGGCGTGGCCCAGCTGCGAGTCGAACGGCGTCATCCAGTCGGGCGCCGGCCCGTGGGCCTCGGTGATCAGGTCCTCGAACGCGGCACGCGACAGGTCGCGGCCCGTCACCCCGTGGGCGTGCTGGTCGACCAGCGGCAGTTCCTCGATCGTCCGATGGAGCCCGGACAGCACGGTGAGTTCACTGGCCATCGGCGCCCCCGCCCGGCTTCACCTCTACGCGCGACACGTACGTTCTTCCCCTTCGCGGACAACGGCCTCAACCCGAACCGTGCCCGCGTGCGGGGCCGATGAACGTGGGGACGGGCACGACCTGCGCGCCCGTCCCCGCGGATCAGGCGGTCGATCAGGCGGCTGACCTGGCGGCGACCGCCACGGCGGCCTGCTCGGTGACGCCGTTGACGGTGACCGCGACCGTCACCTGACCCTTGCGCAGCGCGGTGAGCGTGCCGGTCTCCGGGTCGAGCACGGCGACGTGCCACGGCTTGGCCTTGGCCCGCGGTCCCACGTGCAGGTTGGGCGAGCCGGACCAGGCCGCCGACACCGGGTAGGCGACGGGCACGTCACGGCCGTCCTGCCGGACCGTGGCGGTGACGGTGGCCGGGGTGCCGGTCTCGACCCTGGCCGGGGCTGTCAGCGTGAGCCGGTCGACGTGCGGGCGCAGCTCGGCGCCGATCCACTCGGGGGCGTCGGCGAACCAGTTGCGCCTGACGTGCTCGGCCTCCTTGCCGGTGACCGGGTCGACGCCCCACAGGGACCAGCCGGTGAAGCCGCCGTCGCCCGCCGGGGTGGACGGGTTCTTGGCGGAGTTGCCGTTGATCACGTAGGGCACCGCGTCCACCCGGGAGGCGTGGAAGGTGCCCACGTGCCCGCCGATGAACGCCGCGCCCTTGCCGGTCTCCCGCTGGAAGTCGGCCAGCCAGCCCTCCACCAGCGCGGCTTCCTTGCGGTCGCCGAGCTGGCTGCCCTTGCCGGGGGTGGGGTCGCGCGGCGGCACGTGGAACAGCACCGCGACCGAGCCGATCGAGCGGTCGTCCGCGGCGCGGTCCAGCTCCGTACGGAGGAGCTCGATCTGCTCGAAGCCGCCGCCGCGCAGGTTGAGGCGGGAGGTGTCGAGCGTGACGAAGCGGGTGCCCTTGTGGTCGAAGGTGGTGTACGTGTCACCGAAGACGGCCTTGAAGTTGTCGATGCTGCCGCCCATCACCTCGTGGTTACCCGGGATGTAGTGATATTTCAGGTCATCGCCGAGTTCTTCGTCGAGGATCCGCTTGGCCAGCGCGAAGTCCTCCGGCGAGGCCTCGTCCACCAGGTCACCGTTGACGAACAGGAAGTCCGGCTTCGCCGCCTTGATCTCGCGGAGCGTGCGGCGCGCGCCCGCGACCAGGTCGCTGTCCGGGTCCCGGGCGACGAACTGCGCGTCCGACATGACCGCGAACCGCCACGGCCGGTCGGCCACGTCCGGCTTGACCACCGGGTCGGCGACCTTCTCCGGCTCCGGCGTCTCCACGGACGGCGGCACCTTCGCGACCAGCCCGTCGATCAGGATCTCGTTGGTGTAGGAGGCGGTGGCCTTGGTCTCGGCCATGTAGAAGCGCCGCAGCTTGAGCGGGTAGCTCACGCCCGGCGGCACCGCGAACTCGACGAACCGCCAGCCGGTCCACGTCATGTACGGGCCACGCAGGATCTGCGACTGCCCGAGCGCGTCGTAGAACTCGAGGCTGGGCCACTCCCCCTTGCCGGTGGAGTGGATCCACATCCCGAACGCCTGCGGCTGCCCGTCCACCACGAGCTGCTCGGGCGGGCTGGCGTAGGCGGCGCGGGTCGCCGTCGACTGGGTGAAGTCGTACGAGAGCTTGAGCCCGCCGCCGCTCTGGCCCGGCGCGGCCGAGAGCGAGCCGGTGGCCCGCGCGGCGGCGAACGTCCACGAGGCGGCGTTCTCGAAGTCGGCGACCGGCTGGTCCTCGAAACCGACGGTCACCGGCAGGGCGGTGCTGATCTTGCCGACCTTGGCGGTGATCAGGGCGGAGCCGGTGTCCTTCCTGGCCTTGACGGTGAAGGATCCGTGCTCGTTCGCGGTGACGTCGAGCAGTGCGCGGTCGTAGTCGAGCGACAGGTCGGCGGGCTCGATCGGAGCGGTGTTGCCGTTGCGGTCGTAGCCGACGACGCCGAAGGTCGCGGTGTCGTCCGCGCCGGCCAGGCCGACCCGGTCGCTGGTGACGCCGAGCCGCTGGAGCGGCTGGAGCACGGTCAGCTCCAGGGAGCCGGTGGCCTTGCCCCGGGCGGCGGTGACGGTCGTGGTGCCGGGCACCAGGGCGTGGAACCTGCCGTCCCTGACGACGCCGTGGACCGCGGGCTTGCTCCGCCAGATCGGCGCCCCGGACGCGGGCCCGTACGTCTCGTCGTATCCGGCGGCGGTCAGCCGCCGCGTGAGGCCGGGGAAGACGCGCTCGGGGCGCCCGCCGCCGATGGGCGCCGCGCCGGGGGCCCGGCCGGGGTCCACAGCGGTCTCGACCCAGAAGCCCTTGAGCTTGCCGCTGCCCTCGGGGGCGTAAAGCGCCAGGCCGTTGGGGACGTGCCGCTCGCCGCCGTCGGACGGGCTGTTCTCGACCTGCGGGGCGGCCTGGCCCGGCTCGCGGGCGAGCATGGTGGAGGAGCCGCCGCCGTCGAGGTTGAGCGCGTCGGCCGCGCCCAGCTCGACCATCATCGCGGCCAGCTCGTTGAGCGTGACCCCGCGGCTGTCGGCCTGGCGGCCGTCCACGGCGAGCAGGTACATCTTCTTTCCGTCGGCGGAGAAGCCGACCGCGGTGCGCGGGTGCGCCGACTGGTCGGTGGAGTTCTGCGCCTTGCCGTCCTTGACCAGCACCCAGTTCCCGCCGACCGCGGCCTTGACGTCCCCGCCGTCGGAGGCCTTCGGCCGGTACGCGACCTCGACCTTGTCGCCTGCCTTGAGCCCGGCCAGGGCGGCGGCGCCGGCGTCGCGGCCGAGCAGGATCGAGGTCCCGGCCGGGATGGGTCCCTCACCGGCCTGCCCGCGGACCGCGGCGACCACGCCGTCCCTCAGTTCCACCTCGGTGACGGCGGTGGCGCCCTCGACGGCGCGGGCCCGGGTGTAGGACCCCCACAGCGGGGTGAACAGGCCGACGCCGCCTGACTGGATGCGCTGGTTGAACTGGGTGAGCGTGACCGGTGAGCCGCCCTCGGGGGTGGCGGTGCCCTCGAAGTGCATCTTGAGGACCCGGCCGACGCCGTCGCCGCTGATCGCGACCGCGTTGTCGTGGCCGGCCATCGGCGACTGGACGAGTTCGCCGGTCTGCACGCCGATGCCCTGGGCGGCGCCCGAGTTGTTGATGTCGAAGAAGTCGCCGTTGACGGCGGCGACCGCCCGCGACCGCTGGGCGGGGCCGGACAGCGGCTCGGTCTTCGACACCTCGCCGGAGTACACGTAGTCGGCGCTCGCCCCGCCGGCGAGGTCGGCGGTGAGCGCGTCGGCGCGCAGCCACCCGAGCGGGTCCAGCCGGTCGAAGGAGGTGAGGGTGATGCCCGGGGCCACCGGCCTGGTCTTCTTGGCGGTGTCGAGCCGGTCGCCGGTCGCCTGGGCGGCGACCAGCGTCGAGAGGGGCGGGTAGGACGACGCCGTCGGCGCGTCCTCGATCGGGGGTGCGGGATCGGCCTGTGCGGGCGCGGCGGCGGTGAGCACGAGCGTCGCCGCGGCGAGTAAACGGAGGGTCTGCACGACCGAATGCAATCGTCCGTGCATATAACTTTCAAGACCTTGAGGTGAACTAAAAGAAAATTTCAGATCTTGGCGGCGACAGGGGCCTCCTCGGACGCGGGCTCCGCCAGCGGCTCGCTGTGGATCCCCGCGTACAGCACCAGCGGCACGGCCACCGCCACGACCATCGACAGCACGGCGGTGCCCGAGTCGTTCACCAGCATCCCGACCACCCCGCTGACCAGCGCCCCGATCAGCCCGGCCTTCAGCATGGGCGCGCGCTCGAACGCCTGCGGCACCACCCCGGCGCTGATCTTGCCCGGTCGCATGATCGCGAAGATCAGGAACGCCAGGCCGGTGATCACGATCGGCATCAGGTTGGGCGAGAGCATGGTGTTGAGCATGGCCCCGAGCTTGCGGAGGATCATCGGCATGAACGTCCCTTCGAGCACCATGCCGACGAACCTGCCCAGATGGGTCTGCGACGGCGCCGGCCGCAGGTAGTCGAGCACCGCGAGCGCCGACACGGTCACCCCGCCCAGGGCGCAGAACCCGACGAACTTCAGCACCGACACCCGCTTGCCCGCCACCAGCAGCGCGGTGACCGCGATGCCGGGCACGAACGCGATCACGCCGCCGAAGTCGCTGCCGATCCCCGGCCAGCCCGCCAGCAGCATCGCGGCCACGCCCAGCGTGGAGACCAGCGCCACCGCGGCCCGCCGCCGCCCGGCCCGCACCAGATGGTCGGCGGCCACCGCGGCGGTCATCAGCACGGAGGTGGCCAGCAGCGCGAACGGGATGTTCGCCAGCCCGTAGTAGCGCCCGCCCACCACGGCGGTGTAGCCCATGAGGCTGTTGAACTGCAGGTTGGTGCCGGTCAGCAGGTCGGCCACCATGACGATGCCGATGATCGCGGCCACCACGCCGGGCGGCCCCAGCGGGCCGCGCCGCCACGGCCCGAGCACGGCGAAGGCGGTGATGGCCGAGGCGATCGCCACCACGCCGGTGATGACCAGCGCGATCGGGTACGGGCCGTGCCCCCAGGGGAACACGTTCACCGCGTACGTCGAGACGGGCACCGCCGCCAGGCCGAGCGCGACCACGCCGACGGCGCCGGCGTTCCTGCGGCGTGACAGCACGTAGTAGGCGATCGCGTAGAACGACACCGTGATGACGGCGAAGCCGGTGAAGAACAGCCCGGTGGTGTTGCGGATGCCGGTGCCCATCATGTCGGCCCTGCGCAGCTCCGCGACGGCCTCCTCCAGCGGCAGCCGCTCCCCCGCCTGCCAGGGCAGGCCGATCACGGTCGGCGGGACGGGGATGCCCGCGGCGGTGAGCACGGTCGGCGTGGTGTCGGTGATGATGACGATGTCGCCGCGCCGGGTCGACGCGGTGCCGAGCAGCGCGCCGGACGCCTCGGCCCGCTTCCACATGGCCACCCGCAGGTGCGGCACCGACCCGTGGTCGCCGATGCCGCTGAGCACCACCTGGGCGCCGGCGGGCAGCTTCGCCAGCGCGGCGCCGACCTCCGCGTCGGCGGCCCGCACGGCCTCGCGCCGCCGCTCCGGGCCGAGCGCGTCGGGCACCGCGGGCAGGTGGCCGCCCGCCAGGTAGGGGCTGATCAGCTCGTCCACGTCCACGGCCAGCACCCGGCAGCGCGACCAGTCGGCCAGCGCGGCCGGCTCCGGCGCGTACACGTCCACCTTGCCGTCGGCGTCGGCCAGCGCCAGCGCGGCACCGGGGCCGACGGCGGTCGTGCAGTGGCCGGCGGCGTGCACGGCCGCGCCGAGCGTGCCCGCGTACGTGCCGTCACGCCTCGCGCGCAACCCGTCGAAGCCCGGCACCCGGGCGCCCTCGCCCGTGCGCTCCGGCTCGGGCGGCAGCCCGCAGCGCTGCCCGACGGCGGAGCGGACGCCGGCGGACACCGACAGCCAGCCGTCGAACGGGCAGGCGAGGGTGCCCACGGTCTTCACCGACACCGACCCCAGGTCGCTCTCCCCGGCCAGCCGCCACAGGTTGGGGGTCGCGTGCGGGTCGACGTCCTCCCAGAGCAGGCCGGGCACGCCGATGAGCGCGACCGGGGGCTCCTCTTGCGCGGCGTGCGCGGGCGGCGCGATCCACCACAGCGCCGACGCGACCAGCAGGAAGTACGCCCACCTCACCGTTTGCCCCCATGCGGAGAAGGAGTCAGGTACGGCGACGCGGATCCGGCCGCCGGGGATCAGCAGGCAACGTAGCACGCCATCCCGTGGTTAGGCTCCCCTCCTCATCCCGGGGCATCCGCGCGCTCGATCTCCGCCCGCGGCGGCCGGCACGACGTGTTCCTCCCACGGACGGCCGACCACCTGGACGGCCGAGCCGCCGCAGGGCACCACCACGACCGGCGCGCCGGTGAGGCTCCAGGGCAGCGTCCACAGGTAGTCGGCCGTCTCGGACTCCCGCCACGGCGGCGGCTCCTCGGCGGCGGGGATGACGAGGACGTCGGCCTGCGCGGTGGCGGCCAGCATCCGCCTGCGGAACCGGTCCCAGTCCCACAGCACCCGCACGTTCTCCTCTCCGCTCAGCCCCGCCCGGTCCCAGTAGCGCCGGGTCAGCTCCAGCGCCTCCTCCCGCACGTCGGGCAGCGGCCGCTCCGCGACGGCCGCCCCCGCCTCGGCCAGCGTCCGCACCGCCCGCGCCGTCGCCTCGTGGCCGCCGGCCCCGGCCGTGGTCGCCACCCGCAGCCCTGGGACGCGCACGGCTCCCGGATCGCCGAGCGGCACCGGCGGCGTCCCGCCGTCCATCCCGTCCGGCCCGGCGATCACCTCCAGCGTGGCGGCGAGGTCGGCCACGGTGCCGGCGATCGGGCCGATGACGGTCCTGCCGTCCTCCAGCGATCCGCAGCGCGGGAAGTGACCGGTCAGCGGCACCCGCCCGAACGTCGGCTTCAGCCCGGCCACCCCGCACCAGGCGGCGGGCAGCCGTACGCTCCCGCCCGAGTCGCTGCCCAGCCCCAGCGGCACGGCACCGGCGGCCACCAGCGCCGCCGTCCCCGACGACGACCCACCGGGCGCCCTGCCCGGATCGCGCGGATTGCCGGTCTTCCCGTGCAGGGGGTTGTCGGCCATGGCACTGCTGATCGCGACCACGACCGCCCCGGCGGCCCGCAGCCGCCGATCAGCCCGCTCCGCCTCCGCCGAACTCCACCCGGCATCAACGGCGGCCACACCCCCGAACCGCTCCCCCGCCCACCGCACCCGCTCGATCGCCTCCCGTACGACGTCGACGGCGGTCGTCTCGCCTGCCCGTAACCCCTCCGCCAGCCCCACCGCGCTCCGCACCATGCGCGCATCCTGACATGTCCCCGTACGACTAGCGCCGGGCCGTCCTCGATGACCCCGGAGGCTGGCGACGCGTCTGGGCGAGCGCTTGTCCACCGCTCCCCCGCCGGGGCCCCGAGCCCGGCGCTTGATCAGGGTGTACGTGGGCAGGGCCATCTCCTCGTCGGCCAGCCACTTGCACCTCGGAGGGCACCCTGAAAGCCGACGCCCGGATGCCTCTTCCACCACGCGCCGTCGCCCACCCGGCCAGACAGCAACCCGGCCACCTCGCTGCCACCGACGCTGCTGGATGGCTCCGCCAGTACGGCGACGTCCGCTTCGCCCTTGATCTGCCGTGACGCCTCAGTACCTCGCCGCCGCCTCTCCCCTTTGCCAACTCTGACGCCCAGCTCGGGTAAAGCACCTCGGCGAACTCGACCTCCTCGGCCTCGCATCGGCCAAGAGGAGGGATCCGGCCGACTCTGTGATGCCGCCGAGACTGTGACGGCGACGTCGGTCACAAAACCAGCCACCGTCGGCATCCCGGCCAAGACACCGGCCACCGTCGCCACCACGGCCAAGACAGCCAGTCCCGTCAGCACCCGGCCGGTATCCCGGCTATGGTGTCGGCTGCCGTCGACGCCTCGGCCAAACACCGGTCACCGTCGGTATCCCGGTCATGACGTCGGTCACCGTCAGGTGCCCCAACCGAGTCGCCAGTCGCCAGCGGTATCCCGGTCGTGACGCTAATCGCCGGCGGTGTCCCGGCCATGACGCGGTTGCGGTCGACGCCCCGGCCAGGAACGGCGGGAAAGGTACCGCCTCACCAGGTGGCGGCGATGACGACGCCCACCATGACGACGGCCACGACGGCGTAGCGGAACGCTCTGGCGCGCAGGACTCGGGTGATCCGCATTGTCAGTCACCGGAGGCCGGGCCGAGATGCTCCTCCAGCCGGGCGATCCGCTGGACGAGGGGCTGGAGTTGCTGCCGCACGGCCACGGCCACGAGCGCCGCCAGGTCCGATGCGCCGGGCGACTGGCCGGACGGTTGCGCGGCGGACTCGGCGCGCAGGTGGACGTAGCCGGCGAGGGCCGCCACGACGGCGCGGCGGGTCGGCCGGTGCTCGGCGCCCAGCCCGCGCAGCACCTGGCCGGCGATCCCGTCGGGTTCGGCGACGAGCCCGAGGAGGAGGTGCTCGCATCCGACGTAGTTGTGCCCGAGCGAGGTCGCCTCGTTGACCGCGGCTTCCAGAGCGTTCGCCGCGCCCACGCCGAACCGGCGCACCTCTGAACCCGGCTCGCCCACCCCGGGTTCATGCACCGGGCCGCTGCCCGGCTCGGGCTCAGAACCCGCAGCTCGTCCCGGCTCGCCGCCGGGATCCTGTCCAGCTCCGAGACCTCCGGACGACATACGACCGCCCGGAGAGTCGGGGCCTTCCGCACCTCCCGGGCCCGTAGAAGCGTCCGCAGACGTACCACCTCCCACGGACATCCGGCCAGCGAGGTCGCGGGTTACCTGGCCGGGATCGATGTCCATGGCGCGCAGGACGTGGAGGGCGAGGTTGGTGCCCTCCGCCAGCATGCCGGCCAGGAGGTGCTCGGTCTCGACGCCGCCCGCCCCGGCGCGCGACGCCGCGAGCTTGAGCACGGTGCGGGTGCGCGGGGTCAGCAGGGTCAGGGCGCCGGTCGGACGGTCGAGATCGACGTCGGACAGGGCCGTCTCACGGATGGCCGTGACGCGGCGTACGGCCTGCTCCAGGGCGCGCTGGCAGATGGACGAGACCGGCACGCCCGCCTGCTTGACCGCCTCCGCCAGGTCGTCCGGCAGATACACGTTGATCTTCGGCACGTCACCTCCCCAAGGGCTGCCCCCATCATAACCCCCATGTAACCCCACCGCTCCCGACAAGGCCGGGAGTCTTATTCACTGGCATTGGGGCAGATGTCAGCGCAGACTGGAAAGACGGCGATACACCACAAAGTGGAGCACCCGTGGACAATCACCTTGATCACATGCCGGTTCTGTCCCGTGGCAGGCATCGCAACCCGAAGCGTGGTGCTTGCTTCATGGAGTTCGCGTCCTATCTGGCCGGAGAACGGTGGAGCGACCACCCGGCCTGCACACACCCACTGCTGGCCGCGCTGGCCCGCCTCGTCAACGACAACACCACCGACGAGAGCCGCAGCCGCCTCATCCACCTGGTCCCGTCCATCATCGGCCTGACCAGCACGGACCTCCGGGTCGACGCCCACATCGCGCTCCGCTGCGCGACCACCGCCCTGCCCGTCGCCGCCGCCGAGCGCCAGCTCGCCCTCGCGGTCTCGGTGCTCGCGGCGGAGGAGATGCTGGCCCGGCTGAACGGCGTCCCGCCCGGACGGCTGAGCCCGCGCAGCCAGGAGGCGATGGACCAGGTCCCGCAGGCGGCGGCCCAGGCACGCAGGTTCAGCCGGGCAGCCAAGATCACGGAGAAGGGCTTCCGCAGGTACGCGGCCCCGAACGCGGTGCAACTGGCCGTGGTCGGGATCGTGCAGGCCTGCATCGAGGACCCGGACACGATGCTGCGCGACCTGCTGACGGCGGCGATCGACGACTGCTCCCGCCTGATCCAGGACACCGGGACGACGACCCCGGCGGTCCCGCTGCCCGTCGCCCAGCCGGCGTCCTGAGAGTGTCGTTCGTCACCCTGGCCCGCCTTACCTAGCAGGGCCTAAAACACTCGTCCACCTGTTCGTATACGGTGCAGAACCGCAGGTCAGGCAAGCCTCTCCTTCGTTGCGGATCTTTCCGACATTTACCTAATGTCGATGGACATGCAGCAATAGGAGGGATTTCATGACCATCGAGCTGGAGCGGACGTACTCCCCCGAGATGCACCACAGCCACCGTGACGTCACCGGCGGGTGGCTGCGGCCGGCGGTGTTCGGGGCGATGGACGGGCTCGTCTCCAACTTCGCGCTGATCGCCGGTGTGGTGGGGGCCTCGGGTCCCGGGCGGGGCGCCGTGCTCGCCGGGTTCGCCGGGCTGGTGGCGGGTGCGTGCTCGATGGCGGCCGGCGAGTACACGTCGGTCAAGTCCCAGACGGAGCTGATGCGCGCCGAGATCGCCGTGGAGCGGCGCGAGCTGGCCCGCAACCCCGAGGGCGAGCGCGCCGAGCTGGCCGCGCTCTACCGGTCCCGCGGGCTGGAGCCGGAGCTGGCCGAACAGGTCGCGGCCGGGCTGTCGGCCGATCCCGAGCAGGCTCTGCGGGTGCACGTGCGCGAGGAGCTCGGGGTGGATCCGGACGACCTGCCTTCGCCGAAGCTGGCGGCCGTCTCGTCGTTCTGCGCGTTCTCCGCCGGGGCGCTGGTGCCGCTGGTGCCGTTCTTCTTCGGGGCGTCGGGGCTGGCGCTGGCGGTGGTGCTGAGCGTGCTCGCCCTGTTCGGGTTCGGCTCGGTCGTGGCGCACCTCACGGCCCGCCCGTGGTGGGTGGGCGGCCTGCGCCAGCTCGTGCTCGGCGTCGGCGCCGCCGCGGTGACCTTCGGCATCGGCCACCTGCTGGGCGTCGCCGTCTCCTAGATCCAGCCGTCTCCTAGACTCAGCCGTCTGCTGATCCAGCCGTCTCCCGGCCCAGCCGTCTCCTGATCCATGCGCGGAACCCGGCTCCGGCAAAGAGTCCGCTCCGCCATGCGCGGAATCGGAACCTCCGGGTATGCGGATACGGGACGATGGCGTGATCGGTTTGTGACGGCCGCGAGGAGGGCGACGTGAACGGCGACATCACCCAGAGCCAGGAGTGGGCGGCGCTGGAGAAGCACCATGGTGAGCTGGCGGGCATACACCTGCGCGAGCTGTTCGCCGACGACCCCGGCCGGGCCGGCCGCATGACGCTGACGGCGGGCGACCTCTACCTCGACTACGCCAAGCACCGCGTCACCAGTGAGACCATCGGGCTGCTGGTGCGGCTGGCCGAGCGGGCCGGGCTTCGCGAGCGCATCGAGGCCATGTTCACCGGCGAGCACATCAATGTCAGCGAGGATCGCGCGGTCCTCCACACCGCGCTGCGCGCCCCCGCCGACACCGCCCTCGTGGTCGACGGCCAGGACGTCATCGGCGACGTGCACGCCGTGCTCGACAAGATGACCGCCTTCGCCGACCGGGTGCGCGCCCAGGAGTGGCGGGGGGCCACCGGGCGGCCCATCGCCACCGTGGTCAACATCGGCATCGGCGGCTCCGACCTCGGCCCCGCGATGGCCTACGAGGCGCTGCTCGACTACGCCGACGCCGGCATCGAGGCCAGGTTCGTCTCCAACATCGACCCGGCCGACATCACCGGCAACCTCCGCGGCCTCGACCCCGCCACCACGCTCTTCGTGGTCAGTTCCAAGACCTTCACCACGCTCGAGACCCTCACCAACGCCAGGGTGGCCCGCCAGTGGCTGGTCGGCGCGCTGGGCGAGGACGCCGTCGCCAAACACTTCGTGGCCGTCTCCACCAACGCCGCCAAGGTCGCCGAGTTCGGCATCGACACCGACAACATGTTCGGCTTCTGGGACTGGGTCGGCGGCCGCTATTCCTACGACGGCGCCATCGGCCTGTCCCTGATGATCGCCGTCGGGCCGGCCAGGTTCCGCGCGATGCTGGCCGGCTTCCACGCCATCGACCAGCACTTCCGCACCGCTCCTTTCGAGGCCAACATGCCGGTGCTGATGGGCCTGCTCGGGGTGTGGTACGCCGACTTCTTCGGCGCCCAGACCCGCGCCGTGCTGCCCTACAGCCAGCGCCTGCACCGCTTCCCCGCCTACCTCCAGCAGCTCACCATGGAGTCCAACGGCAAGTCGGTGCGCGCCGACGGCGCCCCCGTCACCTGCGACACCGGCGCCATCTTCTGGGGCGAGCCGGGCACCAACGGTCAGCACGCCTTCTACCAGCTGCTCCACCAGGGCACCCACCTGGTGCCCGCCGACTTCATCGGCTTCGCCGAGCCGTACGAGGACCGCGAGGGCATGCACGACCTGCTCACCGCCAACCTGTTCGCGCAGACCTCGGCGCTCGCGTTCGGCAAGACGGCCGAGGAGATCGCCGCCGAGGGCACCGCCGCCGCGGTCGTGCCGCACAAGGTCATGCCGGGCAACCGGCCCACCTCCACCATCCTCGTCCCGAAGCTCTCCCCGTCGACCCTCGGCCAGCTCGTCGCCCTGTACGAGCACGTCGTGTTCGTCGAGGGCACCATCTGGGGCATCGACTCCTTCGACCAGTGGGGCGTCGAGCTGGGCAAGAAGATGGCGCTCGACCTGGCTCCCGCGCTCACCTCCGACGAGCCGCAGGCCGGCTTCCCCGACCCCTCGACCGAGCGGCTCGTCCGCGTCTACCGCGAGCTGCGCGGCCGCCCGTCGTGAACCACCATGAGGGCATGGACATCATGGAGATAGCGGAGAAGTCCAGGGACTCCGCGAACGTCAAGAGGGTGTTCGGCGACCCCGTGCAACACGGCGACGTGGTCGTCATCCCCGTCGCCAGGATCGCCTACGGCGGTGGCGGCGGCACGGGCCAGGGCGAGGACAAGAAGGGCGACAGCGGCAGCGGCAGCGGCGTCGGCTACGGCGTGGCGGCCACCCCCGCCGGGGTGTTCGTGGTCAAGGACGGCGAGGTGCGCTGGCAGCCGGCCGTGGACGTCAACCGCATCGTGGCCGGCGGCCAGATCGTCGCCGTGGTGCTCCTGCTGACGCTGCGCGCCGTCTTCAAGCGCCGCCGTCGCCGCCGTCACTGACGCCCGGGGTCGGCCAGAGACTCCGGGCGCCGCGCTTCCGGTGAAACCGCTCAGTGGGACTCGCGGCCCACCCCGTCGCCGCTCGAACCGGTGAGGAAGTCCAGGTCGACGCCCCGGTCGGCCTGGAGCACGTGGTCCACGTACAACCGCTCCCAGCCGCGTACGGGCCGGGCGTGGCCGGTCATGACCGGCTCCCGGGCGGCCAGTTCGGCCTCCGGCAGGTCCACGTCGAGCCGCCGGGCCGCCACGTCGAGCACGATCGGGTCGCCGGTGCGCACCCTGGCGAGCGGCCCGCCGGCGGCGGCCTCGGGCGCGGCGTGCAGCACGACGGTGCCGTAGGCGGTGCCGCTCATGCGGGCGTCGCTGATGCGCACCATGTCGCGCACCCCCTTGGCCAGCAGCTTGGCGGGCAGCGGCAGGTTGCCCACCTCGGGCATGCCGGGGTAGCCGCGGGGACCGCAGCCGCGCAGCACGAGCACCGACGTCTCGTCCACGTCCAGGTCGGGCGAGTCGAGCCGGGCGTAGACGTCCTCGACGCTGTCGAACACGACGGCCCGGCCCCGGTGGCGCAGGAGTTCGGGCGAGGCGGCGGCGGGCTTGATGACGGCGCCGTCGGGGGCGAGGTTGCCGCGCAGCACGGCGATGCCGGCGTCGGGCAGCAGCGGCTCAGCGCGCCTCCTGATCACGGTCTCGTCCCAGATCTCGGCCCCGGCCAGGGAGCCGGTGAGCGGCTCGCCGGTGACGGTGATCGCGGACGGGTCGAGCAGGTCGGCGACCTCGTTCAGCACGGCGCGCAGGCCGCCCGCCCTGAACATGTCCTCCATCAGGTGCCGGCCGGCGGGCTGCAGGTCGACGAGGAGCGGCACACCGGAGCCGGTGCGGTCGAAGTCGTCGAGGTTCAGCTCGACGCCGAGCCGGCCGGCGATGGCGAGCAGGTGGACGACGGCGTTGGTGGAGCCGCCGACGGCGGCCAGGGTGACGATCGCGTTGAGGAACGAGGCGCGGGTCATCACGTGGCTGGGGCGGCGGCCCTCGCGCACCAGCTCGACGGCCAGGCGGCCGGTGTCGTGCGAGCGTTCCAGCAGCCTGCTGTCGGGGGCGGGGATGCCGGCGGTGCCGGGGATGGTCATGCCGAGCGCCTCGGCCATGCACGCCATGGTGGAGGCGGTGCCCATCGTGTTGCAGTGGCCCCGGCTGCGGATCATGGAGGACTCGGACTCCAGGAACGCCTCACGGGAGAGCGTCCCGGCGCGTACCTCCTCGCTGAGCCGCCACACGTCGGTGCCGCACCCGAGCGGGACGCCGCGGAAGCGGCCGGTGAGCATGGGGCCGCCGGGCAGCACGACGGCGGGCAGGTCGACGGAGGCGGCGGCCATGAGCAGCGACGGGATGGTCTTGTCGCAGCCGCCGAGCAGCACCACGCCGTCGATCGGGTTGGCGCGCAGCATCTCCTCGGTGGCCATGGCGGCGAGGTTGCGCCAGAGCATGGCGGTGGGCCGGACGTTGGTCTCGCCGATGGAGAGCGCGGGCAGATTGAGGGGGACGCCGCCGGCCGCCCAGATGCCCTGTTTGACGCTGTCGGCGACCTCGTTGAGATGGGAGTTGCAGGGGGTCAGGTCGGAGGCGGTGTTGGCGATCGCGATGTGCGGCCGTTCGCCGTCGAAGGCGTCCCGGGGCAGTCCTCGGCGCATCCACGCGCGGTGGATGTACGAGTTCCTGTCATCGCCCGCGTACCAGTGCGAGCTGCGCAAAACCATAACGGCACCTTAGCCATCGAATCATGGCTAACGGTAGCAATCGTCTACGGAACGTGCCTTGTTCACCATGGCCATAACGGGGGCACTTGTCGAAGCATGGACGACATCGATGCCTATTGGCGTGCGGCCAACTACCTGTCGGTGGGCCAGATCTACCTGCTGGACAACCCACTCCTCACCGAGCCGTTGCGGCGCGAGCACGTCAAGCCGCGCCTGCTCGGCCACTGGGGCACCACCCCCGGGCTGAACTTCTGCTTCGCCCACCTGAACCGCGTCATCCGCGAGCGCGACCAGGACATGATCTACATCGCCGGACCCGGGCACGGGGGCCCCGCCGCCGTGGCGCACTCCTGGCTGGAGGGCTCGTACACCGAGCGCTACCCCGACGTCACGCAGGACGAGGACGGCATGCGCCGCCTGTTCCGGCAGTTCTCCTTCCCCGGCGGGATCCCCAGCCACGTGGCGCCGGAGACCCCCGGCTCCATCCACGAGGGCGGCGAGCTGGGGTACGCGCTCGCGCACGCGTACGGGGCCGCCTTCGACAACCCGGACCTGGTGGTGGCGTGCGTCATCGGCGACGGCGAGGCCGAGACGGGCCCGCTGGCGGCGAGCTGGCACTCCAACAAGTTCCTCAACCGGGAGCGCGACGGCGTGGTGCTGCCGATCCTCTCGCTGAACGGCTACAAGATCGCCAACCCGACGGTGCTCGCCCGCATCCCCGAGGACGAGCTGCTCAAGCTCATGGAGGGGTACGGGTACCGCCCGCACCTCGTGGGCCCGGACCACGAGGAGATGGCGCGCACCCTGGACGAGGCGTTCGAGCAGATCGCCGCGTACCGGGAGGGCGCCGAGAAGCGCCTGCCCATGATCATCCTGCGCACGCCGAAGGGCTGGACGGGCCCGAAGGTGGTCGACGGGCTGCCGGTGGAGGGCACCTGGCGCGCCCACCAGGTGCCGCTGTCGGCGGTGCACGACAACCCCGAGCACCTGGCGATGCTGGAGGAGTGGATGCGCTCCTACCGGCCCGACGAGCTGTTCGACTCCGGCGGCCGGCCGGTTCAGGGCATCCTGGACACGGTGCCGCGCGGCGAGCTCAGGATGAGCGCCAACCCGCACACCAACGGCGGCGAGCTGCTCACGCCGCTGCGGCTGCCGGACTTCCGCGCCCTCGCCGTCGAGGTCAAGGCCCCGGCCACCCAGTCGACCGAGCCGACCAGGGTGATGGGCAGGCTGCTGCGCGACGTCATCGAGCGCAACCCGCGCACGTTCCGGCTGATGGGCCCGGACGAGACCGCCTCGAACCGGCTCAGCGCCGTCTTCGAGGCGACCGACCGGACGTGGGAGGCCGGGCTGCTGCCCACCGACGAGCACCTGGGACCGGCCGGGCGGGTCATGGAGGTGCTGAGCGAGCACCTGTGCCAGGGCTGGCTGGAGGGCTACCTGCTGACCGGCAGGCACGGCCTGTTCAACTGCTACGAGGCGTTCATCCACATCGTCGACGCGATGTTCAACCAGCACGCCAAGTGGCTGGAGTCGTCGCAGAAGATCCCGTGGCGGCGTCCGGTCGCGTCGCTGACGTACCTGCTGTCGTCGCACGTGTGGCGGCAGGACCACAACGGCTTCAGCCACCAGGACCCGGGCTTCCTGGACGTGGTGGTCAACAAGAAGGCGTCGGTGGTGCGGGTGTACCTGCCGCCGGACGCGAACACGCTGCTGTCGGTCACGGACCACTGCCTGCGCTCGCGCGACTACGTGAACGTGATCGTGGCGGGCAAGCAGCCGGTGCTGGACCTGTTCGGCATGGACGAGGCCATCGCGCACTGCACGCGCGGCCTGGGCATCCTGCCGTGGGCGTCCACGGACGCCGGCAGCGAGCCGGACGTGGTGCTGGCCTGCGCGGGCGACGTGCCGACGCTGGAGACGCTGGCCGCCGCCTCGATCCTGCGCGAGGAGATGCCGGAGCTGAAGGTCCGGGTCGTCAACGTGGTCGACCTGATGCGGCTGCAGCCGCCGTCGGAGCACCCGCACGGCATGCCGGACTCCGAGTTCGACACGCTGTTCACCACCGAACGGCCGATCATCTTCAACTTCCACGGCTACCCGACGCTGATCCACCAGCTCACCTACCGGCGCACCGGGCACGACAACCTGCACGTGCGCGGCTACAAGGAGGAAGGCACCACGACCACGCCCTTCGACATGTGCATGCTCAACGACATCGACCGCTTCCACCTGGTGATGGACGTGATCGACCGGGTGCCCGGCCTCGGCTCGAAGGCCGCCCACCTGCGCCAGCGCATGTCCGACGCCCGGCTGCAGGCCCGCGCCTACACCCGCATGTACGGCGAGGACGCCCCCGAGATCAGTTCGTGGACATGGCCGCACACATCCTCGTCCTGAACACGGGCTCCTCCTCCATCAAGTACGAGCTGATCGACGCCGAGTCGGGAGCCCGCCCCGCGCGCGGCGTCATCGAGCGGATCCACGAGGGCGAGGGCCTGCTGACCCACCATGCAGGCGACGCTCCCCCGTACCGGAGGAAGGGCGTCTACGCGGACCACGAGCAGGGCCTCGAAGCCGTGCTGGAGGCGTTCCGGACGGTGGGGCCGGAGCTGGACCCGGTGGCGGTCGGCCACCGGGTGGTGCACGGCGGCGACCGGTTCGGCGCGGCGGTGCTGGTGGACGAGCCGGTGGTGGCCGCCATCGAGGAGCTGGCGCCGCTGGCCCCGCTGCACAACCGGGTGAACGTGACCGGCATCCGGGTGGCGCAGGCCGCCTTCCCCGGGGTGCCGCAGGTGGCGGTGTTCGACACGGCCTTCCACCGGTCGCTGCCGCCCGAGGCGTACACCTACGCGGTGCCGCGCGAGTGGCGCGAGCGGCTGGGCGTGCGCCGGTTCGGCTTCCACGGCACCTCGTGCGCGTACGTGTCCCGCAGGGCGGCCGCGTTCCTGGGCCGCGACCCCGCCAGGGTGAACCTGATCGTGCTGCACCTGGGCAACGGCGCCAGCGCCACCGCGGTCGAGGGCGGGCGCAGCGTCGACACCTCCATGGGCCTGACCCCGCTGGAGGGCCTGGTGATGGGCACCCGCTCGGGCGACGTCGACCCGGCGCTCTGCGCGTATCTGGGCCGGGTGGCCGGGTTCGACACGCAGGACGTGGAGGAGGCGCTCGGCCGCCACGGCGGCCTGCTCGCGCTCGCCGGCACCGGCGACATGCGCGAGGTGCGCCGGCGCGCGGCGGACGGCGACGGCGAGGCACGGCTGGCGCTGGACGTCTACTGCCGGCGCATCCGCAAGTACGTGGGCGCGTACTACGCGGTGCTGGGCCGGGTGGACGCGATCGTGTTCACCGGCGGCGTCGGCGAGAACGACGCGGCGACGCGGGCCACGTCGCTGGCCGGGCTGGAGAGGTTCGGCGTCGCGGTGGACCCGGCGCGCAACGAGGCCGCGGGAGACGGCGAGCGGGCGATCTCGCCGCCCGGGGCGGAGGTCGCGGTCCTGGTCATCCCCACCGACGAGGAGTGGGAGATCGCCCGTCAGGCGCTGGAGCTGATCTGAGGGAGGTCAGGAGGTGGCGGCCGTGCGCCGCACGGCCGCCACGATGTCGCTGTTGGGCAGCCCTTTGAGCAGGTACTCGCGGACGCCGACGCGGCGCATCTCGTCGACGGAGTGGGAGTCGCCGTAGGCGGAGAACGCCATCACTCTGGTGGCGGGCGACAGCCGGCGGATCTCCCTCGCCGCCCACGCCCCGCCGCCGGGCATCCGCACGTCGAGGATGGCGACCGCGGGCAGGTGGCGGACCGCCAGCCGCACCGCCTCCCGGGCGTCGGCGGCCACGGCGACCACGTCCAGGTCGGGCTCGGCCGTCAGCACCTCGGTGAGCACCTCGCGGATCAGCGGCTGGTCGTCGCCGATCAGGACGGTGAGCCGGTCCGGCGCGGCGCTCATGACCGCCTCGGCCGCACCGCGGGCACCCAGAACTCCACCGTGGACCCCTCGCCGGGACTGCTGTGGAGCTGCCACCAGCCGCCGGAGATCTCGGCTCGCTCGCGCATCTCGATCAGCCCGAAATGCCCCATCCGGGAGGAGCCGTCGCCCGGATCGGTGAAGCCGACGCCGTCGTCGCCGACCTTGACGTGCACGCCCTGGTCGGCGGAGGCGAGCGAGACCCGCACGGAGGAGGCGTGGGCGTGCTTGCGCACGTTGGTGAGGGCCTCCTGGCAGATCCGGAACACGGTGATCGCGGTCTCCGGCGGCGGCTCCTCGTCGAGGTCGGGGACGAAGTCGTAGGTGAGGCCCGCGGTCGAGACGACCTGCTCCAGGTAACCGGACAGGGTGTCGACCAGGCCGCCGCTGTCGAGGCCCGGCGGGTGCAGGAAGAAGGCGAGGTTGCGCAGGCGGCCGACGGCGGCGTTGACGGTGTCGTTGAGCCGCAGCACGGCTTCGGCGTGGTCGCCCGGCAGCTGGGAGGCCAGCAGTTGCAGGCGCATGCCGACGGCCACCATCGACTGGATGGTGTCGTCGTGCACGTCCCAGGCGATGCGCCGCCGCTCCTTCTCCTGGGCCTGCACCAGATGGGCGAGGAGCCTGCCGCGCTCGTCGAGTGCGCGCTCGGCGTTGCGCCGCTCGCTCATGTCGCGGGTCACCTTGCCGAACCCGCGCAGCCGGCCCTCGCCGTCGCGCAGGGCCGTGATCACCACGTTGGCCCAGAACCGGGTGCCGTCCTTGCGCACCCGCCAGCCCTCGTCCTCGAACCTGCCCTCGGCGGCGGCGGTCTCCAGGCCGCGGGCGGGTCTGCCCGCCGCGATGTCCTCCGGCGGGTAGAAGATCGAGAAGTGACGGCCGGTGACCTCGTCGGCCGAATAGCCCTTGATGCGCTCGGCGCCGGAGTTCCAGCTCATGACACGGCCGCCCGGATCCAGCATGAAGATCGCGTAGTCGCCGAGGCTCTGCAGGAGGAGCTGAAGGTCGACGTGCTCGTGCTCGGGCATAGTGCAGCTTCGCACGGCGGTGTCCCTCTGAGGGACCCGCACCCCCTCAATCGGCGGTGGTGACAGCGGTGAGAGGGGCCGCGAGGTCACACCAGACCACCTTCCCGCCCTCCTGGAGCGAGGTGCCCCAGGCGATGCTCAGTTCTTCGACGACGTGCAGCCCCCAGCCGTCGGACGGGCCCGGGCTCCGCGGCCTGGGCAACGCGTCGCTGGAGTCGCCGACCTCGACGCGGATGTGGCCGAGACCGCCGGCGATGCGCAGCACGGGTGCGCCGGCGCCGTGCACGAGGGCGTTGGTGACCATCTCGGAGACGACGAGCAGCACGTCCTCGAAGCGTCCTCGATAACCCCACGTTATCAGGGCGTCACGGGCGACCTGCCGGGCGACGGAGATGCTGCCCATCTCCTCCGCGAGGTGGTGCTCCACCATGTGCGAGTCGAGTCCCGTGCCCATGGTTCTACTTTCGGCCACCCGAAGCCCGGCCGCGAGACGCAACCGCGCCGACCTTTCTGGTGCTGGTGCGGAACGGGACTGGTGCAGGTGCATCAGTCGAGCAGTCCCTCACGCCGGGCGATGGCCACCGCCTCCAGCTTGGACCGGGCCCCGAGCTTCTCCAGCACCCGCTGGATGTGGTTGCGGGCGGTGTTGCGGGCGATGCCGAGCCGCTCACTCAGCTGGTCGGTGCTCACTCCCTCGGCGAGCAGGTGGAGCGTCTCACGCTCCCGCCCGGTCAGCGCGCCCCGGCCCGCCCGCCCGCGGCCGGCGAGCTGGTCGAGCACGGCGGGCAGCAGGCCCGGCCCGAACGCCACCCCGCCCGAGGCCACCTCCAGCACCGCCGACTCGAGCTCGCGCAGCCCCGACGACTTCACCACCAGGCCCGCGCCGCCGGCCTCCACCACGCGCACGGCGATCGCCGGCGTCGCCTCCGCGGTCAGAACCAGCACGCGGGCGTCCGGGGCGGCCTGCGAGATGCGGCCGATGGCCGTGATGCCGTCGCCGTCCGGCAGCCGCCGGTCGAGCACCACCACGTCGGGCAGGTGGGCGCGGGCGTCGGCCACGGCTGCGGACACCGATCGGGACCTGGCCACCACCTCGATGCCGGGGTCGTGGTCGAGCGCCATCGCGATCGCCTCGGCCACCATGTCGTGGTCCTCCACGAGCAGGAGTCGCACGGGGGCGGGCGGGTGCGGCCCCTGCGAGGGTGACACGGCAGCTCCCCTTTTACCTGCTCCCGACGATTGTCTTCTCCGCACACTACCGTTCACCTGCTATGTCGGTTCCTCTCGGTGCCGACACTATGGGTGGAGATTGGTAATGTTCTCCCGTTGTTTTCGGATCAAGATGGATGGGATACAGCCGTGGAGGTCGAGCAGACGGCGCTGCCGGGGATAGGGCTGCGCCATGAGTTCACCACCCATTCAGGCCGAAGAATCGGGGTGATCTCGCACCGCACGGGGCGGCGTGATCTCGTCATCTACAGCAAGGACGACCCCGATCGGGCCTGCGAAGCAGTCAAGCTCAACGACGAGGAGGCCGACGCGCTCGTCGAGCTGCTCGGCGCCCCGCGCATCGTCGCGCGGCTCAACCAGGCGCACGCCGAGGTCGAGGGCCTGGTCAGCCTCCAGCTGCCGATCCCGGCCACTTCCCCGTACGTGAACAGGCCGATGGGCGACGCGCGCGTGCGGACCCGGACGAACGCGTCGATCGTCGCGATCGTCCGCAATGGGCAGGTCTACGCCAGCCCCGGCCCCGACTTCGTGCTCCTTCCCGGCGACATCGTGGTCGTGGTGGGCAGCGCGGACAGCACGGCCGAAGTCGGCGACATATTGGCTGAAGGCTAGGGCCGGGTGCATCACACAGCGATACTCTTCCTCGAATTCGGGGCCGTTCTCCTCGGCCTGGGCGTGCTCGGAGCGCTGGCGCTGCGCGCCGGCATCTCCGCCATCCCCCTCTACCTGATCGCCGGGCTCGCCTTCGGCACCGGCGGCGTCCTTCCTCTGGCCACCAGCGAGGAGTTCATCTCCATCGGCGCGGAGATCGGCGTCGTCCTCCTGCTGCTGACGCTCGGCCTGGAGTACAACGCCGACGAGCTGGTCTCCAGCCTCAAGGGCAACGCCCGCGCCGGCATCGTCGACCTCGTGCTCAACGCCGCGCCCGGCGCGATCCTGGCGCTGCTGCTCGGCTGGGGGCCGGTGGCCGCCCTGGCGATGGCCGGCGTCACGTACGCGACCTCCTCCGGCATCACCGCCAAGGTGCTGAGCGACCTGGGCTGGATCGGCAACCGCGAGACACCGACCGTGCTGTCGCTGCTGGTGTTCGAAGACCTCACGATGGCCGTCTACCTGCCGATCCTGACCGCCACCCTGGCCGGGCTCAGCCTGCTCAGCGGGGCGATCGCGGTGGGCATCGCGCTGGCCACGGTGACCGTGGTGCTGCTGATCGCGCTGCGGTTCGGCAAGTGGATCGAGGCGTTCGTCTCCAGCCCCAACAACGAGGTGCTGCTGCTGAAGGTCGTCGGCCTGGCGCTGCTGGTGGCCGGCATCGCCCAGCAGCTCCAGGTGTCGGCGGCGGTCGGCGCCTTCCTCGTCGGGATCGCCCTGTCCGGCCAGCTCGCGCACGACGCGCAGGCGCTGCTCGCGCCGCTGCGCGACCTGTTCGCGGCGGTGTTCTTCGTCTTCTTCGGCCTGCAGACCGACCCGACGAAAATCCTCCCGGTGGCGGCGATCGCCGCCGCGCTGGCGCTGGTCAGCATGCTCACCAAGCTGGCGACGGGCATGTACGCGGCCAGGCGGGCCGGCATCTCCAAAGCGGGTCAGGCCCGGGCGGGCATCGCCCTGGTGCCGCGCGGCGAGTTCAACATCGTCATCGCGGGTCTCGCGGTGGCGGCCGGCGCCCACCCCGACCTGGGTCCGCTGGCGGCCGCGTACGTCCTGATCCTGGCCGCCTTCGGCCCGCTAGCGGCCAAGCTCGTCCAGCCTCTCTTCGAAGCCATCGCCAAGCGCGCCTGACCGGCGGCGCGCGCTCTTCCGTTTCTGTCGGTGGGGTGTGGGAGGTTTGCCTCCGATCATCGAAGGAGGCGGCTGACGGTGGAGTTCACGGACAACGCCGGCGGCGACCGCGTGGTCGTCGCCGGCGAGCGGGTGGAGGCGGTCGCGCGATGACGACACGCGTGACGGCCGACGCCACGATCGGCCCCGACGAGTGGGACGACCGCGACCTCGACGGCGAGACCTTCCGGCGGGTGCGGTTCGTCGACCTCGACATGATGGAGATGGCCGACGTCGGCACGACCTTCGAGGAGTGCACGTTCAGCAACGTCCGCTTCAACGTGTCGGTCCACGCCGACGCCGCCTTCGTCGCGTGCACGTTCGGGAGCTGCTCGTTCTTCGACGCCACGTTCAACGGCTGCAAGCTGACGGGCAGCACGTTCTCGGGCTGCACCTACGGGCTGCTCAAGGTCGACGGCGGCGACTGGTCGTTCACCTCGCTGGCGGGCGCCGACCTGCGGGGCAGCACCTTCGACGGGGTCCGCCTGCGCGAGGCCGACCTGTCGGGGGCCGACCTGACGGGCGCCACCCTGCGCCGCTGCGACCTCAGCGGCGCCACGCTGCGCCGGGCCGACCTGACCTCGTGCGACCTGCGCGGCAGCGACCTGAGCACGCTCGACCCGTCGGCGGTCACCCTGCGCGACGCGACCGTCGACCCCCACCAGGCCACGATCATCGTCACCGCCCTGGGTCTCCAGGTCCTCCCCTGATCCGGTGTCAGGGGCGGCCGTCGAGGCGGTCGATCCGGGTGCCGAAGACCGCGCCGGCCTCGGCGATGAAGTCGGCGGGGAAGCCGCGGGTGAAGGGCGCCGCCCGGGCGAGGCGGTCCATGGCCTCCTCGGGGAGGGTGACGTCCGCCGCGGCGAGGTTGTCGGTGAGCTGGCCGGGGGTGCTCGCGCCGACGATGGGGTGCACCACGCGCGAGCGGGCCCGGGTCCAGGCGATCGCCACCTGCGACGGCGTGACGCCCAGGTCGTCGGCCACGTCCATGACGGCTCTGGCCGCCGCGTGCTCGCGTTCCGTCACCGCCCCGGGCTCGATCCTGGTGGGGGTCTCGGGAGCGGGGCCGGCGGTGTACTTGCCCGACAGCACGCCTTGGGCGAGCGTCGCCCAGGCGGCCACCGTCAGCCCCGACTCCTCCGCCATCGGCAGCAGCTCGCGCTCGACGTCGCGCCACAGCAGGCTGTAGGGCACCTGGAGGCCCGCGAACGGCGTCCATCCGCGCCACTCCGCCAGCGTGTTGGCCCGGCTCACCACCCACGCCGGCGCATCCGATATCCCGACATAGAGTACTTTGCCCGCTCGGACCACGTCGTCGAGGGCCCGCATCGTCTCCTCCAGCGGCGTGTGCCGGTCCCAGATGTGCACCCAGAGCAGGTCCACATAGTCGGTGCGCAGCCGCCGCAGGCTCTGCTCCAGGGAGAGCACGAGGTTCTTGCGGTGGTTGCCCGCCGCGTTGAGGTCGCCGGCGTCGCGGGTCAGGGTGTACTTGGTCGCCACCACGAACCGGTCCCGCCGCCCTTCCAGCACCTCGCCGACCACGCTCTCCGACTCGCCGTAGGCGGAGGCCGTGTCGACGACGTTGCCGCCCGCGTCCTCGTACAGGTCCATCATCGCGCGCACCCCGGGCGTCACCGCCCGCCACGTCATGGCGCCGAGGAACAGCTCCGACACCCTCAACCCGGTACGCCCGAGCAACCGGTACCTCATGGCCGTCTTCCCTTCACTCGTCATTCCGTACGGGGTCCACCATGGCGGGGCCGCCGTCCGGGGAGGGAGACCGGGCGGAGACTGGCCCTGACAGGGCCACGATGCGCGGGCGCCGTCCCGCCTAGACTGCCCTGCGTGAGCGGGAACGAGCTGGCCGCCTACCTGCGCGGCCTCCGGGAAGCGGTCAGACCGGGCGACGTCGGCCTGCCGGAGGGGCCGCGGCGCCGCACCCCCGGGCTGCGCCGGGCCGAGCTGGCGACGCTGGCGGGCATCAGCGTCGAGTACCTGACCCGGCTGGAGCAGGGCCGCGACCGCAACCCGTCCGCCCAGGTGCTGGGGGCGCTCGCCGACGTGCTCGGGCTGAGCTTCGAGCAGCGGCTGCACCTGCGCCACCTGGCCAAGATGGCCGGCGGCGACGCGCTGCTCTGCTCCGCCGCCGCGTCCTCGCCCGCGCGCACGGTGCGGCCCACGCTCCGTGCGCTGCTCGACCGGCTGGAGCCGGCCCCGGCCGTCCTGCTCAACCGGCTGGACGACGTGCTGGCGCACACCGCCGGCTACGCCCTGATGGTGGCGGCGCTGGGCGTCCTCGACGACGATCAGCCCAACCTGGCCCGCTACGTGTTCACCGACCCCCGCGCGCGGGCCGCCTTCCCCGAGTGGGGCGCGGTGGCCGCCGGTCGGGCCACCGCCCTGCGGCTGGCCGCCGCCATGGGTGACGCGCGGGCCGGACACCTCGTCGAGGAGCTGACGATCACGGCCGGTGCGGGGTTCACCGAGCTGCTCCACGCCCCGCCGGCGCCGCCCGCGACCCCTTACCGCGAGCGGCTGGCCCATCCGGGCGCGGGCGAGCTCCGGCTGGTCGTGGAGTCCCTCGACCTGGCGGACGCCGACCAGCGGCTCGTCGTCTACCTTCCCGCCGACGAGACCACGGCCGCGTCCCTGGACCACCTGACCGGCCGCCAGCCCGGCGCCCTCCACGCGGTCACCGCCTGACCCAGGGAGCCGCGGGGAGTACGCGCGTGGTCAGGCGGGCGGGGCCAGGTGTCCCGCCGTGCGCCGGAGGGACGGGAGGGCCGCCAGGACGGTGGCGGCGCGGGCCTGGCGGGCGGCGGGGGTGTCCGCGCCCAGGTCGGAGAGGAGTTCGAGGAGGGAGTCCTCGGGGGCCGGCCGACCGGCCGCGGCGAGCTTGAGCAGACAGCGCGCGTAGGTGGCCGCCAGCCAGAAGACCGCCTCCCGGTGCAGGCCGGCGTCGATGAGGGCGCGGCTGCCGCCGACGGCGATCGGCCGGGCGGCGGCGGTGATGTCGGAGTCGAAGCGGTAGCCGGGGGCGTCCACCCGCGCGGCCGTGTCGAAGAGCCGCTCCAGCCCGTCCAGATGGCGCCGGACCCGGCCCGGGGTCATGGCGGCGCAGCCGAGCAGGTCGAGGAGGTGCTCGTGGCGGTCGCCGAGGCCGCGGCCGGCGAGCAGCTCGCGGGTGGCCGCGTACCGGCGGCGGACGGTCGGGTTGCGCAGCCCGGCGACCAGCAGGACGTGCGCCGTCACCCCGGTGCCGAACAGCCACGCGTTCACCTGGTCGGGCAGGGGCCCCGGCGAGCCGGCGCCGGCCAGCCGGGCGCGGACCGTCTCCAGGGCGTGGTCACAGCGGGCCAGCACCCAGCGCCGCCCGGCGAACCGGCGGGACACCTCACGGCCCAGGTCCGACAGCCGCCCGGTGGGGTCGGCCAGCACGCCGGGCCGGTGGAAGGCGCCGGCCAGGTGGTAGTCGCGCAGCACGGCCTCGGCCGACTCCACCCGGGTGGCGGGCAGGAACGACACGTCCAGGAGCGCTCCCCCGTACCGGATCTTGCGTCCGTGCCCGGCGGGCTCGTCGAGCACCACCATCACGTCCACGTCGGAGTGCGGCGGCAGCGCGGAGCCGGGCGGCGCCCACAGCGCCGAGCCGGTCAGGAACGCGCCGCCGAAGCCGGGCAGGCGGGCGCCCTCGTCGCGCACCCACCGTCGGGCCGTGTCCACGGCTTCCCCCACGCGCACGCCCGCCATCGTACGGGAGGTACGGCGCTCGCACCTGAGGGTAGGTTCGCGGCGGGCGGTCATGGGCAGCGAGTTGTCATGAACGTGGCGGATCCCGAGCTGGAGCGCCTGGTGTGCCAGGAGCTCAGAGACGCCGGATTCGCCGTGGCGCCGTCCCGCAAGCCGAGCGACGGCGGGCTCAGCGTGTGGTGCGACCCGGAGCGCGGCGTGGTGGTGCGCTGGAGCGTCCCGTCCGGTGACCCCTCCCGTCACGACACCATCCGCACGGCCGTCCGGCTCGCGTTACGCACGATCCTCGGCGCGGCCGGGTTCGAGGTGGCGGAGGTGGCCGGGCGGGCGGAGCTGGTGGTCACCGCGGCGGGCCGCCCACCGCGTCAGGACGGCGCGAAGCCCGGGCTCACGACGCCATGACGCCGCGTCCTCCGTGGCGGGGGCCGGCCCGCCGATGACTTCCTGCCACCAGGGCGGTCATACCAGCGTTAAGGTGACAGACATGCAGAAGATCGTGCAGGACATCGCCGACGAGCTGGTGGCGTCGGGCGCGGAGCGCGGGCTGCAGGTGGCCGTCTACCGGCGGGGAGAGCTGCTGGCGGACGTGGTGGCCGGGGTGGCGGACGCGGCGACCGGGCGGCCGTTCACGTCAAGCACCCCCGTGTACGCGACCTCGACCGGCAAGGGCGTCACCGCGGCCGTGGTGCACGTGCTGGCCGAGCGGAAGGCGTTCTCGTACGACACCCCGATCGCCGAGCTGTGGCCGGAGTTCGGCGCACGCGGCAAGGAGCGGGCGACGATCCGCCACGCCCTCTCCCACCAGGCCGGCGTGCCCGGTGTGCCCGAGGCGACCACGCCGGAGGACCTGTGCGACTGGGACCTGATGTGCGCGGCGATCGCGGACGCCGAGCCGTGGTGGGAGCCGGGCACCCGGTGCGGCTACCACCCGCAGACCTTCGGCTACCTGCTGGGCGAGGTGGTGCGCAGGGCCACGGGCAAGCGGATCTCGCAGGTGCTGGAGGAGGAGGTCGCCGGGCCGCTCGGCGTCTCGGGCGAGCTGTTCTTCGCCGTGCCGGAGGCGGAGCTGGGCCGGCTGGCGCGGATCGAGGAGGTCGCCCCGCCGGTGACGCCGCCGCCGTCGCTGCGGAACGGGATCCCGTTCTTCCGGGTGGTCGGCGGCTACACGGCGGCGCCGATGGCGGCCATGCCGGACGCCGGGTTCAGCAACCGGCGCGACGTGCTCACGGCCGAGATCCCGGCCGGCGGCACGATGACCGCCCGTGCGGTGGCGCGCGTCTACGACGCGCTGCTGACGGGCGAACTGGTGCCGCCGGCGCGGCTGCGCGAGCTGTCGGCGCCCGCGGTGCGCGGCCTCGACGAGGTCACCGGCGTCGAGGCCGCGTGGGGGCTGGGCTACGCGATCGGGCTCACCCCGGGGCTCGCCGCGCCCACCGTGTTCGGCATGCCGGGCAGCGGCGGCACGGTGGCCTTCGCCGACACCCGGACCGGGCTGGCCGTCGGGATCCTGAAGAACCGCATCGGCGACTTCGCCACCGTGGACCGGATCGGCTCGGCGGTGCTCAGCGCAGCACCCTGACGTACCCGTCGCCGATCGGCTCGGTGTCGCCGAACACGTGCAGGTCCTCGCGGAACACGTCCAGGTAGGCCGCCTTGTCGTGGAACGTCCCTGACAGCGCGTCACCGTAGTCGATCAGCTCGCCGTGCGCGTGCCTGCGCGGCTCGTACCCGGTCTCCAGCCCCTTCTCCAGCAGCGCCGGGTCTCCCTCGGCGGCGCAGATGATCCCGGCGAGGATCTCGGCGTCGTGCATGGTGTAGCTCATGCCCATGCCGGTCATCGGGTGGCAGGCGAACGCGGCCGAGCCGAGCAGGGCGGCGTTGCCCTTGTGGTACACCGGCACGCGCATCGCCGCCACCGGGATCTTCTGCCAGTGCGCGGGGCCGAGGACGTCGTAGGCGTCGTCGTTCTCGGTGACGAACTCCTTGAGCGCGTCCACGAGCAGGCCGTGCCCGAACACCTCGTCGTCGTCTTCCAGCGGCAGGCCGACGAACACGCGAGCCTGCTCCTCGTTGACCGGATAGAGGTAGCTGAACCAGCCCGCGGAGTTGAAGTAGAGCCGGTTGAGCCGGGCGACGCTGGCGGTCAGCGGCACCGTGGCCACCCGCAGCATGTGCGGGTAGGAGGTGGTCTCCTTGGTGATGCCGAGCTCCTGGCGCACCATCGAGCGGGTGCCGTCGGCGGCGATGACCACGCCGGGCCGCAGCTCGCGGCCGTCGGCCAGGACCAGCCGGGCCACCTGGTCGCCGTCGCGCTCCAGGCTCTCGATCCGCGAGTCGAACCAGAACTCGACGCCCTCCATCGCGCAGGACGAGTAGATGACCTCGACCAGCTCGCGGTAGGGGCGGATGAGGAAGCCGTCGGGGTAACGGCATTCCTGGATCGGCTCGCCGTCGTGGTAGTAGCGGACGATGTCGCGTTTGAGCGAGTGCCGTTCCACCAGGCTCCCCAGCCCGTGCCGGGCCAGGACCGCCATGCCGGGGCGTTTGACGAAGTCGGCGCCGGCGGCCGGGATGGCCGTGCCCTGCTCCACGACGACGACGCTCCGGCCGCTGCGGCCCAGTAACAGGGCCAGGAAGCAGCCGCCGAGACCGGCGCCGACGATCGCTACGTCGCAGGATGTCGTCATTGCCATGATGAGAGCCCTTCTGGTGTTCTTGCGAGACGCGTGCCCCCGTGCACGCGGGGTTGCGAGCCGGGCCTCATGGCGTGGGCCTGGCCCCGCCCCAGCTGGGGCGGTACCGCCGGGACCGCGGGGTGGCCGGGGTCGGCGGCGGGCTGCGGGGGCAGCAGCGCGTCGGCTTCGGCGGCGACCGTGGCCAGCTGCATGCGCAGCTCCAGCAGCATCTTGCGGGGCACCAGGACCATGACCTCGCCGGTGGCGTGCGGCATCCGCAGCATCTTGATCAGGGCGAGCGTGCCGACCAGCACGGAGACGGCCACGCACACCGCCAGCGCGCTGGCCAGACCGCCCATGGGGCCCACCATGAAGGGGTGGCCGATGACGACCGACACGGTGGCCACGCCGACGGCGCCGCCGACCATGCGGGACATGACGGCCGCGCCCACCGCGGAGGCGTACTGGTGCGGCTGGGCGGCCAGGGTGGTGGCCATGGAGGTGCCGGGCGCGAGCGCCCCCACCCCGACGCCCACGCCGACGCTCGCCGCGAGCCCCCACAGCGTGGGACCGCTCTGCGCCAGCGCCACGACACAGGAGCCGCCGCACGCGGTGGCGCCGACGTAGATGAGCCCGTACGGGCCCAGCTTGCGCACAACCTTGCCGCCCAGCCACGCGGTCACCGCCACGGCGACGGAGGTGGGCGTCAGCCACAGCGCGACCTCCAGCATGGGGAAGCCCAGGTGCAGGAGGTAGAGCGGCTGCAGCGCGAGCAGGCCGTACGACAGCACGCCGAATCCCCAGGTCGCGAGCCAGCCCCAGGCGAAGCCGGGCCGCCGCCAGAGCGTCAGGTCGACGGCGGGCACCCGGTGCCGGCGGGACCGCAGGAGCGACAGGACCAGCAGGACGAGCGCGCCGGCGGCCAGGTAGGCGCACACCACGCCCCACGAGGTCGCCTTGGAGATGGCCAGGACGATGGCCCCGATCGAGGCGGCCAGCAGGACCGCGCCGAGCATGTCGGGCCGCGTCCGGGCGCCGCTCCGGCCGGCGGGCAGGCCGGGCGGCAGCCAGGTGGCGGCGAGCAGCAGGAGCATGCCGACCACGACGACCGGCGCGAACAGCGCGCGCCAGCCGAACCCCTCCGCCAGCCAGCCGCCGCCCGCCTGCATGAGCAGGCAGCCGACGCCGGACGCGGAGCTCCACAGCGCGATGGCGCCGCGCCGCTGGTGCTCGGGCAGCTCGCCGAGGAGCACGGCGAGGCTGGCCGGGATCATGGCGGCGGCGCCGACCCCCTGCACGGCCCTGGCCGCGAGGACCATCGGCCAGTCGGGCACGGTGAGCGTGGCGAGCCCGCCGAGGACGAACACCACGAGCCCGATGATCAGCACGCGGCGGCGGCCGAACAGGTCGGCCCAGCGTCCCGCGGTGGCCAGCAGGGCCGCGATCGGCACGAACGCGGCGCTGGTCAGCCAGAGCAGGTCGTTCAGCGGCAGGGCGTTCCCGGCGTCGCCGTGCTGCATCAGGCCGACGGCGAGCGTGGTGGCCGTGGTGTCGGCCATGACGGTGAACATGACGCCGGCGCCTACCAGCCGCAGCAGCGTGCCGCGCCCGCGTGCGGGCTTTCGCGTGACCGGGTATGAGCCCGTATCGACGACTGGCGACTGACGCAACGTGGCCACCTCCATGAGAGCCCGGATGTCGTTCCCGCCGCCCGGCGCGCCGGGCGGCGGTCGTGCCTTCCCGTCCCCGCCGCCGTCAGGCGCTGTAGCGTCCCGGCGAGACCAGTCCGTACGGGTCCAGCGCGCCCTTGAGCCGGTAGAGCATGGACAGGGTCGCCGTCGAGGACTGGGCGTAGACGTCGGCGGCGGCGTTGTCGATGTCGGAGCGGTAGATGGGGCAGCCGTAGCCGCGCAGCAGGCCGTTGGCGTCCTGGCGCAGGCGGTGGGCGCGGGCCGGCGCGTCCGCCACGCCCCGGTCGAAGAAGATCTGGATGACGCCGTTGGCGAGGTTCCTGCTGACCATGTTCCACTCCATCATCGCCGCGGTGCCGTTGCACTCGACGGCCGCGCGGAGCACGGTCAGGAGGTTCTCGGTGGAGATCTCGTCCATCGGGAGCTTGGGCAGCAGCACGAGGAAGCCGATCTGACCGGCGTCGACGTCGTCGCAGGAGGTGACGCCGAGCGCGTTGTGCACGCTCAGGCAGTTGGGGATGCCCTGGGCCATGAGCGCCCGCGGGTAGAGGGGGTCGTCGGGGCTCACCGCCGCGGCGTCCAGGACGCGGAGCCCTTCGGCGCCCTCGACCTCCAGCAGGTGCTTGCGCAGCAGGTCCTCGGCCAGGCGGACGGTCTCCCCGCTGCCGAGCAGCGGGCCGACGATGGTGAGCAGTTCGGGGTCCACCCCGTCCGGGAGCATCCAGCCGCCCCGGCTGGGCGTCAGCGACAGCTCGCGCACCCGCAGCAGCCCGTCGGCGGGGTTGCCGTTGCGCAGGAACGAACCCACCGCGCCCACGGCCCGGCCGGCCTGGTCGCGCGGGATGCGGGCGTGCACCAGCCCGATGGCCTGCGGGCGGGGCACCAGCGCGATGACGCCCGCGGTGATGATGCCGAGGTTGTGCTGGACGAAGGCGCCGGTCAGGTCGGGGCCGGCGACGGCGCCGCGGTAGCGGCCCCAGTGGTCCAGCCCGCCGGTGCTGACGAGGCTGCCGTCGGCGAGCACGGCCTCTAGCCCGGCGAGGTCGTGCACGCGGGAGCGGATCGAGCCGTCGCCGCGCTCCAGCGCGTTGCCGACCACGGAGGTGTCGGCGCACGAGGAGGTGACGTTGAGCATCCAGTCGGTGTCGCGCAGCTCCTCGGCGAGCTGGCGCTGGGTCACTCCGGGCTCGATGACGGCGAAGCCGTTCTCCAGGTCCAGGCTGCGGATGCGGTTCATGGCGCTGAGGTCGACGACCACGTTCTCGTCCTTGGCCGGCACGCCGGAGCCCATGCCCCAGTTGCGCCCGGTGCTCAGCGGATATAGACGACGCCCCTCGACGGCTGCCCGCCGCACCACGGCGCGTACCTCGTCGACGTTCTGGGGCCGCGCGACGCCCGCGATCATCCGCGCGCGGTGTGCTCCGACGTCGCGTACTGCTGACGCCAGTCGCGTGTGACCTTGCATGACACTCCTTGGTGAGCCGAGACATTCCCCGCGGGTCGCCGGCCGCTTCGCCGGGTCTCCCCCCTCATTGGTTCGCGATCAGGCGGTGCGCTTGAGCAGGTCGTCGATGGAGCCGATGGCCCTGTTCGATATCTCCCGGATCTGCCACAGCCGCTCGGTGACCTGGGTGTCAGGCTCGATCGGCTCGGGTGCGGCGATCTCTTCCAGGTGGTCGTAGACGGCCAGACGCGGCTTGGGCGGCTGCCGGTCTCCGTCGTAGGGGTGGCGGTAATCGGGGTGGACGTGCATGGCGGGGCTCCTACCGAACGGGTTCTGGGTCGCGGTCGGCCGTGACGTCGGTGCGGCGCCGTCGGGGGTAACGCTCATCTCGCTGGTCACCTCCCCTTTCAGGACATCCGCGAAGTGCTCTGTAAACCCTGAACTACTTGTTCACGCCCTGATCCTGCCATTTACCGTCAAGCTGTCAACTGCTACTTAACGAATGCGTTGGAATGCCCCCGTGGGTCACAGGGCGGCTCGCAGGAACCTTCAGGCGCGCCGGTCAGCCGGCGTGGAAGACCGCCCGAAACCGTTCCGGTAGTGCTCGGAAAGGGGATCTCGGCCGCGGAAGGGGGCCACGGGCGAGCCGTCCGCCATGTAACCCGAAGGTCAGGCGCGGCTACCCTGCGGGAGGGTAAGAGAGCAACCACGGAGTAACGGGTCGTGACAGCCCGCAAGCGGGATCAGGCGCGCCCGAATTCGGGGGTTTCTTTGCGCTATGTGAGTTCTTTCATCATCTGAAAGCGAGGGCGCGACCGTGCGCCCTCGCCTGAGAACCGCGCGAAAGAGGGCGTCAGCGCCCTCGTCGGTCGTCGCGCTCGTCGCGCTCGTCGATGGTCGTGCCGTCCCGGTCGACCTCGAAGCGCTCCTTGCGGACCTCCCCCTGCACCGTCTCGTCCTTGCGGACTCTCTCCTTGTGCAGGCGCACGCGCTCGACGGGCCGGGTCTCCTTGCCGACGACCGGGCGCTCCTCGTACAGGGTGATGGACTCCTCGTCCTCCTCCAGCTCGCGCCCCTCCAGGGGCTGGCCGCCGGAGATCGGCTCGCGCTCGATCACGACCTCGTCGTGCTCCAGCGGGATGCTCTCCTGGACGTTCTCGCTGTCCACGTACTTGCGCAGCCGGACGTGGCCGGCCTCCCTCGTCTCCTTGCCGACGTGCATCGTCTCCTCGGAGCGGGTCATGTCGACGTCCCGCTCGGTCCCCCGCGCGCCGCGCCGCTCGGGCGCGGGCCCGGTGACCTTTCCGGTCATCCCGGCGGTCGTTCCGGACGTTCCGGTCTTTCCGGTGGTCGTTCCGGTCGTGCCCTCGGGCTTGCGCTGGCTGGGGATGGTGGACGGCTGCATGCCGTAGTAGCGGTAGAGCCCGGCCTCCTCCTCCAGGGTCAGGTGTTCGTCCACGTCGATGCTGGGCGCGCCCTTGATGATCTCCTTGACGAACGGGACGCGCAGTTCGTTGCCGGACCGGCGCGAACCGGTCAGCGGCACGAAGTTCTGCTTCATGCCGAACATCCCGGTGCGCACCGTGACCCACTCCGGGTCCCCCGTGCGGTCGCTGAGGTAGACCTGGCCGACCCTGCCGACCCGCTGACCATCGGAGTCGATGACATCGCAGTCGAAAAGGCTCCGGATCTCTGTCTGCATAGCCACGACGATTCCCCCGAATTGTTCGTTCTGACGGCCGCTTCGCCGGACCGACAGGTGGCTCAAGACGGGCAAATACCCCCATACCTGCACAAACGCACGCTCACCCGGGATGTTTTGCGTAATTCGGGGTTGACGCCTCAGGAGTTCTCCGGGGCCGGGGCACCGCTGTCCGGCGCCGGCGCCTCCCCGCCGGGGATCTTGCCGATCTCGTCGAGATGCATCTCCAGCGCCGGGAGCGCCTTCTCCGCCAGCTGCTTCACCTGGGGCGACGTGCCGCTCTGGATCTCGGTCTGCGTGGCGGTGATGGCCTTCTCGTGCGCCTTGCGCATGGCGATCAGGAACTCCTGGTTGAAGTCGGCGCGCGAGGCGTCGCGGAGCCCGGCGATGACCTTCTTCTGCTCGCCCGAGGTGTTCTTGGGCAGGCTGACGCCGAGCTGCTCGGCGGTCTTCACGACCTCCTGATCGAGCTTGGTGTGGTCTTCGACCAGCATCGTGCCCAGCCTCTGGACCGCCTCGGAGGTGCTCTTGTGCTGGGCCAGGTCCCCCGCCTGGATCTCGGCCATGTTGCCCTGGTGGATCTCCCGGAGCCAGATCCGGTCCTGGTCGGAGGGCTGAGCGGGAGAGGCCGTCCCCGGCGAGGCCGCGGTGGGCGAGGCGGGCGTGGCGAGCCCCGCGGACGTGCTGGGGCCGCTGTTGCAGCCGGTGACGGCGGTCACGGCGGCCAGGAGCAGGGCGAGGTACGGGCGCGGAACGGACATGCTGAATCCCCCGACGATCTGTGATGGTGCGTTGACGGAGAGTCATCCAAGCGCGCCCGGCGGGCCCGGCCCGCCACGCCACGCCGGTTCGCCGGTAAAAGTCCCGGCCACAAAGGTTAGGACCCGGACAGACCGGGGAATGGCAGGCGACTCATGTACGTCGAATCCGAGGAGGAGCCGTAGTGCTCACCCTGACAGCTAATGCAGCCCAGGCGATCCGCAATCTCACGGCGGGCGCGCCCGAGCCGGCGCAGGGCGGCATCCGCATCGCCTCCAGCGATGACGACGCCAGCTCGCTGACCCTGTCCCTGGCCACGGCTCCCGAGCCGGCTGACGCGGTCGTGGAGTCGGAGGGCGCCCGCGTCTACCTCGACCCGGTGGCCGCGACGGTGCTGGACGACAAGTCACTCGACGCCGGCGCCGACGACCAGGGGGCGGTGTCCTTCCTGGTGACCGAGCGCGCCGGCTGACACCGCAGCTCGGCACGCCGCCGGGTCCGGCACGGTCCACGTGCCGGATCGGCGGCGTGCCAGGCGGGGTCAGGCGAACAGCGCGGCCAGGTGGCGGCGCTGCTCCTCGCGCTGGTAGCCGCTCCCGCCCTCGTGGCCGTTCCACGGCCACACCGTGATCTCCTTCGGCCCCTGCCAGTGGTTGTAGGCGGCGAAGACCGTCGACGGCGGGCAGACGAAGTCCATCAGCGCCACCGAATACAGCGCCGGCACCGTGCCCCGAGCCGCGAAGTTGACCCCGTCGAAGTACGAGAGCGTCCGGAACACCTGGTCGGCGGCCTCGCGCCGGGTGGCGAGGAACCGGACCAGCTCCTGGTACGGGTCGCGGTCGGTGATCTCGACGGCCCGGCGGAAGTGCGTCAGGAACGGCACGTCCACGAGCGCCGCCGCCACCGACGGGTGCAGCGCGGCGGTGGCCTGCGCGATGCCGCCGCCCTGGCTGCCGCCTGACACCACGATCCGGCCCGCGTCCACGGACGGGTGGGCCGCCGCCGCGTCGACGGCCCTGACCGCGTCGGCGAACACCCGGCGGTAGTAGTAGTCGTCCGGGTCCATGATCCCGCGGGTCATCATGCCGGGAGCCTGCGGGCCCGCCGCGCCGTGCGGGTCGCCGGTGGAGCCGGGCGACTGCACGCTGGCGCCGCCGTGGCCGCGGGTCTCCATCACGAACACCGCGTACCCGGCCGCCGGCCACATCAGGTGGTCGTGCGGGAAGCCGCGCCCGCCGCTGTAGCCGATGTAGTGCATCACGCACGGCAGCGGGGCCCCGGCGCCGCGCGGGATGAGGAACCAGCCGTTGATCCGGTGCCCGCCCCACCCGGCGAACGAGACGTCGAACGCGTCCACGTGGGCGAACGGCAGCTCGTACGGGGTGAACTCCGCGTCCAGCGCGAACTCGCGGGCCTCGGCGAGCGTGCGGGCCCAGAACGCGTCGAAGTCGGCGGGTTCGTCACGGTCGGGGCGGTAGTCGCGGAGTCGCTCAAGCGGCAGATCGAACAGGGGCACAGATACTCCAACCTTTCGGGATGGAGACATTTCATCGCATCCACGCACATCAGCGCCATAGCGTGCACGATCATCAGGAATCCGGGTAGCTGACCCCCGTGAACGTGCACCTGTTCCAGACTTCCCGCCCCCACCTGGCGCCGGGCATGATCCTCGACGCCCCTCTGGACTACGACGACTTCATCCTGGGGTTCGGCGACGAGACCGAGGCGCGGGCCGAGCTCTTCTTCATCGGCGGCCGCCCGTTGCTGGTCGTCGGGGGTTACATGACCATGGACGGCACCGTCGTCGACGAGCGCATGTGGACCGTCAGCGAGGTGACCGTGAGCGGCGACCGGCGCATCCTGCGCCTGGGGCACCCGCTGGAGTGACCGGCGTCAGGGGTGGTACGGCCGGACGCGCGGCCACCACCCGGGCACCGCGCGGCGGTATCGCTCGTAGTCGGCGCCGAACCTGCCGAGCAGGCGCGGCTCCTCGTACCAGTGCGCGAAAGCGCCCATCGCCGCCCCGGCCACCGCCGCGTACACCAGCAGCCCGGCGTCGCCGAACAGCAGCGCCTGCCCCAGGATCGCCGCCAGGACGCCCACGTACATCGGGTTGCGCACGTGGCGGTAGAGGCCGCCGACGACCAGCCGCCCGGGCGCCGCGATCGGGGCCGGCGTGCCGGAGCCCTCGGCGACGAACCGGACGAACGCGTCCACGACGACGGCCGCCCCGGCCAGGAGCAGCAGCACGCCCGCCACCCTGAGGGGGATCATCCAGGCGCCGGGCAGGGGCGAGCGCGGCTCCCAGCCGGAGACCCACCAGGGGCCCAGGCCCGCGACGACGCCCGGGGCGGCGAGGAAGAAGATCGCACTGCCGATCGCGGCTGATGTCCTGCGCATGGCCCACCCCTTATTTCATCACATGATGACTTCTTCGGATCGGCCCGTCAACCCCGGGGAACGCGAAATGCCGCACCCGTCGAAACGGGTGCGGCATTTCGTCCGCACGATGAATCACCGAAGGGAATCCGCCTGCCGGATTTTCGCCACGGCCTGCGGCCGGGCCGGAAAACGAGCGGCGGGTTCATTCCCCTCCGCTACGGGCGACGGGCCCCAGCGGTTTTTTCAGACGGTCTTCTTCTTCTGGTCGGTGCGCCACCACGGCTCGCTGCCGTTCTCGACGAACGGCCACACCCACCACTTGTTGTTGTGGTGGTGGTGCTTCTTGGCGTAGTAGCCGTGACCCCACTTCTCCTTGTGCGGAGCCTTGTACTTGCCCCAGTCGCCGCGGGCGCGGTCGCCGTCGCCGTACTTCTCCCACTCGCCGCGGTCGCCGTTGTACTTCTGCCACTCGCCGTGGTCGCCCTTGTACTTGCCCCAGTCACCGTGGTCCTGGACGCCGTTGTACGTGTCCCACTCGCCGCGGCTGTGGTCGCCCTTGTACTTGTCCCACTCGGCGCGGTCGCCCTTGTACTTGTCCCACTCGCCGCGGTCCTCGTTGTACTGTTTCCAGTCACCGCGGTCCTGGTAGCCCTTGCGCCCGTCCCACTCGCCGCGCTCGTCGTCGCCCTTGCGCTTGCCCCAGCCGCCGTCGCGGTCCTTGTGCTTGAACCCGTCGTCGTGGTGGCGGCCCTTGTGCTCGAACTCGTCGTCGTCGACGTCATCGTCGAGGTCGCGGTGGTGGTGGTGACCCTTGTTCTTGAAGAACCAGTTGCCGTCGTGGTGGCGGTGCCCGCAGTTGTGGCAGCCGCGACGGTGGCCGCAGCTGTGGCACCTGTAGCGGTGCCCGCACTTGCGGTGCTTGCAGAGAATCGGCTTCTCGTGCACGACGACGGCGGTGCCGGCCACCTGGCCGGTGCCGGCGACGGCCTGTGCCGCGGGGAGGAGCGTCGCTCCGGCGGCGGCCGCGGTCGGGAGAGGAAGCGGCTGA
>NZ_JAHKRN010000079.1 GCF_019396385.1 Nonomuraea harbinensis | reverse complement strand
GAGCCCTGCCCCACCCCCACCCCGGCCGAGAGCCGCCGGCTCGCCGCGGCCCTGCTGGCCCAGGCCGCCGCCGTCGACGGCGGGGCGCCGGCGGGCATCGAGGTCACCCACGCCGGCGGCGAGGCGTACGCGGTCGCCGTGCGCCGGCACGTCCTGCTCTGTGACCAGCCCGCCAGTGCGGGCGGACAGGACAGCGCCCCCACGCCCACCGAGCTGTTCGCCGCCTCCCTGGCCGCCTGCGTCGCCTTCTACGCGGGCCGCCACCTCACCCGCCACGGGCTGTCCCGGCAGGGCCTGCGCGTCAGCGCCGAGTTCGCCATGGCCACCGACAGACCGGCCCGCGTACAGAAGATCCGCTTGCTGGTCTCCGCCCCCGGCGTGCCCGAGCAGCGCAGGCCCGCCCTGCTGGCCGTGGCCTCGCACTGCACGGTGCACCACTCGCTGCAGCAGCCGCCCGAGGTCGGCATCGAGCTGGCCTGAACGCCTGCAGCACCGGAGGGTGACCGTCAGGGGCCGCCACGTGTTCGTACGAGCCGGCCAGGTTCAAGGGGCGCCGCCGGCGGTTTTCGACGGACCCCGGATGGGCAGCGGGTAGACGAGAAGCGGGGGAGATGTGATGACCAGGAACGTCGTGGTCGGGGGGACGGCTCAGCGCCGGCGACACAGGCCTTGCAGTGGGCCGCGGCCGATGCCCGCCGAAGAGGCCTGGGCTTGCGGATCGTGCATGTCTGCGAGCACGGTGGCTTCGGCGACGAAGGCACGAAGTACTGCTCGGGAACACTGGCCGCAGCCGCGGACCGCGCCCGCGCGTCGAGTCCGGACCTCGAAGTGAGCACCGGCATGCTGGCCGGCAACGTGATCGACGCGTTGATCGGCGAGTCGAGGTCCGCCGACAGCGTGGTGCTGGGCAGCCGGGGTCTCGGCGGGTTCACCAGACTCCTGCTCGGCTCGGTCGGCAGGGGCGTGGCCGGTCACGCCGACGGCCCCGTCGTGATCGTCCGTGGATCGTCGCGGCCGGCGCACGGGCGCGTGGTCGTCGGCGACGACGGCTCGGACTGCTCCGCCGTCGCCGTGACCTACGCCGTCGAGCAGGCCCGCGCCCGGCAGGTGCCTGTGCACGTGCTGTACTCCTGGCAGATGCCGATCGCCCCACCGTACGCGGCCGGCTACAACGCCCTCCTGGAGAGCGCCTGCGAGGAGGAACTCCGCGCCGCGGCCCGGCGCGTGGAGGCCTGGCGTGCGCAGCACCCGGACTGCGAGATCGTCGGTGAGCAGCGCACCGGACACCCCTCGGAAGCGCTGATCGAAGCCGGCCAGACGGCGGATCTGGTGGTGGTGGGCTCGCGCGGCCTGGGCGGCTTCGCCTCCGCCGTGCTCGGCTCGGTCAGCCACGCGCTCCTGTACCACGCCGTGTGCCCGACCGCCGTGGTACGACCTCGCAAGCGATCGGCATGAGGGCCTGAGCGGCCGTCGCAGGCGGATACGAACCAGCGCCGTTCCCGACACCCGCACCCACACCCAGCCCATGAGCGGACGCCGCGGTGGCCGAGGGATGTTCGGCCCAGCCCACGGGGGGCGAACAGAGGCACCCGGCCGATCCCCCCGACCCCGGCGAGATCGTCACCACCTGCGCAGGTCCGCGCAGAGGGATCACCAGGCCGAAGCCGCCGCGCTCGGCGGACTCGAGCGCGGAAGAGGCCGGCGCGGCGCAGGATCGCGACGCAGTCGCGGCTGGGGAGACGGCCCCGACCGTGGCGCAGTTCGTGCAGCAGCGCGACGGCGGCGGAAAAGGGCGCCACGCCGCCCATGACCAAGGCGCGTCGGGCGCCTTGAGGAGCGCGGACGCCCTCCGTTCGGAGGCAATCTTGGTAGCGCTGTTGCCGATGGGGTGACCTCTGAGGACGCGCTTCCCACCCGCGTCGCCGCCGCGATCCGTTGCGGTAGATGCCACTGACATGCGCCCGTGGGGCGGCTGTCGGAGACATCGCCGGGCTCTGGCACGTTGAACGCGTGGGGCGGGGCGCCACACCCCGGGGGGTGGAGGAATGATGCGTGCGTTCGAGGTCGTGCTACTGGTTGCCGACGCGGTCATGCTCGCTCTTCTCATGATCTCGCCACAGCGCAGCCGGTGCGGACATCTGGCGCTCGTGCCGATAGCCGCGGCGATCGTGCAGCTGCTGATGGAAGGTGCGCGCTGGCAGCTCGTCCCCGCCTATGCGCTAGGGGTGGTGCTCTTCGCCGCCTTGCTGGTGCGGGCGGTCAGGCCGGCGGGAGGCACGGGATCGAAGGACGCGGCCGAGCCGGTGGGCGCGGGATCGGCGGGTGGGCGCAGACGAGTTCGGCGAGTCGTGGTGGCCGGCCTGGGCTTGGTGGTGATGGGTGGCGCCGTGGCGGTACCGCTGGCGGTGCCGGTGTTTCGCTTCCCCGAGCCGACCGGACCGTTCGCGATCGGCACGCTGACCTACCACTGGGTGGACGAGGCCCGCGCGGAGATCTTCACCGCTGACCCCGGCGACCGCCGCGAGCTGATGGCGCAGATCCGGTACCCAGCCGAGGCTGACCCGTCTGCGCCGCGTACCCCGTACCTCGAGAACGCCGAAGCCGTCACGCCGGCGTTGGGGCGAGTGCTGCAGGTGCCCGGATTCGTGCTCGGGCACCTGCGCTACGTCACCACCAACGCCGTCCGATCGGCGCCCGCCCTGCCGGGCCGCTATCCGGTGCTGGTCTTCCTGGCCGGCAGGATGGGCTTACGGCAGGTGAACACGTTTCAGATCGAGGAACTCGCCTCGCGAGGCTATGTCATCGTGGCTCTGGACCAGCCGTACGCCGCCGCCAGGGTGATCTTCCCCGACGGTCGCGCGTCAGACTACGACCCTCGCATGAACAACCGTGCGTTCAAGGTGGCCCACATCCCCCACCTGGCTCGGGATGTGACCTTTGCGCTGAACCGGCTTGTCGACATCGACCGTAACGACTCCCGGCTGCAGGGGCGGTTGGACCTCGGGCTGGCGGGGCTGTTCGGCCATTCGCTGGGCGGCGTCGTGGGGGCACAGGCGTGCATGATGGAGCCGCGCCTGCGGGCCTGCCTGCTCGAGGACGCGTTCATGCCCGACGAGGTGGTCAGGACCGGCCTGCGGCAGCCGACCATGTGGATCACGCGGGATGCCGCGACCATGAGGCTCGAACGGCACCGCGCCGGTGACTGGCCCGAGACGGAGATCGAGGAGCATCACAGGACGATGCGCGCGGTGTTTGAGACTCTCCCGGGGGAGGGGCACTTCGTCCAGGTGCCCGGCATGCTCCACCTCGACATGACCGACGGTCCTCTGCTCGCGCCGCCGCTACTGGACCGCCCTTCGGACCAGTTTCCCGAAGTGCTCCTGGAATCCACCCGCAAGTAACACCGGCGCCCGACAGGACGGCTGTGTCTCGCAGCGGCTGACCGAGCAAGGAGCGGCAGGACCGGCCACGCCACCTGCCGTAGGCCAAGCTCGATCCCGGCCGCCACCTTCACGAGCTGCCGCGTCGCCTCACCGCGCTCGAAAAGGCTCATGGGAGGTCACCCACGACCAGCAGAGGACATCCTGCAGGACCGGCCCGCGGCCGGCGGAAGTGATCAAATCGGTGAGGAGCGCGGCCGCCTCTCCGCCATCGCGCCGCTCATGCAATCCATCCCGCCGAATCCCCTGACCTGGGCGCATGAGGCCGGGACGAACGGCGCGCTGTGCGGGCCCGTCGGCACTGTTTCGTCATCCGCCTCGGCACGAGTCTGAAAGTGAGCAGAAAGGAGGAACAGGCGATGAGGTTGACGTGGAAAGACGCGGTGGCGACGGTGGCCATGGGCGTGATCACGGCCGTCTACGTCGTGTTCCTGCAGCAGGCCGACGTCTTCGTCCTCAGCAGCGTGCGCGGTGCCACGATCGTGATCCTGCTGGTCGGCGGGGCCGGAGGGTGCGCCATGAGCAGAGGGGACCTGTACGAGGGGCCGAGGACCACGGCCAAGCAGATCTTCGCCTTGGTCGCGACCGCGCTCGGCGTCACGGCGCTGGCGGCGGCGGCGATCGCCCTGATCGGGGACAGCGCGACCGCTCTGGGCGCGTTCTTCTTCGCCACGGCCGCCCTGTGGCTGGTCGCGACGCTGAGGCACGCCTTCATGCCGGCGCCGCAACCGGTGCGTGACCGCGACACGCACGAAGTGATCAGGTAAGGACCGGATGCGCCTCCTCCCGCGGGTTCCGTCCCGGCGGGAGGAGGCCGGCTTGTTTCGGGCGGCGAGTGCGGGCGAGCCAGGCCCCTTCGCGGCGAGACAGGCGGCACGAATGCGGCCGGCGGACGGGCCGATGCCATGTGCCGACAGGGGAGACCGGGGATCCAGCTCTCGTCTCACCTCGGCGCCGAGCGGCCGAGCCGCAGCAAGGCGACGGCGATCCAACCCAGCCAGGCGAACAGCAGCACGCCGTAGATCGCGTAGGTCCAGCCGAGCACGGGCCTCAACAGCTCGCAGAAGACCCCGATCACACCCGTCATCAGGCCGAACCAGGCCAGCCGCGCCGAAAAGGCGCTGCGCAGCATCAGCAGCGAGATCAGCAGCACGCCGAGCGTCTGCAGGACCCCGATCACCGCCGGGACGTCGTTGAGCGCGATCAACACCTCGGCCCCGGCCACGAACGGAGCCTTCCCCGCGGCGGTCGCCGCGGCGGCGTATCCGTCGCTCAGCAGCACCAGCGCCAGTGAGCCGTCACCGGTGGTCGGCCAGGCCAGGGACAACGCCCACGACGTGACACCGATCAGGCCCGCGATCGCCGCGAGGCTCCGGTTCTGGTGGCGCAGGGCCACGACCAGCGCGAGAAAGACCACCATCAGCAAGACGCTCGGGCACAGCCACAGCACCTGGCGGACGATGTAGAGCGTGCGGTGCGCGCCGATGTACTCCAGCAGTGGAGCACCTCCGGACACCGGCGCCGCAGCGGTGACGGAGACGATGACCAGCGCTGCGCCGTACAGGAGCACGGCCAGGCCCGCCGAGGCGCCTGCGATGCGATAGAGCGGGCTCCACGCCACGTCGCCGGCACGTGGGGTGTTTTCGGACATGATGTTCACCTCCGGTTCGGCGCGCGTCGGGCTTCGGGTGGCTCTTCAGGCGCTGCCGAACGCGCTGCTCCTGCGCGACGTGGTTGGATTGCGCAGGACGGTTGCTGGTGATCTCACTTGCCGCGCGCGCCATGGCGGCCCTCCAGCCAGCGGTCGGTTCCGCCACCAGCAGACCGCACACTGGGGAGGCGGCCCAGGGCAGTTCGGCCGGAGTCCGCTGGACCATGGTCCCCTCGATGCCGAATTGGCGCGTAGCGGCCTCGGCGGAAGCGCCGTACCGTAGCAGCCAGGCCGGGACGACGGTCAACCCCGGCGACCACAGCGCCTTCGGCGCGGTCACCGGCGCCGCGTCCCTGACACTGTGGGCGTTCATCGGCATCGAGTCGCCACCGTCCCGGCCGAGGACGTGGACAGCCCCGAGCGGACCATTCCGCGCGCCACCATCGTCGGCACCGCCGTCACCGCCGCCGTCTACGTCCTGGGCACTGTCGCCGTCTTCGCCGCCGTGCCCCGCCAGGTACTCGTGAACTCCACCGCGCCCTTCACCGACGCGGCCGCCGCGATGTTCGGCGGCTGGGCCGGCACCGCCGTCGCGCTCGGCGCGAGCGTCAGCGCGTTCGGCGCCCTGAACGGCTGGATCCTGCTGCAGGGGCAGGTGCCGCCGGCCGTCGCCCGCGACGGGCTGGTCCCCGCAGGTGTTCGCCAGGGTGTCGCGCCGGGGCACCCCGGCTGTCGGGCTGATCGTCTTTAGCGTGCTGGTGACCGCCCTGATGCTGCTCAACGACAACACGAGCCTGGCCAGCAGTTCAACTTCGTGATCCTGCTGGCCACCGTCACCACGCTGATCCCGTACGCGTATGCGGCGATGACCCAGCTGATGCTGATGCTCACCGACCGCCGGCGGTTCTCCGGCAGGCGGACGGCGCGGGACGCGACGGTCGCGGTGCCGGCGTTCGCGTACACGCTGTGGACCATCGCCGGGCCCGGCTACCAGGTCGTCTACAAGGGCACACTGCTGCTCGCCGGCATCCCCGTCGACGTGTGGCTCAAGCGCCACGACCGCCGCGACCCGGTCGCGATCACCGAGAAGGCGGCCTGATCGGCCAAGGCGGCCCGGGACGAGTTCGTGCCTGGGCCGAAAGACGCGCGATCGAGGGCCTTGTCCCGCAGATGCGCGCGGTGCGGCTGCTCACACTGAAGGCGAGCCAGGAAAGGAGGACGCCATGGCACATCCGATCGTGCACTGGGAGATCGCGGGACCTGATCGCGAGGCGCTGCGAACCTTCTACGAGAGCCTGTTCGGCTGGAAGAGCGAGACCGTCGACCACAACTACGCCCTGGTCCGGCCGGGTGAGGGCTTGGACGGCGGCATCATGCGGACCGGCACGGGCGTGCCGCCGTACGTCACCGTCTACGTGCGGGTCGAGGACCTGAAGCAGACGTTGGAGCGCGCCCGCGAACTCGGCGCAGACGTGTGCGTGCCAGCGACGACGATCGGTGAAGGCACGCAGTTCGCGCTGTTCACCGACCCGGCGGGCAACTTGATCGGCCTGCTGTCTGCGACCCGGTGAAACCGCGCTGGACGGGCCGGCCGGCCGGACACGAGGCAAGGGCGGCGTCCGCCTCCGCGCGGCGGAGCGCGGCCGCCGCCCTTCACCTGGCCCTGCGCCCTGCGACCAGGCCGATCAGCAACGAGGCGACCTGGTCGAGGGGGACGACATGCTCGACGATGCCGTCCCGGGCGATACAGGCCCGCGGCATCGAGAAGTGAGAGGTGCTGGCTTCGTCGGTGACGATGACCGTGCCGCCGAACCGATGCACGGCGGTGGCGCCCGTCGCGCCGTCGCTGCCCTCCCCGGACAAGACCACCGCGATGGCATCGGCGCCGCACGCCAGCGTCAGACTGGCCAGCAGCAGATCGGCCGAGGGCCGGGGAGGCGGAAGGGGCCCGGACATGATGAGCGCGACCCGCACGTCACCGGTCACCAGCAAATGGTGCCCCGCAGGAGCGACCACGACCCGGCCAGGCAGCAGGGGCTGCCCGTCACGCGCCGCGGCCACGGGCAGCTCGGTTCGTCCGGCCAGAATCTCCGGCAGCATGCTGCGGTGATCGGGTGAGACGTGCTGCAGGACGATGACGGCCCCGGCGAAGGTGGCCGAAAGCCCGGACAGCACCCGGCCGGCCGCGTGCAGCCCTCCGGACGAGCACACGATGGCGACGACCGGCGCACGTCCGGCCATCGGCTCCGCGGTGCGGCCCTTCGCCGCCGTCGGGGGATCCTTGACGACCACGGGATGCCGCCCTTCGGCCGGGGAAGCGGCGCGGGACCTGACACTCCAAGTGACGTACGAGGGTCTGCCCGAGCCGCCAGGGACGGCCGGTCCGATCACTTCCTCATCCCATCCTCGACCAGGCGAAAGACGGCAGCAGGAGGCTTTGGTCCCGTCGCGTCGGTCATCGGTCACCTACAGGCCGCCGGCGATTCGATCGACGCGCGTCGCCGGGTCGAAGGTCCGTCCGGGACGGGACCCTGGCCTCTGCCCCGCCGAGCAGGGGCGGCGGACGATGAGGCCATGAGAATCGGGATCAATGGTTTCGGCAGGATCGGCCGTGCCGTCCTGCGCCGCACGCTCACCCTCGACGGCCTCGAGGTCGTCGCCGTCAACGACGTCGCCGAGCCGGCCGCGCTGGCCCACCTGCTCAGGCACGACTCCACGTACGGGCCGCTCGGGCTGCCCGTCACCACCGCGCCCGGCACGCTGCAGGTCGACGGCCGCGAGATCGCCGTCAGCTCCCTGGCCGACCCGGCCCAGCTCGACTGGCGGGCCCACGGCGTCGAGCTGGTCATCGACGCCACCGGCCGCTTCCGTACCCGCGAGGCCCTGGCCGCGCACCTGAAGGCGGGCGCCCGCAGGGTGCTGCTGTCGGCCCCCGGCAAGGACGTGGACGCCACCATCGTCCCGGGCGTGAACGACGCCGCCTACGACCCGGCCCGGCACGAGATCGTCTCCCTGGCCTCCTGCACCACGAACTGCGTGGCGCCGATGGTCAAGGTGCTGCACGAGCGGTTCGGGCTGGTACGCGGCTTCATGACCACCATCCACGCCTACACCGGCGACCAGCGGCTGCTGGACGCCCCGCACAAGGACCCGCGCCGGGCCCGCTCGGCGGCCGTCAACATCGTGCCCACCACCACCGGCGCGGCCCGCATGGTCGGCCGGGTGCTGCCCGACCTGGACGGCCGGCTGGACGGGGTGGCCGTCCGGGTGCCGGTCGAGGACGGCTCGCTCACCGACCTGTCGGCCCAGCTCGCCCGCGAGGTCACCGCGCAGGAGGTCAACGCCGCCTTCGCCACGGCCGCCGAGGGCGCGCTGCGCGGCATCCTGCGCTACAGCACCGACCCGCTGGTCTCCCGCGACATCGTGGGCGACGCCGCCTCGTGCGTGCTGGACTCCGCGCTGACGCAGGCGAGCGGGGACCTGGTGAAGGTCTTCGGCTGGTACGACAACGAATGGGGGTACGCCAACCGCCTCGTGGAGACGGCCCGGCGGATGGCCTGAGACGGCACCGGCCGCCACGTCCGGCTGCGGCAATCCTGCACCTCCCGACCCGCGCAGCCGGGGCGTGGCGGGCCACGCCCGGACGAGCCGATCCGGCGTGCAGTGGCCAAGGAGGACACCATGATCGTGACAGGAGTGGACGGATCCATGGCCGCCCGCGCCGCTGTGCAGTGGGCCGCCGGCGACGCCATGCGCATGCACGTGCCGCTGCTGATCGTGCACGTCACGGGGACCGCTCCGTACCAGGTCGGCAGAACCGGCGCCGCCCTGCCTCGCGGGAGACGGTCGCGCGACGGCCGCCGGACGCTGCGTGAGGCCGAGGCACTGGTTCGCGAGCGGCAGCCGACCATCGAGGTGACGACGAAACAGGTGACGGGCGAGCCCGCCACGGCCCTGCTCGAGCAGGCAGACGATGTCGTCGAGCTGGTGCTGGGCAGCTACGCGTGCCACGCATCCTTCGGCGCGGTGCCGAACCCGGTGAGCATGCATGTGGCCGGGCGCGTCCGCTGCCCGGTCGTGCTGGTGCGGGCCGAGCACCGAACCGCGTACGGCGAGATCGTGGTCGGAGTGGACGCCTCGCCCGCGTGCGGGCCCGCCTTGACCTACGCCTTCCTCCAGGCCGAACTGCGCGAGGCGACGCTCAGGGTCGTGCACGCCTGGCAGGCGGACGCACACGGCGCCACCGCGGGGGACACCCGCGGCATGAGCGAGGTCACAGCCCAGCGCCTGCTTGCCCGCGACCTGGTCAAGGCCGTCGGACACGACCACCCAGGCGTGCCGGTCGTCGAAGACCTCCTGCGCGCCGACCCGGTGGCCGCGCTCACCGCGGCGGCCGGGCAAGCCGACCTGCTGGTCGTGGGCTCGGACCGGGCCGCCGCACCGGAGCCGCTGGGGCAGGTCGCCCGAGGCGTGCTGCGCCGCGCCCGCTGCCCGGTGGCCGTGGTGCACGCATGAGCCATGCCAGAGGAACGCGGCGATCGACGGCGGCGGTGAGTCACGGCGATGATCGGCAAGGTGCGGCGATCGGCAAGGTACGGCGATCGGCATAAATCGGCAGGGATCGGTGTGGGCGCCGTCACGGCGCTGTCCTCCGCGTCCCTCCGCGTCGTTGCTACGGCTGTCTCCTCAGGTGCTTGACCCGGACGATGCCGGGCACGGTACGGGCGAGCAGGTCGGCGATGTGGTCGGCGTGCTCGCGGGGCGGGCCGCTCAGCTCGGCGACGCCCTCGCGCACGGCGACGTGCCAGCTCGGGCCGAACGGGTACTGCTCGCGCAGCGCCGTCTCGACGGCCGCGCGCAGCTCGTCGTCGGGGCGGGCGAGCATGGCCATCAGGTCACGGCGGCTCACCATGCCGACGATCTCCTGGCCGCGCAGGACGGGCAGGCTCTTGATCCGCTTGCCCACCATGAGGTCGATGGCGGTGGTGACGTCGGTGGTCTCGGTGACGGTGACGGCCTGCCGGGTCATCACCTCCATGACGCGGCGGGGCGGCGGCTCGGCCGCCGCCCGGACCGGCATCGCGGTGGCGCGCGGGTCCGGCTCGAACTCGCCGCGCAGCAGGTCCAGCTCGCTGACGACGCCCGCCACCCGGCCGGCGTCGTCCACGACGGGCGCGGCGGTGATGTCGTGCTCGTACAGCGTCCGGATCGCCCGCCGCACCGGGTCGGTGCGGCGGACGGTGATGGCCGGGCTGCTCATGACCTCACGGACGAGCATGATTACCTGCCCTCCCAGGCGGAGTCGTCCTGTTTCCAGGTGAGCTTGTCGACGACGTCGACCACGCCGTTCACGCGGCGGGTCATGCGGACGGCGATCGCGGCCTCGGACTTGCGGTCCATCCAGCCGGACAGGGTGACGACGCCCTGGCGCACGTCCACCTCGACGCCGCCGGTGTCCACCCACAGCGCCCGGTCGAGGACGTCTTCGCGGATCTCGGCGGCGACCTCGGCATCACCTCTGACGAACAGCTTCACCAGGTCGCGGCGGCTGACGATGCCCGCCAGGCGGCGGTCCTCGTCGACGACGGCCAGCCGTTTGACGGCGTGCGCGTCCATCAGGCGGGCGGCGGCGACCGCCGACGCCCGCGGTGAGACGGTGATCGCGGGGCTGGTCATCAGCTCGCCGGCGGTCTCGCCCTCGGCCTTGTGCCGCATCTTCGGGTGGCGCAGCCGGGCGCGGAGCGGCGGGCGGTAGCCCTCGCGGTAGAACTGCTCGCGGAACTCCTCCTTACGGAGCAGATCCGCCTCCGACACCATGCCGATCACGCGGCGGTCGTCGTCCACGACGGGCACAGCGCTGATGCCGCCTTCGATGAGCGCTTCGGCGATGTCCTTGAACGGGGTGGGAGCGGTGACGGAGACGACGTCGGTCGTCATCACGTCGGCGACAGTGATACGCATGCCGATCAGTCCCTTTCCGGCTCCTGCGCGCCAGGGCGGGAGCCCGCCGGCCCGGGCCCGGCCGGCAGGATGCCGGCCGCGACACTACCCAGGTGGTAGGTGGCCGTGACGTCGCCCTTCCCGGCAGCGGCCGGCGAAGCGATCCTGCCCGGCGCCGGGGGATGTCCTTCGGCGCCTGCGGCATGTCGGAGATTTCCGCGATCCCGGCACATGATGCCGTCCATGCGTGCCTCCTTGTCGGCCGTCCTCATCACACATCGCGCGAACGGCAGGTTTGAGAGGCGAAGGTCCCGAACCGGGCGGTCGTAGGTCGCCACACGGATGGCGGGTCCGGGGCGCCGCGACGACGCGAGGCTTCAGGCGAGCGGGCTTGACCCGCCCCGGCGCGCCCGGGCGGCCTGCACCGCGGCCGCCCGTTCCGTCTCGTCCAAACCGAGCTCCAGCTGCGCGAGAGCCTCCTGCAAGGCCGGCACCCAGCGTTCCCGCAACGCCCTGATCCGGGTGGTCGTGGTGGCGGTCTCCTCAGCCACCAGGCGCAGAGCCTCCCGCGCGGCCGCATGCCGGGTTGCGGCCTCCAAAGCCGCCCGGCAGGCATGCCGCGCCACAGGCACCGCGGCGCTGGCCGCGAAACCCTCAGGGTCGGGGAAGCGGCAGCAGACGCGGCCGGGGAAGGCCACGCCCATCACCTCGGCCCACTCGACGGTGATCTCGGCGGGCGGGCCCGGCGCCAGCGCCTGCTCGCCCGCCAGCGTGGCGGCGCGCAGCGTCCACGTCTCCGCCTCGGCCTGGGCGGCCGCCCAGGCGCGTGCGGTACGGTCGCTGGCCAGCCGCAGGCGTTCCCGCTCCCGCAGCAGGATTCGGAGCCTGCGATCCAGCAGGTCGATGCCGCGACGGGCGGTGGCCAGGCGGCGGCGCAGCCACAGCCGTCCCATGCGACCGGCAGGCGCGCGTATCTTCATCCGCCCTCCCGGTAGCAGGCGTCCAGCGCGTCCTCGCCGAGCATGGCGAGTTCGCGCCGCGGCAGCACCGAGACGACCCTCCAGGCCCGGTCGAACGTCTCCTCGAGTGTGCGCTCCTCGTCCGCGCGCTGGGTCAGCAGATGCGTGGCAAAAGCGCGCGCCAGATCGAGGTGGCCGCGGTCGGTCGCGCTGAGCGCCCCGGCCCCGACAATCTCGGCCAGTTCCCCGGCCTGCCGGGCGCGCGCGAGCGCGGCCAGTGTCTGGGCGGCCAGGTCCATGTGCTCCGGCCGGGTGCGGCCTTCGCCCACGCCTCGGCGCATCAGCCGCGACAGCGAGGACAGCGCGTCGATCGGCGGGTAGAGGTCGGCCTGCGGCGACAAGACGATCTGCCCCTCGGTGATGTAGCCGGTGAGGTCCGGCACCGGGTGCGTGATGTCCCCGGCCGGCATCGTCAGCACCGGCAGCAGGGTCAGCGAGCCGGGCCTGCCGCGTACCCGGCCGCAGCGCTCGTACAGCGAAGCCAGATCGCTGTAGAGATAGCCGGGATAGGCGCGGCGGGCCGGGATCTCGCCGCGAGCGGCCGACACCTCGCGCAGCGCCTCGCAGTAACTGGTCATGTCGGCCATCACGACCAGTACGTGCCGGCCCATCTCGAAGGCCAGGTGCTCGGCCACGGTCAGCGCGATCCGCGGCGTCAGGACCCGTTCGATCACCGGATCGTCGGCCAGGTTCAGCAGCAGCACCAGCTCGCCGGCGGCCGAACGCAGCTCCAGCGCGTCCCGCACCGATGCGGCGTCGGCGTGCGTCAGCCCCATCGCCGCGAACACGACGCTGAACGGTTCACCGCCGGCATGGGACTGGGCGGCGATCTGCGCGGCCAGCTCCAGGTGCGGCAGGCCCGCCGCCGAGAACAACGCGATCTTCTGGCCGCGGACCAGGGTGGTCAGCAGGTCGATAGCCGACACCCCGGTCAGCACCGGCTCGGCGGGCGGCACCCGCCAGGTGGGGTTGAGCGGAAAACCGGCCGCGGGAGCCGTGGACGCGCCGAAGACGGCGGGGCCGCCGTCCAGCGGCCGACCGCGGCCGTCGCAGACGCGCCCCAGCCAGCCGGGCCCGACCGGCACGCGCAGCGGCGAACCGGCGAAGGCGACCCGCGTCCTGTCCCCGGCCATGCCCGAGGTGCCCTCCAGCACCTGGACCAGCGCGAGATCGCGGTCCACCTCCAGCACCAGGCCGTGCCGGGTCTCGCCGGAAGACAGCCGGATCGTCGCGAACTCGTCCCAGCCCACTTTCGACACGCCGCTGACCACGGCCAGCGGGCCGCGCAGCTCGCTGAGCGAGGTGTACTCAAGCTCGATCATGGCCGCTCCTTGGCACGCAGGACGTCGGAGAAGTCGCGGGTCTCGATCTCGGCGGCCGGCATGCCCTGTTCGGCCAGTTGCAGGCACTCGTCGACGACGTCGAGGATTTGGCTGGTCAGGCGGCCGGTGCGCTCGGGAGCGCAGTAGGCGTCGGCGGCACTGAGCGCGCTCTGCTGCAGCAGCCCTTCCCGCAGCAGCCGTCCGGCCAGCAGCACGACCCGCTCGCGGGCGGGGAAGGCGGCGGCGCCGACCAGTTCGGCCAGCGCCGAGAGCCGGTCGGCCTCCGCGAGCAGGCCCGCCACGCGCGTCCGCGCCGCCACCCAGTCCCGTCTGCCGTTCCTGACGTGCCAGCCGGCCAGGGCGGCGCCGTCCCGGGAGAACGAGCCGTTCCACGACACGGCCGGATAGTGGCGGGCGTAGGCCAGAGCACGCTCCAGGTTCCACACCGTTCGCACGAAGCGCTGGGTGTGCGTGGTGACCGGCTCGGTCAAGTCGCCCCCCGGCGGGGAGACCGCACCGATGATCGTCACCGATCCCGGTTCGCCGCCGAGGGTGGTGACCAGGCCCGCCCGCTCGTAGAAGGCGGCGATGGCCGAGGCCAGATCGGCCGGATAGCCCTCCTCGGCCGGCAGCGCGCCGCCGCGGGAGGCGAACTCGCGGCGGGCCTCGGCCCACCGGGAGGTCGAGTCGGCGATCACCACGGCGTGGTAGCCCATGTCGCGGAAGTGCTCGGCCACGGTCACGCCCGTGTAGACGCTCGCCTCACGCGCCATCATCGGCATGTTCGAGGTATTGGCTATCACGACGGTACGATCCAGCAGCCGCCCCCCGGTACGCGGGTCGGCCAGCTCGCGCAGCTCGGCCAGCACGTCGGCCATCTCGTTGCCCCGCTCGCCGCAGCCGATGTAGACGACCACGTCGGCGTCGCACCACTTGGCGATCTGCTGCAGCAGCACCGTCTTGCCGGTGCCGAAGCCGCCGGGCACCGCCACGGTCCCGCCCCGCCGCACCGGAAGCAGCAGGTCGATGACGCGCTGCCCGGTGATGAGCGGCACCTGCTCGTCCAGCCTGCCCCTGTACGGCAGCCCGCGGCGTACCGGCCAGAGCCACTCCATGGTGACCTTTCGCCCGCTCACGCTCGCCACGGCAGCGTCGGCGGCGTAGCCGCCCGCGGGACGGACAGCCGTGACCGTGCCGCCGGGGGACAGGACGAGATAGGGCAGAGCGCCCGAGCCGGTCACCGAGCCGATCGGCGTGCCCGGCGCGACGGGCGTGCCCGCCGGCACCAGCGGCCGGAAGGGCCACAGCCTGCGACCCGGGGCCCGCAGGGGCGACGGCTTCAACCACATCTCCGTGCCGTCCAGCGGCCGCAGCAGGCCGTCGAAGATGCCGCCCAGCAGGTGGGGGCCCAGCCTGGCCGACAGCGGGCCGCCCAAGGACACGACGCGGGCGCCGGGCTCGAGCCCGCCGGTGTACTCATACGCCTGGACGGTGGCGTGATCGCCGGTCAGCGCCACGATCTCGCCCGGGATGCCGCCGACGTCCACGAGCTCGAACATGGCGGCCCCGCCGAGGCCGTCCACCTCGACCAGCGGCCCGTTGACCCGCGTCACTCCCGCCATAGCTGCTCCACCTCCGCTGCCATCTCGTCGACCGCCCGGGCGGCCAGCGTGGGCAGGCTCGCGTCGACGCGGCGGCCCGGCGCCTGCCCGACGATGCCGCCGCCGGGGTGTGCGGTCAGCGTGTGGCCGGCGCCGAGCCGGTCGCCGACCAGGTCGCGCAGCCGGCGCAGCAGCCTTTGGTCATCGCGCAGGCGGCTCACCGCCGCGGCGGCATGCGAACGGAGCTCCTCCAGCGCCTCCCGGCGGGCGGCCAGGATCAGCCGGCGCGCCTCGCGCTGGACCTTGATGCGCTCGGCCTTGTCGTCGGCGGCGGCCTGCGCCAGGCCCTCCGCGCGGGCGGCTGCCAGCAGCTCGCCGGCTTGGCGGCGGGCGGCGGCGACGCGCCCGGCGGCCTCGTTCTCCGCCTGCGAACGCACCTGCTCGGCCTCCTGCCCGGCCGTGCGCAGCAGTTGCGCGCGCAGCGCGGCGATGGGGTCGTTCATCTGCCTTCACCCGCCCTTTCGGCCATGATCACGGTGAGCCGGCCCTGTACCGGGCCCAGCGCTCGGGCGGCCGCGGGCGTCAGGGCGACCACGAGGACGTCCGGCGGCAGCGTCTCCCACGCCCGGCGCACCTCCTCGGCGGTGCCGGCCGTCAGCGTGAGCGCGCCGGCCAGTGCGAAGTCGGCCACTCTGGCGCGCTCGCCGAGCACCGCGATGCGGCCCATCACGCCCTGCCGATCAGGATGATCCCGACGACCAGCCCGTAGATGGCGATGCCCTCGGCCAGGCCGACGATGACGATGGCGCGGCCGAACAGCTCCGGCCGCTCGCTCAGCGCCGCCAGCGCGGCGGCACCGGTGTAGGCGACCGCCACACCCGCTCCGATGCACGAGCCCGCCACCGCGATGGCGGCGCCCAGCAGCGCCGCCCAGTTCGCCTCGGCGGCCTGCGCGGCGCTCTCGGCGCCCGCCGCGGTGCCGGACACCGCCACGATCAGGAGCGTGACAGCGAGGAGGACGATGACGGAGGTGACAGCGAGGACACCTCGCTTGAACCAGACGGACATGCCGATCCCTCCAACGGGACGTGCCAGGGGCGGAAAGGCCGCCCCTCGGTTTCGAAGACGCGCGAAAACAGCTCGTAGTACTCCAGGCGCAGCGCCTGGATCGCCACCACCAGCCCCTCCAGGGCGAAGGCGACCGCGTTGCCCAGCAGGAACACCACGACCGCGACGGGTGACGGCCACAACCCGGCGGTGTTCTCCCAGACGATCGCGCCGATCGCGGCGTGCGTGAGGCCGAAGGCGGCCAGCCGGGCGAACGACGCCACGTTCGAGCCCAGGCTGACGACCACGTCGAACAGCTCCATCACGGCCTGCGTGACCCCGCCGCCCTCGGCCGCGAACCCCGCGAACGCCAAAGCGAGCCCGGCCACCGCCACCGCGATCCCGCCGCCCAGCAGCCAGCCCAGACCGGTGTACCAGCCGGCGGCCACCAGCCCGACGCCGAGGAAGGCCGCCGCCCCCGCCACGCCCGAGCGGGCATAAAGCGCCAGCGGCCAGCCGCCCTCGCGCCACCGGTTCACGCTGCCCAGCAGGTAGGCGCCGCCGAGCAGCAGGCCGCCGACGCCGAGCGCGGCCAGCAGCAGCGGGATCGGCTCGGCCATGGGCTCCAGCCAGAGCACCGGCACCAGCCCGGTGGGGCCGAAGAACTCGCCGTACAGCAGCCCGAACAGCACGCTGGTCACGCCCGCGCCGGCCGCGAACGGCCACATCCGGCGCAGGCGCGGCAGCCGGCCCGCCAGCAGCAGCCCGGCCAGGGCCAGCAGCAGCAGCCCGTGCCCGGCGTCGCCGAACATCATGCCGAACATCAGCACGTAGGCGGCCATGGCCAGCGGGGCGGGATCGACGTCCGCGTACGGCACCGTCCCGTACGTCTCGACCAGCGCGTTGATCGATCCGCGCACCCCACCCGGGCGCAGCAGGGAAGGCGCCTGCACCCCGCGCGGATGCGGCAGCGGCACCACCGCGCCGCCCAGCGGGGCCAGCCGGTCCGCCAGCGCCGCGACGGCGGGTTCCGGCATCCACCCGGGCAGCGCCGCCACACCGCCGCGCACCACCGCCGCGTCGGCGAACGCCTCCAGGTCCGGGCCGCCTTCGAACTCCACGCATCCGGCATCGCCCACCTGGGCGAGCACCTGTCGCATGCGGGGGTGCGGCGCTGCCACGGCGACCCGCGCCATCCGCACCGGCCGCCACCGCGTCCTCGTCCTCGCCTCAAGCTTGCGCATCCTCACCCCTCACTCCGCGCGCGAGGCGGGCCAGCGCCGCCCGCGTCCGCCAGGCGTCGGCGGCCAGCACGGCCAGCGCGCCGATGACCGGTTCCAGCCCGAACCCCGATCCGGCGAGCAGGGCCCAGCCGTCGTGATCGATCCGCTGCCAGCAGCGGACCTCGCCACGCCACAGCTGTTCGGGCTCGTCCACTTCGTCGAGCGCCCAGGCCGCCGCCACCGGCAGCCGGCCGGCCAGGTCCGCCAGCGACGGCGCGTCGGCCGCCTCGGCCCCCAGCAGCGCCGCGGCCCGTTCCGAGGTTCGCGGGCTCAGCTCCCGCCGCTGCAGGAAACGTTCTCTGGCCACGAGCAGCGCCGCCGCTCCCGCCGCCCACGGCAGCGCCGGATCGAGCGCGTCGGCCACCCGCGCCGCCCAGGACAGGCGCATGCCGAGCTGGATCTCCCGCGGGCTGTCCCCGCCCGGGTCGCCCCAGGCGGAGGAGGCCAGTTCCGCGCGGAGCGCCCGCGGGTCGGCAGCCCTGCTCAACCGCGACCACGAGGTGGCCAGCGCCCCCAGCTCGAACGGCGCGTCCGCACCGGCGAGCAGGGCGTCGACGTTGGCGATCTCGAACCAGCGGGCCAGCATCCGCAGCGCGTCCGCCCCCTGCCGGGGCACCCAACCGGCGAGCACCCGCGTGTGCCACAACAGGGTGGCCGCCACCGCGTGCTGAGCCTGGACAGGGTCCAGACCAGGGCGGACGTCGTGGCCGTAGGGGCCGGTGGACAGGGTCTCGACGGCGGCCTCGAAGCTGCCGGATCGCGCCAGCCGCACGGCTCCCGCCTCGCCCAGCCGGCGCCGCACCAGAGCCTTCGCCCTGGTCGCGCCCGCGACCCAGGCGCCGCTCACGGCTCGGCCCCCAGCGCCCGGATCCGGTCGAGCGCCCGCTCGACCAGGTGCGGCAGCCGGGACCGGGCGCGCTCACCGATGTCGTGAGCCGTGCGCCGCGCCTCATCCAGCAGGGCCTTGTGCTCGGCCAAGACCCGGCCCTGGGCCACGGCCAGAGCATCGGCGCGTTCGGCAGCCGTACGCGAGCGCGCGTCGGCCAAGATGGCCTCACAGCGCTCGCCGGCCTGCCGCTTCAGTTCACGGGCGTCCTTCTCGGCCTGTTCACGCAGATCCGAGCAGGTCCGCGCCGTCTTGGCCAGCGCCGCGAAGACGGGTTCGAGTTCGGCTTCACGGCAGGCGCGCCGGTCGGCCGGCACCGCCGCCGGTGCGGCGGCGCCCGGCACCCCCGCCGGACGGAAGCGGCCGGCGAACTCCCGCAACCGAGCCATGACGCAGCCCTCCCTTCACCCGCTCCGCACGGCCCGCCGGGCCCGATCGGGGACGATCAGAACCGGCTGGTCGGCGCATTCGACGATGGCGGCCTCGCCCGGGTGCGCGTCGCCCGAAGCGCCCGCGGCGAGGCCGACGACCACGAGGTCCGCCTGCCAGATACGCGCCTCGGCCAGCAGGCACCTGGCCGGCACGCCGCCCTTGAGCGTGGTGTGCGCCGGCACGCCCGCCTCACCAGCGAGCTGCGCCACCTTCCGCAGCACGTTCTCGCCCGCGACCTGTCTGCGCCGGGCGACGTCACGAGCGGTGGAGACCCTGCCCACCGCGTCGGTCAGCACGTGATCCTCGACCGTGTGGAGCACGCGCAGCTGTGCCCGCGTGGCGGCGGCGAGGTCGATGGCCAGGCGCGCCGCCTTCAGCGCCGCAGAGAAGTCATCGACGGCGAGCAGAATCTTGCCGATCATGGCGCGTTGTCCTCCCGTCGGACGCTTTCGGGCCTGTCGGCGAGCTCGGTGCCGCCGGCCCTGAGGTCCTCCTTGACGACGCTCATGGCAAGGCCCCCTCTGTTTGCGGTCCTGACTCCACGTTCACGCGCGGCGCGGTCGCCCGGCGAGGGCAGAAAGTCGTCGCCGGCGGGCCGAAAGACACGGCTTCCCGGACTCCTGTGAGGGGGCCGGTGGGCAGAGGGGACGAAGGTCACGAACCGCAGGACCTTCGGTGGTGGCGCCGTCCACGCCGCTGGGATGCGCTGGAAGAAAAGGGGCCGAGGAGGACGATGACGATGATCATCGTGGGGGTCGACGGGTCGCGGGCCGGACTCGAGGCGGTCGGCTGGGCAGCCCGGGAGGCGGCCATCCGGCAGACGGGGCTGACGGTGGTGCACGCGCTGCCGCGGTGGGTCTGCGAACGCGACGACGGCCGCTACGCCGAGGTGGCCGCCTGGATGCGCCACAGCGGCCAGGAGGTGCTCGACGCCGGCGAGGAACGGGCCCGCCGCGAGGGGCGCGAGGTCAAGGTGATGGCCGACCTGCTGCCCGGCGATCCGCGCACCGCCCTGATCAGGGCGTCACAGGCGGCCGAACTGCTGGTGATCGGCAGCCACGGGATCGGCGGCATGCGTGGGCTGCTCGTCGGCTCGGTGGCCCACGGCGTCGCCGGCCGCGCGGCCTGCGACACCGTGGTGGTGTCTGCGCTGCCCTGCCTGCCCCGGGGCGAGATCGTGGTGGGAGTGGACGGATCGTACCGGTCCCGGCTGGTGCTGCGAGCCGGCTTCGCCGAGGCCGGACGGCGGGGAGCGAGGCTGCGCGCCGTTCACGCCTGGGCCTGGCCGCGGCGGGACGGATTCCAGCCGGCCGACCCCGGCGAGGAGGGCCGGGCGCTGCCCCTGCTGCAGGAGCTTGTCACCGAGTGCGGCGAGCCGCACCCCGACGTGCCCGTGGTGGCGGAGGTGGTGCACGGCCACCCCGCCGAGGTCCTGCGGCAGACGGCCACCGGCGCCGACGTGCTCATGGTCGGATCACACGGGCACGGCGCGTTCGCCGGGATGGTGCTCGGCTCGATCAGCCAGGAACTGCTGCACCGCGCGCCCTGCCCGCTGTGGGTGGTGGCCACCACGGCGCGCGTGCCGGGCTGAAAGGGGAAGGCGTGTTCGATCGCGGTCGTTCGATTCGGGGTGAAACGCCGCGACATGGTCAAGCTCGGAGAAGGACTCGCGCTGAAGGAGCGGCGTATGCGATGGGAAGAGATGTCCAAGCGGCAGCAGAGCCTCGTGCTGGCCCTGATGTCGGCCGAGGCGGCGCTGACGATCACTGCGGCCGTGGACCTGGCGTTCGGCCCCAAGGAGACGGTCCGGGGTCGCAGAGGGCTGTGGTGGCTGGGCATCTTCGTCCAGCCGGTCGGCCCGATCGCCTACCTGCTGTGGGGGCGGCGGCGCCCCCGCAACGGGGCCGAGCGGCAGCAGCCCTGAAGATCGCCTAGGACCGGCCTGTCGAAAAAGGGGGGCCGATCGTCCGCGACCACAGGTCCTTTTCCTCTGATGGCACCTTTCGCGGGCCGGGTGTGCTGAGGCTGTGGGATCGGCAACCACGAGAGAGGAGGCTGCCATGGCTCTGCTCGAACGCGGAGGCACGAGGTTCCCGTTCCCGGCGCTGACGGAGTGGCTGGAGCACCCGATGTTCGGGTTCCGGCCGTTCGGCCAGATCGTCCGCATCGAGGACTACGTCGCCGACGGCCGGTACGTGCTGCGTGCCGAGCTGCCCGACGTCGACCCCGACAAGGACGTCGAGGTGACCGTGGAAGACGGTGTGCTGTTCATCCGGGCCGAGAAGACCCGCAAGCTCGCCGAGCCGCACTGCTCCGAATTCGTCTACGGCTCGCTCACCCGGGCGGTGATGTTGCCCGCCGCGGCGAAGACGGACGACGTCAAGGCCACCTACAAAGCCGGCGTCCTCGAGATCAGCGTGGAGCTGGCCGAGAGCGAGAAGAAGGAGGGGAGGCGGATCACCGTCGAGCACTGAGGCCGCAGCGCGGGCGGGAGCCGGAAAGGCTCCTGCCCGCCTTCGGAGTCGGCGCGAATCGTGTGGCCGCCCGATCATGCCGCGGATGGCGGCCGGGCGCGCCAATACGCGGCCAAGTTCTGGGGCCCGGCCGGGTGAGCGTGACCTTGCAGGTGCCGTCGTAGCACGCGCGCAGGCCCGGCCGGGCCGCGAGCTCCGTGGTGCCCGCGGTGCATGCGGCGCTCATGGCGGGACCGGCCTGGTCGGCCGTGGAGGCGGGCCGGACCCGCGTCGTGGCGTCGGTCTGCGCGGGACCGTAGGCCACGGTGGACGCGATCATCAGAAGGGCGACGGACGTCGGAGCCATGGTCTTCCTCTCGTCGTTCTCCCACACCTGCCGGCGGCCGCCGGCGGCGCACCCTTGGTAACACGCGGCCCCGGGGACCCTCCCGAGCCACGTGGTCCGGAGGGGCCGGCGGCCCCCGATTTGCCTCACGCTAACCCCGGGGGGTATAACGGAGCACGTGAGAGTACCCCCTGGGGTATCCCGAGCACAGTGAAGACGGAGAGCAATGACCACCGACAACGCCTCCGCCAGCGTTGATGCCATAACCGCGCGCGCCATGATCGCCTCTAACCCCGACGTGCTCGTCGTCGACGTGCGCACGCCCGGCGAGTTCGATGCCGCGCACATCGACGGGGCCATCAACCTGCCGCTCGACCAGGTCGACACCCACCTGCGGCGGATCGTCTCCGACGCGGGCGGCAGGATGTTGCTGATCTGCCAGTCCGGCGGGCGCGCGACCCAGGCGCACAAGAAACTGTGCGACGCCGGGCTGCCGGACGCGACGGTGCTCGCGGGCGGCATGAACGCCTGGATCGCCGCCGGGGCGCCGGTGGTGCGCGGCCGGCCGAGGTGGAGCCTGGAACGCCAGGTCCGCCTGGTCGCGGGCGGCATCGTGCTGGGCGCGGTCGTGGCCGATCTGTGGCTGCCGGGCGCGCGATACGTGGCCGCCTTCATCGGCGCGGGCCTGACCTTCGCCGCGCTGACCGACACCTGCGCCATGGGCATGCTGCTGTCCCGCCTGCCGTACAACCGTGGCCCCGGCGTCGACGTGGACCAGGCGCTGGCCTGCATCCGCCGCCCGAACGCCTGACCCCCTGTCCCCCCGGCCCACCATCGGCGGGGACGTCTGCCTCGCATATACCCCAGGGGGTATAGGGAGGAATCGCATGAGCGCTCTGACCCTGGCCGCCGCCGTGGTCGTCGGCCTGACGCTCGGCCTGTTCGGCGGAGGCGGCTCGATCCTCACCGTGCCGCTGCTGGTCTACCTGGCCGGAGTCCCGGCCAAGGCCGCCATCGCGATGTCGCTGTTCGTCGTGGGCGTGACCAGCCTCGTGAGCGCCGTCGGGCACGCCAGGGCCGGACGCATCCGATGGCGTACGGGGCTCGTCTTCGGCCTGGCCGGCATGGCCGGCGCGTACGGCGGCGGCCTGCTCGGCCCGCACCTGCCCGCGACGGTGCTGCTGGCGGCGTTCGCGTTGATGATGGTGGCCACCGCGGTCGCGATGATCCGCGGCCGCCGCGCGCCCGAACCGTCGCCGGGCGGTGCCAAGGATCTGCCGCTCCTCCACGTGATCGTGGAAGGCGCCGTCGTCGGCCTGGTCACCGGGCTGGTGGGCGCGGGCGGCGGGTTCCTGGTGGTGCCCGCGCTGGTGCTGCTCGGCGGCATGCCGATGGCCATGGCCGTGGCGACCTCGCTGGTCGTGATCGCGATGAAGTCGTTCGCCGGGCTGGCCGGTTACCTGCAGTCCGTCCCGGTCGACTGGTCCATCGCGCTGCCGGTCACCGCCGCCGCGGTCGTCGGCGGAGTCATCGGCGGGCGGCTCGCCGGCCGGATCGACGCCGAACGGCTGCGCAAGGGGTTCGGCTGGTTCGTGCTCGTGATGGGCACGTTCGTGCTGGTCCAGCAGGTGCCGCCGGACCTGTTCCGTACGGGGTGGGGCCTGACCGCACTGGCCGCCGGGGTGGTGGCGGCGGTCCTGGCCCTGATCCTCATCAAAGAAGTCCAGCGCAAGAAGTTCCTCGGCAAGACATCAGTGAACAGGAGGAAGACCATGTTCTTCACCCAGTACTACCTGGACTGTCTCTCCCAGGCCTCATACATGATCGGTGACCGCAAGACCGGCCGCGCCGTCGTCGTGGACCCCAGGCGTGACGTCAGCGAGTACCTCGCCGACGCCGAAGCGCAAGGGCTGCGCATCGAGGGCGTGATCAACACCCACTTCCACGCGGACTTCATCGCCGGACATCTGGAGCTGGCCGCCAAGACCGGGGCGTGGATCGGCTACGGGAGCCGGGCCGAGGCCGAGTACCCGATCCGCAAGCTGACCGACGGCGAGCGCATCGTGCTCGGCGACGTGGTGCTGGAGATCATGGAGACGCCGGGCCACACGCCCGAGTCGATCAGCGTGCTGGTGTACGAGCACGCCGGGGACCCGGCCCCGTACGGCGTGCTGACCGGCGACGCGCTGTTCATCGGCGACGTGGGCCGCCCCGACCTGCTCGCCTCGCTCGGCGTGACGTCCGACCAGCTCGGCCGCATGCTCTACGACAGCGTCCAGCACAAGCTGATGAGGCTGCCGGACGACACCCGCGTCTTCCCCGCGCACGGCGCCGGATCGGCCTGCGGCAAGAACCTGTCCACCGAGCTCCAGTCCACGATCGGCCAGCAGCGCCTGACCAACTACGCCTGCGCGCCGATGGACGAGGAGGAGTTCGTGTCGATCGTCACCGAGGGCCAGCCGCCCGCGCCCGGCTACTTCGTCTACGACGCGGTGCTCAATCGCAAGCAGCATGACCTGCTCGACGCGGACGCGCACACCGTCGCCCTGTCCGCGGCGGAGTTCCTGGCCGAGCGGGCGGCGGGCGCGGTCGTCCTGGACACGCGCGACCCGCAGGAGTACGCGCTGGCGCACCTGCGCGGCTCGATCAACGTCGCCGCCGACGGCCGCTTCGCCGAGCGCGCCGGCATGGTCGTCGCGCCCGGCAGGGAGATCCTGGTCATCGCCCCCCAGGACCGCGAGCACGAGGTCGTCACCCGGCTGGGGCGGATCGGCTTCGACAGGGTGACCGGCTACCTGCACGAGCCCGTGAGCGCCTTCCTGGCCATGGCGGACGAGATCGCCCACAGCACCCGCGTGACGGCCACCGAGCTGCGCGCCGTGCTCGAAGGACCCGAGCAGCCGGTCCTCCTCGACGTGCGTAACGCCGCCGAGACCGCGGGCGGCGCGGCCATCGAGAACGCGCTGAACATCCCGCTCGCCCAGCTCGCCGGGCGGCTCGCGGAGATCCCGCAGGACCGTCCCGTCGTCGTCTACTGCGCCGGCGGCAACCGCTCGGTCATCGCCGCGAGCCTGCTGGAGCACGAGGGCCGCACGGGGGTGTCGGACCTGCTCGGCGGCTACGAGGCCTGGCAGCGGACCGTCGCGCCGGCCAACGCCTGACCCGCAGCACCCAAGGGGGACACAACACCATGACCATCGACGCCGCAGCCCCGGCGGGGCTCCCGCTCATCGGCGACAAGGCGCCGGACTTCGCCGCCGAGACCACCCACGGCCCGGTACGGCTGGCCGACTACGCCAGCCGCTGGCTGGTCCTCTTCAGCCACCCGGCCGACTTCACCCCGGTGTGCACGACGGAGTTCGTCGCCTTCGCCGAGCTCGCCGGGGAGTTCGCCGACCGGAACGTCGCCCTGCTCGGCAACTCGATCGACTCCGTCCACAGCCATCTGGCCTGGACCCGCGCGATCAGTGACAAGCTGGGCGTGACGATCCCGTTCCCGATCGTGGCCGACCTCGACACGAAGGTGTCCCGCGCGTACGGGATGCTCCACCCGAACACGTCGGCGACGGCGGCCGTCCGCGCCGTCTTCGTGATCGACCCGGAGACGACCGTACGGGCGATCCTCTACTACCCGATGAACGCCGGGCGCATGGTCCCGGAGATCCTCAGGCTCGTCGACGCCCTGCAGACCTCCGACCGCGACGGCGTCGCGTGCCCGGCGAACTGGCGGCCGGGCGACGACGTGCTCCTGCCCGCGCCCCGAACCCAGGCCGAGCTGGACGCCCGGCTGGCAGACGAGCGAGTCAAGCTCGCGGACTGGTACCTCGCCAGCGTCCCGGGCACCGTGTGATCCGACCCCCGCGGGCGGGGCCGCCCGCGGGGCCCTTCCCAAGGAATGAGGCGTCCGATGCCTTCGTACGACCCCCACGCAGCGAGCACCGGCGGCAGGCGGGTGCTCATCATCGGCGGCGGCACCGCCGGCATCACCACCGCGGCCCGCCTGCGCCGGGCCGGTGTCGGCGGCGTGACCGTGCTCGACCCCGCCGACACCCACTGGTACCAGCCGCTGTGGACGCTGGTCGGCGGCGGCCAGGCCCCGCTCAAGAGCACCTGCCGTCCGGAGGCCTCGGTCATCCCCGAGGGCGTGACCTGGATCCGGGACGCCGCGACGACCGTGGACCCCGACGCCGGGCAGGTCACCACCGCCGGCGGCAAGGAGCTCGGCTACGACTACCTCGTCCTGGCCCCCGGCATCCAGCTCAACTGGCAGGGCGTCCCCGGGCTCGCCGACGCCGTCGGCCACGACGCCGTGGGCAGCAACTACGCCCCTGAGCACGCGCCGCGCACCTGGGAGCTCATCAGGCGGATGCGCTCCGGCACGGCCGTGTTCACCCAGCCGTCCGGCCCGTTCAAGTGCGGCGGCGCGCCTCAGAAGATCGCCTACCTGGCCGCCGACCACTGGCGGCGCAAGGGCCGCCTGGCCGACATCCGCGTCGTCCTGGCGATCCCCGACGCGGCCATCTTCAAGGCCCCGGCCTACGTGCCCATCCTGGAACGCGTGGTCGCCCGCTACGGCATCGAGGTACGGCTGCAGTCGGAGCTCGTCGGCCTGGACCCGGCCAACCGCGAGGCCACCATCAGCGACAACGCCACCGGCCGCAAGGACGTGCTGCGCTACGACCTGCTGCACGCCGTGCCCCCGCAGAGCGCCCCCGGCTGGATCAGGGCCGGCACCCCGTTCTCCGATCCGGCCAGCCCGTTCGGCTACGTCGAGGTGGACAAGCACACCCTCGTCCACCCCCGCTACCCGAACGTCTTCGCCCTGGGCGACGCCGCCAACCTGCCGACGTCCAAGACCGGCGCCGCGGTCCGCAAGCAGGCCCCCGTCGTGGTGGCGAACCTGCTGGCCGCGGTGGCGGGCCGCCCCGCCACCGCCCGGTACGACGGCTACACCTCCTGCCCGCTGGTGACCGCCCGCGACAAGATGGTGCTCGCCGAGTTCGACTACGACCTGCGGCCCACCCCGACCGTTCCGCTGATCGACACCAGGAAGGAGCGCCGCGACATGTGGCTGCTCAAGCGGTACGGCCTGCCGGCGCTGTACTGGCACGGCATGCTGAAGGGCCGTATGTGATCGGACCGCCCGCGCTCACACCAGCTCGACGGTGACCTCGGGCGGCTGCTGCAGGGTGTTGTGCACGGTGCAGTGCGAGGCGACGGCCAGCAGGGCGGCCCAGCGCCCCCGACACGCCCACCGGCAAGGCGCTCGCGCGGGCGAAGAAGGACAACCGCCGCGTCGAGATTGAGGCGCTGCGCTTGGAGAAGGCCACCTACTACGCCAGCCCCGACGGCAAGACCGTGCGGATGGAACAGCATCTGCACCCCATCCGGGTCAAGAACGCCAAGGGCGACGGCTTCACCCCCATCGACACCACGCTGGCTGAAATCGATGGGGTCATCAAGCCCAAGGCCGTCAAGGGCGAGCTGACCCTGTCGGCCGGCGACGACGCCTTCGTGCTGAAGAGCAAGGGCAGCAAGGGCTCGGCCACCATCGGCAGCCCCGGCGAACTGCCCAAGCCCACCCTCAAGGGCAGCACCGCCACCTACCCCTCGCTCTACGGCAAGGGGATCGACCTGGTCGTCACCGCTACGGCGACCGGCTTCAAGCAGGAGATCGTCCTGAGGGAGCGGGTCACCGGCCCGGTCAGCTTCCGCATCCCGACCACGGTGCCCAAGAACCTGGCCCTGGAGGAGGACAGCGCGGGTAAACCGGCATTGCTCTCCCAGGGCAAGAAGATCGCTGACCTGCCTGCGGCGCTGCTCCTCGACGCGGTCGCGACCGACCTCAACAGCGACGCCGACGCGGGCAAGGTGGGAAAGGTCGCCGTCACCCTGGACCAGAGCGCCTCGGCGCTGGTCTATACGCCTGACCCGGCCTATCTTGCCGACCCCGCCGTCGCCTACCCGGTGACGCTGGCCGCGTTCGACGACGACTGGTGGGAGCCCGAGCTGGGCAACGACACCTTCGTCAACAACGCCGACTACCCCAACGGCTACGCCAACAGCGGCCTGGACCGGATCCTGGTCGGCAAGTCCAATGACGGCGCCGTCCGCTGGCGCAGCTACATCCGTTTCGACGAGTTCCCGGCCGACCACCCCATCCGGGGAGCAACGGTCCAGAACGCCGATCTGGTCTTGTGGAACCACCTGTCCAGCGACTGCGGCGAGTTCGTCGGATCCGGCATCACCGCCTACCAAGTGACGGAACGCTGGGACGTCTCCACGTTGACGTGGTCGTCCCAGCCGCGCATCACCACCACCGGGGCGGACACCGAATACGCTGGCTACGCCGGCGAGAGCTGCACCGGCGCCATGAACTATCCGTGGGACCTCATCCACTCCGTGGACGACATTGTCCAGGCTTGGGCGGACGGCGAGCCGAACTACGGCCTGGCGGTGCTCGACTCGCCCCGCTTCGCCGACAAGTCGCCCGCCCAGGTGTGGGCGATCCTGCTGGACGAGGGCGTCTACCTGTGCTCGCAGGCCACCATGTACCGGCTGCTGCGCGAACGCGGGCAAAGCGGCGAACGACGCGCCCAGGCCGTCCGCCCGCCGACCAGCAAGCCCGAACTGGAGGCCGACCGCCCCAACCTCGTGTGGTCCTGGGACATCACCAAACTGAAAGGCCCCGTACGCGGCGTCTACTATCTGCTGTACGTCATCATCGACATCTTCTCCCGCAAAGTCATCCACTGGGACCCGGGTTCGACGTAATTCGCGGGTCCTGGAGGTCCTGCAGAGCTGAAACTGCAGGTCATCCAGCCGTGAGAGATGCAGACACCCGAAAGCCCCTAGAGACGCGATTTCAGAGATTCACCTACATC
>NZ_JAHKRN010000078.1 GCF_019396385.1 Nonomuraea harbinensis | reverse complement strand
GGCGACCCTACCCGCCGGCACTACCGACCAAGGTGTGGATCAACCAGCCACCCGTGGCCGCCGAGATTGACACCTCACCACAAAGTGCGCAAGTAGCCTGATGTCTCACTGGGTTTGACAGGTTCCGTGAAGGTGCCCGCCGACCGCTCGGCTCCCTTGAGGTCTTTGTAGTAGGCGGTGTAGTGCCACTTGCCCGATCTCAAGCGCTTCCGCGAGAACCCCATTCAGCCCACCTAAAGATCGTTTGGACCGTCGTTGGACCGTGGACAGTGCGTCATTTCCCGGACCAAAGCGACATCGTCCGATCGTCTATATGCCTATTTTACTGGGCTTTTTGGTGCTAGGGCGTTCATTTTCAAGGGCTATTGAACGTCAGGCACTCCGTTCACACCGAAGAGGTCACTGGTTCGATCCCAGTATCGCCCACCACATCGCAGCAGGTCAGAGGCCGGATTCCCAGAGCGGGGTCCGGCTTTTTTGATCATCTGACCCTGATCTGACCCCGGGATGATCCGTCACCGCCTCCCTCGCGCCGCCATGCAACGGCAGGCAGCGGTCTCGTTCGGTAACCCCGTCTGGTGGCTGATGTTCAACAGACGTGCCTTCGACCAAGTTTGCTGTCGCTGGGAGCGCCTGATGATGATCTACGGCGTAAAGGCAGAGGCTCAGGGAAGTTCACTGATCATCACAGGGCAGTCATAATCCGTGCCCGCATCCCGACCGTCCGGCACCACGACGCCTCGATCCGGTGGACGAAGAGGGGGAGGACCATGAGCAGCAACCAGTCCGGATACGCGGTCATCGACGTGGAGACCACGGGCCTGCGCCCGTCATGGCACGACCGGATCGTCGAGGTCGGCGTCGTGCTGCTCGACCCGCGCGGACTCGTCACCGGCGAATGGAGCACCCTGGTCAACCACGGACGCGACCTGGGACCGCAACGCATCCACGGCATCACCGCCGCCGACGTCCGTCACGCGCCGACCTTCAAGGAGATCGCCGGGAGTCTCGCCGGTCTGCTGCGGGGGTGGGTGCCCGTGGCGCACCATCTCCGCTTCGATCTCGGGTTCCTGGAGCACGAGTTCGCCCGGGCCGGCGCCGCGATCCCCGCTCTGGCCGCCGTCGGCGTCTGCACGATGACCGAGGCCGCTCGCTTCCTGCCGGTCGCTCCCCGCACGTTGGCCGGGCTGTTGCGCCGTCGCCGACATCCCGCTGGACGGCCATCACGACGCGCTCGTCGACGCCCGGGCCGCCGCCGAGCTGCTGCGCCACTACCTCCGGCTCGCGCACCTGGACTCGCCCTGGGCTCACGTCCTCCACTCCGCCTCCGCGCTGATGTGGCCGGCCATCCCGCCTACCGGCACCCACCCGGTGCGCCGGGGCATGTCCGCCGAGCGCGACACCCACTTCCTGGCCCGACTGCCTCGCGCCGCCGACACCATCCGCGCCGCCACCTACTTCGCCTTGCTCGACCGGGTGCTGCTCGACCATCACATCTCGGCCGCCGAAGCTGACGAGCTGATCGCCTCGGCCGCCCAACTGAACCTCAGCCGCGCCGATGCGGTCCGCCTGCACCATGACTACCTGACCGCCCTCGCCCACGCGGCCAAGGCCGACGGCATCGTCACCTCGGCCGAGCGCCGCGAACTCGACCTCGTCGCGACCCTGCTCGCCCTTCCGCCTGCCGCAGTGCGCGCTCGCCCCCGAGCGTGACGACCAGCTCGCGAGCGGCCAAGGTGTCCGGATGCCCCCGCTGCGCTACCCCTCGGATCTGACCGACGCCCAATGGGATCTCATCGCGCCTCTGCTTCCCGAGCCCAGCAGCGGCGGGCGGCCGGAGAAGCACCCGCGCCGGGAGATCGTCAACGCCATCCTTTACGTGGTCCGGTCCGGCTGCCCGTGGCGGTACCTGCCCACCGACCTGCCTCCCTGGCAGACCGTGTACTGGTACTTCCAGCAGTGGGAGCAGGCCGGCGTGACCGAGGCCCTGCTGCGCGAGCTGCGCATCAAGGCCCGCCGCCAGGACGGCCGTGATGGCGAGCTGTCCGCGGGCATCATCGACTCCCAGAGCGTCAAGGGCGCCGACACTGTCGGGCGTGACAGCCGCGGCTATGACGCGAACAAGAAGGTCAACGGCCGTAAGCGGTTCATCATCACCGACACCACCGGCCTGCTGGTTACCGTCGCGGTGGTGGCGGCGAGCTGGCAGGACCGTGACGGCGCCAAGACCGCGCTGCTGTCGGCGTATCTGACCACCCCGATCCGGCATGTCTTCGCCGACCAGGGGTTCGCCGGCCGGTTGGTGGACTGGGTCCGCGACACCCTGCGCAGCACGTTGGAGATCGTCCGCAAGCCCGCCGATCAACGCGGCTTCAGCGTCATCGCACGGCGTTGGGTGGTGGAAAGGACGCTGGCCTGGCTGACCGCCTGCCGCCGCCTGGCCCGCGACTACGAACGGGACCCGAAGGTCTCCGAGGCCATCATCCGCTGGGCTGCCATCGCCGGTATGGCCCGCCGTCTCACCCGCAGAGGCCCCGCTCGGCGACAGGCCAGAATCGTCTGCGACTGACGAAGATCACCGATCTCAAACACTCACTGAGTCACGTCTGGGACAAACCGACACCTGAGACCTTTTCCGCGGCCTATGACCTGCGCTGTGGTGAGTACAAGGCGTGCCGTGGCCTCCGCCGCCGCGTGATGGAGTTCGGGCAGGACCGAGGCGTAGGTGTCGGAGGTCAGCACGATACTGGTGTGCCCGAGCTGCCCCAGGACCGTACGCAGGTCCACGTGCGCGGCCAACGCTGGGGAGTCAGCGCCGTGCCGCAGGTCGTGCAGCTGTACTGGCGGCAGCCCGCAGGCTGCCACCAGGTACCGGAACCGGTAGGTCAGGTAGTCCGGTCATATCGGCTGGCCGTCCTCACGGGTGAACACCCAACTGGCGGTGTCGCGCCCCTTCAGGTGCTGGCGTCGCCGGTGACGGCGTAGCAGGCGGATCGCCTCGGCGTCCAAGAGGATCGTGCGCTGGCTCGCCTCACTCTTGGGCGGGACGACTCGCATCTGGCCGTTGACGTGGATGAGCTGCTGGGACAACGGTGAGTTCACGGATCTCCAGGCTGATGTCCACCCACCGCAGCCCGCGGCGAGCGAAGCCGGCGCGGCACCGCTGACAGAGCCCGGGCGCCATCGGCGAGAAATCGTCAAGAGCCGCGGTGCGTGGTCTTGGCGGCGTAGTACCGCCGCGACTTCACCTGGTTTCCGCACATCGCCATGCTGCACCAGCGGCGGCTGCCGTTGCGGGTGGTGTCCAGGAACAGCCACCCGCACGAGGGGCACTCCCCCACCCGGTTGAGCGGACCTTCCAGCAGCAGCCGCCCGGCGGAGGCGGCGACGGGCCACAGCACGGCACGCGCCGATCGCTCCCCCGGCCAGCGCAGGACGTGCCCGTCACCCTCGCGGTGGAGGGAGGCCGAGCACAGCGCTTCCGCATACGTGTTCATGATCACGGAGACGTCATCAGGATCCGGATGCCGCCGCGCGGCGACGGCCGAGAACGTCCGGTACACGGACTCGCGCAGCTCGATCGCGTCGCCCAGCGCGACGCCGCCCCCGCCGGCGAAGTCCGGCGGAAGGACTCCGGCCGCCTGCGCCCAGGTGAGCAGGCCGTCCATCGTCGTCAGGCGATCGCCGTGACCTTCGGGCCGCCGGGCGACGGTGTTGGCGAAGTCGAGGCAGAGGCAGTTGCCGACCAGCTCCATTGCGCTCACGTCCACCAGTATCTCACCAGTGAAGCCGCCTTGACAGGTTGGGCAAGGATGACCAGAATTCTCACCATCAAAACCATCTAAACCGGTGAGGTAAGGCCGTGATGCACCCACGACCAGCACTGCTCGACGCCCCTTCCAACCTGGGGCTGCGGCCACCCGCGCCGGGAACCGTGCCCGGGTGTTACAAACTGCCCGGAGCCCTGCGCGACAACGGCCTGCGACACCGCCTGGCCGCCGAGGACGCCGGCTGCGTCACCCCGCCCCGCTACGACCGTGGCGCGTGGCAGAGCGGTGACGGGGTGTTCAACGCCGCCGCCATGGCCGCGTACACGGTGAGACTGGCCAACCGCATCGAGGCGCTGCTCAAGGAGGACCGCTTCCCGATCGTCCTCGGCGGAGACTGCAGCATCCTGCTGGGATCCACGCTGGCGCTCTCCCGGCGTGGCCGCTACGGCCTGGTGTTCGTCGACGGCCACGACGACTTCCGGCATGCCGGCAACTCCACCGGCATCGGAGCCGCCGCCGGCGAGGACCTGGCCCTGGCCACCGGACGAGGCCAGGCGGATTTGACCGACCTCGAGGGCCGCCGCCCGTACCTGCGCGATTCCGACGTGGTCGTGGCAGGCATCCGGGACGAGGAAACGGACCAGGACGAACTCGAAAACCTCGGCATCCCGGTGTGGAACGTCAGCCGCATCCGGCAGGAGGGCGCCGCAGCGGCCGCCGGCGCCGCGCTCGCCCACCTGGAACGGGCCGAGCTGGACGGCTTCTGGGTACACCTCGACGTCGACGTCCTCGACCCCGGCGTGATGCCGGCCGTCGACTCACCCGATCCCGGCGGGCTGCTTCACGACGAGCTCATCGCGCTGCTGTCCCCGCTGCTGGCGGCGCCGGCCTGCACCGGGTTCCAGGTGACCGTCTTCGACCCCGACCTCGACCCGGACGGCCGGCTCGCGCGGGAACTGACCGACACGCTCGTCGCCGCGCTGCGCGGCTGAGAACGAGGAGATCTTCCATGCTTCCCTGGTCCGCCGACCTCGCCGGCCGCCTCGACCACCACGTCATCGACAGCCACGCGCTGCGCGGCAACCCGCTGGGCGACCCCCACGAACGGCCGCTGTGGGTCTACGTGCCGCCGGGCTACGACGACGACGTCGCCAGGCGCTACCCCACCGTGTACGTCATTCAGGGCTACACCGGCCACATCGGCATGTGGGCCAACCGGACCGCGTTCCGCCGGCCCTTCCCGGAACTCGCCGACGAGGTCTTCGCGACCGACGACGTGCCCCCGGCGATCGTCGTCTACGTCGACGCCTGGACCGCCTACGGCGGCAGCCAGTTCCTGAACTCCCCCGGAACCGGGCAGTACCACACCTACCTCTGCGACGAGGTCGTGACCTGGGTCGACGCCCACTACCGGACGATTCCCACCCGCGACATGCGAGCCATCACCGGCAAGTCGAGCGGCGGGTACGGCTCCATGGTGACGGCCATGCTGCGCCCAGAGGTGTTCGGCGCGCTCGCCACACATGCCGGCGACGCACTTTTCGAGACCTGCTACCTGCCGGACTTCCCCAGCAAGGCCCGCACGCTGCGCGACCTGTACGGAAGGTCGTACGACGCCTTCCTCGCCGACTTCCGCAGCCGGACCCCCCTGACCAGGCCCGACGACGAACTCCTCATCGAGACCTACGGCTACGCCGCGGCGTACTCGGCCGACGACGACGGCACGGTCCGTCTGCCCTTCGACACCAACGGCGCTCTCGTACCCGAGGTCTGGGAGCGCTGGCTGGCCTGGGACCCGGTCCGCATGGCCCGGCAGAACCGCTACGCCGACGCGCTCCGGTCCATGCGGGCCATCTGGATCGACGCCGGCAACCGGGACGAATTCCACCTCGACCTCGGCGCGACCGCGTTCCATCAGGCCGTTCTGGACGCCGGAGCGCCCAAGGAACGAGTCCACTTCGAGCTGTTCGACGCCGGGCACGGCCTGATCGAGTATCGCTATCCGCTGGCGCTCGGCTGGCTGTGCCGGCAACTCGCCTCATGACCGCGTCGCGCGGCTGAGTCCACCCGTGGAGAGCGCCAATGTACGCGATATCGCTCGGCGATGATGGCGCTGATCGGCGGCCTTCGCCCCTGACCAGGGACGCCCTCCGCAGACCCGGGCTGCAGAGCGGCCCCGGCAAGGTATGGCGGCATGTGACAACGACCAACCCGCCCGCCGAGGGCACACCCGCTGCCTACCAGGTTCGGCTGCGGCTGCCAGCCAAGACCATCACCTTCGTCGCCGACCTGTCACGGCCACCTCAAAGCGATCGGATCACGCTGACGCAAGTTCCCGGGCGCCAAGATCGCCGTTATCGTGCTACACAAGGTGAATTCGTAGAGCCGGTCATGTGATCATGGGTCCATCTTCGCGGTGACCGAGAAGTGCGCGCCCGCACGGCGGCAGGCGGCGATGACGCCTGCCGCGTAGAACGCCGAATCAGCGCGTACCAGGAGGATGCCGGTAGCGCCGCTGCCCGCGCAGCCGTGATCGACTCGGCCACGAACGACTCCGCGCCACGGGCCGAGCCTGCTTTCCCGCCGCGTAGCCGGGTGCCGGTGATGACCGGCGCGGCCGGCGGCGTCGACAGGGTCGAGGCCAGCACGTTCAACCCGCGCACGAGCACGCTTTTGCCCTGGATTTTCGTGTGCCCGAACCCGGCTCCTTGCTTGGCGTATCCGTAGGTGCGTTTCTGCATCGAGTCCACGTCCAGGAACGCAACCGTGCCGGCTGCGGGCAGCAGGGGCGTATGCGCGGCCAGCCGGGCCAGCAACTCGCGGGAGACCTTCTCGATCTGGCGGACGTTCCCCCACCTCAGGCATCGCAGGAACGAGCCGAGCGTGGACGGGGCACGGATACCGGCAAACAGTTTGTCCATGCCTCCATGCCCCGCGTTCCGCAGCTGTGTAGCGAGAAAAGCACACAGATCTGTGGCTTGAGCTGCGGAAATTCTTGCGGGCATGCTGATGCGGCGTGTCACTAGGTGCCAGCGTCGTGGCTGGTCAGGCGTCTGCGGCGGGTGTAGCTTCGACGATCTTCTTTGGGGTCGGGATGTCGAGTTTGGCCAGGATGTCGCGCTGGGGCTTGGTCAGTTCGGCGCGCTGGCGGAAGGTGCCGGTCGGACCGGTGAAGGTGGCCACCGTCAGGAGGCCGAACTCGGTGCGGATGCGCCTCCAGGTGGTGCCGGTGGTGGTCTCGATGATGCGGATCAGCAGCAGGGCCAGCCAGCACAAGATGACGTGGGCGCGGATGCGTTCCTCCAGCCGGTGATAGACCGGGCGCAGGTCGATGACCTGCTTCATGTCGCGCCAGCCTCGCTCGACCTCCAGCAGTTGCTTGTAGCCGAGGGCGATGTCCTCGGCCGGCAGTTTCGGGTCTGAGCAGCGCAGCAGGTACTTGCCGTCCAGGTTCGTCTCGGCCTTGACCTTGGCGACGTCGATGCGCAACAGCCCCTTGGGGGTGGTGCGCAGGTAGCGGTTCAGGCCGGGTTTGGTGGAGATGACGCCGCGCAGTTCGGCGCGTTTGGTGGCGGTGAGCGTGTCGGTGCCGGCGATCAGCTCCTCCAGCTGGGTGAGCAGACGTTCCCGGATGGCCGCATCGCGTTCGGCGCCGTCGGGGTTGAAGCAGATCACGAACCGGTCGGTCTCGCCGATGCGGACCTCCTTGACCTTCAGGTTCTCGGCCACGTCCTGGTAGCGGCCTTGGCGGGACAGGGCGGCCCTGGCCTCGGCCGAGCCCGAGCGCAGCCGTTCGCCGATGATGTAGTGGTGATCGCCTTGTCGCAGGTAGCGGCGGTTGTCGGCGGAGGCGAAGCCGCGGTCACCGACCCACACGATCTTGGATAGGGTCCAGTCTCGCATGTCGTCCTTGACCTGGCGGATCAGGGCGGTGTCGGTGGTGTTGCCGGGCCAGGACCAGACGCGGACGGGGATGCCGTCGCGGGTGACGGCCATGCCGATGACGATCTGCGGCAGGTCGTCGCGATGGTCCTTGGACTTGCCGCGGGTGCGGAAGCCCTTCATCACCGGTCCGCCGCCGTCCTCCTCGCCGGTGTTGCCGGGGTCGGGAAGCGGGACGCCGCGCTGGTCGCGGGCGATCGGCTCATCGCCTTCGTCGATCTCGAAGTAGGTGGAGGTGGTGTCGAAGAACAGCAGGTCGACTTCCAGGTTGAGCAGGGTGGCGACCTGGTCGAACACCTTGCGCTCCACGGAGTGTTGGACCTGGTGCAGCCAGTCCATGGCCCGGTAGCAGGCGTCGTCGCTGCAGGCGGGCAGGCCGTCGATGTGGGCGCCTGGGCCGATCCAGTGGGAGGCGGCCAGCTTGGAGGAGGCGTCCAGAGCGCGGTTGGCGACCAGGGCGAACAGCACCCGTTCGGTGAACGGGCTGCGCCGGGTGGAGGTCAGGATGCGCCTCATGATCGTGTCGATCTTCAGCTGACGCCACAGCTGGTCGAGCAGGTAGAGGCCGCCGTAGGCGGCCGAGCCGATGAAGGTCAGCTCGGCGCCCGAGGTGAGGGCGGCGGCCCGGCCCGGGTCCAGCAGCCGGCACAGCGAGCCGACCAGGCGTTCGACGGCGGCGCGGTCGATCCGGTCTTCGCGGCCGAAGTTGTGCAGGACCTTCATCTTGGCGGCTTTGGCGATGGGGTCCCACTCGTTATGGGCGAGTTGGAGGTATCGCACCGTGGTGCCGTCTTTGTTCTTCCGGCTCGCTGTCCTGACGAACATGTCACCAGACCGTAGCAGCGTGTGCGCAGGCCGTGATGGTGTTATCGCTGAAGTCGTGTCACTAGGGCTTTTCGCCGTTTCCACCAAGTCGCAAGCCACCGACCTGCGGTTTCACACCCGAACATGCCCTGGATCATGGATTAGCTGCGGAACGCGGGCCTCAGCCCCATCGACTATGAGCAGCAGAGCACCGATAGAGTGCTGCTCGCCGTATGACAGCCGGTGTCCACACTTCGGGGCGAACCCCCCTCGCGGCGGCCGTGCGCGGTCTCGTCGGTACGGTCGTTGAGGATCGCATCTCGCCAGGGCAGGGCCTTGAATCGGCGGTGCAGGGTGGGCTGGCTGCCCTTGACGAGGAACAGGCAGCGGAAGACGGTGCCGTCGACGGTGATGAGCCGCGAATCCTTCTTGGGGATCGCCATGAGCAACCTCCTGCTCTGTTCCGTGGGAGGACCGAGAGCGGCGAGAAACGACGAGAGTTGGCCGCAACAGTAACGCCTGGTCAGGCTCCTGATCGACAGGTTTCCTCAGGTGGGCGGGCAGAGCATCGGCTTCATCACCATGCGTAGACTATCTACATGTAGTCTATCTACGCATCAAAAGGAGTGGACATGAAGCCGTCGTCGCGCCACCTTCTCACCTGGATGCACATCGTGACCTCCGTGTCCTGGATGAGCCAAGCGCTGGCCCTGCTCGTCTTAGGCTCCTACAGCGCCGTCACCGGTGACGGCGCCGGCTACCGTATGGCGCACCTGCTCGACAACGAGGTGCTCCTGCACTTCGCCAACGCCTCGGCCTTCACCGGGCTCATGCTTTCCGCGATGACCCAATGGGGCTACTTCCGGTACTGGTGGGTGCTGATCAAGTTCGTCGTCACGCTGTCCCAGCTGTACGCGGGGATCTTCCTGCTCGGCCCCAGGCTGTCAGCGCTCGCCGACGGCACCCGCGACACCGACGTGGTACTGCTGGCCGCCACGCTGCTGATGATCTCGGCCATCGCCTTCCAGGCGTGGTTGTCGGTGGCCAAACCGTGGAAACGCACTCCCTGGGCAGAGTCGCGCTCGCGGACGGTCGCTCCTGCGGGCTGGGTGACAGTCTTCGTGCTGCTCGTACCCGTGGCCGACGTCCTGCTCGCCGTGTTCGTATTCGGCCACCCGGCACCGCTGTTTTTCGTCCTGACCGCGGTCACGTATCCGATCTGGCGGGCCCGCGCCCTCCGGCGACCGGTGGTCTCCCACTAGATACTTGATGCCAAGAGGGCTGTGAATACAGTCAGTGGTCGTAGGCGATCAACGACCGCTTAGACCGTGTCCTATGTGGTGAGCCGGATGAACTGCGCTTCCCCTCGTAGCGTAGAGACCGAACCCGAGATGAGGTTGGGTCGTGGGAGGCGCCAGGCGGAGGTTTGATCCGGAATTCCGGGCAGGCGCTGTACGCATCGTCAAGGAGACCGGCAAGCCCGTCTCGCATATCGCGCGGGATCTTGGGATCAATGAGTACACGCTGTACAACTGGGTGCAGATGGACCGGCTCGCGGCAGGGCAGGCCGGCGGTGACTGCGGAGGCGGGACGCTGAAGGAATCGGAGCAGGAGGAACTGGCCCGGCTACGGCGGGAGAAGGCCGAGCTTGTCAAGCAGCACGCCAAGGAGAAGGCGGCCTGGGAGAAGGACCGCGCGGAACTGGAGGACGAGCGTGATGTCCTCAAGCGTTCCGTGGTCTTGTGGGTCAAAGAGGCGATGGGCCGGTGAGCGTGGCGGCTTTCATCTGCTCCCAGAAGACCGAGTACGGCATCGACCACATCGTCTCCTGCCGGGCGCTGGAGGTGTCACAGGCCTGGTTCTACAAGTGGAAGAAACGCATCGGCTCGCCCCGGATCACCCAGGACCTGCACGCCGGCGGCTGGAAGATGTGGGAGAACACGGTCGCGGCGCGGATGGCCGAACTCGGACTGGCCGGCCGGCCGCCGAAAAAGCGCCGGTCGCTGACCCGCCAGGGCAAGCGGAAGGCCGCCCCGGACCTGGTGGGCCGCGAGTTCACCGCGGTCGCCCCGGACGTGCTGTGGGTGGGCGACGGCACGATGATCGACACCGATGAAGGGCCGTTGTACCTGGCCACCGTCGAGGATCTGTTCTCCCGCCGGCTGCTCGGCTACGCCATGTCGGAGCATCACGACGCGGCGTTGACGGTGGCATCACTGCAGATGGCGGTGGCCGTCCGGGGCGGGGACGTGGACGGGGTGATCTTCCACTCCGACCGCGGATCGGAGTACACCGCTGCCCGCCACCAGGCCGAATGCCGCAAGCACGGGGTCGTGCAGTCGATGGGCCGGGTGGGGTGCGCGCTCGACAACGCCGCCTCGGAGGCGTTCAACAGCACGCTCAAGGTCGAGTACGTGCACCGCCATCGCTTCCGCACCCGGGCCGAAGCTCGCCTGAAGATCGCGACCTGGATCACCGACTTCTACAACGCCAACCGGCGGCACAGCGCCAACGACGGGCTGCCACCCATCACATTCGAGCGGCAGATGATCGAGAAGCGGCAAGCGTCAACGGCCCAGCTGAGGGCCGCTGTGGCATAGAACCGTCTCTACGCTTTGAGGGGATTGACACACGAGAACGTCAGGAGGTTCGAAACAGCGCGACGGCTCGGGTACCGATCTTGAAGGACGCCTGGGGCCGCGGCCCGCGGTCCATGGGAACCTTGCGGCCCCGCACCGTCACCGCGATCACGCTGTCGTGCGGGAGCACGGCCGATAGAGCCTCGACCATGCCGCTGACCCCTGCCGCCGCGCTGGGACCGCGCCAATGGGTCTGTTCGCCGTAGGGGACGTCGGTCATCACGATGTCGGGTGCGTGCTGGCCGAGTGTCCGCTGGAGCTGGGCAGGGTCGAACACGTCGGCTTGGCGCACCGCGTGCGGCACGTCCCCTCCGGCGGCGTCGAGTTCGGCGGCAAGACGGCAGGCGGCACGCGCGGCCGAGTCGTAGGCCGGTTTGCCGAAGCGGGCAGCGCGGGCCTTGAGATCGGCGGCGCGAGCCGCCAGACCGGTCTGGCTCAGCAGGGCGAGATTGCGTTCGGCCAGGTTCCGCGCTTCAGGATCGAGGTCGCAGGCCAGCACCGCAGCGATCTGGCGCCGGTGCAGCAGCGCCAGCACGGTCAGCAGGTAACCGCTGCCGCAGCACGGGTCCCAGAGCACGGCGGGCTGGTCGCCGCCGCGCAGAGCCAGCGCCCGCTGGAAGATCTCGCTGGCCAGCCGGACGGGGAACGCGGGATAGCCCGGGGCTGAATGCAGCACCGCGCCGCTGGCCAGGTCCTCATGGCTGGTCCGGGCAATCGCGTGACGGTAGGTCATGCTGTGGGGCCGCGACGCTCGTACGACACCACGGTCGCCGCGCTGGCGACGTTCAGGGAGCTGGCTGAACCGGCCATCGGGATGCGCGTTATCGTGCCGCACGCTTGTCGCCATCCCGCGCACAGTCCGTTGGTCTCGTTGTCGATGACCAGCAGGGTGAGGGTGGTCAGGCCCGGCTCGGCGACGTCGCAGGTGCCGTTCTCGTCAGTGCCTACCACCGCCGGCGGCTGCCCCTGGGCGCGCAGCCGCTCCACCCATGCCAGTACTTGCCGGGAGGGGGACCGCACCAGCGGCAGCGTCAGCAGCGACCCGGGCAAGGCTCGTACCGATCGGGGATCGTAGGGGTCGGCGGTGTGCCCGGTGACGATCAGGCCTCCGCCGCCGAAAGCGTCCAGTGAGCGCGCCATCGTCCAGATGTTTGCGGGGTTGCTCGGCCGGTCGAACACCGCGCACAGGAAGGACGGGCCCACCTGGATGCGGGACAGCTCAGCGTCCCCAGGGCTGGCCACCACCAGTTCGGGTGTGTCCTCGTCGTTGCCGCCCAGCTCACCCAGCAGGTCGGGGGCCACGGCCACCCGCTCGCCGCCGGCCGTCTGCAGCATCTGCTCGGCCCAGTTCGACAGCGGCCGCTCGGCGTGGTCGATCAGCGCTCGCACCGGCCAGCCGAACTCCACCACCAGGCTGATCGGGCGCACTGCCTGGACCACGAACTGCCCGGCCCGCTGCCGCATGGCCCGATAGCTCAGCAGCGCCCGCCACTGCGGGAACCGCGCGTTCGCACGCGTGATGCGCACGCTCCCCGACGCCGAACGCCCTCGATTCCCCACGAACGACAGAATAAGGTGATTTTCCCCACGCTTACTGTGTCTCCCCGCATCCAGGCGGTGGCGCGAGGTTCGCTGAGCCGAGAGATCAGGCTGCCTCTCCCTTCGCAGAGCTCGACTACGCCGGAGCGTTTCAAGCGTCGCGGCCACCGACCGTCCTGCCGCTCAGCGCCAGGTGACGCCTTCGTGACCAGGCGACGCCCGCTAGCTAGGTCGTGTCTTCAAAGTGATCTAGGTAGGGGATCACGATGTGGTGATCCGGCGTCATGAGCTCACTGATGAGGAGTGGGAGAAGCTGCGGCCGTTTCTGCCTGTCTCGCGGTTAGGTCGTCCGCGTGAGGATGACCGGCGGATACTGAACGGCATCGTGTGGAAGATCCGTACCGGTGCGGCATGGCGGGACGTTCCGCCCCGGTACGGGTCCTGGCAGAGCCTGTACACGCGGTTCCGGCGCTGGGCCAGGGACGGCACGTTCACCGCGATGCCGCATGCGGTGCTGGCCATGCGCGAGCTGCGGCTGACCGCCGATCGCGATCTGGGCCAGGAGCAGGACGACGTCGCCGGGGACCAGCAGGCCAGCGCCGCCGGCGATCGGCTGGCCAGCGGCCCGGGACCGGAGCCGGGCGGCGCTGGACCGGCTGGAGGCGAGCACCGACCGGCAGATCGCCTCCGGATGGCGCACCCGCAAACGCATCACGTTCGACCAGAACCGGGCTGCCGGGTCATGCCGCCGCCAGCAGGCCGTGACGACGTACGCCTGGTCCAGGGTTTGTGCGGCGGAGGCGGTGCGACTTCGGGTGGTTGTCCCACCGTCGCGTGTTTTTCCTGGTCAGCCGTCTGGTCATCAGGGTCACGGTGGCCCAGTTCAGGTGTGCCTCGCTGTGCTCGGGCTTGCGTTCGTATGATTCCGCTGCCGTGATTATCCCGATGGCGACGGCGATCGCGGTCGCTGTGGCGCCGAGGCCACCTCAAGGGGCAGGGACCGACGGAAGAGGGCCCAGATCGCGGATGACCCCGGCCAGGGCCCGGATGGGCTCGCTCTCAGCCTCGCTCCGCCACACCAGCGCGTACGACAGCGGCTCCATATCGGTGACCGACAGGTAGGCGATGTCCGGCCGTACCCAGTAGCGGGTGACGTGGGCGGGGAAGAGCACGACAAGCCCGTCCATGCTGGCGAGGGTCATAGCCTCTTCCGCGTCCCGCACCACGGGACCGCGCTCGATCTGCCGGCCTCGCCGGGTAAGGCGCGGGGCGTAGGCGTCGTACCAGTAGCCGGGCCCGGTGTCGGCGTGCGGGTGCTGGAAGTCGGAGACCATCTCCAGCGAGACCGACGCGCGCGGGGCGAGCTGGTGGTCGGTGGCGACGGCCAGCACGCGCTGCTCGGCGAACACGACCGGCCCCACGGTGAGGTCGGGTTCGTCGACGGGGAGCCAGCTCACCAGGACGTCGATGTCTCCGCGCCGCAGCGCGGGAAAGGCTTCGCCCACCTGTGCTTTGTGGACGCGCAGCTTCCACAGCGAGTGGCGCAGGCGGAAGACGTCCCAGTAGGGGCGAAGGTCGTGGGCGTTGAGCGGGAGCATGCCGACCCGCAGGATGCCGGTGATGCCCTGGCCGGCGAGCTGGGCGCGTTCCATGCTGTCCCTCAGCCCGGCATACAGCGGCCGGAGGTCGTCCCGGAGCTGCCGCCCGACCTGTGTCAGCCGGACCGTGCGGTTGTTGCGCTCGAACAGCGGAGCGCCGACCTGCCGTTCCTGCTTCTGGATCGCCTGGGTGACGCGAGCGGGTGACAGGCACAGCCGGGTGGCGGTGCGGCCGAAGTGCAGTTCCTCGGCCAGGGTCAGGAAGATCTCGATGTCCCGCAGTTCCACGCCTGACCTGCTCCGTTCACTCCCGCTGAAGGTGATCTTTCGGGGTTCGCCGTTGTTTCGGGTGTTCACCGTACTTGATCCTCGATGCGTACGATTCGCCTGGTCGAGGGAGCACGTGGATGGACGTCCTGGTTTGCGGTGCCGGCGTCGCGGGGGCCGTACTGGCGTACTGGCTGCGCCACCACGGGTTCACCCCGACCGTGGTGGAGCGCGCCCCGCGGGTGCGCGCGGGCGGGTGTGCGGCGGGCCTGCGCGGCGAGGCGCTGGACGTGCTGGACCGGATGGCTCTGCTGGAGCGGGCCGAAGCGCTGGACCTGCGGCTGGGTGATGTGGCGATGGCGGACGGGTACGCCGCGCTGCCCGTGGCGGTCCGTGCGGGCGACCTGGAGATCCTCAGGGACGACCTGGTGGCCGGCGCTGACGGGCTGTATCCGGGGGACCCGCTCGCTGGTCTTCGGGCCGCCCGAGCGCTTTGTCCGGCACCTGGGCCTCGACACGGCGGTCTTCGGCCTGCCCGGCCATTGCGGCGCCGAAGACGGCGGCCGGGTCCACCGCGTACCGGGCACGGCGACCGCGGTGCTCGGCACCCGCGACGGCGCCCGAGCCCGGGCGGCGCTGCACATCGCCTCCGGGCCGCTGGCCTACGACCGCGATGACGCCGGGCAGCACAAGCGCATCGTGGCCGGGCGCTGGTCCGGCGCCTGCTGGAGGAGATGCGGGGGGCGAAGGACCTCTTCTTCGAGGCGAACGCCCAGGTGGAGATGCACCGCTGGTTCCCGGGCCGGGTGGTGCTGCTCGGGGACGCCGGGTACTGTGCGGCGCCGGCGCCGGCGTCGGGTCGCGGCGCCTCCCAGGCGTTGATCGGCGCCTACATCGTGGCCGGCGAGCTGGCCGCCGGCGGCGGCCACGCGCGGGCGTTCGCCGCCTGCGAGCGGGAGACGCGCGGCTTCGTCGCCGAGCACCAGCACCTGGGGCGCGAAGGCGCCGACCAGTTCTTCCTGGGCACGCCTCCGCAGGAGGGGCTCGATCGCACGACGGCGGCCCGCCCGCACCTGATGCGGCTCAAGGACTATGTTCCCGGCTTCGCCGCGGAGCGGCCTTCACCCGGCCGGGCCGCCCGCTGACCTGGCCCTGCCGTGTCAGCGGCGGCGTCAGGGCGGCGACGGCCCGATGTCAGGCCCATTCGCGAGGGTGAACGCACGAACGCCGGATCGGAACGGAACCGGCGGACCAATCATGACGACAAGGAGACAAGGATCATGGCAATCGGCGGAAACGGCTTCTCCGAGCAGGGGCTGCGCAGGCTGCGTGAGGTGCTGGCACGGCATGTCGACTCGGGGAAGATCCCCGGCCTGGTGGCCCTGGTCAGCCGCGGCGGCCAGACCCACGTGGAGACGCTGGGCACGATGCGGCACGACGGCGGCGCGCCGATGCGCCGCGACACGATCTTCCGGATGGCCTCCACCTCCAAGCCGGTCTCGATCGCGGCGGCGATGGTGCTGCTGGACGAGTGCCGGCTGCGGCTGGACGACGTGGTCGACCCGTGGCTGCCCGAGCTGTCCGGCCGGCAGGTGCTCAAGAGCATCGACGCCGAGCTGGACGCCATCATGCCGGCCCGCCGCCCGATCACCGTCCGCGACGTGCTGACCTCCACCTTCGGCCTGGGCATGGACATGACCGCGCTGGGCACCCCGATCCTGAACGCCATCTTCGAGCGAGGGCTGACCCCGAACCTGCCGACCGAGGTTCCGGAACAGGACGAGTGGATGCGCCGCCTGGGCGAGCTGCCCCTGATGCACCAGCCCGGCGAGCAGTGGCAGTACCAGATCAGTAGCGACCTGGTCGGCGTGCTGGTGTCCCGGGTGACCGGCCAGAGCTTCGAGGACTTCCTGCGCGAGCGCATCTTCGAGCCCCTGGGCATGAAGGACACCGGCTTCCACGTGCCCGCCGGCCAGATCGACCGGCTGCCCACCCTGTACGCCCCCGACCCCGTCACGGGCGAGTTCCTCGCGTGGGACGAACCCGAGGGCGGCAGGTGGAGCAAGCCCCCGGCGTTCCAGGGCGGCGGTGGCGGCCTGGTCTCCACCGCCGACGACTACCACGCCTACTTCCGGATGCTGCTCAACGGTGGGGTTCACGAGGGCCGGCGGATCCTGTCGCGGCCGGCGGTGGAGCTGATGACCACCAACCGGCTCACCCCGGAGCAGAACGCCGCCCGTACCGCGCTGGCCCGCAACGCCGTGCACATCTCCTTCGGCCAGGGCCAGCAGGGCGGCTGGGGCCTGGGCATGGCGGTGCGCACCTACCGCGGCGACTACGCCCCGATCGGCCAGTTCGGCTGGGACGGCGGCAGCGGCACCTCCGCCTACGCCGACCCGGCCAACCAGCTCACCGGCATCCTGCTCTGCCAGCTCGGCTACAGCGTGCCCGACCCCGCCCACCTGATGAGCGACTTCTGGACCACCGTCTACCAGGCTCTCGAAGACTGATGCAAGGAGTGAGTGTCATGCGTGTCTGGTTCATTACGGGCGCGTCCAGGGGGCTGGGCAGGGCGTTCGCGGAGGCCGCGCTGAGCAGGGGAGATCGCGTCGTGGCCGCGGCCCGCGACATGGCGCCGCTGGAGGACCTGCGGGCCCGCCATCCCGACACCCTGGCGTGCGTTCCGCTCGACGTCTCCAACCGCGCCGCGGTGCACGAGGGTGTGGATCGGGCGGTGGCCGCGTTCGGCAGGCTCGACATCGTGGTCAACAACGCCGGCGCGATGTTGTACGGCATGGTTGAAGAGGCCACGGAGACCCAGATCCGAGCCCACTTCGACGTCAACGTCCTCGGGCAGATCTGGGTCATCCAGGCCGTGCTGCCCCACCTGCGCGCCCAGGGCTCGGGCCACATCCTCCTGGTGACGACGATGGGCACGGGCGGCGGGATGGCCTCGGCCGGCCTGTACGCGGCCGGCAAATCGGCCATCGACTCCCTCGGCCAGGCGCTGGCCATGGAGGTCGAACCCTTCGGCGTCAAGGTCACCATCGTCCAGCCGGGCGGCTACGACACCGGCCTGTTCACGATCGGCACGACGGCCACCATGCCCGACCCGGCGTACGACCCGCTGCGGGCGAAGCTGACCGAGATGTGGGGCGACGAAGCGGGTTCCGGCCCGAGCACGGCCGCGCCGGTCGTCATGCGGCTCGTGGACCTGCCCGACCCGCCCCTGCGGCTGATCGTCGGCAGCCGGTCCTTCGATCTGGTTCAGCAGATGAACCAGGCCAGGGCCGAAGAGTACCGCGCCTGGGAACACCTCAGCCGCCTGGCACCCGGCTGACAGCTCCGGCCCGATTCGCGCGTTCCGACGCGACGAACGACACGATCGAAAGGTCATAGATGATGAAGCACCACGATGCCGCCCGGCCCGCGGAAGAAGACCTGCGAGAGGAGCGGCCGGCGGGGGACGCCGACGTGATCGTCGTGGGGGCCGGTCCGACGGGTTTCATGCTGGCCGCCGAGCTGTGCCTGTCCGGAGTGCGGCCGCTGGTGCTGGAACGACAGCCGCGTCCCCGCGACACCCCCAAGGCCGGGGGCCTGGGCGGGCAGATCCTGGAGCTGCTGCGCTACCGGGGGTTGCTGGAACGCTTCGAAGCGGCCTGCACCGGCCCTGCGCCGGCTCCCCGGTTCCCGTTCGGCGGCGTGCACCTGGATTTCACCGAGCTGCCGGATCCCCCGATGCACGCCCTGCCGCTGCCGCAGCAACTGCTCGAGCGGCTGCTCGGCGAACGAGCGGGCGAACTCGGCGTCGACCTCCGCCGAGGACACGAGGTGACCGGGGTAAGCCAGGACGACGACGCCGTCACCGTGGACGTGCGCGGCCCGGACGGCCCTTACCGGACGAGCACGCGGTACCTCGTGGGGTGCGACGGCGCGCGCAGCCGCATCCGTGGCTGGGCCGGCATTCCGTTCCCCGGCACCACCTATCCCGAGGTCAACCGCCTGGCCCAGGTCACCCTGCCCCACACGGTCACCGTTCTGGGCAACGGCGATCTCGACATCCCCGGCTTCGGCACGATCCGCGCCGGTTTCACCCGCACGAGCCATGGCCTGCTCGGCGTCGGCTCCTCACCCGGCACCCAGTCCGTCTCCCTCTACACCGTCGAGGACGAGACCACCGAGTACGACGACGACGTCCCCATGACCCTGGCCGAATTGCAGGACAGCGTCCACCGCGTGCTCGGCGCACACCTGCCCCTGGCCGGATCGACCCGGCTGTCACGGTTCACCTTCAAAGCCCACCAGGCCGAGCGATACCGTGCCGGTCGCATCCTGCTCGCCGGCGACGCGGCACACCTGTTCCCCGCCACCGGAGTGGCGCTCAACGCCGGCATGCTGGACGCGGTCAACCTGGCCTGGAAGCTGGCCGCCGACCTCCACGGCACGGCCCCGGCCGGCCTGCTGGACACCTACCACACCGAACGTCACCTGGCCGGCGCCCGCACCCTGCTCCATACCCGAGCACAGGTAGCCCTGCGGCGCGGGCACGACGCGGCCGCCGAAGCACTCCGTGACGTCTTCACCGAACTGCTCACCGACGAGCAGCCGCTACGCCGGATGGGAGCCCTGGTCGCCGGAACCGACATCCGCTACCCGATGCCCGGCTCCCACCACCACCCGCTGACCGGCACCTTCGCCCCCGACCTCACCCTGCACACCGACCAGGGCGTCACCAGCGTCGCCGACCTCCTGCACACCGCCCGGCCCGTCCTCCTCGACCTGGCCGACCGCCCAGAGCTCCGCCAGATCGCCCGGGACTGGCGGCATCTCCTCGACGTCCACACCGCCAAGACCGACGATCGGCCGGCTGACGCGCTGCTGATCCGCCCGGACGGCCACGTCGCCTGGGCCGCCGGCCTCGACGAATCCACGGACAGCGCCATGCCCCCGCTGCGCGAGGCACTCTCCGCATGGTTCGGAACGTTGTGAAACAGAGGGAATTGAGACATGACCAGTAGATTCACCGAGTTGGCCGTCGACTGCCACGATCCGGAGAGACTCGCGGCCTTCTGGTGCGCGGTCCTGGACTTCAAGGTGATCGACCGGAACGAGGGCAAGGTCGAGATAGGCTCCTGGGAGCCGACCATCGAGGAAGTCCGGGCCCGTCAGATGCCGCCCACCCTGGTGTTCATTCAGGTGCCCGAGGGCAAGACCGTGAAGAACCGGCTCCACCTCGACATCAGCCCCATTGACGGCAGCACCGACGACGAGGTGACCAGACTGCTGGGCCTCGGCGCCACCAAGAGAGACGTGGGCCAAGGCCCAGACCGAAGCTGGGTGGTCATGGCCGACCCCGAGGGCAACGAGTTCTGCGTCCTGCGCACCCTGGCGGTGACGCGCCACGGTTAGCGTCGCTGCTCCTGCCACACCTTCGTCGAGCCCAGATGCCCGTTGCCGCCGCCTTGGCGCCACGGGCCACGGACCCGGACGCACCGGCGCTGCAGAAGCTGCAGAGCTTCCTCACCGGGCTGGGCCGCTGGAAGGACCAGCGGCGCGACCTGCAGGCATTGGCCATGTTCGGCCTGTGGCTGTTGGTCCCCTATGACGTCCGGATCAAGCGGATCGCCGCCTACTACGCGCGCTCGCAGCGCCTCATCGGCATCTACGACACCCTCACGCTGCTGTGCGTCGTGGCCATCATCGCCCTGCAGTTCGCCGCCGGGTTGAGCGCGCTGAGCTTCGCGGCGGGGCTGGTCGCCGGCATGAACCTCATCCAGATCTTCATCCACCGCTTCAACGAGCCCTTGGCCGAGAACAGGCGCCCGCCCGCGCCGGCGGCGCCCAACATCACCATGTCGTACGCCATCCAGGCCAGGCCCGCCCTCGGCTGGCGCGAGATCGTCATCATGGCCGGGTTGTCGCTGTGGGCGCTGTATGTCGTCGTCACCGAGATCCTGGCCGGTTAGAGGGGCGTCGCTTCTTCGAGCATCGACACCCAGATAGTGATCTTGGAACGGGCGCCTTCGGAAAGCTGATCATCTGGAAGTGTCGTCAGGGATGCGCCTGCGCAGCAGGTGGGTGGCGACGGCGATGATCCAGCAGAAGCCGGTCAGCAGGGACAGGTGTTCGAGCAGGCCGGCGGGGGCGGGCTGCCATCGGCCGAGGGTGTCGAGCCGGTAGGCGATGCCGGCGGCGAACGCGAAGGCGATGATCAGGAGACCGGACAGGCGCGAGTAGCGCGCCCAGCCGCGGCTGTGCTCGCGCAGCCGTCGGGCCAGGACAAAGGCGGCCGCGCTGAGCCCGGCGAACAGCGCGAAGCCGCCCGCCTGGTGGATGAGGCCGCTCGTGGTGACGCCGGTGGGCTGCCCGGGCGGATAACCGAGCGCGGGGTCGGTCGGCACCAGCCCGGCCACCACCAGGCCGACCGCGGCGGTGGCGAGCAGGATCGGTCCCCAGGTGGCGCCGCGACCGGCGCGCAGCACCTGGCGCAGCCCGAGTGCGAAGGCCGCCAGAAGCAGCCCGCCGAGGGTGAAGTTGATCGTCTGCAGCCAGGCGCGCTCGCCGGTGCCGAGCTGGCTGGCGCCGTGGTGCCACAGGCTGTAGCCCGGGCGGGTGGCGCCGTCGGCCCACAGCAGCACCGGCATCAGCACACCGGCGACGACCCCGCTGCCGAGCAGCGCGTTGAGGGTGCGGGTGGTCATGCGGGAAGTCCTCCTGTTTCTCCGCGACGGCGTCGCGGGCCGACCAGACTTCCTGGCTCACCACAGCACCCCCAGCCGGGCGCATCCTTGATCAATGCAGGTATTTTAGCTCGTACTGAAATAGCTGCAAGAGGGGAGGATGCATGACCAGCCGACGGGATCAGCAGGTGGAGTGGGCGGAACGGATCGCCATGTATCTCGCGCGTGACGGCGTGCCGCCGATCGCCGGCCGAGTGCTGGGCTGGCTGATGATCTGCGATCCGGCCGAGCAGTCGGCGGGGCAGATCAGCGAGGCCATCGGCGCCAGCCGCGCCTCCCTGACCTCCAACCTGCGGCTGCTGACCAGCATGGGATTCCTCGCCTGGCGAACCCGGCCGGGTGAGCGGACCGTCTACTACCGGATGGCCGAGGACGCCTGGTCGATCGTGGTGCAACGGCAGATCGCCTCGATCGCCGCGTTCCTGGACATCACCCGGGACGGACTGGCGCTGGCCGGCCAGGAGGAGGGCCCGGAGGAGCGGTCCGCCCGGGTGCGGCAGGCGCACGCCATGTTCGAGTGGATGGCCAAGGTGTTCGACGACGCCCCGCCGCCACCCTCGCAACCGGACCGTTCAGAGGGACTTCGGAGGGATGACGCATGACACGACGGCCCGCAGCACGCCGCCCCACACCCCCGGCGCGCGCCGGTCGGACGCGCCGGCCATCCACGCGCGCACGGCCTTCCACCGGCACGCCCGCACGGCAGCGCGCGCGGCCACCGGCAGGAGCCCGGCCGCCAGCCCGTCCTCGATCAGCCGCCGGCCGGGCGGCTCGTACTGCTCGACGGCGGCGATCACCATGGGGCCGAGCGCCGTCTGCGCCGCTGTGCCGCAAGCGGTACGCCGATGACAAGGTCGCCGAAGCCTTCGGCGCCGGGATCGAGCAGTTGGTGGTGCTCGGGGCCGGGTTGGACACCCGGGCCTGCCGGTTGACGCCGCCGGGCGGGCGGGCCTATGAGCTGGACCTGCCGGTGAACGTGGCCGGCAAGCGGCAGGGGCTGCGGGCGCTGCCCGGCGGCGTGCCGGAACGGGTGCGGCTCATCGAGGTCGACTTCGAGACCGCCGAGCTGGCCGACGTACTGGCCACGGCGCTGGCCGTGCACGGCTTTGAGGCCGACCGGCCGGCGGTGTTCGTGTGGGAGGCGGTCACGCAGTACCTGAGCGAGGAGGCCGTGCACGCCGCCTTGGCGTTTCTGTCCCGGGCGGCCCCCGGAAGCCGTCTGCTGTTCACCTACGTGCTGGCCGACTTCCTGCACAGCGGCGGCCACGGGGCGGCGGCGCTGCATGAGGAGTTCGTGACGAAGCGGCGGGTGTGGCGGTTCGGCCTGGTTCCGGACGAGGTGGGCGCTCTGCTGGGACGCTATGGCTGGATCGAGCGGGAGCAGGTCGGCGGCGCCGAATACCGGCACCGCTACCTGGCGCCGGCCGGGGAGCTGGCCGCGCGGGAGCTGACGGTGTCGGATCTCGAGCGCTTCGTCGAGGCCGTGAAGCCGTAGCCGCCGCCCAGGTCACGCAGCAGGAGGCGCAACCCCAGGGACGCGAGCTGGATCAGCGTTCGTAAGACCGCCCCCGGACCGGTTCAGTCCCGGCCGGCCGCCCCTCGATGAGCGTCGCCGATGCGGGCCTGGCTCTCTTTCATGCGCTGGGCCGCCTTCTCCGCGCGCAGCAGGCTGGCGGTCACCTTGGGCACCCCGTCGTCGGCTGGGCGCGGGGCCGCGCGGCCGGACGGGTCATGAGAGGGATGCGAACCATCGCCCCGCCGCGTTCCAGCGTTCGACGGTGGGGAACCCGGATCGCCCGGCAAGGGTGGCGATATCGTCGATCGAGACGGTCGCCCAGGTGAACCAGTCGCCCGTACGCCCGGCCTGGCGCAGCCGTACGGTCTGGACCTTGCTCGGTGACCTCGGTGGTGAGAGCTCGGCGATCACTGTGCCTCCTGGCCTGACCAGCTCGCGCATGCGCCGGAGGAGGGCTGCCGGGTCGCCGCCGATGCCGATGTTGCCGTCGGCCAGGAGCGCCTCGGCCCACCGCCCGGTCCCTGGAAGGGGCTCGAAGACGCACGTGCGCAGCGCCAGACCGCCGGCGCGGCGGGTCAGCTCCACGGCCAACGGCGCGATGTCGATGCCCATGGCGGGAATCCCCATCCGGGTGAGCGCAACGGTCAGTCTTCCGGGTCCCGAACCGACATCGAGCGTGGGGCCGCCGCATCGGGCCAGAATGTGCTCGTCGCCCTCGTTGTACCGGAGCCAGCGCTCGGCGGAGAGCGGTCGTATCAGGCCGTCGGAATATTCGATTTCTACGTCTCCGCCTTTGAGACAGTCTTCATAGAAAGCGCCGATCACGCGGCTTTTCCCCAGTGGAGGACGACGTTCGCACGGCTACCGATGATCACGCTGCAGACACTACCCCGACGGGTCGGAGCCGATCCTTACGAGGCTGTTACGGCACGAGGCCACGACCGTCGGGCAAAAGTGCGTCCAACATGCCCTCAGTGGAAAGCCAACATATGACCGATTAGGACACGTCGCATGTCCTGCCAGGGCACGGGGCCCAGCGGCCCAAACCGCGAGGCCGACCATGAAACTGTGTTTCCGCGGACCCGAGCCGGTCATTTCCCGGAACGACGTCATCCTTTCGTAAGAAGAACGGCGCTGTCGCCGCGTTAGCGTCGGCCCATGGAGATCGACGTGGTTCTGCCCTGTCTGAATGAGGAGGCGGCCCTGCCCTGGGTGCTCGGGCGGATGCCGTCCGGCTTCCGCCCGATCGTGGTCGACAACGGTTCGACCGACGGTTCCGCGAGAGTCGCGACGGAGTTCGGCGCGATGGTGGTGGCTGAGCCCCGGCCCGGATTCGGCGCCGCGTGCCACGCGGGGCTGACGGCCGCGACGGCGGACGTGGTGTGCTTCATGGACGCCGATGCGTCCCTCGATCCTGGGCAGTTGCCGCGCGTCGCCGGCCCGGTCCGGGCGGGTGAGGCCGATCTTGTCCTCGGTCGCCGCGTCCTTGGACCGGGCGCCTCCTGGCCGGTGCACGCCCGGCTCGGCAACGCCGTGCTGGCTCGCGAGCTGCGCCGCCGTACCGGCGCAGACCTGCACGACCTGGGGCCGATGCGGGCGTGCGGACGCGCCGCCCTGGCGGCTCTGGAACTGGTGGACCGGCGGTTCGGCTACCCCCTGGAGATGGTGCTGCGCGCCGGTGCGGCCGGCTGGCGGATCGCCGAGGTCGAGGTGGACTATCTGGCCCGTACGGGGAGGTCGAAGGTGACCGGTACGGTGCGCGGCACGCTACGGACGATCGGTGACATGCGCCGGGTCATGGCAGACAGGGCGGTATGACGTGAGTTCGCACCATGCCGACGGCGCGCAACTCCTGGTGATCGCCAAGGAGCCCGTACCAGGGAGAGTGAAGACCCGCCTGACCCCGCCCTGCACGCCGCGCGAGGCCGCGGCACTGGCCGGCGCCGCCCTGGAGGATACGCTGCGGACGGTCGCCCGGGTTCCGGGGGCCCGCCGCGTGATCGCTCTCGACGGGTCTCCCGGGGCGTGGCTGCCCACTGGGTTCACGGTCGTCCCGCAGCGCGGCGACGGCCTGGACGAACGGCTCGCCGCCGCGTTCGACGACGCCCACCGGCTCTCGCCCACCCCGATCGTGCTCATCGGCATGGATACCCCGCAGGTGACCGCCGGCCTGCTGGCCGACGCCGTGTCGTTGCTCGGCGCCCACGACGCGGTGTTCGGCCCCGCGACGGACGGCGGGTTCTGGCTGCTCGGGCTGCGCGCCCCCGACCCCGATCTGCTGCTCGGTGTGCCGATGTCCGAGCCGATCACGGGAGAGATCCAGTTGAACAGACTGACCGAGGCAGGGATGAGCGTCGCCTGCCTGCCCTGCCTGACCGACGTGGACACCATGGCGGACGCGATCGAGGTGGCGGCGCTGGCTCCCCACTCCCGCTTCGCCGCCGCGCTCGCCGGGACGGCGGTGTCGTGATGACCCCTTCTCGCGAGGCGAAGGTGCTGGTCACCGGCGCGGCCGGGTTCATCGGAAGCCATGTGACGGAGGCGCTGGAAGCGGCCGGGCACGAGGTGATCCGTCTCGACCTCAGGACCGGCGACGACGTGCGCGACGGCGCCGCGCTCGACCGGTCGATGACAGGGGCCGACGTCGTCGTGCACCAGGCGGCCAAGGTCGGGCTCGGCGTGAACGTGGCCGACCTGCCGGACTACGCCTCGGTCAACGTGTACGGCACGGCCGTGCTGCTCGCCGCGATGGCCCGGCACGAGATCGGGCGGCTGGTACTGGCCTCCTCGATGGTGGTCTACGGCGAGGGCGCCTACGACTGCCCGGGTCACGGCCGGGTACGGCCCGCGCCGCGTTCCGCCGCCGCTCTGGCACGCGGGCACTTCGAACCTCGTTGCCCCCGGTGCGACTCGGAGGTGGTCCACGCCACCATCGATGAGAACGCGCCGACGGATCCCCGCAACGCGTACGCCACCAGCAAACTGGCGCAGGAGCATCTGGCCGCCAACTGGGCGCGCGAGACCGGCGGCACGGCCGTCGCGTTGCGATACCACAACGTGTACGGGCCGCGGATGCCACGGGACACGCCGTACTCCGGGGTGGCGGCGATCTTCAGATCCGCGTTGGAGGCCGGTCGAGCACCCAGGGTGTTCGAGGACGGCGGGCAACTGCGGGATTTCGTCCACGTCCGCGATGTCGCCCGCGCGAACGTCGCCGCGCTCTCCGGCGGCCGGCCAGGCCTGCTGGACGCGTTCAACATCGCCAGCGGGGAGCCGCGCAGTATCGGCGACCTGGCGGCGGCACTGGCCGGTCAGCGTGGCGGGCCGGAGCCGGTGACGACGGGGGAGTACCGGTTGGGTGACGTCCGGCACATCGTGGCAGCTCCGCACAAGGCGGGCGCGGAGCTCGGCTTCCACGCCCGGATCGGGTTCGACGAGGGAATGAAGGAGTTCGCCACCGCACCCCTGGCCTGCCCGGCGTGATCCGCCGCACGGCGGGAACGGCCGTCCTGCTGGTCGCCCTGGCCGGGACGCTCGCGTGGGCGATCGGCCAGGACGCCGTTCCGGCGGACCGCCGCGGCCTGTTCTGGCCGTACGCGCTCGCGTGGGCGTTCTTCTACGCGGCCATATGGGCCGTGCGCGGGCTGCCGACACGCCAGGCGACGTGCCTGCTGATCGCCGGTGGGATCGCCGTGACCGCCACCGGCCTCCTCTCGCCGCCCGCCACCAGCACCGACTCCTACCGCTACGTCTGGGACGGACGGGTGCAGGCCGCGGGCGTCTCGCCCTACGATCACACACCGGCCGAGGCGGCGCTGGCGCGGCTGCGTGACCGCTGGCTCTTCCCCAGCGGCGATGGCTGCGAGGGGCCCGATCGTTACCCGATCCCCTCCGGAGACACGGTCGCGTCGTGCACCCGGATCAACCGTCCCGGCGTGCACACGATCTATCCGCCGCTGGCGGAGGCGTACTTCCTGCTGGTGCACGGGCTCTCTCCCGAAGGGGCACGGCACAAGCCGTTGCAGATCGCCGGTGCGCTCCTGGCGCTCGCGACCTCAGCCGTGTTGCTGATCGCGCTCGGCCGGCGGGCCGGCACCCGGGGTAACGCTCCGGCGTACACCGCCTGCTACGCGTGGTGTCCCGCCGTCCCGCTCGAACTGGTGAACAACGCCCACGTCGACGGGCTCGGCGTCCTGCTCACCGTCATCGCGCTGACCACGGTGAACAGGCACAGGGTCCTCGGCGGCACGCTGCTCGGCGCGGCGGCCGCGGCCAAGTTGCTGCCCGCCGTCACCGTCCCCGGAGCGCTCTCCGGGGTCCTCGCGGCAGACGGAAGGACGCCGGCGCGCCGGATGCTCGACACTCTGGCCGTGCTCGGCCCCGCCGCCCTCGTCGTGGCGCTCGCCTATCTGCCGTACGCGCTCGCCTCGCGCGGCTCGGTACTCGGATACCTCTTCGGGTACCTGACCGAGGAGGGTTACGACGATGCCGGCAGCAGGGACCGGTATGCGTTGCTGCGACTGGTCCTTCCCGACTCGTGGGCGTTGCCCGCGGCCCTGGTCATCGTCGGGATCGCGATCTTCCACGTCCTCCGCCACGGTGACGCGGACCGGCCGTGGCAGGGCGCGCTGGTGGTGACCGGGGTGGGGTTCCTCGTGTTCACACCCGGCTATTCCTGGTACGCGGTGCTGGTCGTCGCGCTGGTCGCCCTCGACGGCCGGTGGGAGTGGCTCGGCGTCCCGCTGGCGAGCGGCGCGGCGTACCTGGGCACCGGCTCGGGGACCGTCGCCTACGCCCTTGCCGCGCTGGCGGTGGCCGCAGGGGTGGTCGTACGCGTGGTCCGTCCCTCACCGGCAGCACGGCGGACGGCCTGATAGTGCCGCATGGGTGCGAGGGCGTGGCATTGGAAAGACCGCTTCCGGGTGGAGCGGGCCGCCCGGGTCGTTCCGGCCGGAGTTCTGGCGCAGTCCGCTCCGCGGCCGCTGGCTGACCTCGGTGCTCGGACTGGTCCTGCTGGCCGGGATCACCCTCGTCGCGATCACCGGGCTGGTGTCGTACGCCGCGTACGAGCCCCGGCAGGGGACTGCTGGGCTGCCGGCCAAGCTGTGGTCGGTGATCCCCAAGCTGTTCTCCCGGCCGCCCGCCCGCTCCGTCGCGGAGGCCGTCGAACGGGCCGCGCCGGATCCGCCGCACGAGGCCTCCTGGAGGACATCCACAGCCTGGCCGGAGAGTCACGGAGCCGGTAGGCGAGATCGATCGGTCGCCGCCCCGTCGCATTCACGACGGAATCCACGCGGGTGCCCAGCGGCCGGCCAGTGCCTGTTCGACCTGAGTGGACAGCATGTCGAAACGCGCCATCTCCCTCGATCCGAATCGTTGCCCGGCGGCTTGGGCGCGCAGGACCTCCAGCTGATGGGTGATTGCCGGGCGCTGGTCGGCGGAAACGTGCCAGGCGAGGTCACGCAGCAGGGAGAACATCTGGGCCAGGACGGTGGAGTCGTGAGCGCCGTAGTGGAGGGGTTGCACCAGCGTCATCGTGAGCAAGTCGGCGATGTTCGGCTGATACAGCATGACCCGTACGTCGCCCCGCTCGTCACGCAGCGGCCGTGGCCCGAGCTGACGGCCTGCCAGCTCGCACAGGACGATCGACACATGGCCCAGGGCGTGGACGGCCGTGGTGGGATCGTTGATCCCCGGCGACAGCGCCTTGACGGCCACGTCGATGAGCTGCCGCAGCCCGTACGTCACGTCTTGAGCCGCGGTGCGTTCGGGCCCCGTGCTTATCGCCCTGGAGACCTGCCGGGTGAGCCGGAGTTCGACATCGGTGTCGAACGATCCCGCGGCACGCGGCCAGCCGGCTCCCAGCGGGGTTCCTGCGACCAGCAGGCTGCCCGGACAGCAGTCGATGAGCAGGACGGCGTCGGCCTCCACCGCCGCGGACAGCAGTGAGCTCTCATCCATCCTCAGCACGAAACCGGAGGCCCCAGCGCGCAGGGGCAACGTGTCAGGAGGCGGCGACACGGGTGTCACATCCAGCGACGTGGAACTCCGCGGCGGAAGGACCCGGCGGATGGTCTCGTTCGCCTCGGCGTGCACCCTGAGCAACGTCGTTTCCGCCCGCAACTCCCGGGCCAGGTGCGCGAGAAACAGCACGAGGGCGAGAACGCTGACCAGAGCCAGGACGAATCCCGTGGTCACCGCTATCTGGGGCACGAAGATGTCCCTTGACTCGCCGGGGGATCGGATCGTGCGCAACACGGTGAGGGCATAGGTGAAGGTGGCCAGGAACAGCGCCAGGGTGGACTGGACGACCCGGTCCCGGGTGAACGTGCGCAGGAGGCGCGGCGAAAACTGACTGCTCGCGAGTTGCAGGGCCACCACCGTCATGGAGAAGGTCAGCGACGTCACCGTGATGAGAGAACCGGCGATGGCGCCCAGCACTGCCCGGGCCGCGCTGGCACCCCCGCCGAACAGGTAGGGCGCCGCCCACGAGGGGAGGTCGGGTCCCAGCCTCGCATCCAGTCGGGGTAGTCCCACTCCAAGACCCAGAGCAAGACCTGAGGTGCCCCGAACCTTCCGGACTCGGACCCAAGTAGGGTCAGAGACAGTCCGGGAAGGAAGCACGTGGCGAAGAAGCCGAGGATATATCCGCCCGAGTTGCGGGCCGAAGTCGTGCGGGCCGTCA
>NZ_JAHKRN010000077.1 GCF_019396385.1 Nonomuraea harbinensis | reverse complement strand
TGACGTTCTGGATGGTGCCGCCGTTGGCCACCACGAACATGGGGTCCTGGCTCTCGCTCTGGCCGCCGTCGCCGATGCCGTAGTAGCGCTTCATGCCGCCGTCGAAGAACGTGCCGGCGTTGCGGGTCGTGGTCTGGTGCACGCTGCCGGTGTCGGACGGCCAGGCGCCGCTGCCGTCGCCGCCGCCATTACCGCCGCCGCTGCCCATCTTGACGAGCTGCCACTGCTGGTTGGCGCCGTTGAGGTCGTCCCATTGGGAGATGCGGGCGCCGTCGGCGGTGGACCACTCCCAGGTCTCCAGGGCTTTGCCGCTGTGGCGGTTGATCAGGCGGACGTGCCCGCCGTCGGAGTCGGCCAGCCGGAACTGCTGGTTCCAGCCGTTGGTGTCGGCCCATTGGACGATCTGGGCGCCGCCGTCGGCGTTCCATTCGTAGACGTCCAGGACCTTGCCGCTGTGGCGGGACTTGAGCCGGTAGTAGCCGTCGCCTGAGCTGACGAACTGCCACTGCTGCTGGTTGCCGTCGTTGCGGGCCCACTGCACCATCGGCGCGCCGTCATGGGTGGCGAACTCGTACACGTCGAGCGCCTTGCCGCTGTGCCGGTTGACCAGCACGTACCAGGCGTTCGTGTCGACGCTGGCCGCCCGCGCGGGCAGCTGGACGGCGACCGCGCCGGCCATGGCGGTCGCCAGGGCGACCAGGCTCAGCAGCAGACGCCGCCAGCCGCCCGCCCTTCGAGGTTGAGGTGACACGACCATCTCCCTTCAGGTAAGCGCTTTCCGGGCGATTGATCCCATGCCTGCGGCCCGCCGTCAACCAGGCGGGCGCCCTCCCCCCGGTGACCTGCGACGGCCCCTGAAACTTTCAGCCAGGAAGAGGAGCGTAAGAAGGTCGTAAGAACGCTCCGCCACCATCGGAAGCGGCGAACCAGAAAGGACTCATCCATGCGCAAGCTCAAGCTCCAGGTCCAGACGACCGTCGACGGCTTCATGGCCGGCCCGCAGGGCGAGATGGACTGGCTGACGTTCCCCTGGACCGACGACCTCAGCGACCACATCAATGCGCTCACCAAGTCCGTCGACCGCATCGTGCTGGGCCGCAAGCTCGCCGAAGGGTTCATCCCGGCCTGGGCGTCCAGGCCCGAGGGCGAGGACGAGGAGTCGATCGACTGGATGAACGACACGCCCAAGACGGTCATCTCCAACAGCCTCACCGAGTCGCCGTGGGAGAACGCCACCGTGGCAGGCGGCGACCTGACCGAGATCATCGAAGGGCTCAAGGCCGAGCCGGGCGGCGACCTCATCGTGTACGGGGGCGGCACGCTCGTGTCGAGCCTGATCGCCGCCGGGCTCGTCGACGAGCTCCACCTGTTCGTCAACCCGACCTCGATCGGGGCCGGCATGCCGGTGTTCCCGGCGGACGCCTACCACCGCTTCCGCGTGGCCGGCACGCGGACGTTCGACTGCGGGATCCTCGCGCTCCACTACGAGCCGGTGCGCGCCTGAGCGGTCAGATCGCGTCGGCCTCGATCGCGGCCGCGGTCAGGGTGAGCGCGCTGATCCAGCCCGGCAGCCGCTCCCTGGTGAAACGTGCGGTGGGCAGCGCGATCGAGATCGCCGCGTACGGACGGCCCGATCCGTCGCGCAGCGCCACCCCCACCGCCGTCAGGCCCGTCTCCGTCCGCTGGTCGTTGATGGCGACGCCGCGCCGGCGCACCGCCGCCAGGTCGCGCCGGACGCGGGCCAGCTCGGCCTCGTCCGCGTAGAGCCGCGCCAGCTCGGCGGGCGGGAGCAGGGCCAGGATCGCCTTGCCGCCCGAGGTCAGGTGGGCCGGCAACGAGCGCCCCGTACGGTCACCGACCCGCAGCACGTTGTCGCACTCGACGGTGTCGACGAAGCGGACCTCGGCGCCCGCGCGCACCACCAGGTTCGCCGACTCGCGCACGTGCGCGACCATCCGCTCCAGGTGCGGGCGGGCCACCCTGCGCAGCAGCGTGACCGGGGCTTCCGAGACGGGCGCGGGCCGCAGGACGGGCCCCGCCCGGTAGCGCCGGTCGGAGTCCTGCTCGGCGAAGTCGCGGTAGACGAGCATCGCCAGCAGGCGGTGCGCGGTGGAGCGCGAGACGCCCAGCCGCTCGGCGACGTCGCTCAGCCGCAGCGGCCCCTCCTGCTGCAGCAGGGTGGCCAGGTGCAGCGCGTGATCGACCGACTCGATCGCGTACGACGGGCGATTCTTCACAGCAGAACAACCTATTCCATCACGAGGAACCTAGACCAGGATGGTAACCGGTCACTGCAGCGCATCTGTCAAGGAGCCGTACACCGATGACCGTCACCAGTCCCGTCAGCATCGTCGCGAGCGACGCGCCCGACCAGCCCGACCGCACTCCCGAGCTGGACGGGCTCTACCGCGAGTTCGAGTCCGAGCTGCTGGTCCCGCTCTGGACCGAGATCGGCGACCTGATGCCGCACGCGCCGGTGTCCGCCGCCGTGCCGCACCTGTGGCGCTGGAACCGGCTGCTCCCGATGGCCACCAAGGCGGGCGCGCTCGTCCCGGTCGGCCGGGGCGGCGAGCGGCGCGCCATCGCGCTGGCCAACCCCGGGCTGGGCGGTCGTCCGTTCGCGACGCCGACCCTGTGGGCGGCGATCCAGTACCTGAACCCGCGCGAGGACGCCCCCGTGCACCGGCACACCCAGCACGCCTTCCGCTTCGTCGTCGAGGGCGAGGGCGTGTGGACCGTGGTGAACGGCGACCCGGTCGCGATGCGGCGCGGCGACTTCCTGCCGCAGGCGGGCTGGAACTGGCACGGCCACCACAACACCAGCAGCGAGCCGATGGCCTGGATCGACGGCCTCGACATCCCGTTCCAGCACTACACCGACTCGACGTTCTTCGAGTTCGGCCCGGACGAGGTGGAGAGCAGGGATGCGCCCGACCGGTCGCGCTCGGAGCGGCTGTGGGCGCACCCCGGCCTGCGCCCGCTTACCCAGCTCGACCTGTCCCCGGCGACCCCGCTGCTCGCCTACCGCTGGGAGCACACCGACCGGGCGCTGTCCGAGCAGCTCAGGCTCGAAGCCGAGGGCTACACCGCCACCACCGAGCCGGGACACGCGGCGGTCCGCTACACCAACCCGACCACGGGCGGCGACGTCATGCCGACCATCCGCGCCGAGTTCCACCGCCTCGCCCCCGGCACCGGGACCGCCACCCGCCGGGAGGTCGGCTCGTCGGTCTTCCAGGTGTTCGACGGTCTCGGCCGGGTCACCGTGGGTTCGGCGAGCTGGGACGTCGAGCGCGGTGACCTCTTCGTCGTCCCGTCCTGGCAGCCGCTGACCGTCGAGACCGAGCCCGGCCTCGACCTCTTCCGGTTCAGCGACACCCCCGTCATCGAGAAGCTCCACCAGCACCGCGTCCAGATCGACCCGAGGAAGCACGCATGAGACTCGCCACCATCCGCACCGCCGAAGGCACCCGCGCCGTCCGCGTCGACGGCGACCGGTACGTCGAGACCGGGTTCGGCGACGTCGGCGAGCTGCTCGCGCGGGACGACTGGCGCTCGCTCGCCGAGTCCGCCGACGGGCCCGCGCACGCCGCCGGCACGGCCGGGCTCGCGCCGGTGGTGCCCGCCCCCGGGAAGATCGTCTGCGTCGGCCTGAACTACCGCAACCACATCCTGGAGATGGGCCGCGAGCTGCCCGAGCACCCGACGCTGTTCGCCAAGTACGCCGACGCGCTCATCGGCCCGTACGACGACATCGCGCTGCCCGCAGAGTCCGACGCCGTCGACTGGGAGGCCGAGCTGGCCCTCGTCGTCGGCGCGACCGTGCGGCGGGCCGACGAGAGCCGGGCCGCCGCCGCGATCGCCGGTTTCACGGTGCTGAACGACGTCACCATGCGCGACTGGCAGTACCGCACCGCCCAGTGGCTCCAGGGCAAGACGTTCGAGGGCACCACCCCGCTCGGCCCGGTGCTGGTCACCCCCGACGAGCTGCCCGGCGGCGTCCGCCCCGAGCTGGCGATCAGCGGCGCGGTCGACGGCGAGGAGGTGCAGAAGTCCAGCACCGGTGACCTGGTCTTCGACCCCGTCGCGCTGGTGCGCTACGTCTCTGCGATCATGACGTTGCGGCCCGGCGACGTGATCGCCACCGGCACCCCGGGCGGCGTCGGCCACGCCCGCAAGCCCCCGCGTTACCTCGCCGACGGCGGCACGCTCGTCACCGAGATCGAGGGCATCGGCCGGCTCGAGAACAGGGCGCGCAGGTCATGACCGAGATCCGGGAGTGGATGGACCACTGCACCGGCCTCTTCCTCGACGCCGTCGACGGGCTCGCCGACGACGACCTCGACGCGGCGACCGGCCTGCCCGGCTGGTCCCGCCGCCACGTCGTCGCGCACGTCCACCACAACGCCGAGGCGCTGCGCCGCCTGCTGCACTGGGCGCGCACCGGCGAGAGGACGCCGATGTACGCGGGCCCCGAGCAGCGGAACGCGGAGATCGAGGCGGGCTCGGCGCTGCCCGCCGGGGAGCTGCGCGCGCTGGTGCGCGGCTCCGCGGCGGCCTTCGCCGCCGACCTGGACGCGCTGCCGGAGCGGGCGTGGACGAACGAGGTCGTCACGGCGCAGGGCCGGACCGTCCCCGCCACCGAGATCCCGTGGATGCGCGCCCGCGAGGTGGCCGTGCACGCCGTCGACCTCGGCACCGGTCTCGGCTTCGACGACCTGCCCGCCGGGTTCAACGCCGCGCTGGCCGTCGACGTCGTACGCAAGCGGGCCGCCGGCGGTGAGGGCGCCGCCCTCGCCGCCTGGCTGACCGGACGCGCCGGTGAGGCGCCCGTACTCGGCCGCTGGCTCTAGTGAGAAGGGAATGACCGTGTCCGAGAGGGAAGTGGACGTCATCGTCGTGGGCGGGGGCATCGGCGGGCTGTCGAGCGCCCTCGCGCTGGCCCGGGCCGGGCGGCGGGTGCGCGTCCTGGAGCGCGCGCCGGAGTTCGCCGAGGTCGGCGCCGGTCTGCAGATCGCCCCGAACGCCACCAGGATCCTGCGCGAGTGGGGCGTGCTCGACGAGGTGATCGGGCTCGGGGTGCTGCCGCGACGGCTGGTGTTCAGGGACGCGGTCGACGGCCGCGAGCTCACCCACCTGCCGCTCGGCGAGGAGTTCGTCGCCAGGTACGGCGGGCCGTACGTGGTGATCCACCGCAGCGACCTGCTCGGCGTGCTCCAGCGCGCGTGCGACCGGGCGGGCGTGGACCTGGTCCCGAACTGCGAGGTCACGGACGTCGAGACCGCGCAGGACTCGGCGGTCGTGCGCAGCGCGGCGGGCGTCCAGCGGGCGGACGTGGCGATCGGCGCCGACGGGCTGCGGTCGCGGCTGCGCGCCCGGCTGAGCGACGACGAGCCGGTCAACTCCGGCTACGTCGCCTACCGCGGCGCGTTCCCGGTCGAGGAGCTGGAGACCGAGCCCGACGAGCGCGCGCTCACCGACGTGGTCGCCTACATCGGCCCCGGCTGCCACCTGGTGCAGTACTCGCTGCGCGGCGGGGAGATGTTCAACACGGTCGCGGTGTTCCGGTCGCCGGGCTTCCTGCGGGGCGAGGCCGAGTACGGCGGCCCCGAGGAGCTCGACGAGGTCTTCGCCGGGGCCTGCCCGCAGGTGCGGCACGGGCTGAGGTCGCTGTGGCGGGTCCGCCACTGGAAGATGTTCGACCGCGTGCCCGTCCCGAACTGGGTCGACGGCCGGATGGCGCTCACCGGCGACGCGGCCCACCCGATGCTGCAGTATCTCGCGCAGGGCGCCTGCCAGGCGATCGAGGACGCGCACTGCCTGGCGGCGCAGGCCGCCGCCAGTTCCGGCGACTGGCCGGTCGCTCTCAAGGAGTACGAGCGCGTACGGACCGAGCGGACGGCCCGGGTGCAGACGTCGGCGCGGGTCTGGGGCGACATCTGGCACGTCGACGGCGTGGCGCGGCTGCTGCGCAACGAGCTCTTCCTGAGCCGCGAGCCCGACGACCACAAGCACGTCGACTGGCTCTACGGCGCCTGATCGCGGGGCGCCGCTCGGTGCCCGGCCGTCCCGCGGACGACCTCCCCGGCGCGGGCGCGGGCCCGTCGCCAGGCGAGGGCGGCCGGCACTCCGGCGGCCAGCCCCGCCGCCCCCGCGACCCCCAGCGCCCCCGTCACCCCCAGGTGCGTGGCCAGCAGTCCGCCCACGATCATGCCCACCCCCTGGGCGGCGACCAGGGCGGCGGAGGCGATCCCCAGCACCTGCCCCCTCCGCTCGGTGGGGACGATCCGGACGAACTCCGCGTTCGCCGTCACCTGGTAGGCGCCCAGCATCCCCACGAGCGCCCACAGGACCAGCGCCGCGACCGGGCCCGGGACCAGCGCCGAGGCCACCAGCGGCGCGCTCGCGGCGCACGCCAGCGGTCCGAGCAGCCGCAGCCGTGCCTCCGTGGAGCAGAACCGGGTGAAGAGGAACACGCCCAGCACGTTGCCCACCGGTATCGCGGCCATGAGCAGGCCCACCATCGCGGTGCCCTGGCCGATCCCGGCGGCGTAGGGGGCGGCCAGCGCCTCCGGCACCACCTGGAACCCGGCGAGCATGGCGAGCGCCAGCAGGCTGCGCAGCCGGTGGTCGGAGACGAGCAGGCGCAGTCCCTCCAGCGGGCCGCCGCGCCGCCCCTCGCCGTCTTCCCTGGTCCGCGCGGCGGGGTGCGGCCGGACACCGCGCAGCACGATCAGCGCGGCCAGCGCGAAGGCCGCCGCGTTGAGCGTCAGCGACCCGCTCGTGCCCACCGCCGCCACCAGCACGCCCCCCGCCGCGAAACCGGCCAGGCTGACGATCTGGGAGGTGAGGTGCTGGATCGCGATGCCCGCCTGGTAGACGTCCTCGGGCAGGATGTCGGGCGTGAGCGCCATCTGGGCGGCCACGGCCGGCGATTCGAGCAGTTGCGAGGCGAAGACCAGGGCGCACAGCACCGGCAGCGGGATCCCCGGCACGGCCACCAGCGCGATCAGCCCGGCCCTCGCCAGGCCGCAGCCTACGATCAGCCTCCGGCGGGGGTACCGGTCCGCCAGCCCGCCCAGCAGCGGACCGCCGACCAGCGCCGGCACCAGGGTGAGTGCGTACACGAGCGCGGTCACCGCGGCGGACCCGGTGCGCTCGTAGGCGAGCACCGCCAGCGCCACCCGGCCCAGCTGCGTCCCCGCGCGCACGACGGCCATCGCGCCCCAGAGCGCCCGGAACTCCGTGACGGCGAACGCGTGACGGAAGGCCCCGCTCTCCATCGCCGCCTCCTGTCAGCCGCTCGTCACGCGGAGGCGGCCGGCGGCGCGTGGAAAGCGCCGCCGGCCGCCATCAGGTCGTCACCACGGTCCGGCCCCACCGGGCCGGCCTGTTCTGGTCAGGTCCAGATGAGATCGCGCATGAGAGACCCCCTGTCCATGTCCCGTCGTGGTCGTCCGGCCGATCAGTTCCAGATGATGTCGCGCATGGCGCTCCTCCCCTTCGTAGACCCCCGCCGGCAGAGAGGCGGACCTCGTCTCCCTTTCTGCCAGGCCGGGTTGATACGGGAGCTATACGCGAGCTACACGCCGGCCCTCACGGACCCGTGCGAGCAGGTCCATGGCCTCGGCCCGCATCGGCGGGGAGGCCAGGCCGTCGATCCGCGGCAGCACGCGCTCGATCGTCTCCCCCGCCCGCGCGAGCTCGCCCAGCCGCGCCAGGGCCTCGCCGACGGCCAGGCCGATCTTGCAGAGCACGAGTGTCAGCTCGGAGCGTTCGGCATGGTCGAGCGCCGCCGCGAGCAGGGTGCGGGCCTGCCGGCGCTCGCCCGCCTCGATGGCCACGTGGGCCAGGCCGAGCCGGGCGAAGGCGCCTCCCGTGAAGTCGCCCACCCGGTCGGCCGCCTCCGCGACCTTGTGGAACGCGTCCCTGGCCTCCCCCGCGCGTCCCACCCTCAGGTAGACCTCGCCCAGCCAGTACAGGGTGTTGAGCCGCTTCCAGCCGCCGCGGCTCCTGCCCGCGACGCGGAGGGCCTCCTCCAGATACCGCAGCGCCTCGGGCACGCGGCCCTCGACGAGGTGGATCTGCCCGACGCAGCGCAGGGTGTGGGCCTCTCCCGAGTGGTCCTCCATGACGCGGAAGGTCTCGCGGATCCGCTCGCAGCGGCGCAGCGCGACGGTGTGCTCGCCACGCGTGCGCTCCAGGGTGACGAGCATCCGCCAGACCTCCGCCAGCCCGTGCTCGTCCCCGATCTCGGCGAAGATCCGTTCGGACGACGCGAGCGTCCGCGCGGCCTCGTCCAGGGCGCCGGCGAGCACCCCCAGTTCCGCGTCGAGCGCCGGCACGATGGCCTGGGCCCGGCGGTCTCCGGACTTCTCCGCCATCCGGTACGCGATCGTCAGGATCTTCCGGTACTCGCCCGCCCAGCACCGGATGTCGTACAGCCAGCCTCCCATCAGGGCGATCCGCCAGCCCTCGTCGAAAAGCCCATGGGCCTCCGTCTGCCGCAGGACGCCGTGGACGGTGGCGGCCTCGGCCTCCAGCCAGTTCACCGCATGCTCCGCCGCGTGCCGTACGGTCTTCTCGTCCACGGCGACGGCCAGTTCCGCGGCGAGCCGGGCGTAGTAGTCGTGGCCCCGGTCGGCGCTCCGGGCCTCGGCGGCGAGCCGGAGCAGGTGCCTGGCGGCCGACGAGACCACGGAGACCGCCATGTCCGCGGTCTCCTCCTCCGCCATCCGTTCCCGGCAGTAGGTGCGGACCAGGTCGTGCATCCCGTATCTGATCTGCCCCGTGCCGTCGACGCCGGTCACCCGCAGCAGGTGGATGTCCGTCAGGCGCTCCAGCGTCTCCTCCGTGTCGGCCGGCCGCTCGCCGCCGACCGCGACGGCCAGCCACGGCCCGGCCTCGGGGACGTCGAGGAAGGCCAGCCGCCGCAGCAGGCGGCGCTCCGCCTCGCCGAGCGCCTGGTAGGCCAGATCGAGACCGGCCCGTACGCCGAGCCCCGAGTAGGACAGCTCGTCCAGACGGCGCTGCTCGTCGGCGAGCCGCCTGGCCAGCTCCGCGATGCCGCGGTGGGGCCGCGCGGCGAGCCGCGACCCGGCGATGCGCAGCGCGAGCGGCAGCCCGCCGCAGAGCCGCGCCACCTCGCGGGCCTCCGCGTCCTCGGCCGCGACACGTGCGCTCCCGGCGATCCGGCCCAGCAGCTCGACCGACTCCTCCCCGTCGAACGGGAGGAGTTCCACCGTGGTCGGCGCGCCGAGCCCGGCCAGCCGCCTGCGGCTGGTCACGAGTACGGAGCAGGTGCCCGCGCCGGGGAGGAGCGGCTTCACCTGGCTCTCGTCGGTCACGTTGTCGAGCACCACGAGCACCCGACGGCCGGCGAGCATGGTCCGGTAGAGCGCGGACCGCTCATCGCGGGCCTCCGGGATCCTCCTCCCGTCGACGCCCAGCGCGCGCAGGAAGGCGGCGAGCACCTCGTCCGGCTCGGCCGGCCTGCTGTCAGCCCCCCGGAGGTCCACGAAGAGCTGGCCGTCGGGGTGGCTCCCGCGGACCCGGTGGGCCGCGTGCACCGCGAAGACGGTCTTGCCCACCCCCGGCGGGCCGGTGATCGCGCAGATCGGCGGCGCGCTCCCCCGTGGGCCGCCCAGGGCGGACAGCGCCTGGGCCAGCTCCCGATCCCGTCCGGTGAAGTCGGTGGTGTCGGCAGGGAGCTGCGCGGGCGCGCCGCCGGGTGTGGCCGTCACGGACCCGTTCGGCGGCGGGGCGAGGCCGGGATCGGCGCGCAGGATGGCCTGCTCCAGCTCGATCACCGCCTGGCCCGGGTCGAGCCCGTGTTCCTCCACCAGCCTGCGGCGCAGGTCGCGGGAGAGGTCGAGGGCCTCGATCCGGCGGCCACCGCGGTAGAGCGCGAGCATGAGCTGCGCGTGCAGCCGTTCCCGCAGCGGGTGCTCCGCCACCAGCCGCCGCAACTCGCCGATCGCGTGGTCGTGCCGTCCGAGCGCGAGCTCGGCGTCGATCAGCGTCTCCACGCAGCCGAGCCGTGTCTCCTCCAGATGGACCCGGACCGCCTCGACATAGGCTCCGGACGCGTCGCTCAGCGCCGGGCCGTTCCAGAGCGCCAGTCCCCGGCGCAGCGACCGGACCGCCTGCTCGGGCGGCTGCCCCGCCCCGGCCTGCCGGACGTACCCCTCGAACAGGGCGAGATCCAGGGTCGCGGCGTCGGCCCGCAACGTGTAGCCGCCCCGGGAGGAGGCCACCTCGTCGAGGCCGAGGGCGCGTAACTCGCGGCGGATGGCGTGGATCCCCGAGTAGATCTGGGCACGGGCCGAAGGCGGTGGCGCGCCGCCCCACAGCGCGTCGATCACCGTCTCCATGGTGACGACCTTGTTCGCGTTGAGCAGCAGGAAGCCGAGCAGGCCGCGGCGCTGTGACCGGCCGAGGGCGCTCACCGCGCCGCCGCCGCGCACCCGTACGGGCCCGAGAACGCTGAACGTCATGCCGCCCCCGTGAGGCACCTCAAGCGTCATTTGACGATCTTTACCGATAAGTGCCGTTTTGGCAGCGAATTAGTCGATTGGGAGTTCCTTGCCGCCCGCCTGGGCGGCAAAGCGGCGGGCAAATCCTGTTGAGACGAAGCGGGCTTACGTCGGAGAAAGTCCGATTTCCCCTCGGATGAATCATCAAGAACCGCTAAGTGAGGACGGCACCTAGGGGAGCGATCCACCTACTTGTCCTGAGACGGCGTGGCAATACCAGAAGAGTCACGTATGACCAGGACAGGAAGGGGCTACCCGCCGTGGACGCGAACGGCATCGACGCCGCGCCCGGTTTCCGGGCGGCGCTGGCGGTCGCGGACTCCGTCCTGTACGAGGGCTACCTGCTGTACCCCTATCGCCGTTCCTCTCCGAAGAACCGGGTCCGGTGGCAGTTCGGCGTGCTGCTGCCGGAGCCGTGGGCCAGGGCGCACGGGCTGGACGGCGGCGGGGTGGCGGGCTCCGCCGAGTCGTGGTGGCAGCGGACCGAGTGCCTGCTCACCGGGCCCGCCGACGCCCTGGTGCACTGCCGGCTCCGCTTCCTGCACCTGCGCCGCCGTACCCCGGAGGAACTGCTGCCGGACGGCGGCCACCGCGCCGCCGACCGGGTCGGCGACGCGCTGACCTTCGACGAGGCCGTCCCCCGCGAGTTCGACCTCACGGCGTCCGTCGCGGACCTGCTGTCCGGGCCGAAGCGGCTCGACCTGCGGGTGCCCGGCTTCGAGACGATCACCCCGCTGCCCGGCTCGGCCGGGCGGACGCGGTGGCGCGAGTGGCCCCTGCTCGCGCGCGCCACCATGTCCCTGACCGCCTGCGCGCCCCCGGACCTCCACACGCCCGTGCCGCTGTTGAAGTTGTGTGTACGGGTTGAGAACGTCGGCCGGGAGCCGTCGCCGGAGGCGTCCAGGGACGAGGCGCTCCGGCACGCGCTGATCGCCTGCCACACGCTTCTCGCCGTGCCCGGCGGCCGGTTCGTCTCGCTGCTGGAACCCCCGGCCTGGGCGGAGGCCGCGGCCCGCGACTGCGCGAACGCGCACACGTACCCGGTGCTGAGCGGCGACCAGGTGATGCTGTCGTCGCCGATCCTGCTGTACGACAACCCGCGGGTCGCGCCGGAGAGCCCCGGGGACCTGCACGACGCGGCGGAGATCGACGAGATCCTGTCGCTGCGCACGCTGACGCTCACCGACGCCGAGAAACAGGAGGCACGCGCCACCGACCCGCGCGCCGCCGCCATCCTGGACCGCGTCGAGTCGATGACCCCGGACGACCTGGCCCGCCTGCACGGCACCACCCGCGACCCGCGTCCCGAGGGAACCGGGGTGGAGTCGCAGGTGCCCTGGTGGGATCCGGAGGCGGATGCCTCGGTGCGGCCGGAGACGGACTGCGTCGAGGTGGGCGGGGTCCCGGTGCGCAAGGGCAGCAGGGTGCGGCTGCGACCCCGGTTGCGCGGCACCGACCCGCAGGACATGTTCCTCGACGGCAGGACGGCCCTGGTGGAGGCGGTGCTGCTCGACGTGGACGGCAGCCGCCACTTCGCCGTGACCCTGGAGGACGACCCGGCGGCCGAGCTGAACCAGTGGTACGGGCGGTACCGCTACTTCGCCCCCGACGAGACCGAGCCGCTGGACCAGGGGGTGCCGGGATGAAGCGGGTGCTGGTGGCCGGGATCGGCAACGTGTTCCTCGGCGACGACGGCTTCGGCGTCGAGGTGGTCAGGCGGATGGACCCGGCGGCCCTGCCCGGCTCCGTGGTGGTGGCCGACTACGGCATCCGCGGCGTCCACCTGGCCTACGAACTGCTGGGCGGCACGTACGACACGCTGATCATGGTGGACGCGGTCGAGGTCGAGGGCCCGCCGGGCACCGTGGCCGTCCTGGAGATCGACGACGACCCGGCCCCGGACGCCCCGCCGCCCGTGGACGGGCACGGCATGCACCCGCAGGCCGTTCTCGACCTGCTCCGCAAGCTGGGCGGCGGCGTCGGCCGGGTGCTCCTGGTGGGCTGCCGGCCGCAGGTGATCGACGAGGTGATGGGCCTGTCCGAGCCCGTCGCCGCAGCCGTGGACGGCGCGGTCGCCGCGGTGACGGCGCTGGCCCGCGACGAGGCCGCCCGACAAGAGGCGACCCGACAAGACAAGGAACGCGCTGATGCATGAGACAGGGATGTGCGACGAGATCGTCCGGGCGGTTCTGCGCCGCGCCGAGGGACGGCGGGTGGCCGCGGTACGCGTCCGTGCCGCCGTCACCGGGCACGCGGTGGACCCGGCGGTCGTCGACCAGGGCTTCCGGGTGGCCGCTGCCGGGACCGCCGCCGAGGACGCGCAGCTTGAACTGGTCGCCGCGCCGCCGACGATGAGCTGCCACGACTGCGGCGCCAGGACGCCCGCGGCCGGCGCGCTCGCGCTCGTCGCCTGCCCGCGCTGCGGCGGCGTCGACGTCGAGGTCGTCGGCGACACCGGGGTCGTCGTCGAGTCGATCACCTACCAGTCGGACGTGCTCACCAGCGAGGTGCCGTGATGACGCAGACACATGAACGGAGCGGCCAGGCCGCCGGGTACGACGAGATGCACATCCTGTGGATATCCGAGGGCATGAGCTGCGACGGCGACACCGTCTCGATCACCGCCGCGACCCAGCCCGCGATCGAGGACGTGGTCGGCGGCGTCATCCCCGGCCTGCCCAAGGTCCACCTGCACAACAAGGTGCTCTCGCCCAGCCTCGGCGGCGAGGACTACCTGGCCCCGTTCCGGGCCGCCGCCCGCGGCGAGCTGGAGCCGTTCATGCTCGTCATCGAGGGCTCGGTCCCCAACGAGAACATCAACGGCGACGGCTACTGGACGTCGCTGGGCAACGACCCGGCGACCGGCGACCCGATGACCGTGAACACCTGGATCGACCGGCTGGCCCCCAGGGCCTGGGCGGTCGTCGCCATCGGCACCTGCGCGACCTACGGCGGCATCCACGCGATGGCGGGCAACCCGACCGGCTGCATGGGCCTGGCCGACTACCTCGGCTGGGACTTCCGGTCGACCGGCGGGCTGCCGATCGTCAACGTGCCGGGCTGCCCCGTCCAGCCGGACAACTTCATGGAGACCCTGACCTGGGTGCTCTACCACGCGGCCGGCAGCGCGCCGCCGCCTCCGCTGGACGAGATGCTGCGGCCTCAGTGGCTGTTCGGCAAGACGGTCCACGAGGGCTGCGACCGGGGCGCGTACTACGAGCAGGGCGACTTCGCCCACGACTACAACTCCCCGAAGTGCCAGGTGAAGGTGGGCTGCTGGGGCCCGGTCGTGAACTGCAACGTGCCCAAGCGCGGGTGGATGGCCGGGATCGGCGGCTGCCCGAACGTGGGCGGCATCTGCATCGCCTGCACCATGCCCGGCTTCCCGGACAAGTTCATGCCCTTCATGGACATGCCGCCCGGCGGCAACCTGTCCTCGACGCTGATCAAGCCGTACGGCGCGTTCATCCGCCGGATGCGCGGCATCACCAACCACACCGCCAACAGGGAACCCCGGTGGCGGCACAACCGCGAGGCGCTGACCAGCGGCTACGACCCGCGCTGGCGTCCGTAGAGACCGCCGACACGCGAAAAGAGAGAGGGAGTACGGCGGATGGCCATCGAACAGCAGGAAAGAGTCACGCCCAAGCCGGGCCAGCTCGTCGAGATGTCGTGGGACCCGATCACCCGCATCATCGGCAACCTCGGCATCTACACCAAGATCGACTTTGAGAACCAGCGCGTGGTGGAGTGCCACAGCACGTCCTCGCTGTTCCGCGGCTACTCCGTGTTCATGAAGGGCAAGGATCCGCGCGACGCCGGCTTCATCACCAGCCGCATCTGCGGCATCTGCGGCGACAACCACACGACGTGCTCGGTCTACGCGCAGAACATGGCGTACGGGATCAAGACCCCGAAACTCGCCGAGTGGATCATGAATCTCGGCGAGGCCGCCGAGTACATGTTCGACCACACGCTCTTCCAGGACAACCTGGTGTTCGTCGACTTCTGCGAGGCGATGGTCAAAGGCACCAACCCGAGCGTGCTGAGCCGGGCCGAGACCACCGACGCGCCGAACGCCGCCATCCACGGCAAGCGCACGATCGCCGACATCATGCGGGCGTTCAACCCGTTCGAGGGCGACATCTACAAGGAGGCGCTGGTCGTCAGCCGCGTCACCCGGGAGATGTTCTGCCTGATGGAGGGCAGGCACGTGCACCCGTCGACGGTGTATCCCGGCGGCGTCGGCACGATGCCGTCGCCGACGGTCTTCACCGACTACCTGTCGCGGCTGATGAGCGTCATCGACTTCGTCAAGAAGGCCGTCGCGCTCAACGACGACGTTTTCGACTTCTTCTACGAGGCGCTGCCCGGCTACGAGGAGGTCGGCCGTCGCCGGGTGCTGCTGGGTTGCTGGGGCGCGTTCCAAGACCCCGAGGTCGTGGACTACCGCTACGAGACGATGAACGAGTGGGGCAAGGCGATGTACGTCACCCCCGGCATCGTCGTCGACGGTGAGCTGATCACCACCAACCTGGTCGACATCAACCTCGGCATCCGCATCCTGCTCGGCAGCTCCTACTACGACGACTGGGTGAACGAGAAGCCGTTCGTCACCCACGACCCGCTCGGCAACCCGGTGGACATGCGTCACCCGTGGAACCAGACCACGCTGCCCGCCCCGCAGAAGCGGGACTTCGAGGGCAACTACAGCTGGGTGATGAGCCCGCGCTGGCTGGACCCGCGCACCGGCGAGCACCTGCCGCTGGACACCGGCGGCGGCGCGTTCGCACGCCTCTACACCACCGCGCTGGCCGGCCTGGTGGACACCCCGTACGTGAAGTCGACCGGCTCAAGCGTGCAGATCCACCTGCCGAAGGGCAACTCGCTGCCGGAGACGACGCTGGAGTGGCGGATCCCGCAGTGGTCCAACGCCCTTGAGCGCAACCGGGCCCGGGTGTACTTCGTGGCCTACGCGGCCGCTATGGCGGTGTACTTCATCGAGCGGGCGCTGGACCGCGTGCGCGGCGGCGACACCAAGGTGTTCCAGGACTTCGACGTGCCGGAGCAGGCGATCGGCGTCGGCTTCCACGAGGCCGTGCGCGGCGTGCTGTCGCACCATCTCGTCATCGAGAAGGGCAAGATCGCCAACTATCACCCGTACCCGCCCACCCCGTGGAACGGCAGCCCGCGCGACCGCTTCGGCACGCCGGGACCGTACGAGGACGCCGTGCAGGACATGCCCATCTTCGAGGAGAACGGGCCCGAGAACTTCAAGGGTGTCGACATCATGCGCGCGGTCCGCAGCTTCGACCCGTGCCTGCCCTGCGGCGTGCACATGTATCTCGGCAAGGGCCGCACGCTGCGAAAGATGCACTCGCCCATGTTCGGGGGCGGCCATGACTGACCGGCCGCGGCTGGACGAGCGCGCCGTCGCCGGGCGCCTGGAGCTGCTGGAAGAGATACTGAACGAGCTGGAGACCACCTCGGGGCCGACGGCGGAGCTGGCGCTCGACGCGGTCGCCACACTCGCCGAGGTGTACGGGGAGGCGCTGGCCCGCGTCATGGACCGCGCCGCCGCGTACCCCGGGTTCGGCCCGGCGGCGGCGGGGGACGTCCTGCTGGCGCACCTGTTCGCGCTGCACGGGGTGCCCACGGGCAAGCCGGCCGCGAGCGATCCCGGCGCGGCGTTCATCCCGCTCGACACGCTGGCGCGGCGGCCCGCCACGTCGAGGGCGGCCCCGTGACGCACAGCGTGACCGGCGGCGCGCTCGGCCGGGTCGTCAACCGGCCGGTCGCCCGGCGGCGGCGGGCCGCCGAGCCGTGCGAGCTGTGCGGCGAGCCCCTGCAGGGCGAGCACGCCCACCTGCTGGAGGAGCGGAAGGAGCAGGTGCTGTGCGCCTGCCGCGCCTGCGCGCTGCTGTTCGAGCGGGGCGAGGGCGGCGAGGGCGGCCTCGGGCGCTTCCGGCTGGTGCCGAACCGGCGGATCCGCCTCACCGGCCCGCCGCCGTCCGAGCTGGGCGTGCCGGTGGGCCTGGCGTTCTTCGTACGCCGGGCCGACGGCACGGTCCTGGCCAACTATCCGAGCCCGGTGGGCGCCACCCGCTGGGAGGTGGACACCGCCGCGTGGGAACGGCTCGTCGGCCGGTACGGGGAGCTGGAGTCGATGCGGACGTCGGTGGAGGCCTTCCTGGTCGCGATCGTGCGCGGCATGGACGAGCGCTGGCTCGTACCCATCGACGACTGTCACCGGCTCGTCGCCCTGGTCCGCCAGGAATGGACGGGCATGTCCGGCGGGCAGCGGCTCTGGGATCGGATCGCAGCTTTCTTCGCCGAACTCGGCAGATGAGAAGGAGGACGACATGGCACAGATCCGCGTGGGCAAGCCCGACGTGGCGCCCGACACGCCGTCGCACATCAAGGGCGTACGGCAGGGCAACCAGAAGGGCTCGCACAAGCACCAGGTGGGCCACAACGAGGACGACACGGCGGACGCGCGCCGCTCCACGGGAGTGCGGCCCGGCAAGGAGAACCCGATCATGCCGATCATGCCGAACCTGTCACCGAGCTAGATCGAGAGGAGGTGTAAGCCGACATGCGGCTTTCAGGCAAACTGCTGGCCCTGTTCACCGGGGCCGCGGTCATCGCCATGTTCTGGCGGGAACTGCCCGCCATGAAGCGCTACATCAAGATGACGAGAATGTGAACGGAAAGGAGCGGGGCGGCCGATGTGCCTGGGCATCCCCGGCGAGATCGTCGAACTCATCCCCGGACAGCCCGAACTCGCCAAGGTCGAGGTCGCGGGCGTCCGGCGGGCCATCAACGTCGGACTGGTCAGCCAGGACGGGATCCGTCCAGGCGACTGGGTGCTCGTGCACGTCGGCTTCGCCATGTCCAAGATCGACGAGCAGGAGGCGGCTGCCACGCTCGCGCTCCTGCGCGGTCTGGGACAGGCGTACACCGACGAGCTCGAAGCGCTCGCCGAATCGGACATCACCTGAAAGGCAGGGCATTGCGGTTCGTCGATGAGTACCGCGACGCGGGCCAGGCCCGGCAGCTCGCGGCACGGATCCGGGACCTGTGCGAGCCCGGCCGGCACTACACGTTCATGGAGGTGTGCGGCGGCCACACGCACACGATCTACAAGCACGGGCTGGAGGACCACCTGCCGGAGACGGTCTCGCTGGTGCACGGCCCCGGCTGCCCGGTCTGCGTCATCCCGATGGGCCGCATCGACGACGCCATCGCCATCGCCCACGAGCCGGGCGTCATCATGACGTCCTTCGGCGACATGATGCGGGTGCCCGGGGGCCGCGGGTCGTTCCTCGACGCCAAGGCCGCGGGGGCGGACATCCGCATGGTGTACTCGCCGCTGGACGCGCTCAAGATCGCCCGGCAGAACCCCGACCGCACGGTCGTCTTCATGGCCATCGGGTTCGAGACCACCGCGCCGTCGACGGCGATGACCGTGCTGCGGGCCGAGGCCGAGGGCATCGGGAACTTCGCGGTCTTCTGCAACCACGTGACGATCCTCCCGGCGATCAAGGCGATCCTGGACTCGCCCGACATGCGGCTCGACGGCTTCATCGGGCCCGGTCACGTCTCCACCGTCATCGGCTGCCGGCCCTACTCCTTCATCGCCGGCGACTACGGCAAGCCGCTGGTGTGCGCCGGGTTCGAGCCGCTGGACGTCCTGCAGTCGGTCCACATGCTGCTGCGGCAGCTCGCCGAGGGCCGGGCCGAGGTGGAGAACCAGTACACCCGGGTGGTGCCGTGGGACGGCAACCCCAGGGCGCTGTCCGCGATCTCGCGGGTGATGGAGCTCCGGCCGCACTTCGAGTGGCGCGGGCTGGGGTTCATCGCCAACTCGGCGCTGCGGATGGGGGAGTCGTACGCGGCCTACGACGCCGAGCGGCGCTTCCCGGTGCCGGGGGTCCGGGTGGCCGACCCGAAGGCGTGCCAGTGCGGCGAGGTGCTGAAAGGCGTGCTGAAGCCGTGGGAGTGCAAGGTCTTCGGCACCGCCTGCACGCCCGAGACGCCCATCGGCACCTGCATGGTCTCCTCGGAGGGCGCCTGCGCGGCCTACTACAACTTCGGCCGCTTCACCCGGCGCCGCGAGGTCGCGCCGTCGCCTGGACTGAGGAGCGGCGGGAGCGCAGCGACCAGAGCGACGAGGGAAGGCGACGGGTTTGAGCGACCGAGCAGCCTCACGAAGTGAGGCCATGAACACTGCGGAATGGGCTGAGCGGGCGCTGGCGGAGGCCGCGGTCGGGCAGGAGCCGCTGTCCCGCGAGGAACAGGTGCTGGAACGCATCGAACGCGCCCGCCGCCGCAAGCCGAAGGTCACCGAGGAGCGGGTGACCATGGCGCACGGCGCGGGCGGCAAGGCGTCCCGCACGCTGATCCAGGCCGTCTTCGTCGACGCCTTCGCCAACCCCGCGCTCCAGCGGCTCGACGACGGCGCCACGCTCGACCTCGGCACCGGCCGGCTGGTCTTCACGACCGACGCGTACGTGGTCTCGCCGCTGTTCTTCCCGGGCGGCGACATCGGCGACCTGGCCGTGAACGGGACGGTCAACGACCTGGCGGTCTGCGGGGCGCGGCCGATGTACCTGTCGGCGGGGTTCGTCCTGGAGGAGGGGTTCCCCGTCGCCGACCTGCGCCGGATCACCGCCTCGATGGCGGCCGCCGCCGAGCGGGCCGGCGTGCGGGTGGTGACCGGCGACACCAAGGTGGTCCAGCGCGGCAAGGCCGACGGCTGCTACGTGACCACGTCCGGGATCGGCGCGCTGGAACGGCCGGTCACGCTGGGCGAGTCCCAGGTGCGGCCCGGGGACGCGGTGATCGTGTCCGGCCCGGTAGGCGAGCACGGCGTCACCGTCATGATCGCCCGTGGCGAGCTGGACATCGAGGCGGACCTGACCTCCGACACCGCGCCCGTGCACGAGGCCGTCGCCGCCCTTCTCGACGCGGTCCCGGTGCGGATGATGCGCGACGCCACCAGGGGCGGGGTCGCGACGATCCTGAACGAGATCGCCGTCGGCGCGGGGCTGGCGGTGACGGCCGACGAGCGGGCGATCCCGGTGCGGCCGGTCGTGAGCGGGGCCTGCGAGCTGCTCGGCCTGGACCCGCTGTACGTGGCCTGCGAGGGCAGGTTCGTGGCCGTGGTCGACGGGGACCACGCGGCGGCCGCGGTCCGGGCGCTGCGGCGGCATCCGGTGAGCGAGGGCGCCGCCGTGGTGGGCACGGTCGAGGCGGGACCGCCGGGGATGGTGCTGCTCAAGACCGCCTCCGGCGGCACCAGGATCGTGGACCTGCTGGTCGGCGACCCGCTCCCGCGCATCTGCTGACCTTCACGACACCGCACGTCCCGTACGGACAGGACAATTGTCCGTACGGGCGGGTCACCGCGCTCGCGCCGTCAGAGGCGCTGGGCGAGGGCTCGGCCCCCTCCCAGATCGACAGCAGGGCGTCGGCCAGGGCGCGCCGGTCGGCGAACACCTTCGGCCACGCCTTGGCGTTGCGGGTGTCGACCAGCAGCCTGGCCCATTTGCGCCAGGCGGGCAGCGAGAAGGAGTCCGAGGTGGCCGACAGGTGCGTGACACAGTCGCGCAGCCCTTCCTGGGCGGCCTCGGCCAGCGCCGCCTCGGTCAGCTTCGCCTCGCCCAGCACGTGCATGACGTTCTTGTACGACCCCACCCGCGCCCGCGCCGCGTCGAACCGCTCACGCGGGACGCGGATCGGCGCCTGCCCGCGATCGTCCAGGTAGACCCCGTCCGCGTCGTACCGGTAGGCGACCACCGGATGCCCGCCGTGCCCCTCCAGGAAGGCGGGCACCTGCCAGTAGCCCGTGTGGTAGCGGTCGGGCAGGACCACGCACGGCCGTCCCGCGTCCAGCTCGGCGGTCAGCCGGACGCTCGCGGCGCGGAGGCCGGACGTGCGGTGCTCCTCGTACGGGACGCCCAGCCGGGTGAGCGTCTTGGCCATCCAGCGGTCGTGGTACTGCCACTGGTTGCGGAAGGCGAGGACCACGTGGCGGGACTGGTCGTGCTTGAACTCCCACAGGATGTAGCCGGCGCCGATCCCGCCACCCGCCAGGAACACGAGCGGCTCGCTGACGGCCACGCCCTGGTTGACCAGGACGGAGGTGATCGCCGCGCTGGACGGGTGCCGCCCGCCGGCGAAGCGCCAGCCGCCGTCGGAGGCGGTCTCGGCGCTGCCCGCGACATGGGCGCGGGCGGTGGTGTAGCTCTCCCCCGTCTTGGCCATGCGGGCCCGGATGCGGGCCTTGAGCTGCTTCTTGCTGGTCATGTCCGGCTCTTCCCACGGCCGTCGCCAGGACCCGGCCCACGCCCGCGGCCCGTGGCGGCCGTGATGGAGCGTCGACCGTTCGGAGCGCGGCTCCCGAGGCTCGTGGCGTCCCCTTTGCCTCCGCGATCGGCGGGCCGCGTGGGGACCCGCTCTGGAGGTTCGGCGGGAGAGCACCGCCGTACCTCCGGATATTAGGACAGAATCGGTCAGCACTCCAACGACCCAGGATCGGCCCCCTACCGGCTCAGGCGGTCGTGCGCGGCGGCGACGACCGCCTGGCCCAGCGCGATCCCGCCGTCGCCCGGCGGCACGCGTGAGTGCACCAGCACCTCGAACCGCTCCCGCTCCAGCCCGGACACCACCGCCTCCAGCAGGACGGTGTTCTGGAAGACCCCGCCGGACAGCGCCACCGTCCGCAGCCCCGCCCGTTCACCCACCGCGCACACCGCCCGGACGACCGCCACGGCCAGCCCCCGATGGAACCGCGCCGCCACCCGTCCCACGTCCACCCCGTCCATGACGTCCTCGACCACCCCCCTGACCAGGTCCCCCCCAGCGATCACCACCCGCTCCCCCTCGACCAGCCCCGCCGGGTACGCGCCTCGCTCGGCCGGGTCCACCCGGGCTTCCAGTTCGGCCGCCGCCTGGCCCTCGTAGCTGATCGTGTCGCGCACGCCCGCGAGGGCCGCGACCGCGTCGAAGAGCCGTCCCGCGCTGGACGTGGGCGGCGCGTTCGTCCCGGCCCGCGCCATCGCGACGATCACCGGCCACTGCTCGCGATGCCTGGCGACCACCGGCAGGGCGGGCGACGCGTCACCGCAGACCCGGTCGAGCCAGGCCGCCGCCATCCGCCACGGCTGCCGGACCGCCGCCGCGCCGCCCGGCATCGGCACCGGCTCCAGGTGCCCCGCCCGCCGGTAGGAGACCAGGTCGGCGACGAGCAGCTCACCACCCCACAGCGTGCCGTCGTCGCCCAGCCCGAGCCCGTCGAACGCCACCCCGATGACGGGACCGGCGTGGCCGTGCTCGGCGAGGCAGGAGGCGATGTGCGCGTGATGGTGCTGCACCCCCACCAGGTCCACGCCCTCCCGGTCCAGCGCGTACGAGGTCGACAGGTACTCCGGGTGCAGGTCGTGCGCCACCACCGCCGGGCGCACCCCGAAGAGCCGGCAGAAATGCTCGACGCCTTCGGTGAAGGAGCGCAGGGTCTCGTAGTTCTCCAGGTCGCCGATGTGCTGCGACAGGAAGGCCCGGGTGCCCCTGGCCACGCAGAAGGTGCTCTTCAGCTGGGCGCCGCACGCCAGCACCGGCCGGGGGAAGGGCCAGGGCACGCCGACGGGCGCCGGCGCGTACCCCCTGGACCGCCGTACGACCAGCTCCCGCCCTCGGAAGACCCGTACCAGCGAGTCGTCGGCGGGCACCTGGATCCGCCGGTCGTGCACGAGGAACCCGTCGGCCACGCCGCGCAGCCGCCGCAGCGCGTCCTCGTCGCGGTGCGCGATGGGCTCGTCCGACAGGTTGCCGCTGGTCAGCACGTACGACGCGGCCAGCCGGTCGGCGAGCAGGTGGTGCAGCGGCGTGTACGGCAGCATCACCCCGAGGTCGCGGCCCCCGGGCGCCACGCCGTCGGCCACCGGCGCGCCGGGCCGTCGCGGAGCCAGCACGATCGGCCTGCGCACGCCGGTGAGCAGCCGCTCAGCGGCGGGCTCCAGAAGCACCAGCTCCCCGGCCGCCGCCGCGTCCCGCGCCATCACGGCGAACGGCCTGCTCTCACGCCGCTTGCGGGCCCGGAGCACGGCCACGGCCGGCCCGTGCGCGGCCAGGACGGCGAGGTGGTAGCCGCCGAGCCCCTTGACCGCCACGACCCGCCCCTCTTCCAGCCACCGCGCCGCCACCTCGACCGGATCCCCAGGAACCGGCGCCCCGTCCGCGCCGAGCGCCCGCAGCGCCGGCCCGCACGCCGGGCAGCAGACCGGCTGCGCGTGGAAGCGCCGGTCGAGCGGATCCCGATACTCCCGTGCGCACGCGGCGCACATCGCGAAGTCGGCCATCGTCGTGGCACACCGGTCGTACGGCACGCCGCTGACGATGGTGAACCGCGGCCCGCAGTCCGTGCAGTTCGCGAACGCGTAACCATGACGGCGGTCGGCCGGATCGCGCACCTCCCCCAGACAGGCGTCACACGTCCCCACATCCGCCGAGACCAGCGCGAACTCACCACCCGCCAGATCACGAAGCCCGATCGTCACGCCGGCCCGGCGGCTGGGGACGATGTGGAAGCCGGTCTCCCCCCGGGGCTCGGCGGGTTCGACGGAGACGCGTTCGACCAGGGCGAGGGGCGGCGCCTGGCCGGTCAGCCCGGCCGTGAAGGCGTCCAGCATCGGCGGTTCGCCCTCGGCCTCGATGAACACCCCTCCGGGGTCGTTCCCCACGAACCCCGACAACCCGTGCGCCCCGGCCAGCCCGCACACGAACGGCCGGAACCCCACCCCCTGCACCAGCCCCTCGACCCGCACCCGGATCCGGCGCGCCCCCGTACCCGGCACGGAATCACAACTCGCCGGTCAGCGCCCGCTGGGCCAGCTCCCACAGCACGTGGCAGAGCGTGATCTGGGCCTCCTGGATGCGGTGCACCGACACCGACGGGACCACGAACAGGTGCGCGACGCGACCGTCCTGCGCCATCGGCCCGCCGTCGTAGCCGACCAGCCCGACAGTGAGCAGGCCGCGCCGGGACGCCTCCCCCATGGCGTTGAGCACGTTGGCCGAGCCGCCGCTGGTCGACAGCCCCATGGCCACGTCACCGGGCCGTCCGAGCGCGGCCAGCTGCCGGGCGAACACCAGCTCGTACCCGACGTCGTTCGACAGCGCCGTGAGCAGCGCGACGTCCTGGGCGAGCGGCACCGCCGCGACCGCCCGCGCCGGGCTCGGCGGGTGGGCGAACAGTTGCACGACGGCCTGGGCGTCCGTGCTGCTGCCCCCGTTGCCGAAGGCGAACAGCCGCGCCCCCGCGTCGAACGCCGCCGCCATCTCCCGCGCGCACGCCACGAGACGCTCCGCGTGCAGGGCCACCAGCGACCGCCGCAGCTCGACGATCTCCGCGGCCTTCCTCCGGGTGGACTCGCGCAGATCGGCGAGGACCGCTTCCCGGTCGACCGGTCCCGGGGCGAGGAACGGGTAGAGGGCCTCGATGCCGCCGGGCTCACTGACCGTGCTCATGGGTCTCTCCTCCGTACGGGCGGACCGCGATGGCTTCCTTGGCGTGCACCAGCACGATGTCGCCGGGCCGCGCGTCCACCAGCGCCACGCTGACCTCCTCCGGCCCGGACTCCGTCTCCACCACGGCCAGCCCGTCCTCCAGCAGCCGCAGGACGCGCACCGGTACGGCGACGTCGGAGCAGGTCACGCAGACCCCGTCGGGGCACGGCTCCGTCATCGGGCCGCCTCCAGCTCGTAGAAGACGTGCACCAGCTCCCAGAGCACGTGGTACATCGTCACGTGCACCTCCTTGACGATCAGCGGGTCGGCGGAGCGGACGGCCAGCACGTGGTCCGCCTCGGCGCCCGCCTCGCCCCCGGTGAGCGCCACGGTCAGCAGCCCCAGCTCGCGCGCCGCCGCCAAACCGCTGCGCACGTTCGCGGACCCCGCGTCGGTGGAGAGGCCGAGCGCGATGTCGCGCGGCGACGCCAGCAGCCGCAGCTGCGCCGCGAAGATCCCGTCCAGGCCCTCGGTCAGCGCGATCCCCGTGGCCACGGCCATGTCGGTGGTCAGCGAGATCGCCGGCAACGCGGGCTTGCCCACGATGACCGGGTGCGCGAACTCGACGGCGACGTGCTGGGCGTCGGCCACCGAACCGCCGTTGCCGAAGACCAGCAGCTTGCCGCCCATCCGGAACCGCTCCGCCATCTCCTGGCAGGCGCGGACGATCCGGTCCGCGTCCTCCCCCATGGCGGCCGCCGGTCCCGTCCGCCGCTCGAACGCGGCGGCCACGGCGGTCGTCGCCGGGTCCTCACCCATGGCACTCCTCCTTCTCCGGTCCCGCCACCTGCTCGCGCGGGACCGCGTAGCCGCCGGGTTCCGGCGCGATCCGCGTCCACCTGCTCAGGCAGGTCTCCAGCAACCGGCGGACGTCGGCCAACCGGCCCATCCACGCCTCCAGCTCGGCCATGCCGCCGGTGGTCAGCTCGTACCGCCTGCGCGCCGGCCCCGCCTCGGAGGCGACCCAGGCGGAGGCCAGATGACCCGCGCGTTCGAGCGAGCGCAGCACGCGGTAGACCTGGCCGGGCTCCGCGTCGGCCGCCCCCAGCCGCGCCAGCCGCTCGATCAGGTCATATCCGTGCCCCGGCCGCTCGCAGATGAGCAGGAGCAGGAAGGGCTGCAGGAGTCCGCGGACGTCGCTGCCCGACATGGCGTCTCCTGCCTCCCGACTGACCGGTCAGCAGGACAGTAGGAAGCCGGAGAGCGGAACCGTCGGCGGCGCGTCCCACACTTGTGGAAGTAATCGCCAGAAGTTGGCCCTACGCCTTCCCCATGGTGAAGGCGATCTCCAGCTCGACGGGGTCGTCCGGTGACGTCAGGGCTTGCGGGCGACTCCGCAGACGGCGCTCACCACGGTGGGCGGCTCGTCCCAGCGGTCCGGCGCGGGGCGCCATTCCGGTGTCGGCACCACGCCGGGCTCCACCAGTTCGAGGCCGGTGAAGAAGCGCGCGATCTCGTCGGGGGAGCGCAGCTGGTAGGAGTTGCGGGCGTTCTTGTTGTAGCCGGTGACCGCTTCCACGAGGGCGGGGTTGGTGTTGGTGCCGTCGCTCAGGGCCAGGTAGCTGCCGGGGGCGAGCGGCTCAAGCAGGCGGTCGACGATGCCGCGCGGGTCTTCGTCGTCGGTCACCTGCCCGGCGATGCTCAGCATCATGACCGCGACGGGCCGGCTGAAGTCGAGCGTCGCGGCGGCCCCGGCCAGGATCGCCTCGGGGTCGCGGACGTCCGCGTCGAGATAGTCGGTGGCGCCCTCGGGCGCGCTGGTGAGCAGCGCGCGGGCGTGCGCCAGCACGATCGGGTCGTTGTCCACGTACACGACCCGCGACTCGCGGGCGATGCCCTGCGCGATCTCGTGCGTGTTGCCGGCGGTGGGCAGGCCGGTGCCGATGTCGAGGAACTGCCGGATCCCGGCCTCGCCCGCCAGGTAGCGGATCGCGCGGACCAGGAACTCCCGCTGCAGCCTGGCGACCATGGCGAAGTCGGGGAACAGCCTCAGCAGGGTCTCCCCGGCCTCGCGGTCGACGGGGAAGTGGTCCTTCCCGCCCAACAGGAAGTCCCAGACCCGCGCGGAGTGCGGGACGGTGGTGTCGACCCTGGACCAGGCCGACTCGGCGGCATCGCTGTCGCTCATCGTGACTTTCCGTTGGAAGGATCATGCCGGACCTTCCAGACGGTACAGCACCAAGCGCTCTTTCTTCATGGAGCTGGACTATCTACCGAGACCGTTTCGAAAGGGACTGGCGGGGCAGTCGGCGGCGTATGCGACTCATCGACCGCGCCGCCGTACGCAAGCTCGTCGACACGCAAGACCAGGACGCCGCTCTCGTTCTCGTACGAGGAGAATGCGTCGTCATGCCGGAGGAGCAGGCCGACCGGCAGGGCGGCCTGGTGCTCGCCCGCCGCCGTGAGGTGCGGCACGTGACCGATGACCACGACCTGGACTCGCTCGCCGCCCGTCTGGACACCCTGGCCAGGGACCTGGGCGCGTGAGAGGGGACGGCGTGCGGAACGGCGACTTCTACGACTACGCCGACCTGCTGGACAAGGAGGAGAAGCAGATCGTCCAGCGGGTGCGCGACTTCATGACCGAGAAGATCGCGCCCATCGCGGACGAGGCCTGGACCAAGGCGAGCTTTCCGCACCACGTGGTGCCGGAGATGGCCAAGCTGGACGTGGCGGGGCTCCAGCACCGGGGCGCCAGCAGCCTGCTGACCGGTTTCATCGTGCTGGAGATGAACCGGGTGGATCCGTCCATCGCGACGTTCTTCGGCGTGCACAGCGGCCTGGCCATGGGCAGCATCGCCGGGCTCGGCTCGGAGGAGCAGCGCGAGCGGTGGCTGCCGCGGATGGCCGCGATGGAGCAGATCGGCGCGTTCGCGCTGACCGAGCCGGAGGGCGGCTCCGACGTGGCCGCCGGGCTGCGCACCACGGCCAGGCGCGAGGGCGACACGTGGGTGCTCGACGGCGCCAAGCGCTGGATCGGCAACGCCACCTTCGCCGACCTGACCGTGGTCTGGGCGAAGGACGAGGCCGACGGCCAGGTGAAGGGCTTCGTGGTGGAGAAGGGCACGCCCGGCTTCGAAGCCACCAGGATCGAGAACAAGATCGCCCTCCGTACGGTCCAGAACGCGGACATCACGCTGACCGGTTGCCGCGTCCCCGAGACCAACCGGCTGGCCGGGGCCCGCGGCTTCCGCGACACGTCCACGATCCTGCGGCAGACCAGGGGCGGGGTGGCCTGGCAGGCGGTGGGCTGCATGATGGGCGCCTACGAGCGGGCCCTGGAGTACGCCGGGGAGCGCGAGCAGTTCGGCCGCCCGATCGCGGCGTTCCAGCTCGTCCAGGACCTGCTGGTGCGGATGCTGGGCAACGTCACCAGCTCGCTCGGCATGGTGGTGCGGCTGGCGCAGTTGCAGGACGCGGGCGTCTACCGCGACGAGCACTCGGCCATGGCCAAGGCGTACTGCACGGCCCGGATGCGGGAGGCGGTCGGCTGGGGCCGGGAGATCATGGCGGGCAACGGGATCGTGCTCGACTACGGCATGGGCCGGTTCGTGGCCGACTCCGAGGCCATCTACTCGTACGAGGGGACGCGCGAGATCAACAGCCTGATCGTCGGCCGGGCGATCACCGGCCACGGCGCCTTCGTCTGACGGCCCGAGGACCGGGATCAGTTGAGCTGCCAGATGGCCAGGTTCAGCGCGCCGGCGTAGGTCACCCAGACCAGATAGGGCGCCATCAGCAGCGCCGCCGGCCGCTTGACCGGCCACATGAGCACGATGGTCGCCACGATGGCGATCCACAACAGGCACAGCTCGGCGAAGGCCACGCCGTACCAGCCCGCGGCGAAGAACAACGGGGTCCACGCGGCGTTGAGCACGAGCTGCACCGCGTACGCGGTCAGCGCCCGCGACCAGCCGCGCGCCGTCCAGGTGAGCCAGCCCGCCATGGCGATCATGATGTACAGCACCGTCCAGACGGGCCCGAACAGCCACTGCGGCGGCGCCCAGGCGGGACGCTCCAGTGCCAGATACTCGGCCCCGGCGCCGGACGCGGCCAGCGACCCGATGACGGCGACCAGGGCCACGGCCACCAGGAAGACCGGCAGCGCGACCCAGCGGCGGGATTCGGTGGTGACGACCATGCGCTTCCCGTGCCCTGTGAACCGGCCGGTAACCCGTTCACGGGCGGAGGTGGAACGGGAGGAGGCAGACGACCACGTCCGACCGCTCCCGCAGGGCGGCGGCCAGCAGGAGGCCGCGCTGGTTGTGCAGGAACCGGTAGCGGAAGTGCCGGGGTTCCAGGATGGGGATGAGGACGACGGTCCAGCTCCCCGACTCGTCCACCTGGCGGATGTAGTCCAGCAGCGGGTGGATCACCGTGCGGGCTGGGTTGACGATGACCTCCAGCGGGACTCCGGGATCCCACCGGTCCCAGGCTTCGTGCAGCGCGCGCCGCGACTCCTCGGTGAAGCAGACCGACACGAGCACGATCTCCCCGCCGAGGGCCATGGCGGCGCTCACGCTCCGCTGGGTCGCGGCGTCGATCCCGCCGACGGGAATGATGATCTTCTTGCCGGGACGGTCGGCGGCGGGTGGCCGCGCGGGCCTGGCCGGCACGGCGCCGATCTCCAGCTCGGCCGCCACCTCTCCGTAGTAACGCTCGATCCGGGCGAACAGGAGGATGAGCAAGGGGATGACGATGGCGACCGCCCAGGCGCCCTCGGTGAACTTCGACACCAGCAGCACGAGGGCCGCCACGCAGGTGAGCACCGCCCCGGTCCCGTTGAGCAGCATGTCGCGGCGCCAGCGGGGCGGGCGCAGCCGGTGCCAGTGCTTGACCATGCCGCCCTGGCTCATGGTGAAACCGATGAAGACGCCGATGGCGAACATGGGGATGAGCCGCTGGGGGTCGCCGTCCACCGCGATCAGCAGGAGGGCGGCCAGCAGCCCCGCCACCGCGACGCCGTACCGGTAGACGGGCCGTTCGGTGCGCAGCGCGAACAGCGAGGGCAGCCGCCTGTCCTTGGCCAGCAGACTCAGCAGGACCGGCAGACCGCCGAAGCTGGTGTTGGCGGCCAGTCCCAGGCCGAGCGCGACCACGATGTTGGTGCCGTAGAACGCCCAGCCGGTCCCGTACGAGCCGGCCACGAGCTGGGCCAGGATGGTCACGCCCTCGCGGGGCACCACGTGGTCCCTGCGGATGAGCACGGCCAGGCCGATGAGCATGGTGGCGAGCAGCACGCCGAGCATCAGTTCGGTGTGCTGGGCGCGCTTGACGCGGGGCTTGCGGAACATGGGCACGCCGTTGGCGATGGCCTCGATCCCGGTCAGCGAGGAGCATCCGGAGGAGAAGGCCCGCAGGATGAGCATCACGGTCAGCGCCTCGGTGGCGACGATCTGCTCCGTCGTCCCCACGGTGGCGGCGGGCCCGGACCGCGCCAGGCCGACCGCCACGACGCCGAGGACGGACACCACGAACAGGCTCATGGGCAGCATGAGGAACCGCGCGCTGTCGGACACCCCGAACAGGTTGATGACCGTCAGCAGCAGCACCCCGGCCAGGCAGGTCTCCACCAGGTACGGTCGCAGGACGGGGAACGCCGAGGCCAGGTTCGCGGCCGCGGCGGCGAGGCTGACCGCGATGGTCAGCACGTAGTCCACCACCAGGGCCGCGGCGGCCAGCAGGCCCGCCCGGCGGCCCAGCTCCGCCTTCGCGACCCCGTACGACCCGCCGCCGTCGGGGTGGGCGGCGATGACCTGCCTGTAGGAGAACACGAGGATCAGCAGCAGGACCGCGATGGCGATCGTGATCGGCAGGGTCAGCGCCACGGCGGCGGCCCCGGCCCCGGCCAGGACGAGCGCCGCGGCCTCCGGCCCGTAGGCGACCGAGCTGAGGGCGTCCAGCGACAGCGCCGACAGTCCTTGCAGGCTGGTCAGGTGCCGCTTGTCGCCCTCACCGTGGCGGAGTTGCAGCCGCCGCCCGCTGAGCGGCGACCGTCTGGTCTTGGCCGGGTCCTGCTGGTAGGGGACCGTCGTCATGTCGCACGCGCTTCCACCCCCTGGATCTCCCCCGGAGTCGTCGCCGGGCAGGCCATCGGCCGGTCAAAACGCGGTCCTGACCGGGGCCGCGGACGACGGCGATCCGGTCAGGGAAGACCTGACCGGATCGCCGGAGGAATGACGGGTGCGGAGAACGTGCTCAGGCGGCCTTGTACTCGGGGTAGCCGTAGCCGGTCACCTGGGACACGGGCCGGATGCGCTCCTCGACCTTGCCGTTGCCGGTGTTGCCCTCGATCGTGGTGATCGTGCCGTCGCCGTTGTCCTTCTTCACCAGGCCGACGTGGTCGAC
>NZ_JAHKRN010000076.1 GCF_019396385.1 Nonomuraea harbinensis | reverse complement strand
CACCGCTCGAAGCAGCAGAGCCCGCCGCCGCCCAGGCGGCGGGCCCCGCTGGGGACGACCGCCCCGCCCGCCGCGGCGTGCTGCGCTACGCGCTCACCAAGGCCGGCGGGGCGTTGCTGAGCATCGCCATGGTGATCGTCGCGACGTTCTTCCTCTTCCGGCTCCTCCCCGGAGATCCGGTACGGAACCTCGCGCAGGGCCGCAACATGACCCCGGCGCAGCTCGACCTGGAACGGAGCCGGCTCGGCCTGGACAAGCCGGTGCCCGAGCAGTTCCTCGACTTCGTCGGCAAGACACTCCGCCTGGACCTCGGCACCTCCTACGAGTACAAGCGGCCGGTCCTCGACCTCATCGGCGAGCGCCTCGGGCCGACGCTGCTGCTCACCGGGGTCGGTCTGGTCATCGCCGTCAGCCTCGGCCTGTGGCAGGGCACCAGGGCCGGGTGGCGGCCGGGTGGCCGGTTCGACCGGTTCTCCACGGCCACCTCGCTGGTGCTGTGGTCGGTGCCGACGTTCTGGCTCGGCCTGCTGCTGATGATGGTGTTCGCCGCCTGGCTCCAGATCTTCCCGACCCGGGGCATCGAGAGCGTCGACGCGCCCGACGGCTTCGGTTACGTCCTGGACGTGGCCTGGCACATGGTGCTGCCCTGCCTGACCATGGTCGGGGTGGTGTACGCGCAGTATCTGCTGGTCATGCGCTCGTCCCTGCTCGACGAGCTGGGCCAGGACTACATCAACACCGCGCGGGCCAAGGGCCTGCGCGACGACGACCTGCGGCGCAGGCACGCCGTGCCGAACGCGCTGCTGCCCACGGTGACGCTGGTGTTCATGAACATCGGCTTCGTCGTCGGCGGCGCGGTCACCACGGAGACGGTCTTCAGCTGGCCGGGGCTCGGCAAGCTGTTCTACGACGCGATCTCGGTGCCCGACTTCACGCTCATGCAGGGCACGTTCATGCTCATCACGGTCGCCGTGATCCTGATGAACACACTGGCCGACATCGTCTACCACCTCCTCGACCCGAGGGTGAGGTCCGCATGAGCACCTTCACGTGGACCCGCAGGAAGCGGGCGCTCGGCCGGTTCTGGGAGGACTTCCGCAAACAGCGCGGCGGCCTGGCCGGCCTGGTCATCCTGGTCGTGGCCGTGACGCTGGCCGTCGTGGCGCCGCTCTTCATCGACCAGGGCGTCACCAGCGTGGTCGAGAACACCGGGCCCCGATGGTCCCCGCCGAGCCTGGACTACCCGTTCGGCACCGACGAGTCCGGGCGCTCGATCCTGCTCATGGTCTGGTGGGGCTCGCGCACGTCGCTGCTCATCGGCTTCCTGGCCGCGCTGCTCACCGTGGGCATCGGCACCGTGCTCGGCATCGCCGCCGGCCACTTCCGCGGCTGGATCGGCGCCGTCATCATGCGCGTGACCGACTGGTTCCTGGTGCTGCCCTCGCTGGTCACCGCTCTCGTCCTGGCGGCCATCCTGGGCGGCAGCACGTTCACCATCATCATGGCGATCGGCGTCACCTCCTGGCCGTCGACCGCCCGCCTCATCAGGGCGCAGACGCTGGCGGTGGAGGCGCGGCCGTACATCGAGCGCTCCAAGGCGCTCGGCGGCGGCCACTGGCACATCACCACCCGCCACGTGCTGCCGAACGTCGCCCCGCTGCTGCTGGCCAGCACCACGCTCCAGGTCGCCAGCGCCATTGTCACCGAGTCGACGCTGGCCTTCCTCGGCGTGACCGCGAACAAGACCTCCTGGGGCACCATGCTCCGCGGCTCCTACGACTGGAACGCGGCCAGCTACGGAGCCTGGTGGTACATCCTCATCCCCGGCCTGTGCATCCTCGCGGTCGTCATGGCGTTCACGCTCTGCGGCCGGGCGCTGGAGACCGTGCTCAACCCGCGACTCCGGAAGGCAGGGGCATGAGTCTGCTAGAACTGGACGACGTCTCGGTCACGTACCGCATCGCCGAGGGCGAGGTGCCCGCGGTGAGAGGCGTGTCGCTCACGCTCGGCAGCGGGGCGGCCCTCGGGGTCGCCGGCGAGTCGGGGTCCGGCAAGTCGACGCTGGCCATGGCGCTCCTGCGGCTGCTGCCGCGCGACGCCCGCGTCACCGGCCGGATCCTGCTCGACGGCGAGGACGTGCTCACCATGAAGTGGGGCCGCCTGCGCGCGGTCCGCTGGGCCCAGGCGTCGATCGTGTTCCAGGGGGCCCAGCACGGACTCAACCCGGTGCACAGGATCGGCGACCAGATCGCCGAGCCGCTGCTCGTGCACAACCTGGCCAAGCCCGGCGAGGCCGGCAAGCGGGTGGCCGAGCTGCTGGAACAGGTCGGCCTGCCCGCCTGGCGGGCCCGCAGCTACCCGCACGAGCTGTCCGGCGGCCAGCGCCAGCGCGTCATGATCGCGATGGCGCTCGCCTGCTCGCCCCGGCTCATCATCGCCGACGAGCCCACGACGGCTCTCGACGTGATGGTGCAGGCGCAGGTGCTGACGCTGATCAAGGAACTGGTCGCCGAGCACGACATCTCCCTGGTCATGATCTCGCACGACCTGTCGGTGCTCGCCGACGTGTGCGACCGGCTCGCGGTCATGTACGCGGGCCGCGTGGTCGAGCAGGGCCCGTCGCGCGAGGTGTTCCACGACCCCCGGCACCCCTACAGCCAGGCGCTGGCGGCGGCGTTCCCGACGGTCGGCGACCCGGCGTCGCGGCTGGCGCCCAAAGGACTCGGCGGCGACCCGCCCGACCCGATGGACCTGCCCACGGGCTGCTCGTTCCACCCGCGCTGCCCGGTCGCGCTGGAGGAGTGCCCGACGCTGGACGTCGAGCTGTGGCCCGCCGGCGACCGCCGTGCCGCCGCCTGCGTCCACGTGCGGGACCATGGGCGGGACCGCGTACAGGAGAAGGCATGACAGAGACGCAAGCCCCGGCCGAGGAGGTCACCACGGCCCGCCGCACCCTCCTGGAGGCCCGCGACCTGCACGTGGAGTTCGCCTCGCGCGGGCGCCGCGCCCGCGCGGTCGACGGCGTGAACCTCGCGGTCGGCGAGGGCGAGATCGTGGCGCTGGTCGGCGAGTCCGGCTGCGGCAAGACCACGCTCGCGCGCACGCTGCTCGGCCTGGAGAAGCCCACGTCCGGCACGGTCCGGTACGGGGGAGAGCCGCTGCGGTACGCCAGCCGGGCGCTCAAGGACTACCGCAGGCAGGTGCAGCTCGTCCTCCAGGACCCGATGGGCTCGCTGAACCCCCGGCAGACCGTCTACGAGGCGGTGGCGGAGGGCCCGCGCATCCACGGACTGCCGGACGAGGCGGACGTGGTGAACAACGCGCTGGCCAGGGCCGGGCTGCGGCCGCCTGAGCGGTTCCTGCTGCGTTACCCGCACGAGCTGTCCGGCGGGCAGCGGCAGCGCGTGGTCATCGCCGGGGCGCTGGCGCTGGACCCGAAGGTGCTGATCGCCGACGAGCCGGTGGCCTCGCTCGACGCGTCGGTGCGCGGCGAGATCCTCGCGCTCATGCTCAGGCTCCGCGACGAGCTGGGCCTGTCGGCGCTGGTTGTCACGCACGACCTGGGGCTGGCGTGGAACATCGCCGACCGGGTGGCGGTCATGTATCTCGGCCGGATCGTCGAGTCGGGGCCGGTCGAGCAGGTGCTGACCGCGCCGCGTCACCCGTACACGCAGGCCCTGCTGTCGGTGCTGCCCGAGTCTCCCGAACGGGTGGTGCTGACCGGCGAGCCGCCGGACCCGACCAGGATCCCGGGCGGCTGCCGCTTCCACGCCCGATGCCAGGTGCTCGCCTCCGGCAAGGCCGCGGAGGCGGGCGTGGACGCCCGGTGCAGGGGTGAGCTGCTGGAGATCCTGCCCGCCTCGGCCGGGGCGCAGGCGGCCTGCTACTACGCGGACGCCACCGGCTGAAAGGCGCGCGGTCCCGGCCCGGTATCGGCGGCCGGGACCGCGTCGTTCCGGGGTCAGCTGCCCGCGGGAGGCTGTCCCTCCGGGCCGCCCAGGTCGTCCCAGTCCGGGTCGTCGACGACGACGCAGGGGCCGGGCTCGCCGGGGATCATCATGGTCGCGAGCGTCCACACCACTCCGGGGTCCTCCCCGCCCCTCTCGGCGAACTCCAGCACCAGCGTGTGGTTCGCGTCGATGAGCCACGGGTCGATGTCCAGCCCGCCCTTCCGCATGTGGACGGCCCCGTCCGGCAGGAGCTTGCTCACTCCCCGGTCGCGCTCGCACCGCTTGCCGGAGCCGAGGTAGGTGACGTCGGCCTTGACGCCCGCCGCCCGCAGATCCCTCTCCAGCCGGTCGGCCTCCTCGAACTCGCGGATCTCCACCCCGACGGTGCCGTCGGACTTCTCGGTGACCGCGTACGCCGCGCTCTGCGCGCCCGTCAGCAGCGGCACCGAGAGCGCCGTGACCGCCGCCGCCCCCGTCACCGCCAGCCCCAGGAACAGGCGGCGGCCCCCGCGAGGCGCGCGCGGTGCAGCCGCACCATGGCGGTCCCCGACCGGATGCCCAGGGCGGCCGCGGCCTCCGTGACCGTGACCTTCTCCACCCGGCTGATGTCGTCGCTGTCCAGCGGTCTTCGCCTGCTCACCCGGTCGGTCAGCTGGGACTCACGCAACGCCCGGCGCCGTTCGGCGGAGAGCGTGTTGCGGGCCACGCCGTACAGCCACGCGACCTCGCTGCCGCGCTCAGGCCGATAGGTGTGGGCGGACTCCATCACCGCCAGGAGCACGTCCGCCACCAGATCGGCGACCTGGTGAGGGTCGTCGACCCGGCGGGCCAGGAATCGCGCCACACCTGTAATTGGCGGGAGACGGCCGGTGCCTTACAAAGGAGCCGGCTCTGCGAGACTGCTCGTACGGAAGGGGGACGGGGTGGAGCATCGCCCCGACTGCTGATGGAGAGAGCCGACGCCGCGCGCAACCGGGCCCGCGTCCTCGACGCGGCCGCGAAGCTGTTCGCGAGCAGGCCGCCGCACGAGGTGACGATGGAGGACATCGCCAAGGCGGCCGGCGTGGGCCGCGGCACCCTCTACCGCCGCTACCCCGACCGCGCCGCCATCGCCGTCGCCCTGCTCGACGAGCACGAGCGCGCCCTGCAGGAGAAACTGCTGCGCGGCGACCCGCCGCTGGGTCCCGGCGCGCCGCCGGCCGAGCGGCTGGCCGCCTTCTACGCCGCCATGGTCGGCCTGCTGGAGGACCACGCCCACCTGGTGCTGGGCAGCGAGGTGGGCCGCTCGCGGTTCGAGACCGGCGCGTACGGCTTCTGGCGCGCGCACGTACGCTCCCTGCTCGCCGCCGCCGGCACCCCCGGGCCCGACGCGCTGGCCGACGTCCTGCTCGCCCCGCTGGCCCCCGACGTCTACGTCCAGCAGCGCCGGACGCTCAGCCCGGAGCAGATCACCGGCGCGCTGCGCCGCCTCACCCGAGCACTCTGACGATCGCCTGCCTGATGAACCGGCGGGCCAGCTTCGCCCTGCGGAACCGGCTCAGCACCGGCCCGTCCGTCCCGTACCTGCGGGCCCTGATCCCGTCCACCACGACCGGCGGCGCGCCCATCTCGCCGAGCACGTCGAGCGCCTCCCGCTTGCTGATCAACCGCCCGTCCCGCAGCGTCACGGCCGCCCGCGCCACCGTGACCATGCCCAGGTCCACCCACTCGTCCAGCAGCCACCGCCGCCGGCCCCGCGTCTTCACCAGCCAGAAGTCCCGCAGATCGGCCTGGACGAACGCGGCCAGCTCCGCGTCGGACACCGGCGGGATCAGCGCGTCCGGCCCCGGTCCGTACAGCTCCAGCGCCCCCGTGAGCAGCTCCCGCCGGGTCACGGCGGTGACCGGCCGCTCGAACAGCTCGCCCATCGCCCACGTCACGTGCTCCCGTCCGTGTTCGGCCAGCTGCCCGTCGGTCATGTACGAGCAGTGCAGCCGTTCGGCCAGCGCCCCGTCCAGCCCTCGGTGCAGCCGCTCCACAGCGTCGCGCCGCCGCTCGTCCAGCGGCTCCCGGACCACGGCGATCAGGTCCAGATCGCTCCGCCCCGGCTGGTAGTCGCCCTTGGCCAGTGACCCGTGCGCCCACACCGCCATCAGCGGCACGGCGGCCCCGGCCTCCGACAGGAACCGGGTGAGCAGGATCTCGGTAGAGGTGTGCATGATCTCTACTCTCCCTCTCCATGGTTCGATGACAAGCGGTTAAAGGCATTGCCCCGGACACGCCCGCTCGGGGACCATCGCCGGATGAGCTTCGAGCAGAGTGCGCGGCCCGTGGCGCTGATCACCGGGGTGGGCAGGACTGTGGGGATCGGGGCCGGGATCGCGACCCGGCTGGCCGCCTCCGGGTGGGACGTCGGCTTCACCTACTGGACTCCGTACGACGAGCGGATGGCGTGGGGCGCCGAGGCCGGGGCCCCCGAGACGATCCGCAAGGCGCTGGCGGGCGAGGGCGCGGCCGTCGCGGCCGTGGAGGCCGACCTGGTCGAGACGGAGACGCCGGCGCGGGTGTTCGACGAGGTGGAGAGCCGGCTGGGCAACGTCACCGCGCTGGTGATGTGCCACTGCGAGTCCGTCGACTCCGGGCTGCTCGACACGACCGTGGCCAGCTTCGACCGCCACTTCGCCGTCAACGCCCGCGCCTCCTGGCTGCTGATCCGCGAGTACGGCCGCCGGTTCCGCGGCGCCCACGGCACCGGCCGGATCGTCGCGCTCACCAGCGACCACGTCGTCGGCAACCTCCCGTACGGGGCGAGCAAGGGCGCGCTGGACCGCATCACGCTCGCCGCCGCCCGCGAGCTGGCCCACCTCGGCGTAACCGCGAACGTGATCAACCCCGGCCCGATCGACACCGGGTGGATGCCCGACGACCTGAAGGCCACCTGCGCCGAGCACACCCCGCTGGGCCGGCTCGGCACCCCGCGCGACACCGCCGACCTGGTGCGGTTCCTCTGCTCTCCCCAGGGCGGCTGGATCAACGGCCAGCTGCTGAAGAGCGACGGCGGCATCTCCGCCTGACCGCCGTCAGAGCGCGTGCCCTCCGGCGACCTGGATGACCTGGCCGGTGATCCACCGCGCCTGCCGTGAGGCCAGGAACACGACGGCGCCGGCGATGTCCTCCGGCTCGCCGACCCGCCCCAGCGGCACGATCGCGCGGGTGAGCGCTTCGAGGGCGGCCTTGGACGTGCCGTAGCCGATCTGGCCGGGAAAGGCGCGGGCGGCGTCGGTGCTGATGTTCACCACGGCCGCGGCCCGCTCCCTCCTGGCCGGCTCGTCGAGGAGCAGGGCGGGGGCGACGGCGACCGCGTCACCGAGCTCGGCGGCCGGCTCCTCCGCGGCGGAGCCGGAGGGGGTCGTGTGCGCCCAGTCCGGTGTCGATCACGGGGTGCCGAACAGGGCGCTGACGGACTCGCCGAAGTGGATGCGGCGCATGGCCTCGGCCAGCGCCGGGGCGATGGACAGGACCGTGAGTTTGTCGCCGGGCTTGGGCGGGGGGACGGTGTTGGTGCAGACGATCTCCTTGACCTCCGGCAGCGCGCTGAGCCGCTCGATCGCGCCGTCGGAGAACAGGCCGTGGGTGCAGGCGACGCGGACGGAGCGGACGCCGCGCTCGCGGAGGCGGTCGAGGAGCTCGATGACGGTGCTTCCCTTGGCGATCTCGTCGTCCAGGATGATCACCTCCTTGCCCTCGACGTCGCCGATCACCGAGCTGATCACCACGCGGTCGTCGCTGAAGCGCTGCTTGGCGCCCATCGCCACATCGGCCCCGATCAGGCGGGCGAAGTGGGCGGCCTCCTTGGCGTTGCCCAGGTCGGGGGAGACCACGACGGTGTCGGACAGGTCGTGGCGGGAGAAGTGGGCCGCCAGCTCGCGCAGCGCGTGCAGGTGGTCGACGGGGACGCTGAAGAAGCCGTGGACCTGCGGCGAGTGGAGGGTCATCGTCAGCACCCGGCCGGCCCCGGCCGCCACCATCAGGTCGGCCACCAGGCGGGCGCCGAGCGAGATGCGCGGCGCGTCCTTCTTGTCGGAGCGGGCGTAGGCGTAGTGAGGCAGCACGACGGTGATGCGCGCCGCCGAGGCGCCCCGGGCGGCGTCGAGCATGAGCAGCAGCTCCACCAGGTGTTCCTGGGTGGGCGGCACCAGCGGCTGGATCAGGAAGACGTCGCGCTCGCGGCAGTTGGCCTGGAGCTGGACCGCGATGACGTCGTTGGCGAAGCGCGAGACGCGCACAGGATGGAGGGGGACGCCGAGGTGGGAGCAGATCTCCTCGGCCAGCTCGGGATGGGCGCTGCCACTGAAAACCGTGATGTCTCGCACGATTTCCAAAGAGTAGCGGATCACCCGTCGAGCAGCTCGGGGGTGAGCGCGTCCAGACGCTCGACGATGCGCCAGGCCAGGACCAGCGCGTCCGGCGCGGGCGGGTAGCGCGGGTGCAGGACGGCGACGACCCGCATGCCGGCCGCGTCCGCCGAGCGCAGCCCGTTGCTGGAGTCCTCGACCGCCACGCACTCGTCGGGATCGACGCCGAGGAGCCGGGCCACCTTCAGGTAGCCGTCGGGGGCGGGCTTGCCTCGGTCCACCTCCTCGGTGGAGACGGTGGCGTCGAAGCAGTCGTGCAGGTCGCTCGACTCGAGCACCACGTCGATGAGCCGCCGGGGCGAGGAGCTGGCCAGCCCGAGCGTGAAGTGGTCGCCGAGCCGCCGCACCGCCTCGGGCGCGCCCTTCATCAGCGGCAGGTGGGCGCGGTAGCGCTCGGCCATCCGGTCGACGACCTGCCGGGCGATCTCGTCCGGCGGCAGCCGCACGCCGAGCTCGTGCAGGTACGAGGCCCACTCGGCGGTGCTCATGCCCATGAGCCGCGACTGGGTGTCGTCCTGCCAGGTGCCGCCGTGCTCGGCGACGAAGGCGCGGCGCACCTCCTCCCACACCGGCTCGGAGTCGACCAGCACGCCGTCGAGATCGAATACGCAGGCTTCCACGGACAAGACCCTACCCATGCTCTCGGTCGTCCACTATTTCCCGATAAGTCAAGCCAAGGGAGGTTCACGGTGTTTCGTACGTACGTTGACCGTGCCCATCCTGCTTTCCGGGCATTTCTCAGGCATGGCCGAGCTTCCGTACGAGGCTGACGACGATAGGGGCGCGGGTTTCGTCGCCCCTCTCGCCTCCGCCGTCGTCAGGGACGCCGACGGCAAGGTGGTGTGGGACGCGGACGCGTACGGACGGGTGGTCGGCGGCTGCCCGGCCACGGCGCACCCCAGCCTGTGGACGCAGGCCGGGCTGCTCGCCCGGCGCGGCCTGTACGAGGTGGCCGAGGGCGTCTATCAGGTACGCGGGCTCGACCGGGCGGCGATGACCCTCGTGGAGGGCGACGCCGGCGTGGTCGTCGTGGACCCGCTCCGCTCCGCCGAGTGCGCCGCGGCCGCGCTGCGGCTGTACCGCGGGCACCGCGGCGACCGGCCGGTCTCGGCGGTGATCTACTCGCACTCCCGCGCCGACCGCTTCGGCGGCTCCCGCGGCGTCACCCTCGGCGGCGTGCCCGTGCTCGCCCCCGCCGGCTTCCTGGACCGCGCCGCCGAGGAGTTCCTGTACGCGGCCCCCGCCGCGAACCGCCGGGCCGCCTACACCTACGGCCCGGCGCTGCCGGGAGGGCCCGAGGGGCGGCTCGGCCCGGCGCGGTCGGCGGGCACGGTCTCCCTGGTCCCGCCCACGGCGCTGGTCGAGCGGACCGGCCAGGAGGAGACGCTCGACGGGGTGCGGTTCCTGTTCCAGCTCGTGCCCGGCGCGGCGCTGGCGTTCCTGCTGCCCGAGCGGCGCGCGCTCGGCCTGGCGGTGAACGCCGGCGACCCGCCGGGCGGGTGCGACCCCCGGCTGTGGACGCGCGGTCTGTCGGAGGCGATCACGCTCTTCGCCGGCCGCGCCGACGTGGCCTTCGCCGCTCACCACGAGCCCGTACGGGGCGGCGAGGAGGTCACGCGCCTGCTGGAGCGGCACCGCGACCTGCACTCCTACCTGCACGACCAGACCGTGCGCCTGATGAACAAGGGCCTGACCCCCCAGGAGATCGCCGAGTGCCTGCAACTGCCGCCCGCCCTGGCCGCCCTGCCCGGCTCGGCCGGCGTCATCAGGGCCGTCTACCAGCACTACCTGGGCTGGTTCGACGGCAACCCGGCCCACCTGTGGGAGCACCCGCCCCGGCAGAGCGCGATCCGCTACGTGGAGTGCCTCGGCGGCGGCGCGGCCGTGGTGGCCCTGGCCGAGAGGTACGCCGCCGGGGGCGACCTGCGCTTCGCCGCCCAGCTCCTCAACCACGCGGTCTTCGCGGACGAGGGCAACAAGCGGGCCCGCGACCTGCTGGCCGAGGTCTACACCCGGCTCGGTCACGGGGCCCGCGACCCCGCCTGGCGCAACGCGTACCTGATGGGGGCGCTGGAGCTCACGGACGGGATCGCGGCCGCGGACGGCGGGACCGTCGCGCCGGGCACGCTCGCCGCGCTCGGCGCCGAGCAGGTCCTGGACGCGCTCGCCGTCCGGGTGGACGGCCCGAAGGCCTGGAGCGAGAACCTGGCCATCGACTGGCACCTGACCGACCTGGGCCGCCGCTACCGCACGGTGCTGTCCAACGGCGTGCTCATCCGGCAGGCGGACCCGCCGGAAGGGCCTGTCGACCTGACGCTGCGGCTCACCCAGGCCCAGCTCGTCGCACTGCTCGCCGGGCGGGGCGTCGGCGAGGTGTCGAGGGAGGGCGACATGCGGGCGCTCAAGCGCCTGTTCGCCGCGCTGGACGCCCCTGTGCCCGGCTTCGCGATCGTGACCCCCTGAACCGGCGCGTCCACAGCAGCGTGGCCGCGGCCGCCAGCAGCACCGGCCCGAGCACCAGCGGCGCCGAAGGACCACCGGCGTGCCAGCTCGCCGCCGCGGCGCTCACGCAGGTCAGCACGGTCACGCCCAGCGTCGCCGCCCACAGCGGCAGCACGTGCAGGAAGCCGAAGAACAGCGGGAACACCAGCCAGACCAGCGGCGGCGACAGCATCGCGAGCACCGCCCACGCCAGCGTGGCCGCCACCAGCCAGAGCTGCCCCCGAGCGTCACGAGTCACCTACTCACCGTAACCCGCCGGTCCGGGCCGAGCGCCCCGCCCCCCTCGAGCAGGGCGTCCGACACCGTGACTAGAGTCCGCTCTAGCGAATCGAGGCACCAGAGTACGCTCAGGCTCGTGGACCGCGTCAAGAGCCGGCGGGCGGAGCAGCGCAGAACGACCCGGCGCCGGATCGTCGAGGAGGCGTTGCGGCTCTTCGTCGGCCAGGGCTACGCCGCGACGACGCTGGAGCAGATCGCCGACCGCGCCGGGGTGGCCGTCCAGACGGTCTACTTCCACTTCGGCAACAAGCGCGGCGTCCTCGCCGAGGGCCTCGACGTGCTGACGGCGGGCGACGACGAGCCGGTGCCGCTGATCGAGCGGCCGTGGGCCCTCCAGGCCACGGGGGAGCCCGACCCCGCCGGGTCGCTGCGGATCTGGGTGGGCAACGCCCGGGTGATCTTCGAACGCGTGGCGCCGCTGATGCGCGTCCTGCGCGACGCCGCCGGCGCCGACCCCGAGATGGCCGTCACCTGGGAGACCAACCAGCGTCAGCGCCACGCCGACCACCTGGCGCTCGCCCGCCACCTGGCGGAGATCGGCGGCCTGAGGGATGGCATGTCGTCGGAAAGGGCAGGAGATCTGGTCTACGCGCTGGTGAGCCCGGAGACGTACCAGCTGCTGACCGAACAGCGGCGCTGGCCGCCGGCCGAGTGGGAGTCGTGGGTGTACGAGACGCTCTCCCGCTCGCTGCTCCGGGGCTGCTGACCGAACCGGGGGAGCACGTGGCGGACACCCGCAAGCACGCGCTGGCCGTCTGCCTGACGGCCGCGTTCATGGCCGGGCTCGACGTGAGCATCGTCAACGTCGCCCTGCCCTCGATCCGGGAGGGCCTGCACGCGTCGGAGGCGGGCCTGCAGTGGATCCTGTCCGGTTACGCCCTTACTTTCGGCCTGCTCCTGGTGCCGGCGGGCCGGCTGGGTGACGCGCGCAGCCGGCGGACGGTCTTCATGTGGGGGGTGGCGCTGTTCACGCTCGCCAGCGCGGCGTGCGGGTTCGCCCCCACCATGCCGGTGCTGATCGTGTCCCGGCTGCTGCAGGGCCTGGCCGCCGGGATGATCAACCCGCAGGTGTCGGGGCTCATCCAGCAGATGTTCCGGGGCGCGGAGCGGGGCCGGGCGTTCGGCGCGCTCGGCGCCACCATCGGCGTCTCGACCGCGGCGGGGCCGCTCATCGGCGGCGCGCTGGTCTCCGCCTTCGGCGCCGACCAGGGCTGGCGGCTGGTGTTCCTGGTGAACGTGCCGATCGGGCTGGTCCTGGTGCCGCTGGCGCGCCGGCTGCTGCCGCCGCCGGAGCGGACCGGGCGCCGGGAGAGCATGGATCCCGTCGGGGTGCTGCTGCTCGGGGTGGCCGTGACCGTGCTGCTGCTGCCGTTCATCCAGCAGCACCAGTGGCCGGGCGCGGGCAAGTGGCTGCTGGTCCCGGCGTCGCTGGCGCTGCTGGCGGCCTTCGTCGCCTGGGAGCGGCGCTACCGCGGGGAGCCGCTGGTGGACCTGTCGCTGTTCAGGCTGCGCTCCTACGGTCTCGGTACGGCGATCGCGCTGCTGTACTTCGCCGGGTTCACCGGCATCTTCTTCATCTTCACCCTCTACCTGCAGGCGGGCCTGCACTACAGCCCGCTGCTCGCCGGTCTGGCGATCACCCCGTTCGCGGTCGGCTCGGCCGGGGCGGCGGTGGTCGGCGGCCGGCTGGTGAACCGCGCGGGCCGCCGCGTGGTCGTCGCCGGGCTGGTCACGGTGGTCGCCGGACTGCTGGCGACCATGGCCGCCACCCTGCTCGTGCCCGGCCCGCACGTGGCGCTGGCGACCGCGCTGCCGCTGCTCGTGGCGGGCGTCGGCAGCGGCCTGACCATCGCGCCCAACCAGGCGGTCACGCTGTCGCAGGTGCCGCCGGCGGGCGGCGGCAGCGCGGCGGGCGTGCTGCAGACCGGTCAGCGGCTCGGCTCGGCCATCGGCATCGCGGCCGCCGGCTCGGTCTTCTTCGGCCTGCTCGGCCAGGGCTGGCCGGTCGCCTTCAGGCACGGCCTCATGGTCGTCGTGCTGTTCGTCTGCGCGGGGCTCGCCGCGGCGCTCTACGACCTGCTGCGCCGGTCATGAGAGCAGCTCAGGCCAGCAGCGTGGCCTCCACGTCCGGGTCGAGGCCGACGGCGGGCCGGTCGGGCCGCACGGGCGCCCGCCCGCCGATGCTCCTGAGCCAGGCCCAGGTGTCGGCCACGGTCTCCTCGACCGGCCGGCACCGCAGGCCCGCCGCCACCGCCCTGGACACGTCGCCGCCGTGCACGAACGCGTGGCCCTCGCCGGTCAGCCAGATGGGCAGGTCGGTCCACGGCTGCACCCCGGCCGCCAGGATCGCCTCCTCGCTCGTCCAGCGCAGCTCCGCGTCCGACCCGGTGACCCGCACACAGGTCTCCAGCAGCTCCCGCATGGTGACGAACCCCGGCGGGCTCACCACGTTGAAGGCGCCGCCGACCCCGTCGAGCGCGGCTTCGAGGCACCACCTGGCCAGGTCGCGGGCGTCCACGTACTGCAGGCCGAGGCCGGCGGGCTCCGGAGCGAGCACCGGCCCGCCCCGCGCGATCCTGGACAACCACCACGGCAGCCGCCCGATGTTCTCGTGCGGGCCGATGATCAGCCCGGCGCGGGCGAGCAGCGCCCGCCCGCCGAACGCCGCGGTCGCGGCGAGCTCGCCGCCCGCCTTCATCTCCGCGTATCCGCCTTCGCCGCCGTCGGGCGACCCCTCGACGACCGGCGCGCTCTCGTCTGCTCCGTACGGGACGGGCGGGGCGTAGACGGACCGGCTGGACACGTACACGTAGTGACCGGCCCGGCCGGCGAGCAGCGAGGCGGCGTCGCGCACCGCGGACGGCGCCCACGACCAGGTGTCGGCGACGACGTCCCACTCGCCGCCGGCCAGCGCGTCGAGCCCGTCGGGCCGCGCGCGGTCGCCGCGCAGCGCGGTCACCCCGGCGGGTGGTTCGTGCGTGCCCCGGTTGAGCACGGTCACGTCGTGGCCGAGGGCCAGCGCCTCCGTCACGAAGGCCCGGCCGACGAACTCGGTCCCGCCCAGCACCAGAAGTCTCATCCGCTCACTGTGCCGTCGGAGTCCGGCCGCACGTAACCCCGCCAAGCCGACAGCGGAATCGCTCACAGCGGAACTCGATGATTAGACCCGTCGCCGCCGGGCAGAGGCGGCTCGGAGGTTGTCGCATCAAGGGACGAGGGCCCGCTTCCCGTGGGTTTCAGGGGCGTCAGTGACGGGAAGCGGGCTCTTTCACGTCCGGGTGTCAGCCGGTCACGGTGATCCGGTTCGTGGCCGGAGGCGCGATCGGGTTGTTCTGGCCCAGGTAGTCGACGAAGGCGTCGATGTCGAGCGGGCCGCTCCACAGGTCGGTGCCCTCGGTGAACACCGGGAAGGCGTCACCGCCGCCCACCAGGAAGTTGTTCGCCGCCACCCGGATGGTCTGGGCGTCGGTCACCGGCTGGCCGTCGATCATGATGTTCGAGACCTTGCTGCCCCACGGCGCGCTCTGGCCGTAGGTGTAGGTCAGGTTCGCCGACGGCTGCAGGATCCGGTTGAACGGCTGGTTGTTCGGGCCGCCGGTGAACTGCTGCTCCAGCAGCGTCTTCAGCTGCGCCCCGGTCAGCGTCACCACCTGCATCAGGTTGTTGAACGGCTGGACCGTGAACGCCTCGCCGTACGTGACGACCCCGTCGCCCTCACCGGCCGGCGAGCCCGCGTAGCTCAGCGACGCGCGGACGCCGCCCGGGTTCATGAACGCGATCTGCGCGTTGCCGCCGGTCCTGGTGGCCGCCAGCTGGGCGTCGGCGATCAGGTTGCCGAGCGGCGACTCTCCGGACGCGACCGCGACGTTCGGGATGTCCGCGGTGATCGTGCCGACGGGCCGGTTGGCCACCCCGGACACGCGGTCCTTCCACGTCTGCACGAACGCGGTGATCTCCGGGTCCGGGGCGACCGTGCGGGTCACGACGTGGTTGTCGGCCACGGTGGAGGACCGGTCGATGTCGCGGGTGCGGGTGTCGACCTGGAGGTCCACCTGGGTGATGACGCGGCCGAACGAGCCGCCCTGCGAGAACAGCCGGTCACGGCCCCGCGGGTCCTTGACCGTGCACAGGTACGCCTGGTGCGAGTGGCCGCTGAGCACGAGGTCGATCTCGGCGTCGACCTGGGTGGCGATCCGGTTGCCCGCGCCGGGGACCGCGCTGCACGCGTCGGGCGACTGGTTCGGCGTCACCTGGTCGCCCTCGTGCACGAGCACGACCTGGGCCTTCACGCCCACCAGCGTGAGCAGCTTGGACGCCACGTTCGCGGCCTTGACCTCGTCCACGAACTTGATGTTCTTGATGCCCTCGGAGGTGACGATCGTCGGCGTGGTCTGCGTGACCAGGCCGATGAAGCCGATCGGCACCCCGTTCATCCACTTGACGCTGACCGGGGGCAGCGCGGGCACGCCCCAGTCGGCCATCAGCTTCTTGATCTGCGGGCTGTTGCCGAGCGCCGAGAGCGCGTCGGTGCGCTCGTGCCGGTTCTTGAAGAGCACGTTCGCGCCCACGTAGTCGAAGGCGGCGCCCTTCCACCTGCCGGCGGGGGAGCAGCCGTCCACCGGGTGGCAGCCGCCCTTCATGATCCGCCGCAGCTCGTCGTAGCCCTCGTCGAACTCGTGGTTGCCGACCGCGGCCACCTTGAGCCCGAGCTTGCCCATCAGCTCGACCGTCGGCTCGTCGTGGTAGGCGGCCGAGATGAGCGGGGTGGCGCCGATGAGGTCGCCCTGCGCCACCGCGATCGTGTTCCTGTCGGCCAGCGCCTTCATGTGCGTGGCGACGTACGCGGCGCCGCCCGCGTCGACGGTGTTGCCGTGCTCGTCGACCATCCGGCCGGAGGACCCGGTCGGAGGTTCCAGGTGGCCGTGGAAGTCGTTCAGTGCGAGCAGCCGGACGGGGACCGTACGCGGCTTGTGAGTTTTACTCGCGTCTGCCGGGAGACCGGCGAGCAGGAGTCCGCCTGAGGCGACCGCTCCGGCCAGCGCCAGCCGGAGGAAGGAACGGGACGTCATGGCCCATGACGTTACGGCGACAATCCGTGCAGCCAATGTCGCAAAGGTAACGATTCATCGGGGCCCCGGCTGGCGGTATTTGCCAGTTGTACGCCTAGAGTTCGAGCTGTGAGTACGCACGTGAGGATCAGAGAACGGCTGGACGACCAAGAAATCGCCGATGTCTTGAGTGTCGTGGAAGCGGCCACGGAAGCCGACCGCGTCCGCCCGCTCAACGAGCACGTGATGCTGCATCTGCGCTACGGCGGCGACCCCCGCGCCCGCTCGCTGCTGCTCTACGCGGACGAGCTCGTCGGATACGCCCACGTCGACCCCACCGACGAGGTGGAGGGCCCCAGCGGCGAGCTGGTCGTCCACCCCGCGCACCGGGGCCGCGGCCACGGCAAGGAACTGCTGCGCGCCGTGCTCGACCTGACCGGCGGCAGGCTGCGGCTGTGGGCGCACGGCGGCCACCCCGGCGCGGAGGCGCTGGCCGCGTCGCTGGGCTTCGTGCGCGCCCGGTCGCTGTGGCAGATGCGCCGCTCCCTGTACGCCCCGATCGCCGACGCCACCGTGCCCGAGGGCGTCACGGTCCGCACGTTCGTGCCCGGCCGGGACGAGGAGGCGTGGCTCAAGGTGAACGCCGCCTCCTTCGCCCAGCACCCCGAGCAGGGCGCCTGGGAGCTCGACGACCTGCTGCGACGCGAGCGCGAGCCGTGGTTCGACCCCGAGGGGTTCTTCCTCGCCTTCCGCGGCGACCGGCTCGTCGGCTTCCACTGGACGAAGATCCACGGCTCCGACGAGCACGGCCACGAGCCGCTCGGCGAGGTCTACGTGGTCGGCGTCGACCCGTCCCAGCAGGGCACCGGCCTGGGCAGGTCACTCACCCTGACCGGCCTGGCCCACCTGCGCTCGCGCGGCCTCGCCCAGGCCATGCTCTACGTGGACGAGACCAACACGGCGGCCATCCGCCTGTACGAGTCGCTCGGGTTCGCCCGCTGGGACGTCGACGTCATGTACGCCGCTACTCCACCGCCCAGTGAAGCGCGAAGTACGACAGCGCCGCGACCAGAGCCGCAGCCGGGATCGTAAGGACCCAGGCGGTCACGATGTTGCCCGCCACCCCCCACCGCACGGCCGACAGCCGCTTGGTCGAGCCCACGCCCATGATCGCCGAGGTGATCGTGTGCGTGGTCGAGATCGGCGCCCCGAACCCGATCGCTGCCCCGTACAGGACCGTGGACGCCGCCGCCTCGGCGGCGAAACCCTGCGGCGGGTCGAGCGCGATGATGCGACGGCCCAGCGTGCGCATGATGCGCCAGCCGCCCGCGTACGTGCCCAGCGAGATCGCCGCGGCGGCGGCCAGGATGACCCACTGGGGGATGTCGTCGGTGGGCGCCACGTAGCCGCCGACCACCAGCGACAGGAAGATGACGCCCATGGTCTTCTGAGCGTCCTGCAATCCGTGACCGAGCGCCATCGCCGCGGCCGAGACCGTCTGCGCGTAGCGGAACCCGCGGTTCGCCTTGCCGGGTTGCGCGTTGCGGAAGATCCAGTAGATTGCGATCATGATCGACGCCGCGAGCGTGAAACCCACGAGCGGCGACAGGATCATGGGGATGACGACCTTCTCCACCACGCCGTCCCAGTGGACCACGCTGGCGGACGCGAGCGCCGAGCCGATCAGGCCGCCGATGAGCGCGTGACTGGAGGAGGAAGGAAGACCGAAATACCAGGTGATCATGTTCCAGGTGATGGCGCCGATCAGGCCCGCCGCCACGATCACCAGGCCGTGAGAGCCCTGTGGCGCGTCGATGATCCCTTTGCCGACCGTCTGGGCGACCTGCGTTCCCAGGTGGGCGCCGATGAAGTTCATCGCCGCGGCCATGAAGAGCGCCGCCCTGGGGGTCAGCGCGCGGGTGGAGACGGACGTGGCGATGGCGTTCGCCGCGTCGTGGAAGCCATTGGTGTAGTCGAAGATCAGCGCGATCACGACCACGCCGATGACTAGGGCGAGCGTGAGGTCCACCGGCCCTAGCTTTCCTTGACCGCGATGGATTCGACGGTGTTGGCGACGTGCTCGAAGGCATCGGCCGCCTCTTCGAGGGCGTCGATGACCTCCTTCATCTTCATGACCGTGAGCGCGTCGTACTCACCGCCGAACAGCTTGGCCAGCAGCCGGCGGTAGATCTGGTCGCCCTGGTTCTCCAGGCGGTTGACCTCGATCCAGTACTCGTTGAGGTTCTTCATCGACCGCAGTCGGGGCATCGCCTCCGCCGTGAGCTCTGCCGCCCGCTCCAGCACCTCGACCTGACGGACCACGTCTTTGGGGAGATGGTCGATCTGGTAGAGCACGATGAGGTCGGACGCCGCTTCCATGGCGTCCATCACATCGTCGAGGTTGGAAGCGAGACGGTAGATGTCCTCGCGGTCGAACGGAGTGATGAAACTCTCGTTGAGCCGGTTCATGATCGCATGGGTGCGTTCGTCGCCGGCGTGCTCGCAGGCCCGCATCTTCTCGGCCAGGGACTCCCGATCCGATCCGTCGCTGATGATCTCTACGAGCAAGCGTGATGCGGTGACCAGGTTGTTCGCCGAGTCGGCGAACAGGTCATAGTAGCTGTCCTCACGTGGCGTGAGCCGCAGGCGCACGTCGTTCTCCAGATGTGCGGGGATGGTCCGTGGAAAGGGTAAGGCTTACCAGGTGAAATGCGAACTTCATGTCCCCTTCTCCTAGGCGCTACCCTCCGTATGCTGTACGACACCGGGGCAAGAGTACTTCCAACGCCCCATAGCCGCGCAGCCGGGTACTACACCTCTGTGCGGTGAAAGCTCTGGAACGACCGCGACGGCGTCGGCCCGCGCTGCCCTTGGTAGCGCGACCCGTACCTCTCCGACCCGTACGGGAACTCCGCCGGCGAACTCAACCGGAACACACACAACTGCCCGATCTTCATCCCCGGCCACAACTTGATCGGCAACGTGGCCACGTTGGACAGCTCAAGCGTGACGTGACCGGTGAACCCCGGATCGATGAACCCGGCCGTCGAGTGCGTCAGCAACCCGAGCCGCCCCAGGGAACTCTTGCCCTCCAGCCTGGAAGCCAGATCGTCGGGCAACGTGATCACTTCGTATGTCGAGGCGAGCACGAACTCGCCCGGATGCAGGATGAACGGCTCGTCCCCGTCAGGCTCGACCAGCCGCGTCAGATCCGGCTGCTCCATCGAGGGATCGATGTGCGGATACCTGTGGTTCTCAAACACCCGGAAAAAGCGGTCGAGCCGGACGTCGATGCTGGACGGCTGGACCATGTCCCGGTGGAACGGGCTCAGCGCCAGGCGGCCGGCGTCGATCTCGGCAAGGATGTCGCGATCAGATAGCAGCACGATGAGCAACCTACCCGGTGTGTCCTGGCGAAGTCAGACGGCTCTGCTTGGTCAAGTGGGTCGGCTTTCCGCTAGAGTGTTGGTCGCGGCTTCGGGCCGCGACGCGGGTGTAGTTCAATGGCAGAACATCAGCTTCCCAAGCTGACAGCGCGGGTTCGATTCCCGTCACCCGCTCTCGATGTGAAAGCCCAGGTCGACCGAGGGATTCGGGACCTGGGCTTTGATCTTGTACGGGCTTGGTTTCGATGCCGTGCCAGATTCGTGCCAGAACAGTTGATCTTGCGGTGATCACCCGACTGGTTCGAGTGCTCCGCCGTCGTCATCACTCTCGTCGTCGCTGGGCTTGAGCCCTTGCTTGACGATCTCGCCGAGAGCATCGGCGATGGCCCGGTCACGATCCTTCGCGGCGTGCAAATAGATCATCGCGGCCTTGGTGCTGGAGTGCCCCATGCGGGCCATGAGTTCCTTGAGCGAGGCTCCGGTCATCGCTGCCAGGGTGTTGCCGGTGTGGCGAAGGTCATGGACGTGAATTGCCGGAAGACCGGACTTCTTGATCGCCTTGGCCCAGATCTTGGTGAAGGCGCTGCGGCGGAGCTGTGCTCCCTGCTCACCGACGAAGACCAGGCCGTCCGGGCCGGGCTGGCTGAAGCGCTGAAGATGCCACCGCAGGTCGCCCATGATGACCTTGGGGAGCGTGACCACCCGTACACCGGCGTCCGTCTTGGGCCGACCAGTGATCAGCTCTCCTGTCTTCATCTCGGAGACCGACTCCTCGATCCGTACCGTCCCAGCGTCGAGATCGAGGTTGCGCCTCCGCAGGGCCGCCAGCTCACCCCAGCGCATGCTGCCGAAAGTGGCGAGCAGGACCAGGGCGCGGAACCGGGGCGGTACGGCCGACGCCAGCGCGAAGACTTCTGGCACGGTCAACACCGGACGCTCGTCCGGCCGCTCCACCCCGGCATTCTTGATCTTGCACGGGTTTTTCTTGATCATCTCCTCTTCGACGGCGGTGTTGAGGATGCCGCGAAGCAGCCGGTATGCCTTGGCGACGGTTGAGGCCCCCGGGCCGTTCTGCGTGAGCTTCGTGTGCCACTGCCGAACGTGGCGGGCGGTGATGTCGACGAGGAGCTTGTCGCCGAGGCTCGGGTTGATGTGCAGCCGGAGAAGACCCTCGTAGAGCTGGGCCGTCTTCGGGCGAAGGGTCCTCTCCGTCATCCACGTGGCGGCGAACTCTCGGAATGGGATCTTCCCTGCGTCCGGATCGGTCCACTCCTGGCTGAGGATCTCCGACTCTTTCCGGGACAGCCAGATCTCGGCGTCGGTTTTGGTGGCGAAGGTGTTCGGCGCGGTGTACTCCTGATCATCAGGACCGGTGTATCGCGCCTGGAACCGCCCGGACGGGAGCTTGCGCACCGCGCCGAACCTGCGCCGGTGGCCCTTGTTGTTACCGCCCATCAGGCAACCCTTCTCTTCCGTACGGTGATGGGTTCGACGACCCCGGCCCGGATGAACGCCTCAAGGGCCGATTCGGGGATGCGCACGTTCCGTCCGACGCGGACGAACGTGATCCGGCGTTCCGCGATGAGACGCCGGGGGAACCTCGTGGAGGTGCTGAGCCGGGCCGCGACCTGATCCACGGTCAGCAACCGGTCTTTGGCAATGTCCGGGAGGGGCGATGCCGCCGCCATCTGGCCCGTTCTCATGCCGCCCTCCCTTCTGTTGCCGAAAGATCTTGGCCTTCTGCTCTGGCTTGGAGTTCAGCCATGTGAGCGAGCCAGCGTTGGCGTTCTCGTACGGATCGCAGCAGCCGCACCGACAGCGGCGGCACGTTGGCGTCTCCGGCCGGGACGGGGCGCCAGACGTAGCGGTGTGGGTCGGTGGGCTGGTCAGTCTGTCCGAGAGCTTCCAAGACCCAGGTACGGCGGTCCTGCTTGTGCTCGGCGAGGGTCTTGTTGGACCACTTGCGAGAGACAAGGACACGACGGCCCGCGTAGCCGAGGTGTTCGGGCTTGTGCGCCTTGCTCCGACAGCGGCCCGGCATCATCCCGGCCTTGGCTCCCTTCGGCTGAATGCCGTAGCGCAGCCAGTTGGCGCAGGTGGGCGAGCAGGGCTCGTAGCGCAGGGCATCGACGAACCGGGCCGCGTGCTGCTGCTGAGCCTGGCCGCCGTCGAGGGATTGACCGAGGCTCTTGGTCAGGTACTTCGACAGGTAGCGGATGCACTGGTCGGCGTCCGGGGTTCCGGACAGGACGCCTTTGACGTCCACCTGGTCGCCGAAGCGGATCACGTGCAGCGGCTCGGCGTCCTCGTCGGCGTCGAGCTGGTCGAGGGCTTCGTCCCAGGTGGGCAGGACTTCCCCGGTGTCGGGGTCGAGGTAGCCGGCCCCTTGCTCCCAGACCGGCAGGCGCTCACCGTCAAAGACGACCTTGTCGGCCTGTGGCCACCACACTTGGTGGTAGGTGGCGGCGGCTATCTGCTTGATCTCCGCACGCGGAAGGGTTCCGCGGATGGCCATGTGCAGGTGCGGGGCGAGCCGCTTCTGAGGTTCGACGGTGGCGAAGTACTGCACGTCATAGCCCGCGACGCGGCGTAGGTTCTGCACGAAGCGGTCGATCAGCTTGGAGAAGTGCAGCGCGTCGCGGGCGGCACGCTGGTAGTCGTACGTCTCGGGATCGACGGGCACGCCGTCACGGACCTTGCCGTAGGAGGGCAGGGTGAGCGTGACGAACAGCGACGGCCGGTAGGTCTTGCCGTCCGGGGCCTGGAAGGTGCGGCCGAGGGTGGTGTTGGTCATCGTGCGCTTGGGCAGGTCGGGTGCGTCTTGTCGCCGCTTGGTCGAACGGGTGCGCTTCGGGGCGGTGCGGCCGAGGACGTTGCCGCGCATTCCGGCGTTGTTGATCTCTTCGTCCAGGCCCTCGATGAGTGCGTCCAGCTCGGCGGTGTCGGCACCGGCCTTGTCGGCGTCGTCGCGCTGGGCCTGGATGTCGGCGCGGAACTCGACCAGCCAGCGTTGTTCGTCGTTCGGTTCGTCGGGTGTGATGGTGGGTTCTTCGTCGAGGTGCCAGCCTTCACGGCATTGGGCCATGCGCAGGTGCCGGTTGCGTTTGGCGCACGGAGGGCACTTGGCTTCCATCGGCGAGCCGCAGGGGACATCGACGATCTCCCACTGTCCGGTGTGGGTGTCGAGCCGCTTGAGCGCGACGGGTCGGATGCACACGCCGTGTTGCTTGGCGACCTCCTCGACGACGTCCTGGGCGAGCGGCATCGTCAGCCGGACGGCGCGGGGCAGGGCGCGGTCGTGCGGGTTGGTCATGCGGCCTCACCTCGCTTGGTGAACAGGGTGACCATCTGGCGGATGTCGGTGTCGGAGACGTAGGCGGCGCGGACCCGGATCGGGTCGGGGCTCGTTTCCAGGCGCATGTAGGCGACGCCCGCGCCGAGCTCTGGGACGGGGGAGATGTGATCGGCCAGAGCGCCACGGTCGCGTGCGCCGTCGCCGAGGACCATGTCCACCTGCTCGGATTCGTCGAGTCGTAGGGCGATCTTGTCGGGGAACAGGTTGCGGATGCTCATGACCTCCTTGCGTGGGTCTTGGAGTGCTGCCATGACGCCGACGCCGACCGAGCGGCCTTGGGTGGCGAGGGTGGCCAGGGCGGCGGAGATGCGGTGCCTGAGTTGCTTGTCGGGTTGGTAGGCGGTCAGGAAGGCCACTTCGTCGACGAGGACCAGGACGAACGGGTCCTCGATGGTCGGGACGTGGGAGCGCTGGAGTCCGGCGAAGCGGGCGGCGCGCTTGTGCATCATGGTGACGGCTTCGTCGAGCAGGTCGGCGCAGTCGGCCGGGTCGGCGGCGTACCGGCCTTGGAAGAGTTCGCGGCCGTAGGACAGCTCCATCAGCTTGGGATCGAGCGCCCAGACTTCGACCAGGCCCGCCCGCATGGCGGGGAGCAGGCCGCGGATGGTGTTCCACAGGAACGAGCCTTTGCCGGCCCCTGTGGCTCCCGCGATCAGGACGTGGGTGCCGTGCACCTTGAGCCGCAGCGGCTGGCCGTTTTCCTGCTTGCCGATCTCGACCGGTCCCACGGTCGGCTCATCCGGGATCGGTAGCGCCGGGATCGGGGCGGCCAGTGGGTCGCTGCGCGGGAAGGTAAGCAGCAACAGGCCGCCCTTGACCAGCGTGACGCGGCATGAGGTGACCCCGAAACCGTGGGCGAGGTTGTCGGAGCGGTCGGACCAGTCCTTGACGGCTTGGCCTTTGAGCATGCGGACGGTGATCCGGTCGGCCCAGCCGTCGCACTGGAGGCGGACGATCCGGGGCAGGTAGTCGCGGCCGTGGACGCGCCGGGCCAGGCCGGAGACGTCCATGACGCCTTGCCAGTGACGGCGGTAGACGGAGACGAGCCGCCACCAGGCCAGCAGCCGCCAGCCGACCAGGCGGGCGAATGAGGCCCGGTCGGTGAACGCCCAGCCGAGCAGCGCCAGGACGACGAGCCCGAGCAGGGAGACGGCCAGCGGCCAGTCATAGAGCAGCCAGACGACCCCGAGGCTCACGGGAATGGCAACGGCCACGGGATGCCGCCACACCGTACGCACGAGGGCGACGAGGAACCGGTAGGCGAAGACGAGCAGAGTGAGGATGGCCGGGGTCTTCACCACGGCGGGACGGAAGACGACGGCGGTGTCCGGCGTGGTGGTGACGAGGTTGCGCGTCTCGTCGCCGGGGAGCTTCTTGAACATTAGGCTGAACTCCTCTCGTGATTGGCGTCAGGGGAGAAGAAGGGGCCGCCGGAAGGACCAGTTCCAGCGGCCCCGCTTTCGTGTGTCAGGCCGCCGCGTTCTGCTCGGCGTGCAGGCGCTCGCAGTCGGCCAGGAAGCTGGTGGCCGCTTCGACCAGTTCGTTGGCGAACCTCAGGTGTTCGCCGGTGATCTCGGTGTCGCTGGTGGTGCTGATGAACACGTCGCAGGCGCCGTAGCCGATGCGGATGAAGGCGCAGGCGTGTTTGTCAGCCGAGTAGTACTCGACCTTGGCCAGCGCGTCCGGGTGGATGGAGACCCCGATGCGGGGCTCTTCACTGGGCTTGATGCTGATCGTGGTGTAGCTGGAACCGGTCATGCGGCAGCGGCCTCCTTGCTGCTGGACTTGGCGTTGGTGGTGGCGGGTGCGGTAGTGGTGCGGGGCGCGAGCATCTGCCGCGCCTTGATGGAGTAGGCGAGCCGTCCGGATCCGTTGACGTACGGGGTGACGGTCATGCCGTCGAACTCGACCGGCGTGAACGGCAGCCCGGCGACGGGAGCCGGGGGCACCGGCTGAACCGGGCTGAGGATCTTCACGGCCACGGTCTTCTGTGCGGCCTTGAGCGAGGGGTCGGCATCCATGACGGGGATCTGCCAGACGGGTTCGCCCGTCTGCTTGTCCCGCGCCTGGACGAACCGGCCGTTGGTGGATGCTTCGAAGTCCTTGACCGGCTCGACGTCCCCCACGCTGTAGCAGCCGTACGGGAAGACCTGGGCGTAGGTGACGGGGATGGGGCCTTGGATTGCCATGGTGCGAACCTCCTTGTCTTATGCGGTCAGCCATCTTGACTGACCAAGTTGTGGCTCTATTAAGCACTGAGCCCACTTGGCCAGTCAAGTAGGCCAAGTGGGCTCGGAAGGTAAAGAAATCCGGAGTTACCGGATCGGATACGCATCCTCTAGCTCGTGCCGATCACCGGGAAGCACGGACTCGACCACGACCCATGGCCTGCCGGTGGCGTCGCAGGCCACGGCGTAGACGGTCAGCAGCGCGGCGGAGGGCTTCACGTCCAGGAGGCTGGACTCCTCCTTGGTCGGGTTCCGCGCGGTGACGTGCTCGATGATGTGGTCCAGGGAAGTGCCGGCCGCGCTCTCGACGTACCGGCGAACGCCCTGCTTCAACTCCTCCGGCTCGGTCAGCGGCGTTCCGGACGCCACCTCGACCGGCAGCCACGTCGAGGAGATCTCGGTGGGCTCCCCGTCATGCTCGACCAGCGACCGGCGCAGCACCACCGCGGACTTGGGCTTGAGGTTGAGATAGGCGGCGATCCTGTTGGGCGCCTGCACCTCTTCGGCCGTCAGCAGTCGACTGGAGACCTGGACCTCTTTACGCTCCAGCAGCTCCCGCCCGGTCCGTACCTGCTGACCGGTAGGAATGGCCGGGCGACCGCGCACGAAACGGCCCTTGCCCTGGTGGGTGACGATCCAGCCTTGGTCCCGCAGCACACCGAGCGCCTTGACCACGGTCGGTCGCGCCATGCCGAACTCGGCCATGAGCTGATGTTCGCTGGGCAGCATGGAGCCGGGCGGGTACTCGCCCGAATCGATGCGTCTTTCCAGCTCCGCGATCAACTGGGCGTACTTCGGAGGCGTGTATTCGAATGACATCAGGAAGCCCCGCAATCACCATGCCTGTCTAGCCAAGCAGGCTATCAGCGCAGGCAGCTTGGACAACCCTGGATCAGTCAGAAAGACGTACCCCGCCTACCGGGCCTGACCGAGCAGCAGCGCGTCCCAGACTTGTGCGGCCTCGCGGAACAGCCAGCGGTACGTCTCGTGAACCGTGCCGTCCTTGCGCAGGGTACGCCGGATGTACGCCCGCCCGGCGGCGTGACACAACTCGTAGTAGACGGCCTGGCAGTCACAGGTCCAGGTGATCACCCGAACACGGTCTTCCGCCCGAAGCCTGTCGAGCCACACGATCTCCATGTGATCCGGCAGGGCACTGGGCACGTGCGGGGCCACGCAGTCAGTGACGATCTCCATCACGCGGCCCGCCTTCTGCCCACGCCGGAGCACTCGAAGCAATCAACCTGGGCAAGATCAACCACGGTGCCGTCGATACGGCGCAGCGCGTCAGCGCGGCTGGCCCTCACCCAGCGCCAGCCCTTGCCCCGGCAGGCGCGGCACCTCTCACGTGTCAGCAGCTTGTTCGCAGTCATGGGACAAGCGTCTTGACCTGGACGGAGACAGCCCATCCCGAGCCGAGATCTCTGGACGGGATGGGTGTTATCCCTTGACGGGATGACTGCGAGCCGTGACGGTGGTGTCACCGGCAGTCCAAGGACGCAAGGGGAAACGGCAGATGCCCGCAGACGGGGCCGAACCGGTCGTAGTACCGGCTGACCTGTGGCAACGCCCCGAAATGCTCACCGCGCTCACAAATCGCGACATCGGCCACCTCTTCCGGCTCGTCCGCCAGTACGCAGGCGTCAGCCAGACCCGCATCGGCGTCGCCGTCGGCCTCAGCCAGGGCAAAGTCAGCGAGATCATGAACGGCGCCGTCCAGGTCACCTCATTCGAGGTGTTCGAGCGCATCGCCGAAGGCTTGCGACTGCCGGACCCGGCGCGGATGACTCTCGGTCTGGCTCCGCGCGTCATCACCGGCACCCCGGTCCTGTCAGCACCCATCCCGGCTCGGGATGGAACACCAGCAAGCGGCCTTCTTAGCGTGGAACAAGTCGAACTTGTTGTCAGCCCGCGCCAGAGCGCCGACCTGCTTGATGTTGACGTGCTGACGCTGGCCTGGATCGTGGGAAGGCTGGACGCACACGTGGACCGCCGAACGATGCTCCTGCTCGCGGCCGGATTGACCGCCGAAGCCGCCGCCTCCGTCACCGACCCCTGGGAACGGCTCACCCGAGCCCTTGCCGGCCCCCAGGTGCTCGACGAGGACACCGTCGAACGCCTCGAAGCCCGGACCATCGGCTTCCACCGGCTGGAGTACGAACTCCCCGCCAGCGCCCTCTATCAAGGACTGACCAGCCACCTCAACGAGCTGAGCGCCCTGCTCCAGGGCGCGCCCGAGCGGTTCCGCCGCAGACTCGCCGCCACAGCCGGGGAAGCGGCGACACTGGCATCCTGGCTGGCCTGGGACCTCAAGCGACCCGCACAGTCGGCATCGTTCGACCGCGTCTCAGCGCTCGCGGCCAAGGAGAGCGGACACCCGATCATCCAGGCATGCACCCACGCCTACCGCTCGTACATGCTGGAGGGCCGGGCCGCTCTGGAGGCGGTACGGCAGGCGCAGCAGTTCCTACCGGCCCAAGGCGACGACGCCACACGGGCATGGCTGCTCTGCCTGGAGGCCGAACACCTCGCCGCGTTCGGGGACCTGGAAGCAGCCGAACGGCTACGACAGGCAGAAGAGGCGTTCGACCGTTCCCGCCCGCATCGTGAACGCGCCTGGACCCGCTTCCTGGACGGCGGGCGCATGGCCGCCTTCCAGCTCTCCGTACAGGTTCGGCTGGGTGACGAACGCCAGGTGATCGCAGCAGGGCAGCATGCACTCAGCTCCGTCGACGAGGGCGGCGACCACAAGCGCATCGCCGTCATCTACGCCGACGTCGCCCAAGCTCAGTTCCAGATCGGCGACGTCCCGACCGGCGTCACCTACGCCCGTCGCGCCCTGGACTCGGCCCAGCGCACGGAGTCGACGTGGGGTCTGCAACATCTCAGCACCGTTGAGAAGACGCTCGCCAGCCAGCAGGACCCCGCCGCCCGTGAACTCCTCGGTGACCTGATCGCTACGCGCCGGGCTCTGGGGCCGTCTCCCGCCTGATCCACTCCAGATAGTCCGGCGTACCTGCCACCAGCGGAACGGCGAAGATCTGCGGCACTTCGTAGGGGTGCAGTTCCCGGATCGCAGCGGCCAACTCGTCGAACCGCTCGGCGGTGGTCTTCATGAACAGCAACCACTCATCAGCCTGATTGATCTCCCCACGCCACCAGTACACGGACGTGATCGGAGCGACGAGCTGTGCTGCGGCGGCCAGGCGTTCAGCCACCACCGCCGAGGCGATCCGCTCAGCAACATCACGATCCGGCGCGGTCACATGGACTTCAACGAACTCGGCCATGCCGCTCACACTGCCGAATTGTTCTTGTCTGTATCAAGCGGCGGCGCGGCGCGCCGCCGTACCCCCGGCCCTCCGCCCGCCCGCCGTCCGGGCGTGCGGCCTGGGGGCCGGTCCCGGACGGCGGCGGGACACCGGGCCGGGCACCGCACGCCGCCCCCGCCGTACCAACCGAACGCACCGACCGGGGTTGCCGCGCCGCCACACAGATACAGCCCTACGATCGCCACAGCATGGCTGGACCCCGTACATGGTCGGGGGCGATCGAAGGTCCAGGGCTTCGTACCTCAGCCCCGGCCCACCGGATCGCGTGGACTCTTCGTGACGCCTTAGCCACGAGGAACTGGGCTGTGACGCGTACTCAAGACCTACAATCCGCACATGAGCGCCTTATGTCGGGCTGCAATCGTAGGAATCGCCATCGGGTTGATGGAGGTCCTCGTTCACCTTTATGGGCCTGAGGACGACACTGGTGCACCTCTCTTGCTCCTCGCGCCGTTTCCCGCAGGCTTGCTGCTCGGATGGCTGGTCAGATTGCCGCGTTGGTGGCTGGTCGCTGTGGTGGCGCCGTTCGTCAACATTGCCATCCTCGTCCTGGCGCTTCGCGGCCTGACGATCCCCGATCTCATGGATCTCGGCGTGCCGTCCGGAAGTCTCATATTCGCCGCTGTCGGAGCTGGTGGTCATGTCGCGGCAACGGCCATGGTGATGCAGGGCGACCGACTGCTCCGCTTGTCTGTGCTAGGGGCGCTCATCGTCGCGTTCGCCGGCGTGGCCGGGAGCAGCGACGAAATCAGTGAGGCGGCACGAGAGCGGAGACTGGTCCGATCCGGCCTGCCGCTGATCGGCCTCGGTTCTCAGCAGTACCGGCCTGTTCACCTGACAGAGTGGTTCGGTGAGGTGGAAGAGGGGCCGCCGTCAATCGGTATCTATTATGCGAGGCTACGTGACCAAGTGGAGATCGAGCTGTATGTCATGCTGGCGACCATCGCCTCGCCGAAGGCTGCCTGCGCCGAACCCGTTCCATATGTCACCCAGTTAGCAGACGTCACCGGAAGCTGCCGACAAGTGTCGACGGACGTTTGGGTACGAACAGAAGGCACCTTGACGAGAGTGTTTGCGAAGCGCGGCAGCGCCTTGGTCCAGGTGGCGAGTGACAAGGTGTCAGAGGTTGACCTGCTCGCCGTCCTGCCAACGCTTCGACCCGCCACGGCGAAAGAGCTGGCCGGGATCGGCGAGATCTAAGTCTTGAGGTCCCGCGTGCCAGATCCGTGCCAGAACGGTCGGGGAGTAGCGGTCACTCATGGCTACTCACGAGCAGCAGACAACTTCTGGCCTGCACTATCGTTTTCCCAGCTCAGCGCGTCAAGATCAGTAGATGGTTCCCAAGCTGACAGCGCGGGTTCGATTCCCGTCACCCGCTCTCGGAGCAAAAAGCCAGGTCAGGGATGGGTTCCCGACCTGGCTTTGATCGTTCCTAGGGTTCTTTTCGATCTTCCGTGCCCGTTACGTGCCCGATCCGTCTGGATCTTGTTCTTCCGGCTCGGGCTCTTCCGGCTCGGGCTCTTCCGGCTTCAGTGCCTCCTCGGCGAGCTTGCCGAGAGCGTCGGCGATGGACCTGTCTCTCTCCATCGCGGTGTGCTGGTAGATCAGCGCCGCCCGGGTGGACGAGTGTCCCATGCGGGTCATCAGGTCCCGTAGCGTCGCGCCGGACTGCGCGGCGAACGTGTTGCCCGTGTGACGAAGGTCATGGAAGTGGAAGCCGCTGAGCTTGGCCTTCTTGAGCGCTGCCGCACATACGCGGGTGAAGTTCGCGCGTCGGAGCCTTGCGCCCTTGGGGCCGACGAAGACATGGCCGTGCTCACCCTTCTCGGCGTACGTCTCCATGTGCTCGCGGAGATCCGGGAGCAGTGTCGCCGGAATGCTGACGATGCGCTTGCCTGCTTCCGACTTGGGCGGGCCGATGGTCACCGAGCCGTCTTTGAGAGGACGATCCGTGAGCCTATGCCCGTGATGTCGTAGTGTGATCGAGTGAATCTGTAGCGTTACGCCCGGCTTGTGAGCGTGGACGTGTTGAGATAGCCGGGTGAGTGAACGCAAGCCGTACGCGACGGACTTATCCGATGAGCGGTGGGCCCTGATCGAGCCGGTGATCACGGCGTGGAAGGCCGCGCACCCCTCGGTC
>NZ_JAHKRN010000075.1 GCF_019396385.1 Nonomuraea harbinensis | reverse complement strand
ACAGCCCGCTGACCAGCCGGAACATCACCGCCTAGAGAAACGCTCTCCCGGCGGCCCGACCTATGTTCACCGAGGTCAGACCCCGAATTCGGCTCTCCAGGCCACCGAATTACGTCGAACGCAGGTCCTTCGCCGAGCAGATTATGCCGATCTTCCGCGCTACTCTGGAGGTGCTACGTGGGGCTGAGGGCCCGATGTCACCCGACGCTGTGCGCGAGGAGGTTTCCAGGCGCATTGACATACCTCGTGACCTGCGGGGTTCTGATGCCCATGGTGAGATTCGCTGGTGGACCCAGGTGAGTTTCCGCACGGGTGAGGCGGCGTCCCTGGGATGGATGACCAAAAGGAACGGCTGGTCGATCACCAGCGTTGGAGCCGAGGCACTGGATTACTTCCCGGGAGTTGCCATCTATCGGGAGTTGCAACGCCAGTACCGTGACCGTCGGCTCTTCAGAGCGGGCGATTTCCCAGGTGCGTTCGAGCAGTATCAACGCAACCTCGGTTATGCCCGGCAACTCGTGCACGGCGGTCGCAATCTGGAAAGATTGGGCGTCGGAGCCTTCGACGTCACGGACCTCTACCGGGCGGCATGGACTCAGGCGGTCGCGGCCCTCGACCATTGGGTTACTCAAGAGATCATCGATCGGGCAGTGGCTCTGGCGCAGCGGCCGGGAGCCCCGCGTCCGAACAATTTCAGCAAGCTGTCCATGCCGGTCGAGTTGGTGGAGAAAGTACATCGCAACGCCGAACCGTTGGAAGACGCGTTCCGTGCCGCGCTGGAACAGTTCTTCGAGTTCAAGACTTTCCAGCATCCGGACAAGATCGCAGAAGGGTTCTCCCATGTCAGCAAGGTCAAGCTGTGGAAGACCGTCGCCAGCAAGCTGACTGATCAAGACCCGAGCAAGCCAATCGAAGCCGATGAGATACGCAGGCAGCTCACCGAGATCGCCAGGCGCCGGAACAACATCGCGCACACCGCCGACCACGATCCGGACAGCTTCCGCCGTAAGAAGCGGATCACTGTGCGGGAGGCCGAGCAGACCATCGATGTACTCGAGTCAGTTGTGATCGCGATACTCCAGGCACTCGGTGACCCGCCGCCGGCTACGAACTACAGCGTTCCCCCAGCTGAAGCCGGTTCCCTTGGGGCCGCACCAGCGCAGGCTGACGCGAAGCGTAAAGGTGTGATTCGAGCAACGCCCAAGTGGACCGAGGAGAGCCTTCTCCACGCCCTCGACGAGTACTGTCCTCCTGACGTGGCCGACACACTCCTCGCCGTCTACCGGCATGCGGAGAGCCATCCGGCCTTCCGCAGCTATTACTTCGGGGAAGGTGCCCATCCCTCTGTCACTGCCTGGTTCAGCATCGGCCAAGACGAAGCGGCGGTGTGGAGCATCTATACCGGCGTGAGCAGGTCGGTGCTGTCGATCAACTTCGAGTGGATGCGCAACAGGGGGGCATCGGTGGATGCCCTGGAGCGACTCGCCCGTGCCGTCTCCGTACTCGCTGGTTGGGAGAACATGCCGGCGCAGCTTTCCGCCGACAACTACGCGAGAAGGCCGTCCCTCTCTCCGGTCGCCCTGGCAAGACCGGATGCCTCTGCGGTCATCATCGGAGCGCTGGACGACCTGCTGACCGCAGATTCTTCGCCTCGAGCCTGGATGGTGCGCGGTGGTCATGAGGGGGAACGGGAGGCGCGAGCGTTGGAGGAGGGAATGATCGTCATCGGCTGGCATGAGGTGGGGAACCTCGCCCGCTATACAAGCCGAAATGACTTGGCCCAGGCCCTACGCGACGCCTTCCCGACGGCCGGCCCTCATGTCATCGCCAACTGGATGGGACAAGTCTGGAGATTCGCCAACGAGATTCGATCCGGAGACCTGGTCGCCATGCCGCTCAAATCGCATTCCGGCCACGTCGCCATCGGAGAAGTCATCGGGGCCTACGAACATCGTCCGCACGAGCCTGTCGACTTCCAGCAGGTGCGAAAGGTCAAATGGCTCCGCAAGGATGCGCCTCTCGGAACGGTCAAGGACGACCTGCGCGCCAGCCTGAACTCCATGCTTACGATATGCAGACTAGCTCATGACAATGCTGCCGTCCGGATCGCCCGGATGGCGGTGACCGGAACCGACCCCGGCGCAGCGGGGGAGGATGTCGTCGGCGCCGATAAGTTGACGGAAGAGGCGGCTCTGGAGTCTGAGGGCGATCCGCAGCTATCCGGCGGCAGATGACCCGGAGGTTATCACTTCGGTAGTCTCTGATTTGAGCAAAAAGAGGGCGCTTATCGGGTACGTCGGTGGAAGCGGCCGGCTTCGAATGGTGTACCGCCGAGCGCCTTAGTTGGCGCAGCATCCTCAGAAAAATGCCTTCATTAGCACCTATGTCCAGACATTGCAGACAAACCATCGCATGTCGAGAAACTCATCATTTGGCAGTCTTGTCGCTTTTATCGGATCATTCTTTGCCTTTCTCATGATGCTGCCCGAGATTCCGATTCCGACGATGGCGGGAATGTAAAAGCCGATCACTATATGCGGACAGCCGAAGACCGCCGTAGCAGTCAGCCAAACAGAAATGAGCTGTACCGCGCCGCGATCCGGTGCGTCGTCGATCCGCTGGTGATCAGTTCTCATTTGTTCGCCATCCAGGATCGACGGGAAAGTCATGCGGTACAACCGACGGGGCGCCATGCTGGCTGCCGCGATATGCACGATGTTGGGCGCCATGGGCGGCATGGGCGGCATGGGCGGCGTGGCCGCGCACGCCGAGAGCCCCGTCCAGTCCGAGACCCGGCTGGTCCGCCCGTCGCGGCCCCCGGGCAAGGACGATTCCCGTCCCCCGGCCGGCCATCGGGTCTGCGGACCTCCTTACATCACCGGCGACCCCGACCTCGGGCCGACCGTCCTGCCGAGGACCGGTCATCTGGGCGCGATCCTGCGCGGCTACGTGCCGCTGGGCGAGCTTTCCCCGCAGCATTTCCTCTCACGCTACTGGGACTACACCACGAACAACTACCGCTTCCCGCCTGACGCCGGCTTCGGCCGTTCCGGCGATTTCCCGAACGGCCGGCTGCTGCGCAAGACGACCTTCCTGCAGGCCGGCATGAAACTCGACCGGTTCGGCGGCTATTCGGGGTCGTTCCTGGCGCCGATGGGCGACCTGTACATCAGGCGGGGGCTGCCGCCGCGTAACCTGAACACCAACCCCGATGACCCCCAGCACCTGTGCAACTATCACGTGTTCCGAGTTCTCAAGTCGTTCCGCGTCGAGGTGGGCCCGGCCGCGCCCGCGTTCCAGATGCCGGGCGGCGGCACGCAATACCACGTGATCAGCAGATACTTCCCCGAACTCCCGCAGACGGACGACGAGGTCCCGGTGAGCTGGCTGCTGGCGAACAACTACCTGAAGGAGATCACACCGGTCACGTCCGCCCAGCTTTTGATCGACGGCAAGTGAACCGGCCAGGGCCCCGTCGCCCTGGCCGAGACGCGCCTCAGCTCGTCCAGTGACGGAGTTTCTGGGGGTTGCGTATGGCCCAGATCCGCTTGATCCGGTCACCCGCGACCTCGAACGCGAACACCGTCACGGTGACGCCGGCCTGCTGAGCCACCAGACCGGGCTGACCGTTGACCGTACGCTCCAGGATCGTCACGTCGCCGGGCTTCTGATCGGCGATCTCGACCAAGGCGCGCGCGACCTGCCCGCCGCCTTCGATGGGATGGAGGAAGGTGGTGGCGAGGCCGCCGCCGTCAGCGATCGCCGTGGCGTCGGGGTCGAGCAGGCGGACCAGGGCGTCGATGTCCTTGGCCTCCCACGCCTGCTTGAAGTCCTTGACGATGCCGGCCTGCTGGGCTGTCGGACTCGCGGGGCTCCGCGATTCGCGAATGCGGCGGCGGGCCGAGGAGGCCAGCTGGCGGCATGCCGCCGGAGTCCGGCCGACGATCTCGGCCACTTCGGCGAAGGAGTGGCAGAAGACATCGTGCAGGATGAACGAGACGCGTTCGGCCGGGGTCATCGATTCGAGCACGACGAGGAAGGCCATGTTGACCGACTCGTCCAGGGTGACCCGGTCGGCCGGGTCGACGGTCGCACCGCCCGGCCGCCCGCTGATCCACTCCGTACGCTCGGGCAGCGGCTCGGGGATCCACTCGCCCACATACCGCTCCCGCCTCGCGCGCGCCGAGCCGAGCACGTCCAGGCAGATGCGGCCGGCGACCCTCGTCAGCCAGGCGCCGGGGGACTCGATGGCGTCCTGCTGCTGCCGGGACATGGCGTACCAGCGGGCGTAGGTCTCCTGTACGACATCCTCGGCCTCGGCCAGGGAGCCCAGGAGCCGGTAGGCGAGATTGATCAACTGACGCCGCTCGCTCATGAGCGCACTCAGGCCGTGTCCTGGCTCGGATCGGGTGGTCATGGTGTCGACGGCTCCCTCGGTCGCAGCTGCCCTCATTGTTCGACGAGACAGCGCGCCGAACTGTGAGGTCGGCACGTCACCTCACATTCGCGGGGACTGCGTCGTCGTACTGCCGAGACGAACACGTCATCCAGCGAACAGGAAGCTTCATGACCACCTCAACGCCGGCAGCACCGTTCACCGACCCGGCATCCGCGCAGCGCCTGGAGCGGGCGGCCGCCGCGCTGACGGAACACGGCTTCACCGTGGAAATCCTCGACGACGGCGCCGCCGCGCGTACCCGCGTACAAGAGCTGATACCCGAGGGCGCCAGCGTGTTCACCGGGGCCAGCGAGACGCTCCGCCTGTCCGGCATCGAGGAGGACATCAACACCAGCGGGCGCTACGACGCCGTCAAGCCACGCGGCCTGGCCATGGACCGCGCCACCCAGATGCGCGAGATCTGGCGGCTCATGTCCACCCCCGACGTCATCGTGGGCAGTGTCGCCGCGGTCACCGAAACCGGCTCTCTCGTGGTCGCCTCGGCCACCGGAAGCCAGCTGCCCGGCTACGCCGGCGCCGCCGCCCACGCGATCTGGATCGTCGGGGCGCAGAAGGTCGTGTCCGACCTGCCCACGGCGCTGCGCCGCGTCGAAGACCACTGCCTCCCGCTGGAGAACGACCGCGCCATGAAGGCCTACGGCGCGCCCAGCGCCCCCAACCGCCTGCTCATCCTCAACGCGGAACCCCAGCCCGGGCGCGGCACCGTCCTGCTGCTCCGCGAGACCATCGGATTCTGAGCCACAGAAGCCGTCACCGCAGAGTGCCCGGCGCCACACCGGCGCCGGGCACTCTAGTCCTACGGCCAGGTCTCATCGTGCCGCCACGAACCCTTCAGCATCCGGCCGGGCGCGTCCGCCTGCACGGACAGGTGCGCTTCGGCGACTCGTCAGGGCTCAAGGTCGGCCGCGGCTTCGCCGCTGGCGACGTCGAACGGCACAGAGACCTGGTCGTGCGCGACGACCCAATGGTCGTCGGTCTTCCGGAAGCAGAACGTGGCCCGGACCCACATGCCCTTCGTCGCCGTCCCGTTCTCCAGCGTGCCGCTGAGCCGACCGAAAGCGTGGCCGAACGCCACGTCATCGCCAACGGTGAGCGTCAGGTCGCGAAGCTCGTAATCCACATCCCGGAAGAACGTGAACGCCTTCGTCCAGTTCGCCATCTTCGCCTCTATCCCGACGTGCTGCAGCGGCGGCTCGACGTCGAAGGAGACGACGTCCGTCGCGTAAAGCCGCCTCAGGGTCTCGAGATCCTTGGCCCGGATTCCTTCGACGATCGTCTCGACCAGCCGCTTGATCTCGGCTTCGTCTACCTCACGGTGCGCGGACATCGTCACTCATCACTTCCCATCGGTGGGATCTGGGCTTGTCACCAGTCCGACGACACAGCACCCCGGGATGTCAGGCCCACCCCACCGGCCGGGGCGCCCCGGTCATCGACCGTGTTCGGCGGTCTGATCCCGCAGAGTGAGACGCGCCCGAGGAACACGACGGCGGCGATCCAGCCCCACGAGGTGCACCGCGTGAGTGAAGGCTCATGGTGCGGCCGCCGCTCCGTAGAGATCACGCAGCCAGACGGTCCACGCGTGGGACGATTCTCGCTCGGATCGGGTCTGGACGCCGTACTCGTACACGCCGACGGCCACCGGGGAGCCGAAGCGGTTGCGGCCGAAGGCGCGGTAGAGGGCGTCCTCGGTGCGCACGCCGATGAAGGCGTCGTCGTGGAAGTCGAGCACCCCGGCCTTGGCGGCGGCGCCGGGCACGGGCAGGGTGAGCTCGGAGCCGGTGGGCGTGTCCGCCGCGATACCCCAGGCGGAGCGGATCCTGTCGAGCGCGTCGGCGGTGATCGACGACTTCGGCGCGAGCGCCTCGAAACGTCGGAAGCTCCGGCCACGGAAGTACCTGAGGTACTGGCTGAGGGTGTGCATGTACAGCTCGGTGTGGCGGCGCGCCCCTTCGTACTCGCTCTCCCAGTCGTCGACGAAGATGCCGCTGTGCACGTACCGGAGGTACGAGCCGCCCGGGGACGGGGTGATGTCGAACGAGATCTGGTTGAACCAGTCGCCGATCTCCGTCCGCAGCACCCCCCGGCTGGGCGGTTCCCACACCACGACCGTGCTCCGGGACAGGTCCAGCGGGATCGACCAGGCGGCGGAGTCGCGCGTCACCGCGTGCCAGACGTCCTCTGGCTCAGCGGGCAGTTCGCTCTCCCGCTCGATCCGAAAGTCCCTACTCATGGGCGAGCTCCGATCTCATGGCGGACAGTCTGCAGCGACATGAAGTTTTTGTCTAGACAACAATCATCTTATGGACAAAAATAAATGTCGGTGATCGCACAGGACCTTCACCATCCACCCCGAAGGGATCGACCCATGACCAGCGCCCGCTTCCCCCTCGCCCTCGGACCGTTCGCGGCCGCCCTGTTCATGGCCGTCGCGACAGTCGAAGCGATCTCCCGGCCGGCCTTCGATCTGACCAGACACGCGATCAGCATGCTCAGCCTCGGCGACCGCGGCTGGCTGATGGCGAGCACCTTCGTCATCAGCGGGATCGCGGTCATCGCACTGGCGATCGGGCTGCGCGAGGCGCGGGCCGGTCGGCCGCGCACGGTCGCCGGTCCCGTCCTCACCGCGATCTTCGGCGCCGGCCTGATCTTGGCCGGGATCTTCCCCGCACCCGCGGGCCTCGGCTTCCCCGAGGGCACTCCTCAGGATCTGCAGCCGGTGATGACCACCACCGCGATCATGCACTCCGTCGCCTTCAACCTCGCGTTCGGCTCGCTGATCGCCGCGACGTTCGTGTTCGGGCGGGCGTACGGCCGCGAGCGCGCCCGCCTCTGGCAGGTCGTCTCGATCGCGACCGGCGTGGCCCTGCCCGTGCTCATCGTCTCGGGCATGGCGGTGCTGATCCCGACGGGGGTCGCGTTCTACGTGGCGGCGGTCCTCGCCTGGCTGTGGCTCGCGGCGATCGCCCTGGAGCACGCGAAGCGGGTCCGCGTGTAGGTGGTTCCGCTGTGCTCGATGGCTCTGCGGCTGTTTGGACATGATCGTTGGGGGATCGCGCTGCTCGCCCGAGGGCAGGCGCCCAAGGACGCAGAACGTGGGGCGTGTGGTCAGTCCAGCCCGGGCGGCCGGCGTGGCAACTGAGCATCTGGCCCGGCGTGGGAGCGAGTCGTCAGGCAGCGTGGCGGTGGGCCTTGGCGAATCGCCTTCTCGGAGGCTACGACGAAGACGGCCGAGCCCAGCTTCGCCGCCGACGTCAAGGCGTTGCTCGGGCCGGAGGCGATCGCGCTGGGAACGAGCCCGATGTGACGGGCTACGCGTCCCAGCCTCGGTCGCCGGCTTGGACCAGGCCTGATTCGTACGCGAGGACTGCGAGTTGCACACGGTCGCGGAGGTTCGCTTGGTCAGCAGACGGGAGACATAGGTCTTGACCGTGGCCTCGGTGAGGAACAGTGCGCCGGCGATCTCGGCGTTCGATCGACCTCGTGCGACCTGCCGCAGCACGGCCGCTTCTCGTTCGGTCACGTTGGGCAGCGGAGCTGGGCTGGTGGAAGGCGCTGTGGCGAACCGGTCGAGTAGCCGGCGGGTGAGCTTGGGAGCGAGCATCGCCTCGCCCCGGGCCACGACGCGCACCGCGTGCACCAGGTCATCGGGAGGGACGTCTTTGAGGAGGAACCCGCTGGCGCCCGCCCGCAGGGCGCCTCTTTCGAGGATGAGTCGGAAGCCTTCCCGTAGAAGCGCCTGGTCGTCGACGATCAACACGCGGGTCATGCCGGGCCCACATTTCGTGAGGTGGCCGGGAAGCGGCCTGACGCGAGTATCGCAAACAGGGCCGTCGGCTGGCGCATCATTTTCGATGCGAATGGCCTGCCCTTCCAGTTCGGGTCGGGCTGGAGTGTCGAGGACAGGCGGAAAGGCGCCGACGGCGGCGCTGTGATCAAGGTCGTGTCCTGGGGTCCCGCCACGACCATCGCACGGCCGAAGCCGGCTCAGGTCGGCGTCGTCCGCGCTCCCGCTGGAGGCCTGCCGGCGTTCGACACCATGGTCGACATGAACAAAGCCGCCCTGTAGCGCGGAATCGGCTGCGGACGGAAGGCGTGCCGCCGCGCTCACGTCTGAACGCAAGGGATCGCGCGTCGGCGCGAGCAACTTGCCAGCGTTCACCGCTGGACGTGGTGCGGCGTCTGGAGAAGAGCATCGTGGCCCGGGAATGCCCGCCATCGTCGCGGTCCAGGGCGAGCGCAAGCTCGTCCTGAGTGATTACGACTACCTGCGTGACACGGCGGCAGCAGCGGCATTCGAGACCAGAGCCGCCGAGAAGGCGCGAGAGATGGGCGCCGACCGATGGGTGCTGGCCGTTCCGCAGGTGTAGATCTTCAAGCCGCCGAGCACGATCGCGGTACGCGCTGTCTCGAATCATCCACTCCGGGAGGGGTAACAAGAAGCCATCACGTGGATGAGCTTCGATCGTGAGAACGGCGTGGACTACGGCCGAGTCGTCTACGCGCGCCGTCCCAACGGTGATGCCGACTCGTGAAGAACCGGCCCTCTGGCCTGTCCAGTTGCCTCTACCCCGCGCCAGCAGGTGGCAGTCTCATCCCGCCTCGCAAGGCGCCGTCTCTGGCGGCGATCAATGAGTTGGGTCATCGTGATCTATCCGCTGGGGGTCGGCGGGCAATTCCCGGCGGAGCAGTTCCGCCTGCCGCCGCAGATGGTCGAGCATGACCTTGGCCGCAGGCGTGAGGGTGCGGGCCTCGGGCAGTGTCACGCCGACCGAGCGCCGAACGGACACGAGCGGCACCGGCAGTTCCGCCAGCCGGTCGTCGGTCCTGACGAGCAGCGCGGGAAGGGCAGCGATCATGTCGGTCGTCAGGAGCAGTGAGCGGATCGTCAGAATGGAGGTGCATTCGACCCGGTTCTTCGGCATCGACAGCCCGTGGCCCCGGAACACCTGCTCCAGTTCGTGCTTCAGCGCGGTCTGTTCGAGCGGGACGATCCATGGATAATGGAGCAGGTCCGGCAGCGTATGCGCCTGCTGCGCGGGATGCCCGGCGCGGGCCACCAGCAGGGTGGGCTCGTTGTAGAGGGGGATCTGGTGGAGGCCGGGCCGGTCCTCGATGGGGTTGAGCCGGCCGAGGATCAGGTCGGTGTCGCCGTCGAGCAGATGGGGGACGAGCGAGTCGAAAGTGCCCTCCCTGACGATCACCGTGATGCCCGGGCGCTCGGCCTTCAGCGCGGCGATAGAGCGCGGCAGCAGCACGTTGGTGGCGGCCAGGAGGGTGCCGACGGTGACGGTGCCGGTCTCGCCGTCCGCCAGTCCGGCGATCCGGACGCCCGCGCGGCGCAGTTCCGCCTGTACGGCACGGGCGTGTTCGATGAAGGCCTCGCCGAAGAGGGTGGGGGTGACGCCGCGCGGGCCGCGTTGGAAGAGTTCGACCCCGAGGATCTGCTCCACCTCCCGCAGCCCGCGTGTCACGGCGGGCTGCGTCAGGTGGAGATGCTCGGCGGCGCGCAGGATGCCGCCCTGTTCGGCGATGGTCGTTACGAGCACCAGGTGCCTGAGCTTGAGGCGGCCGCTCAGCAGGTCCAGCGGTCGGGATATCACCGGAACATTATACAAGCTGACAGAACGGTGCTTATTTTGATATATCGACGCGAGTAGACTGCGCGCCGCCTTCGAGCCGCCGCGTGGCAGCTAGGCGGCCGATCTGGGCAAGGAATCGGATCACGTGGTATACCGAAATCGCTATATCTCGGGCCAATAGCGGCATTGGACCGTTATGTCCGATTCGGTGCACAATGGCCCCATGAAGCCCGCGCACTACGTCAACGGTGTCTTCACGACGACGGGATCGGCCTTTCCGCTGCTTTCGCCCGTCGACGGAAGCCAGGTAGGAACCGTTCCCGAAGCGCCGCGCGACGTCGTCGGCGCGGCGGTGCAAGCCGCCAGGTCGGCGCTCGCCGGTCCCTGGGGGCGGACCAGCGTCGAGGAGCGGTGCTCGTTCCTCCGGCGGATCGCCGACGGGATCGAGGCCCGCTTTGACGAGTTCGTCGACGCCGAGGTCGCCGACACCGGCAAGCCGCGCGAGTTGGCGGCCACGGTCGACATCCCGCGCGCGATCGGCAACTTCCGCGCCTACGCCGACCTCGCCTATGGCCGCCCGGAACGGGCCTACCCCACCACTGTCCCCGGATGGAGCGGCAGCGGTCAGGCGCTCAACTACACCGTCCGCCGCCCGCTCGGCGTCGTGGCAATCATCTCGCCGTGGAACCTGCCGCTGCTCCTGCTCACCTGGAAGGTCGCGCCCGCGCTCGCCGCAGGCAACGCGGTCGTCGCCAAGCCGTCGGAGGAGACGCCGTCCACCGCGACCCTGCTCGCCGAGGTGATCGGCGAGGCGGGGCTGCCCGCCGGCGCCTTCAACCTCGTGCACGGCCACGGCGCGAACGCGGCGGGGGAGTACCTCACCTCCCACCCGGGCGTCGACGCGATCGCCTTCACCGGCGCGTCCGCCACGGGGGCAGCGATCATGCGCAGCGCGGCCGACCACGTCACGGCAGTGTCCTTCGAGCTCGGCGGGAAGAATCCCGCCCTGGTCTTCGCCGACGCCGACCTCGCCGAGGCGGTCGAGGGGACGGTGCGGTCGAGCTTCACCCACTCGGGCCAGATCTGCCTGTGCACCGAACGCGTCTACGTGCAGCGGCCCGTCTTCGAGGAGTTCATCGCCGCCCTGGCCGAGCGCGCCCGCGCGCTGAAGGACTACGGCCCGATGATCTCGGCGGAGCACCGCGACAAGGTGCTGTCCTACTACCGCCTCGCCGTCGAGGAGGGCGCCACGGTCGTCGCCGGCGGCGGCGTGCCGACCTTCGGCGACGAACGCGACGGCGGGTTCTACGCCGAACCGACCGTCCTCACCGGGCTGCCCGAAAGCGCCAGAACCGTCCGGGAGGAGATCTTCGGGCCCGTCTGCCACGTCGCGCCGTTCGACGACGAGGACGAGGCCGTCCGGCTGGCCAACGACAGCCGGTACGGCCTTGCCGCCACGGTGTGGACCACCGACCTGTCACGCGCCCACCGCGTGGCGCCGCGCATCGAGGCCGGGATCGTCTGGGTCAACTGCTGGAACCTGCGGGATCTTCGCACCCCCTTCGGGGGTGTCAAGGCGTCCGGCATCGGGCGCGAGGGCGGCGAGTACTCCCTCGACTTCTTCTCCGAGCCCGTCAACGTATGCGTCAAGATTTGAGGTCATCCGTGACAGAAAAACACCAGGCCGCCGCGTCGCGGCTGCTGGAGGCGTACGCTTCCGGCCGCCCATGCGAACCGGTACGCGACCTGATCGACGGCGTGGACGACGCTTATTCCGTACAGAACCTCATCACCGAGCGGTGGCTGTCGCAGGGGCGGCGCCTGACCGGCCGCAAGATCGGGCTGACCAGCGCCGCGGTGCAGCGGCAGTTCGGGGTGGACTCGCCGGACTTCGGCGCGCTCTTCGCCGAGATGGCCGTCCCGGACGGCGAGGAGATCCCGGCCGGCGCGGTGCTGCAGCCGCGCGTCGAGGCCGAGGTCGTGCTCGTGCTCGAACGCGACCTGACACACGAACGGCACACCGTCGCCGACGTGATCCGCGCGACGGCCTTCGCGCTGCCCGCGATCGAAATCGTGGGCAGCCGCATCCGCGGCTGGGACATCACCCTGACCGACACCGTCGCCGACAACGCCTCGGCGGGCATGTACGTCCTCGGCAACCGGCCGGTGCCGCTGCGCGATGTCGACCTGCGGATGGCCGGGATGGTCATCGAACGGCGCGGCGAGCAGGTGTCGACCGGCATCGGCGCGGCCTGCCTCGGCCACCCCCTCCACGCGGCGGTGTGGCTGGCCGACACGCTGTCCAGGCTCGGCCACCCGCTGCGGGCGGGAGACATCGTCCTGACCGGGGCGCTCGGACCGGTCGTCCCGGTGGAGCCCGGCGACGTGCTCGAAGCGCGCATCGACGGGCTCGGCGACGTGCGCACCGCATTCGCCGCCTGCGAGGCGCCCGATCTCGAGGAGGAAGCGTGAACCCGCACCTGGAGCCGTTCGCCGAGATCCTGGACGAGGCGGTCCTGCACCGCCGCGCCGTTCCCAGGCTCACCGGCACCGCCGAGCTCGACGTGCCCTCCGCGTACGAGGTGCAGCGCATGGTGATCGAGCGGCGGCTGGCGCGCGGCGAGTCACTCCTCGGCGTCAAGATGGGGTTCACCAGCCGCGCCAAGATGGTCCAGATGGGCGTCGACGACGTCATCTGGGGCCTGCTCACCGACGCCATGCTGATCGAGTCCCAGGTGGACACCGCCGGCCTGATCCACCCGCGCATCGAGCCGGAGATCGCGTTCCTGCTGGAGCGGCCGGTGCGCACCCCCGCCGACGCGGTTGCCGCCGTCGGGGGGATCGCCGTGGGCTACGAGGTGCTCGACTCCCGTTACGAGGGCTTCAGCTTCGCCCTGCCGGACGTCATCGCCGACAACGCCTCGGCAAGCGGCTTCGGCCTCGGCCCCTGGCACACGCCCAGGAACGTCGGCAACGTGGGCATGCTCCTGGAGATCGATGGCCGTCCCGTCGCGAGCGGCTCGTCGGCGGCCATCCTCGGCGATCCGACGCGGTCGCTGATCGCCGCCGCCCGCCTGGCCGCCGCCGCCGGAATCGAGCTGCAGCCGGGGTGGGTCATCCTCGCGGGCGCCGCGACGGCGGCCGTCCCGCTTCCCGCCGGCGCGCACGTCCGCGTCAGCGCCGCAGGTCTCGGTCATGCGGAGGTGATGACCCGATGAGCGACCCGATCAGCGATTCCGTGAATGACGCGATGGGCGACGCACTGCTCGTGGCGGGCAAGGCCGCTCCACGCGGCAGGTTCCCGCACATCAAGAGGGCGGGCGACTTCGTGTTCGTCTCCGGCACCAGCTCCCGCCGCCCCGACGGCTCCTTCGCCGGGGCGAGCGCGGATGCCATGGGCACGACCAGCCTGGACATCCGCGAACAGACCAGGGCGGTCATCGAGAACATCCGCGACCTGCTCGCGGCGGCGGGCGGAGACCTCACGGACGTGGTCAACCTGACCAGCTACCTGGTGAACATGAACGACTTCGGCGGCTACAACGAGGTCTACGGACAGTACTTCGACGAGAGCGGCCCCGCCCGCACCACCGTCGCCGTCCACCAACTGCCCCACCCCCACCTGCTCATCGAGATCTCCTGCACCGCCCACATTCCGCAAAGGAGCGCCACATGATCCCTCCCTTCAACCTGCACAAGTGGATCGACGAGCACCGGGACCTGCTCAAGCCGCCCGTCGGCAACGTACAGATCTGGAAGGACGCCGACCTGATGGTCACCATCGTCGGCGGCCCCAACCAGCGCACCGACTTCCACGACGACCCGGTCGAGGAGTTCTTCTACCAGCTCAAGGGCGACATGGTGCTGCGCGTCATGGAGGAGGAGGGCAGGCCGCCGGTGGACGTGCAGATCAAGGAGGGCGATGTCTTCCTGCTGCCGCCGCACGTCCGGCACTCCCCGCAGCGGCCGGTGCCCGGCTCGATCGGCCTGGTCGTCGAGTACGCCCGGCCGCAGGGGGACCTCGACGCCGTCGAGTGGTACTGCGTGGACTGCCACCGGCGCGTCCACCGCGCCGAGCTCCAGCTCCAGTCGATCGTCGAGGACCTGCCCCCCGTGTTCCAGGCGTTCTACAACGGCGACCGCACGTGCCCGCACTGCGGCACGACGCACCCCGGCAAGGACTGGCCCGAGCACCTGCGGCCAGTGGTCCGATGACCCCGACCGCACAGGTATCCACTCAGGTCGTCGACGTCCACGCGCACGTCTTCCCACGCATCTCGCGGGAGGAGAGCCGGATCCTCACCGGCGCGGGCGAGCCCTGGCTGCGCGAGGGCATGATGATGAGCGGCGAGGACGACTACCGTCCCGTCACCCCCGAGCTGTGGGACGCGGGCGCGCGCCTGGAGGCGATGGACCGTACCGGCGTCGACGTGCAGGCGGTCTCGTCCACGCCGATGTTGTTCGGGTACGCGGCCGAACCGCAGCGCGCCGCCGACTGGTGCGAGCTCGTCAACGACCGCATCCTCGCCTACTGCGCCGAGGACCCCGACCGCCTGCTGCCCCTGTGCCAGGTCCCGCTGCAGGACCTGGAGACCGCCCGCACGATGGTCACCAAGGCCAGGGCCGCCGGGCATCGGGGCGTGCACATCGGTAACCACGTGGGCCTGCGCAACCTGCACGACCCGGAGATCATCGATTTCCTCACCCACTGCGCCGATGAGGACATCCCGGTGCTCGTCCACCCGTGGGACATGCTGGCCGCCGACCGCATGGCGGGGTACATGCTGCCGTGGCTGGTCGGCATGGCGGCGGAGACCCAGCTCAGCATCCTGTCGCTGATGCTGTCCGGCGCGTTCGAGAAGCTGCCCGCGTCGCTGCGCCTGTGCTTCTGTCACGGCGGGGGCAGCTTCGCCTACCTCCTCGGCCGCGCCGACAACGCCTGGCGCAACCGCGACATCGTCAGGAAGGACTCGCCCAAGCCGCCCTCGGCGTACACCGACCGCTTCTATGTCGACTCGGCGGTGTTCGACCCGCGGGCGCTGCGCCTGCTCGTCGACGTGATGGGCGTCGAGCGGGTCATGCTCGGCACCGACTTCCCCTTCCCGCTCGGCGAGCAGGAGCCGGGCGCGGTGGTCCGCGGCTGCCCCGGGCTCGACGAGGCCGAGCGGGCCGCGATTCTTGGCGGCAACGCGAGGAGATTCCTGGGGTTGGCATGACCATCCGGAGCGAGGCGGTCACCGCCGACCGGCCCCGAGGTGGAGAAACCGGCGGGAGCGATGACCAAGGAGTTCGCCCGGCTCTGCCGCGGTGAGGAGGAAACGCAGTGAGCAAACCCAAGGTCGCGATCATCGGATCGGGCAACATCGGCACCGACCTGATGTTCAAGGTGATCAGGCTGTCGAAGACTCTGGAGGTCGCGGCGATGGCCGGGATCGATCCCGGCTCCGACGGCCTGGCCAGAGCCGGGCGGCTGGGCCTGGCGACGACGCACGAGGGCGTCGAAGGGCTGGTCGGGCTCCCGTGCTTCGAGGACGTCTCCGTGGTCCTGGACGCGACCTCTGCCGGGGCGCACCGGCACAACGAGGCGGTGCTGCGCCCGTACGGCAAGCGGGTGATCGACCTGACGCCCGCGGCGGTCGGCCCGTACGTCGTCCCGGCGGTCAACCTCGAGAGCCACCTGTCCGAAGTCAACGTCAACATGGTCACCTGCGGCGGGCAGGCCACCGTGCCGATCGTCGCCGCCGTGTCCCGCGTGGCCCCCGTGCGGTACGCAGAGATCGTCGCCTCGATCGCCTCGAAGTCGGCTGGGCCGGGGACCCGGGCCAACATCGACGAGTTCACCGAGACCACCGCGCGGGCCCTGGAGGTGGTCGGCGGCGCCCGGCGCGGCAAGGCCATCATCGTGCTCAACCCGGCCGAGCCACCGGTGATCATGCGGGACACCGTGTACTGCCTGGTCGAGGAGTGTGACCAGGCCGCCGTCGCCGCGTCGGTGAAGGAGATGGTCGCTCAGGTCGGAGCGTACGTGCCGGGCTACCGGCTCAAGCAGGAGGTGCAGTTCCGCCCCGTCCGCGCCGGCGACCCCCTCGCCGACCTCGGGGGTACGGGCCTGCTCGTCTCGGTGTTCCTCGAGGTCGAGGGCGCCGCACACTACCTGCCCGCCTACGCCGGCAACCTGGACATCATGACGTCGGCGGCGCTGCGCGTCGCGGAGAGAATGGCCACCCGATGAAGCTCTACATACAGGACGTGACCCTGCGGGACGGCATGCACGCGATCCGGCACCGCTACACCGCCGACCAGGTCGCGCAGATCGCCGGGGCCCTCGACCGGGCGGGCGTCGCCGCGATCGAGATCGCGCACGGCGACGGGCTCGCCGGCGGCAGCGTCAACTACGGTCCGGGAGCCTGCCTGGACGAGGAATGGATCGAGGCGGCGGCCTCGGCCATGTCGAGCGCCGTGCTGACCACGCTGCTGCTGCCCGGTATCGGCACCATCGCGGACCTGCGCCGTGCCCATGCCCTGGGTGTTCGGTCCGTGCGGGTGGCGACGCACTGCACCGAGGCCGACATCGCCGCCCAGCACATCGGGGTGGCCCGCGACCTCGGCATGGACGTCGCCGGGTTTCTCATGATGTCGCACATGGCCCCGCCTGCCGAGCTGGCGCGGCAGGCGAAGCTGATGGAGTCGTACGGCGCGCGCTGCGTGTACGTCACCGACTCCGGCGGCCGGCTCACGCTGGACGGCATGCGCGAACGGGTCCGCGCCTACCGCGACGTCCTCGACCCCGGCACCGAGATCGGCGTTCACGCCCACCACAACCTCGGGCTGGGCGTGGCCAACTCCGTGGTCGCCGTCGAGAACGGCGTGACCCGCGTGGACGCCTCACTCGCCGGGATGGGCGCCGGGGCGGGGAACTGCCCGCTGGAGGCGTTCGTCGCCGTGGCCGACCTGATGGGCTGGGACCACGGTTGCCACCTTTTCCGGCTGATGGACGCGGCGGACGACCTGGTCCGCCCACTGCAGAGCCGCCCCGTGCAGGTCGACCGGGAGACGCTCACGCTCGGCTACGCCGGGGTCTACTCCAGCTTCCTGCGCCACGCCGAGGACGCCGCCGCCCGCTACGGCCTCGACACCCGCGACATCCTCGTCGAGGTGGGCCGCCGGGGAATGGTCGGTGGGCAGGAGGACATGATCGTGGACATCGCCCTCGACCTTCAGCGTCACGGTTGACCGGGCGAACGGGTATGTGGGCTCCCGCAGTCGACGCAGGGCGGCGCCGAACCGCAACGGCCCGGTCGGGACCGCGTGCATGGCGCTCTCTGTCGTGTCACTCGCCGCCCCTGCCTGCGGCCGAGATCCCGCCTCGACATCGTGGCGCGCAGTCAGTCGACCGGGCGGGACAGAATGTTGGCCGTGGCCAGAGCGGCTGCGTCACGGACCGCGGCCACGTACTCCGGGAGTTCCTCACGCCGGAAGCGGCGACTCGGCATGGCCACCGTCATGGCTGCGAGGGCGTGCCCCTGCTCGTCGAGGATGCGCGCCCCCACACCGGAGACACCTGCCTGCGCCTCGTCCACGACGACGCCGAACCCCTGCCGCCGAACGGTGACGAGCCTCCGTTTCAGCGCGGGCAGCTCGGTGATCCGGCAGGCATGGTTCAACGGAAGCCCGTCGCGGTAGAGCCGATCGAGTTCCGGCTGGGGCAGCGACGCGAGGAGGACCATCCCGCCCGCGGACGAGTGCGCCGGCATGCGGCCCCCGGTCTGTGCGCCGACCCGTAGCGGTTCCTGGCATTCCACGCCGTCGACGAACCTGACGTCGCTGCCCTCCAGGACCATCAGGTGCGACGACTCGCCGAGGCGTTCGGCGAGGTACTCCAGCGGGCGTCGCGCGCAGCTGCGGACCACGGTGATCGGGACTGACCGGGTCATCCCGCGGGACGTGAGCACCGGCCCCGGGCGGTACTTCCGCCGCTCGTCTTGGACCGCGAAGCGGTTGCGACATAGCGTGACGAGCAGCCGGTGTGCCGTCGAGGGAGTGACATCGAGGAACTCGGCTGCTTCCTTGACCGAGACCACCCCCCGGTCATCAAGGAGGTTGACCAGCGCCAACGCGCGGTCGACCGAGGTCGACCCCGAGATCGAATTCGACATAGTCGAATCATTTCCCATACTCATTGCGTATAGCAATATCCCACATGAAACTCATCGCACGGATCGGAACCGGTCGCGGAAGTCGCTTGCGGACCGGAGAGAGCAGGAAGCACATGCAGTTCGACCCAGAGGATCTGGCCCTCGTTCTCGAGTCGCTCGACGGCGTCGACTACCAGCATTTCCAGCTCGAAATGGGTGATCTTCGCATCGTGCTGACCCGGGGTCCTGAGACGCCGGCGAGCCCTGCCCCTTCGGCTTCCGGGCCCGCGCCCGACACGGCCGGATCCCGACCGGAATCGAAGCCGGCGGCGGATATTCAGCCGGGCACCCCGCACCCCACCGCCGCGGCGAGCACGACGGCCGAGCGTCCCGGTGCGCCCGGGCCGGACGACAAGACGATCACCGCCCCGATCCTCGGCACCTTCTACCGCTCTCCCAAGCCCGGAGATCCGCCGTACGTGAGCGTCGGTGACCCGGTCGAGACGGACACGGTCATCTGCATCGTCGAAGTGATGAAGCTGATGACGCCGGTGACCGCCGGGCACCGCGGGGTGGTCACCGAGGTGCTCGCCACGGACGGAGAACTGGTCGAGTTCGAGCAGCCGCTTTTCCGTATTGGGCCGGCGTCGTGACCGCCGTCGTCTTCGTCGCCAACCGGGGCGAGATCGCGCTCCGTATCCTGACGGCCTGCCGTGGTCTCGGGTTGCGCACCGTTCTCGGCGTCTCGGCGGCGGACCGGGACAGCATGCCGGCCGCGCTCGCCGACCGGACCGTGGTGTTGGGCGGCGCGCGGGCCGACCGAAGCTACCTGGCGCAGGACACCGTCCTGGCCGCCGCGCTGGGCACCGGGTGCACCGCGATCCATCCCGGCTACGGTTTTCTGTCCGAGAACGCCGCGTTCGCAGAGGCGTGCGCCGCCAACGGGCTCACGTTCATCGGCCCCTCACCCCAGGCGCTGCGACGCCTCGGAGACAAGATCGAGGCCCGCGAGCTCGCCGAATCGCTCGGGGTGCCGGTATCGCCCGGCGGCACCGCCGTCTCGCCCGAGGAGGTCCACCGGCTGGCCGAGAGCATCGGCTACCCGCTGCTGATCAAAGCCGCGCACGGCGGCGGCGGCAAGGGGATGAAGCTCGTCACCGGTCCCGAGGAGCTGACGAGCGCCTGGCAGGTCGCCTCCGGCGAGGCGCTGGCCGCCTTCGGCCACGGAGCCGTCTTCATGGAGCGGTTCGTCGAGCGGGCGCGGCACGTGGAGGTGCAGATCCTCGGTGACCGCCACGGCGGCCGCCTCCACGTCGGCGAGCGCGACTGCACTGTTCAGTACCGTTACCAGAAGGTCATCGAGGAGTCCGCCAGTGAGGGGCTCACCCCTGAGGACAGGCGGGTGCTCACCGAGAGCGCACTGAGGATCGCCGCCGAACTCGACTATGTCGGGCTCGGCACGGTGGAGTTCCTGTTCGACGAGTCGACCGGCGCGATCAGTTTCCTGGAGGTCAACCCCCGCCTGCAAGTCGAGCATCCGGTCACCGAGGCCGCTACCGGCATCGACCTGGTACGCGAGCAGATCCAGGCATGTCTCGGCGAGCCGCTCTCGTTCAAGCAGAGCGACGTGGTCTTCCGCGGCCACGCCGTGGAATGCCGGATCACCGCGCAGGACCCGGCTCGCGGGCTGGCGCCTTCGCCCGGCACGCTGCGCCGGTGGCGGCCTCCGCGCCGCGGCGGACTACGGCTCGACTCGCACATGTACGAGGGCTACCGCTTCCCCCCGTTCTACGACGCGCTGATGGGCAAGCTCGTCGCCTGGGGCGAGGACCGCGCCCGGGCGATCGATCTGATGTCCGACGCGCTGGCGGAGTTCGAGATCGAAGGCTTCCCCACGAGCCTGGGTCTGCTCCGCCGAATCGTCGCGGATCCGGACTTCCGGGCCAACCGGATTCACACGAACTGGCTCACAGAACGACTTGAGAACGAGGCTCACTCATGACCCGGGTCCAGCTGATCGACGTCTCGCTGCGAGACGGCAACCAGAGCCTGTGGAGCGCGACCGGGGTCACGACCCGCATGGTGTCGGGTGCCGGCGAGCATCTCGGCCGGGCCGGCTACCGGTGCGTGGAACTGACCAACAGCACCCAGATGGCCGTCGCCGTCCGCTTCCAGCGTGAGGACCCGTGGGAACGCATCCGGGTCGCGCGCGAGCGCATGCCGGACACCACGCTCGGTTTCCTCACCACCGGCAAGCGGTTCATCACGTTCTACCGCACCCCCGACGCGCTGTTCGAGCTCGCGTTCAAGCTGCTGCGGCGCAACGGGATCACCCGGCTGTGGGTGGTCGATCCGATGCACGACATGGAGGGGGCCAAACGGATAGCCCGGATGGCGAAGCGCCACGGGTTCGAGGACGTCGTGGCGGGCATCTGCTACACGATCAGCCCGGTCCACACCGACGAGTACTACGCGGCGAAGGCAGCCGAGCTCGCCGGATGCGACGCCATCGACTCGGTGTATCTCAAGGACCCGGCCGGGGTGCTGACCCCGGATCGGCTCACCACCTTGCTGCCGGTGCTGAGCGGCGCGCTGACCGACCTCTCCGTGGACGAGATCCACACGCACAGCACTACCGGGATCGCCCCGCAGACGCTGCTGAGGGCGGCCGACCTCGGCGTGCGGAACCTGCACTGCGCGCTGCCCCCGCTCGCCGACGGCAGCTCGCATCCCTCCGCTCTGCAGCTTGTGCGCAACCTGCGCGCCCGGGGACACGACGTCGACGTGGACCTGGACGCGATGCGCGAGGCGTCGGACTACCTCACCCGCCAGGCCAGGCTGAAGCGGCTGCCGGTGGGTACCCCGGCGGAGTACGACGAGGACTACTACCGGCACACCGTGCCCGGCGGCGTGCAGTCCACACTCCGGCGGCAGCTCGCCGAGATCGGTCGCAGCGAGCTCTTCGACGCGGTGGTCGAGGAGTCCGTCGCGGTGCGCGAGGACATCGGCTGGCCGATCGCGATGACACCGTTCGCCCAGTACATCGTCACCCAGGCCACGCTCAACGTCGTCTCCGGCGAACGGTACTCGATGCTGTGCAACGAGATCGTCGACATGCTGCGCGGTGACTTCGGCCCGCTGCCCGGGGCGGTGGACCAGAACCTGCTCGACCGGGCCATGCAGACTGCCCGGGCCAAGCAACGGTTCGACGACGAGGCGGTGACGATCGAGGACCTGCGCAGCCGGTTCGGTTCGCGCTGCTCGGAGGAAGAGCTCATGCTGCGGGCGGTGATGCCGGCCGAGCAGGTGGACGCCATGGTGGCCGCCACGTCCTCGCCATGGGATGACATGCGAGGTCTTCTCCGGCAGTTCGCCGAGAACCCGCGCATGACCTCGTTCAGCGCGTCCGTGGGCGACCTCTCCGTCGCGGTGCGGCGTACCGCGAGCATGAAGGAGGAAACCCGATGAGCCGGATTCCGGCGACTCAGAGCCCGGCCGTTCCCGGCTCGACGGACGGCGGCGGGCGATCAACCGACCGCCGGGCCTGGGTGATCGACGTGGACGGCTGCCTGGTCCGTACCGCGACCGGCGGCGGCGCGGGCGGAACCCCGATGCCCAGGGCGGTGCGGTTCCTGGAGTACCTGAGAGCCCGCGGCGAGCGATACGTGGTGTGCACGAACGCCTCACAGCAGACCCCGCACTGGTACGCGGAGCACCTGCGTGAGATGGGGCTGGCAGTGGAGGACGAAGCGTTCGTCACCGCGGGCAGCGCCGCCGCCGACCACATCGCCCGCACTCACGCCTCCGGGCGAATCCTGGCCGTGGGCGGTCCCGGGTTCCTGGAGACACTGACCGGACGCGGCCTCGACCTGCTCGGTCCGGACCGGTGGCAGGAGGCGGAGGCCGTCGTCATCGGAGCCGACGACACCTACCAGACGCGGTGGATCAACGCCGCGGCCCTCGCCGTGGATGGCGGAGCCGCCTTCTACACCTGTGTGGACGTCAAGTGGTTCCACGGCGGGATCGGCAAGTCCATCGCCAGTTCGTCGGCCATGGCGGCCGCCGTCGCCTGGGTCACCGGCGTGGAGCCGGTGATCCTCGGCAAGCCGTCGCCCGCGCTGGGCCAGACCCTGCTCCGTCTGCTCGACGCCGCCCCCCGGGACGTCACCGTGCTCGGTGACTCCCTGGTCGAGGTCGAGCTCGCCCATGCCATGGGCAGCGAAGCGATTCTCCTCCTCAGCGGCGCGACCTCGGCCGAGGAGGCCGCGGCCATCCCGGCCGGGAAGCGCCCCCGTCACGTTCTCGAAGATGTCGAGGCACTTTTCAACCTCTTGGCGCCCGAAGAGAAAGATCACCCTCATGAATGAGACAGCACGGTTCGACTACCTCTCCGAGGCGAAGACTCCGGCGGGAGCCGAAGGCTGGGAACGCATGTACCCGTACTTCCTGCTGCCCAACAAGGACCTGCGGACCCACGAGGACTCGCATCTCTGGTTCACTGACACGATCCACTGGTCCCGGGGGTGCCACCCGTTCGACAGCATCGGCGCCGAGGCGGTCTACCTCGGCGCGGGCCAGAACAGCGCACGGATCTACGCGATCCCGACCTCGCTGGGCCTGGACGTACGCATCGTGAACGGCTACGTCTACATCAGCCCGAACCCGGTCGTGGATCCGGCCGAGATCCAGGAGCGGCTGGAGCACTTCACCGTCCGCGCCTCCTACTACTACGAGAACTGGGAGGAGCTCTACGAGCGGTGGAAGCTGAAGATCGGCAGTGTCGTCGACGCGATGAACGCGCTGTCCTTCGACCCGCTGCCCAAGTTCGAGCCGGTCGAGGCGGTCTTCGAGGCGAGGGGCCGTTCCGTCTCGTGGAAGATCATTGAGAACTACCACAAGCTGATCGACAGCTTCTTCCTGGTCTGGCAGCACCACTTCGAGTTCATCAACCTCGGGTACGGCGGCTTTCTCACGTTCTTCCAGTTCTGCAAGAACGCCTTCCCGTCGATCAGTGACCAGGCGATCTCTCGCATGGTGGCCGGGATCGACGTTCTCGCGTTCCGTCCGGACGAGGAACTGCGCCGGCTGGCACTGCTCGGCCACGAGCTCGGCCTCGGCGCGGAGCTCACCGCTCGGCGGCCCGCTGCGCAGACCCAGGAGCGGCTGGCCGTGAACGAGGCCGGCCGACGGTGGCTCGACGAGCTGGAGCGGTCCAAGGACCCCTGGTTCAACTACTTCGCCGAGTACGGGTTCACCCACGACCAGGAGACCTGGCGGGACAACCTCGACCTGCCCTTCAACGGCATCGCCCGCTACGTGGAGATGATCGAGCGCGGTGAGGACATCCAGCGGCCGGTCGACCGGATCCGGCAGGAGCGGGACGACCTGGTGACCGGCTACCGCAGGCTGCTCGGCGACATCGAGGCGAAACAGTTCGACGAGCTGCTCGCCCTGGCCCGCCGCGTGTTCCCGCACATCGAGGAGCACAACATCTTCGTCGAGCACTGGGCACACTCGGCCTTCTGGACCAAGATGAAGGAGCTCGGCGACTTTCTCGTGGCGTCCGGGTTCCTCGCGGCCCGCGACGACATCTTCTACCTCAACCGGTTCGAGCTGGACCAGGTGCTGTTCGACGTGGTCGAGTCGTGGGCGATCGGGGTCGAGCCGCGTGGCACGGCCCGCTGGCGCCGCGAGATCGAGCAGCGCCGCGACATCATGCGGGCACTCCAGGCTGCCACCCCGCAGCCCGCTTTCGGCACTCCGCCGGCCGAGGTCACCGACCCGCTGGCCGTGATGAACTACGGCGTGACGACCGAGCTGGTGCAGGAGTGGCTGCACGGCGCGTCCGGCGAAAGCACCGGCCTCAGCGGGATCCCCGCCTCGCCGGGTGTCGTCGAGGGAGTGGTGCGGGTGCTGCGCAGCGAGCACGACCTGGACCGGCTCCAGGAGGGCGAGATCCTGGTGGCGCCGATCACCGCACCGTCCTGGGGGTCGGCCTTCTCGGTCGCGAAGGGCGTGATCACCGACGTCGGCGGCATGATGTGCCACGCGGCGATCGTCTGCCGCGAGTACGGGCTGCCCGCCGTGGTGGGCACCGGCTTCGCGACCACCCGGCTGAAGACCGGCCAGCGTGTCAGGCTCGACGGTGACAGCGGCGTCGTCGAACTGCTCGGCGGTGAGGCATGACCTACCAGTTCACCCTCGGCTTCGACGACCCGAGCTGCCGGCAGACCGACTTGGTCGGCGGCAAGGCCGCCGGCCTGGCCGAGATGACCAGCCGAGGGGTGCCCGTGGCCCCCGGATTCGTGGTCACCACCGCGGCGTTCCGGGAGTTCCTGGACGCCACCGGCAGAGCCGGCGAGATCAGCGAGTTGCTCGGCCGGCTCGAACGGTACGACCTTGACGCGGCGAGCCTGGCCGCCGAACGCATCCACAGCTGGCTGGCCGACGCTGCGCTGCCGGAGGTCGCGCGGCGCGAGATCGAGGCCCGCTACGTGGAGTTGAGCGCGGCCGCCGGGACGCCCGGGGTGTCAGTGGCGATCCGGTCGAGCGCCAGTGCGGAGGACTCGGTGCTGTCCAGCTTCGCCGGTGAGTTCGAGACCTGGGTCGACGTCGCCGGACTCGACGACGTCCTGGCGCATGTGCACAAGTGCTACCTGAGCATGTTCGCTCCTCGGGTGCTCTCGTACGTGCTCGACCGCGGCCTCGACCACGGCGTGATCGACATGGCCGTGGTGGTCCAGAAGACCGTGCGGGCCAGGGCCGCGGGTGTCATGTTCACCCTCGACCCGGTGCACGGCGACCGGTCGCAGGTGGTGATCGAGGCCAACTGGGGTCTCGGCTTGTCCGTGGTCGGTGGCGAGGTCATCCCCGACCGGTACACGGTCGACAAGGTGACCAGACAGGAGAGGCAGCGGGTTGTCGGCAGCAAGCGGCTCGCGTACCTGAGGGGCGACAGGGGGCCCGTCGAGGTGCCGGAGGACAGGCGGCAGGTGGCCTGTCTCAGCCCGGCGGAGGTCCTCGCACTCGCGGACCTCGGCATGCGGCTGGAGGAACTGCAGGGCAAGCCGCAGGACATCGAGTTCGCGGTGGACGAGGAACTGCCCGAGGGCGGCAACCTGGTGCTGCTGCAGTGCCGTCCTGAGACCGTCTGGTCGGGACGGCAGCGCCCGGCCGCGTTCGACGCGGGATCGTCGATGATGTCCTGGATCGCCGGCGCGATCAGCGCCCCCAGCCGTGGAGCGTCCGGAGTGGGAGGCCACCACCATGGCTGAGCATTACTGGGATCCCGAGCTGGACACGCTGCCCTGGGACCAGGTCCTTGAGTGGCAGCGTGCCCGCCTCCCCGAGTTCGTCGAGGGCCTGCGGGAACGTTCCATCTTCCACGCCGGGCAGCTTGCCGGGGTCTCCACCGACCGGCTCGGCGAGTCGTGGGGCTCGATCCCGTTCGTGGAGAAAGCTCAGCTGAGGGAGCTTCAGCAGTCCGGCGACGGTCCGCTGCTGGGTGCGGCCCAGGGCGTCCCCGACGCGGAGCTGGTCCAGGTGCTCGCCTCATCGGGCACCACGGGTTCTCCGACGTTCTTCGGCCTGACCGAGCGGGACCGGCGCAACTGGGAGTTCAGCATCGCCAACATGTTCTTCACCGCAGGCGTGCGCCAGTCGAGCGTGGTCGCGCTCGCCGTGGCGATGCCGCTGGTGGCGGGTGGTCTGCCCTACGGTGACGCGATTCGCAGGATCGGTGCCACGCTCGCCTGGGTGGGCGGCCAGACGCCCGCCAGGATGGCCCAGATGATCAAGCGGTTGAAGGTCGACACGATGGTGTCGACGGCGTCGTTCGCGACGTTCTTCGCCGAGCGCAGCGCCGAGGTGCTCGGGCATCCCGCGAGCGAGCTGTCGCTGCGCACGATGATCGGCGGCGGCGAGCCCGGTCTGGCCCAGCCGGAGATCCGCAACCGGGTGGCGCAGGAGTGGGGAGCCGACCGGGTCAGCGAGACGATGGGCCTCGGCGACGTCATGTCGGGGTTGTGGGGCGAGTGCGCCGAGGCCGGCGGCATGCACTACACCGGTGCGCGCAACGTGCTGGTGGAGCTGATCGATCCGGACGACGGACGGCCCGTCGCCTGGGAGCCGGGTGCCATGGGTGAGGCGGTCTACACCACCTTCACCCGGGAGGCCACCCCGGTCGTCCGGTTCAGGTCCCGAGACCACCTCCGGATCGAGGCGACCTGCTGCCCCTGCGGACGGACCTCCCCCCGGGTGCGCTGCGTGGGCCGGACGGACGACATGCTGATCTACAAGGCGATGAACGTCTTTCCCAGCGCGATCAGGGACGTCGTACTGGACGACTACGCCGCTCTGCTGCCCGGGCCGATGCGGATCCGCAAGGAACGCGTGGACCAGGTCCGTTTCGACCGTCCGATCCCGCTCGAGATCGAGCTGGACGTGCGGGGCGCCGACGCCGAGACGGTGAAGAGGGGTATCGAGGACGCGGTACGGCAGAAACTGCGCGTCCAGGTCGCCGTCGAGTTCGGCGCGCCGGGAACCATCCCGCTGGCCGAGTACAAGAACTCGCTCGTCTACGTGAAGGAGGCCTGAGATGTCGCAGATCAACGTGGCTGAACTCGTCGCGATCGACGTGCACACGCACGTGCTCGGCTCGACGCGCGAGAACGGCACGGCCGCCGACGACGCGGTCGCAGCGCTCGGTGGCGTCTTCGGGTTCGATCGGAGCCCGACGCTCCCCGAGATGGTGGACTACTACCGCAGCCGAAACATGGCCTGCGTCGCCTTCACCATCGACGACATCTCCCGTACCGGCGTGGAGGCGCCGGTGGGCAGCGTGGAGATCGCCGAACTCGCGGCCGACCACCGGGACGTGGTGATCCCGTTCGGATCGGTGGACCCGCACCGCGGCAAGGAAGGCATCGCGATCGCCCGTACGCTGATCGAGGAGTACGACGTCCGGGGGTTCAAGTTCCACGCCAGTCAGCAGGAGTTCTATCCCAACGACCGGCTCGCGTACCCGCTGTACGAACTGCTGGCCGAGCACCGGCTGCCCGCGCTCTTCCACACCGGTCAGTCCGGGATCGGCAGGGGCGTGCGCGGCGGCGGCGGAATCCGGCTGAAGTACACCAACCCGATGTACCTCGACGACGTCGCGGTGGACTTCCCGGACATGCCGATCATCATGGCCCACCCGTCGGTGCCCTGGCAGGATGAGGCCCTCGCCATCGCCCTGCACAAGCCGCAGGTCTACATCGACCTGTCCGGCTGGATGCCGAAGTACTTTCCGCCGCAGCTCGTGCAGTACGCGAACTCCCTGATCCAGGACAAGGTCCTGTTCGGCTCCGACTTCCCTCTCATCACGCCGGACGCCTGGATCGCGTCCTTCGACGAGCTGGGCATCAAGGAGTCGGTACGTCCCAAGATCCTGCGTGACAACGCGGTCAGGCTGTTCGGCCTCTGATCGTCCCCTGTGAGGGATCCACCTTCTTCCGTCCCCCACCGGACGGGAAACCCGCGGTACAGCTGCCGAAGGGTCCGCAGCACACCACCTCCCCATCATCGTGAACTGCCAAGGAGGCAGAGCCGTGACCGTTTCACTCCGTGTCGGAGACGTGACCATTCGCACCATCGTGGACTTCGAGGATCAGGAATGGCCACACGACCTGCTCATTCCCGACTCGGTGCGGGAACTCCTGCGTGACGAGCCCGACTACGCTCCGACGGAGTCGTACAACCCGGTGACCGGCGGCCTTCGGCTGCGGTTCGGCGGGTTCCTCTTCGAAGTCGACGGGCGGCGCATCCTCGTCGACACCGGGATCGGCGCGAACAAGGAGCGGAGCGCGCACCCGGACTGGAACCTCCGTACCGACACGTCGTTCCTGGACTCGCTACGGCAGCAGGGTTTCGCATCTGAGGACGTCGACGTGCTGGTGACCACGCATATGCACGTCGACCACGTCGGATGGCATACGGTCCAGTCGGAGAAGGGGTGGACGCCGACGTTCCCGAGGGCCGAGTACGTCTTCGTCCGCACCGAGCTGGAGCACTGGCTGTCGTGTCACAAGACCGACCCCGGGGTCAACTTCGGCTCCACCGATGACAGCATCGTCCCGATCGTGGAGAGCGGCCGGGCGGTCACGGTCGAGGACGGATACGAGCTCGCCTCGGGCGTCACCATGAAGGTCTATCCCGGCCACACTCCCGGGAACGCGGTGGTGTGGCTCAGGTCGGGCGGGGAGACCGCGGTTATCTGCGGCGACACGATCCACCACCCGATTCAGCTGCGCTACCCCTCCTGGTCGTCCGGATTCTGCTCCGACCCGCACGGATCGGCGGAGGGTCGCCGTCAACTGCTCGACGAGGTCTGCGAGACGAATGCGATCCTGCTTCCCAACCACTTCCGCACCCCCCCGTCCAGGATCGTCAGGACCGGTGATCACTACGCACGGGTTCCGCTGAGCAGCTGAGACGCGACCCGCCGATGGGGTCGACGGAACCCGGGAGCCGTTGCGCGGACGCCCTGGCTCGGCCGGCGCAAGGCCGAGTTCAGGCGTCCGGCCCCAGGGCGATCGAACCGGTTGCGTGGTAGCCCACCTATGAGCACCACTGGACGCACATGGGCCCATCGTTATCCCCGTACGTAGCGTCACGTGTCATCACGCGCACCCGGCTGAGCAATCGGCCGGGTGTTGCGTGGCCGATGAGGAGATCGCATCTTATGGGGCTCAGCGCCTGCCGGTGGCCTGTGCCCGCTGCGTGGCGCGGGAGGCGTTGACGCGGTCGGCCCTGGCCACCAGCAGCCCCGCCGGCTCAGGATGTCCGAAGTTCCCGGTGATCGGTCGCCTCAGGACACGCGGGGATCTCACTCCTGGTCACCTCCGGCCGCGATCCCACCAGTTCGTAGGAGTAACAGCGGGAGGGGACTTGAGTGGTCGCCTTGATCAGGACCACGACGCGCACACGCCCATCCGCGCGATCGGCATATCAGGGATACCTGTAAACAGCTTCGTTGATCTCCGTATCCGGGAGCGAGCCGTCAGTAGCCGCCTGTCGGAGGCGTACGGCGATCTCCATCGATCGTCGGTGCATGCCCGCCAAGTCGTGTTCCTCGGCCTCCTGGTGTGCGCGAAGCGACCAGGTCGCCCATACGATCAGACCGACCACCGCGAGGGTAGCCGACAGCAGAAACGACGGTGACCCCGGTCAGCAGCTTCGGCAAGCAGCCGACCGGCGCCGCCTGTGTCTCCTGAGGATCCCCACAATCCGGACGTTACCTCTGTGAGCCCTTGTCATCATGGCCGCGGCGACGCCAAGCGTACGAGCCGGCCGGACTAACCCGGCGTGACCGTCGCCCCGCCGATGTCAGCGGACGGACTGTCGGGTGGCCGGTGCTCCAGGAGCCTGCCGCGCAGGCTCCGGGTCAGGTGGGGCACGAGGCGTTCGGCGCTCATGTCGGCCCAGGGGGCCGACGCCGATGACGTAACGGCTGAAGGTGACGCCGATGAGGTGGGCGCCGAGGAGGCGGCGATGTTGCAGGCCAGGATCCAGCCGACGTTGACGTTCCACGTCTTGGAAGGCAAGTTGCGCAGTCCCATCGCCTTGTTGGTGCGCACCCGGTCCTCGACCTCGGCGTGATCACGGTGGACGGCGTCCACCGAACCCCCAGGCGGCGGCGCGTTCGTCGAGCCCGGTCACTCGGCGATCTGCGCGTGCGGATGGACCTTGCCGTCTTGGCGCACGGCCGCCTGCCAGGCGTCGGCGGGCAGTTTGGCGATCGCGCTCTCGTCCGTCTCGGTTATCTTCCAGCCGACGGTGAAGCGGACCGTGCGCCGTGTGGTGTTCAGCCCTTGCATGTGTTCGACCAGGTCATGGGTGGCGCCCGCGCCGTCGATCCGGATCCAGATCTTGGCCCGGAAGGTGCCGGGGATCTGAGCGATCGCCTCGGACAGGACGCGCACGTGGTCGCAGGCGGTGTTGGACCCGGCCGATCCGGTGCGCAGCAGCATCGCCAGTGATTCGTGGGTGTTGGCGCACCAGGCGGCCAGGGGGTGAAAGCCCTAGCCCTTCTTGAACGTGGCCGAGGCGCCCTGTTTGCTGGAGTGTGCGGTGATCAGCGTGGCGTCCAGGTCGATCACGATCCAGCCGGTCAGCACCTTGCCGGCCACGCTCAGCCAGGGAAACCCGGTCTCGGTGGCGGCGATCAGGTCCCAGACGTGCCGTCGAATCCGAGCTCGTGCCCGGGCGAGTCTGCGCTGGAGCAGCTCATCGGTCCCGATCGGCTCCAGCGCCCGGCGGATGGTGGAGTCCGAGGGTGGCGCGCCGAACAGCGGCTCATGGTGGGTCAGCAGGGCGATCTGCCGCATGCTGGTCGCCCCGAGGGCGATGGCCACCGCGAGCTGCACCAGCACCACGCCCCGGTCCCACACCGGCGATCCGCCCAGCCGGGCGAACACTCCGCCGAGCGCTCTGGTTAATACTCCAGCCGCACTTCGAGATCTCGGATCTCGGTTTGATCGAGGCTGGGACATGAGACGGCCACCGCCATGATCATGTGGGTGTGTGGAATCCAGATGATCGGCGGTGGCCGTGGCAGTCACAGTA
>NZ_JAHKRN010000074.1 GCF_019396385.1 Nonomuraea harbinensis | reverse complement strand
GTCGTTGCCGAACTCGGCGGTGCCCGCGGTGAACCGGTCACCGGTGAGTTGCATGCCGTCACCGGAGTCACCGGCGAACCGGATGATCACCCGATCGAGTTGCTGAACCTGCTTGGTCACAGCTCAGACCGCCTCGATGATCGTGGCGTTGGCCATGCCGCCGCCCTCGCACATCGTCTGCAGGCCGTAACGCAGGCCGTTGCGGCGCAGGTGATGGACGAGCGTGGTCATCAGCCGCGCGCCGGTCGCGCCCAGCGGGTGGCCGAGCGCGATCGCGCCGCCGAGCGGGTTGACGCGATCGGCCGGGGCGCCGGTCTCGCGCTGCCAGGCCAGGACGACCGAGGCGAAGGCCTCGTTCACCTCGAACGCGTCGATGTCGCCGAGCTTGAGCCCGGCCCGGCGCAGCACCGCCTCGGTGGCCGGGATCGGGCCCGTGAGCATGAGCACCGGGTCCGAGCCGACGACCGCCATGCTGTGCACGCGGGCCAGCGGCGTGAGCCCGAGCCTCCGTACCGCGTCGCCGGAGGCGATCGCCAGCGCGGCGGCGCCGTCGGAGATCTGGCTGGAGGTGGCGGCGGTCAGCCGGCCGTCGGGGACGAGCGGCTGGAGGGTCGCCATCTTCTCCAGGCTGGTCGCGGGGCGCGGGCCCTCGTCGGCCTCCAGCCCGGCGACCGGGACGATCTCGCCGGCGAAGAGCCCGGCGCCGGCCGCCGCGGCGGCCCGCTGGTGGCTGGCCAGCGCGAACTCCTCCATGGCCGCGCGGCTCACGTCCCACTTGGCGGCGATCGTCTCCGCGCCGCGGAACTGGCTGATCTCCTGGTCGCCGTAGCGTTCCGCCCACTTGCGGCCGCCCCGGGGCATGCCCATGCCGGCGTCGGCGCCCACGATGGCGGAGGAGGCGATCGGGATCAGGCTCATCACCTCGACGCCGCCCGCCACCACGAGATCCTGCGCGCCGGACGCGACCGCCTGCGCGGCGAAGTGGACCGCCTGCTGGGACGAGCCGCACTGCCGGTCGACGGTGGTGCCGGGCACCGACTCGGGCAGGCCCGCGGACAGCGCGACGACCCTGGCGATGTTGGTCGACTGGGCGCCGATCTGGCTGACGCAGCCGAACACGACGTCGTCCACGTGCTCGCCGGCGATGCCGGCGCGGTCCAGCAGCGCGGCCACGACCTCGGCGCCGAGGTCGGCCGGGTGGACGCCGGACAGTCCGCCGCGGCGGCGGCCCACCGCGGACCGCACCGCGCCGACGATGAAGGCTTCTCGCATGGTTTCTCCTGTCAACGTCCCTGCCACACGGGAGCCCGCTTCTCGGTGAAGGCGCGGGCGCCTTCGCGGGCGTCCTCGGAGGCACGGACGGGTTCCGATATCTCGCGCTGACGGTCGAACGCCTGCTCGGGCGGCCAGTGCGCGGACTCGGTCATGATCTTCTTGCTCGCCGAGACGGCCAGCGGGCCGTTGGCGGCCACCGCCCGCGCCAGTTCGAGCGCGGACGCGACCGCCCCGCCCTCGGGGACGAGCCGGTTCAGCAGGCCGTGGGCGGCGGCGTCGGCGGCGCTCAGCCGCCTGCCGGTGATCGCCAGCTCCATGGCCAGGTGGTAGGGCAGCCGGTGCTGCAGCCGCAGCAGCGCGCCGCCGGCGGCGACGAGCCCGCGCTGGACCTCGGGCAGGGCGAACACGGCCGACTCCGCGGCCACGATGAGGTCGCAGGCCAGCACGATCTCGAACCCGCCGGCCAGCGCGTAGCCCTCGACCGCGGCGATGAGCGGCTTGCTCGGGGGGCGCTCGACCAGGCCGGCGAACCCGCTCCTGGCCGTCGAGGGACGCTCGCCGCGCAGGAAGCCCTTCAGGTCCATGCCGGCGCAGAAGGTGCCGCCCACGCCGGTGATGACGGCGGCACGCAGGCCGGGCGTCTCCTCGTACGCGTCGAGGGCCTGTTCGATGCCCTCGGCGACGGCGAGGTCGACGGCGTTGCGGGCCTGCGGCCGGTTGATGGTGATGAGCCGCACCGGGCCTTCGTCGGCCACCAGGACGGGGGCGCTCATCGGGGAGCCATCCTGATCGCGCCGTCGAGCCGGATCGTCTCGCCGTTCAGCATCGGGTTGGCGATGATGTGCTCGGCCAGGGCCGCGTAGTCGGCGGGGTCGCCGAGCCTGCTGGGGTGCGGCACGGCCGCGCCGAGCGAGGCGCGCACCTCCTCCGGCAGCCGGCCGAGCATCGGGGTGTCGAACACGCCGGGGGCGATGCTGCACACGCGGATGAGCCGCCGCGACAGGTCGCGGGCCGCCACCAGCGTCATGCCCACCACGCCGGCCTTGGAGGAGGCGTAGGCGACCTGGCCGATCTGTCCCTCGTAGGCGGCGACGGAGGCGGTCAGCACGCACACGCCGCGCTCGCCGTCCACCGGCTCGGTGGCGGACATGCGGGCCGCGGCCAGCCGGATCACGTTGTACGAGCCGATCAGGTTGGTGGTGACGATGCGGGTGTAGTCCTCCAGCGAGCCCGGGGCGCCTTCCCTGTCGACGACGCGGACCGTGCCGCCGCGGCCGGCGCAGTGCACGAGCGCGCGCAGCGGGCCGAGTCCGGCGGCGGCGTCGAGGGCCGACGTCACCTGCTCGGGGTCGGTGACGTCGGCGGGCGCGAACCGGCAGCCGAGGTCCGCCGCCACCTGCTCGCCGGGCGAGCCGGGGAGGTCGGCGATGACGACCTTCGCGCCGCCCCGGGCGAGCCGGGTCGCGGTCGCCAGGCCGAGCCCGGACGCGCCGCCGGTGACGAGCGCGACGGATCCTTCCACTTTCACGGTGATGAACTCCTGTTCACAGACGTTCGACGATGGTCGCGTTGGCCATCCCGCCGGCCTCGCACATGGTCTGCAGGCCCCAGCGCCCGCCGGTGCGGCGCAGGTTCCACAGCATGCTGGTGAAGAGCCGGCTGCCGGACGCGCCGAGCGGATGCCCGAGCGCGATGGCGCCGCCGACCGGGTTCAGCACCTCGTCGGCGACCGGGTACTCGGCCTGCCAGGCCAGGGGCACCGGCGCGAACGCCTCGTTGACCTCGGCGTGGTCGATGTCCGCGAGGTCGAGCCCGGCCCGCTCCAGCACCATGGCGGTGGCGGGGATGGGGGCGGTGAGCATCGTCACCGGGTCGTCGCCGCACACCGAGAAGGCGTGGAAGCGCGCCAGCGGGGTCAGGCCGAGGCGCTCGGCCCGCTCCTCGCTCATCACCAGCGCGGCGCTCGCGCCGTCGGTGATCTGCGAGGAGTTGCCGGCGGTGACCCGCCAGCCGATCTCCGGGAAGCGCCGGGCCGCCTCCTCGTCCTGGAAGGAGGGCTTGAGCCCGGCCAGCCGCTCGGCGGTGGTGCCTGGCCTGATGGTCTCGTCGCGGTCGACGACGGTCCCGCCGGGCACGGTGATCGGCACGATCTCGTCGCGGAAGTGTCCCGCGTCGGCCGCGGCGGCGGCCCGATGGTGGGAGCGGGCCGAGTAGGCGTCGAGCGTCTCGCGCTCCAGCGCCCACTTGGCGGCCACGAGCTCCGCCGCCACCCCCTGGGAGACCAGGCCGGGCGCGTACCGCTCGGTCACCGATGGCCCGTACGGGTCGCGGCCCATCCGCGCCGACCCCATCGGCACCCGGCTCATCGACTCCACGCCGCCCGCGACGACCACGTCGTAGGCGCCGGCGAGCACGCCCTGGGCGGCGAAGTGCAGCGCCTGCTGGCTGGATCCGCAGCGGCGGTCGATGGTGGTGGCGGGCACGTGCTCGGGGAACCCGGCCGCGAGCCAGGCCATCCGGCCGGGGGTGACGGACTGGTCGGCCGCCTGGCTGACGCAGCCGACGATCACGTCCTCGACCGTGCCGGGGTCGATGCCGGTACGGTTCACGAGCCCGGCCAGCACCTGGGCGAGCAGCTCGACGGCGTGCAGCTCGGCGAGCGCGCCGCCGGGCTTGCCCTTCCCCATGGGGGAACGGACCGCGTCGACCACCACGGCTGTCCTCATGAGGTCTTCTCCAGCTCGTCGTCGGGGGTGGTCCAGCGGGGCGGGCGCCGGTCGAAGAACGCCTGGGTGCCCTCGCGCAGGTCGCCGCCAAGGAAGAACGGCAGGTTGAGGAACTGGGCGGCGTCCAGCGCCTGCCCGGCCGGCATGTCGGAGAGCAGGGTGAAGGCACGCCTGCCGAGGCGGACGGCCGCCGGGCTGACCGCCTCGAACTTGGCCGCGTACGCGTCCAGCCCTTCCATCAGGCCGTCGTGGTCGGGGTAGACCTTGCTGACGAAGCCGAGCCGGTGCGCCTCGTCGGCGTCGATGCTCTCTCCGGTCAGCATCATCTCCAGCAGCCGCTTGCGGGGCAGCGACCTGGCCAGGTGCGCCACGATGATCATCGGGAAGAGCCCGATCTTCACCTCGGGCATCGCGAAGCGGGCCTTCGGCGTGGCCAGGATGACGTCGCACATCCCGGCCAGGCCCATCCCGCCCGCGTAGGCGGGCCCGTGGACCGCGGCGATCACCGGCTTGGGCGCCTCCAGCATGAGCCGGTGCAGGTCGACGATGGCGCCGGGCCACAGGTACGCGTCCTCGACGTCGCCCTCGGCCAGCTCCCGCATCTGCCTCAGGTCGCCGCCTGCGCAGAACGCGTCCCCGTCGCCGGTCACGGCGACCGAACGCACCTGCGGGTCGGCGAACAGGCCGAGGAAGGCGTCGCGCAGCCCGGCCGCCGTCTCCTGGTCGAGGGGGTTGCGCTCTTTGGCGCGGTTCAGCGTGACGAGCCCGAGGCTGCCGCGCCGGGTCACCAGGATCTTCTCGCCGCTGCTCATCGGCTCTCCTCCGTCTCGCCGAGGACGATCAGTGCGTCGACCGCGACCGCGCCGTGGCCGGCGGGCCTGACGAGCACGGGGTTGAGGTCCAGCTCGGCGATCCGGTCCGCGTGGTCGGCGCCGAGCCTCGACAGGGCGCTGACGGTGTCCGCCAGGGCGTCCACGTCGGCGGGCGGGGCGCCGCGGAAGCCGGTGAGCAGCTTCCGGCCGCGCAGCTCCGCGATCATGTCGCGGACCTCGCCGGGCTCCACCGGGGCGGGCCGCAGCACGGCGTCGGAGAGCAGCTCGGTGAGCACTCCCCCGCTGCCCAGCAGCACGAACGGGCCGAACTGGGGGTCCACCACGATGCCGGCGATCATCTCGACGCCGTCGGTGATCTGCTGCTGCACCAGCACGCCCTCGGGGGCGTCGCCGAGGTGTGCCCGCGCGCGGGCGTCGATCCCCTCGTACGCGGCGCGCACGGCGGCGGCGCCGGCCAGGCCGACCTCGACGCCGCCGATCTCGGTCTTGTGCGGGACGCGGGCGTCCGCGACCTTGAGCACGACCGGGTATCCGATCCGCTCGGCGTGCGCCACCGCGTCGTCCGCGCTCGTGGCCGGCGCCTCGGCGGGGACGGCGACCCCGTACTCGGCGAGCAGCGCCTTGGCGGCCGCCTCGTCCAGCGGGCCTGCGCCGCCGGGCAGCGCGCGCGAGGCCGCCTGGCCGGACTCCCCGGTGCGGGCCGCCGGGCCGGTCTTCCTGGTGCGGGCGCGTTCGGCGCCGCGCCGGTAGGCGGCCAGCGTGCGGACGGCGGTGAACAGCTCGCCCGCCGAGGTGAAGACGGGGATGTCCGCCTCGGCGAACGCCGCCTTCTCCTCGTCGTTGAGCTCCCCGTCCATGGAGTAGATCGCGAGCGGGGTGCGCTCCTTCGGCGCGGCGGCCGCGGCGATCCGCTCGGAGGCGCGCCGCCCGGCGTCGCCGGTCAGCTCCTTGCGCGCGTACACGACCGTGGAAATGGCCGGGTCGGCGTCGAAGGCGGTGTAGGCGGCGGTGGCCAGGCCGCTGTCCCTGGCCACCTCGCCGGTCAGGTCGCACGGGTTGATGGCGGTGCCGAAGGCCAGCAGCTCCTCCAGCTCGGCGGTGGCCGCCGGGCCGAGGTCGGGCACGGTGACGCCGGAGCGGGCGGCCCGGTCGGCGAGCGCGCCGGCCTGCCCGCCGGAGACGGACATGATGGCGACGCCGTCGTCCTGGGGCAGCCCGCGTGACAGGTAGAACTTGGCGACGGCGACGACCTCGCTGAGCTCGTCGACCCTGATGATGCCGAGCGAGTCGAAGACCGCCTGGTAGATCTCGTCGGCGCCGGCCAGCGCGCCGGTGTGCGCGGCGGCCCGGCGGGCGGCCTGCTCGGTCCTGCCGACCTTGATGAGCACGATCGGCTTGCCCAGCTCGGCGGCCAGCTCGGCGACCTTGACGAAGTCGTCGGGACGGCGGATGGCCTCGACGAACGAGACCACCATGGAGACCTCGGGGTCCTGCAGGGCGACGGACAGGTAGTCGGCCAGGCCCAGGTCGATCTCGTTGCCGGCGCTGGCGTACAGCCGGGTGCCGATGCCCTCCTCCTTGAGCCGCATGATCAGGGAGGCGGCGGTGGCGCCGCTCTGGGTGATCACCGCGACCCGGCCGGGCTCGACGCCCTGGCCGAAGATGGGCTGGATGGTGGCGAGCGCGCCGGTGGCCAGGTTGCCGACGCCGTCGGTGTTGGGGCCGACGATGCGCAGCCCGCTCTCGCGGGCGGCGGCCAGCATCTCGCGTTCCATGGCCCGGCCGTCCTCGCCGGTCTCGCCGAAGCCCTGCGAGGGCAGCACGGCCACCTTGACGCCGGCGGCGGCGCAGTCGCGTACGGCCTGGACGGTGTTCTTGGCGTTGAGCGCGATGACCGCCAGGTCGACGGGCCCGCCGACGTCGGCGAGCGAGGCGACGCAGGGCACGCCCTCGATCTCGCTGCGGGACGGGTTGACCGGGTGCACGCCGCCCGCGAAGCCGTACTGGACGAGCAGGCGCAACGGCCACCAGCTGAGCGTGCCGGGCTTGCTCGACGCGCCGATCACGGCGACGGACCGGGGGTTGAAGAGCGTCTGGACGGCGGGTTCCGCGCCGGTGACGGTGATCACGCGACCGCCTCCGGCCGCGGTCCCGTCGGGTAGGTGGGGACGTCCTCGGCGGCGGTGATCTCCATGCGCAGCAGCCAGGCGTACATGGTCTTGCCCAGGTGGTCCGAGCGCAGCGAGCGGGTGCCCCCGCCGTCGAGCGCCCCGGTGAGCACGAAGTTGAGCGCCTTGATGCCGGGGATCTCGTAGCGGGTGACGGTGCCGCGTACGAGGGAGCCGTAGTGCTCCTTGACCCGCTCCTCGGTGAGCTCGCTCTTCAGCGTGGCGTAGCCAGCGTCGTCGTAGGCGACCAGGCCGACGTTGCACACGTCGCCCTTGTCGCCCGAGCGGCCGTGGGCGATGTCGGCGACCCTGATGTTCGCCATCTCAGACCTCCAGAATGTCGACGGCCGCGGTCACGTGCTCGCGGGGGATCAGGCAGGGCCAGAGCGAGAACAGCTCCTTCAGCGGCGGGCGGGTGCCGATGCCGCCCACGCCGGCCGGGCCGTTGTTGTAGAGGGGGACGCTCTCGGTGAAGACCTTGCGCGCCTCGGTCTCGTCCGGGCAGCGGGCGGCGTAGCGCACCACGAGCTCCAGCAGGTCGTCGTCCGCCGGGTCGGGCTCAGCCACCCGGTCGCCCCACATGGAGTTGCGTCCGACGTACTCGATCTGCACGTCGTCGGACTTGAAGCCGGCCCTGTCGAGCCGGTTCTCCAGGAACTCGATGCCGCGCCGGGCCTTGGCGTAGGCGTCGGGCCAGGTGTAGGTGAACTGGACCTCGCCGATGAAGCCGGCCCGGTAGCCCATGTTGACCTTGAGCGTGTCGGGGCGGGCGCGGCCGGTGCCGCCGGTGATGCGGACCTGGTCCGGGCCGACCTCGGTGAGCCGGACGCCGGAGAAGTCGGCCGTGACGTCGGCGGTGAGGTAGTTGGCCGGGTCGAGGATCTCGTACACGAGCTGCTCGCTCACCGTGCCGATGTCCACCCTGCCGCCGCTGCCGGGGGTCTTGGTGATGACCGCGGTGCCGTCCTCGCTGACGTCCGCGATGGGGTAGCCGAGGTTCTCCAGGCCGGGGGTCTTCCACCAGCCGCCGTCGTAGAGGCCGCCGGTGGCCTGGCCGCCGCACTCGATCGCGTGCGCGACGACGGTGGCCATGCCGAGCCTCTCCCAGTCGTCGGCGGCCCAGCCGAACTCGTGCCGCAACGGCCCCAGGTAGAGCGCGATGTCGGTGACCCGGCCGCAGATGACGATGTCGGCGCCCTGCTCCAGGGCCGTCACGATGCCGTCGGCGCCGGTGTAGACGTTGGCGTGGGTGAGCCTGTCACGGACCGAGGAGAGAGGCTCCCCCGTGTCCATGTTGGTGAACGAGACGCCCTGCGCCATCAGCCGGTCGATGTCGCCGCTGATGTCGTCGCCGGTCACCACGGCGATGCGGACGCCGGTCAGGCCGAGGTCCTTGCACAGCTCGGCGACCCGCTCCGCGCAGGCGCGCGGGTTGGCGCCGCCGGCGTCGGTGATGACCTTGACGCCGTTGGTCACGCACTGGCGGATGCTCAGGCGCAGCAGGTCGAGCACGTCACGCGTGTAGCCGTACTCGGGGTTGCGGGACCTCTGCTTGCTCAGGATCGACATGGTCAGCTCGGCCAGATGGTCGCAGCAGAGGTAGTCGATCTCCCCGCGCTCCACCATCTGGACGGCGGGGAGCACGCTGTCCCCCCAGAAAGCCATACCCGCACCCAGTCGGACTGTCTTCACTCGCTGCTCCCCATCACGATCTCACTTGATGCTAATCTTATGCATAGATTTGGCCGCGTCAATCGGTCAGCCTCATCGAATTTCTCCTGGTGGCGGGCTTGCGTGGCGCCGCCGCGGCCGGGGGACGCGCGGCGGCACCACGGTCATTGGAGGCCCAGGAGGCCCGCCAGGTTCCCGCCGAGGATCGCGGCCTCGTCCTCCGGCGGCAGGCCCAGCGCCCGCACCGCCGCGATCTCCGTGGCCGGGTCGGTCATCGGCCAGTCGGAGCCGAACACCACGCGATCGGCGCCGTGCCTCTCGATGATCTTCCGTACCCGCTCGGGCGGCAGGCTCCCGAGGCTGGGCGGCCAGGACGTCTCCAGCACCGCCCCGGAGCCGGCCACGACCTCCTCCGCCTCCTCCAGCCGGTGGTAGCCGCCGAAGTGGCAGGCGATCAGGGTCAGCCCCGGGATGCGCTCGGCCAGGGCGGGGATGTGCCACGAGGCGCCCCGCTCGTTGGCCGCCTCGTCGCCGCCGGCGCCCACGTGCGTGATGACGGCGATGCCCTCCTCGGCCAGCGCGGACAGCAGCTCCACCACCCGGGAGTCGCCCAGCGACAGCTCCTGGAACAGCGGGTGCAGCTTCACGCCGGGGATCCCGTTGTCCTTCAGCGAGGCGAGGTTCTCCTCCACCGGCAGGTCCGGGTGGACGGTGCCGAAGGGGATGAACCTGGTGCGGTCGATGCCGCCGATGAACCGGTTGGTGCCGGCCACGTGCCTGGCCACGTTGGCCACGGCCAGGCAGACGGCCAGGTCGATGCCGGCCGCGTCCATGGTGGCCCGCAGGCCGTCCAGGGTCCCGTCGTGCACCGGGTCCAGGCCGACCGGGCGGTCGGCCAGCACCTTGCGGGCGATCTCGTCCGGCCAGACGTGCGCGTGCGCGTCGATGATCATGTGGCGAGCTCCTTGACCAGCTTGCGGGAGAGCGAGTCGAAGATGACCTCGGTGGCGCCCTCGTAGACCCGCATCGGCCGGGCCGCACGGTAGAGCCGCTCGATCTTCGACCCCCGGACCAGCCCGAACCGGCCCATCACCTGGACGCACCGGTCGACCACCCGGCCGGCCGTCTCGGTCGCCGCCACCTTGGCCATCGAGGACAGGTGCAGGCTGCCCAGCGGGTCGCGGGCGGCCGCCGCGGCGGCCCGGTAGGTGAACGCGCGGGCCATCTCGATCTCGGTCCACGACCTGGCGAGCTGGTCGGCCACGGCGCCGAGCTGGATGAGCGGCCGGCCGAACTGCTCGCGGTTCGCGGTGTGCACGGTGGCCTCCTTCAGCGCCGCCTGCGCGGTGCCGACCGCCGCGGCTGCCACCGACACCCGGAAGGTCGCCAGCGTGGCCAGGCCGAGCCGCATGCCCTTGCCGGGCTCGCCCAGCCGCCACGACCGGGGCACCCGGACCCCGTCCAGCACCACGTCGCCCAGGACGTGCGGGGCGATGATCTGGTGCGGGCGGGTGGTGGTCAGGCCGGGCGTGTCCGCGGGCACCAGCACCATGGACAGGCCCGCCTCCTCCTTGCCCAGCAGGCAGTAGAAGTCGGCGTCGCCGCCGTTGGTGATGAACGACTTGTGACCGTCGACCACCAGCTCGTCGCCGTCCTCGGCGACGGTGGTGGCGGTGCCGCGCAGGTCGGAGCCGATGTCCGGCTCGGTCAGCCCGAGCGCGGCGATCGCGTCCAGCGCGGCCACCCGGGGCAGCCACCGCTCGCGCAGCTCGGGCGTGCCGCCCCCGGCCAGCGCGTAGCTGCCGATGCCCTGCATGGCGAAGAGCGAGTCCAGGTGCGCGCTCTCGGCGGCCAGCTGCTCGCGGACGACGGCGACGGCCAGCGGGTCGATGTCCGCGTACCGGCCGCCGTACTCGGCGGGCACGCACACGGCGGCCAGCCCGCTCGCGGCCAGCGCCGCGCGCATCCCCGGGTCGATCGCGTCGGCCTCGTCCGCCTCGGCGGCCAGGTGCGCGACCGACGCGGCGAGCGCCGCGGCCTCCTCGCGCAGCCCGTGGTAACGCTCGGGCAGCTCGAACTCGGCGCCGCTCATCGGGCGGCCGCCGGACGCTGGTCGAAGCCGCGCCCGAACAGCTCGGAGGCGATCCTGACCCGCTGGATGGCGGGCGTGCCGCCGGCGATGGCCCAGCCGTGCGCGTCGCGGTGCAGCGCCTCCAGGCCGAACTCCTCGGTGTAGCCGTTGCCGCCGTGCATCTGCATGCCCAGGTCGGAGACCCGCTTGCCCATCTCGTTGGCGAAGCACTTGGCCAGCGACACCTCCAGCGGGTCCGGCAGGCCGCGGCCGGCGTTGCCCGCCGCCCGGTAGATGAGCAGCCGCGCGGCCTCGACCTGGAGCGCCATGTCGGCGACGGTCATCTGCACGTTCTGGAACTCGACCAGCGTCCGGCCGAACTGCTTGCGCTCCCGCACGTACGCGACGGCGCGGTCCAGCGCGGCCTGCCCGAGGGCCAGGCTCATGGTGGAGTTGCCGAGGCGCTCGATGGAGAAGACGCCGAACAGGTCGCGGAACCCGCCGGGCCCGACCACCAGGTTCTCGGCGGGCACCCGGGCGTCCTCGAAGATCAGGTCGGCGGACGGGATGGTGCGCCAGCCCATCAGCCGCTCCCGCTGCCCGAACGACAGGCCGGGCGTGTCGGCGGACACGATGATCGCGCCGATGCCCTTCGACCCGGGCGCGTCACTGAGCCTGCAGTAGAGCAGGTAGTGGTCGGCGTGGCCGCCGTTGGAGATCCACCGCTTGGTGCCGTTGATGACGTACTCGTCACCCTCCAGCCGCGCCCGGGTGGTCATGTCGGTGGCGGCGGAGCCGGCGTCGGGCTCGGAGATGCCGATGGCCATCGTCACCTCGCCCGTCACCACCTTCGGCAGGTACTTCTGGCGCTGCTCCTCGGTGCCGAAGAACTCCAGCACCCGGGCCGGGCCCACGTTCGCCTCGAACACCTGGAACGCGGCGGAGCGGCACTCCTTGGCCAGCTCCTCGATCACGATCAGGGCGTCCAGCAGGGTGCCGCCCGCGCCGCCGTACTCCTCGGGCAGGGCCAGGCCGAGGAAGCCCAGCTCGGCCAGGCGCGTCACCTCCTCGGCGGGCAGCGGCGCGCGCTCCAGGTCCCACTGCGCGGCCTTGGGCGCGTACACCTCCTTGGCCACCTTCGCGGCGACCTCGCGCAGGTGGAGTTGCTCATCGCTGAGCCGAAAACCGTTCACAGCAGTCTCCTCAGATCTTGGCGGTCTCGCCGCCGTCGATGACGTACGTGGCCCCGCTGACGAAGCCGCTCAGCGGCGAGGCCAGGTAGCAGACCAGGGCGCCGATCTCCGCCGGGTCGGCGACCCGGCGGGCGGGGATCTTGGCGACCCGGCGGCGCAGCGTCTCGGGGTCGTCGAGCACCGCGCGCTGCGCCTCGGTGGCGAACGCGCCGGGGGCGATCGCGTTCACCTGGACGCCGTGCCTGGACCATTCGGCGGCCAGCGCCTCGGTGAGCCGGACCAGCGCGCCCTTGGACGCCGAGTAGACCGCGAGGCTGCCCTTGCCGCGCACGCCGGAGATGGAGGCGACGTTGACGACCTTCCCCGAGCCCTGCCCGACGAAGATCTCGCCACAGGCGCGGGCGAGCAGGGCGGGCGCCACCACGTTGACCGCGAAGACGTCCTCAAGCAGCTCGGCGGTGGCGTCCAGGAACTTCCCCGCGGGCGCGATGCCGGCGTTGTTGACCAGGATGTCCAGCCGGCCGAACTCCCGTAGCGCCCGCTCCGGCAGGGCCGCCAGCCCGGCCGCGTCGCGCATGTCGCACACGACGCCGGCGATGCGGCCCGGCGCCTCGGCCGCGAGCTTGTCCAGCTCGTCGCCGGAGCGGGCGGCGGCCACCACGTTCACGCCCTCGGCCACCAGGCTGCGCACGGCCGCGGCGCCGAGGCCGCGGCTGGCTCCGGTGACGATGGCGACCTTGCCGTCGAGTTCCAGGTTCACGCGCGCGCTCCCGGCTTGGATGGACGGCGGTGCCGGTCCATGGACTTCCAGCCCAGGGCGTCGTCGGCGATCAGGACGGCCTGGATGTTGGCCGAGCCCTCGCCGGTCTGCCAGAGCTTGGCGTAGTTGAGGTAGGTGCTGATCGGCAGCTCGTCGCTGAAGGCGTAACCGCCGAAGATCTCGGCGGTGGCCTGGGCGGCCCGGTTGCACACCTCGCCGGCGTAGTACTTGGCGATGGAGCTCTCCCGGGTGGGGATGACGCCCTCGTCGTAGCGGGCGGCGGCGTCCTGGACCAGAGCCCTGGCGGCCGACACCTCGCAGGCCATGTCCGCGATCTGCTTCTTGACCATCTGGAAGGAGCCGATCCGCTGGCCGAACGCCTCGCGCTGGTTCGCGTACTCGACCGAGGCGTCCAGGCAGGCCTGGGCGAGGCCGACCGAGCGGGCGGCGACGGAGAGCCGGCCGTAGTCCATGGCGCTCATGGCGACCTTGAAGCCCTCGCCCTCCTCGCCGAGCAGGTTGGCGGCCGGCACCCGGACCTCGCTGAGGATGACCTCGTTGGTGGGCATCAGCTTGCCGAGCACCCGGCAGGGCACCCGGCTGGTGGCGAAGCCCGGCGTGCCGGTGGGCACCACGAACGCGCTCACCCCGCGGTGGCCCAGCTCGGGATCGGTCTTGGCGTAGACCACGGCGACGTCGGCGACGTTCGCGTTGGTGATCCACATCTTGCTGCCGGTGATGACGTAGTGGTCGCCGTCGCGCACGGCCCTGGTCCGCATGGCGCCCAGCAGGTCGGAGCCGCCGTCGGGCTCGGTCATCGCGTTGCAGCCCAGCAGCGTGCCGGAGATCAGGCCGGGCACGTACCGCTCGACCAGCTCGGCGGCGCCCCAGTTGGCGATGGTCAGCGGCACGGTCGCGGCCTGGAGGTTCATCGCGGCGCTCAGCGGCGGGTAGGCCCAGGCGAGCTGCTCGGCGACCGCGGCCAGCGCCTGGTAGCCGGCGTCGGTCCCGCCCACCTGCTCGGGGAAGCAGCAGCCGAAGAAGCCCAGCTCGCCCATCTGCCGGTAGAGATCGCGGGGGAACTCCCCGGCCTCCTCCAGCTCCCGGATCCGGGGGCGGATCTCCTTGAGACCGAAGTCGCGCACAAGCGATCCGAGCTCCTGCGCCGCCTCGCCGGCCATGTCGGTGGCTGTCACCATCTGATCCTCTCTGCGTCTCAACCGGCCAGCTCGGGCAGCACCCGGGTGCCGAACAGCTCAAGCTGGCGCATCGCCTCGGTGTGCGGGAGCCCTTGCCAGTGCGACTTGAACATGAAGTGCGTCATCCCCAGCTCGTCGCGGAGGCGGCCGAGCTGGTCGACGATCTCGGCCGGTGAGCCGAGCAGGAACTGCCGCTCGACGTCGATGCCGGGCGCGTCCGCCTGGACCGGGGTGTTCTCGCCCGACAGGCCCCACGAGCGGTAGGTCTGGTAGCGCAGGGCGCTGCGCCGCCGGGCCAGTTCCTCGGCCTCGCGGCGGGAGGAGGCCACGATGAGCTCGCGGCGCAGCGGGAAGTCGCCGTCGAGGGGCAGGCCGTGCGCGGCGCGCTCCTCCAGGAAGATCTCGCGCAGGCCGGCCAGCTCGTCGTGGCTGGGGAACGGCGGCGCGTACCAGGCGTCGCCCAGCCGTGCCGCGCGGCGCACGGCCGCCTCCGACTGGCCGCCGATCCAGACGGGCGGCCCGCCCGGCCGCGCCGGCTGGACGGCCGGGAGCACGTCCTCGACCTTCCAGTACGGGCTGTCGAAGTCGACCTTCTCCCCCGACCACAGGGCCTTGATGAGGGCGAGGCCGTGCTCGAACCGCTTGACCTTGGAGCGGGAGTCGATGCCGAAGGCGCGGAACTCCCGCTCGGAGTAGCCGAGCCCGGCGCCGAAGACGCAGCGGCCGTCGGTGACCACGTCGAGCGTGGCGATCTGCTCGGCCAGGTCGACCGGGTTGGCCATGGACAGCAGCATGATGCCGGTGACGGCGGTCATGCGGGGCGCGGCGCCGTGCAGGTATGTGAGGTACGGGACCGGCTGGTAGTAGCGCAGCTCGGTGCCGAGGAAGTGCTGACCCGCCACCATCATGTCGAAGCCGAGCTGGTCGGCGACCCTGACCAGCTCGCGGTGCTCTCTCAGTTGTTGCCCGTACGGCGTCTCGGCGCCGTGGATCGGCGTGGTGAGGATGCCGAACCGCACTCCAGAACCCATCCTGTCTCCTCTGCAATCCCTCCTATTGATACACATGATTATCCTCGTCCTGCAACTCGGGTCCGGCTGCTGAGAAGGACGAGGGCCGCGGACACCGCCGTGCAGGCCGTCACGGTGAGCCAGGCGGCGGGCAGACCCGCTGCTTCGGACACGGCAGCGAACAGCAGCGGCCCGGTGGCCGCGCCCAGGGCGGTGCCCAGCTGGAACCTGGCCCCGGCCACTCCCGGCCGGTCCGGATGCTGCGCCAGCACGCCCATCAGCAGCAACGCCGGCCAGCCCCACGCGCCGCAGAAGGCGACGACGGTGCCGGCCACGGTGAGCGCGGTGCCGCCCGAGGCCATCGCGAGCATCCCCAGGGCGCAGGCGGCGATCATCACGGCCGCGGGCCTGAACCCGTCCGACCCGCGCCGGTCCGCCAGCCGCCCCGCGCCGAGCCGCACGACGAGCGACACGAGACTGGTGACCGAGATCACCAGCCCCGCCGTACTGACATCGAGCCCGGCCCGCGTGAGCGTGCTCACAGCAAAGGTCGTGAGCGAACCAATAGACAACGTCCCAAACCCGGCCACAACCGAAACCCGCACCAACGACGTCACCGCCCTCGGACCTGCGCTCCCGACCCGCACCTCCCCAGCAACCGCCGCGGACCCTGGACTCGCGGGCGCGGACCGCACGTCTCCAGCAGCCGCCGCAGGCCCCGCACTCGCCGCAAGCCCCGGACCCGCAGGCGTGGGCCGCGTCTCTTCTGCGGTCCCCGTCGAATCTTGATCTTTGCGTGCGGGTTGCGTCGTGGGCGTAGTCGTCGGCGGGGTTCGGTTCGCGTGAGAGGAGCTTGCGGCTGGTGACGTGGACGCGGGGGTGTGCTCCGGACGGGTGGCCCGAGGTGAGGGCCGGGTGCGGGGGAGGCTGGTTGCGGCTGCGGCCACGGTCAGGAGGGTGGCGAGGACGAAGGCCCATTGCCAGCCGATGGTCAGGGCCACCAGGGGGACGGCGAGCCCGGCCAGGAGGGCGACGACGGGCGTCGCCGACTGCTTGGCGCCCAGCGCCGTGCCGCGCAGCCGGGCGGGGATCTCCCGGACCACGACCAGGTTGCTGGCGGGCGCGACCACCCCGTACCCCACGCCCGCGACGACCAGCCACGCCAGCAGCGCCGCGACGGACCCGCTCGTGGCGACGCCGAGCTGGCTCACCAGGCTGACCGCCAGCCCCGCCAGGGCCGCGCGCCGCCAGCCGGCGCGGTCGATCAGACGGCCGCCGGCCAGGGCGGTGAGCCCGGTGCACGCCCAGAACGCGGTCACGCACAGCCCGAGCGCGCCGTCGCCGATGCCCAGGTCGGCCTGGATCTCGACGGCCAGGACACCCACCAGGATCGGGGTGGACACCACCGCCGCCAGCATGAGGATGGCCGCCCACCACGCCCGCCCGCCGGCGGGCACCGGCCGGGACGCCTGGACGGTCTCGGCCGGTTCCACCCGTTCCCGCTACAGGGTCACGGGCACGGTACGCGGCCCGCGCATCTTCAGCCCGACGTCACTCGCCGCCTCAGGGTCGGCCAGCCGCATCTCCGGGAACCGGTCCAGGAAGAGGTTCACGCCGATCTCCAGCTCCGCCTTCGCCAGCATGGCTCCCAGGCAGAAGTGCCGCCCGGAGCCGAAGGCCAGGTGGTCGGCCGCTCCCGAGAACGCCTTGGTCGCGTCCAGGTCATCACGTTCCAGCACGAACCGGTCGGGATCGGCGTAGCGCCGGTCGTCGCGGTTGGCCGAGCCGATGAGCACCAGCACCGTGGACCCCGCCGGGATCAGCACGCCGCCGAGCTCGACGTCCTCCGTCGTCTCCCGCGTGTTGATCTGCGTCGGCGGGGAGAACCGCAGCGTCTCGGCGACCGCCTTGACGACCAGCGAGCGGTCGTGCCTGATCCGCTCGAACTGGCCGGGGTCGGCGAGCAGGTTGCGGAACAGGCTCGCGAAGGTCTTGTCGGTCGTCTCCGCCCCGGCCGTCAGCAGCAGGCTGACGTACGCCCTGATCTCGTCGTCGGCGAGCGGCTCGCCGTCGATCTCGGCGGTGGCCAGGACCGACAGCAGGTCCTCTCCCGGGTTCGCCCGCCGTTCGGCGATGAACGGGGTGACGAACTCGCTGATCTCCGCCCGGATGGCGGCGGCCTCGGCGATGATCTCGGGGTCACGGCCGAGGTTGGAGATCACCCGGATCACGGCGGTGTACCACCGCAGGAACCTCGGGTGGTCCTCCTTGTCGAAGCCGAGCAGGTCGGCGATCACGTACACCGGGAAGTAGTTGGCGAAGTCGCGCACCAGGTCGACGTCACGCCGCCCGGCCAGCTCCCCGGCGAGGTCCGTCGCGGCGCGCAGCACGATCTCCTCCACCACGGCGCCCGCGTTGCGCATGAGCATCGGGTGCAGCCGGTCCAGGCTCTTGCCCCGGAAGGCGGGCGACACCAGGGCCCGGTGCCTGGCGTGCTCGGTGCCGTCCATCTGCAGGATCGTCTTGCCGTGCACCGGTTCGAGCTGCCACTCGTACGCCTTCGTACTGAAGACCGGGTTCTTGTACACCCGCGCGACGTCCTCGTACCTGCTGACCAGGTACGCCCGCACGCTCTCGTCCCAGACGACCGGCGCCTCGGCGCGCAGGCGGCGGTAGAAGGCGTGCGGGTCGGCGGCGACCTCCGGGGACAGCAGCTCCGGCAGACCACGATCAGTCATCACAACTCCTCACGACTCCAGCTCGGACCCGGTGGCCTTCCAGGCCGTGAACCCGCCGTCGACGCTCCACACCGCGCCGTTGACGAACGCGGCGGCGGGGCTCGCCAGGAAGCAGACGACCTCGGCCACGTCACGCGGCTTGCCGATGGAACGGCTGAGGTAGTTCGCCAGGACGTCCCGGCGGGTGGCCTCGGGGTCGGGGCGGGAGGCGATGTAGCGCGAGGCCATCTCGGTCTCGATCATCCCGGGCGCGTAGCAGTTGACCCGGATGCCGTCGGGGGCGAGCTCCAGCGCCAGGCTGCGGGTCAGCTGGGCCACTCCGGCCTTGCTGGCCGCGTACGCGAGGGTGTGCGGCCGGGCCAGGCCGGCGGCGATCGAGGCGGCGTTGATGATGGAGGGGTTCTCGCTGCGCCGCAGGTACGGCAGCGCGGCGCGGGCGGCGAGGTACGGGCCGCGCAGGTTGACGGCGTGCACCCGGTCCCACTCCTCCGAGCCGAAGTCCTCGATGCCGAGGGTGCGGCTCACCACGGCGTCGGCCACGCCGGCGTTGTTGTGCAGCACGTCGAGGCCGCCCATGAGAGCGGTGGCACGTTCCACCATCTCGGTGATCGAGGCGGGGTCGCTCATGTCGCCGCGCACGTAGTCGGCGCGGGGGCCGATCTCGGCGGCCAGCCGCCTGCCCGCGTCGTCGGCGATGTCCGCGATGACCACCGTGGCGCCGCGGGCCGCGGCCAGGCGCGCCGTCTCGGCGCCGATGCCGCTCGCGCCGCCGGTGATGAGGAACCGCAGACCTGACACGTCTGACATCAGCCGGGGACCTTTCTGAAGTAGTTGGCGTGGCGGGGCCCGGTGAGCGCGTCGCTCACCGGCACCTCGGGCTCCCGGCCGGCGCGGGCGGCGCGCTCGCGCTCCTCCCCCACGGCGATCCGCCGCTCCTCGCACCGGGCGATCCCGCCTTCGGGCACCGCGTACAGGGTGAGGTAGCGGTAGGGCGGGCTCTGCCCGCCGACCGGCTCCAGGGCGAAGCGCTGGGCGCCCTCGAATCCCAGGTGCTCGAAGGTGTGGGCGAGGTGCACCTGGTCGTACCAGCGGGCGTACTCGTCCTCCCGGCCCTGGACGGCGTTGTTGAAGACCACGAAGATCTCCCGATGGTCCTCGGGCAGGGACTCGGACGCCGAAGGGCTGACCCATCCGGTCTGCGGCACGGCCCGCCAGGCGACGTCACCGAACCCGGGGTCGAGCGCGCCGGGACCGGTCACGCGGGCGAGCGCCAGGACGGGGAAGACGGCGTCGTTCTCGCCGATGTCGCGGGCCAGCGACCAGACGGCGGCCCCGTCAGGGGCGGGCAGCCCGGCGGGGCCGAGCGCGATGAACGTCTCCATCAGGCCCGCCCGGTCGGCCGCTTGGGCTTCCAGCGGAGCAGCCACATCTCCATGAGCCGGATCAGCAGCATCAGGGCGATGCCCACGATCATGAGCACGAAGATCGCGGCGAACGTGCCGGCGGTGTCGAACTGGTTGGCCGACTGCACGAGCAGGTATCCGAGCCCGCGGTTGGACGACATCATCTCGGCCGTCACCGCGACCACGAGCGCGTACGGGGCCGACACGCTCAGGCCGGAGATGATGAACGTCATCGCCGAGGGCAGGGTGGCCTTCAGGTGCACCTGCAGGCGGCTGGCCCGCATGAGCCGGAGCTTGTCCACCAGCAGGTGGTCGACGTCCTTGACCCCCGCGTACGTGGAGTAGAAGACGAGGAAGGCGACCACGCTGATGACCAGGGCCAGCTTGGAGCCGATGCCGATGCCGAACCAGAGCATGAACAGCGGCACCAGGGCCAGCCGCGGGATCGCGTAGATCGCGTCCACGAAAGGCTGGCACACGGCGGCGAGGAACGGGCTGACGCCGAGGACGAACCCGGCCACGAGGCCGGCGAGCGCGCCCAGCACGAACCCGATCACGGTCGTCTGCAGCGTGACCCACAGGCTCGGCCACAGCAGGTTCTGCGAGACCCAGAGGCCCATGGCCTCCCAGATGAGGGACGGCTTGCTGACGTAGTACTGGTCGATCAGGACGTGCGGCTCGCCGGGCTTGCCGGCGAAGTACTCCCAGGCCGCGAGCCCGGCGACGAGCAGCGCCACCTGGATCGCGGTGATCAGCAGGCGCCGGGTCAGCCTCGGGTTGAGCCCGCCGGAGACCGCCGGCGCGCCGACCGGCTTCGGGGCGGCCTCCGGCCGGCCGGCCTCGATCGTGTCGGACCTGGTCATCAGTGATCCTCCATCTGCGGGCTGAGCAGCGCCCACAGCCGTGACCAGACCGCGGCGAACTCGGGGTCCGTGCGCAGCGATCCGAAGTCGCGGGGCCGGGCGAAGGTGATGGGCTCGACGTGGATGATCCGCCCCGGGTTCGCGCCGAACACCACGACGCGGTCGGCCATGAGGATGGCCTCTTCGAGGTCGTGGGTCACGAACAGCACGGTCTTGCGCTCGCGTTCCCAGATCTCCAGGGTCTGCCGCTGCAGGTTGAGCCGCAGCTGCGCGTCGAGCGCGCCGAACGGCTCGTCCATCAGCAGCGTGTTGGGACGGTAGACGAGGGTCTGCGCGAGGGCGGCGCGCTTGAGCATGCCGCCGGACAGCTGCGACGGGTACCTGTTGCCGTACTGGCCGAGGCCGACCAGGTCGAGCACCTGGGCGACCCGCTCCTTGCGCTCCCGGCGGGGCACCTTCTGCACCTCCAGCGGGAGCGAGACATTCTTCTCCACGGTCCGCCAGGGCAGCAGGGTGTCCTTCTGGGTGACGTAGCCGACGTCGTTGTTGATGCCGTTGATGGGCTTGCCGTCGTAGAGCACCTCGCCCGTGCTCTGGGTGAGCAGGCCGGCGGCCATGTTGAGCAGGGTGCTCTTGCCGCAGCCGCTGGGGCCGATGATGCAGATGAACTCGCCCTTGCGGATCTCCAGGTCGATCCCCTGCACGGCGGTGAACGTGCGCTTGGCGGTGGTGAAGGTGCGCCCGACCTGGTGGTAGCTCACCGCGATCGGACGGTCGTCCGCCTGTGCCGCCGCGGCGGACGCGCGCTCGGTCGATGTTCCGATGCTGGACACGGGTCTCTCCCTCACTCAGGCGTCCGGCAGGGCCTTGACGAGCTCGGTGTCGTAGAGCTCCTCGAACGGCACGGAGACCGGGTCCGGCTTGCCGATGTTGTAGACCTTGATCAGGTTGTCGGCGAGCTCCTGGGTGGGCACGATGCTGCCGGTGAAGACGGGCAGGATCGCCTCGATGCCGGTCTTCCACGCGGCGTCGCTGGTGCTGGCGAAGAACTTCTGGTGCAGGGCGTCGCTGTGCTCCTGGCTGAAGTCCTTGGCGTCGTCGCGGGCCTGCGTCATCGCCTTGAGGAACTTCGTCACCGCGTCGGGCTGGTTCTTCAGGAAGTCAGGGTTGACGGCCACCACGATGTAGGGGATGTTCGCCGCTTCGGGGGCGTCCTTGACGATGTCGATGAACACCTTGCCCCAGCCGTCGGCCTCGGGGCCGGTCGTCTGGCTGGGGAACCCGGCGAGCCCGTCGGACGCGCCCTGCTTGACCGCGGCGGTGCCGGCGGCGGCGTCGCTGAACGGCTGGATCGTCACGTCGCTGTCCGGCTTGAGGCCGCCGAGGGTGAGGATCTGCCGGAACAGGAGGTCCGTCGTGGAGCCGGTCGCCGCTGAAGCGATCTTCAAACCCTTGAGCGCCGCGAGCTTCTCCTGGTACGGGGACTCAGGCGTGACGCCCTTCTGGGCGAGCTTCTCCAGCGTCTGGTTGTTGAGCGTGATCTGCTCGGGCGCCGGGGCGCCGAGCACCGCCACCACCTTGACCAGCTTGCCGGCCGCGGCCGAGGCCAGCGGAGCGGTCCCGCCGGTGAGCGCGATGTCGGCCTGACCTTGGGCGACGGCCTGGATCAGCTGGTTGGCGTTGAAGATGGAGGTCTTGTTGTCGATCTCGATGCCCTGCTGGGCGAAGTAGCCCTGGGCTTCCGCCTGCAGCCTGGGATAGCTGCACAGACAGGCCGAGCCGGCGTCGATGTAACTGATCGTGGTCAGCCCGCCATCGCCGGACGCGGCGCTCTCGCCACCCTCCGGCGAGGAGGATGCGCATCCGCTGACGAGAACCGTGAGCAGGACCGCGAGGGCCGAGGCAACGAGTTTTGTGGAACGAACCATAGGAGCGCTCATCTCCGGGGGGCGTGCAGGTAGGCCTCAATAATTCCTGATAACGATAGGGACAGTAGGGCGCGACGTCAACGATTTCCCCGCGTCGGCTTGGCGTCACCGGAACGTCTGCGAGCAGCCAGATCTTGCCGGTGACGGACTCGGCAGGCCCAGACGGACCCTCATGAGGGCAGGGTAAGCGATGGCCGGAGCGCGCCGCGCCCCGGCCCTGCGCCTTCTGTGGATTCCATACGATTGGTTATCACTGATAGCGCGATGGGGACGCCCCGGCGACCGGGGCGCCCGGCTTTCCGTCCGGGAGAGGCCCCTGAACGGCTCGATCTATTGACGTGATCTTCAACAAGCCCTTGGCGGGTCGCGCTCAGGCGAGGGCGCCGTCGGCGCGCAGCCGGGCCGCGGCCTCGGTGATCCAGGCGGTGACCTCGCCGACCTCCGCCACGGCCCTGGGCAGGTTCAGCACCACCTCGTCCACGTCCCGTTCGGCCAGCGCACGGACGCCGGCGAGCGGCTCGTCCTCCGGGGCCCGCGCCACGATGTGGAAGGAGGAGCGCTCGCGGCCCTGGCGCTCCAGCTCCGCCTGGAGCGCGGTGACGTAGGTAGCGGTCTGGTCCGCCGTGCCGGGAGGGCCGTACCAGCCTTCGCCGTGCTGGACGGCGCGGGCCAGGGCGCGCTCGCTGGCTCCGCCGATGAGCACCGGCACCGGCGCGGTCACCGGCGGGGCGACGGTGAGCTCGGGGAAGGAGTACCACCGGCCCTCGTGCCGCACCGGCTCTCCTGTCCACACCCGGCGCATGACGTCCAGCATCTCCTCGGTGCGGCCGCCGCGGCCGGAGAACTCCTGGTCCAGGGACTCGAACTCGGTGCGCATCCAGCCCACGCCGACCCCGAGCACGAGCCGTCCGCCGGACAACTCCTGGGCGGACATCACCGAGCGCGCGGCGATGAGCGGGTGGCGCAGCGGCAGCACGTAGACGCCGATGCCCAGCCGGATCCGGGAGGTCGCGGCCGCCAGGTGGCCCGCCATCACCAGCGGGTCCGCGAACGGCGTCGCCGGGTCGAAGCTCGGCCGGCCGTGCGCGCTGTACGGGTACTTGCCGTCGGTCATGGTCGGCGAGACGACGTGGTCGGGGATCCACAGCCCGTGGAACCCCTCCTGCTCGGCCGTCTCCGCGATGGGCCGGTACCACGTGAGCGGGAAACCGAAACAGCGCACCGACACCTTCATGACGCTCTCACCTTTTCTTGACATCACAACGTGGTCACCATACTAATCATGCATACCAATTATGACCCCCGGGAGGGCACAACCATGACGAAGCGCCCAGGCGTGATGGTCGCCATGTTCGACATCCCCGACTCCTTGGACGAGGAGTTCAACACCTGGTACGAGGAGGAGCACATCCCCGAGAAGATCGGCCGGGTGCCGGGCTTCCTGAGCGCGCGCAGGTACAAGGCGCTGGACGGGCGGCCGAACTACCTGTGCATCTACGAGCTGGAGGACGTCTCCGTCGTCGACAACCCCGACTACCAGCAGAACTACCGTAACGGCACGGTGACGACCGAGCGCATGAAGGCCAAGGCCAAGACCTTCTACCGCAACGTCTACGTCCAGATCCACGAGGCCGCGAACGGCCTGCCGCTGCCGGAGTGAGGACGGACATGAGCGACCTGGAGAGCCGGATCCGCCGGCTGGAGGACCTGGAGGAGATCCGCGGCCTGGCCGTCCGGTACGGGTTCGCGGTGGACGAGCGCGACCTGGACGGCGTGTGCGCGCTCTTCACCGAGGACGCCGAGCTGCGCACCATGAGCGGGCCAGGCAAGGGCAAGGGCGTCGCGGCGATCGCCGCCTACTTCGGCGGCCGGTTCGCCGCCCTGGGGCCGACGAACCACTTCACCCACGGCCACGTCGTGGACTTCGACGACGAGGATCCGGACGTGGCCACCGGGCTGGTCTCCTCGCACGCCGAGGTGTGGCGGGACGGCGCGCCGATGATCACCGCGCTCCGCTACCACGACCGCTACCGGCGCGGCCCTGACGGCTGGCGGTTCAGCGAGCGGGTGCAGGCCTACATGTACTTCGTCGACGTCCGCGAGTATCCGCAGGCGCTGGGCGACCGGCTGCGCATGCGGGCGGGCGACCCCTGGAAGAAGGCGGACTGGCCGGCCGGTCTGTGACCGGGTGGAGGGCCGCTCGCGGCCCTCCACCTCAGGACCGCGCGTCCCAGCGGATGGTCTGCTCCAGCAGCTTCGGATGCTTGCGCTCGACGTAGCGGACGTAGGCGTCGATGTGTTCCTGCATGCGGGCCTCCGCGCCCGCCGCGTCGCGGGCGGCGATCATGGCGTAGATCTCCTCGTGGGCCTTGAGGATGGCCTTGCGCCTGCGCTGCGGGTAATCGCTGCCCACGGCGCTGTAGTCGACGGCGGCCACGGTGCCGTCGAGGATGCCGAGCAGCGAGTCGACGATGTAGCCGAAGAGCGCGTTGCCCGACCCCCAGGCGATGATGTCGTGGAAGCGCTGGTTGGTGTCGAAGAAGATGTAGTCGTCGTCCATGTGGTCACGCATGTCGGCCAGGCACCGGCCCAGCTCGGCGATCTGGTCGTCGCTCATGCGCTCCGCGGCCAGGGCGCCCGTCTTGGGCTCCAGCGTGGCCCGCACCTCCATGATCGCCCGGAACGGGGCCTGCTTGACCTGCATGAGCAGCAGCATGGTGCTGGCCAGGTGGGACGGGTCGGGGTCGAGCAGCACCGGGCCGCCCTTGGGGCCGGGCTTGAGGGCGATGACGCCGTGGAACTCCAGCAGCCGCAGGGCCTCACGGAGCGTGCCGCGCCCGATCTCGTACTTTTCCAGCATGATGCGCTCGGGCAGGAGCATGTCGCCGGGGTGGAGGTCGTCCCGGCTGACGTCACGCATGATCCGCTGGGCCACCAGCATCGCGGCCTTGGGCGGCCGGGTACCGTTCGTCATGTCGCCCCTTCGTGGAGGTGATCGCCCGAGGTCCTGAATCTATGCTAACCATAGCGGTTGATACACCCCTGGTGGCGACGTCGGCGAAGCCGGTCCCGGCCGGGCGGGGTCAGCAGTCGCAGCCGATGGCGTGCGCGGGAGCGGTGAGCGGGTCCACCGCGCGGACGACCCGGCCGTGGTCGTCCTCGACAGGGTAGCCCTCGCGGGCCCAGTACTCGAACCCGCCGATCATCTCCTTCACCTGGTAGCCGAGCTTGGCGAACTCCAGCGCGGCACGGGTGGCGCCGTTGCAGCCGGGTCCCCAGCAGTAGGTGACGACCGGCATGTCCAGGGGGATCTCCAGAGGCGCGCGACGGGCGATCCGCGCGGTCGGCAGGTGGACGGCGCCGGTGACGCGGCCCTGGGTCCAGGCGTCGTCCCCCCGGGAGTCGATCAGCACGAACCGGGCGCCGCGTTCCTGGTCGGCGTGCACGTCGGAGGGGTCCGTCTCGAACTGGAGCTTGCCGGCGAAGTGGGCCACGAGAGCGCTCGCGGCGGAAGTGACGGGTGACATGCCTCGACGATACTGACGGCTCCGGTCTCGGCTGAAGAGCCGATCACCGGCATTCCGCCGCTATAGCGGGGAATTTGATGCAATATCTAGGACATGACCTTCAGTGTCCCTTACGAGCTCGACAAGGTCGACGCGAGCATCCTGCGGGCTCTCCAGGCGAACGGCCGGCAGAGCGTCGCGGACCTGGCGCGGAGCATCAACATGAGCCACAGCGCGACGGCGGAGCGCGTCCGGCGGCTCGAACAGGCGGGCGTGATCACCGGCTACGGCGCCCAGGTCGACCCGGAGCGGCTCGGGTTCACGATCATGGCCTTCCTGCGCCTGCGCTACCCGAGCAGCGCCTACGAGCCGCTGCACAGCCTGCTCGCCGAGCTCCCCGAGGTGATCGAGGCCCATCACGTCACGGGCGACGACTGCTTCGTGATGAAGGTCGTCGCCACGGACATGAAGCACCTGGAACGGGTGAGCGGCCGGATCGGCGCGCTCGGCGGCGTCACCACGAGCGTCGTCTACTCGTCCCCGCTCCCGCCGAGACCGCTGCTGCCGCCGGGACCGCCCGCCGGGCCGGACGGCCCTCCGCTCAGCGGCGGGCGGGCGCCGATGTGATCGGGTTCGCGGCCAGGTGGCGGCCTCGCGGGGTGGCGTCGGCGAGCACGCCGTCGTGGACCACCACCCGGCCGCCGACCAGGACGGTGCGTGGCCTGCCGGTGACCGTCATCCCCTCGTACGGCGTGTAGTCGGTCGCCATGTGCAGGTCGCCTGAGGTGATCGTCCAGCGGGCGGACGGGTCCCAGATCGCGATGTCGGCGTCGGCGCCCGGCATGAGGGTGCCCTTGCGGGGATACAGGCCGTTCATCCGGGCGGGGTTGGCCGCGGTCAGCTCGACGAACCGGCTGACCGGCAGCCCGCCGCCCGCCACGAACTCCGAGAAGATCACCGGCAGCCGGGTCTCGACGCCGGGCAGCCCGTTCGGCATGGCGCGCACGTCGGACCGGCGTGACTCCTTCTGCGCCACGTCGTAACAGCAGTGGTCGCTGCCGATCGTGGTGATCTCGCCGGTGGCCAGGTGGCGGGCGAGACCGTCCACCACCGGGCGCGGGCGCAGCGGCGGGCAGCACACGAACCGCTCAGGGGCGGCCCCGGCGTAGAGCCCGTCGTCCAGCACCAGGTGGTGCGCGACGGACTCGGTGTAGGCCGCCAGGCCGCGCCGCCTGGCCGCGGCCACCAGCTCGACGGCCTCCGGCGTGGACTGGTGCACGAAGTAGACCGGCGCCTTCAGGGACTCGGCGATGGCCAGCACCTCGGCCACGGACGCGGTCTCGGCCAGCTCGGGCCGGGTCGCCGCCATGTGCTCGGCGCCGATCCGGCCGTCGTGCGAGCAGCGCGTCTGGGTGTCCTCGATGATGTGGTTGGCCTCGCAGTGGATCACCACCATGCCGCCCAGGTCACGCAGCGTGGACATGGTGCGCAGGATCGTGTCCTCGTCGGCCATCGTCTCGCCGCGGTAGGTGGTGAACATCTTCACCGTCGGCATGCCGTCGGCGACCAGTGAGCGGAGCTGGTCGGGCACCGTCTCGTCCCAGTCCACGACGCAGGCGTGCAGCGCGCTGTCGCACAGGCCGCCCGCCGCCTTGGCCCGCTGGGCGTGCGCGGCGTCGGCGGGGGCCTGGCCGGGGCGCGGGATGGCGAAGTCCACGATGGTGGTGGTGCCGCCGAACACCGCGGCCGTCGTGCACTGGGCGTAGTCGTCGAGTGAGGTGAAGTCACCCGAGGTGAAGCCGACGTGGCAGTGCGGGTCGACGCCGCCGGGCAGCACCAGCATGCCGCCGGCGTCGATCTCGGCGGTGCCGCGCGGCGCGGGCGTGCCCGGCTCGGCCAGCGCGGTCACCCGTCCGTCCGCGACGAACACGTCGGCGGGGGCGCACCAGCTCGCCTCCGCCACCGTGCCGCCGCGGATCACCACGGGGTCGCTCATCCGCCGGCTCCGGCCAGGTGCGCGCGCCAGCCGCCGGCCTCGCTGATGTCGACGACGCCCGGCGCCTCCAGCGCCTCGGCGCGCATCCGCATCGACAGCGAGCCGCTGCCGTCGGCCAGCTCGATCACGCCGAGCTCCAGCTCGGGCGGCTCGCCCGGCAGCAGGTGGTCGCGCAGGATCTCGTACGTGACCTCGTACAGCTCGCCGGGCACCGCGTAGCCGTCGCCGACCGGGTGGAGGCCGGGGAACTCGTCGCGTACGGAGTAGAACCGGTAGCGGGGCGCCGTCGTCGCCGGTCCGAGGAACCGCGCGCCGGCCAGCGCGGCGTTCAGGCTGCCGCCCGACATCGCCTGGCCGTTGACGAACATGCGCAGATTCTCCACGTGGTGCTCCTTCATGCGGTGGTGTGGCGCCGCTTGGCGAGCGCCGGGTCGGGGACGGGCACGGCGTCGAGCAGCGAGCGGGTGTAGGGGTGGCTCGGCTCGCCGTAGATCTGCTCGCGGGTGCCGATCTCGGCCAGCTCGCCGTCGAGCATGACCGCCACCCGGTCGCAGAGGTAGTAGACGACCGCCAGGTCGTGGGCGATGAACAGGATGGACAGGCCCAGCCGTTCGCGCAGGTCGCGCAGCAGGTTCAGCACCTGGGCCTGGACCGAGACGTCCAGCGACGAGACCGGCTCGTCGCAGATGAGCAGCCGCGGCTCCACCGCGAGGGCGCGGGCGATGGAGATGCGCTGGCGCTGCCCGCCGGAGAAGGAGCGCGGGTGGCGGTCCAGGTGCCCGGCCGACATGCCGACCGTCTCCAGCAGTTCCGCGGCCCGTTCGCGGCGTCGCCGGCGATCGGGTTCCAGCCCGTGCACGAGCAGCGGCTCGCCGACGAGCTCGGCCACGGTCATGCGCGGGTTCAGCGACGAGTACGGGTCCTGGAAGACCATCTGCATGTCCGCCCGCAGGGCGCGCAGCTCGCGCCGCCCGGCGGTGAGCACGTCGCGGCCGCCGAGGAGGACCCGGCCGCTGTCCGGGCGGGTGAGCCGGGTGACGCACCGCGCGGTGGTGGACTTGCCCGACCCGGACTCCCCGACCAGGCCGAGCACCTCGCCCGGCGCCACGTCGAAGGAGACGCCGCCCAGCACGCGCCGCCCGCCGAAGGTCTTGACCAGGTCACGGACCTGGAGCAGCGGCTCGCTCACGATTCCTCCTCCTCGGGCGCGTTCCCGGCGGCGCCGATGACGGCCAGCGGCCGGGTGACGTCGCCGCCGATGCGCGGGACGGCGGCCAGCAGCGCCCTGGTGTAGTCGTGCCGGGGCGCGTTGTAGATCTGGTCGACGGTGCCGGTCTCGACGGCCCTGCCGTGGCGCATCACCACCGCCCGCTCGGCGAACCCGGCGACGATGCCCAGGTCGTGGGTGATCAGCAGGATGGACATGCCGCGTTCGGCGGCCAGCTCGTGCAGCAGTTCCAGGACCCGTGCCTGCACCCGCACGTCCAGCGCGGTCGTGGGCTCGTCGGCGATGAGCAGCGCGGGCTCGGCGATGACCGCGATGGCGATCACCACGCGCTGCCGCATGCCGCCGGAGAACTGGTGCGGGTAGTCGTCGACGCGGTGCTCCGCGTCGCGCACGCCCAGCCGTTCCAGCAGCTCGATCGCCCGGCGGCGGGCCACCCGCCGGGACACGCCCCGGATGACGAGCGGCTGCATGACCTGGCGGCCGATGGTCATCACCGGGTTGAGCGAGGCCAGCGGGTCCTGGAACACCAGGCCGACCCGGCCGCCGCGGATCTCGCGCATCCGGCGCTGCGGCAGCCCCAGCAGGTCGACGCCCTCCAGCTCGATCCCGCCGGACAGCCGCGCGTCCGGATCCAGCCGCAGCACGGCCCGCGCCGTGACCGACTTGCCGGACCCCGACTCGCCGACCAGGGCGACCCGCTCGCCGGGCGCGAGGTCGAGGTCCACGCCGTGGACGACCTCGGCCATGCCTCCCGCCGCCGGGTAGGACACCCGCAGGTCCCGGATGCGGAGCAGGGGGTCGGTGCTCATCGCGCCTCCTGACGGATCGTCGGGTCGTTGCGCACCCGCAGCCAGTCGCCCACCAGGTTGAACGCCAGGGCGGTCAGCAGCAGGGCGAGGCCCGGGAAGGCCACGGCCCACCAGGCGTTGGTGAGGTTGTTGGCCTCACCGGCGATCATCGCGCCCCACTCGGACGAGGGCACCTGGGCGCCCACGCCGATGAAGGACAGGCCGGAGATCACCAGCATCACCGCGCCCACGTCCACCGTGGTCTGCACGTAGAGCGTGTTGAGCGCGTTGGGCAGGATGTGCCGGAAGATCAGCCGTCCCTGCGGGACGCCCATGACGCGGGCCGCGTCGACGTACTCGGCGTCCTTGACCTCGCGGACGAGCGTGCGCACCAGCCGGGCGTAACCCGGCCACCAGGTGAGCGACAGCGCGATGACCGCGGAGGACAGGCCGGGCCCGAGCGCGGCGGCCAGGCCGAGGGCCAGGATGATCGCCGGCAGCGACAGCCCGATGTCGGTGATCCGCATGAGCACCTCGTCGACGACCTTCCCGCCGAGCGCCGCGAGCGTGCCGATCAGCAGGCCGATCAGCGTGGAGGCGGCGATGACGACCAGGGTCGCCGGCAGGGTGACGCGGGCGCCGTACAGGACCCGGCTCAGCACGTCCCGGCCGTTGGAGTCGGTGCCGAGCCAGTGCTCGGCCGACGGCGGCAGGAGCGACCTCGAGAGGTCCACCGCGTACGGGTCGTACGGGGCGAGCAGCGGCCCGGCGACGGCCATCAGCACCACGAGCGCCGCCACGGCGAGGGCGATCCCCTCCACGACGGGCACCCGGCGCCGGGTCCGCGGCTTGGCGGCGGCGTGCGCGCTCATGCCGGCACCTCCGTCGCGGGGGTCTCGGAAGGTACGGTCGTGCGCCGGGCGCGGGCGCCGGTGTGGCGCAGCCTCGGGTTCAGCCAGAGCTGGACGAGGTCGACGGCGATGTTCGCCAGCACGAAGACCACTCCGATCACGAGAACCGTGCCGATCACGGCGTAAAGGTCGTTCTGCAGCACCGCGGTCACCGCGTAGGAGCCGATGCCGGTCCTGCCGAAGACGGACTCGACCAGGACGGTGGAGCCGAGCATCCAGCCGAGCTGCATGCCGAGGATGGTGCTGGCGGGCACCAGCGCGTTGCGCAGCCCGTGCCGCACCACCACGCGGAACTCCGACGCGCCGGTCGCCCGGGCCAGCGCGATGTAGTCGCAGCTCAGCGCGGTGAGCATGGAGGAGCGCACGGTCCTGGCCACCACCGCCACGAACGACGCGGCGAGCGTCACGGCCGGCAGCAGCAGGTGGGCCATGGCGTCGCCGAAGGCCGCCATGTCTCCGCTGAGCAGCGCGTCCACCGAGGTCATGCCGGTGATGGCCGGCACCTGGCGGCCGAAGGAGAGCTGCCCGGTGAGGGGCAGCACCCTGAGCTCGGCGGCGAACACCAGCTGGAGCATCAGGCCGAGCCAGAACACCGGCACGGCCGCGCCCAGCAGAGTGGTCAGCCGGGCGGCGGCGTCCGCCGCCCGGCCGCTCCGCCAGGCGGCGTACGTCCCCAGCAGATCGGAAGA
>NZ_JAHKRN010000073.1 GCF_019396385.1 Nonomuraea harbinensis | reverse complement strand
CCTGGATCCGCGTGATCTGGCGCTGCTGGCTCGACGGTGTCCCCTACGACCCCGCCAAACACGGCGCCGCAGCGGCGCTCAACGAGTTCGTTGCTGCCTGAGGTTGACACAGGGAGTGTCATGCCCGGCCCCCTTCGTCGACGCACTTCAGCACGCGTTCGGCGAGCATCGGCAGGGTGGTGGGCCTGGCGCCCACGGCGTCCTCGACCGCGCTGGCGATCGTGGCCGCGCACGGCCCGATCGGCGGCTCCCCGATGCCCCGCGCGTTGAACGGCCCCACGCCCTCACCGGACTCCAGGACCTTCACCTCGATCTCCGGGCAGTCGGCGGCCGTCGGGATGGCGTACTGGTAGAAGGCGCCGGTGAGGTTGACGGCCTCGTCGTACACGATCCGCTCGGACAGGGCGTATCCCAGGCCCTGGACGACCGCGCCCTCGATCTGGCCGCGCACGCTGAGCGGGTTGATCGCCCGGCCCACGTCGTGGGCGGCGACGTAGCGCAGTGGCCGCACCTCACCGGTCCGGGTGTCGACCTCGATGTACGCCGCGTGGGCTCCGAAGGTGAAGTCCGGGACGATCCGCTCGGAGTCGATCAGCTGGGTCACCGGCTTCGCGGTGGGTGCGAAGTACGTCTTCATGGCGTTGATCGCCACGCCGTTCGCCAGGCACATCGCCACGACCTCGGCCAGCGGCACCACCCCTTCAGGCGTGAGCACGCCGCCCTCGGCGAGCGTCAGGTCGTGCTCGGCACAGCCGGTCGCCTTCGCCACGCCCGCCACCAGCTGGGCGCGGAGCTCGCGGGCCGCCGACAGCACGGCGTTGCCGGACATGTAGAGCTGCCGGGTCGCCGTGGTCCGTCCCGCCAGCGGGGTGCGCGCGCTGTCGCCGAAGTGGACCGTGACGTTCTCGATCGGCACGCCCAGCACCTCGGCGGCGATCTGCGCCAGCGACGACACCTGGCCGCCGCCCACGTCGGGCACGCCGCAGCGCACCACGACGCCGCCGTCGCGCTCGCAGCCCACCCATGCGGAGGCGGAGTCGTTCATCCACGCCACCCGCCCGTACGGCTGCACGTTGCACGCCAGTCCCAGACCCACCCGGTGCTCGGGGGAGGACGGCTCGGGCCGGGGGCCGATCGCCTCCATCACCGCGTCGATGCACTGCGGCAGCCACACGGCGGTCTCGATGGGCTGTCCGGCGGGGATCCGGTCGCCCGTCTTGAAGGCGTTGCGTTTGCGGACCTCCACGCGGTCCCGGCCGGCCGCGTCGGCGACCTTGTCGATCTGCGCCTCGTAGCCCAGCACCGGCTGCATCCCGCCGAACCCGCGGAACGCCGAACCCGGCGTGTTGTTCGTGTAGGCCGCGCGCGAGCGCACCCGTACGTTGTCGCAGCGGTACGGCCCGGCCGCGTTCAGGGTGATGTACAGCAGCACGAAACCGCTGAGCAGCGGGTAGGCGCCCGCGTCCGAGACGATGTCGATGTCGTGGGCCAGCAGCTGCCCGTCCTCGGTCGCCGCGGTCCGGTAGCTCATCCGCACCGGGTGCCGCTTGGCCCGCGCGGTCAGCGACTCCTGCCGGCTCCAGGTCATCTTCACCGGCCGGCCGGTCCGCTGCACCGCCAGCGCGATGTACGGCTCGACGGTCATGTCCTCCTTGCCGCCGAAGCCGCCGCCGAGGTAGGGCGCCTGGACGCGCACCTTGGAGTCCGGCAGCCCCACGACGTGCGCGATGCGCCGGTAGTGCTCGATCTCCTGCGTGGAGACCTTGATGTTGATGACGCCTTCGTCGTCCAGCCACCCGATGCCGGTCTCCGGCTCCAGGTAGGCATGGTCGACGACCTGCGCCTCGTAGCGGCCCTCCACCACGATCGGCGCCTCGGCGAACACCTTGTCGACGTCGCCGCGGTCGATGTTCCACTCGCTGAGCAGGTTGCCGCCCTCGTGCACCCGCGCCGAGCCGGACTCCAGCGCGGACTCCGGGTCCGAGACCACGGGGAGCGCGTCGTACTCGATCTCCACCAGCGCCTCGGCGGCGGCCAGCGCCCGCGTGTTCTCGGCCACCACCAGCGCGACCGGTTCGCCGTGGTAGCGCACCCGCTCGGTGGCCAGCACCCAGGACGGCGGCAGCGGCCGCCCCTTGATCCCGGCGGTGTTGGTCGGGATCTCGTTGTTGGGCACGTCCTCGCCGAAGAGCACGGTGACGACCCCGGGCACCTCCAGCGCGGCGGTCGCGTCCTTGGCCACGATCCGCGCCGAGGGCAGCGGCGAACGGACCAGCCGGGCGTAGAGCTGCCCGGCGACGTCGAAGTCACCGGCGTAGCGGGTCTTGCCGAGCAGCTTCTCGCGCGAGTCCTGCCGCTTCACCTCGGTGTTGACCACGCGGGTCGTCTCCCGGGCGCGGCTCGGGACCGTCTCCGTCATCGGGTCGCCCCCTCCTCCGCGGCCTTGACCACGGCGTCCACGATCGCCTGGTAGCCGGTGCACCGGCAGAGGTTGCCGTGCAGGTGCTCGCGCACCTTGGCGGGCGTGACCTCGTCGCCGGAGCGGAGCAGCTCGACGGCCGACATCAGCATCCCCTGCGTGCAGAAGCCGCACTGGGAAGCGCCGGTCTCCCAGAACTTCGCCTGCAGCGGGCTCAGCTCCTCGCCTTCGGCCAGGGACGCGCTGGTCTCCACCCGCGCGCCGTCGACCTGGACCGCCAGGGTGGTGCAGCCGGTCGCCGACCGGCCGTCGACGAGCACCGTACAGGTCCCGCAGGTGCCCTCGTTGCAGCCCTCCTTGACCTCGTAGGCGTGGGCCTGCTCGCGCAGCCAGCGCACCAGCGTGGTGTCGGCGGGCGCGTGACCGGTGACCTCCTTGCCGTTGAGTGTCATCCGGGTCTCGACGTGGCTCATGCCTGTTCCCTCCTCGCGTCGGCGCAGGCGTCCCTGACCGCCCGCACCGCCATCGCCTCGATCAGCCGGGCCCGGTCCGCACCCTTGGTGTACGGGTCGTCGGCGACGTCGAGAGCCGCGGCCAGGCCCGACATCACCCGCTCCGCCTCCGCGACGGTGACACCGGTGAGCCGTCGCTCGACCGCTTCCAGCCGGAGCGGCCGGTCGGCGGCGCCGGTCACGGCGACGGCCGCGCTCCTGATCCGGTCGCCGTCCAGCGCGACGCCTGCGGCGGCGGAGGCCAGGGCGAAGTCGCCGGCGCGGCGTGAGTACTCGTGGAAGCCCCACCCGTGGCGCGGGCGCAGCGGTATCCGGACCGCCGTCACCAGCTCCCCCGAGCGGAGGTCGGTCTGGTAGTAGCCCAGCGAGAACTCCCGCGCCGGGCGCCACTCCTGGCGGCCCAGGCTCTCGACCCGGTAGTCGGCCTCCAGTACGTGGCAGCTCACCGGCAGCTCGGCCGCCGCGTCCCCGTGGGAGACCGAGCCGCCGATGGTGCCGCGGTTGCGGATCCGCCGGCTGCCGATGTGGGCGGCGGCCGTCGCGAGCAGCGGCGCGTGCTCGGCGATCAGCGGGTCGGTGGTCAGTTCGGCGTGGGTGACCGCCGCGCCGACGACGAGGTGGCCGCCGTCGACGCCGATCGTGCGCAGCGCGGGGATGCCTGACACGTCGACCAGGAACGCGGGCGCGGCCAGGCCGAGGTTCATCATCGGCACCAGGCTCTGGCCTCCCGAGATCGGGCGGGTGTCCTCGCCGCCCTCGGCGAGCAGGGTGAGCGCCTCGGGGACGCTGCGGGCCCGCTCGTAGGCCATCGTGGTGAGTACGTCCGACATCAGCGGGTCTCCCTCCTCCCGACGCTCCGGCCGAGGAGGAAGGCGAGGACCAGCGCCACCAGGCCCGCGGCCGCGCCGGCGAGCTGCTTCTTGGGCACCAGCGAGCCGTCGAGCAGGTTGATCGGCTCGGCCTCCACAGCCGGGGCGACCGGGCTGCCGACGGCCGGGGCGGGCTCGTCGATCCTGGAGGCGAGGCTGTCGGCGAACTGGCGCATCAGCTTCGAGCTCACGTCCTTGATCGGCCCCTGCCCGAGTTGGGCGACTCGGCCGGTGAGGCCCAGGTCGGTCGCCAGGGTCACCTGCGTACCGCCGGAGACCTCGGTCAGGCCGGCCTTGATCTTGGCCTTCACCGTGCCGCCGCCGCGGCCGTCGCGGCCGCCGACCTCGATGGTGGCCACCTTGTTCACCTCGTCCTTGACGAGGAACCTGGCCTCACCCGTGTAGGTCATGTTCATCGGGCCGATACGCAGCGCCACCCGGCCGGTGAGCGCCTCGCCCTCGACGGACTCCACGGTGGCGCCGGGCACGCAGGGGGCGACCCGGCCCAGGTCGGTGAGGAACTCCCACGCCCGCTCCGGGGTCGCGGGCACGACGAACTGGTTGTCGATGCGCACGGTGACTCCTCCCTTACTCGCTGCCGGGTTCGCGGGCCACGGCGATCGCCTGGACCTCCAGGCGCCACGCGGGGTTGAGGAACCCGGAGACCTCCACGACGGTGCTGGTGGGCCGGTGGTCGCCGAAGAACCGGGCGCGGACCGCCGAGACCTCGGGGCCGTCGGCGACGTCGCGCAGGTAGGTCGTGATCGACACCACGTCGGACATCGCCAGGCCCTCGTCGGCCAGGCAGCCCTCCAGGTTGGCGAAGACCTGCTCGGCCTGGGCGACCAGGTCGTCGGCGGGCAGGTGGTCGCCGTTGCGGTCGACCGGCACCTGCCCGGAGACGAAGCACAGGCCGGCCGCTGTCATGGTCTGGACGTAGGCGCCGAGCGGCGCCGGGCCCTTTCGCTGGTTCATCCGTGCCTCTGGATCGGGTTGTCGGCGTGCTGGGACCACTCGGACCACGAGCCGTCGTAGAGGGCGAGGTCGCTGAAGCCGGCGTCGCGCAGGGCGATGAACACGGCGGCCGCGGAGACGCCGCCGCCGCAGTAGAGGACCGCGGGGCGGTCCTTGTCCACGCCGGCGTCGGCGGCCAGCCGGGCGACTTCCTCGCCGCGCCTGAAGCGGCCGTCCTCCCCGATCAGGCTCGGGGAGGGGAGCCGGTTGGCGCCGGGGATCCGCCCCTCGGAGGCCGCGAAGGTCTCCTCCATCCGGCAGTCGACCAGCGTCACGTCGTCGCGGCCGAGCAGCGCGCGGACCTCGTCCATCTCCCGGCGCATCCCCCGCGGGGCGCCGGGGCGGTAGTCGCGCGGCTCCGGGCGGCTGTCGGCCTGGTCCGTGGAGACCTCGAGGCCGGCCGCCTGCCAGGCGGGGAAGCCGCCGTCGAGGATCGCGACCCGCTGGTGGCCGTGGTGCAGCAGCGCCCAGGCCAGCCGGGAGGCGGTGAACAGGGAGTTGTCGTCGTAGGCGACCACGAGGGTGTCGTTGCCGACGCCCAGGCGTGACATGGCCTTGGCGAACTCCTCGGGCTCAGGAAGCATCCCCTCGACGCCGTCGACGGTGGTGCCCCAGTCCTCGATCCAGTCGGCGTGCACCGCGCCGGGGACGTGACCGGCGGCCCACATGTCCCGGCCGCCGGGTCCGTCCGCGAGCGAGGCGCGGGTGTCGACGACCCGGACGTCCGGCCGGCCGAGCATCTCGGCCAGGGCCGCGGGCTCAAGGTAGATCTGGTTCATCCTCATGCTCCTAGGTAGATCGCTTGCACCCTCGACGAGCGGGCGAGTTCGGCGGCGGCGCCTTCCTCGACGATCCGCCCGGTTTCGAGGACGTAGGCGTGGTCTGCCAGTTCGAGCGCCAGGTTGGCGTTCTGCTCGGAGAGCAGGATCGTGTAGCCCTGCGCGCGCAGCGCGACCAGCGCCTCGTAGATGCGGTTGACCAGCACCGGGCTGAGCCCCATCGACGGCTCGTCGAGGACGAGCATCTCGGGCCGGGCCATCATCGCCCGCCCCATCGCGAGCATCTGCTGCTGGCCGCCGGAGAGCAGACCGGCCTTGCTGTCAGTGCGCTCCCTCAGCTCGGGGAAGAGGTCGAAGACCTCGCCGAGCTTCTCGGCGTCCCGCCAGCCGCCGGGACGCCGCACCGCGCCCATCCGGAGGTTCTCGAGCACCGTCAGGTCGGCGAAGACCCGGCGGCCCTCCGGCACGAGCGCGATGCCGTGCCGTGCGATGGCGTGGGTGGGCAGCCCGGCCAGGGACTCGCCCCGGAAGGTGACCTTCCTCGACCCGCTGGGCTGGAGCCCGAGTATGCCGCGGATGGTGGTCGTCTTGCCGGCGCCGTTGTTCCCGACCAGGCAGGTGACCTGGCCCGGCAGCGCGCGGAAGCTGACGCCGTGGACGACCTCGACGCGGCCGTAGCGGACCGTGAGGCCCTCCACGACGAGACCCTGGGTCTGGTCGTGCTCCCCGGCCCGCTCGTGGACGCCCGCCCGGGTGTTGGTGTCCATGCTGCTCATAGCGTGAGTTCCTCGCTCTTCGCGTGGCCGGGGCCCAGGTACGCCTCGATCACCCTCGGGTCCTTCTGGACCTCGGCCGGCGAACCCTCGGTCAGCACCCGTCCCTGGTCGAGGACGACGACGTGCTCGGAGATGCTCATCACCAGCTTCATGTTGTGCTCGATGAGCAGCACCCCGATGCCCTCCTGGGCCATCCCGGCGATGGTCTCGGCCAGCGGCATGGCACTGGCCGGGGGCAGCCCGGCGGCGGGCTCGTCGAGGACGACCACCTCCGGCTCCATCGCCAGCACGCGGACCATCTCGACGAGCTTCGCCTCGCCGAAGGGCAGGGACTCCACCAGGGAGTCGGCCCGGTGCTCCAGCCCGAACTTGCGCAGCAGAGCCCGTGCCGACTCCTCGGCCTCCCGCTCGTTGCGCCGGGTCCGGGGGCCACGGATCAGGTCGCCCAGGTGGCTGCCCTTCTGCCGGGAGTACGCTCCCATCGCGACGTTGTGCAGCACCGTCATGCCGGTGAAGACCTCCAGGTTCTGGAAGGTCCGCCCCAGGCGGTGGCCCGCGCGGGCGACCGCCTTGCCGGCCGGCAGTTCGGCGCCGTTGACGAAGACCTGGCCGGCGTCCTGCGTGACGAAGCCGGAGATGACGTTGGCCAGCGTGCTCTTGCCGGCGCCGTTCGGCCCGATCACCGCGGTGATCGATCCCGCCGGCGCCCGCAGCGTCACGTCCTTCAGCACCTGCAGGCCGCCGTATGCCTTGGACACGCCGGTGACCCGCAGGCCCTGGCGCTCGCTCGTACTCATGCCCGCACCACCTCCTGGTCCGGCTTGGCCTGTTCGGCCGCCTCGCGCTTGGCCCGCTCGCGGCGGTCCTCGCGGCGGGCGGCCAGCTCGCCCGCGAGGCCACGGGGGAAGAGCTGGATGGCGATCAGGAAGATCACGCCCATGATCAGCGGCTCGTAGTCGGCGTAGTCGGCGGCGAACACCTCGATGCCCGTGAGCAGCAGCGCTCCGAGGATCGGGCCGATCATCCGTCCCGCCCCCGAGAGCACGAGGGCGACGACCAGGAGGACGGCCATCATGAAGTCGAAGGTGGAGGGGCTGATGAAGCGGGAGTCGAAGGCCTCCAGCGCCCCTGCGACACCGGCGTAGAAGCCGCTCATGCCGAACGCGAGCAGGCGCAGCTTGAACGGGCTGGCGCCGGCGGCCAGGGCCGCGGGCTCCGAGGCGCCGTAGGCCCGCAACGCCCGGCCGGTACGCGACACCAGCAGGTTGTGGGCCACGATCGCGCCGATGATGGCGAGCAGCGCGACGAAGCCGTACTTCACGATCGGCTCGGTGAACTCGAAGCCGAACAGCGAGAACGGCGGGATGCCGACCAGGCCGTTGGGCCCGCCGGTGAGCTCGACCATCCGCCCGAAGAGGAGGAAGAGCACGAACCCGGCGCCCAGGGTCGCCATCTTGAAGTAGATCTCCTTCAGGCGCATCGACATCATGCCCACCAGCAGCGCCGCCAGGGTCACCACCACCGGCGCGATGACCAGCGCGAGGACGGGCGGCACGTCGAAGCGCACCGCCGCGATGCCGGCGGCGTAGGCGCCGAGGCCGAAGAATCCGGCCTGGGCCAGGGAGATCATCCCGGCCATGCCGTTGATGAAGTTCAGGCCGGTCAGCAGGATCACGTAGATCGCCATCCGGGTCCAGATGTGCAGCGCGTAGTCGGTCGCCATCAGCATCGGGAGCAGGAGCAGGAGGCCGATCGTGATCCACAGCTCCCAGGAGTTCGTCCTGCCCAGGGAACGTGGCAAGGCGCTGAGACGACTGCTCATGTGCGCACCGCCCGGGCCGTGCCGAACATGCCGGTCGGCTTGAAGGTCAGGATCGCGAGCAGCACCACGAAGGCGACCACGTCCGCGTACGCCGACGTCCCGTATCCCGCCACGACCGCCTCGGCGACGCCGAGCAGCAGGCCGCCCGCCAGCGCGCCCTGCGGGTTGCCGAGACCGCCGAGCATCGCCGCGGCGAAGCCCTTGAGACCCAGCAGGGTGCCGGAGTCGAACGACATCACGGTCAGCGGGGCCAGGCCCGCGCCGGCCACGGCGCCGAGGGCCGCCGCGATGACGAACGCCCAGCGGGCGGTGGTGCGGTAGGAGACGCCGAACGTCTGCAGCGTCTCGGAGTCTCCCGCGGCGGCGCGCAGGGTGGTGCCGAGCTTGGTCCGCCGGAAGAACAGCGTCAGCGCGATCACGACCAGCACGGCGAGGACGAGGTTGAGAATCGTCTGCCGGCTGGTCGAGGCGCCCAGGATCTGCAGCGACTCCGAGCCGAGCACCGAGGGCAGCGCATAGGTGTCGCGGACCGAGATCAGCATCGCGGCGCCCTTGACGATCACCGCGATGGCGATCGTGGCGATCGTGATGGCGGCCGGCGTCCGGAGGCGGCCGAAGCCGAGCAGCCCCATCTCCGTCAGCAGCCCGAGCACGGTGGTCACCGCGATCGCGACCAGGATCGCGACGAAGATCGGGACGTCCCACGCCTCGTAGAGCATGGCGGCGCTGAGTCCGCCGACCATGACGTACTCACCCTGGACGAAGTTGATGGCTCCGGTGGCGTTGAAGATGACGCCGAAGCCCAGGGCGACGATCGCGTAGATCGCGCCCACGCTGAGCCCCGAGAGCAGGACCTGGATGAAAAGATCCATGGCTCACTCCGCCGGGACGAATCGCGAACCGTCCCACTGGACGACGGCGACGTCGTCGGCGGTCAGCCCGCTGTGGTCGTCCGGGGTGAACTTGAAGACGCCGGTCACGCCCACGTGGGACCCGAGGCCCTCGATCGCCTTGGCGACCTTCTCGCCGTCGGGGTCGCCGCCGGTCGCGCGCAGCGCCTCGACCGCCACCATCATCGCGTCGTAGGCCTGGCCCGCGTAGACGTTCGGCTGCTCCCCGGCGTACTTCTCGGCGTAGCTGGTGGCGAAGTCCTCCATCGCCGCCTTCTGCTGGTCGCTGTCCTCGGTCTTGTCCCAGATCGGCAGCTTCGGCGAGACCAGGATCGTGCCCTCGGCCGCCGCGCCGGCCTGCTGCATGTAGCGGTCGTCGACGAAGCCGAAGCCGTGCATCACCATGACGTCACGGTCGGCGAGCACGCTGCGCACGTTCTTGAGGAACGTCACGCCCGAGGGCTGGATGGTCCAGGCCAGGTAGGCCTGCGGGTCGTTGCCGGCGAGCCGCTTGACCTGGGGGGTGAGGTCGTTGGCGGCCGGGTCGAAGGCCGCGGTGAACACCTTGATGCCGGCCTCGGGGGCGAGCCGCTCGAGCTCCTCCTGGGCCGACTGCCCGAAGCTGGAGGTGTCCGGCATGAACGCGACCCTGGTCACGTCCTTCGCCTTCCAGTACTCGATCAGCTTCTCGATCATCACCGTGTCGTTGAACGTGGTCTTGAAGGTCAGCCGGTGCTCCGCCGCCGGCTCGACGATCTGACGGGCTCCCTCGGTGGCGATGAAGGTGATGCCCTTGCCGCTGGTGATGGGGTCCATCGCTAGCGCGATGCCCGACGAGCCGCCGCCGCCGACGACGAGTTCCACGCCGTCGCTGTCGAGCATGCGGTTGGTCTGCTGCACGGCGGTGGAGGTGTCGCCGGCGGGGTCGTAGAAGACCCACTTGATCTTCTTGCCGTCGATGCCGCCCTGGCTGTTGACCTTCTCCACGGCCAGCTCGGCACCCTTGCGCATCTTGTCGCCCAGCTTCGCGCCAGCCCCCGAGACGGAGAACAGGGTCCCGATCGTGATAGTGTCGTCACCGCCGCCGGCCCCGGAGCTGCCCAGACCGCAGGCAGACGAGGCGAGGAGGGCCGAACCGGCCAGCAACGCGAGGATCTTCTTCCTCATCGGATCTCCTTGATCCGGGAGCCGTTCCACGGCTCCCGATGGGTGGCTAAAGGCGGATCACTCGGGAAGGGTCCCGATTCGACCCATGTCGAACGCCTCGCTCATGTGGAGCGGCAGCACGTTGTCGCCGCCGATCTCCTTGATGCGGACCATCTGGTCGTAGGCCTCGAACAGGTCGGTGTGTCCGCCGGGGGGGATCACCTTGAAGTGCTCCGACTCCTCTTCCGAGGGGTAGAAGTTCTCCTTGAGCACGCACATCCCGGCGATGACGTAGGTGCCTTCGGAGGTCTTGACGATCGCCGACTGGCCGCCTTGGGTGTGGCCAGGGGTGAGGATGAGGTCGAAGCCCTCGGCGATCTGGTGGTCGCCGTCGAGCTTGGTCAGGCCCATGTCCTCGATGCGCTGGTAGTGCTCGGCCGGGGCGAACGACGTCGCGAACATCTCGTGAGAAGGGGTGTTGTCCCACTCGGCGCGCTGGACGAAGATCTCGCTGTCGCCGAACGGCTCCATGGTCATGCAGTGGTCCCAGTCCAGGTGCGTCAGGACCGTGACGTCGATGTCGGAGGCCTTCATCCCGCGCTCGCGCAGGTGGGACTCGATCGGCTTGACGTCGACGACGTCGGCGAAGACCTGGCCGACGTGCACGAGCTCCCTGTCGACCGGGCGGATGTGCTGGTTGTAGTCGTCCGCGCTGCAGCCGACGTCGATGAGGGCGGCGAAACCGGGCTTGCGGATCAGCCAGGCGACGTAGGGGACGTCGATCGCGACACCCGCGTTGTGCATGTAGGTGAAGCGACTCTTCTCTCGGTGCGGACCGTAAGCCACGACCAGCGGCTCAATGGTGAACAACTCGATCCTCCTCAGGGGGCCGTGCAGACATCTGCTCGGGTGAGACGACCGTCGTCCTGGAACTGAACACTCAACCAGCCCGTAGCGGAACTGAACGATCAAACAGCAGCGATAAGTACAGGAAGGCCGGCCTCCGCGCTTGTGACGCTGGACACTAGCCGAGAAATTCCGATTGCGATAGTACTAACTGTATGTGCAAATAGTTTTCGCCCGAAACAAGCCCGGCGACACTCGTGAGCCTTAGGCTGGGCGGCACAAGGTCCCCCGTAACCGCCGAGGGCGCGACGGGCACCTCACGGGGAAGCACACGACCACGAGGACAGGGATGAAGACGACACGGCAGACGCCGGTGGCAGGGCCACCTGCGAAGCGTGCCCGGAAGGTCCGCGACGCCGAGCGGTCACGGATCGCGATCCTCGACGCCGCGGAGCAACTCTTCGCCGACTTAGGCTTCCAGGGCGCCTCGCTGGCGGCGATCGCCGAACGGGCCTATGTCTCGGTCGGGCTGCCGGGCTACTTCTTCGGCTCCAAGGAGGACCTCTACCACGAGGTGCTGCAGCGGGTCTTCGAGCGGCGCGACGCGGCGCTCGAGTTGGTGGCGACCGAAGCCGAGCAGCTCCTGGAGGCGGCGCCCGGCGACGGGGAGGCGGCGCTGCGCCGGCTGATAGGCGGCTATGTCGACTTCCTGCTCGACAACCCGACCTTCGTCTCTCTGCTCACGCGCGACGCGCTCGAACGCGTCGGCCGGCGCGAGGGGCAGCCGCGGCACTCCCAGCGATTCGCCGACCGGATGATCAGGATCATGGCCCAGGCCGGCGTGGTGGAGGCGGACGAAGCCCCCGAGCAGCTCTTCCTGAGCCTGATCGGGATGTGCTACTTCCCTCTTGAGCACGACGCGACCATCGTGGCCGGCATGGGACAGCGGGCCTGGGCGCAGGCGTTCCAGGAGAAGCGGGTGGCCCACATCGTGCGGCTGCTCCGCCCGTCCGCCTAGCTCTCCCCGGGGGGCGCACCCGCCCCCCGGTCCCGGTACGCACCGGGCCAACCTGTATACCTAACACCGACCGAACGATCACTCAGTCTCCATCGCAGACCGGGGAGGTAGCGGGATGAACGAGAGACGCTGGACGGCGCTCTACCCACAGGCGGTGACGGACGCCCGGCCCGTCAGCCACACCTCGCTCGCCGAGGCGTGGCGCGAGCGGGTGCGACGGGAGCCGGACGCCCGCGCGCTCGCGTACTTCGACGGCGCCATGACCGTCCGGGAGGCCGACGAGGCCAGTGACGCCCTCGCGGCCGCGTACCGCTCCCTCGGCACCCGGCACGGCGACCGGGTGGGGATCTACTTGCAGAACATCCCGCAGTTCGCCCTCTCGTTCCTCGCCCTGTGGAAGCTCGGGGCGACGGCGCTGGTGCTCAACCCGATGTACCGCGGCCAGGAGCTGCGGCGGCTGATCGACGACTCCGGCGCGGTCGGGATCGTCTGCGCCGACGCCGACGCGCCGCAGGTCTCCGAGACCCTGTCCGGCAGCTCGGTGCGCTGGACGGTGAGCACCTCTCCCCTCGCCTTCCAGACCCGCGACGACCCCCGGGTGTTCGGTGAAACCGAACGGAAGGCGCCCGCCTCGCACGGCGACCTGGAGGAGCTGATCGAGCGGTTCCGGGGCGACGTCGTGGAGTCGCCGGAGCTGACACCGGACGACGTCGCGCTTCTGACGTACACCTCCGGCACGACCGGGCCGCCCAAGGGCGCGATGAACACGCACGGCAACGTGCTCTCCGTCGCCGCCGGCTTCGCCACGTGGGTCGGCCTCCGGCCCGGCGACGCGGTGTACGCGATGGCGCCGCTGTTCCACATCACCGGCTCGGTCATCAACGCGGTCATCGCGATGATGCACGACGCCGTACTCGTCCTGACCGGCCGGTTCCGTCCCGAGGTGGCGATCGACGCCTTCGTCGAACACCAGGTGACCTTCACCATCGGGTCGATCACCGCGTTCAACGCGATCTACCAACTGCCGCACGCCTCGCGGGAGCATTTCGCGTCGATGAAGTCGGTCTACAGCGGCGGCGCCCCGATCCCGCCGTCGACCATCGAGCGGTTCCGGGAGCGGTTCGGCGTCTACATCCACAACGTCTACGGGATGACCGAGACGTCCTCGGGGGTGATCGCCGTGCCGCTGGGCGCGGAGGCGCCGGTCGACGAGGCGAGCGGGACGCTCTCCATCGGCGTGCCGCTGCCCGGCCTGGACGCGCGGGTCGTGAACGCCGCCGACGAGCCGGTCGGACCGGGCGAGCAGGGCGAGCTGGCGCTGCGCGGGCCGCAGGTGGTGCCCGGCTACTGGCGCAAGCCCGAGGCGACCGCCTCGACGATGCCCGGCGGATGGCTGCACACCGGCGACGGGGCGATCATGGACGCGGCGGGCTGGGTCTACCTGGTCGACCGGCTCAAGGACCAGATCAACACCTCCGGCTACAAGGTCTGGCCTCGCGAGGTCGAGGACGCGCTCTACGCCCACCCGGCGGTGCACGAGGTGGCGGTCGTCGGACGGCCGGATGACTATCGAGGGGAGACCGTCGTGGCATACGTGTCACTCAAGGCCGGCGAGTCGGCCGAGGAGAAGGAGCTGATCGCTTTCACCCGAGGGCGCCTGGCGGCCTACAAGTGCCCGCGCGAGATCCACCTCGTACCCGACCTGCCCAAGACGCAGACGGGGAAGATCCGGCGCAACGTCCTGCGGGACGGCGACGGGCCGGGGGCCGGCCAGTGACCGGGTCTCCGCGCCTGGCGGGGCGCGTCGCGATCGTGACCGGGGCCAGCCGGGGGATCGGCCTGGCCATCGCCGAACGGCTCGTCGCCGAGGGCGCCCGGGTGTGCGTCACGGCCCGGAAGCCGGAGCCGCTGGAGGAGGCGGCGGCGTCCTTCCCGGAAGGCTCGGTGCTGACCGTGGCCGGCCGGGCCGACGACCCGGAGCACCGGTCCGAGGTGTTCTCGCGCGTGCTGGCCGAGTGGGGCCGGCTCGACGTCCTGGTCAACAACGCGGGCATCAACCCGGCGTACGGTCCGCTCACGGACCTCGACCTGGACGTCGCCCGCAAGATCATGGAGGTCAACGTCCTGGGCACCCTCGCCTGGACCCAGGAGGCCGTCCCCCACGGCGTGGGCTGCGTGGTCAACGTGACCTCGGTGACCGGGGACGTGCCGTCGGAGGGGATCGGGATGTACGGCATCTCCAAGGCCGCCGTCTCCCACCTCACCCGGACCCTCGCCGCCGAGCTCGGGCCGGACGTGCGCGTCAACGCCGTCTCACCGGCGGTGATCAAGACACGGTTCTCCCGTGCTCTGTACGAGGGCAAGGAGGCGGAGACCGTCGCGCGGTACCCGATGAAGCGGCTCGGCGCCCCCGAGGACGTCGCCGGCGCCGTCGCGTACCTGGTGTCGGACGACGCCGCCTGGGTGACCGGCCAGATCCTCACCCTCGACGGCGGTCTGCTGGCCGCCGGAGGGACCGCCTGAGCGGCGCGGCGGGGTCAGCCGGCCCGCAGCAGCGCGACCGCGTAGTCGGCGTACCGCCGGGCCACCTGCTCCGCCGACAGCGGGCCGTCGGGGCGGAACCACGACGGCAGCGAGGTGCACATGGTCGCGACGGCGCGGGTCGCGGTCCGCACGTCCGCCGGTGCCCCGCCGTCCACGGCCACCGCCCTCCGCGCCTGCTCGTCGAGGAGGTGCTGCACCTCGTCGCGGAGCGCGGTGATCCGGGCGCGCTCCGCCGGGGCGAGGCTGCGCATCTCGCTCGCGCCGAGAAAGGCCAGGTCGGCGCGGAGCGCGTGGAACAGCGCCAGCGCCTCGACCATCCGCGCGAACCGCCCGAGCTCGCCACCTTCCCCGTCGGCCGTCTCGTCGCGCGCGGCGATCAGCCGCCACCGGATGTCGGCCATGGTCAGGCCGAGCAGCCGCACCAGCATGTCCTGCTTGCTCGTGTAGTGGTGGTAGACGCCGGCCACGCTCAGCCCGGCCTCGGCGGCCACCTCGCGCATCGTGGCCGCGTGGTATCCACGGGCGACGAAGACCCGCAGCGCCGCGGCCAGCGCCGGGTCGAGCCCCAACGCCCCGAAGGCCCGCCAGTCGTCTCCCCCGGGGCCGGCCGCCGCGGGCTCCGGCACCCGCACCGGGTCACCGCCCAGCAGCCGCGCCGCCGGAACGTCCAGGACCTGGGCCACCTCGCCCAGCCGGTCGACCGTCAGCGGGGTGCGCCCGGTCTCAAGAGCGCTCATCGTCGCCGGGCTGACGCCGACGCGCGCCGCCAGCGCACGCAGGCTCAGCCCACGCGCGAGGCGCGCGGCCCGGATGGCGGCGCCTGTAGTGTGTTCAGCCATACCGAACACACTACTCCACCACGCCCGCCGATTGCGCTGGTTAAGGGTGTTCGCTCACTGAGTGACCCCGCCTTTGGCGACTGAACGCACGTTCGGTATCATGCGCTCATGAGCAGCATCGACCCCGCCGCCCTGACCGGTCTCGACCGGCTCGCGCCGGCCCTGGCCGAGGCCACCGAGGACGACCGCTGGCGCTCCTGCACCGCAGAGCTGATCATCGGCGGGAAGAGCAATCTGACCTTCACCCTGCGCAGCGACGCCGGCGAGCTCGTGCTGCGCCGGCCGCCGACAGGACACCTGCTGCCGAGCGCCCACGACATGGCCCGGGAGGCCAAGGTCCAGCGCGGGCTCGCCGAGACGGACGTGCCGGTGCCCCGCATCGTGCTGGTCGACGAGGGCGACCTGATCGGCATCCAGTTCTACGTGATGGAGAAGGTCCCCGGACACGTCGTCCGCGACCGGACGCCCGACGGCTGGGCGGAGACGCCCGAGGAACGGCGGGCGATGTCGTTCGCCCTCGCCGACACGCTGGCCGCCCTGCACGCCGTCGACTACGAGGCCGTCGGCCTCGGCGACTACGGCCGCCCCGAGGGTTTCATGGCGCGTCAGGTCCGCCGCTGGTCCGGCCAGTGGGACAAGAGCCACACCCACGAGGTCCCCGAGATGGAAGAGCTGGCCCGGCGCCTGGCCGCCGACGTGCCGCAGCAGCAGCGCGCCACGATCGTCCACGGCGACTTCCGCACCGACAACGTCGTGTACGACGCCGGCGACCCGGCACGGATCAACGCCGTCCTCGACTGGGAGCTCTCGACGCTCGGCGACCCCATGAGCGACGTCGCCCTGCTGATGCTCTACTGGCGTGAAGCCGGCGACGACGGCCTCAGCCTGGTCCCGGGCGTCTCGCACCTGCCGGGCTTCCCCACCCGCGCCGAGATGCTCGACCGCTACGCCACCGCGGCGGGCGTCGACCTCGCCGACCTGACGTGGTACCAGGCGTTCGCCCACTTCAAGTTCGCCGTCATCGTCCAGGGCGTCGCCGCGCGCTCCAAGGCCGGCGCGATGGGCGGCCAGGACTTCGGCGACCTCGACGACCTCGTCCTCCGGCTGGGCGCCGAAGGGCTCGACCACCTGAAGGAGCACTGACATGGACTTCGCTCTCTCTTCCAAGGCTCAGCGGACCTGCGACGAGATGTGGGACTTCATGCGGTCCCACGTGTTCCCGGCCGAGCCCGTGTGGGCGGCGTACCTCGCCGAGCACGGGCCGCACGAGCACCCGCCGGTGATGGAGGACCTCAAGGCGGAGGCGCGGCGCCGCGGCCTGTGGAACCTCTTCCTGCCCAAGCTCTCGGGGCTCTCCAACGTGGAGTACGCCGCCGTCGCCGAGATCTCCGGCTGGTCTCCGGTGCTCGCCCCCGAGGCGATCAACTGTCAGGCGCCCGACACCGGCAACATGGAGACCCTCGAACTGTTCGCCACCCCCGAACAGCGTGAGCGGTGGCTCGAACCACTCCTGGAAGGGCGGATCCGCTCGGCGTTCGCGATGACCGAGCCCGACGTCGCCAGCTCCGACGCCACCAACATCCAGACCCGGATCGTCCGCGACGGCGACGAGTACGTCATCAACGGCCGCAAGTGGTTCATCACCGGCGTGGCCGACGCCCGCTGCGAGATCTTCATCGTGATGGGCAAGACCGACCCCGACGCGGAGACCTACCGCCAGCAGTCGATGGTGCTGGTCCCCCGCGACACCCCCGGCCTCACCATCGAACGGCACCTGCCGCTCTTCGGCTACCAGGACCAGCACGGCCACTCCGAGATCGTCTTCCGCGACGTCCGCGTCCCGGCGGCCAACCTGCTCTCGGGCGAGGGTGACGGCTTCATGATCTCCCAGGCCCGTCTGGGGCCGGGCCGCATCCACCACGCCATGCGCGCCATCGGCATGGCCGAGCGGGCCCTCGCCCTCATGGCCGACCGGGCCAAGAGCCGGGTCGCGTTCGGCAAGCACCTCGCCGACCACGCCAACGTGCAGGACGCCATCGCCCAGTCCCGCATCGACATCGACCAGGCCCGGCTGCTCGTCTACGACGCCGCCTGGAAGATCGACCAGCACGGCGCCAAGGGCGCCCGCAAGGAGATCGCCGCCATCAAGGTCGCCGCCCCCGCCATGGCCTGCGCCGTCATCGACCGCGCCATCGAGCTGTTCGGCGGCGCGGGCATCTCCGACGACACCCCTCTGGCGTACTTCTACGCCTGGGCCAGGGCTCTGCGCATCGTCGACGGCCCCGACGCCGTCCACCGCCGCACCATCGCCCGCATGGAGCTCAAGCGCACCCCGCCGTACGTGGGGTGAGCGGCTGACTTCCCGGTGACGATCCAGCCCCGGCTGCCGCTCGTGACAGCCGGGGCATACCCGCTGCATACCGCGTGCGCGGTACGGAAGATCGCCCCGCTGATTGCCGAAACCCGCCAGCGAGAAAATCCGCCGGATCGTTAGAATTCCGGATCTCCGCTGACGACGGGAGCTTCGCTTGAGGCTGGAGATCAGGTTGCTCGGCCCGCTGGAGGTCGAGGCCGACGGCGACACGGTCAAGATCGTCGGAGAGCGACGGATCGGCGTGCTGGTCCGGCTCGCCCTGAACGCGGGACAGGCCGTACCCGCCGAGCTGCTTCTCTCCGACGTGTGGGCGAGCAGCTCGGGCGGGCACCCGAGGCGCTCGACGTCTACCAGCGCCTGCGTCGCGTCATGGTCGGTGAGCTGGGCATCGAGCCCGGCGCCGAAGCACGCCGGCTGCACCAGGCCGTCCTCGTCAAGGATCCCGTGCTTGACCTGCCTGAGGTGCGGCAGATCACGCCTGCCGCTCCGGCGGGGCTCCCTGCCGACGTCCAGGAGTTCACGGCGCGGACGGCCGAAGTGGAGCGGCTGCGCGCCGACCTGACGAGCGACGCCGCGGTCATCGTGATCGACGGGCCCGGCGGCATCGGCAAGTCGGCGCTCGCCGTACATGGCGCTCGTATCGTCGCCGGGCGCTTCACCGATGGCGTCATCTACGTCGACCTGCGTGGTTCCACTGCCGGGCTCGCCCCGCTGGCCCCGATCGAGGCGCTCCGCCACCTGCTGCGCTCCCTGGGGCTGGACGGCGCCGCCGTACCCGCCGGCACCGAGGAGGCCGCCGCCCGCTACCGCTCACTCACCGCCGCGGGCGACCTGCTGGTCATCCTCGACAACGCGCACGACGTACGCCAGGTCCGCCCGCTCGTCCCGGCCGGGCGGGGCTGTCGCGTCCTGATCACCAGCCGGGATCCGCTGGCCACCCTGAACAACGCCCGGCACCCGCACCTCGGCAGACTCGACGAGCGTTCTTACGTGGGGTGATTCGTAACGGCACGAGGGACGGGTATGCCGGGAGCATGTACCGCCGTGATCGTTTTTCACCGCCTGCCAGGCCTGATAGAGGCCATGCCGCCGTTTCCTACTCCGCCGCCGCGCAAAGACCTACGACCCGGACCATTCTCGCCGCGGCGGCCCTGGGCGTCTCGACGGTGTGCCTGCCGCATCCGGCCACGGCGGGCTCCCCCGGCCTGAGCGCCTACGACGCGCTGGTGCTCTCGCACCGCCCGGTCGCCTATTGGCGACTGTCACACCCCTCATACGGTACGGAGCGCGACCGCACCGGCAACGGCCACAGGGGGACCTTCCACGGCGTCACCAGCACGGTCCGCCTGCCCAACCAGGACGGCGCCGCCGTCTTCGACGGCTCGTCAGGATATTTCGAGGTTCCCACCGCCAAGCCGTTCCACATCTCCACCACGGGCGCGTTCACCATGGAGGCGTGGATCAGGCCGCACACTCTCCAGTTCGCCGACGGAAACCACACCGGCTACGTCCACTTCATGGGCAAGGGCACGAAGTCGGGCAGCGGCGGCGATCGCGAGTGGGCGGGTCGCATGTACTCGAAGGTGAACAGGGAGAACCGGCCCAACCGCATCTCCGGCTACGCGTGGAACCTCGACGGCGGCTTCGGCGCCGGAGCGTTCGTCCAGCAGCCGGTCAAGGTCAACGAGTGGATCCACTACGCCGTCACGTTCGACACCTCGGAGGGCGCGTACGGCAAGGTGCGGATCTACCGCGACGGCATGCTGGCGGGCACGGACAACCTGGTCTACCGCCCCGGCACGGACGACCAGGTCGTCATCAAGCCCAAGCCGGGTCCGGCGCCCGTCCGGGTCGGCACCCGCGACGGAGGGTCCTCCTTCAAGGGGGCGATCGGAAAGGTCGCGCTCTACGACCGCGAACTCTCGGCAGCGGAACTGCGCTCGCACTACGCCGCGATGACCGGACCGGCCACGCCGGACCGCAGGTGGACACCGTATTTCTGAAGCCGCCGAACCGTTGCGAGACATACCGGCGACATACCGCACTCTCGTACGTTCCTTCCCTGATGACACTGGAGATCGGGATCCTCGGGCCCTGGCAGATCAAGGTGGACGGGCAGCCCGTACGGCTGGCGGGCCGCCGCCGCGTCGCCGTGCTGACGCGCCTGTCCCGCGCGACCCTGGCCCGCGCCTACATGCACGCCGGGCGCCTGGAGGAGGCGGCCGACACCTACCGGGTGGCGCTGACGCTCCTGCGCGAAGGCGGATACCGCATCGGCTACGCCGTGGCCTCCTGGTGGTCCGGCCAGACCCTGCACACCCTGGGCCGGCCCGCCATGGCGCGGAGGGACTGGCACGGCTGCTTCACCGCACTGCTGGAGTCCCGCCTGCTGACCCGCTCGGAGGTGGACGAGCTGCTTGAGCAGGCCGTTCCCGACATGCCGCGGCCGATCAGGAACATGCTGTAGGACCACTCACCCGGTTTCGCGCAGTCCCGCCACCGCCATGGCCGCGACTCTGCGGTAATCCTGGAGGGCCGGCCGTTTGAACTCCACCCACCAGTTGTCGACGTGGCCAGGGTCCGGCAGATGCCATCCGGTGCGGGGGATCGCGCGCCAGCCGGCGGTGTCGGGTCGTGACTCTGGTTCCAGATAGGCATCGCCTGTGAGCTCGGCGGCCAGCAGCTCATCGAGCTTGCAGAACTGCGCGAATCTGGGCGAGGCGGCCGGATGCTTCTCACTGATCACCAGGTACGAGGTGTCAGGCGCATCCGAGAGTTCCGTCGCCAGGCTCTCGGCGAGATCTGCGAGGGCTCACTGTGCTGTGGAATCGAGTGCGTCCAACGGGTCGGCCAGGACGCGGGAGAAAGCGAGTTCCGCCGCGCCGACCAATGAGGCGTCATAGCGCAGCATCGAGGTGCGCAGCCCCACCCCTCGGGAGACGGGCAGGACACTGGCCGCCACCCTCGCGCGGACCTGGGGTGCCGCACCCTGGTAGATGTCGCCGAGTGTACTGCCGAAGACGACGACTCCGGGATTGGAGAGGTTGACCAGGTTGACCATGCCGATCCCGAGCCAGTCGCCGACACGCTCCAAGGCCTTGCGGGCGGCCTCGTCACCGTTCCCGGCCGCTTCCACGACGGCTCGTACGCCATCCCGCCGGCACGGCCCGCCGGTGCGTCCGGACGCCTCCAGCAGCGCCACCTCTCCCACTTCCGCCTCCAGGCAGCCGTGCGAGCCGCAGTTGCGGGAACGGCCGCCGAAGGGATCAACGATCATGTGCCCGAGTTCGGCGCCGTAACCGTCGTCCCCGCCCAGCAACCTGCCGCCCACGATGATGCCACCACCCACCCCGACATCCCCATGAGGTAGACCAGATCTGGTGGCCGATGCCCGCTCCGCGTTCAAGCTCGGCCAGCGCACCCAGGTGGGCTTCGTTGCCGACAGCCACGGGCAGCCCCAGCCCCAGCCGATGGCTGAGCGCGGGCCCGAAATCCAGGTTGGTCCAGCCCACGTTGGGAGCCAGGAGCACCATCCCGTCGGCGCCCTGACCAGACCGCAGTACGACGTGCCGACCCCGAGGCACCTCGCGCTCCGGGGCGCCGCGTCCACGAGCTCGCGGCCGAACCCGGCCAGCACACCGACCACCTCGTCGAGATCGGCATGCCTGCGCCGCCGGGGCGCCTCCCTGCGCTCCAGCACCAGACCGCCGAGCCCGCCCCTGGCGGCGACCAGCCGATCCACCGCCACATCGAAGGCCAGCACATACCACCGGCCGCTCTCAGGCCGCACCACCAGCGACGGCCGACCCACCAGGCCCGTCGTACCCGAAGCCTCCTCGCGCACCAGACCCGCAGCCGTGAGCTGTGTGGCCAGCGCCAGGATCGTGCTGCGGTTCAGCCCCAGCCGGTTCGCCAGCGCCGCACGCGAGATCGCCCCTGCCAGATGCACCTGCCGCAGCACCGCCCCAAGATGGTGTCTGCGAATTTCCTCCTGCGGAGTGTCGCCCCTCACGACACTGATAGTGCCATATACCAAGAACGCGCACGAGGCACCGGGAATCGGTTGTCGGCGTATCCTTTTTTCCAGTAGAGGCGAGCTCGCGCAAACCTATCTACGACCTGCCTGCGCGATACTGGAGAAAACAATTCCGCAAAAATTCAAGCGTCGGATGCGATGGGTCTTGCACGTGATTTCAAGTTGTACGACTTGCCTTAGCGCTCACGACAGGCCCGATCGGCTGCGGGTTTGCTTTTCAGGAGGAGCTCTTACCTCGTGAGCTTCACGGCGAACACAGGGAACGAGTACTCGACCTGCTCATCCGGGCCGGCCGCCTCCTCAGCGGAGACTTCCCGCAGATCAGCCCACGGCACCACACCCGGATGTACATCAGCAGCCATCAAGGCAAGCACAGGAGCGGGATCGTCCACGCAGCGGAACCGCCCTCCGAACGGCAGGTCATCCGGCTAGACCGAAGCCACCGAACACCGCAACTGACCGGCCTGCTCGTCATACCAGGCATAAAACGTCACCGGCCCGACAGCATCGACGAACCGTGCGCCGAGCCGCTCACCAACCGCGACAAGAGCCCGCTCAACGGGCCGCACGTCGAAACCCTCCGCGTCGACGGCGAACGCCACCAGATTGCTGCGCGCCGCCGCATTCACATTCCCTCGGTTGAGGATCAACTCCTCGTCCACGAAGGACAACACGGACTGCGCGAGACCGTCCGACACTCACTATCTCCGCTCACCGACACGTTCTTGGACGAGTGCGACTAGCCCACGGGTCAGACCACCGGGGCCATCCGTCGCTCTTCCCGATCCTCATCAAGCGACGTTCGATCAACGACCAGGATTGTGCCTGGACACGCGCGAGGAAGGTTCCCAGCGTAAAATGAATCCAGCCAGGCCACCCCGTATTGGGGAGACGGCTATGCAATCAGCTTCGCCGGCGAAATACGGGTTAATCGGATGGGTGGGTTGCCGTGGGTTATCGGCGCAGGCCTGCAGGCCGTTGGGTGCTCCTGCTCCTCATTGCCGCAATCGTCACACTTCTGCTATGGGTGGGCCTGACCGTCTTCAACAACGGAATGGATGCGGGCAACCATGTCGCGGGAATCGCTTCCGCGATCTTCGCAGCGACGGCCTTGTACCTCCAGGTTCGATCGTCGCAGTCGCAGTCCCAGACACGTCCGGACGCGACCGACACGGATATACGGGTCGAGTCCACGGCCCGTGTTCTGGCCCTGCGCGTGCAGGAAATCAGCCAACAAGAGGAACGCAACTGGCGCATCGGCGATCCATGGGCACTGCGGGTGCGATGGCGCACCGCCTCTGATGACGTGGTCGACCACTGGGAGAAGATCCAAGCCTTCACGGCCGACGGCGGTGACAGACCTCTGCCGCTGACTGGCGATCTCCCCGGCGTTCACAGCCTCTACCAGAGTGTCCCCACCGGCCGCCTGGTCATCATCGGCCGGGCCGGGGCGGGGAAGACCGTACTCGCCCACCGGCTGATCCTGGAGTGTTTCAACCACCCTGGCGATTCGCTCCGCGTACCGGTGTTGTTCAGCCTCGGCAGCTGGGACCCGAGCCGCACCGGCCTGCACGACTGGCTGGCCGACCGGCTCATCGGCGACTACGCCTTTCTGGAAGGTGTCGACTCCACCGGGACTCCGTTGGCCAGAGTGCTGCTGGAAAGCGGACGGATCCTGCCGGTGCTGGACGGGTTCGACGAGATCCAGCAGCATCACCACGGTGCGGCCATCAGCGAACTCAGCCGTTTCGACGGGCCGTTGATCCTCACCACCCGGCCTGACGAATACGCGGCCGCGGTCAGTGCCACCAGAGCGCTCAGCAGAGCTGCCGCCATCGAACTCGAAGACCTCGCCCTCGACGATGTCCAGCGCTACCTGCAGGCCGTCAGCGGCAAGACCCGCACCGCCCAGTGGGAGTCGGTCTTTTCGCACGTACGCACCCGTCCCGACGACGTCGTCAGCCGGAATCTCGCCGCGGCCCTGAGCACACCGCTTCTGGTCATGCTCACCCGTACCATCTACAACGAAACACCACACCAAAACCCCACGGACCTACTCGACGGCGGCCGGTTTCCCACCCAGGACGCGCTCGAAGAACACCTCTTCAGCGCTTACCTCACCGCCCTCTACGACCCACGCCGCACCGTCCGGTCCGGCGCCGGAAGGGCGACCTGGACCGACCACCAGGCCCGGCACTGGCTCGGCCACCTCGCCGACCACCTCGCTCGGCTCAACACACAGGACCTCACCTGGTGGCGACTCGACGCCACCCTCCGCCGCCGGACTCGCGTCCTCGTCACCGGCCTCGTGGCCATGCTGGTGGGCGGGATCGTGGGCGTTCTGAGCTACGTCGTCGCCAATCGACTGTCTGGGGCGCCGGTCGGAGGGGCCCAGTTCCGTGAAGGACTGCTGGAGATGGGAACCGGCCTCGTCGCGGGCCTCGCCGCCGGACTCCTGAACGAGACCAGGACCAGGCGCGGAGGCACTGGCCGGAACCCCGAACGGTTGCGCCTGGGTCCTTCCCGGCAACCCCTTCCCGCGCGGTCGCGGGTTCTGCGCGGGATCGGCGTCGAACTCGTCATCGGGCTCTCGGCCGCTCTCCTGTTCTCGCTCGCCTCCTGGCTTATCTGGGGCGTCGCGGACGACGACCCCTCGAACTCTTCCGCCAGAAATTTCGTGTGGGCCTTCGCGCCGTGGCTTCACATCACAGGCACAGCCATTTACGTGGCGGCCGGTCTCATCCTCGGCTTCCTGGTCGGAATCTCGTACGCGTTCGTGAACGCGGTCGTGTGCGTGTTCAGCGGGCCGAACGACCGGAATTCCGCGGTGAGTCCCTGGGACTTACTGTCCATGGACCGTGGGGTGACGCTTTTCCGCGTCGGCATGGTCGGATTCGCGGTCTTGCTGATGAACTTCGTCCTGGTGGGCAATCAGTACGGCGACTTCCCGAGTGCAGCGTTCCTGAGGCAGGGCCTCCTCTACGGCCTGCTGTACGGATCCTTCGCCGCGCTGACCCGGCTCGTCCTCTCGGCGTGGGGAGGCTGGCTGCTCTTCGCACGCTTGTGGCTCCCGCTCTGCGGCCGGCTGCCATGGCGGCCGAAGCTCTTCCTCGATGACGCTTACGCCCGAGGCGTACTGCGGCAGTCCGGCGCCGTGTACCAGTTCCGCCACGTCAGGCTCCGCGACCATCTTGTCGACCAGCACCGCACCGAAGGCCGCGGCGTCCCGGAAGAGCCGGCGGCCCCACGCACGACAAACGACCACGTGGCTGAGCAGGAAGCGCCGGAACAGGTCTGACGTGCGAAACGCATGGGTTGTCGAGCAGTGCGAGAGGTGCCGCGACAGTGCCAGTTCGACGTGACCGCCGGATGCGCGGTTCTGCTGCTCAGCCCGCGCCTACCGACTGTTATGAATCACGGACGCTCACTGGCGATCGGTCGCTCACCGAGTAACGAGATCTTCGAAACTCAGCTTCAGCCAACTCCGCCTCACGACGACATGAAGCTCACTGCCTCTACCCAGCACAGTCGCCGTCCTGGGCACCGGTCGCCCGTTGGGCATCACCAGCCATGCGGGACGATCCACCGAAAAGGCTTGTCCTCGAATGCTCCCAGCGACCAGCCGGCACCGGTTCCCGCCATAGCCGCCGACGAAAACGACGCGGTCATCGGCGACCACAAGAGCCTGAGCGCCGCGCACCTCCGTGAACCAGCCGGCGATCGCCGCAGCTCGGATTCGCACGATGGGGAAATTGCTGTAGTAGTAGGCCCAGGCATCCTCCCCCGCCACATTCAATGCGTAGCAGTCGAAGATCCCACCGAACTCGCGGTCGTACGGAAAACGCCACGCGATGTCCAGGTCAGACCGAAAGCGAATCAGTCCAGCGGAGCCGATAGGCGCAGGGCTGTCCGCCTCTCCCCATCCGCGGCTGCCGCACACCCCTTCGTCGAAGTAGCTCACCCATATCTCACCGGAAGGCGTCGTCTGCACGTCTTCAATTCCGTCTCCCAGCACACCCTCTCGCCGGCGCTGCCCGTCGGCATCGTAGATGGCGGCGTTGCACTCGGCAGCCCCGTTACGCCAGCGGCACCGCGCACCCACCAAGAGCACGCCCCCGTCCGGCAGCGGCTGGGCAATGAGGTGCGCGAGTGACTGCCCGGCGATGGGCACCATCGTCGCCCGGTGAGAACCGTACGTGGCGACATGCACCGAGACGGGCGCGGCCGTACGTGAATCGGGGAAAGACGCCCCACTTGGTTCGACAGTCCGAGCGGTCAGCGCTTCGGCGTTCTCCCGCGACGCCCACACGACAACAAGTTCTCCCTCGGGACCCGCCGCCGCACTCACCAGCTCCGCACCCTGGAATGGTGCGACCAAGTCCGCATGGTGCCGCAGCCTCGCAACGCCCGCCTTCCGGCTTCTCCCGCTTCGGCCTCGCATGGGGGACACATTATTGATGGCTTGGCTGGATCGTGACTGGCCGCCGATCTCGAAGCTGATTGTCGGTACGGCCTGCCACCATGTCCCGCATGACGACATCCGACCCCTTGGCCCAGTTCCAGTGGCTCAACGTGTCCGAGAGCTCGGGCGGCGGCGCACTGGGCGTGATCTTCAGCGTGGCCTTCTTCCGCGGGCTCGATCCGGCGGAGGTGGTGCGTCGCTTCAGCCGCGGTGAGAGCTCCGGCCATGAGTCGGACTTCGGCGAGCTCAACGACAAGGCCTACGAGTTCGTCGACAAGACGGACGGTGGGGATGGCGGCGGCTACGTGGGCGTCCTGAAGGCCGGCGAGTGGTGCGTGGCCATCGAGCCCTACGGTTGGATGGTCACGCTCCACGAGGTGGTGACCGAGCTGTCGCGGGGTTGTGAGGTGCTGGCGGTCACCCGGCACGACTACGCCGCCGAGCACAGTTTCGAGTACGCGATCGACGGCACGGTTGTCACCGGTTACCGACTGCGACACCCGCACGAGCGCTACGGCTCCGACCCTGACCGGCTCAACGGCTTTATGCGGGAGCTGGGCATGGGGCTGGACAAGCCGGAGGACGAGGCCGCGTGGGACGCCGCTTGGGAGGACAACTACGACACCGCTGTGCCAAGGGGCTTCGCCCTGGCGGCGAAGGTCACGGGGGTGCCGTTCAGGCCGGACATGCTCGACCGCCCGATGCTCGTGGGGCCTATTTTTGAACAATGATCGTTTCGTGCCATCCTGCAGCACTCTCTGCTCGGAGTACCACCTGACCGCCCTGGCGGTGCCAGGGGGTTGCCTCCCACGAAGGTGTGGGAGGCGGTCAGGGGCGGGGTCTAGCCGTACTCGGTCGGCTACCAGTTCGCCGGGCGCCGGTTGACCGTCCGCATCGACGGCGCCGTGCTGCTTCTGAGCGATGGGCACACGCTGCTGCGCACCCTGCCCAACCCCCTCACCAGCAACGAAAAGGCCCGCCTGCGCGACGCCCGGCCGTCGAACCCGTCCGCGTGCAGCGGCGCGTGCGCAGCCAGCTTTCGGCCGTGGGCCAGCGCATTCGTGTGGGCATCGGCCACGCCGAAACGATCGTGACCATCGAGGACACCGACGGCACCTTCCGCATCACCACGCGTGCCGACCGGGTCATCGCCGAGGTTGCCCGCACCACCACCAAGCCGATCGCCCGGTTCAAAGCCCGCAAGCCCCAACACCAACGGAAGGTCACCTCGAGCGGGTAGAACTGCGTCCATGGACGTGATCAAGCTGCAGCAGGCGTTAGAGGACCTCTTCGACCAGGCCCTGCTGCGGCACGGCTTCGTGGATCACCTGCGCGACTACCAGCTCGTGATCCTGCCGATGCCCGATCCCCGGACCGGGACCACACCGGCGACGCGGCGTTACCTGTTCCGGTACTGCGTGCAGGCCACCTGCACCACCGCGCTGCCGGCCCACACCTGGCGGGTCTCGCTCGATGACCGGCTCACCACCTACGAAACCGGCGTCGAGCTCGACGGATACGTCTGGGGTGTCAACTGGCAGGCGCTTTATCCCGGCGCCACGCTCATCACCGACTCACCCACCGCCCGCAGCTGGGCCCGCAGCCATCGGCATCGATTTCCATGAAGTCCGGATCGAGACCAACGTGCACGACCTCACCCTGGTCTTCTCCGACCTGACCATCGAAGAACTTCCGCCCCCGTCACCGGGACACCGCCACGGATGCCCGGTTCAATAGGCACCAAGAGAACGAAAGATCATCTAGCCGGAGTGTCGCACAGGTCCTGAGACCTGACAGGCTGTCCGTAGCTGTGTGTGTTGCCCTGGCCGTGTCCGCCGCCCGCAGATGCCGGAACCAGTTGCCTGCTGCCTATGACTGTCCAGCGGTGTCCTATTCGTACTGAACAGTGTCACCAGGTCGTGTAGCGGAACTGACGCCTCGCCACCTGCCGCCGAATGACGAGGCGTCGTGGTGTCAGGACTCCGGCCCGCGGACCTCCACCTCGGCGGCGGGCAGAACCTCCATCTCGCCATCGGCGCGCTCCACCACGAAAACGGCGGTGCCCTCGGCGAGGTCCAACTGTTCCCGCTCCCGGTCGGTGGCCTCGCGGTAGATCCCCCGGCTCCCCGGTTCCATGACGACGACGGCGCCGGTACCGCGCACGACCGTTCCCCAGTTGCGGACCGTATAGACGATGCCCGAGTTACGCAGGAGCCCGATCGCCTTCAATACGGTGTTCCGTGCGACGCCGTACTCATGTTCCAGGGCGACCACGGACGGGAGACGACGGCGCGGCGGGTACTCGCCCGCCTCGATACGCCTGCGTAGATCAGCGGCCACCTGCACGTACACCGGCTGTGCGCCATCAGGATCGATCACAAGTAGAGATCTACTCTGTGCCCATGGGCCTTCCCAATGCTTCCAAGGTGCGCTGCCGAACCGGCGCCCCATCAGCAGCCGGCGCAGGGCCCCAGCCAACCAAGCAAGCGCGGGTCGAACCCATCGTGGCCGAGGTCATGCGGCAGTCGATCAGCAGGCGCGCGAAGGGTCTTGAACCTGAGTGGGCAGCCGCGCCCATGGCCACCCTCGGCGGATAGGTGGACGCAACTGTGAACATGCAGCAAACAACGGGCTACGACCTCAGCGCCCTCCGCGCTGCGTTTCCCGGCTGGGCCTTCTTCCGCAGCGACACCGGCGCGTTCTACGCGACGCGACGTGGCGTCCAACTCAACGACGCCGAACTCGACGCGGGCCTCCAGCAGACCGTGAGCGCCGATGACGCGGACACCTTCGTGGCGCTGCTGCACGAGCAACGCCTGAGGGGGCGGAGCTGTGGCCACGCCAACGCCTGATCCAGAGCCATGCGACAACCAGCATGCGGCCCCGCCACTGCCCGAAGCGGAAGCGATCGACTGGGAGCCGAGTCATCCCCGCGCGAACCGAATACGAATCCGCGCGCACACCTGCTCCTGCACGTCGCCGTACTTCGAGCTGTGCACAGCAGGCGGGCTCTGGTTCGTCAGGCGCTACACCAAGGGGAACCCCACCGTCGCCGCCGAAAGTCCCTGGCTGTTGGCGACTGCCGCTCAAGACCTGTGGACACGGCTCCTGACCGGTCAGGCCCGGTAACCGGACACCACCACTCGTCGACGGTCCCGACAGCCGTCCCAGAAGTCACGATGACATTGTCCGGGCAGACCGACTGGATGCCGGGCAGCCATCGAGAGTGCGCGTCGTCTGAGTCTGGTAGCCGTCCGGGACGGCGCCCTGCTGCCCTTGGTCAAGGGCTGCTGGTGTCGTGAAACTGACCGCACAGTGGCGTTGCTGCATAACGCTGCTGTACGGCCACGAAAAAGGCCCCCCGGGATCATCCCGAAGGGCCTTTCGTATGTGCGCGGCCGAGAGGACTCGAACCCCTAACCTTCTGATCCGTAGCAGGATTCGGGGTGTCCGGAGGCTTCCACTGATGGCAAGGTTGCCCTGTTCAGAGGGGGTGTTCGGCCTCGCAAACTCCGTAGTAGTCCGTGGTTGTCCAGGACTGTATCAACAGGTCAGGGAGGACCTCTGGCTCCACCTGCACACAGTCATTGACAGTCAATCGATGGGTGGCTTGATGAACCACTCCGGGTCTGATGAAAGCTCGATTCCTTGAGAGAATCGAGCCATGGCACGTCCGTCCCCTTACCTCCCGAGCTTCGTACATAACGTAACCCCACATTCACAACTCTCTAGGCGCGCCTGTGTAATGATGCGAATACCAACTCAGTGAAAGCCGGCGACTTGGGGGCTGGAGGAGGACCGTGGAAGTACTAGCGCTACTCCTGGTCATCGGATTGGTCATCTGGGCTTTGGACAACTCGGGCAGTGGCTCCGGCAGCAGCTCCGGCAGTCGCTCGGTCGGCAGCACCCGTAGCGCCGACAGGTACGCGAGGCGGGTCCAGCGGAAGCGCGAACGGGAAATTGAGAGCCATTTGAGGAAGTATCGCCAGTCCGGCTATTCCGACGGCGGCGCCGGCTACGGCGGGGGCCGGGGTGGAGGAGGCTTCGGTGGAGATGGTGGCGACGGCGGCGATTGACCGCTCTGCACCAGCTGTCCCGTCTCGTTCAATTTGAGGCATGAGGCGACAGAGGAATCGCCAAGACCTGTGAATCAAGATCTTTTAGGCGGCTATCGATGAGTCCTCCATAGCCGGTGATTCCTCGGGCCGCTCGACGAGCTTGCCCATGACGAACGTCCCCCTGGCGCGGACCAGGGCGAGGAGATGAGGCGCGTTGACCGCGCGCCAGCGCTTCTACGCCGACTCGATCAGCTTTGAAGGCCATGGCGAGCCCTGTCACGTGGGAGCCAGGACCCTTGGCCGCCCAGTCGTCCACCGTATTGTGCGAGTCGACGACCAGCACGACACCACCGGAACGGTCGACGGACTCCCCATACGAAGCGTTTCTCGACCCCCGGAAGGGACGATGCCATCTACGAAGATCCCGGAATTACCAGGACCGTCGACCATCGAGGCGGTCAGGCCGGCGAGGACCTGCCAGCCGACACTGCTGTACAGCCACGAAAAAGGCCCCCCGGGATCATCCCGAAGGGCCTTCTACCACCTGCGTTCGACGTAATTCGGTGGCCTGGAGAGCCGAATTCGGGGTCTGACCTCGGTGAACATAGGTCGGGCCGCCGGGAGAGCGTTTCTCTAGGCGGTGATGTTCCGGCTGGTCAGCGGGCTGTG
>NZ_JAHKRN010000072.1 GCF_019396385.1 Nonomuraea harbinensis | reverse complement strand
ACCGTGCCGACCGAGCAGCCGAGCCGGCGGGCCACCTCGTGATCCGGCAGGTCCTCGAAATAGCGCAGCACCAGCGCTTCCGGCCGCGGCGCCGTCACCAGGGTCGGGGCGTGTCAGCCCGTCCCGAGCCGGCGGGAGAGCGACTGGATGTCGGAGATGACCCAGTACTCGGCGAACCTGCCGTCCTCGGCGCGCAGGATGTCGTGGCCGCTGAAGGCGATCCGGGTGCCGGGGGCCGCGGTGGCGCCGGGCATGCCGCCCCGGTAGGCGCCGGCGAAGGTCCAGCGGGCGGCCACGTGGTCACCCTCGACGACGGGGCCGACGTCGAGGGTGATCGTGACGTCGTCGAACGGCTCGTGTCCCTGGCGGAGCGTCTCGATCAGCTGGTCGGGGCCGTGCACGTCCATGCCCGGCCAGTGGCCGACGAAGCCGGGGGTGACGAGTTCGTGGGCGAGGGAGAATTCGCCCTGCCACAGGTGGAGCAGCCATCGCTCGTACAGTTTCGCCATCATGCCGGTGACCTCTACCCGGGTACGGGGCTTCGATAGATTGCTCGGCGCGTGTTCGCCATGGTTTCGTCAACCGTTCTGAAACCGGGCGTCGATCAGGACGCGACATGCTGGGTGTCCATGGAAAGGGAGGGCCTGCCATGACGGTTCCGCCGCGAACCCCGATGCTCGACCAGCGGCCCAGCAAGGCGCTGATCATCGCCCTGGTGCTGTCCGGCCTGCTGGCGCTGGGCGTGCTCGCGGTGCTGCTGCTGAGCGGCGGGCCCGTCGGCTTCGGTCTGTCGGCGCTGCTGGCCATCGCGCCGCTGCCGGTGCTGCTGGCGGCGGTGCTCTCGCTCGACCGGCTGGAGCCGGAGCCGAAGCTGCATCTGGCGTTCTCGTTCAGCTGGGGCGCGGGGGTGGCGGTGGGGCTGGCCATCCTGCTGAGCGTCGTGGGCATCGAGCTGTTCGCCCGCGCCGGTTACGGCCAGCAGGCCGTGAACCTCATCAGCGCGGTGGTGCTCGCGCCGGTCATCGAGGAGGCGCTGAAGGGTGCCGCGCTGCTGCTGCTCCTGCGCCGGCGGCGGGAGATCGACGGGCTGACGGACGGCATCGTGTACGCCTCCATGGCCGGGCTGGGCTTCGCGACCGTGGAGAACGTCGGCTACTACCTGACGGCCTTCGGTGAGGAAGGGGCGGGCGCGGCCTTCCAGTTGTTCGTCATCCGCGGGCTGATCGACCCGCTCGGCCACCCGGTCTACACGTCGATGATCGGGGTCGGGGTGGCGTACGCGCTGACGCGCCGCAACGCCGCCCGGTTCGCCGCGATCCCGCTCGGCTATCTGGGCGCGGTCTTCCTGCACGCCCTGTGGAACGGCGCGGCCTCCAGCGGGTCGCTGGCGGCGGTCGCCGGCGCGTACCTGGTGATCATGCTGGTGCTCATCGGGCTGATCGTCATCACGGTGGTGGAGCGCAGGCAGCTCGTCTCGCGGATGGGCGCCTATCTCCCCTTGTACGGTCACACCGGCCTGGTCACCGAGCAGGACGTGGGGATGCTGACGACGATCGCGGCCCGTCGCGCGGCCCGCAAGTGGGCCAGGGGCGCCGGGCTGGGCCGTGAGATGAGCGACTACCAGCAGGCGGCCACCGAGCTGACGATGCTCCACCTGCGCGCGGAGCGGGAGAGGACGGATCCGGCCCGGTTCGCGGTCGAGCGTGATCTGCTGCTGGGCGCGATGGCCCGGGCCCGCCGCTGGTGACCCTCTCTGGCCCGGAAGCGCTTTCCTGACACAATGTCCGGGATGGGCGTGAAAGGAGAGCGGATGAGCTGGGTGGAGATCGAGTCCGAGGCCGAGCTGCGCGAGCTGCTGGGTGAAGTGATGCCGCGGGCGGCGACGAAGGAGCGCACCCGCCTGCACGAGCGTGACCGTCAGTGGCTGGCGACCTCGCCGTTCTGCCTGATCGCCACGGCCGACGCCGATGGCAACTGCGACGTCTCGCCCAAGGGCGACCCGGCCGGGTTCGCCCACGTGATCGACGACACCACGATCGCCATCCCCGAGCGCCCCGGCAACCGCAGGGCCGACGGGTTCCGCAACATCCTGTCCAACCCGCACGTCGGCCTGATCTTCCTGATCCCCGGCCGCAACGAGACGTTGCGCGTGAACGGCCGTGCCCGGCTCGTGCGGGAGGCGCCGTTCTTCGACGAGATGATCGTCAAGGGTCACCGGCCCAAGCTCGCCCTGGTCGTGGAGATCGAGCAGATCATGTTCCACTGTGCCAAGGCGTTCATGCGCAGCGCGCTCTGGCGGCCGGAGAAGTGGGGCCCCGACCCGCTGCCGTCGCACGCCACCCTGGTCAAGGAGCTGCAGACCACACCGGAGACCCTTGAGGAGCTGGAGACGTACTACTCGGACGCCGCCTACCGCAAGAAGCTCTACGAGGTCTAGGCCGCGGGGGTGGGGCCGTCGGGGAAGCGGATCACGTTGCGGCCCGTGTAGGCCCGCAGGTCGACGACCTTCGGATCGACGGCCGCCTGCTTGCGGTGCACGGCCGCTGATCGGATGTCGCGGATCTTGTGCGTGGCGATGCGCGGCGGGACCGTCACCAGCCTTCTCATCGTCCTCCCCCCGTGATGTTCCTGTTACCTATGTTATTAACAGAAACCCGGGTAAGGGCGGTGTAAGACAGAAATTCAGTAGGGCAGGCGGCGGCCCGACGGGGACCGCAGGTCCAGGTCCGCGCCGCGGACCGGACGCCGCCTGGTCGTCGTCCTGACGATGCGCACGCGCTTCATGGGTGTGCCCCCTCTCGCCTGGCGCCAACCTAACCGGGCGCGCGTCGTACGCTCAACGCATTTGTCCGCACCGGGCGGGCGCCGTGACGCCCGCCCGGTGAGTGTCAGACGCCGCCGCCGGGGACGGCCCGGGTCGTGACGGCGAGCCGGTTCCACGCGTTGATCATCGAGACGGCCACCACCAGCGACGCGAGCTGCTTCTCGTCGTAGTGTTCGGCCGCCGCCTCCCAGACCTCGTCGGAGACGCCCTTGCCGTGGTCGGCGAGCCTGGTCGCCTCCTCCGTCAGGGCCAGCGCCGCCCGCTCGGCGGGGGTGTAGACCGTGGTCTCGCGCCAGGCGGCCACCGACCAGATCCGCTCGTCGCTCTCGCCGTCCTTCTTCAGCTCGCGGTTGTGCATGTCCACGCAGAACGCGCACCCGTTGATCTGGCTGGCGCGCAGCTTCATGAACCCGATCGTGGCGTGCGGGATCCCGCAGCCGCCGAGGTACTTCTCGACGGAGAGGAACGCCCGGTAGGGCTCGGGGGCGAGGGCCGCGACGTTGAGCCGCTGAGTCATCGATACCTCCATGGTGAGTCGTAGCCGACGCGACATGGACGGGGCAGCCCCGCTGGATGTGACAGTCCGGAAAAATCTGAATAGGGCGGCCTTCTGCGGATATGAGACCTCTGCACGGACATCACTAATGATCAGGGGGATCATCATGGCTGTCTGCGAGTCATGCGGCAACGACTACGACATGGCGTTCGAGGTCCGCGCCCAGGGCAGAACCCACACCTTCGACTCCTTCCAGTGCGCGATCGACAAGATGGCGCCGGTATGCGAGCACTGCGGCACCAAGGTCATCGGCCACGGCGTCCAGTCGGGTGACCACTGGTACTGCTGCGCCCACTGCGCCCGGCAGGAAGGCTCCAGCGGCATCGTCGACCGCGTCCCGGCGGGCGCCACCGCCTGACAGCCGGGATTCGGGCTTCTCCAGACCGTCACCGGCACGCACACTGGCGGTGTGGCCGACTTCGATGTGGTTGTCATTGGTTCCGGGCCCGGTGGGCAGAAGGCGGCCATCGCCGCCGCCAAGCTGGAGAAGCGGGTCGCCGTGGTCGAGCGGCGCAACATGATCGGCGGGGTCTGCATCAACACCGGCACGATCCCGTCCAAGACCCTGCGCGAGGCCGTGCTCTACCTGACCGGGCTCAACCAGCGGGAGATGTACGGGCAGAGCTACCGGGTCAAGGACGACATCACCGTCGGCGACCTGGGCATCAGGACCCAGCACGTGATCGGCCGCGAGGTCGACGTGATCCGCAGCCAGCTCTCGCGCAACCACGTGGCCGTCTTCACCGGCACCGCCAGTTTCACCGACCCGCACACCCTGGACGTCACCGACGAGCAGGGACGGGCCGTCAAGATCAGCGGACGTAAGATCATCATCGCCACCGGCACCCGCCCGGCCAGGCCGGAGTCGGTGGAGTTCGACGAGCAGACGATCATCGACTCCGACGGCATACTCAACCTCCAGCGGGTCCCGGAGTCGCTGGTGGTCGTCGGCGCCGGGGTGATCGGGATCGAGTACGCCTCGATGTTCGCCGCCCTCGGCACCAAGGTGACGGTGGTGGAGCGGCGGGAGCGGATGCTCGACTTCTGCGACCTGGAGATCGTGGAGGCGCTCAAGTACCACCTGCGCGACCTGGCCGTCACCTTCCGGTTCGGGGAGACGGTCGCCGCCGTGGAACGCCGGCCGAGGGGCGCCATCACGCTGCTGGAGAGCGGCAAGAAGATCCCCGCCGAGACCGTCATGTACTCGGCCGGGCGCCAGGGCATGACCGACCACCTCGGGCTGGAGCAGGCCGGGCTGGCCGCCGACGACCGGGGGCGGATCGCGGTGGACGCGCACTACCGCACCGCGGTGGAGCACATCTACGCGGTCGGCGACGTGATCGGCTTCCCGTCGCTCGCCGCCACCTCCATGGAACAGGGCAGGATCGCCGCCCAGCACGCCTGCGACGAGCCGCTGGCCGGCATGACCCCGCTGCAGCCGATCGGCATCTACACCATCCCCGAGATCTCCTTCATCGGCCGCACCGAGGACGAGCTGACCAAGGCGCAGGTGCCGTTCGAGGTCGGCGTCTCCCGCTACCGCGAGCTGGCCCGCGGCCAGATCATCGGCGACACGTACGGGATGCTCAAGCTGCTCGTCTCACCCGAGGACCGCTCGCTGCTGGGCGTGCACGTGTTCGGCACCGGGGCGACGGAGCTGCTGCACATCGGCCAGGCGGTGATGGGCTGCGGCGGCGCCATCGACTATCTGGTGGACGCGGTCTTCAACTACCCGACGCTGGCGGAGTCGTACAAGGTCGCGGCCCTGGACGCGATGAACAAGCTGCGCCGCGTCGCCCGCTTCGAGCTCTAGTCCTCCGTGGCGCGCCGCGACCGGGGCGCCGGCTTCTTGCGGCCCGCCACCAGCGTGTCGCCGGGGGAGGGGGAGGGCTCCTCGGTGGTCGCCGCGCGCGGCCTCGGGTGCGGTGCGGTGTCTTCGAGGGCGGGCTCCGCTTCCTTGGAGGTACGGGGGCGCGCCGGTTTCTCGGCGGGCGGCTCCTTCTTCCCGGTGGCCTCGGGCTTGGCCGGGGCGGGCGGGCCGGCGGGCTTGTCGGGGTCGCGCAGCGAGGCGATGACCGCGTCCGCCTCCTTGTCGGCGGCGAACTCGTCGGCCGCCGCGGACTCCCGCCGCCTGATCACCACCATGTGGTCGACCGAGACGCGGCCCGCGCCCACCACGGCGAGCAGCAGCGAGGCCGCGCCGAGCAGGATCAGCTCGTTCAGTGTGATCGGGTTGAGCGGCGGGGCCACCCACAGCACCGCGACCGCCTCCGCGAACAGGACCAGCCCCATCACCGACACCATCAGCCCGGCGATCAGCAGCGCGCCGCCCACCAATTCGACCAGCATGGTGACCGTGGCCCAGGCGCGTGGGGCGGGGGCTCCCTGGGACTGGAACTGGACGCCGGTCTCCATCAGCCCGATTTCCAGCTTGCGCCAGCCGTTGGCGAAGAAGATGCCGCCCACTCCCAGGCGGGCCACCAGCGCGGCGAGATCACGGAGGGACTGTCTCACGGTTGTTGACTGCCCTAAGGGGGACATCGCACACCTCAATCACGGCGGAGCAGCATGGCCACCGCGACGGCGGTCAGGCTGAGCAGGACGACGCTCACGACCACGGTCGTGTGCAGGGCGTTGACGAAGGCCCAGCGGGCCGCGTTCAGCAGGGCGCCGCCGGCGCTGCCGCCTATCTCCTCGGCGACGTGGGCGGCTCCCGCGAGTGACTGCCTGGCCTGGTCCATGCCCCCACCGGGGATGCCCCGCACGTCGGGCACCGCGGGCGCGTACGCGATGGTGGTGATCGTGCCGAGCACCGCGACGCCGAGCCCGGCGCCGAGCTCGTAGGCGGTGCCCTCGATGGCGGCGGCGCCACCCGCGTGGGAGGCGGGCGCGGCGGACATGATCGTGTCGGAGGCGGCCAGCAGCGCCACCTGCACACCGAAGCCGATGCCCACGAAGCAGCACGCCAGCATCACGGGATGGCCCTCGACGCCCCAGGTCAGCGTGGGGGTGAGGGCGAGCGCGACGAGCGCGAGGCCGCCGCTCATGGTGGCGCGCATGCCGAGCCTCGGCAGGATGTGCGCGGCGACCAGCCCGCCCGCGACAGCCGACAGCACCAGCGGGAGCATCCGGAACGCGGCGCGCACCGGGGTGTCGCCGAGCACGAGCTGCAGGTACTGGGCGAGCATCAGCTGCAGCCCGACCAGCGCGAACACGCCGAGCAGCACGCCCAGCACGCCGGTGGTGAACTCCCGCCGCCGGAACAGCGAGACGTCGAGCAGCGGCGTCTCCAGCCGGGTCTGCCGCCGGGCGAACCACACCAGCAGCCCCGCGCCCGTCAGGAAGACCGCGACGGCGGCCGGGAACGGCATCAGGCTGCCCGACCCGGCCTCCTTCAGACCGAAGGCCAGCGCCAGGATGCCGAACACGGACAGCACGGCGCTGGTCACGTCCCACGGGCGCGGCTCGGGGTCGCGGTACTCGGGGAGCATGCGCAGGGCGGCGGGCAGCAGCACGAGCAGGATCGGCACGTTGATCAGGAAGACCGCGCCCCACCACCAGCCGACCAGCAGGCCGCCGATGAGCGGCCCCACGGCGGCCCCGGCGGCGGCGACCGCGCTCCACACGCCGAGCGCGATGGCGCGCTCGCGGCGGTCGGTGAACACCTGGCGGATCAGCGACAGCGTGGCCGGCATGATCATCGCGCCGCCGACGCCGAGCAGTGCCCTGGCCAGGACGAGCGCTAGCGGCGTGGGGGCGAAGGCCGCCCCGGCCGAGGCCACGCCGAACAGCACGAATCCCGCGATGACCAGGCGTTTGCGCCCGTAGCGGTCGCCGAGCGTGCCGAAGAGGATGAGCAGCGGGGCCACGATCAGCGAGTAGACGTCGATGATCCACAGCAGCTGGACCGCTGACGGCTCCAGGGCGGCGGTGAGTGCGGGGACCGCGATGTGCAGGACCGTCGCGTCGACCGTGATGAGCAGGAGGCTCACGCAGAGCAGCACCAGGATCTTCCAGCGGTTTTCCTGATGCTCGCGGCCGGCGCGGCGTGCGAAGGGCACGGCCTGGGTGACGGTCATGGACCTCCTTGCGGGCCTATCCCTTCACAGCGGGCCCGCATAAAACTTGCGTGGCAGCTTATGGCATGCCGCGGGATGGGTGCAGCGGTATCGAATGATCCAGGAATGGCTGTCCGTCTATTGACCGAAATGCCACCATTTATCGGGATCGGCATTCATGGTATCCGGACTCCACGCGCCGGGCCGCCCGCGGACTAGAATCATGTTCTATGCGGATCCTGCGTACACCCGACGACCGCTTCACCGACCTGCCCGGCTTCCCGTACGAGCCCCGCTACGCCGAGATCGGCGACGGGCTGCGGATGGCCTACGTCGAGACCGGGCCCGCGACCGGGGAACCCGTCGTGCTCCTGCACGGCGAGCCGTCCTGGTCGTTCCTCTACCGCAACGTCATGCCCGAGCTGGCCGCGGCCGGACTGCGCGCCATCGCCCCCGACCTCGTCGGGTTCGGCCGCTCCGACAAACCCGCCGAGCCGTCCGACCACACCTACGCCCGCCACGTCGAGTGGACCCGCGCCCTGCTGTACGACGCGCTCGGCCTGACCGGCGTCACCCTCGTCGGCCAGGACTGGGGCGGGCTCATCGGCCTGCGCCTGGCGGCCGAGCACCCCGGCCGGGTGGCCAGGATCGTCGCCGCCAACACCGGCTTGCCGACCGGTGACATTCCCATGCCCGAGGTGTGGCACCGCTTCAAGGACGCGGTGGCGAGCGCCCCCGCCCTGGACGTCGCCCGGTTCGTGCAGTCCGGCTGCGCCACCCGGCTCTCCCCGGAGGTGCGCGCCGCCTACGACGCCCCCTTCCCGGACGAGTCGTACAAGGCGGGCCCGCGCGCCATGCCGGGACTCGTCCCGCACACCCCCGGCGACCCGGCCGGGCCGGCCAACCGCGCCGCCTGGCAGGTGCTCACCACCCTCGACCGGCCGTTCCTCGTCGCGTTCTCCGACGGCGACCCGATCACCGGCGGCATGGCGCCGATCCTGCGCTCGTCCATGGCCGGCGCCGCGGGCCTGGAGCATCCCGTCATCAAGGGCGCCGGTCACTTCCTCCAGGAGGACGCGGGCACCGAACTCGGCCGGCACATAGCCGCTTTCGTGACCTCCACCTAGCGTGTCAGGTCCGCCCACACCGGGGTTCCGTACGGTATAACCGGGGGCGGACACCGGGGAGGCGTGATGCAGGAGTCCGGCAGGGCCCGTCCCGCGGGCCGAGCCGCGGTGCGAGATCTGTTCGAGCAGGTGCGGCTGCGCTATTTCCGGCTTCCCCCCGCCGTGCGCAGAGTGCTCTACGCGGCGATCCTCATCGGGGCGGTCGGCACCGGCGCGGCGCTCGGCTGGGACCTGCTCGACACGTTCCTCACCACCGCGCTCATCCTCTGCTTCGTCGCGCTCACCCTCCGCTTCCCGCAGGCCGCGGCGACCGTGCTCGTCCTGGCGGGCTGGATCGCGCTGCTGCCGCTCTTCTCCCCGCTCTTCCCCGCGCAGCCGATGGCGCCGACCCTGCTCATGCTGCTCGCCGTGCCGGTCGCCGTCGCCGCCCACCTGATCCGCTGGGTCACCCCGTGGGTGACCGCGCTGCTCGCGCTCGTGCCCGCCGGCGCGCTGGCCGCCGCGCTCTCGCTCGTCTCGGAGAACCTCGCCGTCTGGGTCGCCTACGGCGCCGCCGCGGTCGTGCTCGGCTACCGTTTCCTGCTCGCCCGCCGGGCCAGGGCCGAGCTGGGCGCGGAGGAGCGGGTACGGGTGCGCGCCCGCGAGGGCAGGCCCGAGGCGCAGCCGGAGAAGGCCCAGGGCCTGCCGCAGATCTCGGTCGAGGAGGCGCTCGCCGAGCTCGACGCCATGATCGGCCTCGCCCCGGTCAAAGAGCAGGTCCGCTCGATCGCCGCCTCCATCGAGGCCTCCCGGCTGCGCGCCGAGGCCGGCTACACCGCGGGCCGTCCGGTGCGCCACTTCGTGTTCGTCGGCCCGCCGGGCACCGGCAAGACCAGCGTCGCCCGCACCCTCGCCAAGATCTTCTACGCCTTCGGCCTGCTGGAGACCCCTTACGTGGTCGAAGGGCAGCGCGCCGACCTGGTCGGCGAGTACCTCGGCGCGACCGCGATCAAGACCAACGAGCTGGTCGACCGGGCGCTGGGCGGCGTGCTCTTCATCGACGAGGCGTACGGTCTGATCAACTCCTCCGACGGCCAGCCCGACCGGTTCGGCGCCGAGGCCGTGCAGACCCTGCTCAAGCGCGCCGAGGACGACCGCGACCGGCTGATCATCATCCTGGCGGGCTACGAGCAGGAGATGACCTCGTTCCTGTCCAGCAACCCCGGGCTGGCCAGCCGGTTCGCCACCCGCGTGCGCTTCCCCGCCTACTCCGCCGCCGAGCTGGCCCAGATCACCGAGCTCCTGCAGCGCAGGCGCGGCGACACCATGGGCGACGACGCCAAGGCCGCGCTGCTCGGCCTGTACGAGGACGTCCACCGCCGCGGGCTGGTCGACGAGCTGGGCAACGCCAGGTTCGCCCGCAGCCTGGTCGAGGCCGCGGCCCAGGCCCGCGACGTGCGGGTGGTGGGCGCGGGCGGCACGCCGACCACCCAGGACCTGGTGACCACCACCACCGCCGACGTGACCAAGGCGTTCGACGAGCTCACCGCCCGCTTCCGCGGCTACGTCGCCACCCCTACGCTGGAGGAGGCGTTGGCCGACCTCGACCGGATGGCCGGGCTCGCCCCCGTCAAACGGCAGGTCCACGCCATCGCCGCGCAGCTCCAGGTGGCCCGCATGCGGCAGGAGCGCGGGCTGCCCACCCCGCCCCAGATGCGCCACTTCGTGTTCGCCGGCCCGCCCGGCACCGGCAAGACCAGCGTCGCGAGGGTGCTGGGCCGCGTCTTCGCCGCGCTCGGCCTGCTCGCCCGGCCCGACGTGGTCGAGGCGCACCGCGCCGACCTGGTCGGCCAGCACCTCGGCGCGACCGCGATCAAGACCAACGAGCTGGTCGACCGGGCGCTGGGCGGCGTGCTCTTCATCGACGAGGCCTACAGCCTGGTCAACCCCGGCTACTCCGGCGGCGACGCCTTCGGCGCCGAGGCCGTGCAGACGCTGCTCAAGCGCGCCGAGGACGACCGCGACCGGCTGGTCATCGTGCTGGCCGGCTACGAGCGCGAGATGGACGCCTTCCTCGCCACCAACCCCGGGCTGTCCAGCCGCTTCAACCAGCGGGTCGCCTTCCCCAGCTACGCGCCGCGCGAGCTGACCGAGATCGCCGTGCTGCTCGCCCAGCAGGCCGGCGACCGCTTCGACGACGACGCGCTCAACGACCTCGACGAGGTCTTCACCTGGGTGTGCGAGGAACGGCTGATCGACGGGCTGGGCAACGGCCGGTTCGCCAGGTCGCTGTTCGAGCGCGCCGCGATGCGCCGCGACGTGCGGCTGGCCGCGGGCGCCTCGGCGGAGGAGCCGGCCAGCGCCGCCGAGCTGACGACGATCACCAGCGACGACGTCCGCACCGCCGTCGACGAGCTTTCCGGACGTTAACCAGACCCCTCTTTGGCACTCGCCTGCGCGGCGGCCATCGCATCCTGTAGCAATATGGCTACGCAGTGTTGCGGTAGGAGCGGTGTCGCGGAGGAGGGGAGATGGCCGGGTTCCTGGCGCGCAGGCTGGTCAGCTCGGTGGTGCTGGTCGCCGTCGCGGCCTCCCTCGCCTACCTGCTCGCCGCCGCCGCGCTCGACCCGCGCGCCAACTACGCGGGCCGCACTCCCGCCCCGCCGCCCGCCGTCGTCGACGCGCAGCTCACCGCGCTCAACCTGAACGACCGCACCCCCCTGACCGAGCGCTACCTCACCTGGGCGGGCGGAGTCCTGCGCGGCGACTTCGGCAAGAGCGTCAGCGGCGCGCCGGTCGGCGACGACCTCAAGCGGCGGGCCGGCGTCACCCTCCGGCTGGTCCTGCTCGGGCTGGTGTGCGGGAGCGCGCTGGGCGTCATGGCGGGGGCGCTCGCCGCCGCCCGGCAGTACGGCTGGTTCGACCGGCTGTCGGCGGCCGTGTCCTTCCTGCTGCTCGCAGTGCCCGTGGTGGTGCTGGCCAACGTGCTGATCCTGGCCGGCACGTGGGCCAACGACCACCTGTTCGGCGCCCGGGTGCTGCTCGTGGCGGGGGAGGCGAGCGCGGGGCTGGAGGCCGGGCTCTGGGAGACGCTCCTCGACCGGGCCCAGCACCTCGTCCTGCCGACCGTCACGATCACGCTCGGGCTCGCCGCCGTGTTCAGCCGCTACCAGCGCAACACGATGCTCGACGTGCTCGGCGCCGACTACCTGCGCACCGCCATGGCCAAGGGCCTGACCAGACGGCGGGCGCTGATCCGCCACGGGCTGCGCACCGCGCTCATCCCGGTCGCGACCTACTTCGCCTTCACCTTCGGCGCCCTGCTCACCGGGGCCACGTTCACCGAGAAGATCTTCGGCTGGCACGGGCTGGGGGAGCGGCTGATCAGCTCGATCTTCACCAACGACGTCAACACCGTGGCCGCCATCTCCTGCCTGGCCGCGGTCGCCGTGCTGGTCGCGTCCATGGCCGCCGGACTGCTGCAGGCCGTGCTCGACCCCAGGGTGCGGGCCGGATGACGCTGTCGGAGGAGGTCGCCGAGGAGTCCGCCGGCGACGACGCCGGCCGGCCGCCTCCGCCGTCCAGGGCCAGGGCGGTGACCGGCCGCTTCCTCTCCTCGCGGCAGGGCAGGGCGGGCGCGCTGGTGCTGACGCTGGTGTTCCTGTTCGCGTTCGCCGGCCCGCTGGTCAGCCCGTGGTCCCACACCGACAAGGACTTCGCCGCGTTCCTCGCCCCGCCGTCGGCCGCCCACTGGTTCGGCACGCTGCAGACCGGCGCCGACGTGTTCGCCGTCACGCTGCGCGGCCTGCAGCGGTCGCTGGTCGTCGGGCTGCTCGCGGCCGTGGTGTGCACGGCGCTGGCCGCGCTCGCCGGGGCGTTCGCCGGCTACTTCCTCGGCTGGACCGACCGGGTCATCACCTGGGTGACCGACCTGCTGCTGGTGCTGCCCGCGTTCCTCATCCTGGCCGTCATGTCGCCGCTGTTCGGGGCCGGGCAGTGGCCGCTGTTCGTGCTCATGCTGGCGCTGTTCCTGTGGATGGTGACCGCCAAGATGGCCCGGGGGATGACGATCTCGCTGCGCGAGCGCGAGTTCGTGCGGGCCGCCCGCTACCTGGGCGTGCCGCCCGTAAGGATCGTGCTCTCGCACGTGCTGCCCAACCTGTCGTCGCTGCTGATCGTCGACGCCACGCTGAACGTCAGCGCCGCCATCCTGACCGAGACCTCGCTGTCGTACTTCGGGTTCGGCATCCAACCGCCCGACGTGTCGCTCGGCACGCTCATCGCCGACGGCTCCAGGACCGCCGTGTACGCGCCGTGGACGTTCTGGTTCGCCGCCGGGCTGCTCGTGGTCACCGTGCTCGCGGTCAACCTCATCGGCGACGCGCTGCGCGACGCCTTCGACCCGACGGCGAGGGAGCCGCGATGACCCCCGCGCTGGAGGTGACCGACCTGCGGGTCACGCTCGGCGGGGCGCCCGTCGTGCGCGGCCTCGGCTACGCCGTGCGCAAGGGCGAGGTGCTCGGCCTCGTCGGCGAGTCGGGCTGCGGCAAGTCGGTGTCGGCGGCCGCGGTGATGGGCCTGCTGCCGCCCGGCGCCCGGGTGACCGGCTCGATCCGGCTGGGAGGCAGGGAGCTCGTCGGCCTGCGCGAGCGGGAACTCGCCGCCGTCCGCGGCAGCGCCGTCTCGATGGTGTTCCAGGACCCGCTCTCCGCGCTCACCCCGGTCTACCGCGTCGGCGACCAGATCGCCGAGGCGGTCCGCACCCACCAGAAGGTGACCAAGGAGCAGGCCGCGGTCCGCGCCGTCGACCTGCTCGACCTGGTCGGCATCCCCGACCCGGCCCGGCGGGCGCTGGCCTTCCCGCACGAGTTCTCCGGCGGCATGCGCCAGCGGGCGCTGATCGCCATGGCCATGGCCAACGACCCCGACGTGATCATCTGCGACGAGCCGACGACCGCGCTCGACGTCACCGTCCAGGCCCAGGTGCTGGAGGTGCTCAAGACCGCGCAGCGCCAGACCGGCGCCGCCATCGTCATGATCACGCACGATCTCGGGGTCGTGGCCGGCTTCGCCGACCGGGTGCTCGTCATGTACGCGGGCCGCCCGGTCGAGTCCGGCGACGTGGACGACGTCTTCTACCACGCCCGCATGCCGTACACCGCCGGGCTGCTCGGCGCGGTGCCGCGCATCGACGCGGCCGGCCGGGCCGCGCCCGCGCCGATCGACGGCGCCCCGCCCGCGCCCGGCGACCTGCCGCCCGGCTGCCCGTTCGCGCCGCGCTGCCCGCTGCGGGTGGAGGCGTGCGACGAACGCGAGCCGCCGCTGTTCGAGGTGGGCCCGGGACACCGCGCCGCGTGCATCCGCTGGGACGAGGTGAGCCCGCCGCTCCCCGCGCCCCCGGGCAGGACGGGGCCGGGCGTGCGGGGGCCGCGCACGGTCCTGGCCGTCGACGGGCTGGTCAGGCACTACCCGCTGGTCAAGGGCGCCGTGTTCAGGAGACGCGTCGGGACCGTCCACGCGGTCGCCGGCATCAGCTTCGACATCCGCGAGGGCGAGACGCTCGGCCTCGTCGGCGAGTCCGGCTCGGGCAAGACCACCGCGCTGACCGAGATCCTGGAGCTGACCCGCCCGCAGCAGGGCCGCGTCGTGGTGCTCGGCCGCGACACCGCCGCGCTCACCGCCGCCCAGCGGATGGAGATCAGGCGTGACGTGCAGGTCGTCTTCCAGGACCCGCTGGCCTCGCTCGACCCGCGGATGACGGTCCACGACATCCTGGCCGAGCCGCTGCGCACGCATCGGCACGGCGATCCCCGGCGGCGGGTCGGCGAACTGCTCGCCCTCGTCGGGCTGGACCCGGCGCACGCCGCCCGCTATCCGAAGGACTTCTCCGGCGGCCAGCGGCAGCGCATCGCCATCGCCCGCGCGCTCGCGCTGCAGCCGCGCCTGCTGGTGCTCGACGAGCCGGTCTCCGCGCTCGACGTGTCGGTCCAGGCCGGGGTGCTCGGCCTGCTCGGCGCGCTCAAGACCGAACTCGGGCTCTCCTACCTGCTGGTGGCGCACGACCTGGCCGTCGTGCGGCACATCGCCGACCGGGTGGCCGTCATGTACCTGGGCAGGATCGCCGAGATCGGCCGCGCCGACGCCGTCTACACCGCGCCCGCTCACCCGTACACGCAGGCGCTGCTGTCGGCGATCCCGCTGCCCGACCCGGCCCGCGAGCGCGCCCGCGAGCGGATCCTGCTCACCGGCGAGCGGCCCGACCCGGCCTCCCCGCCGTCCGGTTGCCGGTTCCGCACGCGGTGCCCGACGTTCCGGTCGGTGCTGACGGAGACGGAGCGCGGCCTGTGCGCCGACACCGAGCCCGAGATGCGGCCGCTGGGCGAGGACCAGTCGGCCGCCTGCCACTACGCGGAGAGGCTCGCCGTCGTCTGACCCGGCTCGTACCCATTGGAGGAGAACCACCCATGAAAGCCCCGTTGACAGGCGTGCGGCTCGTCGTCGCCGCCGTACTCGCGCTGACCCAGGCCGGCTGCGGCACGCGCGGCCCTTCCGGCGGCGCGGGGCAGGGCGACGACACGATCAAGGCGTCCGACATCAACCTCCAGCCGCGCGACAAGGTCAAGGAGGGCGGCACGCTGCGCTGGGGCATCAACGAGTTCCCCACCCAGTGGAACCGCAACCACATCGACGGCAACCTCGCCGTGGCCGCGGTGGTCAGCAACGCGCTGCTGCCGTCGGCGTTCACCTCCGACGGCAACGCCCGGCTCTCGGTCAACCGCGACTACGTGCTGGAGGCCCGCATCACCGATCGCAGCCCGCACCAGGTCGTCACCTACACCCTCAACCCCAAGGCCCGCTGGTCCGATGGCAAGCCCATCACCTGGGCCGACTACCGCGCCCAGTGGGAGGTCATGCGCGGCGCCGACCCGGCCTTCCGGATCGTCTCCGCCACCGGCTACCAGGACATCGCGAAGGTCGAGCGGGGCGCGGGCGAGCACGAGGTGGTGGTGACGTTCACCCGGCCGTTCGGCGACTGGCAGGCGCTGTTCGGCCCGCTGCTGCCCGCCTCCGTGAACGAGAACGCCGAGGCGTTCAACTCCTCCTGGGTGAACGCGATCCCGCTGACCGCCGGGCCGTTCAAGGTCGGCGCGCTCGACCAGACCGCCAAGACCGTCACGCTCGTCCGCGACCCCGCCTGGTGGGGGGACCGCGCCAAGCTGGACCGGATCGTCTACCGCGCCGCCGAGCAGGACTCCCTCACCGGCATGTTCGGCAACGGCGAGCTGGACGTGGCCGACATCGGGCCGTCCGCCCCCGACTACGCCAGGGCCAGGAGCGCCACCGGCGCCCAGGTGCGGTTCGCCGCGGGGCCCGACTTCCGCCACTTCACCCTCAACGGTTCCAGCGAGAAGCTCCGCGACGTGCGCGTGCGGCAGGCGATCCAGCTCGGCGTCGACCGGATGTCCATCGCCCGATCGGACCTCCAGGGTCTCGACTGGCCCGCCACGCCGCTCGGCAACCACTTCTTCATGCCGACCCAGGAGGGCTACCGCGACAACGCGGGCAGCTTCGGCGCCTACGACCCGGAGCGGGCCAAGCGGCTGCTGGACGAGGCCGGGTGGAAGCTCGACGGGACCGTGCGCAAGAAGGCCGGAGACCCTCTGGACCTGCGGTTCGTGGTGCCGGCCGGGTCGCAGCTCAGCAAGTCGGAAGGCGAGCTGGCGCAGAGCATGCTCGCCAAGATCGGGGTCAAGCTGACCATCCAGGCGGTCCCCGGCGACGACTTCTTCACCAAGTACGTGATCCCCGGCAACTTCGACATCGCGCCGTTCGCGTACATCGGCACCCCGTTCCCCGTGTCGAGCAGCTACGGCGCTTACGTGAACAGCCCCGACGGCAAGACCTGGAACGCCAACCTGGGGCGGTCCGGCTCGGACGACATCGACGCCGCGCTGGACCGCGCGGTGGCCGCGCTGGACCCCGCCAGGGCCCGCGCCGGCGTCAACGCCGCCGACCGGCTCATCTGGGCGCAGGCCAACGTGCTGCCCCTCTACCAGCGGCCGCAGGTGGTGGCGGTCAAGGACACCCTGGCCAACGTGGGCGCCCGCGGCTTCCACGACCTCCGCTACCAGGACATCGGCTTCACGCGCTGACGTCGTTGTCGGGGGCGGCTGGTAGAAGTGTCCGGGTGACCACTTCCGTGACCTGGCCGCAGATCCTGGCGTGGCGGCTGCGCCGTCAGTTCGTGAGCGAGCCCTGCGACGGCGGGCCGGTGGAGGTGGCCCGGCGGCTCTGCGGGGTGCAGGCGCAGGTGGCGTCCTCCGCCCAGCTCGCCGTCGCGGTGCGGAGCGACCGGCCCGACCCCGGCGCGATCGACCGCGCGCTGTGGGCCGATCGCACGCTCGCCAAGACGTGGATCATGCGCGGCACCCTCCACCTGGTGCCCGCCGACACCCTGCCCGACCACTGCGCGGCCCTGAGCACGCTGCGCTTCTGGGAGAAGGGTTCCTGGCAGCGCGGCCACGGCGTCACCGCGGGCGAGATCGAGGCCATCGTCGACACCGTCCCGAAGATTCTCGGCGAGCGCCCGATGACCAGGGAAGAAGTGGTCGACGCGGTCGTGGCGGCCACCGGCGACCGGCATCTGCGCGAGGCGCTCGGCTCCGGCTGGGGCGCCCTGCTCAAGCCGCTCAGCCGTCTGGGCGAGCTGTGCTACGGCCCGCCCCGCGAGGGCCGCGTCACCTTCGTCGCCCCGAGAGCCTGGCTGCCGGGCTGGCCCGGGGCCCTCCCGCCGCCCGAGGAGGCCGGAGTCCGGGTGGTCCGCGCCTTCCTGGGCGCCCACGGCCCGGCGACGCCGGAGATGCTCGACGGCTGGCTGTTCGGCGGCGTCGCCAGGAAGGCCGTGCTCAAGGGCTGGTTCCGCGACCTGGCCCCCGAGCTGGCCGAGGTGGAGACCGGCGACGGCCGCACCCTCCTGGCCCTCGCCGAGCACCTCGACGACCTGGCTGCCACCCGGCCCTCCGAAGAGGTCCACCTGCTGCCCGGCTTCGACCCGTACATCCTGGGCGCCCCGCGCGCCCTGGAGCCGCTCGTCCCGGCCGCCGCCAAGCCCAAGGTGAGCCGCCAGGCCGGCTGGATCTCCCCGGTCGTGGTCCACCGGGGCCGGGTGGCGGGCGTCTGGAAGGCCGAGGCGGGCCGGGTGGAGGCCGAGCTGTTCGAGGACGTCCCCGAGCCGCCGCTCGCCGCCGCGGCGGCCCGCGTCGAGGCCCTGCTCGCGACCGTCCGCACCGCGGAGTGACCGGTCCGCCGTGCGACACTCGCGTGCATGGGACGAGCCTTCCGCCAGGTCGACGTGTTCACCGACACCGCCTATCACGGCAACCCGCTGGCCGTCGTGGTCGACGGCGCCGGGCTGACCGACGAGGAGATGGGGCGCTTCGCCAACTGGACCAACCTGTCCGAGACCACCTTCCTGCTGCCGCCCTCCACCGGCGAGGCCGACTACCGCGTGCGGATCTTCACGCCGTCGGGCGAGCTGCCGTTCGCCGGGCATCCCACGATCGGCAGCTGCCACGCCTGGCTGGAGACCGGCGGCGCGCCCCGTGACCCCGGCATGATCGTCCAGGAGTGCGCGGCGGGCCTGGTGCGCGTCCGGCGCGACGGTTCCGGGCTGGCCTTCGCCGCGCCGCCGCTGCTGCGCTCAGGGCCCGTCGACGAAGACCTGCTCGGGCGGCTCGCCGACGGGCTGGGCATCGGCCGGGGCGAGATCGCCGACGCCGAGTGGGCCGACAACGGGCCCGGCTGGGTCGCGCTCCTGCTCCGCGACGCCGACGCCGTGCTCGCCCTGCGGCCCGGCCGCCTTCCCGTCGACACCGGCGTCGCCGGGCTCTACCCCGAGGGCTCTCCTTACGCGTACGAGGTGCGCGCGTTCTGCCCGTACGAGGGCGGCATCGTCGAGGACCCGGTGACCGGCAGCCTCAACGCCTCCCTCGCCCAGTGGCTGCTGCGCACCGGCCGCGTCACCGCGCCGTACGCGGCGAGCCAGGGCACCGCGCTCGGCCGCGCCGGCCGCGTCCGGATCTCCGCCGACGACACCGGCGTCTGGGTGGGCGGCTCCGCGGTCACCTGCGTGACCGGCGAGGTCACGTTGTGAGGTCACGGTTCGCACCTGACGTCAGCGGTGCGGCACGACCTTGAACCGCACCGCGTCGCCGGGGCACAGCTGGGCCGCGACGGGCAGGTCCGCGCTCGACACGACCGCGATCACCGGATAGCCGCCGGTCGGCGGATGGTCGCTGAGGAACACGATCGGCTGGCCGCTCGGCGGCACCTGCACCGCGCCCGTCACCATGCCCTCGCTCGGCAGCTCGCCCTCCCGGGCCCGCGCCGGCTCCGCGCCGCGCAGCCGCACCCCCACGCGGTTGCTGTCCTGGCTCACCGTGTACGGGGACGCGCACAGGGTCTCCAGCGCACCGGAGGCGAACCAGTCGTCGCGCGGCCCGGGCAGCACCCGCAGCACCGGCGGCCGGGGACCGGCGGGCGGCGCCAGATCCACCGTGATCTCCCCCAGCCCCGCGGCCGGGCCGACCGGCAGCACCGTGCCCGCCCGCAGCGGCGGCGGGCCCAGCCCTGACAGCGAGTCGGTCGAACGGCTGCCCAGCACCGGCTCCACCGCGATGCCGCCGCGCACCGCGAGGTAGGTGCGCAGCCCCCACTCCGGCGTGCCGAGCCGAACCTCGGCCCCCTTCGGCACCCAGAACGGCACCCCCATGCCCGCCCCCGCCGCGCCGGACACCGGGCACGGCGCGCCCGCGAGCGCCGCCCACGCCCCTGTCAGGAAGCGCAGCCTGGCCAGCCCGAACGTGACCTCCACGCCCGCCAGCCGCTCCGGGTTGCCGACCAGCCGGTTGGCCAGCCGCAGGCTCGCCGCGTCGGCCGCGCCCGAGGACGGCACGCCGAGGTGCGCGTACCCGTGCCGGCCCAGATCCTGCACGGTCGCGTACGGGCCGGGCGCCAGAACCTCGATCATGCGACCTCGAACCGCACCCGCGTGCCGGGCCGGAACGGCGTCGGCGGCTCGGCCGACACGTCCCACACCCGCGCGTCCGTACGCCCGAGCAGCCGCCACCCGCCGGGCGACGCGGTCGGGTAGACCGCCGAGTACGGGCCGGCGATCGCGACCGACCCGGCCGGCACCGACGTGCGCGGCGTCGCCAGCCTGGGCACGTGCAGCACCGGATCCAGACCGATCAGGTAGGCGAACCCCGGCGCGAACCCCAGCCAGCCGACCACCAGCTCCCGGCCGGCGTGCCGGGACACCACCTCGTCCACCGAGATCCCGGCCGCCTCCGCCACCGACTCCAGATCCGCACCGTCGTACACCACAGGAATCGTCACCACCCCCGCACCCCCACCCGCCACGAGAGCCGCCCCCGACCCCACCGGCGGCTCCCCGCCCGCGCCCACACCATCGAGCGGCGCGGGAGTGGTCCCCTCAGCCGTACCGCGCCCCGTGGTTCCCTCGGCCGTACCGTCGCGCCCGGTGGGGGTCGTCTGTGGAGTCGCGGTGTCGTGCCCGGTGGGGGTGGTTCGCTCGGTCGTACCGTCGAGGGCTGTGCGGGGTGCCGTTGTGGTCGTGGCGTCTCGCACGGGCTGGTCGTCTGGCGGGACGTCGTGGCAGTGGGACAGCAGCGTCTCCAGCAGGCCGCGCAATCTGGACTGGTCGGCGCCGGGGGCCACGACGAGGACCGTCTCGGGTCCCGGCACCACTTCGAGCACCTCCGGAGGCCGCTCGGCGCGCAGGGCCGCGTCGAGCCGGTGAGAGACCTCCAGCGCGCCCGTCTCCACGAGCAGCCCGTGCTCCCCGGCCCGCCGGATCATGCGTACTCCACGGCACCCGCGTCACGACTCCCGGCGAAGCCCGGTCCGCGCGCGGCGGCCACCCGGGACGGCAGTCCCGCGACCGGACGAACGGCGGGATGCGGCGCGTCCGTCGTACGGGTGGTGCCCGCGAACCGCCCGCCACGGCGGGAGGTCTCGCCGGACGCGCGGCCGAGGGCGGGAGGTGTCATGCGAACGCCTGCAGGACCACACCGGCCTCCAGGAGCCGGTCGCGGACGGCGCGGGCCAGGGCGACCGCGTCGGGCGTGTCGCCGTGGACGCAGATCGACCGGGCGGCCACCGGAACCTCGGCGCCGTCGGCGGAGGTCACCAGCCCTTCCTTCGCCATCCGCACCGCGCGCGCGGACACCGTCTCCACGTCGTGGACGACCGCCCCCGCCGCCCGCCGTGACACCAGCGTGCCCGCGGCGGTGTAGGCACGGTCGGCGAACGCCTCTCTGACCGTCGGCACCCCGGCCGCCGCCGCCACCTCGTGCACCACCGACCCCGGCAGCGTCAGCACCGGCAGCGAGGGGTTGTAGTCGGCCACCGCGTCGACCACCGCCGCGGCCTGCTCCCGGTCGCGGCAGACCCGGTTGTAGAGCGCGCCGTGCGGCTTGACGTACGAGACCCGCCCGCCCATCGCCCTGGCGATGCCGTCGACGGCGGCGAGCTGGTAGAGCACCTCGGCGCAGAGCTCCTCCGGCTCCACGTCCATCTCCCGGCGCCCGAAGCCGGCCAGGTCGCGGTAGGACACCTGCGCCCCGATCGCCACCCCCCGGTCGACCGCCGCCGCGCAGGTGCGCCTGATCGTCACCGGGTCGCCGGCGTGGAAGCCGCAGGCGACGTTGGCGCTCGTGACGATGTCGAGCAGGGCGAGGTCGTCACCGAGGCGCCAGATGCCGAAGCCTTCGCCGAGATCCGCGTTGAGGTCGATCACCATGGGGTCCATCGTGGCTCCTCCGCGCCCCCGAGGGAGCGGATTCCGCCCTCACGGGCATGCGGAAACGCTATCAGGACGCCTCTCGCGGGGCGACGAACAGGGTCTGGGAAGCCGCGCCGACCTCGCCGGCCGAGTCGTACAGCGTGGAACGGACCAGGCCGCGCCCGGACGGGCCGACGACGGTCTCCGCGTCCATGCAGATCCACTCGCCCTCGGGCGCCCGGAACAGCGAGATCACCAGGTCGACGTTGACGAACAGGTGGGTGTCGAAGTCGAGCGCGTAGCTGATGCCGTTGCCGCTGTCGGCGAACATCGCCAGCCGCTCCAGCGGGGTGGTCTCCTCGTCGCTCACCAGCGGCACCCGCGACCGGCCCCAGGCGGTGGCGGGGCCGGTCTCCGCCGCGCTGCCGCGGGTGAAACGCCATTCGGTCGCGCGTCCGTACCCGAAGCCCGTCGTCAGCCACGACGGCTCGCTCTCGGACGGCGGCAGGGGCGGCGGCGGGCTGGAGGTGCCCGGCGTCCCGGCCTCGCGGATGCGCCAGGCGGTGGCCCTGACGTGCTCGCGGCCGCCGGAGGAGACGGACGCGGCCAGGCACTGCACCCGCTTGCCGTCGCGCACGACCTCGGTGCGCACCTCCAGCTCGCCCACCGGCACCGGCCCGAACACGTCCACCGCGAGCCTGGCCAGATCGAGGCCGGGCCGCGGCGCGGTCCGCGCCAGCTCGTGCGCGATCAGGGCCGTGACGGGGCCGAGGTGCTGGGTGCGCGGGTCCCAAGGGCCCTGGGTGTGCTCCGTCGCGCGGTAGCGACCTTCGCTCAGGGGGACGTACATCGCCATACGGGGCAGCCTAGATCCCGTCGGGTATGTCGGCGATGTCGTCGAGGGCGGCGGCGAGCTCGTCGGGGTCGCCGCCGATCCGCTCGGCGATCTCGATCAGCACGTGCAGCACGTCGTGGCGGTCGTGGCCCAGGTCGAGCAGGCGCTGGGCGGCCTCCCACAGCTGCGGCGGGTCGCCCTCCCACAGCCGGGTGGCGATCTCCTCGTGCCAGGCGAGGTGTTCCTGGTCGATGCCGCCCACGTGGTCGATCTCCAGCAGCACCCGCCGGTCGGCCTCGTCGGCGGGGTTGAGCCGGTCGAGGTCGACGCCGTTGTGGGTGCCCTGCAGGAACGGGAACGCGAAGGCCCGCCTGGCCAGCGCCGACAGGTCCCCGTCGGGCAGCAGCCGCACCAGCAGCGACCGGTCCAGCCCGAACGAGGCGGGATCGCGGTACGCCTCGGGGAACTTGCCCGTCGCCTCCCACACCGCGTCCAGCGTGGCCTTCAGTCCCTCGTCGGGCAGGCCCGTGCGGTGCGCGGCGAAGCGCGCCCACGCCGCCAGCACGTGCGGCATCGCCTCCTGCTCGGCCTCCGACAGCATCACCTTGCGCGGCAGCCAGTCGAGCAGGAACGTCTCGCACTTGGTCGGGCTCACCCGCAGCGGCCTGCTGAAGTCCTGGTCGCACCCGTAGTCGATGATGTGGTCGGCGCACCGGGAGGCGGCCGACGGGTCCGACAGGTGCTCGGCGTCGTCGGAGGCGAGGAACTCGGCCGCCAGCATCGCCCGCCGCTCCCTGTTGTACGGGGCCTCGATGTGGAGCGGCGCCGGCCGCTTGCGCCCCGGCGGCAGCGCCTTGAGCCGCGCCCGCGCGAAGGCGTGGTAAGCGCTGTAGCTGTCGCTGACGGGCGGCGGCGTCTTCGGCTCGCCGGTGGCCTTCATGGCCGACTCCAGCAGCGCCCTGGCCTGCTGCGGCTCGATCTCCTCGAACAGCAGCATCGCGTTGCCCGCCGCCTCGGCCCTGGCCTGGTCGAGCAGCTTGTCGACCTGGGAGGACACCCAGGCGTCGCGGGCCATGCCGGACATGTTGTAGTCGACGACCATCACCAGCGCGTGGCGGTCCTGCCGGTTGCGGGCCTCGTCGCCGTTCCACCGGTAGCCGAACGTGCAGATCACCGTGTCCTGGTCGCCGTAGGCGTCGCGCGAGACGTAACAGCCGGTCGGCTTGACCGCGCCCACCCGGTCGGCCCAGCCGGGCCTGGCCACGCCGGACTCCATCATCGCCAGCGCCGCGCCCTCCGCCTTCGCGCCCTGGCGGGCGGTGCCGAGGTAGGCCAGGCAGATCAGCAGCGTCAGGGAGGCGGGAGTGCCGGTCTTGGCGGCGTAGTCGACCAGCCCTTCACCGAGCACCTGCTCGACGTCGCCACCCCGGACCCGGCTGCCCCACCAGGCGCCGATCATGTCGGAGACCATCAGCTCCGCGTCGAGCGGGCTCCGCACGGCGAGCAGCTCGCGTGCGGCTTGGACCATCTCCTTGAAGACGTCGTCAGGCGGAACGCTCTCCCGGGGGTCTCGTCGGTGTCGGCGCACGCCCTCACTCTCTCGCATTCCAGGCGCAAACGGTGCGTAGAACGCGGCCTGATGACTTCGATGTTATCGATGGCTTCGGGGCGGTGGTGCGGAGTTGACGATGGCGAGCAGATGCTCACGCGCGACGCGTTCCACGATCTCGGGCGTCGCCGTGATGCCGAGGTGCTGCGCGCACGCGCACACGTCGGCTACACACCGGTCGATGGTGTCCACCGGCACGGTGAGGAACTCTTCGGCCAGCCGTAGACTGACCGGCTCCCGCAGGAGGCGAGTGGCCAGAGCGAGCATAGGTGTCAAATTCCTCTGGAGACCGAGGGGCAAACCCCCAGGAGTGGACGCAGGCGACTTGCGCTCCCATTTCATCTTTTATCGAGGCAGTGTCAAGGCTCCGAGGCGATTGTGTTCGCTTCTCCGCGGCGGCTTTCGTGCGAAGCTGTCTCCATGCGCATCCAGCTCACGCAGCGCGCCGATGCCGACGAGCTCCTCGGCCGCAGCCCGCTCGCCCTGCTCGTCGGCATGCTGCTCGACCAGCAGGTGCCGATGGAGTGGGCGTTCACGGGTCCGCAGACCATCTCGGAGCGGCTGGGGCACGACCTGACCGCAGAGGAGATAGCCTCCTATGACCCCGAGGCGTTCGCCGCGCTGCTCGCCCAGAAGCCGGCCGTCCACCGCTACCCCAAGTCGATGGCGGCCCGGGTCCAGCAGCTCGCGGCCTACCTCGTGGCGCGGTACGACGGCAAGGCCGAGCTCATCTGGGCCGACGCCGCCGATGGCCAAGAGTTGCTGAAGCGCCTGCTGGCTCTGCCGGGTTACGGCAAGCAGAAGGCCCAGATCTTTTTGGCATTGCTCGGCAAGCAACTGGGGGTCCGGCCGCCAGGATGGCGCGAGGCGGCCGGCGCGTACGGCGAGGAGGAGTCCTACCGATCGGTGGCGGATGTGGTCGACGCCGACAGCCTGGCGCGGGTGCGTGCTTACAAGCAGGCTGCCAAGCAGGCGGCGAAGGCCGAGTAGCCTGATCTTGCTGCGCAACGTGGAGCGATTTTGACAGGATGCGTTGACCGTATGGCGGCCGGGGCTTCCGTCCGCGCATGCCCATCGCCGATGATGTACTGCAGAATCCGGTCGCCCGGAGCTGCGCTACGCCGATACACGATTATGGAGATGTGCCGCGTGGGAGACCCTGGCACGCGACGGAGGTACGGACCATGAGCGCCGAGACCTCCGTTCCCCGTCCCCGGGAGTCGGATGTGGACATCTCAGACTCCGCCCTCCTGAAGGGCCTGCTGTCCGAGGCAGAGTTCGCCTTCGCCTTCTTCGACGTCGAGGGCCGCATCCAGCGGGTCAACGACGTGTTCAGCGATCTCGTCGGCGTGCCCGCCGACCGGCTGGCCGGCCGCGCCCCCGTGGAGGCGCTCGCCGCCGACCTCAGCCAGGCCGTGACGCAGGGCGTCCAGGCCGTCATCGAGAGCGAGGGGCCGGTCGCCGAGCGGCGGCTGCGGGTCCGCTCGACCGAGGGCTCCGACCGTCACTGGTCGATGTCGTTCTCGCCGATCCACGACGAGGGCGGCGAGCTGCGGGCCGTCACCCTGGTCGGGCTCGACGTGACCGAGAGCCGCCAGATCGAGGAGGACCTGCGCCGCAGCGAGGAGCGCTACCGCTCGCTGGTCGAGGCGCAGTCCCAGCTCGTGTGGATCACCACGCCGACCGGCACGGTCGCCGAGGACGCGCCGCAGTGGCGCGCCATCACCGGCCAGGGGCTGGAGGAGTACCTCGCCTACGGCTGGCTGGACGTCGTCCACCCCGACGAGCGCCCGGCCACCGAGGAGGCGTGGAAGGAGGCGCTGCGCGGCCGCACCATGTTCGAGTGGAACTACCGGGTGCGCACCCGCGCCAGCGGCTACCGCCACTTCGAGGTGCGCGCGGTGCCCATCATCCGCCACGGCCGGGTGGTCGAGTGGGTCGGCGCCAACACCGACGTGACCCCGCAGCGCGAGGCCGAGGAGATGCGCGGCAGGCTGACCGACCAGCTCGGCGCCGCCGCCCTGCGCACCGCCAGGCTCCAGGGCGCCACCGCCCAGCTCGCCGAGGCGCTGACGGTCGAGCAGGTGGTGCAGGTCATCATAGATGTCGGCCGCACGGCCCTGGCCGCCGACCGGTCCGCCGTCGCGCTGCTCGACACCGACCGCGCCGCGCTCAAGCTGATCAACGGCGAGGGCATCCCGGAGGCGTCCGGCTCCTCCGGCGAGGAGATCCCGCTGTCCCACTCCAGCGTGATGACCATGGCCGTCAACAGCCGCAGGCCGGTCTTCGCCGAGTCGCCCGTGAGCCTGAAGATGCAGCTCCTGGAGGCCGGCGGCGACGAGCAGGTGCTCGCCCACTACCTCGCCAGCAGCGATGAGCAGGCCTGGGTGGGCCTGCCGCTGCTGGCCGCCGGCCGCGCCCTGGGCGCGCTCCGGTTCTCGTTCACCAGGCCGCAGAAGATCTCCCAGGAGGACGGCGTCTTCCTGGAGGCGCTGGCCGGCCAGTGCGCGCTGGCGGTGGAGCGGGCGACGCTGTTCGAGCGCGAGCACCGCACCGCCGAGACGCTCCAGCGCAGCCTGCTGCCCGACCACCTGCCCGTGGTCAAGGGCCTGGAGCTGGCCCAGCGGTTCCGCTCCGGCAGCCGCCACGTGCAGGTCGGCGGCGACTGGTACGACGCGTTCGTGCTGCAGGACGGGCGGGTCGCGGCCGTCGTGGGCGACGTCATGGGCAAAGGCGTCAAGGCGGCGGCCGGGATGGGCCGCATCCGCAACGCGATGCGGGCGCTGGCGCTGACCAACCCGCCGCCCGCCGCGGTGCTGGCCGGGCTCGACCGGGTCTTCGACGCGACCGAGGAGGAAGACCAGGTCACGACCCTGGCCTACATGGTCGTCGAGCCGGCCACCGGCGAGGGCACGCTCGCCCTGGCGGGCCACCCGCCGCCCGTGCTGGTCTCCCCGCAGGGCACGGCGATCCTCTGCGACGCCGAGCCCGGCACGCCGCTGGGCTGGCCGACCAGCCGCCGGCAGTTCCGGTTCGTGGTGCCGCCGGGACACACCGCTGTGCTCTACTCCGACGGTCTCGTGGAGAACCGCAAGCGTGGCTTGGACGCCGGCCTGACAGAGATTTGCAGTGTTGTGACCGAAGCGCCGCCTGAGGTGGTGGCAAATCCGCACATGCTGCTGGATTTCCTGGTTGACGGGATGTTGTCGGGATATGAACAGGATGATGACGTTACTGCGCTGGCCATCCACGTCCCGGCCATCACGAAGAGTGACTGAATGAAACAGTCATAAGGGTTGCTTTCGGGTATCAGTGCCGCCCTTGCGTACGCACTACTCTCTCCGTCGGCCTAGGGTGGAGGACAACCGCCGGGAGGTGGCCGTATGGAGTGCGTGGGCGTGCCAGAATGCTGGAAGGTCCGTAGCGGTCCGCACGGCCTCACCGATCTCCGAGAGAGGCAACAGCCCCCTAGCGGGCATCTGGGTCCATTGTCGCCACGCGTTCGTTCGAGAGGTGTTCGTGTCGCCTGCAAGTTCGACTCGCTCGAAGCCACAAGAGCTGAACGAGCCCGTCATTCAGCGACTGCTCGAGCGTGGGCGCTCGCAGGGTTTCCTCGAGTCTGAGGATGTCCGTCAGGCCTTCGAGGAGGCGGACATCCCCATGTCGCACGCCGCCGCGTTCTTGCGGAACCTCAGCAAAGAGGGCGTGACCGTGGTGGTGACCGCCGCGGATTCGGCTGCGCCGAAGAAGAAGTCTCGAGGTTCAGCAAAGCGCCAGACCGCCGCGCCCGTCAAGAGCAAGACGGCGGCGGCCGCCAAAGAGCAGCAGCCGGAGACCGTGACCGCGGTCGTCGGCACCGCCGAAGCCGAGCCCGCGCCGAAGAAGCCGGCCCCCGCCAAGAAGGCCGCTCCCGCGGCCAAGAAGGCGGCCCCGGTCAAGGGCGCCCCCGCCAAGAAGGCCAAGCCGGAGAGCGCTGGGCCTGCCGAGACCAAGCAGAAGACCTCCGACGGCGTCAAGTCCGAGGTCGACGACGACGACATCGAGCTCGACGGCGACGTGGAGCTGGAGGACCTCGAAGACATCGAGGTCGACGACGAGGAGATCGTCGCCGAGGGCGACTCCGAGTCTGAGGGCGACTCCGACGACGACACCGAGGACGAGCCGAAGGCCGAGACGGCCCCCGTGGTCAAGGAGAAGAGCGAGGACGAGGTCCTCATCCTCTCCGATGACGACGACGACGCGCCCGTGGCGCAGGTCGCCGCCGCCGGAGCGACCGCCGACCCGGTCAAGGACTATCTGAAGCAGATCGGCAAGGTCCCCCTGCTCAACGCCGAGCAGGAGGTCGAGCTCGCCAAGCGCATCGAGGCGGGCCTGTTCGCCGAGGAGCAGCTCGCCAGCGACGGCGACGGCCTCCCGGTCGACGTCCGCGCCGAGCTGGAGTGGATCGCCGAAGACGGCCGCCGGGCCAAGAACCACCTGCTGGAGGCCAACCTCCGCCTCGTGGTCTCGCTGGCCAAGCGCTACACCGGCCGCGGCATGCTCTTCCTGGACCTGATCCAGGAGGGCAACCTGGGCCTGATCCGCGCGGTCGAGAAGTTCGACTACACCAAGGGCTACAAGTTCTCCACCTACGCCACCTGGTGGATCCGGCAGGCGATCACCCGGGCCATGGCCGACCAGGCGCGGACCATCCGCATCCCGGTCCACATGGTCGAAGTGATCAACAAGCTGGCCCGCGTCCAGCGGCAGATGCTCCAGGACCTCGGCCGCGAGCCGACCCCGGAGGAGCTGGCCCGCGAGCTCGACATGACCCCCGAGAAGGTCGTCGAGGTCCAGAAGTACGGCCGCGAGCCGATCTCCCTTCACACGCCCCTGGGCGAGGAGGGCGACAGCGAGTTCGGTGACCTCATCGAGGACTCCGAGGCCATCGTCCCGGCCGACGCGGTCAGCTTCACGCTGCTGCAGGAGCAGCTCCACTCGGTGCTCGACACCCTGTCGGAGCGCGAGGCCGGTGTGGTGTCGATGCGCTTCGGCCTCACCGACGGGCAGCCCAAGACGCTGGACGAGATCGGCAAGGTCTACGGGGTGACGCGTGAGCGCATCCGGCAGATCGAGTCGAAGACGATGTCCAAGCTCCGCCACCCGTCCCGTTCGCAGGTTCTGCGCGACTACCTCGATTAGGTCGACGCGCGGGAAAGGGCACGGTCACTCGCGGGCCGTGCCCTTTCCGCTGCCCGGCGTTCAGGGCAGGAGGACGTCGAGTCTGCCGCCCGTGAGCGTCACCTGGTAGCCGAGGTCCTCCAGGGTCTTGACCAGCTCGTCCGGGGTCTCCGGTGCGAGGCCGCTCTCCAGGAGCCGCCTGGCGACCTCGCCGCGGGTGGCCTTGGCCATGTGGCTGACGACCTTGCCGCCCTTGAGCACCCGTACGGACACGCCGCGCGAGCCCGGCCGCCAGGCGGCCGCGTACGCGGAGGAGCGCAGGTCCACCACCAGCCCCGGCAGCCGCTCCAGCTCCGGTGTGATCAGAGGCCTCCAGAAGGCCGCCAGAGGGCCGATCGGCGGCAGACTGACCCCCATGGCCAGCCGGTAGGGCGGGATGCGGTCAGCGAGCCGTAGCACGCCCCACAGGCCCGAGAAGATCAGCACGTGCTCCTCGGCCCTGGCCCGGGACTCAGGGGAGAACTCGCTCAGGGCCAGGTTGTCGTACAGCACCCCGGTGTAGAGCTCGCCGGCGGGCAGGGTCGGCGCCGTCTGGAGTTCCAGATTTTTCGTGAGTTCCGGTGCCAGGCCGGGGGACAGCCCGAGCACCTCCAGGGCGTTCCGCCGGCGGGACGCGCGGACGAGGGCGTTCAGCACCCTCTTGCGGGGGCGGTCCAGCTTGGGGAACGACAGGTCGCCGACGGGCGGCCCGTCGCCTGCCGGAGCCTTCCCCTCCGACGGGGGCAGCAGAATGAGCACGTCCCGCAGCTTACTGGCGGTGAATCGCCGCTGTGCCTGGTCAGGGGGGTGGTGGCGATCCGCTGGGCCGATTTCCGCCACTCACGTCCGGGGGGTGCCGGGGAGGTGCGGATCCGTTCGGCCGGTTTTCGTTACCCGCGTCCGGCTGGGGGTGGTGCCGGGAGGGGTGGATCCGCTGGGCTGGTTTCCGTCACCGGGGTCCGGCTGGGGGTGGTGCCGGGAGGTGTGGATCCGCTGGGCCGGTTTTCGTTACCCGCGTCCGGCTGGGGGAGGTGGCGGGAGGTGCTGGTCAGCTAGGCTGCGCGGGTGGATGTCGATCTTCTGGTGGACGGGGCGTGGCCGGCCTGGGAGCGGCGGGTGCTCGGCGGCTGGGTGTTGCGCTACGCGGGAGGCGTGACGAAGCGGGCGAACTCGGTGCTCGCCGTGGGGGAGCCGCCTGTGCCAGATGATCTTTTCGCCGCCATCGGGGTCGCCGAGGAGTTCTACGCGGAGCGCGGGGCTCCGTGCGCCTTCTCGATCGGCGCCGGCGCGCCGCCGGGACTGGACCGCGCGCTGGACGCGCGCGGGTATGCGCTGGTGGATCCCACCGTCGTGATGTCCGGCACGATCTCCGGGGAGCCCGCGGTGCCGGTACGGGTCGAGCCGCGGCCCTGGCGGGGCTGGCTGGAGGCGTGGTGGGAGGTCGACGGCCGCTACGGCACCGGGCTGGAGGCGGCCGAGCGGATCGTGACCGGCGTGCCGGCGCTCTACGCGGCCGTCGAGGAGGACGGGGCTCCGGTGGCCGTCGGACGGGGCGTGCCGCAGGGCGACACGCTCGGCGTCTACTGCATGGCCACGCTGCCGTCGGCCCGCCGTCGCGGCCTGGCCCGTGCCGTGCTGCGCGCCCTGGCCGTTGAGAGCGGGGTGCGGAGCGCGTACCTGGTCGTCACGGAGCGCAACACGGCCGCGCGGAACCTCTACCGGAGCGAAGGCCTGGAACGGAAGGGCGGCTACCACTACCGTGTCCGCTCAACCACGGACCCGCGCCCTCCGCCCCCGGACGCTGGCGCCGCGCGTGTCCGGTCGCGGACGGTGGGTGCGTGATTTGTGCGGGATCGGCCTCAGACGTCCAGCGCGTGTGTCCGGTCTCGGATGGCGGGTGCGTAGTTTGTGCGGGTTCAGTCTGGGGCGTCCGTTGTCTGCGGCGTTCGTGTCCGGTCCTGGGCGGGTGCGGGGCTCGTACGGGTGCAGTTTCGGGCATCCGGCGCACACGCCTCGCGTGCCCGGTCGCGGACGGCAGGTGCGTGACTCGTACGGGTTCGGTCTGGGGCGTCCGGCACACGCGCCTCGCGTGTCCGCTTTCGAGCGGAGGGTGCGTGACTCGTGCGGGTGTTTCGGGCATCCGGCGTGCCGCACGTGTCCGCGCTCAGAGGTGCGATGTGGGCCGCATGGGGCGAATGCGTGCGCGCCCGGCCCTCGTGCGGCGGGAGCGTCATATGCCCGGCCTTGTGCGGCGGGAGTGTCACACGTACGTGCTCGTGCGGCGGGAGCGCATACGTACGTGCTCGGCTTCGGGGACCCGGAGCGTGAGCCGCTCGTGTTCGTGCGCGGGTGCCGGGGGCGTGCGTCGCGCGTGGCCGCCGGTGGGCCCTGTGGGCGTGCTGCTCTCTGGGCGGAGGGCGGGCTGGGTCGTGGAGGCAAGACGGCGATCCCGGTCGAGCCAGATCGGAAGA
>NZ_JAHKRN010000071.1 GCF_019396385.1 Nonomuraea harbinensis | reverse complement strand
GATCTCCCCGCCGCGCCATCGACGACCACCTCCCCCTCCCGCCCGCCCCCCTCGGTGTCCGCCTCACCCCCTGCGCGCCGGCTCACTCATCCGGAGGCGGCAGACGCCTGAAGGTCGGCCCTGCGGGCGACGCCGGCCCCGTCGCCTACCTCAAGGTCGGCCCCCCGGCCGGCTTCACCGGCTCACTCAACGACTGGCTCTGCGCCACCCAGCCCCCCGCCCGCGCCGCCGTCACCTCCATCGCGGCCTGACGGCCCTCGGCGGGGGAACGACCGGGGGCGGTCGTTCGTAGGAACTGATGTGGACCCATTCGAAGACCTCGACCGCAGGTTGAGAGAGGCACGCCAGCGCGTCCGCTGGTTCGACCACCTGGCGGCGCGGCGCTCCTCGCTCGGGCGGCAGATCCGGGAGGTCGCCGACCTGGTGACCCAGCTGGAGCAGCAGCTGGCCAAGGAGCGGCGAGACGTCGAACGCCTGGAGGGCGGCCTGTCCGCGTTCATGGCCAGGCTCACCGGCTCCAGGGAGGAGCGCCTCACGCGGGAGCGGGCCGAGGCGGCGCTCGCGGGGGAGCGCCTCGACGGCCAGCGCGCGAGACTGGAGGCCCTCACCGGCGACCTCGGCGAGACGGAGCGCGACCTCGCCGCCACCGCGGGGGCCGCCGACGACTACCAGCGGCTGCTGTCCGAGAAGGAACGCCTCCTCGTCGAGCGGGGCGACCAGCGCGGGCGGCGCCTCATGGAGCTGTCGGGCCTGATGGCCGACACGCAGGCCGACCTGCGCGAGCACGACGAGGCCGTGCAGGCGGGCAAGGCGGCGGGGCAGTGGGTCGGCCACGTGCTGGCGCAGCTGGAGCACGCCCGCGGCGCCTCGACCTGGGACATGTTCGGCGGCGGCGTCTTCGCCGACGCCGTCGAGCGGGAGCACCTCGTCACCGCCGACCAGGCCACGTGGCAGGCCCAGCAGGCGCTCGACACGTTCGCGAGGGAGCTGGCCGACCTCGGCTGGGCCGCCCGGCCGAAGATGCCGGAGGTGGACACCCGCTGGTTCGCCGACGTCTTCTTCGACAACATCATCACCGACGCGCTCAAGCACCAGCGCATCAACAGGACCCGCACCGCCGTGGCCGAGATGTCCGCCTGGATCGACGACTCGCTCAGGACACTCGCCCAGGGCCAGGCCGACCTGACCCGGCGCCTCGGCGACCTCACCGACGAGCGCGAACACCTGCTCGCCACCTGACCGTCAAGGGACGGCCGCCGAACCATGCCGGGCAGGGTCGCATCTTCCGTCAGCGGCTGAGGACGCGGCGCAGGGCGGACTCCAGCGCGGTGGCCGGTTCGGGCGCGGGGCCGGTGGCGCGCCAGGCGACGTAGCCGTCCGGGCGGACCAGGACCGCCCCGCCCGCGCCGACGCCGTACCGCGACCGCCACTCGCCCTTGACGTCCACCGCGTCGTCGCCGAGCACGACCCTCGACAGCGCGACCCCGAGACGCCTGGACACCAGGCGGCCCGCGTCGGACCAGGACTGCCCGCCCTCGCCGTCGGCCAGGAGCACGAACCCGCCGCCGAACAGGTCGATCGTGGACATCGGACGGCCCTCCCAGGTCAGCGGCACGTGCGGGGCCCGGCTGCCGGGCCGGCCGGTGGGGTGGCGCGGGTCCTCCAGCAGGGAGCCGTCGTCGTCCGGATCCTCGATGACGGCCGTGGAGTGGTAGCGGGCGCCGAGGACGGCCCTGAGGGTCGCCGAGCGGCTCGGGATAGCCGACGCGGGCGGCCGGAGGCATCCGCATGCCGAGGTTGGCCAGCTGGGCGTCGGCGGTCATGACCCCGATCGGGCTTGGGCTGGAGCGAGGTGCCGGGCTGCCGCTCGACCAGCATGACGGGGATGTCACGCCAGGCCGGGAGCAGGGCCGCGCTCAGACCGGCGTAGCCGCCGCCGACTATCAGAACAGGGACACGGTGGTACGTCATGACGACCTCCCGAGGCACGAGTAATATCGCGTGGTCACGATATGTCGCGTCTCGGGAGCGGTCAAGACATATCTCGAACTCAGCCCAGGTGCTTCTCCAGCGACTCCACCTTGCCGGTCATGGCGTCCGTCACGCCGGGGCGCAGGTCGGCCTTGAGCACGAGCCCCACCCGGGGAGCGACCTCCGCCACCGCGTCGACGGCCCGCTTGACGACGTCCATCACCTCGTCCCACTCACCCTCGACGGTGGTGAACATGGCATCCGTGTGGTTCGGCAGCCCGCTCTCCCGCACGACCTTGACGGCCTTGGCGACGGGCTCGGCGACCCCCTCGCCGACGCCGAGCGGGGTGATGGAGAATGCGACGATCACGGCGTGACCTCCTGAGCTCCTGGCGCGGCAGGTCCGCGCCGACGAACGTGGCAGGCCGGACGGTCAGAGGTGGAGGTGCTCGTCCTCCGCCTCTTCCTCGTCCTCGGCCGGGCCCTCGGAGGGCTCGACGCCGAGCATCGCCTCACGCGGCTCGATCTCGTCGATGTGGTCGACGAGCTGCAGCACGTGCTCGGGCTCGATCAGCCACTGGAGGGCGGAGGCGCCGGTCTCGTCGGACTTGACCAGCTCGGCCTGCTCGCTGCGCTCTTCGTCGGTCAGCTCGGCCTCGGGGTGGCGGATCTCCGCCAGGGCCGCCGCCTGCAGGGCGTCCACGTCGAGCACTTCGACCGTCAGCTCGACCGTGAGTCGTAGGAACTTCTGTGCGTCACTCATGCGACGAGCCTAGGGCAGCTTCCACTCCACGGGGGCCGCGCCTTGCTGGGCGAGCAGTTCGTTCGCGCGGCTGAACGGGCGGGAGCCGAAGAACCCGCTGCGCGCCGACAGCGGCGACGGGTGGGCGGACTCGACGCGCGGCACGGAGCCCAGCATGGGCGCGAGATTGCGGGCGTCGCGGCCCCACAGGATGGCCACCATCGGCTTCTCACGCGCGACCAGGGCGCGGATGGCCTGCTCGGTGACCTCTTCCCAGCCCTTGCCCCGATGGGAGGCGGGCTTGCCCGGCATCACCGTCAGCACCCTGTTGAGCAGCAGCACGCCCTGGTCGGCCCAGGGAGTGAGGTCGCCGTTGGCCGGCCTGGGCAGCCCCAGGTCGGACTCCATCTCCTTGTAGATGTTGACCAGGCTGCCGGGCAGCGGCCGCACGTCGGGGGCGACGGAGAACGACAGCCCGACGGGGTGACCCGGGGTGGGGTACGGATCCTGACCCACGATCAGGACCCTGACATCGTCGAAGGGCTGGTTGAAGGCACGCAGCACGTTGGCTCCCGAAGGGAGGTACTGCCTGCCTTCGGCGATCTCGTTGCGGAGGAACTCGCCCATGTGGGCGATGCGCTCGGCCACGGGCTCCAGCGCGCGGGCCCATCCGGCTTCGACGACTTCGTTCAGTGGACGTCCGGCCATGGGCGTTGAGCTTAGCCAGGTCTGGCGGGCGATGCGTACGGAACCCGGAGAAATGATCACCAAGGGCGGGCGCCCGCGCCCCCGCGGGAAGACGGGCGCCCGCTTGGGTCACTTCACCGAGCCGGCCATCATGCCCTGGACGAAGTAACGCTGGAACGCGAAGAACAGCACCAGCGGGATGATCAGCGACAGGAAGGCGCCGGACGAGAGGATGTCCATGTTGGTGCCGAACTGCCGCATCTGGGACTGGAGGTACTTGGTCATCGGCTGGTTCGCCGGGTTGGCGTAGACCAGCGCGATCAGCATGTCGTTCCACACCCAGAGGAACTGGAAGATGCCGAGCGAGGCGATGGCGGGCTTGCCCAGCGGGAACACCACCGACACGAAGATCCGCCACTCCGGCGCCCCGTCCATCCGCGCCGCCTCCAGCAGGGAGGCCGGGATGCCGATGAAGAAGTTACGGAGCAGGAAGATCGCGAACGGCAGCCCGAACGCCACGTGGAAGAGCACGACGCCGGGGATCGAGCCGAAGATCCCGACCTGGCCGTAGAGCGCGGCCACGGGGATCAGCGCGATCTGGATCGGCACGATCAGCAGCCCGACCACGACCAGGAACAGCAGGTCCCGGCCGGGGAACTCCATCCAGGCGAACGCGTACGCCGCCATGGCCGCGATGCCGATCACCAGGATCGTGGTCGGCACCGTGATGGCCACGGTGTTCCAGAAGGACGCCCCGAAGCCGCCGGCCAGCAGGTCGGCGTAGTTGGCGATGGTGATCTCGGCGGGCTTGGTGAAGATCGTCCACCAGCCCTCGGCGTTGTTGACCTCGGTCGTGCGCAGCGAGACCACCAGCAGGCCCAGGGTGGGCACCAGCCAGAACAGGCCGAGCAGGATCATCACGACCTGGACGACGCCGCTGCCGAGGCGGTCGACGATGCGTCCGGCCAGGTTTCGCCGTGGCGCGCCGGCGTGGCTCTGCGCCGGGGCCGTGGCCGTGGCCGTGGTCATGACTCACCCCTCTTGAACCTGCGGATGTTCATGATCATGAAGGGCAGGACCAGGATCAGCAGGAAGACGGCCAGCGCGCTGCCGAGCCCCTGGTTGTTCCCGCCGCCGAACGCGACCCGCCACATCTCGAGCGCGATCACGTTCGCCTCCGGCTGGACCGACGGCGGTGCGATGATGAACACCAGGTCGAACACCTTCAACGTATTGATGATCATCGTCACGAAGACGACGAGCAGCACCGGCGACAGCAACGGCACCGTGATCCTGCGGAACACCTGCCATTCGGTGGCGCCGTCGATGCGGGCCGCCTCCAGCGCGTCGCGCGGGATGGCCGCCAGGCCGGCCGCGATCAGCACCATGGCGAACCCGGCCCACACCCAGACGAACGCCCCGATGATCGCCGGCGTGATGAGCGTCGGGCCGAGCCAGGTCAGGCCGTTGTACGCGGCCGTGAAGTTCTCCTGCGGCAGCCGTACCTCGTAGGAGCCCGAGGGCAGGCCGTCGAACCGGAACGAGCCGTCAGCGGCCGTCGTGGCGGTCGCCGCCACCTCGCCGTCGCTCACGGCCTCCACGGTCATCCCGGGCAGGCCCTTCTCCGTGGGGTCCGGCTGGCCGTTCACGCCGCCGCCGCCCGGGGTGAAGTCGAACCACACCGTGCCCGACAGCCCGTCGCCGCCGGTCGCCGCGACCGCCGGCTGGGCGTCCGCGGGCATCACCTCCGGCTTGACGCCCACGATCGGGATCAGCACGGTCTGGCCGGACTCCACCGGCTGCTTGGTGACGACCGAGCCGTCCTCCTGGGCGGCCACCGGTGACTGGTCGCCCTCGCGGGCGCGCGCCTCCGGATAGCCCTGGGAGGAGGAGAACGTGTCGTGCACCACGGTCATGATGGCGTTGGCCACGCCCTTGTCCGGGTCCTCGTCGTACACGAGGCGGAAGATGACGCCGGCGGCCATCAGCGAGACGGCCATCGGCATGAAGACGATCAGCTTGAACGCGGTCGCCCACTTGATGCGCTCGGTCAGCACCGCGAAGATCAGGCCGATCGTGGTGACCACGATCGGGGCGACGATCACCCAGATCAGGTTGTTGCGGATGGTCTTCAGCGTCCCGGCGTCACTGAAGATCGTCCCGTAGTTCTCCAGCCCGACGAACACCTGGTTGGTGGAGTCGTACATGCTGCGGACGATCGAGTATCCGATCGGGTAGACCACCCAGATGCCGAGGAGCAGGGCCGCCGGCAGCAGGAAGACGATGGCGATCGTGGGTGACGGGCCGAGGCGTCGTCGTGTGCGGGGGGTATCAGCCGGTCCCGAGGTAGGCCCGCCCGTGTCGTCCACGGGCGGGTCCTGGGGGCCGTCCAACCTTTCGGTCACGGCCATGCCTCTTTACTTCCAGGCCTTCTTGGCCTCTGCTTCGAGCGCCTCCTGGGCGCCCTTGACGTCACTCGGGTCGCGCAGGAAGTCCTGCAGGACCTTCCACTCGCCCTTGCCGTCGGTGCCGCCGAAGGCGCTCGGCGCGAGGTCGGACATGTCGTAGCGGACCGACTCACCGGCCGTGACGATCGTCTGGCCGAGCTGCTTGGTCATCTCGTTCGGGTAGTTGTCGGGGGAGACGTTCCTGTTGGGGGACAGGTAGCCGGGCAGCTTGGCCCAGACCTCGCCGCCCTCCTTGGAGGCCAGGAACTGCAGCAGCGCCATGGCGCCGGGGGAGTCCTTCATGGCCACCGCGACGTCACCGCCGAGCACGACCGGAGCGGTGTCGCCGACCTTCGGGAACGGGAAGTACTTGGCCTCCTCGCCGACCTTGGCGCCCGACTCCTCGGCCGTGACGGCGACGAAGTCGGCCTCGATCACCATCGCGGCTTCCTTCTCGCCGTAGACCTTGGTGACGCAGGTCGGGAAGTCGGTCTGCAGCGCGCCGGAGGTGCCGCCCGCGACGAACTCCTTCTTGCCGGCGATCTGCGCGATCTTCTCCAGGGCGGTGGCCACACTGGGGTCGGTCCAGGGGATCTCGTGCTTGGAGAGCTGGTCGTACTTCTCCGGGCCGGCCGAGGACAGGTAGACGTTCTCGAACAGGTCGGTCAGCGTCCAGCCGGAGGCGCCGCAGAACGAGAACGGCGCGGTGCCGGAGTCGGCGATCGTCTGCGAGGCGGTCACCAGCTCGTCCCACGTGGTCGGCGGCTGCACGCCGGCGTCCTCGAAGGCCTTCGACTGGTACCAGACCAGCGACTTGTGCGCCGCCTTGATCAGCACGCCGTACACCTGGCCGTCGGCGGAGCCGAGCTCCTTCCAGTATTCGGTGTAGTTGGCGTCGATCTCCTTGGTGACGTCCTCGGTGAGCGGCTTGAGCGCCTTCTGCTCGGCGTACTGCTGGACCAGGCCCGGCTGCGGCAGGATGGCCACGTCGGGCGGGCTGCCGCCCTGGATGCGCGGGCCGAGGTAGGCGCCGGTGTCCTCACCGGTGGAGGCATAGGTGACCTTGGCGCCGGTCTTGTCGGAGAAGGCCTTGAGCACCTGCTCGAAGTTCTTCTGCTCCTCGCCGGTCCACTTGGCGGCGACTTCGAGCGTGACGCCTTCGAGCGTCTTGGCGCCGCCGCTCTCGCTGGCGGCGGGAGCGGACTCGGTCGGCTGGGAGGTCGTGGGGGCGTTGCCGCCGCAGGCGGTCACCGCCAGCGCCAGTCCGGCCAGAATCGCTGTTGCTCTGCCTTTACGCATGGCTTGCCTCACTGGGTTCTGATGATCTCTTCGAGTTCAGCTTTCAGCGAGGCCGCCACGTCGTTCGCGGACTCGCTGATCGGGGGGGTGAGCGCTTTGGCGACCGTGCTCGCGATCACCAGGCTGAGCTGGTTGTAGTGCGGGCTCGCCGCGCGCGGCTCGGCGGCGAGGATGCTCTCCTTGAGTACGGGCAGGTACGGAAAGCGCTCGATGAGCTCTGGGTCGTCGTAGAGCTCGGTCCACACCGGCGGGAACGACCCCTCGGTGAGGACCCGGCGCTCGTTCTCCAGGCTCGTGAAGTAACGGATGAACTCCGTCGCGGTCTGCTGGTGCTGCGAGTAGGCGCTGATGGCCAGGTTGATGCCGCCCAGCGAGCTGCTCCCCGGCCCGTCGGGGCCCGGCAGCGTGGTGACCGCGACCTTGTCGCCGAGCCTGTTCCTGGCCGGCCCGTAGGCGTGCGGCCAGTTGCGGGCGAAGGCGAGCCGGCCTTCCTGGAAGGCCAGGCGGGACTCCTCCTCCTTGTAGTTGAGCGACTCCTCGGGGATCCAGCCTTCGCGCAGGCCCTGCTGGAGGAACTCCAGCGCGGTCGTCGCGGCGGCGGGTTCGAGGGTCACCCTGGTGCCGTCGGCGCTGAGGATCTGGCCTCCCGCCGACTGCACGGCCTCGGAGAAGTTGACGGTCAGTCCCTCGTACGCGAGGAACTGTCCGGCATAACCCTCGATATCGTGCTTTTTCGTGATCTTTTGGGTCTGTTCGCGAAGTTCCGCCCACGTGCGCGGCGGCTTCTTCACCAGGTCGGTGCGGTAGTAGAGCAGCCCCGCGTTGCTCGTGTACGGGACCGCCCACAGCTTGTCCTTGTAGATCGCGGTCTTCACGACAGGCGGCAGGAACTTGTCGAGCGGGAAGGACCCGCGCTCCAAGGGGATGATCCAGCCGTTCTCCGCGAACTCCGCGGTCCACACCACGTCCAGCCCGAGCACGTCGTAACGGGTGCTGCGGGCCTGCAAGTTGGCCACCATCTGGGCGCGCTGCTCGTCGGCCGCCTCGGGCAGCTCGATGAGCGTCACCTTCTCGGCCGGGTGGGCCTGGTTCCAGCGATCCAGCAAGGGTTGAAGGTACGCCGTGGTGTCGCGCCCGGTGGCGAACGTGATCGGGCCGGTGCTTCCCGCCCGGGACTCGCTGCCACCGTGATCGCCCGTCGCCGCGCACCCTCCGGACGCCGCGAGGACGGCCAGGACGATCGCCAGACGACGGAGCACCGGTTGTTCCCTCCTTGTGCACGGGGGTTACATACGTGTTAGGTAGATGCATTCATGTTATGCACACCGGTAATCTGGTGGTCAACGGCAAGCCATGTAACGCATCCGTAACACACGGGGAGGTGAGGCGGTGCGGCTTCACCTGCTGGCGCTTCTGGCCAAGGAGCCTGCCCACGGCTACGAACTGAAACAGGACCTTGAACAGACCTTCGGAAGCGCCTACCCGTCGCCCAACATCGGGCAGATCTATGTGACGTTGGGCCGGCTGGAGAAGGACGGCCTGGTGAGAGCCGTCGACGTCGAGCAGTCCAACCGGCCGAACAAGAAGGTCTACTACCTCACGGCCAAGGGCCGCGACGTGCTCCACCTGTGGGTCGACGAGCCGACCGAGGGTCCGCGGGTGCGCGACGAGTTCTTCATGAAGCTGGTGCTGGCCCCGATGACCGGCATCGCCGACCGGATGGTGCTGATCAACCGGCAGCGCCGTCACTACCTGTCGCTGATGAAGGACCTCAACGAACTGCTCGACCGCACCTCTCCGGATGACAAGATCGCCATACTGCTCATCGAAGGTGCGATGCTCCACCTTCAGGCCGATCTCGACTGGCTCGAACGTTGTCAGGAGGACCTCGCATGAGTGACGAGGCCGTGCTCAAGGCGATCAACCTGGTGAAGATCTACTCCGGCGGCGCGGTGCCGGTGCCCGCCGTGCGCGGCGTGGACCTCCAGGTCGACGCGGGGGAGTTCGTGGCCGTGATGGGCCCTTCGGGGTCCGGGAAGTCGACGCTCGTCCACATGCTCGGCGGCCTCGACTCCCGCACCAGCGGCGAGATCTGGCTCGACGGCAAGCGGGCCGACACCCTTTCCGAGAGCGCCTGGGCGCTGCTGCGCCGCAAGAAGATCGGCTTCGTCTTCCAGTTCTTCAACCTGGTCGCCAACATGACCGTGGCCGACAACGTCGAGCTGCCCGCGCTGCTGGCCGGAGCCTCGCCCAGGGAGGCCCGCGAGCGCCGCGAGGACCTCCTGGGCGCGCTCAACCTCGGCGACCGGGCCGACGCCTCGCCCGCCCAGCTCTCCGGCGGCGAGCAGCAGCGGGTCGCGCTCGCCCGCGCGCTCGCCAACCAGCCCAGCGTGCTGCTGGCCGACGAGCCCACCGGCAACCTCGACAGCCGCAACACCCGCGACGTGCTCCGCCTGCTCGGCCGGGTCCACAAGGACGGCCAGACGATCGTCATGGTCACCCACGACGCCCGCGTGGCCGCGCTCGCCGACCGGGTGGTCAGCCTGCTCGACGGCGAGATCGTGGACGACGGCCGCATCGCCAGGCCCCGCCGGCGCACCGTCGGAGAAGTGATCGACCTGCGATGAGCACCGCACGCGCGGGCAGCCGCTGGATCAGGGCGGACCTGCGGGCCAGGAAGGGCCAGGCGACGCTGACCGTGCTCGCCGTGGCCGGCATCGTGGCCGCCCTGATCACCGCGGTGACCCTCCTGGAGGACTCCACCAACCCGTGGCGCGGCCTGTTCGCCCAGACCGAAGGCGCCCACGTCTGGCTCTACACCCGCGACAACACCGCCCAGCTGGCCGGCGTGCAGGCGCTCGACGGGGTGACGGCCACCGCCGGCCCGTACCGGTCGGCCCCCGTCACCGCGCTGCAGGACGGCAGGCGCGAGCCCGCCTCACTGCGCGCGATGCCCGCAACGCCGCCCCGCGTGGCGCATCCCGCGGTCGTCGAGGGCGGCTGGCTCGACCCCGCGCAGCCCGACGGCGTGGTCGTCGAGCGCTCCTTCGCCCGCGAACTGCGGCTGCGGATCGGCGCCCCGTTCACCGTCGTCGCGCTCAGCGGCCAGCGCCACACCCTGTACGTGCGCGGCATCGCCGACTCCGCCGACCAGGGCTTCTACCCGGAGTGGACCCCCGGCCTGGGCTGGGTGCTGCCCGAGGCGCTCGACCGGATCGAGCCGATGCTGGGCCGCAGCGAGTGGGTGACCGGGCTGCGGCTGGCCGACGCCGACGCCGCCCAGGTGGTCTCCCAGCGGGTCGTCGTCATGCTCGACGACCAGCTCCAGCGGCTCTACACCTGGCGCGAGATCAGGGCCGCCATGGAGCTCGACAACCGGCTGCTCGGCACCATGCTCGCGCTGTTCGGCGTGGGCGGCCTGGTGGCGGCGGCGCTCGCGCTGGCCAACGCGGCCGGCGGGCGCGTGCTGGGCCAGCTCCGCGACCTGGCCACGCTCAAGTCCATGGGCTTCACCCGCGGCCAGGTCGCGCTGCTGCTGCTCGTCGAGCACGGCGCGCTCGGCCTGATCGGCGTCGCGCTCGGCACGGTCGCCGGCTGGGCGGTCACCGCTCTGGCCGTCGGCGCCAGCTCCGTCGCGCCGATACCCGTGCTCACCATCGTCGCCGGCACCGCCCTGGCCGTGCTGGCCGCGGTCGGCGTGCCGGCCTGGCGCGGCGGGCGCACCCCGCCCATCCCGGCCGCGCCCTCCCAGCCGCCCGGCGGCCGCCTGTCCAGGCTGGCCAGGCTCGCGCTGCTGGTACGGCTGCCGCCCGCGCTCGTGCTGGGCACCAGAGACGCCTTCACCCGCCGGGTGCCCGCGTTCCTGACCGTGTTCGGGCTGGCCGTGCCGATGATGATGATCACGATCGGGCTGGGCGTGTGGGCCACGCTCGACAACTTCGCCCGCAATCCCGAGCAGGTCGGCCAGCACGCCTCGCTCTACGTGCGCCCCGGCAAGCTGGAGGCGGCCCAGGCCGCGCGGCTGGCCGGCGCCGACCGCGACGTGGCCGCCGTCTATCCCGGCACCGACGTGAACGCGCTGGCGCCCGGCGAGGGCCGGTCCGTCCGGGTGCGGGCGGTCGGCGGCTCCGCCTCCGACCGCTACCCGTTCCCGGTCGTCGAGGGCCGCATGTACGCCGAGCCCGGCGAGGCCGTGGCCGGGCAGGGGCTGCTCGACCTGCTCGGCGTGAAGATCGGCGACCGGGTGCGGCTGACCGTGGGCGGCTCGCCGCTGATCGTGCGCGTCGTCGGCCGCACCGTCGAGCCCGACCAGGACGGCGAGGTGCTGTCGGTCGGCCTCGACAGCCTGGCGGCCAAGGACTCCGTGCCGCCCGAGTATTACGCGCTCGCCCTGCACCCGGGGGCGGGCCGCGACGAGGTGGCGGCCCGGCTGCTGGCGGAGTCAGGGGAGAACCTGGAGGTGCAGGCCGCGGTCAACCCCGCCGACCGGCTGGCGATGATCCGGGTGGTGATCGTGGCGCTGACCGCCGTGCTCACCCTGATCGGGCTGGCCAACCTGCTCACCGCGAGCGCGCTCGGGCTGCGCGACCACGCCGCGGACCTGGCCGTGCTGAAGGCGATGGGGCTGACACCCCGCCAGGTGATGGCCACCCTCGTGACCGGCACCGGCCTGCTGGTGGTGCTGGGCGTCGTGGCGGGAGCCGCGGCCGGGGCCTCGGTGGCGACCGGGCTGATCGACCTGCAGGGGCACACCAGCGGGGTGGGAGCCGGGATCGGCCGCCCGCCCTCACCGGTGACGCTGGCCCTGGCGGTGCTGCTGGCCGTGGGCACGGCCCTCGCGGTGGCGCTCATCCCGGCCCGCCGCGCGGCCCGCGCCCAGGTGCCGATCACCGCCCGCTGACCTGCGGAAACGCCACCGCCCGGTGACCAGTCACCTGGTCACCGGGCGGTGATCGGTCAGCGCGACGCCTCTCGCCGCAGCGCGAACCAGTAGAAGCCGTGACCCGGCAGGGTCAGCAGGTAGGGCAGGGCGCCGATCACCGGGAAGTGCACGCCGCCGCGCGCTTCCACCGGCGTCATGCCCTCGAACCGGCGCAGGTCCAGCTCCACCGGCTGCGGGAACTTCGACAGGTTGTTCACGCAGAGCATCACGTCGTCGCCCTCCTCACGCACGTACGTGAGGACCGACGGGTTGGACGACCACATCTCCGTGTACGAGCCGGTGCCGAACACCGGGTGGTCGCGCCGGATCTGCAGCATCTTGCGGGTGAAGTGGAGCAGCGACCCCTCGCTGCGCTGCTGGGCCTCCACGTTGATGGCCTGGTAGCCGTAGATCGGGTCCATGACCACCGGCAGGTAGAGCCGGCCCGGATCGCCGGTGGAGAAGCCCGCGTTGCGGTCGGGGCTCCACTGCATCGGCGTGCGCACCGAGTCGCGGTCCTCCAGCCAGATGTTGTCGCCCATGCCGATCTCGTCGCCGTAGTACATGACGGGCGAGCCGGGCAGCGACAGCAGCAGGGCGGTGAACAGCTCGATCCGGTCGCGGTCGTTGTCGAGCAACGGCGCCAGCCGGCGGCGGATGCCGAGGTAGGCCCGCATCCGCGGGTCCTTGGCGTACTCGCTGTGCATGTAGTCGCGCTCTTCCTCGGTCACCGTCTCGAGCGTCAGCTCGTCGTGGTTGCGGAGGAAGATGCCCCACTGCGCGGTGTCCGGCAGCTTCGGCGTACGGGACATGATCTCGGAGATCGGCTCCCGGGTCTCCTTCTTCACCGCCATGTAGATGCGCGGCATCAGCGGGAAGTGGAAGGCCATGTGGCACTCGTCGCCGCCGACCGTCGGGTCGCCGAAGTACTCGACGACGTCCTCCGGCCAGCCGTTGGCCTCGGCCAGCAGCACCCGGTCAGGGTAGAGGCGGTCGACCTCGGCCCGGACCTTCTTCAGGTAGGCGTGCGTCTCCGGCAGGCCGGCGCACGCGGTGCCCTCCCGCTCGAACAGGTACGGCACCGCGTCCAGCCGGAACCCGTCGATGCCCAGGTCGAGCCAGAAGCGCAGCACCTCCAGCATGGCCTCCTGCACCGCCGGGTTGTCATAGTTGAGATCCGGCTGGTGATGGAAGAACCGGTGCCAGTAGTACTGCTTGCGCACAGGGTCCCAGGTCCAGTTGGACTCCTCGGCGCCGACGAAGATGATCGGCGCGTCGGGGTAGCCCGTCGGCTCGTCCGACCAGACGTAGAAGTCGCCGTACGGGCCCTCAGGGTCGTGACGGGACGCCTGGAACCAGGGATGCCGATCAGAGGTGTGGTTCATCACCAGGTCGGTGATGATCCGCAGGCCGCGTTCGTGGGCGGCCTCCACCAGTTGGATGAAATCGGCGAGATCCCCGAAGTCCGGCAGGATCTTCATGTAGTCGGAGATGTCGTAGCCGCCGTCGCGCAGCGGCGATTCGTAGAGCGGCAACAACCAGAGGCAGTCGACGCCCAGCCACTCGAGATAGTCGAGCTTCTCGACGAGGCCGCGAAGATCTCCGGTGCCGTCGCCGTTGGAGTCCTTGAACCCCCGGACGAGAACCTCGTAGAACACCGCCCGCTTGTACCAAGCCGGATCTTCCGAGATGAAGTTCTCGGCCACCGGCTCCGGTGATGGGGATGCGTTGATCATGTGTCGCTCACAGAAGGAGATGTGGGCAGGACGAAGTCACCGGGTACCCCGGCGTTCATATCTGGTGACCGCGCCGCGTGGAGTCGTCATCCCTGCGAATCCATGCCCTTGACAGGCCCGGATTTGTGATCCGGTGCCCGCTTGTGCGGCGCTTACGGGCCGAACACTACCAGCCCGTTGGCTTTCCGGAACCCGCTTGTGGTGTGCCAGCTGTAATACCCCGGAGATCCCTGCGTAACCGTGATGTTACTGGCTGTTCTTCTCGGTGTAACTAGAACGGGGCAGAGAGGTCATCCAGGTCGTTTTCGAAGTCACTCAGCCAGAGACCGAAAAGCACCAGCCCGCGCACCCAGAACCGGTCGTTCCATCCGTTGAACCGGGTCAGCGCGTCGGGCCCGTCGGCGACCAGCGCGTGCAGCTCATCCGACAGCAGGCCGGGCACCCGCGTGGCGACCACCCGCAGCATCCGGTGGGAGTAGTCGCGCGCGGGGGCGGCCGTGGAGCGCAGCGCCACCCGCCGCAGCGGCTGCTTGATCACGTTGGTCGAGGGCAGCGCCGCCACCCGCGGGTCGGCGGCGTGCAGCACCTCGCGGTAGAAGCGGCCCTTGTCCTTGCGGGCCACGCCCACCGACAGGGCCGCGTCGAAGAAGTCCGGGTGGATGAACGGCGCCGCGAACGACGCCTCAGGCCCCACCATGTTGACCGCCGAGCGGGCGATGCCGCGCACCGTGCGGGTGTGGAGCACCGACAGCGGCAGCTCGGCCCGGTGGCCGTGGAGCATCGAGGTGGCCGCCGCGAACTGCTCGCGCACCGTCTCGTCGATCCACGCCCCGGCCGCCTCCGACAGGAACGGCTGCGAAGGCGCCCCGAGGCTGAGCGAGCCCAGCACGGCCGCCGACCGCTCGGCCTGGCTGGTGGCCTCCAGGGCGGCGCCGCTGACCATGAAGTTCTTCAGCAGCGGACCGCCCGCCAGCCCGTCGACCAGGATGCGGCCCGACGTGTGGACCTCCTTGGCGAACGGGGCGTACCACGCGTGGTGCGGCGTCAGGTATTCGAGCCTGCGCGCCACCTCCGCGGCGTCGTCCGGGTACGAGGCCGCGTCCTGGGTGATCACCCGGTGCGGGATGCCCAGCTCGCCGGTGATCGCCCTGGCGAAGGCGATGTCGGTGTCGGTGCCGTCGTCGGGGCTCGTGGTCCACGACTCCACGTCGAACCCCCGGGCCTTGGCCACGCTGCCCAGCAGCCGGGAGTCGTAGCCGCCGCTGATCGGCACCAGCAGCTTGCGGCCGTCGTAGTCCTTGTAGACGTCGTGCAGCAGCTCCACGATCTCGCCCGCGCCGACCCACGTCTCGTAGGGCTCGCTGCGCAGCCAGCGCGGCAGCCTGCGCTCGGTCGACAGCCGCTCGCCGTCCCAGACCAGCGCGCTGGAGCCCGGCAGCCGCTTGATCTCCCGGTAAGGAGTCGCCTCGCCCAGCGGGAACGTCACCCGCAGGATCGACGCCCAGGCCGACCAGTCGATCTCCAGCGGCACCAGGGCCATCAAGGGCTGGATCAGGGACGAGAAGTAGACCGCCTCGCCGATCCGTACGTAATAGACGTCGACCAGCCCGAGCGCGCCGGTGTGCAGCGTGGTGCGCGGGCCGTCGCCGATCAGGCCGGGCGTCTCGTACGTCTCGGCGACCCCCATCCAGTCGGCGGCCCGTTCCGAGCGGGCGGCGGGCGGCCTGCGCTCTCCCCAGGAGAACGCGAACGCCTCGCCGGAACGCTGGTAGGGAGGCAGCGGGGCGGAGCTGAACAGCGCCGCCTCGGCCGTCTGGAGCGCGGGGCGCACGCGAGGGCCGGCGGAGGACAGTTTGCCGACGAGGGCGCTGTCGATCCGTCCGAGACCGCCGCAGACATAGGGCCGCACGATGAACTGCACCGGATCTCTTCCCTTCGAGCCGCTTCCCGCAAAAGAGTATCCTTTGCCGGGCTGAGAGACGGAGGTCCAGTTGTCCACCGAGCTGGAGAGCACGCGCAAGGCGCTGCGGGAAGCGGTCGCGCAGGCCGAGCACGCGGCCGAGCTGGCGAGGCTGCTGGACGCGGCGCAGAGCAGGCTGGCCGAGGCCGAGCGGCACGCGGAGGAGGTCAAGGCGCTCGCCGAACGGCTGACGGGGGCCGAGGAAGACCTGGAGCGCGAGCGCGCCGCCGCCGACAAGCTCCGCAAGGAGCTGGCCGAGCAGCGCTACCAGGCCGAGGTTGCCAACTGGAAGCTCAAGTCGATCAAGGTCGCGCGCTGGAGCAGGCTCGGCGACGCGATCAAGACCGGCAAGAGCAACCCCGTCCGGCTGGCCAAGGAGCTCAAGGGCGCCACCAAGCCGGTGAAGCGGCCCATCGCCCCCAAGCGCAAGCCCGTCGTCGTCCAGCGCAAGGACGACCGGCCGGGCGCCGCCTTCCAGGCCACCACCACGACCCGCACGCTCGCCGGCGAGTCGTTCAAGCTGAGGCCGTTCCGGGTGCCGACCGGCCCCAACACCCGCCCCCACATCACCGCCGCGGTGATCGCCGAGCCGCACGCCGAGGCGCTGCTGCGCTACGAGTGGCGGCAGACCACCGGGTTCACGCCGCGCGACTTCGCCAGGGTGCTGCCGCTGGAGGTGCCCCACCTGCTCGTGGTCGAGTCCGTCGCGACCGGGCCGTGGGCCGAGGAGCTGCGGGGCGAGCCGGGCGAGGGGCTCAAGGCGCTGCTGGCCTGGTGCGCCGAGCGCGGCATCCGCACCGTGTTCTGGCACACCCACGGCGACGTGTCGGCCTACGCCGCCTCCGCCGAGCTGTTCGAGCACCGCTTCACCACCGACCTGACCGTCGGCTGGCCGCGCCTGCAGTTCGGCGTCCAGCCCCGGGTGCACAACCCGCTGCCGCTGTCCGGCGGACGCATCGACCGGGTGCTCACCCTCGACCAGTTGCTGCCGGGTCACCTGGCCTATCCCGACGTGCTGACCTCCTACCGCTGGCCGGCCGGCGTCGACTGCCCGCCGGGCACGCCGATGTGGCGCCTGGCCGAGATCGCCGCCTGCGGCACCCCGATCGGGCCGGACCCCGACACCCGCCGCGCGCACGTCGCGCTGCGGCGCGCCTACGACAGCGGCACCATGACGGAGCGGATCGACGAGCTGCTCGACAAGGTCGGGCTGCCCAGCGCCCGCGCCACCCTCGACACCTCTGTCCTGCTCGTCATCCCCGAGCCAGGGCGGACGGAGCACGCGCTGGCCCAGGTCGCCAGGCAGAGCGGGGTCGCCCAGCTCGTCGTCTTCGGTCCGCCCGGGGCGGGGGAGCGCGCCCGCGACGTGCTGCCCGACGCCGACGTGATCCACCGGCCGCTCCGTCCCGAGCTCACCGTCGGCGCGATGCTCGGGCGCGGGCTCGACCTGTGCGAGGCCGACCTGGTCGCGGTCATGGACCCGCGCGACGTCTACGGCTCCCACTACCTGTCCGACCTGCGGCGCGCCTTCCTGTTCACGACGGCCGACATCGTCGGCAAGGCCGCCTTCTACGCCCATCTGCGCAAGCCGCAGGCCACGCTGCTCAAGCAGCCGGAGGCCGAATACTCCTACCTGCCGGAGATCGCCGGCGCGACCCTGCTCGCCCGCCGCAACCCGCTGCGCGAGCTGGGCTTCGCCGACCTCACCGACGGCTGGGACGAGGTGCTGATGCGCCAGTGCCGCCAGGACGGCGTCAAGGTGTTCGCCGCCGACCGGTTCGGCTACGTCCGGGTGCGCGACGAGGACCGCTGGCTCCTCGGCGCCGCCCACCTCGTGGAGTACGGCTCCGCCGAGCCGCACGCCCTCATCTGACCATGCGCCGGCGGGGGTCCCGGTGATCGCGCGGCTGGCGGAGGTGCTCGGGGAGCCGCCGGTCCCTGACGGCACGTGGGAGCGGGAGGCGGCCTACGTCTCGCCCGCCGCGCTGCGGAGCGGGGCGCCGGCGGAGGATCTGGCCGCGCGGCTGCGGCCGCTGCCGGGCGTGACCGGGGCCGAGGCGCTGCCCGGCGGGTTCGTGCGGGTCGTGGTGGCCGTGCCGGGGGCGCTCCTGGACGACTTCGAACCTCCCGCGCTGCCGGAGCCCGCCTGGCCGGACTTCCCCCGTACGTGGGAGAACCCCGGGTTCGTGGTCCGGTACGGGCACGCGCGGGCGGCGGGCGTGCGACGGTGGGCGCGCGACCTGGGCGTCCCGGAGACCGGCTTCCGGCCCGGCCTGCTGGAGTCCCCGTACGACAGGAAAGTCCTGCGGGTGCTGGCCGAGCTGCCGGGACGGGCGGCGAGCAGGGACCCGGGCTGGGACGCCTACCAGGTGCGGCTGGCGCTGGCGTACCACGACGCGCACGAGCGCGCCCCCGCGGTGCCGATGGGAGACGCGCCGCCGCGGCCGGTGCACACCGCGCGGGTGCGGCTGGCGGCGGCGGTGGAGAGCGTGCTGGCGGGACCGGATCGCATCTAAGATATATCCGGCGAAACAGTAAAAAGACGTAAAATCTTCGCCTGTCGGCCCATGATCGTGTCTCGATAGGTGAGCACCCGGCACGGGCAGACGGGCCGTTCCGATAGCCTCGATCGGGTGAGTCGATTCGCCCACCCAGCCGGGGACCGGCACGCCGAGCCGCCGCCCCACGAGCGCCCTCCGCTGGCGCCCGCCGACCTCAACCGGATCAACCCCGCGATCTGGCCGCGAACGGCCGGCCGGGCCGACGGCGCGCTCACGATCGGCGGGCTGGACATACGCGATCTGGCCCGCGAGTACGGCACCCCGCTGTACGTCCTCGACGAGGACGACGTGCGCTCGCGCATGCGCGACTACGTCACCGCCTTCGCCGGCTCCGACGTCCACTACGCGGGCAAGGCCTTCCTGTGCAAGGAGATGGTCCGCTGGCTGCAGGACGAGGGGCTCGGCCTCGACGTGGCCAGCGGGGGCGAGCTGGCCGTGGCGCTGAGCGTCGGCTTCCCCGCCGAGCGCATCACCCTCCACGGCAACAACAAGTCGTCGGCCGAGCTGAGGCGGGCCCTGGAGGTCGGCGTCGGCCACGTCGTGGTCGACTCCTACGAGGAGATCGCCCGGCTCGGCTACTTCGCCGCCGAGCTCGGCAAGCGGCCCAAGGTCATGATCCGGGTGACCACCGGCGTCGAGGCGCACACCCACGAGTTCATCGCCACCGCCCACGACGACCAGAAGTTCGGCCTGTCGCTGAGCTCCGGCGCCGCCGCCGAGGCCGTGCGCCGCGTCCTGGAGCTGCCGTCGCTGGAGCTGGTCGGCCTCCACTCCCACATCGGGTCCCAGATCGTCGACACGGCCGGGTTCGAGGTGGCCGCCCGCCGCCTCACCGCGCTGCTCGTGCAGATCAAGGAGGAGCACGGCGTCGTGCTGCCCGAGCTCGACCTCGGCGGCGGCTACGGCATCGCCTACGTCGAGGGCGACGAGGCGCTCGACGTCAAGACCATCGCCGACAGCCTGCGCGAGATCGTGCGCAAGGTCTGCACCGACGCCGGGCTGCCCGTGCCCCGCCTCACCGTCGAGCCCGGCCGCGCCATCGTCGGCACCGGCGGCATCACCCTGTACGAGGTCGGCACGGTCAAGGACGTCGAGGGGCTGCGCACGTACGTGAGCATCGACGGCGGCATGAGCGACAACGTCCGCACCGCACTCTACGGCGCCGAATACACCGTCGTGCTGGCCAGCCGTGAGAGCGACGCCGCGCCCATGCTGAGCCGCGTCGTCGGCAAGCACTGCGAGAGCGGCGACATGATCGTGCGCGACTGCTACCTGCCGGCCGACCTGGTGCCCGGCGACCTGGTGGCGGTCGCCGCCACCGGCGCCTACTGCCGTTCCCTGGCCAACAACTACAACTACCTGCCCAAACCTGCCGTGGTCGCCGTCTCCGACGGCCGGTCCCGGGTGATCGTGCGGGGCGAGACCGAGGACGACCTGTTGAGGGGGCAGCTGTGAAACCGTTGAAGGTGGCCCTGCTGGGCTGTGGAGTGGTCGGCTCCCAGGTCATCCGGCTCATGCACGAGCAGCACGACGACCTCGCCGCCCGCGTCGGCGCCCCGTTCGAGATCGCCGGCGTCGCCGTGCGCCGTCTGGGCCGCAAACGCGACGTGGAGGTCGACCCCGGCCTGTTCACCACCGACGCCGAGTCGCTCGTCACCCGCGACGACGTCGACATCGTCATCGAGGTCATCGGCGGCATCGAGCCCGCCCGCTCGCTCATCACCGCCGCGCTGACCCGCGGCAAGTCCGTCGTCACCGCCAACAAGGCGTTGCTGGCCGAAGACGGCGCGAGCCTGTACGAAGCGGCCAGGGCCGGCGGCGGCGACCTCTACTTCGAGGCGAGCGTGGCCGGGGCGATCCCGCTGCTGCGGCCACTGCGCGAGTCGCTGGCCGGTGACCGCGTCAACCGCGTGCTCGGCATCGTCAACGGCACCACCAACTACATCCTCGACAAGATGGACTCGACCGGCGCGTCCTTCACCGACGCCCTGGAGGAGGCCCAGACCCTCGGCTACGCGGAGGCCGACCCCACCGCCGACGTCGAGGGCTTCGACGCCGCGGCCAAGGCCGCCATCCTGGCGAGCCTCGCCTTCCACAGCCGGGTCACCGCCGAGCAGGTCCACCGCGAGGGCATCACCGAGATCACCGCCACCGACGTGGCCTCCGCCAAGGACATGGGCTACGTCATCAAGCTGCTGGCCATCTGCGCCCGCTCCGACGACGGCCGCTCCATCGGCGTCCGCGTCCACCCCGCCATGATCCCCAGGTCCCATCCGCTGGCCGGGGTGCGCGAGGCCTACAACGCGGTCTTCGTCGAGGCCGAGTCGGCGGGCCAGCTCATGTTCTACGGCAAGGGCGCGGGCGGCGCCCCCACGGCCTCGGCCGTGCTCGGCGACCTGGTGGCCGTCGGCCGCAACCGGCTGGCCGGCGCCCGCGGGCCGCAGGAGTCGACCTACGCGTCGCTGCGCGTGCATCCCATGGGCGAGACCGTCACCCGCTGCCACGTCGCGCTGGACGTCGCCGACAAGCCGGGTGTCCTGGCCCGGGTGGCGGAGCTGTTCGCCAAGCACGACGTGTCCATCCAGACGGTGCGCCAGGAGGGCCACGGCGACGACGCCCAGCTCGTCATCGTCACCCACCGGGCCACCGACGCGGCGCTCTCGGCGACGATGGAGGGGCTGCGCGAGCTCGACATCGTCCGGGCCGTCGCCAGCGTGATGCGCGTCGAGGGCGACGAGTAACCGCGAATCACCGTTTTCATCCCGTGATCGTGAAGAGCTGATCACGGGATGATTTCGTACACTACCCGTGATCTTCTGCGGGAAATGTAACTACGCGTAGAAGATGCTGAATGAGTGCTGTGACCAGCCTTCGGGGTTTCCGGGAAAGAACACCGGATGAGTCCGCTTGTGTAAGAAGCGGCGTAAGGTAGGCGCCGGTCGAGTTTCCGGTCCTCAGGAGCAGCATCGATGTCCCTCACCCCATGCGGTTTCGCGCGCACGCCGGAGAAAGGGCTCGCCCGCCTGCTCTGGCGTGACGGCGAATGGGTCGTGGACGGGCAGGAGGAGCCCGGGGAGGCGGCGCTGCGGGCGCTGCGCGGGCTCGAAGTCGCATGGCCCGAAGAGCGGGTGCCGCTCGACGGCGTCATGCGCATGGCCGCCGCCGGCGTGCCGCTGACGTCGTCCGGGGCGCCCTCGTGGGTGCCGGAGGAACTGCGGGAGCCGCTCACCGACCACTCCTGGCTGGCGCACGAGCCCGACGGCACCGCGCGGTGCCTGGCCGACCTGCGGCGCGAGGAGCACAGCATCCGCCTGCGCCGCCTGGCCGCGCCTCGCCGGCCCGCGCAGCCGCTGGTCAGCGTGGTGATGGCGACCAAACGGCCGGAGTACGTCGCCTCCGCGCTGGGCCAGATGGCGCGCCAGCGCGGGGTGCGGGCCGAGGTGGTGCTCGGGCTGCACGGGGTCGCGTTCGAGCGGGTGCGGGAGGCCGTCGAGGGCTGCCCGCTGCCGGTGAGCTGGGTGGAGGCGGACGCCGGGGTCCCGTTCGGCGAGGTGCTGAACCGGGCCGCCGCCCGGGCCGGCGGCGACTACGTCACCAAGTGGGACGACGACGACTGGTACGGTCCCTGCCACCTTTCCGATCTGCTCATGGCCGCCGCCTATTCGGGGGCCGACGTGGTCGGCGTGACGGGCGAGTTCTTCTATCTGGAGCCGCTCAACCTGACGATCAGGCGCACGACCTTCGCGAGCGGGGCCTCGTACCCGAGCGAGGTGTGGGCGGATCACATAGCGGGCGGGACGATCTTGCTGTCCCGGGAGAAATTTCAGGAAATAGGGGGGTTTCCTGCCTTGCATTCGGCAGTGGATCGGGAGTTTCTCAAGGCGGCGACCGGCCTCGGCGCGCGGGTGTACCGCACCCACGGGCTCGGGTACGTGCTGCGCCGCGGGCTGAGCGAGCAGCACACCTGGCAGCTGCCGCTGGCCCACTTCGTCAAGGTCGCGGCCAACCAGTGGCACGGCTTCCGTCCCAGCCTGCTGATGGAAGCGGCATGAGGGTACGCAACAACGACTACCGCCCGATCCGGCCCGCCGCGGACTTCGAGCCGGAGCTGCGGGTGAGCGTGGTCATCCCCGCCTACGGCGCCCAGGACAAGCTCGACCTGGTGCTCGCCGGGCTCGCCAGGCAGACCTACCCGGCCGGTCTGACCGAGGTCATCGTCGTCGACAACGGCAGCGACCCGCCCCTGCGGCTGCCCGCCGACTGCCCGCCGGACACCCGGCTGATCCGCTGCGAGACCCCCGGCCGCGGCAGCGCGCGCAACGCCGGGCTGGCCGAGGCCACGGGCGACGTCATCCACTGGCTCGACTCCGACGTGGTGCCGACCGCCGGCGCGATCACGGCGCACATGCGCTGGCACCACGCGGCCCCGTACCTCGCCGTCACCGGCTACATCCGCTTCTCCGAGTCCCCGCTGCCCGAGAAGCTGCCCGACGACATGGAGGCGTACTTCGAGCCGGCCGAGCCGCACGCCTGGATCGTCCGCCTGGTCGAGCGGACCGACGGGCTGACCGACAACGGCGAGCGCCCCTTCAGCCTGCACGTCGGCGGCGCCACCTCCGTCAGCGCCCGGCTGATCGAGGCCGCCGGGCCCATGGACGGCGACCTCGTCCTCGGCCAGGACACCGAGATGGGCTACCGGCTCATGCAGGCGGGGGCCGTGTTCGTGCCCGAACCGGAAGCCCGCGCCTACCATCTCGGCCCCACCATGCGGATGCGCCACAAGGAGCGCATCGACCGGGTCAGCTACGCGTTCATCGGCGACCGCATCCCCGCCTACCGCTGGCTGCGCCGCCATCCGGGCCGCACGTGGAAGATCCCGTACCTGGAGGTCCTGGTCGACGGGACCGCCGGGTACGACACCGTGCGCGCCACCGTGGACGCGCTGCTGGCGGGCACGGCGCACGACCTGCGCGTGGTGCTCGTCGGGCCCTGGGACACGCTCGAACGCGACCGCCGCGCCCCGCTCCGGGACCCGAACCTGGAGCTGGAGCTGGTCCGCGGGCACTACGCGTACGAGAGCCGGGTGCGGCTGGCCGCCGACGACCGCGTCGACCCGGCCGTGCCGTACGTGCTGCGGCTGCCGCCCGGCTGGGCGCCCGGCGAGGACTCCGTGGCCGCGCTGCTCGAACGGGCGCGCACCGAAGGGCTCGGGCTGATCAACATCCTGCTCGACGAGACGCCGGACGGGGTGGTGTCCGCCCGGCTCGAACGCGCCGCGTCCTTCGCCAGGGCCCGCCTGCTCGCCGGTCCCGGCGAGGACCTCGACGACGTGGTGGACGAGGTGTCCGGCATCGTCTGGGTGTCCGGTGAGAGCTGCGGTTTCGCCGGCGAACAGCCGGCGCCGCAGGGCCGCCGCAGCGCCTACCGGGCCCGGGTCGCGGCCCAGGCGGAGGCGGAGCGGCTGGCCAAGGAGACCGAGCGGCTGCGGGGCGAGGTGGCCAGGTGGCGCGACGAGGCGGGCAAGTGGCGCAAGAGCGCCGTCGAGTACCGCCGGGAGATCGCCACGCTCCGCAAGGAGGCGGCGGGCCTGCGCCGCGACCTGTCCGCCGCCGACCGCAGCCGGCAGACTCTCCGCACGGCCTTCTCCGCCCGCGTCAAACGCGCCCTCCGCAAGTAGGCGCCTCCCTCGTACGTCAGTCGGGACGCAGGGCGGATCTGAGGCGGCCCAGGAGGGTGCGGTCGGGGCCGGGAGCCGCCGGGGCCGGGATGGTGACCGGGGCCGGCGGCTGTTCCTTCGGCTGCGGCCAGTAACGGTCGGGGGAGACGCGGCGTACTCCGTGGGTGGTGCCGACGACCGCGTCCGGGTCCTCGCAGGGACCCGACAGGAGCAGGGCGCGGCCCAGCGCGGAGGTGCGCTCCAGCCGGGCCTCGCGGCCGTCCGGCAGGTCCACGACCAGCACGCCCGTCAGGTCCTTCTGCACCGTCTCGATCATCCGCTCCAGCGTGACCCGGTGCAGCGGCACCTCCACCGGCCCCCGGTAACGGAAGGGGATCGGCGCGGGTGTCGGCGCGGCCTCGTCGATGAGCCTGATCCGGTCGTCGTGGCCGAACAGGTCGCGCATCAGCCGCAGGTCGAAGTGCGGGTCCGCCAGCACGGACCGCCGTCCCTCGCGCAGCCGGGACCACGGCCCGACCAGCGTCACCACCACGTCGTGCAGCTTGCCGTCGAGCGCCGCCGAGACCGCGCGCCGCACGTCCGCCTCCGCGGCGCCCGTGACGTCCAGCACCACCTCCACGTACGGCACCAGCCACCGCCGCCCGCGGTCCTTGCGCAGGTCACGCCGGAGCGGGACGCGGTGCGCCAGGTACGGCTCGACGGCCCGCACGGCGCGCTCCCTGTCGCGGTGCTGCGCGGGCAGCCCCAGATGGACGGCCCGCGCCCGCGTCTCCGGCACGAAGACCACGCCGTGCATCGCCAGCCGGTAGGCGAACTCGGTGTCCTCGCCCCGCAGCACGTTCGGGTCCAGTCCGCCGACTGCGTGGAACACCTCGCGCGGCATGGCGACCGTCGGCCCCGTGCACACGTGGTACGGGTTGCGGCTCTTGCGCAGCCCGTCGGTCTTGGCGATCGTCGCCTCGGTCGAACTGGCCACCGCCGCGTCCAGGTCGAACAGCTCGTCCAGGCGCCGGGCGCCGAACACCTCGCGGGCGGTGAGCGGCGGCGCCTCGACGAACCTCTTCATGCCGATCGTGACCAGGTAGTCGGTCACGTGGTGCCAGCGGGCCATCGCCTCGATGTGCTCACGGCAGGGCACCATGTCCGCGTCGAGCCGCTGGATGATCGCGCCGTCGGCGGCCTTGACGCCGGTGTTGACGGCGTTGGAGATGCCCCAGCCGCACTCCGGCCGCACGATCCTGGTGTCGGCCGGGCGGATCTCCGGCAGCACGATGGGCGGCTCGCTGCCGTCGTCGACGACCAGGACCTCCATGAGGTGGCCCGGGTACGTCTGCGCCGCCAGCGCGGCGAGCGTCAGCTCCAGGTGCGGCCCCCCGTGCGCGGGTATCACCACGCTCACGGACAGTGCCGGAGACCAGCAACCCAGCTCGGGTGGCAGCAAGGCCGAATAGTCGTTCTGCGGCAAAGCAGGACGCGCGTTCATGTGGATGACCCCCTGGCGAGACCCTATCGGGAGATGCTGGGAATTTGCTGAATAATGACGTTGCGCGACCCCGCTTGTCAGGTCTTGACAGCTCGCCCCCGCTCAGCACGCACACCCCGCCCACCCCGTACACTCGGTGCGGAACATCGCAGGTAGGGAGTCAAGCATGAGCAGGTCCTGGCGTGGCCTCATCGAGGAGTACCGCGAGCGTCTTCCGGTCACCCCCAAGACGCCCGTCATCACGCTGCTCGAAGGCGGCACGCCGCTGGTGCCCGCGCACCGCGTCTCCGCCCTGACGGGATGCGACGTCTACCTCAAGGTCGAGGGCGCCAACCCGACCGGCAGCTTCAAGGACCGCGGCATGACCATGGCCATCAGCAAGGCCGTGGAAGAGGGCGCCAAGGCCGTCATCTGCGCCTCCACCGGCAACACCTCCGCCTCGGCCGCCGCCTACGCCGTGCGCGCCGGTCTCACCTGCGCCGTCCTGGTGCCGCGCGGCAAGATCGCGATGGGCAAGCTCGCCCAGGCGCTCGTCCACGGCGCGACGCTGCTGCAGGTCGAGGGATCGTTCGACGACTGCCTGGAGATGACGCGCAAGCTGTCGTCCAACTACCCGATCGCGCTGGTCAACTCCGTCAACCCGTTCCGCCTCCAGGGACAGAAGACGGCCGCCTTCGAGATCGTCGACGCGCTCGGCGACGCCCCCGACATCCACTGCATCCCGGTGGGCAACGCGGGCAACATCTCCGCCTACTGGATGGGCTACCAGGAGTACGCCGCGGACGGCCTGGCCGCCGGGCGGCCGCGCATGTTCGGCTTCCAGGCCAGCGGCGCCGCGCCCATCGTCGACGGCGCACCCGTGTCCCACCCGCACACCATCGCCACCGCCATCCGCATCGGCAACCCCGCCTCCTGGCAGCTCGCCACGGCCGCCAGAGACGAGTCCGGCGGCCTGATCCACAAGGTGACCGACCGGCAGATCGCGGCCGCCTACAAGCTGCTGGCCCAGGAAGAGGGCGTCTTCGTCGAGCTGGCCTCGGCGGCCAGCGTGGCGGGCCTGCTCCAGGCGCACGCCGAGGGCCTCGTCGACCCGGGGCAGCGGATCGTCTGCACCGTCACGGGCAACGGGCTCAAGGACCCCGACTGGGCCATCTCCGGCGCGCCCGCCCCGATCACCATCCCCATCGACGTCCACGCCGCCGCCTCGGCGCTCAGCCTGGCCTGACCCTTGCGCGGCATTGTGCTCCCGCGTCCGGGTGGCGGTCGCGGGAGAAGAGGGATGGCATGACGGGGATGTGCGTGCGAGAGGCATGAAGAGCCTTCGCGTTCCGGGGGCCGCGTGGTCCGCGGGGAAAGGTGAGAAATGAGCACCGTCGAGGTACGCGTGCCCGCCACGTCCGCCAATCTCGGGCCGGGGTTCGACACGCTCGGGCTGGCGCTGACGCTGTACGACCACGTCGAGGCCACGCTCACCGACGAGCCCGGCGTGACGGTGGCCGTCGAGGGCGAGGGCGCGGGGACGGTCGACACCGGCGAGGGCAACCTGATCGTCAGGGTGATGCGCAGGACGTTCGACCGGATGGGCGTCCCCCAGCCGGCCGGGATCCGGCTGCGGTGCCGTAACCGGATCCCGCACGCGCGCGGGCTCGGCAGCTCGTCCGGCGCCATCTGCGCGGGCATCCTGGCCGCGCGGGCGCTGGGCGGCGGCGGGCTGAGCGACGACGCGGTGTACGCGCTCGCCACCGAGATCGAAGGCCACCCCGACAACGTCGCTCCGTGCCTGGCCGGCGGCCTGACGATCGCATGGAGCGAGCATGACGGAGCACCACGTATGGTGAAGCTGACGCCCGACGCGGGCATCCGCCCCGTCGCGATCGTTCCACCGGTACGACTGGACACGGAGACCGCTCGGGGGTTGCTGCCGAAGGACGTGCCCCACAAGGACGCCTCCTTCAACACCGGCCGGGCCGCGTTGCTGATCGCGGCGCTGACCCGACGTCCGGATCGGGAGCTGCTGCTCGCCGCCACCGAGGATCGTCTGCACCAGCCCTACCGCGCGCCTGCCATGCTGGAGAGCGCGGATCTGGTAGAACGGCTCCGTGCAGTGGGCGTGCCCGCCGTCGTTTCGGGAGCGGGTCCCACGGTCCTTGCGTTTTCGACATCGGATTCGCAGGATTTGATCGCGCCAGAAGTGGGTAGTGACTGGCACATCCAGCTAATGGACGTCGACCCAGTTGGTGCGAACGTTCAGTTCCCCGAGACACGCTGATGCCTCTCTAGACCTTCAGGGAATAGCCGTGTGCGCTGGTGATGTTAGGCTGATAGCCGCACCAGGTGCCCCCTTGTTGGGTGCGTGCTTGTCAGCCACACATCGTTGCATCATGCTTCACGTCGCGAGGCGTGAGCAGCGCGGCTGTCTCCCCGGAATCCGTCGCCTCCGGTTGGCCCACACCCGGTTGGCCCGACGTGAGGTGGCGACGACGGGGACTCGCGCGTTCGATCACCTCGACATCTGGTTGTCGGCAGCAATCTGGGGGGTGTCATCCACGCGCCACCGTCCTGTGGCGGCCTGGACGAGCCCCTCGCCAAGAGTGGCGACCGTCCCCAGCGGCGGCCGAAGATCGCAAACGTGCACCCCGACCCGGTCTGTCCCGCCGGATCGCAAGCACCTCCGGGACGCCCGGTCGAACGAAGCCGGGGCCCGACCCCTGGGAAGGACCTTTTAGTTGAGCGACACCACCGAACTCCTCTCCGACGCAACAGGCACATCTGCGGCGTCCGGCGACACCCCCACTCGCGCCGCGGCCAAGCCCCGCGCGCGTCGCTCCGGCACGGGCCTGTCGGCCAAGGTGCTGCCCGAGCTGCAGAAGATGGCTGCTGAGCTGGGCATCAGCGGGACCGGGCGGATGCGGAAGAGCCAGCTCATCGCGGCCATCCAGGAGAAGCAGGGTGGCGGTTCCGGAGAAGGCGCGGCGGCTCCCGCCGCCGAGGCACCCGCCGCGGCCGACGCGGCGCCCGCCACGGAGCGACCCACCCGGACGCGCAGGGAACGCTCCCGCGCCAAGACCGCCGAAGAGCCCGCTCCGCAGGCCGCCGAGCCAGTGGCCGCCGCGGCCGCCGTGACCGCGCCCGCCGAGCCCGTCGCGGCTCCGGCCGAGCCCGTCGTCGAGCAGCCCGCGCAGCCCGCTGCGGACGCCCATCAGGGCGACTCCCGTGGCGAGCGCGGTGAGAGCCGGCGCGAGCGCCGCAGCCGTGGCGAGCGCCGCGAACGCGGCAACGACCGCGGCGACCGTGGCGACCGTGGCGACCGTGGCAGTGACCGCGGCGGCGACCGTGGCGGCGACCAGCGCGTCGCCGACTCGGGCAGCCGAGGCGACCAGCGGGGTAGTGACCAGCGCGGGGGCGACCAGCGTGGCAGTGACCAGCGCGGGGGCGACCAGCGTGGCAGTGACCAGCGCGGGGGCGACCAGCGCGGGGGCGACCAGCGGGGCGACGGCGACGACGACCGCGGTGGCCGTGGCCGCCGGGGCCGGTTCAGGGAGCGCAACCGCGGTCGCGGCCGTGACCGCTTCGACAGCAGCGAGCCCGTGATCGGCGAGGACGACGTCCTCATCCCGATCGCCGGCATACTCGACATCCTCGACAACTACGCCTTCGTGCGCACCAGCGGCTACCTGCCGGGCAGCAACGACGTGTACGTCTCGCTCGCCCAGATCCGCCGTAACGGCCTGCGCAAGGGCGACGTCGTCACCGGAGCCGTGCGCCAGCCGCGCGATGGCGAGCGACGCGAGAAGTTCAACGCCCTGGTCCGCCTCGACACCGTCAACGGCATGGACCCGGAGCAGGCCCGCAACCGGCCCGACTTCAACAAGCTGACCCCGCTCTACCCGCAGGAGCGCCTGCGCCTGGAGACCGAGCCGAACATCCTCACCACGCGGATCATCGACCTCGTCTCCCCGATCGGCAAGGGCCAGCGCGGTCTCATCGTCTCGCCGCCGAAGGCCGGCAAGACGATGGTGCTGCAGGCGATCGCCAACGCGATCACCCACAACAACCCCGAGTGCCACCTCATGGTCGTCCTCGTCGACGAGCGGCCTGAAGAGGTCACCGACATGCAGCGTTCGGTCAAGGGCGAGGTCATCCACTCGACCTTCGACCGTCCCGCCGAAGATCACACCACGGTCGCGGAGCTGGCGATCGAGCGCGCGAAGCGCCTGGTGGAACTCGGCCATGACGTGGTCGTCCTGCTCGACTCGATCACCCGCCTCGGCCGTGCCTACAACCTGGCGGCCCCGGCGTCCGGGCGCATCCTGTCGGGTGGTGTCGACTCCACCGCCCTCTACCCGCCCAAGCGCTTCTTCGGCGCGGCCCGCAACATCGAGAACGGCGGCTCGCTGACGATCCTCGCCACGGCCCTGGTCGAGACCGGGTCCAAGATGGACGAGGTCATCTTCGAGGAGTTCAAGGGCACCGGCAACATGGAGCTCAAGCTCAACCGGTCCCTGGCCGACAAGCGCATCTTCCCCGCGGTGGACGTCGACGCGTCCGGCACCCGTAAGGAAGAGATCCTCATGGCGAGGGAAGAGCTCCAGATCGTCTGGAAGCTGCGCCGGGTGCTGCACGCGCTCGACATGCAGCAGGCGCTGGAGCTGCTCCTTGACCGCATGAAGGAGACCAAGTCCAACGCGGAGTTCCTGCTCCAGGTGCAGAAGACCACGGTCAACAACGACCGCGACTAGCGGCTGACGCGCGACGGGCGGCGGGGGCGACCCCGCCGCCCGTTCCGTCTCTAGCGGACGTCCACGAGCCGCTGCGGCGACAGCGCGGCGCTGGTCCTGCTCGTGCCGGCCGACTTCACCTGGTAGTAGCCGTCCCTGCGGGCCTTGAAGGACCTGGTGTAGCGGCCGGTGGAGTTGGTGGTCGCGTAGCCGGCGAGGCGATACTTCGCGGCGCCCACGGCCTTGAAGAAGATGCGGACCTTCTTGCGCTTGTACGGCCTGCCGTCGCGGTACACCTTGCCGTGCACGCGGAACCACCGGCCCTTGCCGACTCGCTTCGGCACGCCGACGGTGACCCTGGCGCCGGCCTTGGCCGGGGTGCCGGCGGCGGGTTTCGTGACGGTGAAGGAGAGCAGGCTCCTCAGCGTCTCGCCGCCGCGGGTGGCGTGCACCTGCAGCGTCCACTCGCCGGGCGGGCTGTGGTCGCCGAAGTACGTGACGCCGCGGTGGACGCCGTTCGACTCCCTGGAGAGGGTGCCGAGGTCGTAGTAGGCGGTGGAGCTCTCGGCGACCAGCTTGGCCGTGACCGTCTCCGAGCCCTTGACCTTGACCTCGACGCTCACCTTGACGTCCTTGCCCCTGACCAGCTTGACGGGGGAGGGGCTGACCGTCGCCCCGGTGATGGCCTGCCTGGCGGCGACCTGCACGGTGAGGTCGTTGGCCCGCGGGGCGCCGCCGCGCGTGACCTCGGCGGTCAGCCGCCACGCGCCCGCCGGGTCGCCGGGCGCGACGGTCCACTTCCCGGTGACGGTGGCCGAGCCGGGCCTGAGGTCGAACGTGACCCGGCGCCGCTGCTTGCCCGGCGGCACGATCCAGCCGGTGACGCGCTCGACCGTGGCCGGGTCCCTCAGTTTGAGCGTCGCCCTGGCCTCCGCGTCGGCGTGGGCGGGCACGTACGCGACCGCCTGGACCTCCCCCGTGAAGTCCGGGACCGTGGAGACCTGCCCGTACCGGGTGCCGGCCTGCGCGGACGGCACCCCCGTGCCCGTGAGGAGCATCGCCGCCCCCGTGACGGCCGCGAGCAGCGACCGTGCCCTGCCTGTCATCTGATGACGTCCCCCGTCCGATCGATGATGTGCGGGAGCCTAGTGTGACCGGCGGCGCGGGTCGTCATCAAGATCGGGTGGAATGCCTGGCGGCGCTGGACGGTTGAAGGATCTGGCACACTGGTAGCTGACCGATTTTCGCGGTACCGGCTCCCGCCCCTGCGCTCCGTCGCACCTTGTCTGGCGACCCGGCGACCGCACCCGAAAGGACAGCCATGAAGCGCGACATCCACCCTGACTATCACGTGACGCAGGTGACCTGCTCCTGCGGCAACACGTTCACCACCCGCAGCACCGCCAAGAACGGCGTGATCCACGCCGACGTCTGCTCTGCCTGCCACCCCTTCTACACCGGCAAGCAGAAGATCCTCGACACCGGCGGCCGGGTGGCGCGTTTCGAGAAGCGCTTCGGCAAGAAGGCCTCGGGCAAGTAGCTTCACCGACGCCGGCCCGACGCACGACCGTGCGGCGGGCC